>JALXWS010000020.1 GCA_025144025.1 Corynebacterium sp. p3-SID1241 | reverse complement strand
CCATGGCCCCAAGCCTAGAGGCCCATACCGACATGGAGGCCTAAACGCTATCGAACACTGCAGCCAACGTGGACTTCTGTGGATAGTCATACTGGCCCTGTGTGGGTTGTCCACAGGGTGAGTGTGGTTGGTCTTTCGTGGCAGGCGCAGGTGTGGTTGCCTTAGTGCTATGAGCACTTCGCAGGACTACCCAAATACCACCCCGACTCCCGCCACCACTACTGCTGGCGATGGTCAGCGGCGGGGGCCGAGTTTGCGGGATATTTCCCAGCAGGAATTAAATGCTGCCACCCAGTACATGATTGATGAGCTTTTGAGTCAAGGTATGAGTGAGGCGGAAGCCATAGAGTATTTAGACGATCTGGATAGGAGGGCTATCCCTGATGATTTCTGGGAAAGCACCAACTAAGGACTAAGCCTGTTCCGACTCCAGTGTGATTAGAGTTCGGCGTCCTGGTCGTCTTCGTGCTCTGCCTCTAGCTCTGGTGCTGCGTTCTCGGGTTGGTTATCGTGTGCGCTATCTACAGCCTGGTATCCGGTAGGGGCTTCCTCGTCTAGGCCGAGGCTGACGATGAAGTCGAGGCATTCCTGTTCCTCTGGTGAAAGGCCTTCCGTTTGGTTGGGAAAATGTGAGAGTAGGGGTTCGAGACTGTTGTGTTCCTATGGGCCGTGCGGGGGTGGCCTGGGACACTTCAATAAGTCATTTTGCAACTAGTTAAACCAGCCGGTAAAACTCCGCGTGAGGTGCCCTAGGCTTGGGCTTATCGGTCTTGAACAGATTCTGATCCTTGGCGAAGATAATAGGTCTTGGTCGATTTATCGGGGCGTTGGGTTAGGGTGAGGTCATGCTTTTTGATTCGCTGCCGCGACCGAGTGTGCGTGTGGCTCCGGGAGTGGGGCATGTGCCGGGGTGGGTGGGCGTCGATAAGCAGAAGGCCCTAGTAGAAGAGATGCGCGGCATTGCGCGCGAATATGCGGCGACGCCGATGGCGATGGTGCGCCCGCGGTTGAAATCGGGCGGGCAGATGAGTGTTTTTCAGCTGCATCTGGGCAGGTATTGGCATTATCCCAGCTATCGCTATGTGGACAATATGGAGGGCACGCGGGTTCCGCCGGTGCCGGAGAGTCTGCGTCAGATTGCTCCGGGAGCACTGCACGCCGCAGCCGAGGTAGCGCCCGAGCTTGAGCCCTGGGTGGAGACTTTTGTACCGGAGATGGCACTCGTGAATTACTACCCGCCGGGATCGGCCATGGGCATGCACGTGGATGATTCTGAGGAATCGCCCGCGCCGGTGATTTCGCTCTCCATTGGGGATGAGGCGCTTTTCCGTATGGGCCACACCGAGGCGCGCACACGGCCGTGGGACGATTTCACGCTATGTAGTGGTGATTTGGTGGTCTTTGGTGGGCCGAAGCGCTTTGCTTATCACGGGGTGGTGCGCGTAAACGATGGCACGTTGCCGCAGGGGTGTGGGCTTACAGGGGGGCGCATCAACATCACCATCAGACAAGTTTCGGCACGGGCGCTAGGCTAGAGGCGTTACATAAAGCTTGAAGGAAAGTAGGTTTTCTCATGTCTCGCATTGGCATCATCATTGGCAGCACCCGCGACAAGGCTGCAGGCAAGGAAGTGGGCGAGTGGCTCTATGACCTGGCCCAGGGCCGTAAGGACGGCGTGGAGTACACCCTGCTGAACCTCAAGGAATTCGATATTCCGGTCCTGACCACCGAGGTTGTACCGGCTGCTGCTAATAAGCAGTACGCGGACGAGAAGGTCCAGGCGTGGTCCGATGCGGTTGATGCCTGCGATGGCTTCGTTTTTGTTACCCCGGAGTACAACCGCTCTGTGCCAGGCCCGTTCAAGAATGCATTCGACTGTTTGGCCGCAGAGTGGGCGGGCAAGCCGGTTGCCTTCGTTGGCTACGGACCGGCCGGGGCAATCCGCGGCGTGGAAGCATGGCGAACTATCGTAGTGAACTTCTCCATGCCGCAGCTTCGCAATCAGCTGGATTTTGGATTCTTCACTGACTGGGCCGACGGAGAATTCCGCCCCGTGGATGCCAAGGTGGAGCGCACCAATTCTTTGCTGGCTGAGCTGGAAGACGCCCTTTCTGCTTAGTCGGTCCACGTTGGCCCTGGGGGCATAATAAGCGCGTTTCGTAGATTTCCTCCCGTGAAATTATCACTATGTGCTTGTTGTGCATCTGGGAACTACACAACAGCCGCGTTCTGGCCTCTTGGTAGGCGAACGAGACCAATAGCGTGGCCGCAACTTGTCCCTCGCGCAAAAATTCAGCCCCCGCGCTCTTTCCGAGCAGCGGGGGCTGACTATTATGTGGACGGCTTAGTTACTGCAGGCCAAATTGATCCCAAGCGGCAGGGGAGAGGTTCTGGTACACGTGCTTGTGCTCCTGGTACTCGGCCAAGCCGGTGGGGCCAAGCTCGCGGCCGTTACCGGACTGCTTGAAGCCGCCCCACTCTGCCTGCGGCAGGTAAGGATGGAAGTCGTTGATCCAGATGGTGCCGTGGCGCAGGGTGCGGGCTACGCGCTCGGCGCGGCCGGCGTCGGAAGTGTAGACGGCGCCTGCCAGGCCGTACTCGGTGTCGTTGGCGATCTCGATGGCCTCCTCCTCGGTGGTGAAGGTTTCGATGGTCACGGTCGGACCGAAGGCCTCGTCGTGCACGCAATCCATCTCGCGGGTAGCGCCATCGATAATGGTCGGCAGGTAGTACACACCAGCGCCCAGGTCGGTGGTGCCGGTGCCATGCTGGCCATTGGTGTCCTCGCTGGTAGCCGCGCGGCCACCGGTGAGGATCTTGGCGCCCTGCTCGCGGGCCTTGTCCACGTAGGCGGCAACCTTCTCGCGGTGCTCGGCGGAGATGAGCGGGCCGGTCTCGGCCTTGTCATCGGTCGGGCCGCCGATCTTGATCTTATTGGCGCGCTCTACCAGGGCATCGACGAACCTATCGTGCAGGGACTCTTCCACGACGATGCGGGAGCCTGCGGAGCAGACCTGGCCGGAGTGGAAGAAGGCGCCATTGAGGGCGTTGTCCACGGCGACGTCGAAGTCGGCATCGGCAAAGATGACGTTCGGGTTCTTGCCGCCGAGCTCGAGTGCGGTGCGCTTGACGGTCTCAGCCGCATTCTTGGCAATGATCTTGCCGGTGACCAGGCCGCCGGTGAAGGAGACCATGTCCACGTCTGGGTGCTGAGACAGCGGGTTGCCGCAGCTAGCGCCAGCGCCGGTGATGAGGTTGCCCACGCCGTCGGGCAGACCGCACTCCTTGAGGGCGGCCATGAGCAGCATGGCGGTGTGCGGGGTGAGCTCTGCCTGCTTGAGGACGAAGGTATTGCCGGCTGCCAGGGCCGGGCCCACCTTCCAGGAGACCTGCAGCAGCGGGTAGTTCCATGGTGTAATCAGTCCGCAGACGCCAACGGGCTCGGCGTCGATGCGGGAGCGCAGGTTGGGATCCTGCGGGTCGACTACACGGCCGGCCTGGTGCTGGGCCAGGGTGCCAAAGAACTCGAAGGCATGGGCGATGTCATCCATATCGCCCAGGGATTCCTCGTAGCGCTTGCCGGTATCAGCGGACTCGGCCTGAGCGAAAAGCTCCTTGTGCTCACGGATGAAATCGGCCACGCGGATGACGAGCTTGCCGCGTTCGGCGGTCGGGGTATTGGCCCACTCGCCGTTATCAAAGGTTTCACGCGCAACCTTGATGGCGCGCTCGGTGTCCTCGTCGGAGGCTTCGGAGACGAGGCCGACGGTGGAGCCATCGGCCGGGCAGATGATGGTGCGGGTCTCGCCGCTCTGGGCGGCTTCCCACTTACCGTTGATGAACAGGGACTTTGGGGCGCCGTCGGCATGTACGCCCTTCAGCAGCTCGGTCTGGGTGGGGTCGAACAAAATGTTCTGGGTGCTCAAATGAAAAGCAACCTTTCTCTCATAGAGGTAGTTGTAATGGCCAGCTTAGCTATCTTCGCGCCAAGTGCGCTCGGGCTCGGCGCCATCGGAGACATCGGAATCGCCCGGCTGGGTCTGCTGCATGTAGAGGAAGGCCAAGTGACGTTCGTAGAGATCCAGCACGTTATTGATGATCTGGTTCTCGGAATAGCCGTAGATGTCGTAGCCCAGCGAACCGGTCATATCGTAGACCTCGAGGCGGTAGTATTCGTCCCCCTCGCCCGTGCTGAAGTCGGGGCGCTCGGCCGCGACTGGGAAGAGTTGGTAGCGGAACATGCGCTCATTGTGCAGCTTAACTTCGAGGTCGAGCTGCGGAAGTTCGACGTCGGGAAGCTCGCTGGTGAGCAAGAGGGCATCGTAGCCTCGGCTGCGCATGTGCGTTGCTACCTGCTCGAGGGCGTAGGTAGCGGTTTCGCGCAGGTAGGTATCCATCTCCTGCTTGGAAGGGAAGGTATTGGCGAGGTCGAGGCGGTTCTTCCAGAGGTTGGAATCTGAAGGCTCGCGCTCGGTACGGGAGGAAATCACGCCGTGCATAGCGGTGGTGCGGGCCTCGCGCTGCACGTTTTCCAGGCGCAGGGACTTCCACAGGGAGAACATGATGAGGTAGACCACGAACGCGAAGGGCAGGCCCATCACGACCGTCGCGGACTGCACGGTGGCGATGCCATCGATCTGCAGCAGCGCCAGGGTCAGCGCACCCACGGTCACGGACCAGAAGATGCGCAGCCAGCGTGCGCCATCCTGGCGGTTATCGGTGATGCGAGAGGTGAAGTTGGACATCACCAACGCGCCGGAGTCGGCCGAGGTGATGTAGAGCAGTAGGCCAATAAAGGTGGTCAAGAAGATGACGATGCCAGAGCCTGGGAACTCGTGCAGCATGTCGTAGAAGCCCTGCTCCGGCACGTTAATTGCGTTCTCGGCGAATTCTGGGTAATCACCGGAGCGGACCATATCCAAGGCGGTGTTACCAAAGAAGGACATCCACATCAGGATGAATAGGAACGGGAAGGTCAGGGTGCCGAAAATGAACTGGCGCAGGGTGCGGCCGCGGGAGATGCGGGCCAGGAAGAGGCCGACGAAGGTCGCCCAGGCAATCCACCATGCCCAGAAGAAGAGGGTCCAGGACTGCATCCAGGTATCTACGTTGGTTTGGTCTTCGGCAAAGGCGAAGGTCTCCATGGTCCAGGATGGGAACTTCGAGACATAATCACCGATATTGGTCACGATGGCATCGAAGAGATAGGCGGTCTTGCCAAAGACCACGACGTAGACCATCAGCGCGATGGCCAAATAGACGTTGAGCTCGGAGAGGAAGCGAATGCCCTTATCGACGCCGGATACAGCCGAGAGGGTCGCAATAGTGATGGCGATAATGATGAGCGCGGCCTGCAGACCGAAGCCCTGCTCAATGCCGAAGATGAGGTGAATGCCGTAGGACAGCTGCACCACGCCGATGCCCAGGGAGGCGGTCACACCGAAGACGGTGCCTAGCATGGCGGCGATGTCCACCGCGGAGCCGATGGGGCCGTGTACGCGCTTGCCGATGAGCGGGTAGAGCGCGGAGCGAATAGCCAGCGGCATATTCAGGCGGTAGGCAAAGTAGCCAAAGGCCATGCCCATAAGGGCATAAAGCGCCCAGCCGGTGAGGCCATAGTGGAACATGGCATAGACCACGGCTTCCTTGGCGGCCTCCATGGTTTCGCCGTCACCGACCGGTGGCTGCATATACATGGTGACCGGCTCGGCCACGGCGAAGAACATGAGGTCCACGCCGATGCCGGCGGCAAAGAGCATGGATGCCCAGGAGAAAGTATTGAATTTCGGCCGCGAGTGGTCCGGTCCGAGGCGGATATTGCCGGCATTGGAAAAGGCAATATAGAGCACGAAGACCACAGCGATGGTGGCGGTGAGGACATAGAACCAGCCGAGGTTGTGGCCGATCCAGCCGGTGACGCTGGCGAGGGTCTCTGCCGCGGAATCGCGGCCGAGCCCGGCATAGAGCGCCATGGCAATAATGAGGACGCCGGAGATGATAAATACCGGCCAGTTTGTCTTGGGAGCAGGGACCTGATCCGCGCCTACGGCATCGCCGGTTTCAGCCTTGTAGCTGCCGACGAGGGCGCGAACTTGGTAGCGCGGGCTGCGCTTCTTGGGCTCTCCAGAGGGGGTTGCGAGAGAGGTGTTTTTACCCCCTTCTTGGGGGTCTTTATGTGAAGTGTGAGACTCCTCAGGATCGTGAGGGTCAAAGTTAGCCATCTACTTCTCCTATTGCTGGTTGTTTTGGGCCGAATCTTTCGCACGAGTGCCCCAAAAGTCTCACAAGATCGCAGGGAGAGATAGGTGAGTGAAATGAATCATATGTGGGCAAACTATACGCAAAGACTTCGGATTTCATCTCCAGAGACATCCATCTGGACAAGGTAAATATACATTAAGATGGGCAAACTTCTAGAGGGGTGTGTACTCTGGAGATAGTGCCCACACATAAGGCGATGTGAATAAATACAGATTTTTGTATAAATTACAATATTTTCACTTCCGGTGGGGCAATCTTGACGTGTGAAATATTTCACAGAAAGAAGGGGATTTATGGGTTTTATGGACAAGCTGACCAAGAAGCGTTCCGCTAAAAAGGTCACCGATGAAGTAAGCGACGTAGTCGTCGTTGGCGGTGGCTCCGCAGGCTCCGTCATCGCCGCACGCCTGACCGAAGACAAGAACACCCGCGTGCTGGTCCTTGAGGCTGGCCGCCCAGATTCCCTGTGGGATCTGTTCATCCACATGCCATCCGGTTTCTCTTTCCCGATTGGTGCAAAGAACTACGACTGGATGTACGAGTCCGATCCGGAGCCGGAGATGAACGGCCGCCGTGTCTACCATGCTCGCGGCAAGGTTCTTGGCGGATCTTCCTCCATCAATGGCATGATCTACCAGCGCGGTAACCCGATGGACTACGAGAAGTGGGGCCAGAACCCAGGCATGGAGAACTGGGACTTTGCCCACTGCCTGCCGTACTTCAACCGCATGGAAACCGCCGCTGCAGCTGAGCCGAATGACCCGCGCCGTGGCCACGATGGCCCGCTGTACCTCTCCCGCGGTCCGGCTACCTCCGAGCTCTTCCAGGCCCTGTTCAAGTCTGTGCAGGAAGCCGGCTACAACCTGACCAATGACGTCAATGGTTACCGCCAGGAGGGCTTCGCTCCGTTCGACCGTAATATTAAGAACGGCAAGCGTTGGTCCGCTGCCCGCGCTTACCTGTACCCCAACATGGATCGCGAGAACCTCGAGATCCGCACCCGCGCGTTCACCACCAAGATCCTCTTTGAGGGCCAGAAGGCCGTCGGCGTTGAGTACGAGTGGCAGGGTGGCGTTCACCGCGTTTACGCCGAGAAGATCGTCCTGTCCGCCGGCGCCATCAATACCCCGCAGCTGCTGGAAATCTCTGGCATTGGTGACCGTGAGATTCTGGAGAAGCACGGCATCGACGTCGTCAAGCACCTGCCGGGTGTGGGCGAGAACTTGCAGGACCACCTCGAGGTCTACATTCAGTACGAAACCACCAAGTCCACCGCGTCCTCCCAGCCTTACCTGGATAAGTGGCGCTGGCCGTTTATGGGCCTGCAGTGGCTGCTGACCCACAAGGGCCCGGTTGCTACCTCCCACTTTGAAGGTGGCGGCTTCGTGCGTTCCAATGAGAATGAGGACTACCCGAACCTCATGTTCCACTTCCTGCCGATGGCCGTGCGTTATGACGGCCAGAAGGCGGACGTCAAGCACGGCTTCCAGTGGCACGTTGGCCCGATGTTCTCCGATACCAAGGGTCACGTTCACATCAAGAGCGCCGATATCCACGACAAGCCGTCCATCCTCTTCAATTACCTGAAGACCGACCAGGACCGCCGCGAGTGGGTGGAGGCCGTGCGCGTTGCCCGCTCCCTGCTGGATACCAAGGCCATGGAAGAGGTTGGCGCCCGTGAGTTCAGCCCGGGCCCGGATGTCCAGACCGACGAGGAGATCCTGGAGTGGGTCCGCAATGATGGCGAGACCGCGCTGCACCCATCCTGCACCGCCAAGATGGGCGTGGAGTCTGACCCAATGGCCGTGGTTAACCCAGATACCATGGGTGTATGGGGCGTTGAGGGCCTCTACATTGCGGATGCCTCCGTCTTCCCGTCCGTGACCAACGGCAATATCTACGCCCCAACCATGATGGTGGGCGAGAAGGCCGCTGACCTCATCGCCGGCCGTACCCCGCTCGAGCCGAACCACGCCGAGTGGTACAAGGCTAAGCAGGATATGCCGCTCTACGCTGAGGGCGAAGCAGTCCGCGATCATAAGCACTCCATCCAGGGTGCTGACCACTAAGCACCCTCCTGCCGGATTGCTCTAGCGCCGCGTTTCCCTTCCCTGGGGCGCGGCGCTTTTGCTTGCCGACGTCCCCCTTGGCCTCACCGTTGCTCCCTATCCGCTGGGCCAGAACTATGATTTAATCGCCTCGCAAGGAACCAGGTCCACTGTAATGGGGCACCAGAGTAAAGGAAGGCATTAATGCTCAGCATTATCGCTTTAGTCATTAGTATCACTTTCGCCGTTGCCGTTATTAAAAAGCTCGATGACATCGATGCGCACTTAAAGGAACTACTCGCCTCGCGCGAAGATGGCGAAACACCGCGTTAATCGTGCGGGTGGCTAAGGAGATGGTGAACGAATTTCGAATTAACCAACTGCAAAAGGCCCGTACCGACCGTGAAATGGAATTTTCCTGCGATGTAGCTTGAAGGGCTATGTCTTCGTAGATCAAAGTGGTTTCCAAGCAGCAGTTCCAGTACTTTGTACGCGGAATAGCCAACACTGCCGACTTCAAGGAAGTATCATTCCCGGATACCAGCGAAATGAGTTAGTCATTTGGCTATTAGAAAGCTTCGCTACGTGTGGTTCGACCCGTACGCAATGTCCGTGAGTGTCTAGCCCTTGATGGAGAACCTGGTGTCAGTGTCGCTGGCCGCACCTACGCCGCCGTCATGTGCGCCGACACCCTGTTCATCACCATCCCCACAGGGGTGGGTGTGGACATCCACGTGAAGATTCTGGAGAACTTCGCCGCCCACGTCCCCCCGCGTTGGGTTGGCAGCCGAACCGCGAAGAACCAGTCATCGGCTATCCCATCGACTAATTCTTGCAGGTCGCAGGACTTTCGCGTGACTGTTAGTTCAGTCCATTTTAAATAGTTCATCGCATACTGTATAATTCAGCGCATGCTGACTATTGCTTCGCGTCTCGACGTCATGAACCGGCTCGGCCGGGCCATGGCTGATCCGACGCGCTCCCGAATCCTGCTAACCCTACTAGACGGTCCGAGCTACCCGGCCGTGCTCGCGCAAAGCTTGGATCTGACCCGCTCGAACGTCTCGAACCACCTATCCTGCCTGCGCGATTGTGGCATTGTCGTAGCTGAGCCGGAGGGCCGCAAGACCCGCTACGAAATCGCCGATCCCCACCTCGCGGCAGCGCTCGAAGCGCTGGTCCACGCGACGCTGGCCGTCGACGAGAATGCCCCCTGTATCGACACTGAGTGCTCGGTGCCCGACTGCGGCGAGAAAGGAGCGGACGCATGAGTTCAGCATGTGGATGCGAACACGAAACCGGCACGGAGATTGACGAGCTCGATCGGCCATGGTGGAAGGACCCTGAGCTACTGCTGCCGATCTTCTCCGGCGTAGCCCTCATAACAGGACTGGTGCTGGACTGGTCCGACTTGGAGACGCCCGCGACGGTACTGTATTGGGTTGGCCTGCTGTTGGGCGCTTACACGTTCGCGCCTGGAGCGATCGGGAACCTTGTCACGAAGCGCAAGCTCGGCATTGGCTTGCTAATGACGATCAGCGCGGTCGGCGCGGTGATCCTCGGATTCGTCGGAGAGGCCGCGGCGCTAGCGTTCCTGTACTCGATCGCCGAGGCACTGGAAGACAAGGCGATGGACCGGGCCCAAGGCGGACTGCGGGCACTGTTGAAGCTGGTACCGCAGACCGCGACGGTGCTGCGCGACGGCACAGCGGCTGAGGTCGAAGCGAAGGACCTCGAGGTTGGCGAGCTAATGCTCGTGCGCCCCGGGGAGCGGATCGCCACGGACGGCATCATTCGATCCGGGCGCTCCAGCCTTGACACCTCAGCGATCACCGGAGAATCCATTCCGGAGGAGGTTGCGCCCGGCGACGAAGTGCCTGCGGGAGCGATCAACTCCGCCGGGGTGCTGGAGGTCGAGACGACCGCAGCTGGAACGGACAACTCGCTGACCACACTCGTGGACCTAGTCGAGCAAGCGCAGGCGGAAAAGGGCGACCGCGCCCGGATCGCCGACCGGATTGCCCAACCCCTAGTGCCCGGGGTGATGATCCTGGCGGTGCTGGTCGGCGTGATCGGCTCGCTGCTGGGCGACCCTGAGACGTGGATCACCCGTGCGCTGGTAGTCCTGGTCGCAGCGTCGCCGTGCGCGCTGGCAATCTCCGTGCCGCTGACGGTCGTGGCCGCGATCGGCGCGGCCAGCCAGTTCGGAGTGGTCATCAAGTCCGGCGCGGCGTTCGAGCGACTCGGCGGCATCCGTCACCTGGCAGTGGACAAAACCGGAACCCTTACCCGCAACCAGCCTGAGGTTACCGGAGTGGTCCCGGCAGACGGATTCGATCGGGCGCAGGTGCTTTCCTTCGCGGCGGCAGTTGAGCAGCAATCGACACACCCCCTCGCCGCGGCGATCGCGGCAGCGGGGCCCGAAGCGCCCACCGCCTCGGACATCAGCGAGGAAGCTGGGCATGGCATCGGCGGCACCGTCGAAGGCCGACGGGTGCTGGTGGGCAGCCCCCGATGGATCGACGCCGGGCCACTGAAAGCGGACGTTGAGCGCATGGAGTCCGAGGGCCAGACCTGCGTCCTGGTCACCGTCGATGACGCCCTCGCCGGGGCGATCGGGGTCCGCGACGAGTTGCGGCCCGAGGTGCCCGAAGCCGTGCAGGCCCTGCACGCCAACGACGTGGAAGTAAGCATGCTCACCGGCGACAACACTCGCACCGCCCGGGCGCTGGCTGGAATCGCCGGAATCGACGACGTGCGCGCCGAGCTGCGCCCTGAGGACAAGGCAAGCATCGTGGCCGAATTCTCCTCCAAGACGCCGACGGCGATGATCGGCGACGGCATCAACGACGCGCCGGCACTGGCGGGCGCGACGGTGGGCATAGCGATGGGAGCGACCGGCTCTGACGCCGCGATCGAGTCCGCTGACGTCGCCTTCACCGGCCACGACCTCCGGCTAATCCCGAAGGCGCTGCAGCACGCCCGCCGAGGAAGCAGGATCATCAACCAAAACATCGTGCTGTCTCTGGCCATCATCATCGTGTTGATGCCACTGGCGATCAGCGGCGTGCTGGGTCTGGCCGCCGTCGTGTTGGTTCACGAGGTCGCCGAAGTGATCGTGATCTTGAACGGCCTGCGGGCTGCGCAAGCAAAGCGCTGAGGCTGTGACCGGCAAGTCTCATAAGGGTTAAACCACACGCCGAGCGTCCACACCTTGGGCCAGGCACGTCATTCGAGTTCATGGTCCGTCGCCGTGGAATCGGGATCGTACTCGGTGACCTGTCCCTTCTCGGTGCGTGTGGGCACGGGGGTTGTGGGCGAGCCACTACCCGGCACGTGTCCAGCCGGTCAAGGGCCCCGAGCGCTCGGCTTCTCCAGCACAGATCGTGGAAGGATCGAACTTGCTCAGGGATCAAGCGTCACTGCGAGACTCTTTTCGTCCCGCAACTTGAATAGTTCAGCGGCCTTGATACCACGGACATCCATTCGGAGTGCTGCCGAGTCTCATCGACACAGCCCGCGACTACCTGGGCAGTGTGTTTGACAAAGGACCCCACCTTCATCAGCGTTGCCGAGCCCTCGCCGTTCCAGTTGCCGTAACCGACTAGATGCAGATTCTTCGGCGCAGTTTTCGCGCAGTTTATTCGCCCCGATATGTCGCCCACTTGGACCGTTGCGGTGGCGGCAATCCGTGTGGCGATGTCCGTGACGTGGTTTTCTACCTTTGTACTCATTGTGCGCGCGGCATCGCGCTGGATTGCGCACCATTCCGCGGCCATCGATATTGTTTCTGGTCTTATCTTTGCGGTGCTGGGACTCGTTATGGTCGTGGAGGGCGCTATCGAGCTCTTCGGTTAGTGCAGGTGGCGGATTTCTATAAAAGAGTTGATATAGGAGCTGCCTAAATCACAGGACTTACCTGTTTCGCTGCAGGTGAGAGACTTCTTATAGTGGCATGCGTTAATCTAATCGCATGCGAGTATGGAGGTGTTAGGTGGCTATTAGCGCCCTGGTGACCTTAATGGGTGTGTGGTTCGCGGCGATGGCCTCGCCGGGTCCAGACGTGGTGCAGATTATTCGCTTGGGCGCGCGCTCCACGCGCGCGGCGGTATGGGCGGCGCTTGGTAGCACCACCGGCCTTACCATCTGGACCGTGGCCTCCTTGGCGGGCCTTTCCGCATTGATTTCTGCGCACCCTGGGATCCTGGTGGCGCTGCAAGTCCTTGGTGGCGCTTACCTGCTGTGGATGGCCTATACCGCCATTACCGGCGGCATCAAGGAGCGCCGTGCGCCCGCAACCGTGGTGGGGACCGAAACCAGCGCCCCGCAGCCGCGCGGGTTTACGCCGGACGGCATCATCAAGGCCGGCACCGCTTATCGCATGGGGTTCATCTGCGATCTCTCGAACCCTAAGGTGGTCATCTTCTTCGGCGCCATCTTTGCCAATTTCATCGACCCCGGCATGGGCATCGTCGCCAACCTGCTGGTGGGTGCCGTCCTGATCCTGGAAAGCCTCGTGCTCTTCGTGGGCGTGGCCTTGAGTACTCGCGCGGTATCGAAGTGGATGGCCAAGAACTCCGCATGGGTGGATATTGTCAGCGGCGTGGTCTTCCTATTGCTGGGCGTGGTCATCCTCTTTGAGGGATTGCGTGGGCTTATAGCCATGTAATCTGGGGCCATGATTTTTACCACTACTAATACCGTTGATGGCTACGAGATTACGGATTATATCCGCATCATCGCCGGGGAAACCGTCATCGGTATTAATATGCTGAAGGATTTCGGGGCATCCCTCCGCAATATCACCGGTGGACGCTCCGCCGGATATGAGAGCGAGGCCATCAAGGCGCGCGAGGCGGCGCTCGATGAGCTGTGGCGCCGCGGGCAGGAGCTCGGGGCCGATGGCGTGGTGGGCATCGCCTTTGATTATTCGCCCATGGGCACCTCGAATGACATGTTGATGGTCACGGCCACCGGCACGGCGGTGAAGCTGCGCGCCCGTGATTAAGGTAGGCAAGAAAGCACTGGCCCTATGCGCTGGGTTATGCGCGGCCGCCGGGCTCATGGCAGGGTGCGAGGAAGAACTGCCGCAGCCGGGCAGCGTGCCGAATGAATCGCAAGGCGCGGCCGATGGCTATATCACCACGCTGCCGGATCAGGGCACAACGGCTAATGGCCGCTACCAGATCATTAACCTGCAAAATCATCGCAGTTTTGTGGTGCACGTGCCGTTTAATGCGGATAAGCGCCACCGATTGCCCGTGGTCGTGGCGATGCACGGCTATGAGATGGATGCCGGCAATATGTTCAAAGGCACTGACCTGTCCCAGGGCGATGCCATCACCGTCTTCGTCCAAGGCGCGGGCAAGGCGTGGGCGCCGGCACCGTACGCGGTGACTAGCTTGGACGATGACCTCAAATACGTCGATGACACGATTGATTTCGTCCGCCGTCACTATCCCGCCTCTGATACCACCTATGGCGTGGGCTTTTCCAATGGTGGCGGATTCGCCCGCGCGGTGACCTGCAAGCGGCCGGGCTTATTTGATGCGGTGGCTACGGTTTCGGCGGCCAAGTATGACCGCGTGGAAAAGGACTGCGCCAGCGAGCCTACCGATTACCTCGATATTCACGGCACGGACGACGTGCTTATGAAATACGGTGGCGGGCACCAGCACGGCGCGCACTACCGCTCGGTGAAGCAATCGCTACGCGGAATCGCGAGGGAGAATGGGTGCAATCCGTTTCCAAAGCGGCGTCGGAAAGAAGCAGTGGAGCACTTCACCTGGCGGGTATGTGATGCGCGCACCGAGCAGTACACCATCCACGGTGGCACGCACACGTGGAATGGCGGGGCCACGGACCATTCCGGTTTGGTGAAAGCGGAGTGGACCACCGATACGGTCCTGGATTTCTTCCATATCGCCCACCCGTAGCGATAGCCGCGCGCGGGCTGGGTAAGCTGGGCGGCATGCTAGACATTCCTATCAACGGCGACTCCATCAAATTGGGCCAGTTCATCAAGCTGGCCAGCTTGGTGGCTACCGGCGGCGAGGCTAAAGAGCTCATCGCAGAAGGCGTAGTTACGGTCAATGGCGAGCCTGAAACGCGCCGGGGCGCCATGCTCCACCCAGGCGATGAGGTGTGCATCGAGGACGCCTGCGCGCGCGTGGGCGAGCCGGACGATGACGATGATTACTTTGATGAAGCCACGGCCGACGATGACTTTGATCCGGAAAAGTGGAGGAATATGTAGATGCCAGCATTCGAAGCTGAAGTGGGCATGCCCTACTGGATCGACCTGACCACCTCGGACCCGCGCAAGTCCGCGCACTTCTACGAGCAGGTGCTGGGATGGGAAATCTCCGCCGAGTCCGGCGAAGACAATCCCTACCAGATGGCGCGCCTGCAGGGCCTGCCCATCGCCGGTCTGATCCCGCAGCCGGAGGAGGCCCCCATGCCGGATACGTGGGTGACCTACTTCCTGTCCAAGGACATCGCGGGCGATTGCCAGCGCGCGCAGAACCTCGGCGGGCGCATCCTCGTGGAGCCGCAGCAGGTGCAGCTGGGGCACATGGCCCTGCTTGTCGACGCCGCCGGGGGCATGTTCGGCCTCATCCAACCCGCCGGCCCAGAGCACTTCGTGGCCGCCGGCGAGCCCGGCACCCCGGTCTGGCACGAGCTCACCGCTACCTCGGGCTTCCAGAACGCGATGGATTTTTATGGCGAGCTTTTCAACTGGGAAATTCGCGCCATGCAGTCCGAGGATGAGAACTTCATTTACGCTACCGCGGAAGAAGACGGTGCGCCCTTTGCTGGCCTGTGGAACGCCGAGGGCCAGTTCCCGCCGCAGGTCCCGAGCTTCTGGCAGACCTACTTGGGCGTGCGCGATATCGACGCCGCTGCGAAGAAGGCCGTGGAACTAGGCGGCGAGGTCATCCGCGAACCGTGGGATTCGCCCTTTGGCCGCATGTGCCTATTGGCCGATTCCACCGGTGCGACCATCACCCTCACCGAGGTCGAAGACGCCCCCGAAGAAGAGCCCACCGAGTCGGATGATGTGCTGGGCCTCGACCCGCAATAATTGCGATGAGTGAATCGCCACTGGTCAAACGCGTATTGGCGGTTGTTGCCGTGATTCCGCCCAGCAACGTCACCTCCTATGGCGAGGTGGCCAAGGTGGCCGGCTGCGGTGCGCGCAACGTCGGCACCGTGTTAAAGCGCCACGGCGGCGGTGCCAATACCGCTTGGTGGCGGGTTGTCCGCGCCGATGGTGCCTCCCACGATCCCGCCCGCGCCGCGGAGTTCTGGGATCGCGAGGCCATCGCGCACGCCAACGGCCGCGTTAAAATGCACGAGCACGGAATCGACGCCCGCGAATTACAGGAGTTGATGGAGTGAGGGCTTGGGTCATTCTCTTTCTCGCGATTGCCAGCGAAGTCGTGGGCACCGTCGCGCTGAAATTCGCCGTAGAGCATGTCTGGATCTACGGCGTGGCCGCCTTCTGCTTCATCCTTGCTTTTGTGCTGCTGCACCGCGTAATGCAAGAAGGCGTTAACGTGGGCGTGGCTTATGGACTCTGGGCATCCGGCGGGGTAATTTCCACCGCATTGCTTTCTGCCGCGCTATTTGGCGAGCCGCTCGGCGCAGTAAAACTCGCCGGAATCGCGCTCATTATGGTCGGCGTATTCTGCGTGGAAATGGGTGCGAAACCAGAAGAGGATCAAGACCACACAGTGGAGGTGGCGCCGCAATGATCTGGTTCCTTCTTTTTCTCGCCACCGCCATCGAGGTTTCCGGGACGCTGTGCCTGCGCATGTCCGCAGTGACCGGGCGCCGCTTCTGGGTGGTGCTCGTCGCCCTGTGTTATGTCTCTGCCTACGGTTTCTTGGCGCTCGTGCTCAAGGCCGGCATGGATCTCGGCGTGGCCTACGGCATCTGGGCTGCCACTGGCGTTGCGCTTACCGCCATTGCCTCGTATCTCCTGTTCAAGGAGCCGTTTACTTGGTTAAAATCTCTGGGCGTGGTGCTCATCGTCGGGGGAGTGCTGCTCGTGGAAGCCGGTGCGTAATACCCACGGTGACGCTAGGATATTTTCATGATGAAAAAGCTGGCGGTAGGTTCCTTGGTTACCGCACTCTCCCTCGTTACCATCCCCGCCGCCCAGGCTGTCACTCTCGATCCGAACGCTGTGCCCGCGCGCACCCAAATCACCGTCCGGCATGATTCCGGGGCCACGGTGTCCACCGCTAATTCCCACGAGTCTCGCCCCGCACTGTCTTTGAGCAAGCTCTACTTGGGCTATTGGGTTCTAAAATATGGTGCACCGGCCGATAAAGCCCGCGTGGAGCATATGATTCGTGTAAGCGATGACAACGTGGCTACCGACTTGGACCGCCGCTACCCGCAGGCCATCCCCAGCATTATCCACGAGTTCGGTCTGCGCGAAACGCATTACACCGGGTATTGGGGGACGACCACGACCTCCACTGAAGATGTAGCGCGGTTCACCTCGCGTATCCAGCACGATCCCATTGCCGCACCCATCATGACCGGCATGGCAAACGCCGCCCCTGTGGCTGCCGATGGCTATCGGCAAGATTTTGGTACCTCACGGATTCCGGGCGTTATCGGTACCAAGTTTGGCTGGTCCGATAATCGCCGCATCCATGCCTCGGTATCCACCGCCTCTGGTTTTACCGTCGCCGCCAATACTTACGGTGATGCGGCCACTCATACCGCAGATGTCACCCGTGCCGTACATAATGCCCCAGGCGTAATCCCCGCCGGTTCTAGCGAGGCCATTGGAGCTCGTATCGAGCACGATCTGCATCTACAAGGCCCAGCGCGACAGGCTATCCGAGATGCCACCCGCACGGCAGCGAGCTACGAGCGCCAGGCGTGCGCGAGCGCTAATCAAGAGCTGGCGCAAGTAACGCCGATGCGTGTGTGCAACTAGGATTTGCGGAGCCAAAACAGATGCAAAACAAGCATGTTTCGTCTCTCACGGGGTGGGAAAAGGGCGAAACGTGCTTGTTTTGCAAAGTGGTCGGTGGCTTTAGTGCACAAAGGCGAGGGCGTCCTCGGCAGTGCTGTGGCTATAGCTCTCGTCGGCCTTGGCGAGCTTATTGCCACGCAGCACAAGCCAAATGCTCAGCGGGTAGAGGATAAGCGCTATGCCGACGGCCTGGATGATGGCGGCCACCTCGGAATCGTGCAGGTAATTCCAGCAAAAGTGCAACGTGAAAGAGGCGGCTAGGTAGGCGAGGAAAACGCCGAGGCGCCACCACAGCGGCTTGGCAGCGGCATACAAGGCCCAGCCGATTCCCCATCCAGCCATCGCGGTAAGCAACACGTGCAGGCCAGGACCAGCGATAAGACGCAGCCCCCACATTTCAAAAAGGCCCTGAATATCGCTATCGGGGTGCATGGTCGCGCCCATGGCGCCATAGAGGATATTTTCGCAGGTTTCGAAACCAAGGCCCACCACTGCGCCCACCATCCAGCCATGCCACGGGCGGTTGAGTTGGCGGAAGGACATGAGCACGAAGATGACGCCGGTGGCCTTAGAAATTTCCTCCGGGTAGGCACCGCTCCACGACATCATGGAATCGACCCAGCCGGAGCCGATGGCGAGCTGCATGACCGGCCCAGCGCTAATAAGCGCCAAGGCAACGGCCACCCCGCCGCCCCAAAGGAAAGCCAGTGTGGCCCACAGGCGCGCTGGGCGGGCCCACATGGGGCTGCGCTGCAGCAGATAAAAGATCAGCGTCACGAGCACGGCGGCGATAAGCAGGCTGAGCAGGCCCATCAGGGGAGAGATTAAGAATGTGCTCAGTGTCTGGACCAAGAACGCGATGAGGCCAACACCGGAGAAGATCCACAGCGTGGTGCGAAAGAGCTTGGACATCTAGAACATCAACTCCCCGGAGAAGTCAGCGAATTCTGAATCGGCCGCGGCGGGTAGATCCTCTTGGCCGAAGGCGCGCCAAATGCGAGAAGCGGTGGTGCGGGCCTGCTCGCCCATGCCGGTCACGGTGACCACCCAATCCTTGTTTTCGTCCTCGCCGGTGCCGTCGAGGGAGAGGGCGGCGGTGGAGGAGGGGGCGTCGGCAAGCAGGAGTGCTCCATCCGTGCCATCGAAGGTAGGGGCGTCGGCCGGCAGGGGAGCCATGGCTAGGGCGCGAACCATGCGGCGCAAAGTGGTGGCATCGTCTTTGGCATCCTCGGTAAGGGTGGCTTGCACGCTGACATCGCCGCAGGTCCAGCCGATGCTGGCGAGGGATTCATAATCGCGCTCGCAATAGAGATCGGGAACGTCAATCTCCCAGTCCTGGCTAGGCTCTGCGAGGGTAACCTGCTCGACGTCCGCGGAAGAATCCCCTAGCGCCGTTTGCACGATCATGGGCAGGGCGAGAACCACCGCTACGAACGCAATGACGGCTAAGAAAAGGCGCCGCGGATGCGCTGGAGGAAAGCGATAAAATTCCATAGCTCACACCTTATCTTGCCGCTTTGCCCTAGAGTGGCAGGCATGAAAGATCTTTATCAACTAGTCAATGGACCCTGGCTAGAAAGCCACGTCATTCCCGATGATCGCGGCGTGGACGGCACTTTCCACGCGCTGCGCGACGAAGCCGAAGAACTCGTCCATGAGATCGTGAAAAAGGACACCGGCCGCCCCGGCAAGCTCTATGCCTCCTTTATGGATACCGAGGGAGTCAACGCGGCCGGCATGGCTCCATTGGACGCGGATCTGGACCGCCTGAGTGCGGCCGACCCAGAGGAATTAGCGCACAGCTTGGGTGAACTCGAGCGCACCGGCGTGGGTTCCCCGGTGACCTTCTGGGTATCCAAGGACTCTGGTTCTGAGGACGCCATTGCTTATGTCATTCAATCCGGCTTGGGCCTGCCGGATGAGGCTTATTACCGCGAGGAAGCCCACGCGGAAACGCTGAGTGCCTATGAGAAGCATGTGGCCGAGATGCTGGAATTCCTCGATCCGTCCCGTCTCTTTGGCTTGGGCGCCGAGGTGGCGGCCCAGCGCATCGTGGGCTTGGAGAAGGAATTGGCCGCCGGCCATTGGGACGTGGTCTCCACTCGCGATGCGGTCAAGACCTATAACCCCTGCGAGTTTAGTGAGCTTCCCACCATGACCCGTGCTTTGCTTTCTGGCGGCAACCTGCCGGAGCACCGCGTGGTCAATATGATGCCGTCTTATCTCGAGCACTTCGAGAGCCTCTTTACCTCCGAGCGTATGGCCGATTGGCAGCTCTGGGCCACCTGGCACATCCTGCGCTCCCGCGCGGCCATGCTGCCAGAGGAGGTAGGCGCGAAGAACTTCGAGTTCTACGGCACCCAACTCTCCGGTGCCACCGAGCAGCGCGACCGCTGGAAGCGCGCCGTGGGCCTAGCCGAGTCCCTCGTGGGAGAAGAGATTGGCCAAGTATTCGTGGAAAAGCACTTCCCGGCCTCCTCCAAGCGTGAGATGGATGAGCTGGTGGGCTACCTCATCGCCGCCTACCGCGAGCGCATCTCCCAGCTGGAGTGGATGACACCGGCCACGCGCGAGCGCGCCCTAGAAAAGCTCTCCCAGTTCAAGGCCAAGATTGGCTTCCCGGATTCCTGGCGTGATTACTCTGGCCTCGAGGTCTCCGCTAAGGGTGGGGACCTGCTGGCTAATGCCCGCGCCGGCTCCGCCTTCTCCCATGATTTTGAGCTGGCCAAGATTGGCAAGCCAGCTGACCGTAACGAGTGGGTGACCACCCCGCAGACGGTCAACGCCTTTTATAACCCAGTGGTCAATGACATCACCTTCCCGGCAGCAATCTTGCGCCCGCCGTTCTATAACCCAGAGGCCGATGCCGCAGAAAACTTCGGCGCCATCGGTGCCGTCATCGGCCACGAGATTGGCCATGGCTTTGATGATCAGGGCTCGCAGTTTGACGGCCAGGGCAACCTGAATTCCTGGTGGTCCGATGAGGACCGCGCCGCCTTTGAAAAGCTCACCGCTAAGTTGGTAGAGCAGTTCAATGGCCAGGTACCGACGGCGCTCAAGGAGGCCGGCATCGAATCCACCGGTGTAAATGGCAGCTTCACCCTGGGTGAAAATATCGGTGACCTAGGCGGTTTGGGTATCGCTGTGGTGGCTTTCAAGAACTACTGCGCCGATAAGGGCATTGACCTGCAGGGCAAGGAAGAGAAGTTCGAGGTAGATGGAGCCGAGCCAGAGCTGGCCGAGCACACCTACAACGGCCTACAACGCTTCTTCCTCGCCTGGGCCCGCGTTTGGCGCACCGCCATCCGTCCAGAGATGGCCACCCAGTACCTCGCCATTGACCCGCACTCGCCGGCGGAGTTCCGCTGCAACCTCATTGCGGCCAATATTGCGGAGTTCTACGAGGCCTTTGAAGTTGCAGAGGATTCTGCCATGTATATTGCGCCGGAGGATCGCGTCACCATTTGGTAGCCCTTTCCGCCGGTAGGCGGTGCGCGTAGGCTCGGTGGCATGACTAACGCAGATGCTAACCAGGACCCGCACCGCCCGCTGGAGCCCGGCCAGGAGTGGCACATCGGCGGTCAGGACCGTCAGATGGAGGAGAAGGAACAGCTCGAGCAACTCGTTGCCTATATCGATGCCCACTATGACACCCCGGATTTCCGTCCGCCGTGGGCTGGGGGAGGCTCCCCTGAGGCGGATCAGTATTGCGCGCTTTTGCCGGATCGCATTACGCATGCGGCAATGATGGTGCTCGGCACCGGTGTAAACCACGCACTACCCGGAACCGAATTCACGGACGGTATCACCGTAGAGGAATCCGAGGTGGGCGCCATCTTCCAGCCCACAAAGCCAACCGGCCGTTGGGCGGTCTCGCTGCATTCGGGCGGTTGGTGGCGCGGTGACGGTCAGGCGTTGGAGATGCAGTGGCGCCCCGAGGTGGCCGCCGCCGCGCAGCTATCCGGCACCACCATTATTGACGTGGATTATCCGCTCGCCCCCGAGCACACCGTGGCAGAGATGGTCAATGCCGTACAGCAAGCCATCGACTATGCCCGCGCGCAGGGCGCTTCTAACGTTACTACCTGGGGGTATTCTTCTGGCGGGGCGCTGGCGGCGCTCGTGCCTGCCGACGCCCTCCTGCTCACCTTCCCCGATTTCGGCGCCCTTGCAAATCTGCCTGAGGATCTTCGCGCCGGATACGAAATCCCAGCGGAACTATCTGAGCTAAGTCCGCACACCTTCGTGCAAACCGCAACCGAGGATGAGATTGCCGCGCGCGTTTGCGTGCCCGGTGCCGTTGCGCGCGATTACGTCTCTACCCACCGCGTATCTACTCCGGCGGTGGCCCGGCAGCGCGTGCGAGATGCGGCCGGGTTCCTAGCAGGTGGGCTGGAAAAATAGCGCCCGCCGTGCTGATCTTTTCTTAGGCAATTGGATTGTGCAGCGGTTGCGCGCCCCGCAGCGAAGCTGGGGCGCAGCTGCGGGGGAGACTATTCCTCGCCCTCGGGGCGGATCTTCATCTCGGAGTCTTTCCATAGGCCGGAACGGGTAATATCCTCATATTCGATCTCGGCTGGGACTGGGGCATTGCCCTGTGAATCGGTACGCAGTTCGTACTTTTCAATGGCACCCCAATCGCGAGCCCAATCATTGTTGAGGTAACTCGGGATCTCATAGGAGTAGTTCACCGCTTCCGCGGTCGACATCGCACCGCCACCAGAGAAGGACTGGAAATCCGTCAGCGAGGTCTGTGCCGAGGAATCCGGCAAGATGCGGTACTCCGGGATCTCAGTAACGCCGGCGAAGTGGTCAAAGGTGCGCTGGCACGGGAATTGCAGAGCGACGGCCCAGTCCAGCAGCGCCGGGGTGTCTTTGGAGAACTGGTTATTGATGGTATCCAGCTCCGGCACGCGCGGCGGGGTAAAGGCGAGCCAGTCATCCTCATCGGTGGAATCATCCGTTGCTACTAAGCGCACCACGTTGGCGTCCTTCGGCAATTTATCCAGCGGCAGGCGCAAGTTGCGCCACTTCGGCGTAGCACCAACGGCGGAGAGTTCTTCCTCCCCGGTATTGGTGATCTTTCCGGAATCATCGATGGTGCCGTATTCGAGGCTAAGCTCCATGCCTTCCTGCTCCACCCCGTTGACATCGTGGTGGTAGATATTGCCGGCCGCAGACACAGCGAGCACTGGAGTATTGTCCTTGGCTTCTGGCAGGTTGTACCACTTGGTGGTTACCTCAGAGGTGGAGTCTTGCTCTTCGGAATAGGAGCCGAGTACCGGAACTTTGGTGTAATCCAGGTTGAACGGCAGGTGCATGGTGGAGCCATTGACACCCTT
Source organism: Corynebacterium sp. p3-SID1241 (assembly GCA_025144025.1). Taxonomy (GTDB): domain Bacteria; phylum Actinomycetota; class Actinomycetes; order Mycobacteriales; family Mycobacteriaceae; genus Corynebacterium. The sequence goes on along the minus strand of JALXWS010000020.1, from coordinate 27,275 downwards.
GGTGCCGCGCACGCCGCCTTCCGAAGTATTGGTGGTTTCTTTAGACTTCTCGCCCTTCTTTTCCTGCTTATTCTTAGTCTCCTGGGAATCGGCGGAATCGCTTGTGCCGCCGGATTCGGTATCTGCGCCGGAAGTAGCGGTCTCCGCGCTATCGGAGGAGGAATCGCTGGAGCCATCCGCGATGGCACCCACGGAGGCGGAGTTCTGGTTTTCCGGCTCGATGGATTCGGGGATGAAATTCGGATCGAAGCCATTGTGGGTTTCGTCCTTATCCACCAAGGAATCCCCTAAGTCGCCCTCGACCGGGGTTAGGAAGGAATCATTGGTGTTGGTCTCCACCATGGTCTGATCCGCCAGCGCGCAGGTATTGCCGCTCAGGGAGGCCAGGTTGCCCTTGCCCACGGAGTAGGAATCCGCCTGCGAGACGGTGGCCTTAGCAAAGGATGCGCAGGACAGCGCTACCACGATGGCGCAGGCAAAGGCGATGGGCGCGGACATGATGCCGGCCGAGCGCGAGACCTTGGCGGCAGCATTCTGCTCAAATTCCGCAAGAGTGCCGGCCTCTTCTGCCTGCGACTTGCGGTAGCTGTGGCGCAGGGACTGCACTACGCCGATTGCGAAGATGACCAACGCGATGGCAAGGAGCACCTTATTGGCCTCGATGGCCTTGAGCTGCACCGTGCGATCCCACCACGGGATGCCAAAGGAAGAAACGTACCACCAGGCGTTCCAGCCGGCGAAGGAGATGGCCAGCAAGAAGACCACCGCGGCAATAGCGAAGGTGCGAGCGCGCGGCGAGCGCAGTGCAAACTGGGAGAGCACCACGGCGCCGAGGGCGGCGATGACACCGGCGACACCGGCGTAAATGCCAAAGTGGTGGGTCCACTTGGTCGGGGTGAACATGAGGAAGAACATGGACAGCGCCACGATGATGAGCAGACGCTGGGTTGGTCCGACGGCAGCACCGACGATGCGGCGGTCCTTGATGAAGGCCGCCACAATAAGCACCAGGCAAAAGAGCATGGTGAAGACTGCGAAGCGGCGGGTAAGCGAGCCGTCCACCGATTCCTGGAAGAGAGTGGAATAGCGCGTGTACTCGGCATACCACGGCAGGGAGGGGCCGACTTCGGAGCGCACGCGGGTGGACTCCAGCACGGTAGATAGCGTCTGGTCACCAAAGGCGGCAACCATAATGGCGGTGCCAGCGCTAAGGAACGGTGCAATGAGCGCGAGCCAGCCGAGGGCACCACCGCCCATGGACGGGACGCGCTCGGCCATGACGCGGAAGAGGTGCGGCAGGCTGACCAGGAAGACGCCCACGGCAAAAAGACCGGTGGGGCCGGCGGCCAAAGTAATAGTCGCGGCGATGGTGCCCACGGCCGCAGGAAGCAGGCGGTGGGTGGCAATGGCGCGCTCAAAGGAAGCCCAAGTAAACATCACGCCGAGCGCCACGATGGGCTCTGGGCGGGTGCCGTTGTTATATGGCAGCCAGAAGGCCAGGAACATAAGCGCTGCGGTCCAGTGGGCGACACGGCGGCCGTCGACAAGCTGGCCAAAGCGCGGCAGCATCTCGCGGGAGAGAATAAACCAGATGATGAGCCCAGAAATAAGGCCGGGCAGGCGCACGAAGACCGAGGCGGTAGAAATCTGGGAGAGAACGGCAACCAAGTCATAATAGGGGGCACCGAAGGGAGCCTCTGGCACGCCGTACCAGCGGTAGTAGTTGGACATGTAGGTCGCGTGATCAAAGACGCGGCTCATGGAGAAAATAAAGCCATCATCGGAGGTATTGGCGCCGAAGATATACCAGAATCCCAAGATGGCGGTGACCACGCCGTCGAGCGGGCGCACCTTTTTCCACGCTTCAGGCATAAAGCCGAAGCGGCGGCCATCGAGGCGGTCGATGCGCCACAGGCAGAACAGGGACACTACCACCATGGCGGTGCCCAGCCACATGGCAAGGGTCTTGAGCAACGTCGGGGACGAAGTGAAGCGCGAGTTGATATCGACGTGGACATTGAGGCCGTCGTCAAGCAAAGCTTGCACATCTGCCTTATCGTCAATTTCGGTATAGACGCCGGTGACCTGCGGGCGCAGATCCTCCTCGGTGGTCTTTTCATGATCACCCACGCTCACCGTGGTGCCATCGCCCGAAGCGGAAATCTCAATCTTGGCGTCCTTGGGAAGCTTGGCTACCTCTTTGGCATTGAGGGTAAGCAGTACCTCATCCAAGGAGACAACAGACAGGCCCTCGTCATTCGCACGGACGAAAAGGCCGCGGTTGGAAGCCTTTTTGGACTCCGGCGGGACGGTGCCGTAGACCATGGATTGGCCCTCGCGCAGCTCATCAACCGCGGAAATAGGGATGGTGGCCTGAAGATCCTCTGGGGCCACGGAAATAAGCGGCGCGTTGATGGACTGCACGGAATCATGCTGCGGCCAGTCATAAGAGGACTGAGTTTGGGTTACTGGCAGTAGCGGAGTCGCTACAAAACACAGAAAACCAATCAGTCCGGCAATGATCGCGGTCCACCGCAGGCCCGCGGGGGCGGCGGTGAAACGGGAGCCGGCAGGTCGCGCTTGGGTGGTATTCGTAATGAGGCTATCTGACACGGCGATTAGTCTACGTCAGATAAACCTCTCTTCCCGCGGGCACACCCTGCCACAGGCGGGAAGTGTGGGTGAACTTACTTGGCGCGAACGGCTGTTACGAAGGGACCGGTTTGCTGTAGCTTCCAGCCCCTGTCAAAGACATCGGCGTTAAAAAAGACCGCACGGTAGCGAATATTCGGCTGATTGGGGTAGATATCCTCCGCCAAGTGCAGCTTGAATCCATCATCCTTATTGTCCAAGTCGCCGCGGAAGATCATGACATCCGGGCCGCGCCAAGCGGCGGAATCTAGGGCCTTACGGAACTCGTCCGGTTTCATGTCCCAGGATTCATTCGCCCACGATTCAATCTGCTGATTGCGGGTACTGAACTCGCCCAATGGATTGGCGTAGTGGCTGGTAAAGGCGTTGAAACCCCAGTAGGGATAGTAGGACATGAAGATCTTTTCATCCGTGAGCACCACAGTGTCATCCGGCGTATAGCCATGGTCTTGGATGAAGTTGTGGATATCCAAGTAGTAATGAGCGGAATCGCTAGTAAAGCGGTCGGCACGCTCGCCATAGCCATCGGTATCGCTATAGGCGTGGTCGATGGCGTCTTCGTTGGCCTCGGGGATCTGCTGCGCATAATAGACGCCAGCAAGGGCAAGGATGATGGCCATGACTGCGGTGATCTGCTTATTGGTGGTGTGGGAGAAGCGCGCCGGGTAGAGGCGGTGTACACCGAGCAGGCGCACCTCGGCCAGAGCGAGGACGCCGGCGGTGGCAAAGAGGAGCACCACGATTACCTCGAGGCGGAAGCTGAGCAGCGTGGTGCCGGCCAGCGTAGCCACCATGGATGCCACGGTCCATAGGTAGATGCCGATGAGGGAGATGCCTAGTGCGCGAACCTCCACGTCATTGAGGCGGACCACGATATAAATGAGGCCGATGAGGCAGAGGAAGCCAACGAGGCTCAAGGACAAGAAGGGCACCGGAATCTGCGTGCCTTCCTCGGGCAGATAGTGTTGCGCGGTGGTCTGTAGCGGTTCGGGTGAGTGCAGTACCGCCCAGATATAGGGGCCCCAGGCGATGAGAGCGATGGCGATGGAGCCTGCGGCAATGACCACCAAACGCACGATGGGGCGCCACGTGTGCTCATAAAGCGCGGTAAATAGCGCGATGAGGCTGACCACGGTGAGCGCGGCTGCACCGGTGAAAAGGGTATAGAACGTAGCTGAAATACCCAGGTAGAGCGTCACGCCTAGCGTAGATAGCCAGGAGCCGCCGAAGGCACGGGCGCTAAGTACCGCTACGGTAGGCAGACCCATTGCGATGACCGCAGAATAGGGTTCTTCGGCCGCAATGGTCAGCGTGATTGCGGTAGTGACTAGGGCGATGGCGGTGGCCACCGGTAGGGAATTAGTGAGGCGCTGCCAGATGGGCACCAGAATACAGCCGGCTACGGCAATGGAGATGAGGGCCCAGGGCTGGTAGACCTCCCAGCCCGGAATGCCTAGTAGTGCGCCCAAGCGGCCGCCGAGCCAGAACCAACCAATTGGGTAGAAGGAGGGCATGTCCTGGTAGTTCATGTCCGCATAGCCCATTTCCTCCACAGAGCGAGTGAGGAACTGGGTGCGGAAGGCCTGGTCCACCTGCACGCCATCGAGCCATAAGCGGGAGGCAGATAGCGGCAGGCCCACGGCCGCCAGCGTTAACAGGGCTGGCGAAAGGTAGGTGACCGCATAGGTCAGCCAGACCCGCCAGCGTGGCCGGGCAATGGAATCCTTGTAGTGGTCATAGAGCCACCACACGCACAGACCACCGGCCAGTGCGAGTGTAACCACCACGCCCACTGTGGTCAGTGCGCGGGTGACCATGGAGGTATTAAAGGACGGCAGCGATACCGTCTTGGAGGCAAACCAGCCCAGCAGCGTGACCGCGCCACCGGCCACGGCGGCCAGCACAATACCCAGCAGGGTCGCGCGGTGAGTCAGTGCATCGGCGCGATAGGCTTCGGTGCGGTTATCCTCGCTCACGGGCGTTGACTGGGTGGGTACAGCTGTGCTTGTCATGCCCTATAGTTTCGCATACCTAAGCCCCACAGCCCGGATTTGGCGCGGGCAGGTGAGCGCTTGCTTGCCGACGTCCTCCCTACGCCACCGCCCCCGTCCCTCCACGCCGCGGGGTGCGGCGAGTCGAGGAAGCGGGGGGCGGTGGCGAGCCGGCTGGCAGGTGCCAGCGTGGAAAGCCGCAGTGTTTTAGAACGGCAGCTTGCGGAAGATGGCCTGCGGGATGAACTTGAATGCCAAAGAAACGTATTCAAACAGCGGGTGCACGAAGATGGCCTGCTTGCCATCGAGCACGGCCTTGACGGTGGCCTCGGCAACGTCGGAAACGTTGACGGTCAGTGGGGCGTCGCCAGCCTCGGCGGACATCTTGGTGCGCACCTGGCCCGGGCGCACAACCAGCACGTTGGCTCCGGTGCCGCGCAGGGCCTCGCCCAAGTTGATATAGAAGCCGTCCACGCCGGCCTTGGAAGCACCGTAGACAAAGTTGGAACGGCGCACGCGCATGCCTGCCACGGAGGACATGGCAATGATGGTGCCGTGGCCCTGGCGCTTGAACTTCTCGCCCAAGAGCACGCCTACGGATACCGGAGCGGTGTAGTTAGTCTGTGCGGAGGCGACGGCCTTGTCGTGGTTTTGCCATAGCTCTTCTTGGTCACCCAGGGTGCCGAAAGCAACGATGGCCACGTCCACATCGCCGCGCTCCCAGGCCTTATTAATGACGTCTGGGTGGGAGTCGAAGTCGGTGGCATCGAAGTCCAAGACCTCTACGTCAGCGCCGCGGGATTCCAGGTCAGCCTTGGCCTGGGCGATGCGCGGGGATTCCGGGCGGGCGGCCAGGGTGACCTTGGCCGGGCCGCGCTCCAGGAACTCGGAGACGACGCCGAGGCCGATCTCAGAGGTGCCGCCCAGAAGCAGGATGTGTTGTGCTTGGCCTACTGCATTAAGCATGGTCAGTAAATCTCCTTAAAGGTGTTATTTCCAGTGATTAGTGCAGCTCGAGGCGGCGGGACATATCGGAGGCAAAGACGCCGGTCGGGTCGATCTCGTTGCGGGTCTTCAGCCAGCCTTCCATACCCGGGTACATCTTGTGGAAGTTTTCCGCGGAGGTGCGGGACTCCTTGGCCAAGTAGAGGCGGCCGCCGAATTCCATTACGCGGCGGTCTAGGTCATCCAGGAACTTACCCAGGCCCGGACGGATGGGGAAGTCCACGCAGACGTTCCAGCCCGGCATCGGGTAGGACAGTGGTGCGCGGTTGCCCTCGCCGAAGAGCTTGAACACATTGAGTGCGGAGTAGTGGCCGGAGCGCTGCATATCGCGGATGATTTCCTTGAACGGTTCCACGGCTTCGGTCGGTACCACGAACTGGTACTGCAGGAAGCCCTTGGAACCGTAGCCGCGGTTCCACTCGCCGATGAGATCCAGCGGTTGGTAGAACTGTGTCAGGTTCTTGACCTGGTTCTTCGCCGGTGCACCCATGGTGTAGTACGCCAAGCCCACGGCGGAGAGGGAGAGCTTATTCATGGTCCAGGACGGGAAGATATCCGGCACCGTCATCAGCTGCGGCGCATTGAACTTCAGCGGGTCCTTGGCCAGCTTCGGGGCGAGCTCTTCCAGCTGTGCCAGGGTGGCTAGCGAGCCGCGGGAAATGGTGGAGCGACCCAGCTTTGGCTCCGGCGAAATGACATCGAACCAGGCGGAAGAATAGGTGTAGTTGTGCTCGGAACCATCGGAGTGGAAGGCGATGGTTTCATCCAAGTTATCTGTGCGGTCCGTATCCGCGATGAAGTAGGCGGTTTCCGTCTTGGTCATGCGGATGGTGGCGCGCAGGATGATGCCGGTTAGGCCCATGCCGCCAACGGTGGCCCAGAAGAGGTCGCCGCTCGGGTCATCCTCAGAGCCTTCCGGGGTCAGGTGCAGCACGCGGCCATCGGCCACGAGCAGCTCCATGGAGACCACGTGGTCACCAAAGGAACCGGCAGAGTGGTGGTTCTTGCCGTGAATATCCGGGCCGATAGCACCACCGATGGTGACCTGGCGGGTACCCGGTAGAACCGGAACCCACAGGCCATAAGGCAGGGCGGCCTTCATCAGCTGGTCCAAGGTGACGCCACCATCGACGTCCACCAGAGCTGACTCTGGGTCGATGGAGTGGATCTTATTGAGCTTTTGCATGTCGATGACCAGGCCGCCGCCGTTTTGGGCGGGGTCACCGTAGGAGCGGCCCATGCCTCGGGCGATGATGCCGCGGCGCAGGTGGGTGGGCTTATCCGAGTTATCATCTGCAACCTGGGCCACGGCCTTCTTTATCACGTCCACGTCTTCGGTGGCGAGTACATGGGCGGTCGTCGGGGCGGTGCGGCCCCAGCCGTGCAGGGACTTTTCAGTGGTATGTAATTCCATCTCTTACTCTTTGCTCGACGGATGTGTATCGCCTCTCTAGCCTACCTAGCTCACACAAGGGTAGATGGAGTGACGCGAGTGATATTCGGAACAAAAAGGACGCTTGTACTGCCCGAATGTGTCCGTTTATAGATCCATAAGCGCGCGGATTTCCTCCGGCAGTTCTTCCTGAGATTCAATAGTCGGGCCATCGTACTCCCGCAAAAGGTCATAGACACGAGCGCGCGAGGAGGAATCCAGCATGGGCAATTCCTCTGCCATCAGGCGAGTCATGAAAGGACTCAACGGCACATCGGTATGCTCCGTGGCCTCGAAGTGGCCGTTGCGCTTATCGTCTTCCGCACGCACATCCTGAGCCGCCTGCTGCGCCGGCGTCATATGCTCTGTCTTATCCGAGTACATGCGCATCAGCTTACCGCCAGTTAAAGTAGTCGCTATGACCAACAACCGCGAAACGCAAGATCAGCACCAAGATAATTACGCCCTAGATGACACCCTGGCTGGTCGCATCACCCGGGCCGCCGCCGTGGGTATCGCGACCTCTTATCCAGATTGGATTAAATCCAAAGGCGGTTTGATTACTGCTTATACCTTGTCTTTCTTTGGTTTTGGCGCCCTGGTGGCCTACACCAACGCACATGCGGAGCAGGATGGCGATGAGCCGCGCTCGCCACAGGATATGTCCGATCAGGGACTCAAGCCCTGGGCCATTTTTGCCGCAGTGGTTCTGCTGCTCATCCTGGGCGGCTGGATGAACGTTGCCATTTCCCGCAGAATGGTAAAGTTCCTGCGCAAGCGCGGTGCCAAGCGGCCGTGGACCCTGCTGGGCGCCATTGGCGCGGCACTGACGTTCCTGATTAGTGAGCTGGAAGCGCGCGATATTGCAAAACTAGCTTCCTAAAACTTGCGTATGGTGGGGCTCATGAATGCAGGGGTCACCGATATCGCACAGGCGCGGGCCAAACGCGCCGATAGCGTGGTATCCCTCAAGCGCGAGCCCCTCACCATCATCTGCCAAGCCGCGAATATTCGCGCCGATGGCGAGGTGCACCGTCAGATTGGTTTTAGCGATGCGCTGACCTTTACGCAGCTACACCGCGTACTGCGCATTTGCTTTGGCCTGCCGGAGGAAGAATCTCCCTGGCACTTTTATGAACACACAGAGGCCCGTGGTCAGCGCATTGATCCGGAACGCAAGGCCTCCGAATTCCTATGGCGCGTGGGAGACCAGATCGACTTCGTTTGGGGCCTATGGGATTTCGAGCTGGTGGTAGCCGATATTTACCCGCGCGATAACGGCACCCCAGAGGCCTTGTGCGTGGGAGGTTCGGGCTCGCTCTTCCAGCCCTTTGAACTCACCAGCGTTAACCGCGAATTGACCGGGCAAGAGGTAACCGATGAGGTCTTTTCCGCGGTATCTTTGCCCGTGCGTGATTTGATTGAGCGCACCAAACTCTATGATTTCGTCCCGCTGCTGCAAGCGATGGACCTAGGCAGGGAAACCGACCTCACACCGCATGCTTCCCGCGTGCTCGCCAGCTTGCCTCGCGAGGTGACCCATGAAGGCAAAGATGCCTTTTGGTCCATGGCGCTTGCCCTTTCCTGTATGGGTGGCGCGGAGCTGACCGATTCCGTCGTGGAGACCACCATGGATGTGCTCGGCTGGGTCAATGACGACGGCAAGGCACTTACCGGTGCCGAAATCCGCGAGCTATGCGCAGCATCCTTGAAACAATTGGCCGGTATCGGTGCCTATGGTGCTGAATCCGCCGCGCCGGTGGACCGGCTGGACATGTACCGAGCGCTCCTGCGCGGGTAGGCTACTCACTCGTGACTAATTCCGCTGACGACGCCGTAGAAGTAAAGCCCTCATCCACCTCGCTGCACACCCAGCTGGTGCGTTTTATTTCCGTGGGCGTATTTACCGCCGCCATTGACTATGGTCTCACGCTTTTATTGACCTATCTGGGGCTGCATCGTTCCGCCGCCAAGGCGATCGGTTGGGTTTTTGGCACCATTACCGCCTATTTGGTCAATGCGCGGTGGACCTTTGGAGCCAAGGTGTCCGGCCGCACAGCCGCGACCGTGGGCATTTTGTACGCCTCTACCTTTGCGGTCCAAAACTTCCTGTACTGGGTGCTCAATGAGCCGCTCATCTCCCTCGGCTTTGAGGGTGCGGTGAAAGACACCATCGCCTTCGTCATCGCCCAAGGCGTGGCCACGGTGACCAACTTTGCCATTCAAAGGGCCTTTATCTTTAAGGAAAAATAGATGGCAGCAGCCTCCTCACGGACGTGGCGCGGCGCGGCTCAGCGGGCTTCGCGCTCGACCAGCCTGCGCGTGCAAAGCGCCAAGTTCGCGGTGACGGGGGCGCTTGCCGCGCTTATCGACGTCTCCTTAACCTGGCTCCTGCAGATCGGCTTGGGCCTGCTTAGCGCCGACCCCGCCCGTGCGGTGGGCTTTATTATCGGTACCTGGGCGGCCTATCTACTCAATCGCCGCTGGACCTTCCAGGCTGAAGCCACCGCGGTGCGCTTCGCCGGTGTCCTTGCCACCTACGGCGTGACTTTCGTGGTCAATATGGTGGCCTATAAGTTCCTTTTTGAGTTTTTCGACGTCCACTGGGAGTGGAACTCGACCCTTTCCCTCGTGGTGGCCTTTGCTATCTCGCAGGGCACCGCGACCGTGGTGAACTTTGCGGTGCAACGCTGGATTATTTTTAGGAAGGCGGGGGTCAGGGTCGTCGCCAAGCAGGATCCGTCCTAGCCCTGGTTAGGGCGGCGGAAATCTTCTTGGCGCCCGCGGTTGTGGAGTTTTAGCCATTCGATAAAGCCGGCCGGGTCGTGGCGCTGGACCAAGAAGAACCAGCCAAAGCGGGCAAATTCCTGCGGCAGTAGCTTGCGCATGCCGCGCTGCCACAGCAGGTAGCCGCGATTGCGGTAAGTGAAAAAGCGCTTGAACTCGCCCTCTGGGTACTGCGTGTGCATCTTGCCGCCCAGGATGGGTTTGAACTCATCCGAGCCGTCTGGGTGCAGGTAGCTGGTGGTTAGTGCTGTGCCGAAGGAGAGCCCTGAATTTACCAGCCGGCGGTGGTATTCCACCTCATCGCCGCGGATAAAGAGGCGATAGTCCGGCACCCCAATAACCTCCATGGCTGCCGCCGAAATCAACGCGCCATTAAACAGCGAGGCAATGCCCGGCAGGAAGTCGCCCTCCAGCTCATCCATGCGGCGGCGCCACACCAACCCTTGGCGCAAAGGGAAGGCTAACCGGCCGGGATCGTCGATATTGCACACCGCGGGAGAAACCTCGTGCAGGCGGTTGGCCTCGGCTACCCGATACAGCTCCGCAAGTACCGCGTGATCGGCGGGGCGCCCATCATCATCGGCGCACCACACGGCATCGGCACCCAAAGAAAGCGCGGTGAGAAAGCCCAGTGCAAAGCCGCCAGCGCCGCCCAGGTTGGTCTCTGAGGGCACATAAACACCGCGGTCACCCGCCATGGATTCCACGAGCTCGCGCACCGCATCTTCTGCGCCATTATCCACCACGACTACCCACTGCACGGGGTGGGTTTGGTGTACCACCTGTGCAAGCGAAGCCTGCAATAGTTCGGCGCGCTGATGGGTAACGATGACGGCGGCGGTGGAACCGGTAGAAGTGAGGGTGGCAGTCATGCGTTCCATCTTGCCACCGGGTTGGGGCGGGCTAGCGCAGAAACACTCCGCGCAGCGGAGGCGAGATGCGAAAAATGAGCGCTGTTAGTTGTCGCTTGTATCCTCATTTTCAAATCGCTCGCGCAGGTCGCGGACGTATTCTCCAACCTCTGAGCCCTCGTATTCACCGACAACGTCAGAAACTTCGCCCACCGAGCGGATCTCGCCGTGGTCAATCCATAGCGCGGTATTACACAGCTGCGCCAAAAAGTCATTGGAGTGGGAGGCAAAGACCAGGATGCCGGAGCGCTTCACCAGCTCTTGCAGGCGCACACGGGCCTTGGCCATGAAAGCGGCGTCGACAGCGCCGATGCCCTCATCCAGCAGCAGGATTTCCGGTTCAATGGAAGTCACCACGCCAAGTGCCAAACGCACGCGCATACCGGTGGAATAGGTGCGCAGCGGCATGGAGAGATAATCGCCGAGTTCAGAAAACTCCGCAATCTCATCCATTTTTTTCTTCATCTGCTTGATGGACTGGCCCAAAAAGAGGCCACGGATAATGATGTTGTCGTAGCCAGAGACCTCTGGGTCCATGCCCACGCCCAAATCAAAGACGGGGGCCACGCGGCCGCGCACATCGGCAGAACCACGGGTGGGCTCGTAAATGCCAGATAAAAGGCGCAGCAGGGTGGACTTGCCGGCGCCGTTATGGCCCACCAAACCCACGCGATCGCCCTCGCGCAGGTGCAGGTTAATATCCTTTAACGCCTCCACCACGACGGTGTTCTGGGCATTTTTGCCAATGGCGCCGCCGGCCGAAGAAAGCATGGCCTTCTTTAGCGAGCGGGATTTGGCATCAAAGATGGGAAAGTCCACGCACGCGTTATACGTATCAATCGAGACCATCAGTCTGTATCCTTTCGAGGAATCTCAGGAAGTGCAGGGCGTGGGCTTAAACCCAGTAACTGACGCGGAAGCGCCACTTGCGCATGACCAAGCCGGCGATGAGCAGGCCGAGAACGGTGCAGCCGATGACGATCCACCAGTGGTAGGCGGCCACCGGCTCGCCGATCATGGGCGCACGGACGATTTCCATGTAGTGGTAGAGCGGGTTGATTTCCGCGATGCGGGCGCGGCCGGCTACCGCACCGCCCTGGTCCTTCAAGGTATTGGTCATCCACACAATCGGAGTGACGTAAAACAGCAGCTGGGTCAAAGCTTCCAGCAGTGGGGCTACGTCGCGGAAGCGGGTGGCGATAATGCCAAAGAACATCGTGACCCATACGCCGTTGACCAACAGCAATGCCAAACCAGGGATAAACAGGAAGAACTCCCAGCCTAGGCTGCGCGGGAAGATAAGGATAAGCAGCAACCAGATGATGAGGTTATGGCCCAAAAACAGTGTCTGGCGCCATACGAGGCGGTAAACGTGCACCGAAAGGGGAGCGGGCAGCTGTTTAATTAAGCCCTCATTGTCAATGAAGACGGTGGAGCCTTCCTTAATGCAGCCCGAGATGAAGGTCCACATAATAAGACCCACGGTGACGTGGGGGAGGAACTCCGCTACGGGAATCTGGAAGAGCATGGAATACAGCAGGCCCAGGGCTAGGGCCATCACGCCGGTGGCGATGGTGATCCAAAATGGGCCCAGGACGGAGCGGCGGTAGCGCTGCTTAATATCTTGAATGCCCAGCTTGAACCACAGCTCGCGCTGCTGTGCACCCTGCGCAAGATCCGCGAAGGCGGCCTTGAGGGTCTCGGACTGGGACGCTGGGGTGGCCTCGCTGTCTGGCTGAGAGGTCATGCGGGCGATATCAGCGCGCAGTTGATTGTTATCTTGCACGCTCAACACCCTAGCGCGCGGGCTGGGCAAACGGGAACTACACGCCGCCAGCCTGCGAAAACAGCCATATTCAGCGAAAATCCAGATTTGGGAAACTTGCGGCAAACGCGTATACAGTAGGGAATCGACCGCCACGGAGTGGCGATGCCTAGCGCGAAAAAAGAAGGGACCGTAATGCCAGCAGGAGCTTCGGCGCACTATGACGTATTCAGTGTGCGCGGTTTATACACCGGGCTATCTGATGGTTGGACCTATCTCAACGCGCACGCGGTTCCCCAGATTTCTGAGCGAGTAGCCTCCGGCGTGGCTCGCTCCTTCCGTATGTCCACTGCGGTGGCCACTCAGGAAGGGCCAGGCGGTGCCCACTCTGCCACGCCCGCGCCGGGCCGCTTGGAAGGAGATGGCAATTACACCGCTGCGCGCATGGCCGTAGCGGATCTAACCGGTTCCAAGGCGGATCGCGTGGTGCTTGGCCCCTCCCTGCCGGTGCTCTACCAGTCCTTGGCACATGCGGCGCGCCCGCTTTTAGGCAGCAATTCCTCACTGGTGCTCTCCAAGCTCGATCCACCGTCTTTGTACTCGGCGTTTTCTGAGGTCAAGGCGGAAACTCGTTGGGCCCAGCCGGACTTGGGAACAGGCGAATTGCCGGGATTCCAGTTCGCAGAGCTTGTCGACGGCTCTACGCGGCTTGTCGCCTTCTCTGCCGCGCACGAACTTTTGGGCACTGTTTCCCCAGCGTCTGAGATCATCGATACGGTCCATGAGCGCTCCCGTGCCTGGACGCTTCTCGACGTCTCTGCGATCGCCCCCTATCGCCCCATCAACTTTGATGAGCTCGGCGCCGATATCTTGGGCCTCGACTTGGGACTGCTGGGCGGACCGCAGCTAGCAGCTTTGGTCTTCCGCGATACTCGCATGTTCCGCCGCCTCGATACCCTCGATCCGGTGCATACCGGCAAGGGCGCCCGCAAGCTGGAAACACCCATTTCCTCTGGCCTTGCCGGTGGCGTCGGACCGCTCGTGGACCATCTTGCCGCCCTAGCCGGTGGGGAGAGCGGCTCGCGCCGCAAGCGCCTGCGCACCTCCATGGATGCGCTCAGCGTCTACCTAGAGGATCTGCGCGCTGATCTCTATTCCTTCTTGAGCACCCTGCCAGCCGTTCATATCCTCGGCGTGACTGGGGAAGCGGCCGCCGGCGCATCCGACGATCGCCTGCCCCGCCTTACCTTTGCCGTAAGGGGGGTTCCTGCCGAGACCGTGTACAAGCGCCTCTTTGACAACGGGCTCGTCACTACGCTTGCCCCACAAACCCCGTTGCTTACGGAAATGGGCGTGGAAGAAATCGGTGGCGCCGTGACGGTTGCGCTTGGCCCCTTTAATACCTATCACGACGTTGAGCACCTGACGCGTGTTGTAGCCTCGCTGGCTTAAACGGTAAGCACCAAGGTGCCGGTGACCTCGCCGCTGTCTAGGGCAGTGTGGGCTTGGGCGGCGTCGGCAAGCGGGTAAGTGGCGTGCAGGGCGTGCTTTACGCGGCCGTCCTCCAACATGGGCCACACATTTTCTACCGTGCCCGCCACAATCTGTGCCTTATCCTCCAGATCGCGGGCGCGCAGCGTAGTGCCCTGGATGGTCAGGCGCTTGGGCAGCATGGCGCCCAAGTTGATTTCCGCCTTGGTGCCGCCCTGCATGCCGATGATGATGAGCTTGCCGTCCTTAGCCAGGCTCTTCATATTCTTTTCCAGATATTTCGCGCCGATGATGTCCAAAATGACGTCGCAGCTTCCCTTCAACTCTTCTACGAAGTCGTGCTCCTTATAGTTGATGAGAATATCGGCGCCCAGCTCGCGGCAACGATCCAGCTTCTCCTCAGAACCGGCCGTGACCGCTACCTCTGCGCCCAGCGCCTTGGCCACCTGAATGGCGAAAGTACCGATACCGCCGCCACCGCCGTGGATGAGCACGCGCTGGCCCTCGTGTAGGCCCGCCTCGATGCCAAGGTTGGACCAGACGGTGCATCCGACCTCAACTACCGCAGCGGTTTCTTCCAAGCTGAACCCCTTTGGCACGGGCAGCAGTTGGCCTTTTGGAACCGCCACATATTCGGCGTAGCCGCCTCCTGCGAGCAGGCAGCCCACTTCAGCGCCCACCTTCCAATCGGTATCACCAGCATCCGTGATGGTGCCTGCGGCTTCTAAGCCTAAGATTTCGGACGCTCCCGGTGGTGGCGGGTAGGCACCCATCGTTTGCAAGATATCGCCGCGATTAACGCCAGCAGCGTGTACCTTGACGAGTACTTCACCTGGTTGCAGCTGCGGGACATCAACTTCGTGGAGCTCTAGGGACCGGCGCTCCTGTGGGTTGGTCTGGACAATTGCCTTCATTTTTGTTGTAGCCATGGGCCCCAATCTAACGGAGTTCATGTGTCCTGCGCCACGAATGACCTCGTGGGGAGTAATCATTTTGAGCGCTGACGGTGGCCTTTTGGGAAACAGGGCCATCTATTTAGTAGACTGACCAAGTTGCTTCTTGGGCAAGGAGATTGCCTTCGATACGCAACTTGGAGACGTGGCAGAGCGGCCGAATGCACCGGTCTTGAAAACCGGCGAGGTAATACCTCCGCGGGTTCAAATCCCGCCGTCTCCGCATTCTGAAAAGGGTTTCGCTACACCGTTTACTTGGTCATCGCGAAGCCTTTTTCTTTGTAAAATGGGCAGCTATTGTTGCTCGAGCCAGGAATTAATGCCGCCACGCAAGGAGACGACGTTGGTGAAGCCGCGCTTGCGAAGGACGTCCACTGCTTGTGCGGAACGGATGCCGCTGGCGCAGTAGACAACGGCCGGAGTATCTGGTTCGATGTCGGGGTTTTCGCCGCTGAGGATGCGGTCGAGCTCAAAGTGCGTGGAATCGGGGATGGCGGATTGGGCACGCTCGGGGGAGGTGCGGACGTCGATAAGCGGAGCGTGCGGGGGAATCTCTCGGACCTCGGGGGCGTCGGCAGGCTGGGTGGGTTGTGCGCCGGTGGACTGGAGCGGGATGTATTCCCAGGTACCGGAAAGAGCATCGAAGTAGCCGAGTGTGCCGATGAGTGGAGTGCCCACGCCGGTGATGAGTTTGAGGGCTTCGAGGGCCATGGCGGATCCGACGACTCCGACCACCGGGCCCAGAACTCCGGCCTGCGAGCAGGAGGGAACCTCGCCGGGTGCGGGAGCGGTGGGGAAGACGTCCTCGTAGACGGGGCCGTGGCCGGACCAGAAAACGCTGAGCTGGGCATCGAAGCCGAGGATTGAGGCCCACACGTGCGGAACTCCGAGCTTGTGGGCGGCCCAGGAATTTAGGTAACGCGCATCGAAGTTATCGGTGCCGTCGAGGATGAGATCGCAGCCGCGTAGCTGCTCAAACGCTGTCGCTGATTCGAGGCGGCCGTGGCAAGTGATGTCCACCTCTGGATTGAGCGCGCGCACGGCGGTCGCGGCGGAATCCGTCTTTGGCGTACCGATGGCGGCGGTGGTGTGGATGACCTGGCGGTGCAGGTTGGAGGGGGAGACCACGTCGTCGTCGAAAAGCGAAATGCGGCCTACGCCTGCCCCGGCTAGGTAGAGCAGGGCGGGGGAGCCTAGGCCGCCGGCACCGATAACCGCTACGTGGGCTTCGCTGAGCTTGCGCTGGCCGTCTTCGCCCCAGAGCGCTTCTTGGCGGGCATAGCGGGTGCTCATTCCAGTCCCACCCAGTTGGTGGAGCCATCGCCGTGGCTTTGCTCTTTCCAGATGGGTACTTCCGCTTTGACGCGATCGGCGCATTCTTCGGCCGCGCGGAAGGCATCGCCGCGGTGTGCGGCGGCCGCTACTACGGCAAAGGCTAGGCCACCGACCTCGAGATCTCCCGTGCGGTGGGCGGCCCATAGGCGCACTGGGTGGTTGGCCGCAACGGAATCGGTGACTTCTTGCAGTTTTTCTGGTGCGGACGGGTGTGCGCTGTAGGACAGCAAAGTCACATTGGGCCGGCCGCCGTCGTGATCGCGCACAACCCCTTCAAACGTGACAACGGCACCCATGGCGGCCGTGGCAGTCTCCTCCTTGGCGGCGGCAAGAAGAGACTTGAGGGGCTGATCGCTCAGCAGCGTGCCAATGGTGCAGCCGGTTTGCTCGGCAACGTAGGAGGGATCAGTGTTCATGTATTCCTTCTAGCATATCGATGATCGGAACAATCAATTCTTCCAAGACTGCACAGCCGTCCTTTACCCCGCCTGTAGAACCGGGAAGAGTCATGGCAAAAGTGGTGTCGTTGACCCCCGCAATGGCGCGGGAGGCCACCGCAGTAGGTACGCTTTCCAGACCCTTCTGCCAGAAGGCCACCGCAATGCCCGGCAACTCGCGGGTGATATGTGGCGTTACGGCTTCTACCGTCTGGTCATCTTGGGTCAGCCCAGTGCCGCCGGAGGTCAGGATGACTGCGGGTTTTTCGGCGAACGCGGCGTCAACAGCTGCGGCAATATCGGCATCGGAAACGATGTGTGCGTCGGGGCAGTCGAATCCTTTGCGGCGCAAGAAATCTACTGCGATGCGCCCGGATCGATCTTCATAGACACCCGCGGCGGCGCGCGTAGAAGCGACGATGACGAGGGCGGTGCGCTGTGGGCTCATAGTGGGTAGACCTCTACTTCCTCGCCTGCTTCGAGGCGTTGACCGGCAGGGATGCGGATGAGATGGGTGGCATCGGCGGCTTGAGCGAGCAGGTGGGAGCTTGCACCACCGAGGATATGGGCGTGGGAATCCACGCGTCCGCGGCGAAATTGCTCCTTGTGCGGGAGGCCTTCGATTCCCGCCGCGAGGGGGACGCGGAAAGGCTCGGGTGCCCAGCCCAGTGCTGGGGCAACAAAGAGGCGGAAACTCACCAACGTGGAAATGGGGTTTCCAGGCAAGCAGATCACTGGGGTGTCGTGAAAAGTGGCGATGCCCTGCGGGCCGCCGGGTTGCTGGTCCACGTGGCCAAACCAGCCATCGAGCACCTGGCGGACTACTTCAAACTTCCCGGCTGAGATTCCGCCCGAGGTAATGATGGCGTCCGGGTGATGCTGCGCAATGGCGTCTGCGAAAGCGTGGGTTAGGGCCTGCGGGTCATCATTGGTGGCGATATAGCCTGCGACTTCGATACCGGCGCGGTGGGCCATCGCCGTAAGGAGCGGTGCATTGGCATCCGGGATGGCGGCGTTGCCATGGCCGATCTCTGCTCCGCCGGTGCAAATCAGGATGCGGGCGGGGCGGTAGACCTCCACCTCGGCGATGCCTTGGGAAGCAAGGGCGGCCAAGCGGACAGGTGTGAGTTTATCGCCCTGGGCCGCCAGGAGGGCGCCTTCTTCTAAGTCCGAGCCGGCGCGGCGGATGAATTGCCCAGGTGAGGTCTCCGGCACGGTGACACGGTCACCAGGGGCGAGGAATTCTTGTGGTTCGCAGTGCTCAATGGGCACGATGGCTGCAGTCCCTGCCGGAACTTTGGCGCCGGTCATGATGGGGCAGGCCGCGTTGAGTGAGCCGCGGAGCACTTGGGCGGGTTCTGTCCCGGCGGCGATGGTGGGTCCTATCTGGTAAGTCCCGGCCGCACACTGGGGAAGGGCGTAACCATCCATCTGGGAGTTATCAAAGCGAGGGGAGGGGAAGCCAGCGTGGATAGCCGCAGATAGGACCATATTCTGCGCTTCATTTAGGGACACGGTGGTGGCTTGGCGCGCAGGCAGGGCCGCGGCGACCTCGCGCGCGTGAGTCTCGGGTGTGCGCATGGCGGCTAGTTTACCTGCGGTCTCGACACGGCAGGGGTGCGTAGGCATAGTAGAAGGCATGTTGACCGTTCACTATTTCGCCGCCGCCCGCGCTGCCGCGGGCGTGGCTTCTGAGCAGGTAGACGCCCCCGCCACCTTGGGTGATCTGGTGGCGCAGCTGGGCAAGGAGCATTCCGGCACCACAGAGGCTGGTATGAGCCTGAAAGAAGTGCTGGGGCGATGCAGCTTTCTTATCGACGGCGCTGGGAACACTGCCATGGATTCCCCACTTGTCGGCGTGAACCGCGTGGACGTGTTGCCACCTTTTGCGGGTGGTTAATCGCGCCGGCGCAGCGGGCTAGTAAAGAAATTGATGACGCTGCTGACGATGGACAGCACGATGGCGCCGATGATCGCAGCGCCCCAAGAGTCGATGACAAGGTGGCCGATTCCGAGGTCGAGGGAATTGAGCGCCCACTCCACGATGATGAGCGCTGCGCCGTTTATGACGAGGGAGAAGAGCCCGAGCGTCAGGCAGGTTAGCGGTGCGCCGAGGACACGCAGCACCGGCATGACTACAGCATTAATAATGATGAAGACGATGGCAATAGCGATGAAATTGCCGGTCTCAGCCGGAGTGATGGAGATTCCGGGAATGACAGTGACCACGGCCCACAACGCCACCGCAATGGCAAAGACATTCAGGGCGAAGTTAATGAGCGATCGCATTTAGCCTCCTATGTTGCGTCCCACGCCTGCAGCAAGGCGTCGGTTTCTTCCCTGGTGGTAACGGTAATACGAATTCCCTCGCTAAAGGCGCGAACGAGCACGCCGCGTTCGGCGAGGCGGGCGGCTACCTCCTGCGGGGTGCCTAGACCGGCAAGATTCTTAGCCGGCAGCCACACGTGATTCGCCTCGGAATGCGGCACGCCCCAGTCCTGCAGGGCTGCTTCTAAGCGCTCGCGCTGCACGACGGTCTCCTTGGTACGCTCCCGCAGCGAATCCTGCGCCGCCAGTGCCGCGCGGGCGCCAACCTGGGCCACGGTGCTGGCGGAGAAGGGGATAGCCACCTTATTGAGGGCTTCAATGATATTTTCCGGGCCGAAGGCATAACCGATACGCACCCCGGCTAGGCCATAAGCCTTGGAAAAGGTACGCAGGCACACCAGGTTGGGATAGGTCCCCACCAGCTCCGTGCCCACCGGGGTGTTCGTGGCGCGGTTGTATTCAATATAGGCCTCGTCGAGGGCTACTAGGACGTCGGCAGGCACGGCATCCATGAATGCAGCGAACTCGTCCTTGGTGATTGTGGTGCCGGAAGGGTTATTGGGGTTGCACACGAAGATAAGGCGGGTCTTGTCCGTAATCTGCTGCGCCATGGCCGGCAGGTCTACGCGCTGCTCTGCAGTTAGCGGAACCGGGATAGGGTGGGTTCCCACCACTTGGGCAAAGATGGGGTAGGCCTCGAAGGAGCGCCATGGGAAGAGGATTTCTTCACCAGGGGTGGCGGTAATTTCTACCAGCTGTTGGCACAATGCGGACGAGCCGGTGCCCACCGCAACCTGTCCATAATCCACGCCCAGGTGCGCGGCGAGGTCCCCGCGCAGCGCGGTGGCCGCTATATCCGGGTAGCGATTAGCCTGTGCGGCTGCCTCTGCCATAGCCGCGGCTGCCTCTGGCAGGGGCGGGTGCGCCGCCTCGTTAGAGGATAGCTTGAGCGCGTCATCATTGCGCGCGCCAGCGACGTAGGCGGGGATGGTTTTTAGGTCTGGGCGAATCATGCCTACCACTTTAGGGCCTGCATCTTTGCTATGGGCGGGAAAGGAGGGGGCTAGTTTGGCAGTGGCGGGGCAGGCAGGTATTGTCAAACGAGGTTCCTTGTGAACCGTGGAGATGTGCCAGAGCGGCCGAATGGGGCTCCCTGCTAAGGAGTTGACCCTTCTGGGGTCCGGAGGTTCGAATCCTCTCATCTCCGCCATCTAATCCCGAGCGTACGCGCTCGGGATTTTTCTTTTTCTTGCCGGCGCCGTGAAGCGGAGAAATCTGCTATTAGCGCTGGTACTTGGCGCAGCGGCGGAAGAGCGTGAGCATGCCAACGCCGAAGATGAAGCTTCCGGTAAAAGCCGCAGCGCGCAGGGAAGTGACCTCGTGGAAGAGGGCAGGCACCATGAGAATGGCGATAACAGAGCTAATGATCCCTAGGACGAGGAAGGTAATCGTCGTGATAGGTCCGGGTGTGGATTGCTGCGGCATGGGGGTCAGTCCTTTCATCACTCAATTCTGATGAAAATGACTCTAGGTTGCCCTCCCAGGAGCTGCAATAGGAAATTTTTAAGGGATAAAGTAGGGCCTTAGGATTCTAGGGCAGGAAAGACCTCGTCGCGCAGCAGGTGGGCGAGCTCGCGATTTGGGTTGGTGGGGTCTACCCATGCGAGTTCGGCAATCTCTGCGGATGCGCGGGCAAGGATTGGGCGGGGATAGGTAAAGATGTGGCCGCGCACGGTTTCGCCGGGTTCGTTGGCGGCCGGCGCGTCGAAGGTGCCGAGCGGGGATAGCTCCGGGAGGCGGACGTCAACGCCGATTTCTTCTGCGACCTCGCGGGCTGCGGCCTGTGTAGGGGTTTCGCCAGCCTCAAGCTTGCCGCCAGGTAACTGAAACTTGGTGGAGGAATCCTTGCACACGGTGAGGACATGGCCAAAGGAATTACGGAAAACTACGGCGGCAACTTCAATCATGGGCCCGACTATAACTCGCTGCGGCGGGTTAGTTCAGAATGTCGGTTGCCCACTCGCGCTCCACCTGGGCAAGTGCTGCTTCTATCTGCTGCTCATCCAAGCCGATATTGGGAGTGCCTGTGGATACCGGGTCACCGGCGAGTACGGCCAGTAGTGCCCAGCCATTATTAACGGTGGGGCTCACACGCAGATCGTCGGGGTTTTCCGCAATGGCAGTGCCATCTGACCTCATCAATTCAGGCGGATAGTCGACAGCTTTCACGGTTGCGAGCTCTGGTAGTACTTCCGTGGAGCCATCAGGAAAGAACACCATGATGCGCGCTTGGTGGAAATAATAGTGGTCATCGCCTACAGGGTTCTTTTCTTCCTTGGTATCAAAGTGGTAGAAGTTTCCCACCAGTACGGGATAAAACTCGAGCCAGTTATTGGCCCACGCTGTGCGGAGCAGAGTGCGCTCATTGTGGGTCGAGGCCAGCCAGCGAACGGGCTTGGAAATGCCGAATGCGATGATAGGCAGGCTGATGAGCAAGGCGATGCGGAAATCGAGTCCGGTAAGAGCAAAGGGGAAGAGTCCCAGAATTATGATGCTACCCATATGGAAGAGCTGGAAGAGGAAGTCGAATTTCGTATGTTTCTTGGAGGGGCACGGGCCGTTGTTAAAAACGGTCTCGCGCAAGCCGGTGGCATCGGGGCGGGTATTTGGGGTGCTAACGCGCTTGATGTTCTCTTTGCTGAAAAACTCGTCCTCGTGTGGGGAGGACGGCACGTAGCTGCATAAGCGCAGGGTCATAGGGGATGGGTGCTCCTTGGCTCAGGGGGACTGGCCTGTGCCTATGAGGCTACGGGAAGGTGAAGCATTACGTGGGCTTATAGCGACGCAGGAGGCAAATGAATATAAAGTGGTGCCCATGAGTGACTCGAGGTTTCCCCGTTCGGTGTTTGCAGTTGGCACCGACCCTGATCCGCGTTTCACGCTCGCCAATGAGCGCACGTTCCTGGCGTGGATTCGCACTTCCCTGGCGTTGATTGCTGGCGGAGTAGCACTTGAGGCCTTTGACGTTCCGCTGCCAGGCACCCTGCGTGCTGCGGTATCGGTCTTCATGCTGATAGTCGCCATAATCTTGCCCGTGGTGGCGTGGGGGCATTGGAAGCAATCAGAGCGCGCGATGCGAGAGAATCGATCGCTACCGTTTAGTTTCGGCCTTCCGGTCCTTGTTGCTGTAATCGTGGTGGTGGCTGGTGCGCTTTTGGTAGGCGAGTTCCTTGTCTAACCAGCCCTTTGATCCTGGTCTGCAACCAGAGCGCACGCGCCTGTCTTGGCAGCGCACCCTTTTGGCGCTTTCCTTAGTGTTGCTAGGCGTGATGCGGGCGGTGAGTGTGCACGTCTTTTTGCCGCTCGTCCTCCTTGCCGCCGGGGTGCTGGCGCTGGTCTTGGCGGTGGGGCAACGTGCCTCGCTTGTCGACGTCGCCCTGTCTTCCCAGGCTCCCCTTCCGCATGCAATCATTTTGGCCAGTACTGCCGGTCTGGTGTCTTTGCTGGCAGCCTTCGCCCTGTGGGGTCTATTCCTGTAGTCATCCCGGTGCCATCATTGAGGTGGCTTCTGGGCGTTGTCATGCGGCCGGGGAGGATCTCTGGCGGATTTTCTGGGCAAATGACGTAGTCTAAGAAGGCTGAAGTCAATAACCTGGGGCTGGAAAGGCGGGTAGGCCATGGCGGAGACCACCGAGCGGGCTAGCGATATTGTTGAGGCATGGCTCAAGCAAGAAGACGCCATTGACCCCACCAAGGCCCCACGCCTGCAGGAACTCCTGGAGAGGGTGCCCCTGCAGGAACTCATCGCCGTCGTCGAGCGGCAAAATGCCGTCCGCTCAGCCTTGGCCCTGCGCTTGCTGCCGCGCCAGAAATCAATCGTCGTCTTTGATGCCCTCGATGCAAAGCATCAGGCCGATATCATCGATGAGCTGGGCAATGCTGATGTCTATGAGTTCTTCGACGAGCTTGATCCGGAAGACCGCGTGGCTTTGCTGGATGAGCTGCCCGCGGAGATTGCGGACCGGCTGCTGCGCTCACTGACTCAATCCAAGCGCGATGTCACGGGCGTGGTGTTGGGCTATGTCAAGGGTTCGGTGGGGCGCCGAATGTCACCCGAGGTGCCTGGAATCCACCCGGACATGAGCGTTAGGGACGCACTGTTTAAACTGCGGGAGACCGCACATGAGCTGGAAACCATCTACACCGTGCCCATTACCCGCGAGGATAGGCGTCTTGTGGGAGTGGTGAGCCTGCGCGAAATCTTCACCGCTGATGCCGCGCTGACCATGGCCGATATTATGCACGACCCCATTTTTGCCCGTGCTAGTGCTGACGCCGAAGAAACCGCGCGTTGGTTCCTCCCATTGGACATTCTTGCGCTGCCAATCGTGGATGATTCGCACCGCTTGGTCGGTCTGCTGACGTGGGATGACGCTACGGACATTGTGGAGGAAGAAGATAGCGAAGACTCCGCTCGTGCTGGCGGTACCGAGGCCCTTCAGCAGCCGTACCTATCCACGCCTTTGCTCAAGCTGGTGCGCTCGCGCATCGTATGGCTGCTCGTGCTGGCAGTTTCTGCGCTGCTGACCGTGCAAGTATTGGACTCCTTTGAAGGCACGCTGGCCAAGGCCGTGGTTCTCTCACTATTTATCCCGCTGCTGACCGGCACCGGTGGCAATACCGGCAATCAGGCTGCCACCACTGTGACCCGTGCTTTGGCGCTGGGCGATGTCCGCACCCGCGACCTCGTTGCCGTTTTGTGGCGCGAGCTACGCGTCGGCATGTTGCTAGGTGCCGTGCTCGGCTTGGCGGGACTGGGCCTGGCTACGCTGGTCTATGGCATGAGCATCGGCCTAGTCATCGGTTCGACGCTGTTTTTGATTTGCTCGATCTCTGCGACCGTAGGCGGGCTGATGCCCATCGTGGCTAAGACCATCGGTGCCGATCCGGCGGTCTTTTCCAACCCGTTTATCTCTACCTTCTGTGATGCTACGGGCCTCATTATTTACTTCCTCATTGCTAAGACCGTCCTGGGCATTTAACCCATCCTTCATCGATCGGGGGTGGAGGAGTGGTGGAGCCATTTCTGGTTTTAGGCAGGTGTGGTGTGTGCTATTCGGGGGTGTGGGGGTGGTTTATTGTGACGAGATATGGTTTCTGCGTCACATGTTTTGTATGGTCAGTGCATGCTTCGCAGTGAATTAGATAACTTTCTATTTGCTGTCTAGGCCAGCTAATAACCTGGGAAGTACGGAGCATATCCCTCAGCACAGTCCTCTCTTAGTGAAGGAGCGCGCGGTATGACCACCCCGCATACTCACGAATCCACCGCCCACACCGAAGGTGACGAAGCCCCTAAAGTCCCACGCGGCGAATGGCGCCGGCAGTTTATTGGCCTCTTCGTGGGCTTGGCATTGGCGGTACTTGTCTTCTTTATCTTCCCCTCCAATGCCATCGAGACAGTCCAAGGCTCCTCTGGCGCAGATCCGGAAGCCGAGTACACGCTTGGTGCCATCCGCGCTGTTGCAGCGGTGACGATCCTTATGGGCGTGTGGTGGATGACTGAAGCTATTCCGCTCGCTGCCACCGCGCTGCTTCCGTTGGTTATTTTCCCACTAGCTGGCGTCGGATCAATCAAGGAGGTAGGCGCCCCGTATGCCTCCGCCACCATTTTCTTGTTCATGGGTGGCTTCCTTATCGCACTGTCCCTGCAGCGCTGGAACCTGCACCGCCGCTTGGCCCTCTATGTGGTGAAGGTGATTGGTACCTCTCCCAAGCGCCTCATCTTGGGCTTTATGCTGGCCACCGGATTTTTGTCCATGTGGGTTTCTAATACGGCTACGGCCGTGGTGATGCTGCCTATTGGCACCTCGGTGCTCTCGCTGACCGCAGAGACCGTAGGCGGCTGGGAGAAGCAAAAGAAATTCGCCACGGCCCTCATGCTGGGCATCGCCTATTCCGCGTCTATTGGTTCGCTGGGCACGCTCATCGGCACCCCGCCGAATGCCTTCCTGAACGCGTATATGGCCGATACCTGGGGCGTTACCCTTGGCTTTGGTCGATGGATGGCGGTCGGTGTGCCGCTCGCCGTGATCTTCCTGCTGATTGCTTGGGCCCTACTTATCACCATTTTCAAGCCAGAGATGAAGGATATTCCGGGCGGCCGCGAGCTTATCGACGATGAAATTAAGGCCCTCGGCCCTTGGACCCGCCCTCAGATTATGACCGGCATCATCTTTGTTCTGGCCGCCGCAGCGTGGGTAATCCTGCCGTTGGTGCTTAAGGAATTTGAGAACTATGACGATGCCATCGTGGGTATCGCTGCCGGCATCGTGCTCTTTATTCTTCCGGCGGATAATCAGCGTCGCACTCGACTGCTCGACTGGAAGACTGCCAATGAGATGCCGTGGGACGTTCTCTTGCTCTTCGGTGGCGGCCTGTCGCTGTCCTCGGTCTTTAATTCTTCCGGACTGTCCCTGTGGATTGGTGAGATGGCTAAGGGACTGAGCGTCCTCCCAGTTGTCCTTATCGTCGCCGCCGTAGCCGCACTGGTGCTCTTCCTGACGGAGATCACCTCCAATACCGCAACGGCGGCCACCTTCATTCCAATCATGGGCGGCGTTGCCGTGGGTGTGGGACTTACTGCCGATGGCGATATCAACGTCCTGCTCCTCACCGTCCCGGTGGCCTTGGCCGCAACCTGTGCATTTATGCTCCCCGTGGCCACCCCGCCGAACGCCATTGCCTATGGCTCTGGGTACGTCAAGATTGGCGAGATGATCAAGGGTGGCCTCGGCCTAAATATCATCGGCATCTTCCTCATTACCCTTACGGTGTACCTGCTGGCAGTGCCTATCTTCGGCCTCTCAATCTAGGCGACGTAGCCATTCCCTAATGAAAAACGTTACCATTAGGGAATGGCTACACCCGTTACTGTGCTGTCCGGATTTTTGGGCAGCGGAAAAACCACGCTCTTAAACCATCTGCTGGCCAACCGCGAAGGGCGCAAGCTAGCCGTCATTGTCAATGACTTCTCCGAGGTCAATATTGACGCCGCCCTCGTTGCTGGCGAGGGCCACCTTGAGCGCGGGGAGGATCGCTTTGTCGAGCTCTCTAATGGCTGCATATGCTGCACCCTGCGCGAAGACCTTATTGAATCCGTGGGCAAGCTCGCCCGCTCCGGCCGCTTCGACCAGATCGTCATCGAATCCACTGGCATTTCCGAACCCATGCCCGTTGCGGCCACCTTTGAGTGGGAGTTTGAGGATGGCACGACGCTTGCCGACGTCGCCCCCATCGACACCATGGTCTCCCTCGTGGACGCTTCCACCTTTCTTGACCAGCTGCGCCGTGGTAAGAGCCTTGCGTCCCAAAGCATCGAAGCCACGCCCGGCGATGACCGCACCGTGGCTGACCTCCTAGTGGACCAAGTTGAGTTCGCCGACCTTATCCTCATTACCAAGACCGACGTGGTTGATGCTGCCGAAACCGAACGGGTCATCGCTACCGTGCGCGCCATGAACCCCCGCGCCCGCGTCGTGATTGTTACCAACGGTGTCATCGACCCGCGGCTCGTCCTCGATGCCCACTTGTATGACACCGCTACCGCTGCCGCCTATCACGGCTACGCCGAAGAGCTGGCCAACCCGCATACTCCCGAAACTGAGGAATATGGCATCTCCTCGGTGGTCTTTCGTGCGGATCGGCC
Source organism: Corynebacterium sp. p3-SID1241 (assembly GCA_025144025.1). Taxonomy (GTDB): domain Bacteria; phylum Actinomycetota; class Actinomycetes; order Mycobacteriales; family Mycobacteriaceae; genus Corynebacterium. The sequence goes on along the minus strand of JALXWS010000020.1, from coordinate 480 downwards.
CTTTAATCGCGAGCGCTTACTTGCCGCCCTGCGGGCCAGTACCGGTCTGGTGCGTTCCAAGGGTTATTGCTGGATCGATACCGATCTGCGCGTCGCGCACGCCTGGCAGCAAGCCGGCCCGAACCTCCAAATCATGCCCGCGTCCCTCTGGGCGGCCAATGGCGTGACCCCTGGTGCTGAAATTGTTCTCATCGGCATTGACTTCGACCACGAGGCCACCCTGCAGGCTTTCCGGGACGCACTGCTTTCCGACGCCGAAGTTGCCGCCCTCATTCCTTCCTAAAGCCTTCCTGCTTCTCGTGGGTATACACCAAGTGAACTGGGGATTTGGTAGTTTCCCAGACCGTGGGTATAGTTATTTCTCGTTGCACAGCAGAGCCCACGCACTGCTTACCAACGGTCTGCGCCCGTAGCTCAACGGATAGAGCATCTGACTACGGATCAGAAGGTTGGGGGTTCGAATCCCTCCGGGCGCACAAA
>JALXWS010000002.1 GCA_025144025.1 Corynebacterium sp. p3-SID1241 | reverse complement strand
CTTTGAACATTGGCTACATAGAACTTAGGAAAAAGAAGACAAAGGCTCGGGCAGAGAAACCCGATCAGGCGATCGTGCAATACCTTGAGAATCTTAGCTATTCGGTGCACAGTCAACCGACCCCGAGCACACCTAGCGAGCAGCGCCAATATTGTGCCAAAAAGCTAAGAAAGCAAAACAAAGCGTTTAACAACAAACGCCTGACTTAGCGCACCAACTTCACGCCTTGGTCCTCCAGCACGGTGACAATGGCGCCTAAGCCTTCGCCATCCAAATCCATATTGGAGGCAACGATGACGCTAGTGTGCTGCTCGCGTAGGAAGTCCGCGAGGTCATCGAGGTTGCGCGGTCCGCAGTCTTCACACCCGCGGGTGCGGCCGAGTGCGTTAAAGAAGTCCGCGCGGGTGCGGATGTGTTCAGTAATGAGGATGCGTCGCATGATTACTCCTCTGCGTCCGGGATAGAACAAAAGCTTTCGTAGTGGTCATCGGTGTAGTACCACACGTCTGGGTCGGTCTCGCTGCCACCACCGGTGATAATGCGGCGGGCGCCGCGGTTGTGGCTGCCTGGGGTCTCTACCGTGTATTCGCGGTAGTAATTCTTGTCCTGCTGCGGCAGGCGTCCCTCGTAGTTGCCAAAGCGGGCGTTGTCATTATCTGGGTAGTCGTACGGTCCACCAGCCAAGATATCGTCCGCGGTGTCCTTGGCCTCAGCGGGGAGGGAAGACATCTCGCAAGTATCGGCGTTGCCAGCCTTAGCGCCGCCTGCGGACTCGGACGGCGAAGAAGCAGAGGAATCACCATCGCCGCCGAGGTCGAAACCGAAGTAGCTTGCTACGGCGACAAGCGCAAGGCCACCGAGGGCAACGGGGAGCGATTTCTTGGACGCTTTGGACTTGGGCATACCTTTATTGTTGCAGGTGCGCCGCTAAAAGTATAAATCGCCCCGAGTCAATAGCGAGGCCAAAAATTGCCCCGTCACGGGGGTAGGTAACAGCATGTGGAAAGTACCCCATCAGAGGGTAATTTCCGCCCAATCCGTGAACCCAAGGCTACGTCACCATCCTCGCCCAGCTATTTGAACATTCCCACCGCACGCGGGGTAGTCTGTACGCATGGCAAAAGGCAGAATTCCGGACAGCGATATCCAAGCTATCCGTGAACGCGCGCCTTTAGAAGAGATCGTCGGCGAGTACGTGCAGCTCAAGCCCGCCGGCCACGATTCGCTTAAGGGGCTGAGCCCCTTCAAGGATGAAAAGACCCCGTCTTTTCACGTGCGCCCGCAGCGCGGCTATTATCACTGCTTTTCCACCGGTAAGGGTGGTGATGTTTTCAGCTTCTTGATGGAAATGGAGCAGGTCTCCTTCCCAGAAGCGGTAGAGGCAGTAGCGCAGAAGATCGGCTATCACATCAATTATCAGGGCGGTTCCACAGGTGCGCGTAATGAGAAGCCGGGAACGCGGCAGCGCCTCATTGCCGCGAATAAGGCGGCGCACAAGTTCTATCGCCAGCAGTTAGAGACTCCACAAGCGGCCACGGCCCGCGATTTCCTGCTGGATCGCGGCTTTTCCCGCGAAGTCATCTATGACTTCGAGTGTGGCTATGCCCCAGAGGGATGGGATACGGCCACCAAACACTTGCTGCGCTTAGGCTTTTCCTTTGAAGAACTAGAAGCAGCTGGCATTTCCAAGATGGGCAAGCGTGGTCCCATCGACCGCTTTCATCGTCGCTTGTTGTGGCCGATTAAAGACCTTTCCGGCAACGTCATTGGCTTTGGCGCGCGCAAGCTTTTCGATGACGACAAGCTCGGCAAGTACATGAACACCACTGAGACCATGCTCTACCGTAAGTCCAAGGTGCTCTTTGGCCTCGATTTGGCCAAGCGCAATATCGCCGAACAACACCAGGCCGTGGTGGTAGAAGGCTACACGGATGTCATGGCTATGTATGCCGCAGGAGTCAAGACTGCCGTTGCTTCCTGTGGTACCGCCTTTGGCGGCGAGCACCTGCAGGTACTGCGCCGGCTCATGCTGGATGATTCTTACTTCAATGGCGAGCTCATCTATACCTTCGACGGCGATGAGGCAGGGCAGAAGGCCGCCATGCGCGCCTTTGACGGCGAGCAAAAGTTCACCGGTCAATCCTTCGTTGCCGTGGCCCCTGATGGCATGGATCCCTGTGATCTGCGTTTGCAAAAAGGCGATGCCGCCGTGCGCGAGCTCATCGCGGACCGCATTCCAATGTTTGAGTTCGTCATTCAATCCGTTATTGCGGAGTACAGCATCGACAGTGCTGAGGGGCGACTGCAGGCCCTGCGCCGCGCGGTACCCGTGGTAGCGCAGATCCGCGATCAACCTTTGCAGCGTGAATACGCCCGCCGGTTAGCTGGCTGGGTGGGCTGGCCTGATCCGGAAGAGGTTCTCCGACAGGTGCGCGCGGAGGCGCGCAAGCCAAAGAAGGCCGAAAAACCCACCATTCGCCGCTTCGAAAATGCGAAACAGCAGCCGGCACAACAAGACGTGCCGATGATCCATCCGCCGAGCCCGAAGGAGACCCACCTGTGGCCCCAGCGCGAGGCCCTCAAGCTGGCCTTGCAGATGCCGCAGGTGGCGGGCTCCTACTTCGACGGCATTACTGCCGACGCCTATACCAACGACGCCTACCGCCTCGTCCGCCAAGCCATTTCTACCGTGGGCGGCGCAGCTCAGGGTGCTACCATGCCGGCCGTGGAATGGATCGCCGCGGTAGCCGGTGAAATGCAGGATCTCACCGGCCGCAACTTTGTCTCGGAGCTTGCTGTAGAGGCCATTTTGCCAACCGACGTCGGCCCCGAAAAATACGCCGACTCCGTTCTTTCCCGCCTGCAAGAAACCGTGGTGGGGGATCAAATCGCCCAGCTCAAGGCGCGACTCGGCCGCATGCGCCCCTCCGATGATGAGGCCAGCTATAACTCGCTCTTCGCTGACCTCGTCGCTTTAGAGCAAGCCCGCCGTGAGCTCAATGACCGCGCATTTCGCGGCACGCCTCCCCAGGCATAAAAATCTCCCCTCGGCGCGACCCCAAATAAGGTGCGTGCCGAGGGGAGGGGAGGCCTAAAGGCTAGTCTGCAATCGACCTAGTCCTCATCGGGCTCATAAATGCGGTCCGCATTGTCCACCTGCGATCCACGCAGCCGGCCCTTGCCCTTGCGCTTTGAAGACAAATCGCGAACCTCGCGCATGCGCGGTTCTGGGTCCAGGCGATTGGCTACCGCCTTGCGTGCCGAGGTGACGGCGGACTTGGTCACGGGGGAGTTGACGGCCTTTTCGTAGGCGCCCTTGATCTGGTGGTAGCGCTTGCGGCCAGCCTTAGTGCCAAATACGTATCCTGCTGCGGCGCCGAAGACGAATTGGATCATTATCTAGCGTGTCCCCTTATTCCAGTGCGAGTAAAGTTCCCCACCAGCCTACCGTGAAGCTTTGGCGCGCGCCGCCAACCACGAGTGAGGGGTGGCGCTAGCCCTGCATTGGACTAGCACTTTTCATGGCGCGCAATACGCGCTAGTTTAAATGTGTGGAAAATAACAAGCGCAGGGATTCAGCGGCGGCCTCAACAGTGGCGCTGGCCGCGCTTTTTACCGCGAGCATTGCTGCGGAATCTTCCGGCCATCAACCGGATTCCGCTGCGGCACTTCCGGCTCCCACGTGGCTCGAAGAGTACTGAGTGGTGACCGCAAAGGTCTATCCGCCAATCCACGATTGTGCATGCGAGTTTAGCGTTGCGTTCACTTCCCCTTAACTTTAGCTAGATATTATTCGTAGGAATTTGATGCTAGTAAAAGGTTTCTACGATGAAATATCGGAATAATTCTCGCTCCGCGGTCCGTGGGCTCGCCCTGTGCGCGGCTACTGGGCTGACTATAGCCCTCGCACCGTCGGCCACAGCCCTTCCCGTAGCCGTGCCCCAGCTGCGTGAGCCTGTCACCCAGCAGTCCACCGGCGCAGCCCCAGTCCAGCACCCCGGTGCCCCAGTTCCAGAGCCGTTTAGCACGGACTATATCGCGGGCTTTGAATCCGATGTCTCGTCTTATCAATTTGGCAACTACTGGCAGGTAGTCCAGCTTTTTGATCACATCAAGGCCCAGCCAGAAATCCGCCAAGAAAATATGGACAAGGCCGTGGCCATCAATAACGCGGCGGCAGGGGACCAGGCCCTTATTCAGCGAGCGCAGTCCGACGCCAAAGCCAGCTCCACCAGCGTGCTCAACGCGGTGTCTGATGCCATGGGCAAGAACTTGGGCGATGCCTTCCGTGCTTCTCTGGCCGAGCACCGCCTGCCCAAAACCGAGTACCTCCTAGGCAATGGGTACGCCGCTCGTGCAGGCGGGCTAGCTAATTCCACCATGTCAGAGAAGTACTACTTCAACTATCAGCGCCCGTACCAGCGCGCGCCGCAGGCGATTAAGCGCTACGACGATGGTTCCAAGGATCTTTATCCCACCTCGCCAGCCTTCCCTTCGGGTCATACCAATCAGGCAACCTGGATTACCACGCTGATGTCCTTCATGCTGCCGGAGGTGGGCCCGCAGCTCATGCTGCGCGGTGCTGAGGCCGGCAACCACCGCGTGGTCCTAGGAGTGCATTATCCGCTGGATGTCATCGGCGGCCGCATGACTGGCCAAGCCGCCGCAGCCGACCGCCTCAATGACAAGCGCATGCGCCATGCCTTATGGGAAGCCTCGATGGAAGTGCGCAAGGAAATCAAGTGGCGCACCGGCAAGACGGTAGAAGAATTGGTGGCCCAGGATAGGGCAGAGGGTACCGGCTATCGGTCCACAGAGGATTCGGTTGAGCAGTATTCCAAGCTCATGGACTATGACTTTGCCCCGCGCTACCGCACCGCCGCCCCGATGGTCGTCCCGCAGGCCGCTCCAGTGCTGCTAGCAGCGTCCCACCCAGAACTGACTTGGAACCAGCGTGCCGAGGTCCTCCGCCAAACCGCGCGCCCAGCCGGCAATCCATTGGATTGGCAAGCCGAGGGAGGTTCGTGGCAACGCCTCGATCTAGCCCGCGCCATGACGGCCAAGGTGACCATCGCCTCGGACGGCGGCGTGAGCGTCAGCGGGTAGCAGGTTCTAAAACCTAAGCAGCCCTAAAACCTGAGCGGGGGTACAGGTCTCCCGCACATGGTTCAATGAAGAAGTATCTCCATCACTCAGAAGGAAGAGAATAATGGCTAAGCCCAAAATCATGACCATTTACGGCACCCGACCGGAAGCTATCAAGGTGGCACCGGTCATCAAGGCGCTGGATAAAGATGAGCGCTTCGAATCCATCCCGGTCTCTACCGGTCAGCATAAAGAGATGCTGGAGCAGGTCAACACCATGTTTGGCATCCAGCCGAAGCACGACCTGGGGCTCATGAAACAGGGACAGGGGCTTAACGAACTTGTCTCCCGCGCCATTGCTGGATTGGACTCCATCATTGAGGAAGAAAACCCGGACGTCATCATCTCCCAGGGCGATACCTCCACCGCTATGGCTGCAGCGCTCGCCGGTTTCCACCGCGGGGTAAAGATCGTTCACCTTGAAGCCGGTTTGCGCACCGGCGATATCCACTCGCCGTTCCCAGAAGAAGCTAACCGTAAGCTCATTGGTCAGGTAGCCGAACTGCACCTGGCCCCAACCTCAGGCTCGATGGAGAACCTGCGTCGCGAGAACGTGCGTTCCAAGGACATCGTGGTCACCGGTAATACCGTCATTGACGCTCTGCTGGAAGCAGCATCGTGGGATACGAAGTTCGCGGACCCTGCCCTGCAGGAAGCCGCCGAGTCCGATAAGCGGCTTGTCGTTGTTACCACCCACCGCCGCGAGAACCTTGAGGCGATGAAAGAAATTGGTGGGGCAGTTAAGGACTTGGCAGAAGCCTACCCGGAGATTAACTTCGCATTGCCGCTGCACCTAAACCCAAAGGTGCGCCAAGCGGTACTGCCGGAGGTCGAGCACCTGCCAAATATCATCATCACGGATCCGCTGCCTTATGACCAGTTCACGCAGCTGCAAAACCGTGCCACCATCATCCTGACTGACTCTGGCGGAGTCCAGGAGGAGGCACCAGCATTGGGCAAGCCGGTGCTAGTCATGCGCCAAAACACCGAGCGCCCCGAAGCTGTTGTCGCCGGCACGGTTAAGCTGGTGGGCACTAATCGCGAGCTCATTGTGGCAGAGGCAAAGCTTTTGCTTTCCGACGCTGCCGCATTCGACGCCATGGCCAACGCCGTCAATCCTTATGGTGACGGCAAGGGCGCGCAGCGCGCTATTGCGGCCATCGCAGAGCTGACCGGGGTAGGCGAGCGCGTAGAAGATTTTCTGCCGGAGGCCGATTCCTCTAAGGGGCCCCAAGGCGAGGAATAAGCCGCGCGCATGGTGGCTATAGCGGATATTATAAAAGTATGAAACCGCTGGATATCCGCTGTAACCACCAGGAACGCACGAAAGCTGCAGACATCTTAGGAGATGCGCTTTCAGCAGGGCAGATTGACCTCGATGATTTTGAAAAGCGTTCGGCCGCCTGCGTAAATGCAACGACTCGCGCTGAGCTTATCGAGCCATTGGCTGACCTTGTAGAGGACCCAGAAGTTCTCCTTTTTGGGCAAGAACGAAAAATCGCAAAGGCCTATGCGGGCCAGCAAGAATCCAAAGCCATCGCCAAGGTGGAGCAGGCCATCCGCCAGGTGCAGCCGAGCGTGCAGGAGACGCGCTCCCTTGCTGTAGGGATTTTCGGCGGGTCCACTGTCAGCGGTGGGGCAGTAGCTCGTTCCCTGACGGCCCTAGGCTTTTTCGGCGGCGTAGACATTGATCTCACGGGCGTTGCCCTGCACAGTCGTACTACCACCATCGAGGCTGTGGGCGTCTTTGGTGGCGTGGATGTCTATATCCCCGAAGGCTTCCGCGTCCACGTCAGCGGTGTAGGCCTTTTTGGCGGGCATGACCTCAAAGTAGAAAACGGCGCCATCCATCCGAATGACCTGCCAGTGGACGCGCCAGAAATCAACGTCAATTGCTTTAGCCTCTTCGGCGGCGTAGACGTGCATGTGGGACGGCGTTACGGCGGTTAAGCAGGCTTAGAAGCTCGAGGGATTATCTAGTGTTAGGGCTTGGCCTCAGACACGCTCACAGCACTTTCCGGACCCTTCAAGCAAGTTTTGGAGACACTCACGTCAGCCTACGGTTTACTAGGAACATTTAACGCGCTCGGGGCGTTCTACACATCTAGAAGCCGGTCTAGTGCGGTGGACAATGGTACAACCACTCGCGCCGGGGTTTAGCCGCACGAAACCGCTGCCTCCTGCAAGGCAGCAGAGCGTACCAAGGCACATGGGCTTCTGGTTTCAACTGGAAAAAATAGGCCTGAAGCCGAGTTCTACAGGGCGTTCTTTAAACCTCGTTAGTAACTCATGAACCTGGCAGGGTAGTATCGTCAGACAATATTGCGCAGACCACCAAAGTCGCCGGCCAGGTGGAGACACGAAAAACCACGACAAACTATTCCAGGATTCTCCTCAACACTGCCGTCCGATGGCCTCAAGGATCCCCGATTGGTTCTCTTACTCGGCCGTATTCGGGCTTAATGCACTTGTGTATAAGCAGTATTTCCACCGCAGCGCCTAAAGATTGAAGCCCTGAAGAAATATAGGCAAAACGCAAATAATCCCGCTTAGTGTTACTAAGCGGGAACTTTGCTCCTCCAACTGGGCTCGAACCAGTGACCCTTCGATTAACAGTCGAATGCTCTGCCAACTGAGCTATGGAGGATTATGCGTATGCTGTACATCGAACTCGGCGTTCTCTGTGCAACGAGAATTAACTATATAGGGAATGAAGGGTTAGGTACAAATCGCCTGTAAGAAGCTAATAAACAGGAGCCTGCGAAGGCGGTTTGGTTCTCCCCGAAAGATCAGTAAGACTTTCCCGCTGAGCCAGATTTAAATTCCGTGTAGGGTATGGGTTTGAAAGTATTCGAGAAAGGTATTCATGCATTCTGAAAAGTCTCCTCAGACATTTGAAAAAGTTTGTGTGGTTGGATTGGGCTATATCGGATTGCCTACCGCTGCGTTCATTGCTTCCAAGGGAGTTCACGTCACCGGCGTTGATGTGAATTCTAAGTTCGTAGAGTCAATCAACAAAGGGGAAGTACCTTTCTTTGAGCCAGGGTTCGATGTTCTTCTAAAGCGAGTCGTAGATGAAGGGTACTTGGTAGCCCAGACCGAACAGGTTGAAGCGGATGCATATATCGTCTGCGTTCCTACCCCTTTCAAGGAAGACCACAAGGTTGATACCAAGTTCATCAATTCCGCGGTTGAGGCTATGGCCCCGCACCTGCGCCCTGGTGCATTGGTTGTTCTGGAGTCTACTTCTCCTCCAGGAACTACCGAGGATATGGCGAATTACATCCTTGAACTTCGCCCTGACCTGTCTCTTGATGAAGACGACGAAAATGCAATTTTCGTAGCCCACTGTCCGGAGCGAGTGCTGCCGGGGCAGATTATGGAAGAGATGGAAAACAACGATCGCGTCATCGGTGGTTTGACCCCACGGGGTACGCAGCTTGCTGTTGATTTGTATGGCACCTTCTGTACTGCTGAGTTGCTGCAGACCAATGCCACGACAGCTGAGATGGCCAAGCTCACCGAGAATTCCTTTAGGGACGTGAATATCGCATTCGCTAATGAGTTGTCGCTGATCAGTGACCGCTTGGGAATCGACGTGTGGGAGCTCATTGATCTGGCTAACCACCATCCACGAGTTAATATCCTGCAACCGGGACCTGGAGTTGGCGGCCACTGCATTGCAGTCGATCCTTGGTTCATTGTCTCCTCAGTTCCTGAAGAAGCGAAGATTATCAAGATGGCTCGAGACGTTAATGATGGAAAGCCAGCTTGGGTAATTGAGCAAGTTAAGGCCGCGCTTGAAGGTAAGGAGAGCTCCACAGTTGCGGCCCTTGGTATCGCCTTTAAGAACGATATCGACGATCTTCGAGAGTCCCCTTCGCTGAATATTGTGAAAACGCTTGGTGAGGAGAACCCAGATCTAGATATTCGAGTAGTCGAACCGAATGTTGCGGAACTGCCTGATTCGCTCTCCTCAGTACCTAACTTGAAAAAGCAGGAACTAGAAACTGCCGTACATGACGCAGATGTAGTTCTACTTTTGGTTAACCACAAGGAGTTTCTCCAGATGGACACTGCCTTGCTTGAGGGAAAGTCAGTTATCGACACTAAGGGAATCTGGCGCTCTTAATAGTGATTCGTGGGAGTCGCCAAAATAATTTGGTACCTCCCAGTCTTTTTACAAAGTTGAAGTACTCCCTAAGCCACGTTCCTTTGAGACCGTGGCTTATACTGTTCCAATAAGCGCAAATTGGTCTTTGACTAGACCGTTTTGGTTAGGATATTAGTTCCCTTTTGGTCTGAGCGAAGGTGGGAGCCTTTCTTGAAAATCCTGGTGATATCGCAGTATTGGTATCCGGAAAATGGCGTACCTCAACGGCGTTGGACTTGGCTTTCAGATTTGCTTAGGGACGAATTTGCACTTGAAGTCATTGCTCCACCCCCGCACTATCGTAGAAATCTGAAGCTTCTAGCTTGGGTAAGGCAGGTTGTTGGGCGTGGCTGGAGAGATTTAGAGTTTGGCCCCTCAGGTGAAAGAATTCATCGAACCTTTTTCATTCCAGGTGGAAATTCATTAACACAGAAGGCACTGAATCAGCTTACGGTCGCCTTGGGAATGATGCTAAAACTGTCTGCTTTGAGTTTTAGCCGTTCGTCTAGAAAGCCAGATGTAATCATCGGTACTGTACCTGCATTGCCTACTGCCGTAGTTACTTATTTTGCGTCGAAGGTATTGCGTGCTCCGTACGTAATTGATTTGCGCGACGCTTGGCCAGATCTTCTTTCTCAATCTGACCAGTGGAATAGAAGCGTCGGTTCCCGCTCGTTTCGAGAGTTACTCCTTTCGCATGGACCCCTGCAAGGTGCTTCATGGTTGACGGACCGATCGGTTAATTGGGTCCTTGAACATTCGAGCGGAGTGATGGTGACCTCGAGCCACTTGGAGAAAAACCTAAGGAATAGATTTTCCAGTATCGGTCGTGAAATTCCCCTAGTAACTATCCGGAATGTGTTCCCCTCGCGGACTGATTTTGTACACCGTTATGTGAGTGAAGATGACAAGCGGGCTTTGAATGTCCTTTATGCAGGGACCATCGGTAGAGCTCAAAACCTCGCCAATGCCGTTGAAGCGGCGAGGATAGCCGCTACCGCGGGTGTTGACGTTCATTTAAGATTCGTGGGTGCCGGGGCTGCGAAAGAAGCTTTGAGCGAAATGGCTGAGGAACTCAAGGTTCGTGCCGAGTTCTATTTTCGCCGGCCAGCTGATGCGCTCGATGAGCATTACGAATGGGCCGATACTGCGTTGGTGCATCTAACCGATTGGGAGCCTCTAGAGCGAGCCGTTCCTTCAAAAACTTATGAGTTAATGTCATCCGGCCTGCACATTTCCGGTGTAGTGGCGGGAGAAGCCGCGGAGATCATTGAAAGCTGCAATGCAGGTGAAGTTGTTCCTCCTGAGAAGCCCGAAGAGCTTGCCGCCCTGTGGATACGGTTAGCAAAAAATCCTAGTCAACTCCGTGTAGGAAGTCTCGGCAAAGAATGGGTCGAAAAAGAAAGGACTAAAATCGCCCCGGAAAAACTTCATTCCTTTATTCGTAACGTTATTGGAGATAAGTAGGATGTGGCTTCGTCCCTACTTTTCCCTTCCATCAATCATCATCAGCCTGTTGTGGGAAAATCCCATCGAATTCTGCCTGAAGGTACAGCAGCGGTTTGGGATTCGCCTTTGGATGGCCTCTAAAAATGAAACTTCTGCGCCTTTTTGGAGTACTAAGGAACCGCGTAACTATGAATTGCCGGGACAAATTCATCGAAGCACGAGGGGCTCGAAAGATGAGCGGAAGGCAGTGCTTTATTTCGCCAATAATTCGACGCCCTATACACAGTCGGGTTACACCGTACGGACTCATGGCATGCTCAGGGCGCATAACAGAATAAACTCAAGAAAGATAATTTGCGTTACTCGTCTTGGCTATCCTTTGGTCGTGGGCCGCATCCCAAAGTCTAGGGAAGATGTTCTCGACGGCGTGACTTATCGTAGGATCGTTCCGCGGTTTTTCCCTCCGAGCAGTCGGCTTCGTGCTCGAGAGGAAATTCGAGAGCTGACGAAAATTGCTGAGTCAGAGCAGGTCGGAGTCATTCATACGACTACTGATTTTAGAAATGCATACGTAGCATCTCAGGTGGCGAAGCGGCTTTCGATTCCGTGGGTTTATGAAGTGAGGGGAGAACGGGAGAATACGTGGCTAAGCCAGTTTGAAGCTGCGGAGAGAAAAGCGGCTGCTGCGTCCGGATACTATAACTATGCCCACGAAAAAGAAATGGAAGCGGTGGGGAAAGCAGGCAGTGCCATTTTTCTCAGTGAGGTGGCGAAAGAATATGCTGTTTCAAATGGAATTGATCCACGCCTGGCTTGGGTAATTCCGAATAGTCTGCCTGAAGGCGGTAAAGCCGCGGAAAGCCATGATTCGGCCCAAAAGCTTGTTTCATCATTGCTCGATAGCAACAAGAAATATATCGGGACCGTGTCTAGTCTTGTGCATTACGAGGGCTTACCTATCGTTATACGGGCATTGCCCTACCTGCCAGTGGAAGTTAATGCTCTTTTTGTAGGTGATGGAATAGAGCGACGCCGCCTTGAAGCACTCGCCAGATCATTGGGAGTACACGACAGGGTAGTTTTCGCTGGGAAGCAACCAACTGAATCGATAGGTGAGTGGTATCGTGCGCTTGACGTTTTTGTTGTACCACGAATTTCTAGCCTAGTTACTGCGAGGGTAACCCCAATCAAACCTCTAGAAGCCATGCGAGTAGGAATTCCAGTCTTGGCATCAGATCTCCCGGCACTTCATGAAGTCACTGGAGAATTTGCGGTCTATTTTGCACCCGAGCAATTGGAAGATTTTGTAAGAAAGATAAAGATGATTCTTGACGGCAACGTCGAGATAGACCAAGAACGAGTTGACCAGTGGCTGCGAACCAGAACTTGGGAACATAACGTGAAGAAACTAGAAGCGTTGTATAGCGAACTGACTGGAGGTAAGTAGATGAATTTTGAATACTATTTGACCACTGTTCGCAGTGGTCTTACAAAAGCAGTTCGAAATACAAAGGCGAACGGAATTCGTAATACTCGGCAGAAGGCATTCAGGCTATTAAATAATAAACTGGTTTTGAGGAATGCTCACGACCCACTACATGTAAAACCACTTCCTCCAAGTTTTAAAAGCCAACGCTTTGGCTCTGTAAAAGTTGGAGTCATCATGGATGATTTTTCCCTCGAAGTATGGAGTGAGGAATTCCATACTATTCCTCTCGACTCGGAAAAATTTGAGTCACAACTGGCTGATGGGAATTCGCCAAAAATTGACCTTCTTCTCGTAGAGTCTGCTTGGAACGGAAACAACGGAAAGTGGAAATATCAACTCGCAGGACAGAACGCTCCCTCTGAAAAGCTGGTAGCGCTCGTTAGAGAATGCAAACGTTGGGGAATTCCGACGGCATTCTGGAATAAGGAGGATCCGCCTCATTTCCACGATTTCTTGGAAACAGCAAAGCTTTTCGACGTAGTTTTTACCACCGCCGAAGAAAAAATTCCTGAATATATCGAAGAATTAGGGCATGACAGGATCTATTGTCTGCCTTTTGCAGCCCAGCCAAAGCTGCATAATCCCATCCGGTTCAGCGGCGATGAAAAGCCTGGAGATATTGCTTTTGCGGGTATGTATTTTAAGCACAAGTTCCGAGAACGCAGGGAGCAGATGGACTTACTCCTGGGCGCCGCCGCAGCTGTGGCTCCGCGGATGCAGGCAGGATTGGCTATCTATTCGCGATATTCAGGTGGTGATGAGCGTTATCAGTTCCCCGCGCCATTTGATAAGTACGTAGTCGGCGGCTTGCCTTATAAGAAAATGGTCTCGGCATACCGCCAACACAAGGTATTTCTGAACGTTAACTCGGTTGTGGACAGCACTTCGATGTGTTCTAGGAGAGTCTTTGAAATTTTGGCTTCTGGAACTGTCGTTGTAAGTACCCCCAGCGAAGCGATACATCAATTTTTCAACAAAGAAGAGCTACCAACAGTCAGCAATGGAGTCGAGGCGCAACACCTGCTGCGGGCTCTAGTGAATTCGAAAGAACTGCGTGACCGAATAGTTCATAAAGCGCAGCGGAAAATTTGGGTTCAGCACACTTATGAAAAGCGAGCTAAGTTTGTGCTTGAAAAGACACTTGGTTTCGCTAACGAGCAGACTGAAAAGCCGCGGATTTCTGTTATAAGTTCCACTAACCGGCCCAACCAAATTCGGCATTTGCTTGAACAAGTCGGGCGACAATGTGGTGTGGAAATTGAACTGTGCTTGGCGCTTCACGGTTTTGATGAACAAGAAATCGATCTTCCTCAACTGCAAGCGCAAAGTAGTGTTCGAAATCTTAAAGTGGTGGAAGTTTCCTCCGCCGAGAGCCTGGGTAATTGTTTAAATCGCCTGGTTGAGCTTTCCACTGGGGACTTCATTGCGAAAATGGATGATGATGATGAATACGGCCGGCATTATCTTCTTGACCAGTACTATTCTCTGAAATACTCTGGGGCCGATCTAGTTGGCAAGCAGGCTGTGTATGTGTCCTTAGAGGAAAGCTCAATTATTGCGCTAAAAAACTCGGTAAAGGAACATCGTTGGACTGACTTCGTCGCTGGCCCAACCTTATTTGGACCTCGTTCTACATTTGAAGCTCACCGTTTTGAAGATAGAACAAATGGTGAAGATTCTGCCTTTCTTTCTAGTCTTGTTAAGGCAGGAAAGCGCATCTATTCTGCGGATCGATTTAATTTCCTACAGGTCCGAGGAAAAACAAATCATACTTGGGGTTCTAAAGACCTAGAATTTTTAGCCAATAGCGAGGTAGTACTTTTTAATACCTTCAGAGATCATTTCGATTTCTGAGCGGAGCCCTTATTTAGGGCTTTCTCCGCTTCGTCGTCGAAGATTATCTTTGGCTCTTCGAATCTACTTCGCATCTTTTCGATGATGGCGTCTGCTTCTTCATCCTTCCCAGTCGCGGCGCGGTTGCCCCAGACTCGGTAAGATTTAGCAACTTGGTGAGCAGGCCCATCAGCAATCATTTCTCCCTCGTGAAGCCAAATCGCTCGAGAGCAATGTTCCTGAATAGTGGTGGCACCATGGGACACCAAGAAAACGGTTCCGGCTGTGTCTAAGAAGTCGTTCATTCGTTCCTTGGCCTTTGCAGCGAATGTTGAGTCACCAGTCGATAGTGCCTCATCAATAAGGAGAATCTCCCGTTTGACTGACGTGGCAATCGCAAATTTTAAGCGAGCTGTCATACCCGATGAGTAGGTCTTTAGCGGTCTATCAATGGCGTCTTCAAGGTCCGCCCATTCAATTACGCTAGGAATAAGCTCGTTGACTTCATCAGGTTGAAGGCCCATAGCTAGTAGACCTAGCTTCGTATTATCGCGACCCGACATTTGCCGCTGGAGCGCAGCGGACACGCCCAACATGGTCGGTTTGGCGGAGACATAAACCTTACCTCTAGAGGGGGATTCTGCCCCAGCCATTAGGCGAATCAGGGTTGATTTTCCCGAGCCATTTTTTCCTAAGATACCAATGGATTCGCCCGAGTGAGCAACAAAAGAAGCTGACTCCAGGGCGCGAACTTCCTTCATTCGGCTACGGAAAAGGCCTACATTGGACCCGTTTTTAGAAACGAAATAAGACTTGCCAAGCTTCCTGGCGACAACAGTTGTCTTATTTGACACTCGCGTACCTTTCTTCGGCCTTCCAGAAGAATATAAACCCAATGATGAGGAGACCAAAACTCCAAGCAATCAAATGGATCCAGGAGGATAGATCAGGAAGCTTATTGTAGATCGTGACGTCTCTGCACGCCTGAAGGAAGATATACCCTGGATTGTTCTCCATGATTTTTTGCGCCGTCGGGCTACCGCTAAACCTATCGACAGAGAAAAACACACCTGAAGTGAAAAACAGCGCGCGGCTGAGAACACCGACTATTGCTTTCAGGTCTGGGATGAAAGCTGTTATCCGAGCAATGATAAAAATTACGCCCAAAATTAGTAGGTGGGCCAGGATATATAGGGGGATAATGAGAAAAATCTCCCAAGTGGGGCCCTGTGGCCACTGGAAAGCGAAAGACAGGACAATTGAGATAATTGCGGGAGGAAGGTTGTCAATGAACTGCTTTGTAACTAAGGCAATCGGGAGAGCTGCTTTGGGGAAAGAAAATGAGGATATAAGACCGTAACTACTTTGAATGAGCTTAGTACCACTGTTTAAACCAGTCGTGATGAATCCGAAGAAGATTACGCCAATTGTTAGGTATCCAAGAAAGTTGTCAATTCCCCTAGAAGTCTTGAGGATGACACCGAAGATAAACGCATAAACCATGACGTCGATAAGCGGCTGAATGATGACCCATGCTCTACCCAGCAGTAAATCGCGGGATGACTTAAATGCTTTGCTACGTGCGTCGAAATAAATAAAGTGCCGCAGCTTCCATAACTGGGAAACGTAGTCTGAAAATCGCGGAAGTGCGTTAATAGTCTCGAGTGGCTCGCGAGGCACTAGGACTGTTGCTGCTTTCCCCTTTTCCAGTTCATTGCTCAGAACCAAGCTTTGAACATCAATAGAGCTGGAAGATTGGGCGTGTGTACTCCGAGAACGGCGTCTAATCATGCGATAACGTACTCCTGATAAAACAAGTTTCCTCACCATACTACGAGCTAAGACAACCAGTGCATAGTAGAGCCATGCGCCGAAAAGCTTTAGGTCATAGTCGGTGATATATGCTGGGCGGTATGCAAGATTCCGCAGAAGCTGTTGACCTGTCTAAAGAGGCATGGAGGGTTTTTGTATACGGTGGTTGCGTTAGCCGCGATACTGTGGCGTTTGCCGATCCACAGGCCTATAGCCTTGTAAAATACGTTGCGAGAAACTCTTTGCTCTCGGTGGGGACAGACGCTCGCATTCAATTGCCGGAGTTAGTCCTTCCTAGTGCATTTCAAAAGAAGATGGTGGACCTAGATGCTTCCGGCGAACTATTGCAGGAGCTCCGTAAGATGCGCGGCGTTGACGTCATTCTGTGGGATCTAAACATTGAGCGTTCTGGTGTTTGGCAATTCCGTGACGGGACGGTCGTTACTAACAGTGCAGAGCTTAAACGCGTCGAAGGAGTAGCGCCGGTCCTAGAAGACGCGAGATTCATTGCTTTTAGCTCAGAAGAACACTACGCAAGGTGGTGTGCAGCAGCTACGATGTTCGTCGCGATTCTGCAGGAACTAGAACTCAAGGAACGACTCTTGGTGTTAGCCCCAGAGTGGGCTGTAAGAGATACTCACGGTAAAAAGAATAAGAAGGTTGCTGGAAAATCTATTGAGTTCTACAACGATGCCTTTTCAAATTACCTAGCCCACCTTGAAACCCTTGGTATTAGGATTGTGCGCTTAGCTAATACGATCAGTGACCCGGAGCATAAATGGGGTAGCGCCCCGTTTCATTATGAAAAGGGGCTGTACCAGGAGCTCGACAAGGAAATCCGGAGTTTTGCCCGAGAGAAGAACCCCTTCGACCGGTAAGTAGGCGATTTTGAAGAGCAGCCAGCGCATGTCCTAAGAGGATGTCGTCTGAAATTCGAAACTAGCTTCTAAATCAATTTCAATTTCCTGGTCGTCCGATATATCCCACCTTGCTAAGCGTAGGCGAAAACCGGTTACCGACGGTGGAAGGCTCAAGTCTGAAACCGCGGTGGCTTGATTGGGGTCAAGGCTTTCCACGTAGTGGAAAAAGGAGCCTAAGCTCGGTGACCAACCAAGCGAAACATCATTGGGTGCGAGTTTCTCGCGAGTTGAATGGAGGTCAAAGAGAAGTACTAAGTCCTTGTGATTTAGGGCCTTGGTCGAACGCAGCTTCACGGTGCATGATTTCAGCTGGTTAGTAAAAGAAAAATTTTCATCAAAAAGAACTTCCATTTTTCTTCTTGGTAACCTAGCCCGCGCAAAGGATGGCTTCGTTCTAGAGTTGGAGAGTTCAACTTGGAGTCCGCTTCCTGAGGGGGAGTTTTGCTGGTCCGCGGAGACCAATTCTTCGACAATTCTTTCAAGTGAGCTATTGGTGAGTAGCCTGTCTGAGGGCTGAACAGCGAAGGACACATGCTTCAGATCGATGCTCAACGGGGTAGTCTCCAAAAATGGAGCCAGCATCGCCTTCTTGTACTCAGAATCACTGCGGTTTGTGAACACCCACAAGCGCTGTGAGTAGCTTTCTGGAAGTACCGTCGCGGCACAGTCTAAATCTGACTCTTTAGGGTTGAGTGAATCTACATAGTCGTCCCAGCCTGGGAGGTGGTGACGCGTAAGACTGGGCTCTATAGCTATGATGCGAGAATTGTTGACCGCTCCGTATTTTATCGCGGCGAAACCACTGGAGAGCTCTCCAAAAGTCAAGAGCTCGCTTGCTTCTCCTATACGGCTCAGAATTGAATTGATGCTTGATTCAAGGTTTGGGCAAAATTCTGTGGATTCAAACCAAGTATGGCTGAGACCGGCGTCTGCCAAAAGGGTAGGGTCCGATAAAAGCAAGATGTTGCACTTAAGCCTCGGAAAAGTGGAATCATCTTGCCAGCCAGGAAGCCTGAAATATCCGGCTGGTGCCGGTAAGAACCGAACCAGACTTTGCGAGGAATCCCTAAAACTCCAATGCATTCGAAGTGGAATTCCTTTTCCCATTTCCACTTCGATATCCCCGGTGTCTTTGGTGAAATTCCAATTAGACAAGAAGCCTGAGACGGACGAGAAGGTGTGGCTCGGCTCTTTAGAAAATGTTCGTTGAAAAGTCTGGTTCATCGAGTTGAAAGAGGGAATTAGTAAATCTGGCTGCGTCACGCACAAGGTACGGGTGACGGAGCTAGATCGGGCTACTTACTTTTTCAGCGCGCGGGCCTTATCCATGATTCGTTGGATTTCAGGGTTCGAGTCCTCCGATAATCCGTAGATGCCATTAATCTCCTCGATGAGGTCAATGCATTCATCGAGGTCATCGGGATCAACGTTCTCCAGTTTCTTTACATACCAATGCTCAAGGAACTGGGTGAAGCGATCCTCCTGGTATGCACGAAGCAGACCAACCTCCTCTAACCATTTAGCTCTATCCTCTTCTAGAGGGAGGTATTTCCTGTAATACTTCGGAGAAATTGCATTAACCGTAGATGTAGAAATTTCGGCATAGTAGATATGTGCTGCACGACTGGTGATTGAAACCTTCCTTGCGTAGTACAGCATTTGTTGGAAGAAATAAGAATCTTGCCCAACTGCGCCCACTGGCTGTTCAAGGTTGAGGGACTTCAACCAAGCAGTATCGGCTACAAGGGCCTGGATACTCATCGGCTTGAAGCCGAGCTTCTCAAGGAGATCGGCGTTATTTCCGTCTAGAGCAGCGCTCTTCGCAATTGCCTTTTTGAGTTCTTTGGAATTATTGATGCGGTTACGCTTTCCTTTAAAGCGAACCATGTTTCCAATAGCAAAGTCCGCACCGGTGTCTCTTACTCGGTCCAGCAACCTAATATAGGTGTCATTAACCTGTTCGTTGTCTGGGTCGAGATACGTCACGTATGGAGTTTGGGTTAGCTCCAATCCTTTGTTGCGCGGACGCGAGGCGCTGCCTGAGCCTCCAGGAGGGAACCTGAATACCTCAACGTTAGGTTTCGTCTTCTCCAAAAGGCTCAAAGTAGCCTGTGTTTTGGGGTCTGTGGAGCCGTCATCGACAATAATTACTTTCGCTAGCTTGTTAATGCTGCTTCGGAAAATGGATTGGCAACATTTGTGGATTAAGTGTTTGCCGTTATTGTAGGCGGGGACAATTACTGAAAGCTCAGCCTCCTGGTGGGTCTCCTTTGCTCCATTGTTGCTGGTGAAACTTGACTTGATGGTCATTGACGTTTCAACAGTGGCATCGTCCACCATTTTTCCGGCGTTGATCCAGTAAGCAGTAGCTGGTTTTGAGATGCCATTGTCGTGGGTCGTAGGCTCGTAAGCTTCGGCTTCTGAGTCGAAAGCCGTGATGTAAAGCGCGTCCGGTGCTGAGTAACGATATGCAGCTACGGCATCATTAATGATGTCAGGGCCGAAGGCCTCGAGGCGGTTGGCGAAGATAACTAGGTCACCGTGCTTGGAACCTTTAATATTCGAGGCCTCGCTTGAGGGGACGTAAGTGCAATCAAAATCAGATGCTTGCGACTGTTGGAATTGCTCGAATTCGGCTTGGCTGTTTGCAACAACGAGAATCCGGTGGTCGTCCGTGGGGGTGCTGATGCCTACGGAATTTAAGATCTTGTCAACCCTGTCGAAGGCAGTGTCATGAAGGAAGACTTCACGAATGCCCTCGACCTGGCAGTACCTGAGGTAGTCATCGCTCAGGGTTTCGAGGAACTGTTGTGTGTCGAGCTCGGTATCCATTATGGCTACCGAAGGATAACGAGTATTGACGCCCGCGCTGTAGTTTGAAATCAGCAGCGTTCCCATTGCGAGAAGTTCAACGACTCGGTTCGCGAACATCGTCTGGCTACCCATAACAGAATTTAGATTGAATGCCAGAGGAAGAAGCTTCTGCAGACGGAGCAGCTGATCGTGGGGTAGCGGCCGGTGAAGATTAGCTACAAAGCGGTCGGGGAACATGTACTTTTCCAAATTCTTAAAAGACTTTGGGTCAAGATCCAGGTTCCTGTCGACAACATACAAAGGCAGTCCTGCGCGAAGTGCTCCGTCAAACATCTTCTCAGTACTTGCAGCACGAGAAGGATACTTGTGGCTCATCCATGAGCCAGCGAAAACCATCTCACGCCCCATATGGCGCATGGAGCCTAGCGGGTTGTGGATTTTGTAATTTACTCCGAACCGCAATGGCTCAACAGGAATACCATCTGGAATATCTTTCCTGTACTTGGGAATAACCTCTTCGGCAGAAGTGAAAACGTGATCTGCAAGACGGGCCATGCTTACAAAGGACTCATAGTTCGGTGGGTCTTCTTTGGAATAGAAGACCACAGGTATGCCTTGATCCTTCGCGAAAGGGATGATTGTCTTTTCTAAGAGCTCTCGCTTTCCGGAGGTTCTGCGCGGTAGATTAACCCACTCTTCATTCAGTCCGCGCCAGGCAGATACGACTAAGAGGACGTCGGTCTGAGGAATGGCTTCGCGAAAGTTCTCGGGTGTGATCGGGATGAAATCAGCAGCTACCTCAAGTGACTCATAGAGAAAGCGATCGGCGATGATTCCGATCTTCGCTTCTCGCTTGGTGTTCCAATTTTGTGCGGTGGCTTTTGGTAGCTCTTCTGCTTCCACAAGGAGCTTCTGCATAGCGGAAGCATTATCTTTTTCGAATTTTGAAAATTCACGAAGGTAGTCGTTGCGTTTAGCAATCGGTTTGACCAGCGGGCCTACACCCGTCAGGTAATCGCGAAACATCGGAGTTTGGCTGGACTTGCCAAAGCTCTCGGCACGAACCTGGCCGGCATCAGCGTTTTTCTTTACCTTTCGTAGGCGCTTGTGCTCAGCTTGAATCTCTTCTTTACGCATTCTTTCCCTTCCCGAGGGGGAGCCCTTCTTTTAACTTCCAGTAACGGCGTTGAAGCTTTAGTGCCTTTGTGCTCTCGAGCGTCTCAACGCGTTGTTTGAGGAATGAAATCTCTTTCTGCTGTTTCTCGATGGCGTCGAGGAGCTTGCCGCTGCGGTTGGCTTCCGCGGCTAAATCTTTGTAAGTTGTCGACAGCTCAGTCGAGAGTGAATTGATGACTTCGAGAGCTCGTTTCGCGACATCGTCGTTAGTGAAAGGAGTTTGGTTCATAAACAAGTGCCTTTAGCCGTTGAAACGGTTAACCGAGGTGAAAGTTACAGATTCAACATACCAGAGTGACTGCTGCGGAAGACTGAAGTAGACTAAGTCATTATCGCGGAGTCAGGCTCGTTCAGCTTTGCCCCGCCTTGCTGTCTATCAGCCATTTCGTAAATGCTCACCACCTCGTCACCTTGTGGAGGAAAGTTTGTCTGTCCGGGAAACTCCAATCGTTGCTGTAACACGGTGCGGAATCGGTGTTTTTGATAAGAAATGGTGGGCAGCTCGTCTGCAATTATTGAAAGCGATTACGGTACCTAGTTTGTCTCGCTTCAGGGGGCGGAATTTCCATTGGTACATCGTTCTAGATAGTGCAATCCCTACCCAAGTTTATGAGGAATTGCATTCTATCGTGTCCGACGGAGCTCAGGACTTTGTCCGATTTGTCTTCGTGGAAAGTAACTCTCAAACTAGAGATGCAATCATGAACGCTGCGAAAGCCTTAGTACCGCCGTCAAAAAGGGTCGCAGTACTTCGAATTGACGATGATGATGCAATCGCTGCCGATTTTTTTGACAACGTTTTTAATGAGATTGCAAAGGAACCTGACCAGCCTGCCGTAGTTTCTATGGCCAAGGGATTTGCGCTGAATGCTCCAGACCAAGAAGTAGGTAATCTGACCTATGCATCGCATCCGTGCAATACAGTCTTTTATGGGAAATTGACCGAACTTGACAAGGTCATGTTCCAGAATCATGTCAAGTGGCTCTCGGTCGCAAAGCGCCTTGGATATAGGTCAGTCGCATCGGATGTTGGAAGCCCACAGTTTCTGTACACCTACCATAAACAAGCTGACGGTTCGTATGAGAAACGAGTAGGCGGCATTGATGCCTGGAGAAAGATTTCTGCAGCAGATGTGGAGCGATTCGGCATCGACCTCGAAGCTTTGCGAGAGTGGGTGGAACTTCAAGCCTCCATGCCTGCAACTATCGGCCTGACATGGCGTCGAGCTCAAGGCGAGTTGTGGAAGATGGAACAGCTCAAGGATTCAATGAAACAGCTAAAACGGGAGATTGTAAAGACTAATTCCTCCATTTTTGATCCGACCGTTCCATTTCTTTATGTGTATCAGCCCATGCACAAAGCAAAAGTGAAGGCCGGGCGCATCAAATTTACTGGCCTGACGAATAATGGAGCGGCGGTTTCTCTGCACGTCACCGGCAAGACCGGAATTTACCGTGAAATGGCTAGCGTGAAACTTGATGCTGGTTCTGGAGATTTTGCGTTAGCTGGAAATTTCAACGTGGGTGAATGGAACATTCGAATCATTTCGGAATTTGAATCCGATAAAGGTAAGCAGCGTAAGCAACTTGATTACAAAATTCATGCGCGTTGATTAGTGCCGCCGAGGTACTGCAATTACCTACCAAGTCTTCAAAGCCACCTAATGCGGGACCGCAATCCAAAGCAGGGTAAGGCAAAAGGCTGCAAGGATATCCCGCATACTTGTATCCCTGGCGCTTACCGTAAAGTAGCCTGTGAAGGAAAGGAAGTTGTTTACGAAGACCTTGGTGACCGGCGGCGCGGGCTTTATCGGCTCGCATCTCGTGGATTTGCTTGTGGAAAATGGACATGAGGTCGTCGTGTTAGGCAACTTTTCCCATGGCCGCATGGAGAACCTGGTAGCCGCGCAGGCGTCGGGAAAGATTGTAGTCGTTGAGGACGATATTCGGGCGGTTGGGAGCGTTCTGTTTTAAGAGAATCCGGAACTAAATCCAGGGTTTCCTGAAGACCGTTCTCCATTTTCAGCTGTGCTAGTAATCTTAGCTTTTGCACCGTGGGCATACGTTGGTTTTGATTCGATTCCCCAGTTGGTAGGGGAGTTTAAATTTTCTCCCAAAAAGGCGATGGCGCTCTTGGTAGGGGAACGGCAGCGGCTACTTTAATTTACATTCTAATGATGATTATCACCACTATTTCCGTTGGTACAAATCACGAAAAATATACGAAGTTTGCGTGGCCAACTGCCGTGGCGATAGACGAAGTAATGGGGTGGCCAGGCATTTTTGTTGGTTCTCGCAGTAGGAGCCGGCGTACTCACTGGTTTGAATAGGTTTTATACAGCTGCTAATAGGGCCATCTTTACACTCGGACAAAGCAAAATGTTGCCTGAGCAACTTGGGCGTCTGGATTCTAAAAGGCAAACTCCAGAAAACGCAGTCTTAGTAGTTATGGCCCTTTGCCTATTAGTGCCATGGTTTGGACGATCTGCATTGATCTGGATCGTTGATATGTCCAGCGCTGGAGTTACAGTCGCGTATTTCTACACTTCTTATTTTGTGTGGAAAGTCGGCAAAAATGGGCTGGCCCAGGATACGGTGGACCCTGTTCAACCGAGTGTGGTTTGGAGGTTTTTCGGGACCGCCGGGTGTCCAATTTCGGCGGGATTTTTGTTGCTATTGTTAGTGTGAGGTTCTCTTGGTGTTTTGAAAGCCCTCTCCTTGATGGCATTAATCATTTGGGCAGTGGCCGGACTCGTAGTGAAGAAGAAAATGGCTTCCAAAAGTTTCGATTAAAGCCTCAATGTAAGTAGATTATTTAATTTCAGGTTTTAGATCCTCCGATACTTGCATTGCGCCAGTTAAACGTGAGGCAGGGCGGATAGTTTATTGTAGAGCTTATGCAAAATCATCTTTCATCTGTTCGTACCGTCGTCGTCCCTGCCGCCGGCATGGGCACCCGTTTTCTGCCTGCCACGAAGACAGTTCCAAAGGAACTTCTTCCGGTGGTGGATACGCCTGGTATCGAGATGATCGCGGAAGAAGCGGCAGCGGCAGGCGCTTCGAGACTGGCTATTGTGACGTCGCCGAGCAAAGACGAGGTCATGCGCCATTTTGATGAGTTCCCTGAACTTGTTGAAATTTTGCGTGATCGGGGCAAGGATGAGCAGGCGGCGAAGGTGCAGCGCGCTGCCGAGATTATTCATCCAGTTGCTGTGACTCAGGAGAAGCCTTTAGGGCTAGGACATGCTGTAGGCTTGGCCGAGTCTGTTTTGGATGAGGATGAAGACTGCTTTACGGTCATGCTCCCTGATGACGTTATTGAGCCCACTGCCGCGATGAGTGAGATGATTCGGGTGCGCCAAGAACACGGCGGATCGGTTCTCTTGGCAGTGGAAGTGGATCCTTCGCATGTATCAAATTACGGCGTGTTCGATATCGAGCGCACCGAAAATGATCGAGTTAAGAAGGTCGTGGGCATGGTGGAAAAGCCTGCGGCTGAGGATGCGCCTTCGAATTTGGTGGCCACGGGGCGCTATCTACTTGACCGCGATATTTTTGACGCATTGCGCAGGATTAATCCTGGCAAGGGTGGGGAACTGCAGCTTACCGACGCCATTGATCTCCTCATTTCCGAGGGGCATCCCGTTCACGTCGTCGTCCATGATGGTATCCGGCATGACCTTGGCAATCCCGCTGGCTTCATTCCAGCTAGCGTCGAGTTTGGCCTTCGCCACCCCAAGTATGGCCCAGCATTGTTCGGGGATTTGGAAGCATTATTGGAAAAATACCGACCAGAACTAGGATAAAATTTTGCTGATGTCAGGTGGATTTCTGTTTAGAATTTCGCGGGTAGAGCAAAGCTGGTCTCGAGATTTAATGTGAGGAAAAGCGCTGAACAGCGCAGAAGGAATGACGTACGTATGGCTCGCCGAGCGGTCAAAAACCTGAGCTTTCAAGAGTTCTCGTCGGTAGAAGAGTTTCGGCGACACTGGGATTCTAGTTCCAGTGGTGCAATAGCGATTGAAGATAAGCTTCCTATTCACCTTCATTGGACGAACAAGCAGGCTGAAAGCACAGTAATTTGTTTTAGCGCTGCGTCCTCGAAGGTTCGAGAGGTTCCATTCTGGACCGGTCGCGGGCTGACCTCGTCTCTCGACGCAAACGTCCTTCTAGTGTCGGATCCTTCCATGATTCTTGACCGAACGCTTAGTCTGGGCTGGTATGCGGGAAGTCTGGAACAACCGGACTTGATTGAGGCACTAACGGAGGTTTTCCGAGTCGTATCACAAGGTACTCGCCCTATATTCTTTGGCGCTTCTGCTGGTGGCTGGGCCGCCCTTAAATATGCTGCGCGTCTCGCGGAGGCAGTTGCTGTGGCGGTTAACCCCCAGGTTGATATAGCACGGTACATGTACTTTCCTTACTACCTGCGTAAAGCTTGGAATACTGAAGAGGGAAGTGAATGCCTGCCGTTTGAAGGCAACGTCGCGCGTGATTATGCCGAGGGCAACGATGCGTCAGTTGTCTATGTTCAGAACGAGGGAGATTCTCATCATCTGAATGAACATTTTTCAGTCTTTAAATCTACGTGCGGGACTCCAAACAAGCTTATTGAACTGCTCCCGGACTTAGGGCCAGGACATGTTGCCCCAGCTAAAGAATCGTTGGTAGAGATTCTGGAAACCACGATTGCAGCCAGAACGGATAGTGAATTGCGGACCAAACTGGCATCTTTGGCCATCAAATCGAGCGGTGTTAACAAGGAAATCAAAGTCAGCCGTTCGTCTACAGTCTCTGCCGAAACAGTCGATGAGCGGTATCCGATTCTGTTCGAGCAGACGTATCAGCTTTCTTCGTCAACCAGAGTGTGCTCAGTGGAGATCAGCGCTTCGGTTGGGCTACCCGCGAAGGCGATTGCGTTAGAAGTCCATTTTGCTGGGGCGGATATAGATAAGAAGTTAGCTAAAAAGATGGGCATAAGCTGGTCGGACGGATTCCGGAGTGCCTTCTTTTATTCACAGCCCTTAACCGAGAATCGTTGGAGCCAGCATCAAGACTTCTTTATCCCAGAGTCGGCAAAAGAAGTCCACATCGTTGTCCGCAAATGGAGGTTGGACGGAGCAGAGGAGGAGCCTAGGGTGAAGCTGCGATTATGCTCCAAAACTGAAGCTTCTGAGCTGTCCATCTAGTTCGTCTATGCACCATGAGTGAATATATTCGTTGCCGGTATGTAGTAGCCCCCTTGTCAGGACCACCTGGATCCTGAAGATAAGGGACTTCGGGTCGGGCAATAGTGGCGTCGCCAAGCAAGCAGGAGAAGCTGCTCCAATTCGATCGGTTTCAAAAACGGTGAAGGTTTTGTGAGATCGTCTCAGACGGTTGTGCTTAGTGAAGTACATTCGCGCTGAGGAGTACTTTAGCGAGTTTCTTTTTGGAACTAGCAGATCTGCTGGGGTATTCGGCACAAGGATCGTTTGCCAAGCTAAGCTTACGTGCATGACTCAGAAAAACGTTCCGTTTGCCGGTGGTTTCGTATTGTCCAGCAGGGACTTTGGTTCTATTGCTCATTTTGGAAAGCGAGCATTGCCAAATGGCCTTTGGTGGTGGAGTGATAGCTTCGTAGACGAAGATCAAGCCTCTGCTGAAAATGGAGATTTCTTGATCATCAGGGGGCACTGGGCTTCGGGCTCGGAGGATGGAAAGGATGACCCTTCGGCATATCGCTTTTTGCGGTTGGCACAAGAGTCGATTGAATTGTTCGAAGGCGAGCTCGACTATCTGTGCGGTCGTTATCTTATTGTTTTGCACCTTCACGGGAAAACCTGGATCTACAATGACGCAATTGGAAACAGGACGGTGTACTACTCGGCTGACCAACCTATTGCGGCTTCCCACTTGCACCTTTTGAACCAAGTTTCCCCACACGAATTACTTTCCAATTCTCTCAAGAATGCACGTGTTGCCGAGTACCAGTGGGCTGCGGATTTAACACCGTACAAGGAAGTACGACACTTGCTCCCCAATCACAAATTGAACTGGGGCGAGAGGGAAACTGTGCGCTTCTATCCGCGTGAAGCGAATCCCTTTTATCAGTGGGATTCGGAATCCAAGTACGCCGAAATTGAGCGCGTTTGGCGTGCGGCACAGTCGCAGTACTTTGACCGCTATCCGCGGATTGCATTTTCAATTAGCGGCGGGGTCGATAGTCGGCTCGTCCTTGCAATGGCCAAGCCTTACTGGGACCGTATCGTGGGATATACCTACGGTCTAGCAAAACGTGAGGAAGGCCTAGCACAACGAGGCTCTTTCTTTGGCCGAACGATGGAAAATGACGAGTCGATCGTGCGCCAGATGCTGTCATCCTGCGACTTGAAGGACCATGTTTATTTCGACATGGAGTCACTCGAAATGGTGGATGACCAACTAGAACAACTCCTAGAAAATAATACGGTGGGCTTCCACGGGAACCGCTTGGTTGCTTCGTATCGCAAGGTTTTTGAAGGGGCATGGCTGAACATCCGCGGAAATGCCATCGAGCTTTCTCGTACAGGAAATACGAACCTGTCGTTTGGCGCCCTAGTAGAAAAATGCCAGGGTGACTTCCCAGTAGACGTTTCTTCGAGGCTAAAGGCTTTGGGCTTTGACTCGAATCTTTATGGATACGGCCGCGGTGCTCTTACCTACTGGGAATTCAGGCATGGCAAATGGCTCGGAGAGATTCATAATGAACTTGATGCAGCGTTTGATACGTGGGCTCCGGCAGGAATTCGCCGCGTTAGGGACTTAATGGCGGCATTCGACGAACAAGAAGTTCGGGGAGGTCTGGTCGTTAGGGACTTAATTGAAAGGAATGCCCCAGAGCTCAACCGCTATCCTGTTAATTCCCAGGAAACTCTTTATTCTGAGTGGCGGGAGTTAAAGAGGGAACAGCTCAACAACGGCTCTGGTCGTGCGCCTTTGTCAGCCGAGGTCGTAAGCCCGCAAGGCGACCATCTTTGCGACGTCGAAATCAAGAAGTCTTTCAGAATGCCGCCGAACACATTGCAGGCAGGAAACCGGATGCGCGTCTTTTTGCATGCCGTGAAGTTGGGCGGAACCCTTTGTTTCCGAGTCCACCAGCCGTACACAAATCCGTCCGCGAAGAACTACATGCAGCTAGCAATCGTAGTTAATGGGAAACGGATGTTCGCGATAGACGGCGCGGAATACAGCGGACCAATCAACATCTCCATCGACAACCTACGTCCAGGTGACAATGTGTACCTTGAGGAGACCTTCCAAAAGAATTTGCCCGGATCGGAATCATGGTCTCGAGCTACGCGAATGGGCGTATCTGCGGTGAAGTTTTTCAAGCAAAAGCCGACTGGGGAGCGAACCCTGCGTCATGATCTTCCGGCGCAATAACTGACTTCCGGTGATTTGGGCAGGGGGACAAGCGAGTGTGAACTCTGCGGTGGAATGTACTGGTTTCACACTAGGTGCAAAGTTGGGCCTTTTCCCTTGTGACGGAGAATAATTGGGGAATCCGCGCTTGTGGTGGCGGGCGCTTGGCAGCTGCGACGTCCCCAAGCGCCCGCTCCTTCTATACCCAGCCTTAATGAGCCCCCGCAGCTCGGCCAATGCTCCACCGAGGTTATTGAGTTCCGGTTTACCGGCGTTCGTCTTCTCCACGGGCGAGAAACTCTCCGGGCGCAGGTCGGCAGCCTCAAGGAGATGCAGTGCGCCGGTGCGGATGAAGGTGGTGATGCGGAAGGCCTTCGCAACGGGGCCCGATTAGCGACACCCCCTTATCCATCAAACAGCGCACGCCCTCAAGCGCCATCTCTAGCCCAAAAGTACTGGGTAGGTGCTGTGTGCGGGGGTTGAGGTGGTAAGGGGCGTCGGCAAGCAAGGTGGTGGCAAAGGGCTCGCTGGTGAGCAGAGTGAAGGCGGGGTGTCTGCGTGGCGCGAATGTTGCCGAAGTCGGTCGCGTTAAAGGGAAGGAGCCAGAAGGTCGCAAGGCTACAAGCATCATAATGGGTCGGTCTTATTCATTGTCCTTGGTTGGGGTGCTTGTACGTGTCTATAAGTTGGTTTCGTCTCCTGCCTTACCCCAGCAGACGCTGGTAGCGTTTTATTACATACCGCAACCAGCAGCCACGGGAGGCCTATTTTATGGACGGCGATATTGTTGGGCTGCTCGTATACGCCGGGTTGGTGCTTATTATGGTGCTCTATTGGACCTACTACATCCGGTATGTGCGCAGGAATCCCAGATCGGAAGAGTGGTATGACAAACTCGCCTGGGAAGGTGCAGTAAGTGATGGTGTGCTCTTCTATTATCCTTATAGCACGCTAGTTTTGGGTGTTGGCGGTATCGCAGGGTTGGTCGATGGCGCTAACCCTCCCGAATTTGTTGGCACGGTGCTGAAGGTTGCGCTCATGGCAGCTTTCGTCATTGGAGCCGTTGGATTTACAGGTGGGGTCGGGGTTCCGCTTCCGTGGCCTTTTGTTCCGCGTTGGGTCGTAGACATCCGCAAAGCAAAGCGTGCTCGAAGGCGCGAGCGCAGACAGGCTAGAAAGAGGGAAAGGGAAGAATAGGTCTGGCTATTTTCGTGTGTCGGAGCCGGTTGAAAATTTTGGCCATCACGCTGGAGTTCCTACAGTCCCGTAGCAAAGCAATCGAAGATGGTATGAGGCGTTTGGGGCCAAACTCGGGCCTAACCCCCGGCGTGTCCACTTTCCGGGGGTCAGGCCCCGTTGAGGCCGTGCATCCTCTGGGCGCGGCCATTGGCCAAGATACGACGTGGGATTCTGCTGGTGAAGCCCTATCTGGTGTAGTTCACAACTACCACTCCCAGAATGACAGGGTTCTCGGATATCTATATCCTGCAGCGATGGGCGGCAGGAAGGCGATCGGCTTCGAGGGCTTGGACGCTAGCTTCGCGGTTAATCATGACGTGAGTGAGGCGGTGAAATCGCATTCTGCGTATTACGAGAATGTGGAGTTAATTAGCGCCGTCTAAAACTAGGCAGTGGATTGCTGACTACCCGATAACCACCGGTAACAAAAACGCCATTCCGGTGCTCCACACTAGGTGCAGCGTGGTGGCGGAGATGAGGCTGTCTGCGCGGCGGGCTTCTAGTGCGGCGATGCCGCCGATAAGGACGGAGGCAACGAGCAGCAGGGGGATGCCCATTGCGGCGGTAACGGCGATGTAGAGGGCTAGTTGGGCTAGGATAGCGGGGGTGGGGGAGAGGGCGTCGGCAAGGTGGCGGCGGGCAACGTCGCGGAAGAATAGCTCTTCGCCCGCGCCGTTGATTACCAGCGTGGCTAGGGTAATGGGCACGCTGCCGTGGCGCATATTGTCCAGCAGGTCGCTCACCGGTCCGGCCAGCATTGGGATGTGGCGCACGATGAGCGCGCCGAGGATGAAAAGGGCAATCAGCGCTATGCCAATGGCGGCGCCGCGGGTGAGCTCGCGCGGTGCGTGGCCGGAAAAGCATTGGCGGTTGCCCCACAACAGCCAGGAGCCTAGCCAGATGGCGGCGGTAAAAAATGTGGCTAGGTAAAACTGCACAGAGCCGGCGGGGGCTTGGGCGGAGATAAAAAGGCCAGCGGCACCGAGGAGTGCGGGAATAATGATGCGCCACAGCATGCCCCTGCGGGCACTGTGTGGAGTGGGCTGCGGCATGCGGGGCCTTTCGCAAGTAAGGGGAGTAGGCCGGCGGGGCGGCGGGGTTTCACGTAGTCTCGGCAATACTAACGATTATGCGCCACGGTTGGCAGGAAGGAAAGTGCATCGATGACTAATGATGCAAAATCGCCGCGCTTAGCGCTGGTGACTGGGGCTACCGGCTATGTGGGAAGCAACCTCACCACGGAGTTGCTTAAACGCGGCTGGCGGGTGCGCACCCTCTCGCGCAGCCGGGATAAGGCGCTGAGTATGCCGTGGGGCGACAAGATAGTGGCGGAAGGTGAAAGCGCGGGAGCTGGCCAAGTGGAGGTCTTTGAAGGCGATGCCACCAGCAGCGAGGACTTGCATAAAGCACTCGCGCTTGCCGACGCCACCTTTTACCTCATCCACTCCATGTCCGAAACCGGTGACTTCCGCGCCGAGGAGCGCTCCATGGCTAAGCGCTTTGCCCGCGCGGCCGAGGATGAGGGCGTGGGCCGCATCGTGTTTCTCGGCGGCCTGCACCCGTCTGGCGAGGAACTTTCTGAGCACTTGGGCTCCCGCGTCGAGGTAGGCCAGATCTTTTTGGACTCCACCGTTCCCACCGCGGCCCTGCAAGCCGGCGTGGTCCTGGGCAAAGGCTCCATTTCCTTCCGGATGCTGCGCCACCTCTCCGAGCGCCTGCCGGGCGCCATCGGCCCTGGCTGGATCCGCCATAAAATCACCCCGATTTCCGTGCGCGACGTGGTCTTTTACCTAGCCGGCGCGGCCGAGCTTCCGCCCGAGGTCAATCGCACCTTCGACATCGGCGGGCCCGATACCCTTGAGTACGCCGCCATGATGCAGGAATACGCTAAAACCGTAGGCCTCTTCCCGCGCCTCGTCTTCTCTGCCCCAGTGACCACTCCGAAGCTTGCGGCCAAATGGATTTCCCTGGTCACCCCCATCAAGGCTAACCTCGCGACCCCGCTTATCGGCAGCCTACTGCACAATACCGTGCTCAAAGAGCGCGACCTCGAATCTCATATCGGTACCCCGCCTGGCGGCAACCAGACCTTCGCTGTGGCCGTCGCGGCCGCCAATGAGGGCACCGATACCCGACGCTGGCAGAAGACCCTCGGTGCAGTAAGCGCCGCCGTTGCCGCCTGCGGTGTCATCGGCTCCGCCCTAGTCAAGACGGATAGCCCTAGCTACCGCAGGCTGTCCAAGCCCTCGTGGCAGCCACCGGCCGCCGTATTTCCACTGGTGTGGACCGCACTCTATGCCGATATTGCCGTGGTGAATTCCTTGGTCATCGCCGATCACCTCGAGGCTGATGATGCCCCAGCCGCCCGCTCCCACGCCGGCGCCCTAGGTCTCAACCTCGCGCTGAATGCCGGATGGTGTGGGGTATTCTTCCGCTCGCGCCGCCGCGGGCTCGCAGCCGCTTGGGCCGGTGCTTTGGCCGGCAGCTCCGCCGACCTCGTGCGCCGCGCCTGGAAATCCGCGCCAGAACGCGGCGCGGTTCTGGCACCCTATGCCGCGTGGACCGGCTTCGCCACGGTTCTCAGCGCGGAGATTGCCCGCAGGAATCGGCGTCGCTGGGGCTCCCGCAAGAAACCCTAATTGTTAAAAATCGCCGATTTTATAAATTAGGGGTCTTTGGCGGCAGCCTTATTGTTAAAAGCCCGCGATTTTAACAATAAGGGTTCAGCAGAGGAGTTTCCTCGGGCTACGGATAGGCCTGTAGGTGGGCTAAGTCCTTGACTATTTCTCTTTCGCCAGCGTGCTCCACCAATTGCTAAAACAGATACATGAGAAGAGTGTTCGAGCACGTATTTAGGCGAGGTAAGCCACGGAAAAATTCATTCGCCGAGTACGAGCAATATTTTCCATTGAAGGGCCTTGGAGCCCATTGTGAGGCCGTCGCCCATACCGTTAACGAGATTGCTTGCTCTCCTAGGCTCCTTCCAACAGAAGAGGCAGATTCTCTCGATATTGAATTTGAGTCGAGGATTCGTGGCGCCCAGAAATGGGAAATATCCCGTCTAGCTGATGACCTGTCTGCGGCTTCGCTGCAAACCGCAGGTGGAATCTTACATTCTCTTGGTCTGCTCCTGAAATCTGATATTCGCTACCCGCTTACGCCATCAATTCTTGCAAGGTCGGCTTTGGAGAACTCAGCATTGGTGATGTATTTGAATGAGGACGCAGATCCATGGATCAGGACTGTACGTGCAGTCAATGTTGTTGTTAACGGCTACGAAAACTCGGGTGGGAGGAATAATGAGTCACCCTACAGCGAAGCGACAGCAGATCACATAAAGATGAAGCAGGCATTCGCTTCTCAGGGGTATGGGAAATCGCACAAGCTCTTGAACTACACAGATTTGGTAGCAGAATATTTCGACGGCTTTCAGGGCGGAGAAATGTACAGCCGGTTCAATCGATCCGTGCATCATAATGTGGTGAGACAAGTTGAGCTTGCATCAGCTCAAGACAGCGATGGGCGTCAGAATGCAGTTGAAACCTTTGAAATTGCTATTCGGGCTGCAATTGCGGTCGGTGCAGCGGCATTTAGCCTTCAAGAGTTTAGACACTGCAGCGGTATCGCTGTCGACCCGATTCATGCTTTAAGAGATGTCTTTGAGGGCTGGAAGCCTTATCTCGACCACCTGGGCCAACGGGGGTTTATTGACTAACTCCGTCAGCGCGCATGTAACTGCGTCATGATGTGCCTATAGAGCTGCTATTGACTCTAAAGAGGTTGGTAGGGCATAATCCTTAGTAGGAGCGGTCCTACATCATGTACAGCCGCTCGACCCTCACCGAGGCTACCGGCAGGTGAGGGTCATTTTATCTCAAGCTTCGGCTCGGCTTCGGAGATCGTTGCTTCGGAGTTACCTTTAGAATTTTGCAATGCTCTTCCAAGTATTTTTGGTATAGAAATGTGCTTTGTCCTCCGTGGGTAAAAGTGCGCCTGTATGTAAAAGCGACGAGGTCCGGTATCCAAAGGCAAGTTTCATCGGCAGGGCTAACCCATGCCAAATTGATTCCTGGGTGCAGTAACTTTTTCTTGCGCATGCGCTTGAGGGTATTTCTGTCTTTATCGTTATCTGACTGAGAGCGGCGTGCTTCGAAAATTATGCCTTTCAGAGACGGCTCGTTCTTGGTGAGTGTAGTAATAAGCTGTTTGAGACAATCTTGGCGAGCGTGCTCAATATTCTCATTTCGTCGCAGTGGCCGAAGGCAGGCTATATATTGCAGATCCTCAAAGTTATCGCATAGCTTGAGCATTTCTTCGACTTTCTTGCGGCCATCACAATTACGCATCGATTCAGTTGTATGCCAATAGCTCGATTGTGCAGTCTCCCTGAGGAGGCTCCGAGTGCTACCAAG
Source organism: Corynebacterium sp. p3-SID1241 (assembly GCA_025144025.1). GTDB lineage: Bacteria > Actinomycetota > Actinomycetes > Mycobacteriales > Mycobacteriaceae > Corynebacterium. The sequence continues at coordinate 212,028 of JALXWS010000002.1, read as the reverse complement.
GTGTTCGAATTTGATGGCCGTGCCGACCAAGATATAGAAAGATTCTGAAAAGTCCTCCTCCGGTGCAACGTAGCTTTCGTCGACGAAGGTAATGGTGTCATCAGGTTTCGAGCGTTGGAAAATACGTAATAGGGAAGGGTGAATCCGGTCTGGCAAAGGCGTCTCCAAATGAACGATTGAATTATATGTTCGAATGTTACCTAAGCATATTGATTTGGGCCAGACAATGTTGAGAGCTAATTTGTGTACCGGTTCCGAGCTCAATTACGTGGCGGCCCGACCATTCGGTTTCCGAGCGTGACTTTGGACGTTAGGTCAATCTAGTGTGTGGTGGACAGCATCGCTCGCGTGTGTGAAAGGGATTCGCTCTTGCTCAATGCGTAGCCTGCCCTTGGTGAAGAGTAGACGGTAGGCTTCCTGCTCTTTGGTGGTGAGGTGAGTGAGCGTGGCTGAACCGTCGCCTGGGTCAGGGACAGCGAGGTGCTTAAACGCAGTTGCGGTAGCAGTATCCATGAGTAGAGATGTGGTGTGGGGGAAGTGGGCGCGCACGGCGTTGAGGATGCTGAAGCCCGCAGCGTCGAGATCACCCCAGTAGGTGATTTCGGATTGATGGAGCCAGTCGAGGGCGTGGAGTTGATGCGCTGCGGTGCCGGAGCCCAAAACGGCAATGGTGGGTGGGGCGGCGTCAGAAAGCGAGGGCAAAGCCAGAAAGGTTTGTTTATTTTCCACGATGAGCACTCGCGGTGGCCTGGTGGGGAAAAGAGATGCGGCTTGGGAGAGCGGAATCTCGAGGTCGGATATTGCCGGGGCGTGGTTGAGATAGCGGAAGCGAATACGGGCGTCGCTGCGGCGCAGTCCTAGTTCCGTGATGCCGAAAGGAGAAAGCAGGGTTAGCAGCAAGCGCCGGTGAGATCCGATCCACTTGCCGTCTACGCCCTCTACGGGGACGGCGCGTTCCCACTCGCCGGAATCGGGATGGGTGAGCAACCAGTTCAAACACGGCTCCAAGCAATGCAGGTCGTAGGCGTTTAAGTCCTTCCACTGCTTGTAAGCGCGGTGAACGGTGTAGGCGAAGTCAGGGCGCTCGGGGAAGATCGAGGCGATCTTTTGGGCTCTTTGAATCGCATGCGAGTATGTTGTGGCCATGCCTGCTGCGGAAGCGATGCGTTCTGCACCATTAATTACCACGCGTACTGGAACGGAATTGGTGCCCAGCCCAGTACGCGACCAATTGCGGGACTCGTAGATAACCTCTTCCTGGTGCGGCCAGCGCTGCCAGGCGCGGATGAATTCTTGGGTCATTGGTAAATCGCGTTTGGCGGTGGCTGCCGTCGGTGGATGTAGCGGCCAGTCCAAGCGGAGGGAATCCGGTGAAGATAGCGCCTCTGTAAAGTGGTTGCGCAGGTGCTTTGCCGCATGTGCTTGTAGGTCTTTAGGAATCCGCATTGGGGTCCTCCTGGGGATATGAGGCGGCGTCGATAAGTGAATAGCCTGTGCGTGCCTGTGGACGGCCATGAATGATGGGCTCGTCGTAGTTGACCACGATGGTGCCGTCGACGTAGGGCGATAATGTTTGAATCAACTTGAATGGCGTTGCCAAAATCATGTGGAAACCAAACGATTCAAACACCGACATTGCCGTGCGGGTAAAGGCCGGATCTGCACGGTCAAAAGCTTCGTCCAAAATGATGGAACCATAGGTGGGAACATCCTGATCGGGTTCCGCTAACCGGAAACGTAGGGCTGCAGCCAGGCAGAAGAAAACTAACTTTTGTGCCTGCCCACCAGAGAGGGAAGCAGAATCCTGATAAGTATTGGCGGTTGTTCCGTCGGGGTAGCATTCGCGGCCGATAAAGCTTACGTGTTTTCGGGTATCAAGAACCAGGTTGCGCCAACGAATATCTTCCGGTTGGGTTGAACTCAAGCGGCTGAGAATTTTGTCCAAAGCATGGTAGCGCCGTAACGCCGCTTCCGGCTCATCTGCGCTGATCTCGGCCTGGCTATGCGAAGTCGCGGAATCTAGATCTCGCTGGAAATCCTGTACTACCTGGCCGCGAGCGTCTTTCACATCAATTCGCAAGATGCGGTCACCATTAAAAGGCGAGCGCTCCAGCGACTTATTGATAAATTCCATACGTAGTTCGATATCGCTACGGGCGTGGCGCAACGAAGAAGCAAGATGAGACAGATTTTGCACCGTTGTTCCGTTGAGTAGTTCTAGGAACTGAGCGCGGAAATCGGCAAGGCGATCTGCCCGAAGGAACTTCAACTTTTCAATGCCCTCACCGGCAAAGTTTGCCTGTGGCTGTAAATCCGCAGATTCCGCTGGCCACTGAGACAAGTATTTGTGGAGAACGGAGACAATCTTGGCATTTATCTCCTCGATGTTTCGTGCAGCCGCGCGGGATGTATCGTGCAGGCTGTTTTGTACTGCATCGCGCCGGGCATCGATGTCATCGATGGAAAGCTTGCGCCTTCCGTTGTGGAGGGCTTCTTTGACCTCCTTAGCTATGGTTTCGTCAGCGATGGGAGGTACGGTGCCGATGTTCCGGCGACGCTGTGTGGAGCGTTGTAGCTCGCCCTCTATGCTTCCAAGGTGCTTTTGGGATTGCTTAAGGCGGGCACGGGCTGCAGCTAGACTTTCCTTTGCTCGATTGTGCGCGGCATGTAGGGCTTTCGCCTCGGGTGACGAGGCGAGAGAATCATATTGCCGTTGCAGATCTCGTTTGCGAGTTTCTGCAGATGCGGTATCAATATCCTGAAACTTAGTCTCTAACACCAGTTTCGCTTTATCGCGTTGAGTGCGCAGGATATCCATTTTTCGGTTCAAGTCTTGAACCAGCTTGGCGGTGGCACTGGCATGGGCTTTCGCTTTATCGAGTTGCGTGCGCAGCAGCTCAATCTTGGCGTCATTGGTAGAGCCCACTCGGTACCAGCGGGTGCCGGAAAAACGCCTGCGGTCGTCTTTAATAAAGCGGGTAGACCCGTCTTTATCCTGAGGGCGGCTTTCCAAGCCATCGCGAGTAACAGCTGGGGTCTTAGTTACCTGTTCCAGAGCCGCGACTGAACTGACGCATTCATAATTGAATCGGCGTGAAATATGATGGCGGACCCACGGCGCCATAGGGTGGTCTTGGAATTCCAGCTTGTGAATGAGTTGTTGTGGGCTACGCGCAGTTGCTGGTGCCGGTGCAAACTCAGGGATGGTGCGGTATTCGAGCCGGGTCCCCACGTTCCGAGAATTGACCCACTGATTAATCGCTTTCCGCGCGCTTTCCGGAACCAGCAGGGTAGCAGCAAACCCGTGAAGAAGCTTTTGGAGGACCGGCTCCCATTCCGTCTGCTGCGGACTAATATCCATGAGCTCACCAGCAAAGGGAAGTTCTGACTCGGCGTACCCCGTATCGTGAGCGAGCTGGGACCGTAGCTCTACCAATGCCCTATCTATGTTGGTGTTTCGCGAACCGAAAGAAGCGAGTTCGCTTTTCAGAGTGGCAAACGTTGTCGCGGCGTCGCGAGCAGCTACTCCAGCCTCTTGCTGCTGATTGATGAGCTTGGCAGAGTCAGCCTCGAAGTCCGCGATGCGCAGCTTCGCATTAGCCTGAAGTTCCGCAAAGCCGTGCGGATTGAACTCATAATTGTCGGTCCATCGGCCGGCGGCAGCGGCCAAGCGCCGGAATTCTTTGGATCGGTGCTCGATTTCTTTTTCAGCAGTCTCCATTTTTGCGCTCAGGGCATCGAGCTCACCGGCACCAAGTTGAGACACAGCCACTGCTGCTAACCGTTCCGCCTCGTCGAGGTGTTTGACCTCTTCCTCGAGAGACTCTGTATCTGATTGCGCCTCAGTCAATTGCGCGTTTAGCGCTCTGATTTGATAATCCAATTCCTCTGCCACCATGTGAGCTCGGACCGCTGGTAGCGCTTCACTCATGGCCTCGGCCTTGTACTTGGCAGATTCTGCAACATCTCGCTGCGCATGTAGACGGGGAAGGGGAGCGAGTGTGTCAATCTGTGCTTTGACATCCTCCACCCGTAGGTAAGCTTGGCGGAGGTCCTCGAATTGCTCCACAGCTTCATCGGCTCGCTCGAAAGTAGAAGGCTTGTCCAGCATGTAGCCTCGGAAGAGCTGATCCAGGCTGGACAGGGACTTAGCGGATTGAGTGCGGTGCAGGAGCACCTGGCCTAGTTCGCTTTTGATCCCAAGGCGCTTACGAAAGCGATCTGCGAACGTACTATACGTCTGTGTGAAAGAAGCCCCTGGTCCTTTATACAAAGCTTTAATCTTGCGGGTATCTAGGCTCCGCGTGAGCAGGGTACTCAGCTTATCGATGTCCTCGTCTCCCTGCACCACTCCGTACAGCTTCTTAACCTGGCTCACGGAATTTTCACCGCCATTGAGACGGAAAATGGCGATGAGGGTATGTTGCTTTCCAGCTCCGTTATCGTAGGTCAGCGCCACAATTGAATTCGTTGCGCCCGTTCGCAGGTATTCCGGAGCAATCTCGCCCGTCTGTGCATTTTCCTGTTGCCGCCATGCACCACGCACATAGGATACGAGATTGCGACCATCATGCCGCCCAAGGTCTTGTTGCGACGCCGCGTTAAATTTCAGATCTTTCTGCGGTACTAACACCGCTGACATTGCATCCAATAAGGTAGATTTGCCGGAACCCGATCCGCCGGTGATCAGGAAACCCTTTCTAGCTACGGGGATGGAAAAGTATCCGTGAAATGTGCCCCAGTTAATTAGTTGAATGCGGCTTATCCGGTATTGGCCTGGGTAAATATTAGTCATTGGAAGCATCCTCTTGGTCATGCCTTGTCTCCGCTAGGCGGGCGTACTCGTCTCGGATGGCGGTAACCGTGGCGGCATCGAAAAGCTGCCGCAATACGGGCGAAACCTCAAACCGGCCTTCAGTCTCAGTAGCGCTTAACAGTGAATATTCATTGCGGATGCGTTTGATTGCTGCATTGAAGCGATTATTGAATCCGGCTTCGTCGCGGTTATCAACTGCGCGTACGTACCCGATTCCCTCTCGCAGATCCTCCACGTCCACGATTACACGTTCGCCGGGTAGCGCCAACCCCAGTTCTTGGCGCAGGTTTAGCAAAATGGCGGTGTCGATGTGCTTGAGCTTATCCGTGCGCAGCACCTGCGGAATAGCTAACGTTTCTTCTTCCACCATTCGGGTGAAGGCGAATCCTTCTGCTTCATCGATAACGAGCTCGAGAAATAACTCGTGCAGTCTAGCCCGCAGGTTTTCTTCGTCTGAAATGATCGCGGACCACAGGACAGGTTCCTTCTGCGCTCGAATAAGTGGTCCTTTTAGCAGCTGTACCAACGCGCGGCGTGAGTTATACGTCAGCGTTCCTTTATCGCTATTCCATAGCGGCGGTTCATGCTCGGAATCGACGCGGTGATTAAGCGCAGCGGTCACAATAGCTCCTCAACGGTGGTGCGGTCGAAATACATAGTGGGAATGAAGGCGGCGCGTGTTGTGCCGTCTTCTTCGTTCCAAAAGACCTTCTCTGTGGAATTTCTTAAGTCAGGAAGGGGGTGCTGATCCGCAATGTGCACCAAACCCACTACACTAGCTAGGCCTTGCGTGGCAGGGTAGGCCTGCAATACTTGGCCAATGGTGCACGGTCCTGCCTTATCGACGGCCCTTCGAATCATCTTGTCCAACTCTTCAAAGTCAATCTCTGATTCGCGAACTAGCTCGAGTAATGCTTCTGCGTTTTCCTCGCCTGGCTGGAACGCCTCAGGTGATTCCTCCACTACCTCCCGGCCTGGGTTGGCTAAGCGAATGCGTGAAACAGAGTGGATAGACATACCGATGCGCTGCAGCGGCGTCTCCATTCGATGAAAGGCCTTAAGCTCAGAGTTTTGTGCGGCATCAATGGCCATACCGCGTGCCTCTCTTAGGAGCTCAATCATGCGTCTATCTTCTGCGAATTGCTCTGAGGAAACGTAGTTGCGCAAGCTACGCGCCAAGCCAGTCATCGTCTGGTTGACATCGAAACTCGTGTCTTCCATATCGCGGAAAAGATTTCGCAGGTGTTGCCGCATTTCTGGCGCCAGCTCCTGCCCGGTATCGCTTTCTAGAACTTCTTTTATCCACTGGTCCAACCATGCACTGCGTTCCCTATCCATAAGGAGGGAATAGAATCCGCGGAAACTGCGTCCAGCCTCAGATTCAGCAATATGGTCCACGCCGGTGAAGATCTCTTCGAGCACATCGCCGCGGTATCCCTCTGGGTCTAATAACTGCCGGCGTAGTTGGTGATTGAGGGCCTCAAGTTCGTGGCGCACTCGGGCGAAATCGCTCGGTACCGCCGTTGCCATATTAAGCACGTCTTGTACACGTTCTTCTGTCTCTGCTGAGGTTAAGGATTCGAACTGTCCTAAACGTGCCTTTTCAATTTCCTGGTCAATGCGGTTCCGCTCTGCCTCAAGACTGGCAACGCGACTGGCGATATCCTTATTCGTGTCCCTTGCTAACCGCTGCAGGGCCGAGCTAATGGATTCCACCCATGATGCTGTGACGGCAGATACCGGTGACTCCCACCGCTCGATGGCTTCTAGAGCAGATAGCGCGTCTTCGCTTGGCTCCAACGTCTCGCCGTGTGAACTTTTACCTGACTTCCTCACCAACCATCCTGCTTTTATCCAGTCAGTGCAGTAACTCTGGGGCGTACGGGGCATGGCAAAATCGTTGGCAATAACCTCAAAATCAGTGACCATCAACTCGTATACCTCCGCCGCTGGCCGTGCTCGGGTACCGCGGGGGAAGTACTCTGCAATCAGCGCCAGAATTACCGGCGCGTTATCAGCCGCAAGCAGTCGTACCGCCGCAGAATTGTGCATTAACCGTCGCAGTGAGAGGGCCCTAGCTTCAACAGACATGACTCAATTTTGGCAGCTGTGGCGGACATGTGCAGTGGTGTCTGGCTCATTTATTCGATTTTTGGGTATCCGAGTAGAGGTATAAAGAGGATCCGTGCGCGACATGTGGCAGTATTCGCCGTGCCTGTGACAGGTCATTTAGCCCGTCCGAATCGTCGGCGATGTGAACGGCTCCCATGAAATACGGGGAATTGGATTTTTCACCGACGCCAAATATGGAGCAGAGATGTGGGCGACCTCTGTATTGGGATCGCTGCTCTCAGCTTCACGGAGAAATCTATAGTTCACAGCTCGAGCTCGTCTGGGACTATTTTAGCGAGGTCCAAATCGATCAATCAGTGCGGTTAACGGAAGGCCGAGAGGAACCCTAATTGTTAAAAATCGCCGATTTTAAAAAATAGGGTTTTGGTCTTGTTGCCGTGCCGAGTGGTCTTCTGGGCGCCGACAAAAGAGGTTGCGCAAAGCATAAAAATACCCACGCTGCGCGCCTGATGACGCGGCGTGGGCTGGGGGAGAGGACTAGAAATTAGTCCTGTGCAACACCAACGTTGACTTCAATGTTGCCGCGGGTGGCCTTGGAGTAAGGGCACATCTGGTGGGCGGCGTCGGCAAGCTCTTGTGCCTTGTCATCCTCAACGCCTGGGATGGTGACCTCGAGGTCAACGCCGAGGTAGAAGCCCTCGTCGTTCTTGCCCAGGTTAACGCGGGCGCCGACGGAGGAATTCTCCACGTCAACACCCTTGTCCTTGGCCACTGCCTTCAGCGCGGAGTGGTAGCAAGCGGCGTAACCGGCAGCGAAAAGCTGCTCCGGGTTAGCGCCCTCACCGCTGCCGCCCATCTCCTTCGGGGCGGTCATGGTGAAGTCCAGATCGGAATCCTTGACTACAGAGCGGCCGTCGCGGCCTGCTCCGGTGGAGAGTGCTTCGGTGGTGTAAACGGCGTCCATGATGACTCCTTCTCTATCGGGTCTTTGTACGTCCGCCGATTGTACGCAAGAACGCTAATCTTCAACGACGGTCACGGTGACCTCAATATTGCCCCGGGTGGCATTGGAGTAGGGGCAGACCTGGTGGGCGGCGTCGGCAAGCTGCTGGGCTGTGGCCTTGTCTTGAGCTGGGATGGAAACCTCCAGGTCCACTGCAAGCTGGAAGCCTTCGCCCTGCTTTCCGATGCCCACTCGTGCCCCCACCGCAGAGTCACCCAACTCGACCTTTTGGTTGCGGGCCACGGCCTGCAGCGCGGAGTGGAAGCAGGCGGCGTAGCCGGCGGCAAAAAGCTGCTCCGGGTTGGCGCCTCCGCCGCTGCCGCCCATTTCCTTAGGGATGGCGAGGGTGAAGTCGAGGTCAGAGTCCTTGACAGTGGCGTGGCCGTTGCGGCCTGCTCCGGTGGCTAGCGCCTCGGTGGTGTACATGGCGTCCATGATTGCTCCTTTCGATTTCACAATCCGGTTTCAATATCCACTTTTGATTGTACACCATTAAATTGTGGGCAATGTTTTCTTGGCGTCTATACTTTTGACTATGAATGACGCGCCCACTGATTACCTTTCTCTCGATAGTCAGCTGTGCTTCTCGATTTACCGTGCGAGTAGGGCGGTAGTGCGTTCCTATCGGCCACTCCTCGATGAGCTGGGGCTGACCTACCCCCAGTACTTGGTCATGTTGGTGCTGTGGGAGGCCGACGAACCGGTGCCACTTAAATTTATTGATTCCCGCCTCGGTCTGGATAGCGGCACGCTCACTCCGCTGCTTAAGCGCCTAGAAAAGCAGGGGCTTGTGGAGCGGCGCCGTGATCCCGCCGACGAGCGCCGCAGCCTCGCTAGCCTCACCGCCGACGGCGACGCCCTGCGCTCCCGCGCCGAGTGCATCCCCGAAGCAATGGCCGAGGCCGATGAGAAGTTGGGGCTCGACCTCGTGGAATTTAAAGAGTCTCTCGATATCCTTGCCGCTACTCCCATCGATGTGGAGCTACCGTGGCCGTCTGAGGATGACTTTGTGACGTAGGGCTTAGTTCGTGGTGGCAACGCGCTTAGTCCACACGCTTCTATCTGCGGTTTCGAATGAGGCGCGAACCGTATTATCGCCGGGCTTTTCGCACGTTAAGTTTCTCTGATCGCTGCCCATGTGGCAGCCCAAGTTATAAGACTGCTTGGTCACCGGACTGCTGGCGGTGATATCCGCGTGATACACGGCGGTGACCGTGGGGCTTTTTGACCGCAAGGCGTAGTTCGCTTGCATGGCGGCGTCAAATACCGCGGCGGCGAATTCGCAGGAGGTGGCATCGCCGGCGTTGATGGAATCGCCAGACGATGATGTGCCGCAGTAGCCGCCAATCTGGCCTACATGGATGTTGTGGTTTCCACCAGTCGGTGGGTCAGGCTGCTCGGGCTCTGCTACTTCGGTGACAGTCTCGGTACGGCGGGACTCCGTCTTCTCTTTGGCGCTGGTCTTCTTTTCGGCTTCATTATCCGCGGAGTTGTTGTCCTGTGCGGTAGAGAAGGCTGGCTCTTCTGCTGGGGCGGAACCAGAGCTGGAGTCTGAACCGGAGCCGCAGGCGCCTAGCGCAAGACCGGTAGCGAGGAGGACGGACGCGAGAGGGAATAGGGAAGGGCGCTGCATAGGGATACTGTAGCGCCCTTCGGGGCGTGGCGCGCGGTTAGTGGTCTATGCGGGCGGGTGGAACTGGCGCACCTTCGGGTGGCAGAACCTTCGGGTACTTCTTGGCTGTGCCGGAGGAAATAGCCGCGCCGGTTGCACCGCTGGTTGCGGCGGCATCGGCGTTGCTGGTGGGGGAAGGACGGTAGGGGGTGGGGTCCCAGTGGGCGTCGACAAGCTTGCGCTGGCACACCCAACCCAAAGCCAAAATGGCCAGCGCGATGAGGGCAATGAAGATAAGCCCGAGTGCACCGCCGGCATTGGTGGACCAACCCAGAAGCAGGCCGAGCCAGCCGAAGTCGGCATCGCCGAAGGTGGTATTTGCAGAGCCGAAGGAGCCGAGAACACCGAGGAGGAACGCCGGCAGGAAGGTAATGATGAGGCCATTGACAAAGGCACCAAGTGCCGCGCCGCGGCGTCCACCGGTGGCGTTGCCATAGACGCCGGCCGCGCCACCAGTAAAAAAGTGCGGCACCAACCCCGGCAGAATCAATGCGATGCCAAAGGCGGGATTCAACCACGCCGAAAGGATGGCAAGGCCGATAAGCCCACCGATGAAGGAAGAAATGAAGCCGATCAACACAGCATTTTGGGCATAAGGGAAGACGATGGGCGCATCCAGTGCGGGGATCGCGCCGGGTACAACCTTGGCGGCGATGCCTTGGAAAGCAGGAACAAGCTCACCCAAGATGGTGCGCACGCCAAAAAGAATGACGGCCACGGCCACGCCGAACTGGAGGCCTTGGGTAACCGACTGCATCAAGAAATTGCCCACATCGGTGGCACCATCCGGGAAAGCCGTAAAGGCTTCTTCAGTGCCGGCGCGGGCAATGAAGAGCACGGCAAGGACCACGTACATCAGTGCCATGGAAAGCGCGGTTGCCACCATAGAATCGCGCAGGAATCGCAGGCCTTCCGGGAGCTTTAGGTCCTCGGTGGACGGGGACATCTTCTTGCCCTTGCCGCCAACCAGCTTGCCGACGCCGCCCGCAGCCAAATACCCCGCAGTGCCGAAGTGCCCAATGGCTACGGAATCATCTCCAGTAATGCGGCGGGTAAAGGGGTGCGCAATGGCTGGAAGGGAGACCATAAGGATGCCGAGTAGAGCCGCACCAAACGCGATGACGATCCAGGACGAGTATCCGGCAGGGGCGAGCACCATCGTGAGAAGTGTGGCCATAAAAAGGACGTGGTGACCGGTGAGGAATACATAGCTCATGGGCGTAAAGCGGGCGAGGAGCAGGGAAACCACAAAGCCTAAGATCATGATCCACGCGACTTGGCTGCCGAACTCATCCTGGGCAATGCCCACGATGGCCTCATTGGTCGGAACCACGCCTTGAGCGCCGGTAGCGCCTGTAATCATGGCACCGAGCGGTTCCAAAGAATCGGTGACTAGGCCTGCGCCGGCGCCGATGAGCAAGAAGCCAAGTGTGGCCTTGATGGCGCCGCCAATGGTTTTACCGGCCCCGCGTCCCATAGCGGCCAGGCCGACCGCGGTGATGATGCCGATGAGGAATGCCGGCACGGAGAGAATCTCATTAACTAGGAAATTTGCTATAGCAAGAAGAAAATCCATGAGGATGCTCCTTAAATGTCATAGAGCTCGCGCAGAGCCCCATCGATTTCAGACATAGAGGTGAAGTCTTGGATGACGTACACGGGGACCCCGACATCACCCAACGTTGCGGCAATCTCGCCCGAGGTCAGCAGAAAATCCGCCTCGCTCGCGCGGCCCTTGGCGGAGATGGTGTCGGTAGCCTCTACCGTGAGGTAAGGTCCCCAGCCCCATTCATCGAGCACCTGCTCCAGGGTATTTTTAAGGAACAAAGATGTGCCCAGGCCGTTGCCGCATACCGTGAGGATCTTGCCTTTGGAGGCGATGGAATCCGCGGATTTTTGTTTCGCAGGGCGGGCTGCCGGTACGGTCGGTGCTGCGGAAGACGCGCGCTTCTTACTCGAAGCCGCTGCTTTGAGAACCGCACGGAGCTCCTCTTCAGAGTCCACGCGATTGAGCTCATCTCGCTTTGTAGCTAGCAACTTTGCTAGCTGCTTCATGGCCTGTAAATGCTCGGAGTCATTGCGCGCGGCAAAAGCTACGACTAGGTCTACGGGATCATTGGAATCGTGGCCGAATTCCACTGGCTCATCTAGGCGTACCCAGGACAGGGAGGTTTCCTTCACTGCCTCCGAAGGCCGCGCGTGCGCAAAGGCAAAGCCTGGGGCCACCACGATATAAGGTCCCGTTTCTTCCACAGAGCGCACCATTGCTTCTGTGTATTCTGCGGTGATCGTGCCTGCATCTTCGAGTAACGATCCCGCAAGCCGGATAGTTTCTCGCCAGTCCTTGGCGGCGCCGTGCAGCTCTACCGCGCCGGGCGCCAAGAGGGACTCAAGGGTCACCATTTGTATCTCCCATCACAGAAATAGAGACATCGGGGTTAATGTCACTCATGATTCTATCCCGCGGAGAAACCGGAGGTAAAAGCAGGGGTAACGTTTGCACTGGCCGGTGAGCGGAAGGCTGTCCTGGGTTTTCCGTGTTCCAGGGGGTGGGCTTCGCTAAAAGCGGACTTTGATAGGGAGTGAAAGTTAAAAGCCCCGCTAACGCGGGGAAGGATGCAGCTCAAGTGCTGCTTTGAGCACTGCAACAGGCTCATCCCGTTAGATACGGGAAGGTGGTGTTAATACCTGCAAGAGAGTGTACTCTACTGCGGTTTCGCTTTATTGTAGAAAAATAATGAACGTTGCAGTGCTATACGTGCTACTGTCTTGGGTAGTGGAAGGTTAAGTCCACTGGGGTCGAAGCTTCAGTGGTGTGAGAGTCTTGCGGAGGAATAGAAATGGAATTGCCGGTAGCCACGGTTGAATTCTGTAAGCGCGCCGAGGGTTGGGCGCAGCAAAGGAGCCCGCAGGCGTGCAGCTTGTGGGCGAAATCGGGAGATGGCGTCGATTTCCTAAATGTTCCGCAACACTTGGTGGATACGGCGTGCGCTGCATCATTGATCTTTAATTCCTGGGTCTCGCAGCCGGTTAAAGATTTCCTGGGTAGTGAATTGCAACTCAAAGAAAGTGAGCTGGAAGCGCTGTACTTGTGGCTGGCTGGCACGCATGATGTGGGAAAAGTATTAAAAAGTTTCCAGCGGCTACTTTTGGGTCGAAGAGCGTTGGAGCACCTTGTTAATGCGGTCAGTGATGCTGGGTTGGCTACGGAACTTAGCGTTGACGAGGCCAACTTTAGCAAGCTCCCCCACAGCATAGCCTCCGGAGAGATTCTGTCCTTGTGGCTAGAAGGGCAGGGGGTTCGACGGCCAAAAGCTAATGCGGTAGCCGGAGTGGTGAATGCACATCATGGCATTGTGACTGGTCCTAATTCTTCAGTTCGCAATCTCATGGAAGGCTACCCGGCTGAGTGGAAAGCCGTTCACCGAGAGCTGGTGGAGGCAATGGAGGAGTTATGTGGGGCGGAAGGGGGCGTCGGCAAACTGGTGGCATCCATGCCTAAAATGTCTGGACCTGCGGCGCAAACGCTGACTGGTCTGGTGGTGATGGCTGATTGGATTGCCTCTAATGAAAAAGCTTTTACTCTCCGCGTACAGGGTAGCCAATTGGAGCGAACTGCTGCTGGAGCCGAATTCATAGACCTCACTTCGCCGTGGGCCCCTAGAGGTGCTCGGAGGGCGGATATTGATGAGTTTTTCCGTAAGTCGTTCAATTGGCCTGCGGAATTTCAGGCGCGTCGGGTTCAGCGGGCGATGGTGGAAGCAGTTCAAGACTTGGATGAGCCTGCTTTGGTGGTCCTCGAAGCGGAGACAGGTGTGGGCAAGACTGAGGCGGCGCTCGCTGCCGCGGAGAATATGGCAGCCCGCAACGGCGCGCAAGGAGTATTCTTTGCGGCCCCGACGATGGCTACCGCTAATGGCTTGCTAGAACGGACAATCGAGTGGGCTGGAAATGTGGCAGGGAACTCGGTGCGGTCCATGTACCTCGCGCACTCGAAGAATGCTTTGTCCAAGCCGTTTGCGGAGTTGAAATTCAACGGTATTAATGACCTCGAAGAATCCGGTGGTGAGGTAGTGGCCTCGCAATGGATGTCTGGGAGCCGATTGGGCATTCTCTCGAATTTCGTCGTGGGAACTGTGGACCAGGTGCTGATGATGGCGTTGCAGCAGAGGTATTCCATGCTGCGTCACGTGGGGCTAGCGGGCAAAGTGGTCATATTCGATGAAATTCATTCGTTCGATGTCTTTACCTCTGACTACCTGCGCAGCACCATTGCCTGGTTGGGGCATTATGGGGCCAGCGTCATCCTGATGTCCGCAACCCTACCGCCGCACAAGCGCAGGGAGCTGGTGGAGGCTTATTCATGGGGAGAAATGCCGGAAGGTGAGCAGGGCTATCCGCTCATTACCGTAGCCACGGCAGATGAGGTCCATGTTACCTCCGTGGAACCATCGCCTACCAACCTGGTGGGAGATATTCAGATACTCAATGAGGAAGAGCGTCCGCTTTCTGCATTGCTCGACCAGCTACTTGATGAGGGCGGCTGTGTCCTTGTTATTTGCAATACTATTGACCGCGCTCAAGCTGCATATTCGCGCCTGGCGGATATTTATGGCGAGTGTGTCGAGTTGCACCACGCGGGCTTTGTTGCCTGGGAAAGAGTGGAAAAGGAAGACTCTCTAAGACAAGAGCTTGGCCCTGATTCTCACCGTGGAGCTGGTCGTCCGTGGCGCAAAATTGTGGTAGCCACCCAGGTGGCCGAGCAGAGTCTCGATATTGATGCCGATGTTCTCATTACGGATATCGCGCCGATAGACTTGCTCATCCAACGCATCGGTAGGTTGCACCGTCATGCGCGCCCCGAAACTGATAGACCTCGGGGCCTCCAGGAGCCGAAGATTTTCATTCGCGGTGTGCTGCAAAAAGACCCAGTTCCGGAGTTCGAATCTGGTGCGGAAGCAATCTACGGTCGAGCGATCTTGATGTCCACTTTGGCTGCGTTGCCTGAGGAGTTTCGACGACCAGATGATACTGCCAAGCTCGTCGCAGAGGCTTATAACCCAGATTTTAAACCCCCAGCACCGTGGCTGGAAGCGTGGACCGAAGCAGAAGATGAGAGGCGACATGGGGAAGCTACGGCTCACTTGAAGTCCACAGATTACAGATTGCCTGATCCTCGGCATGGTCTGCAATTTAAAGCGCTCTTTGAGCGATTGGTCGATGATTCTGAGCGCAGTGCCGGGGAAGGGGGAGCGGCACAAGTACGTGATATTGAGCCGAGCGTGGAGGTCATCCCCATTATCGCTACCGATTATGGATATTGGCCTTGGGGTTGGAACAGTGAGGTTCTTGATGGCGGCGAAATTTCATACAAACTGGCCTTTCATTTGGCATCGAGCACAGTGCGCTTGCCTGGGCGGATGACCCGCTATGGAACAGACTTCGACGTGGTAGTAAGCCAGCTTGAGGAATCTACACCAGGTGAATGGGCAGACAACTATCTGCTGCGAGGGCAACTAGCTCTGTTTCTGAATGAAAGCAATGAAGCTACGGTTGGGCGCTTTGAAATTCGCTATTCCTCAGAGCTTGGAATCGAAATAATGAGCGACGGTAGGGGTTAGCATGTCCAAGGCCAAAGCTACTCTGAGGGCACCTCCGCCCCAGGAGTATTCACTACGCACCACTATTCCATCTCTACAGAAAGGAGGCGAAAAATAATGACTGAAAAACCAACGTTTAACTTGCTCGATGAGCCGTGGATTTTGTGCATTGACAGTGCAGACACCCCGGTCGCATTAAGTATCCGGGACATATTTTCCGGCCGCGGCGACGCTCAAAAAGTCTTAGGCGATTCACCCACCCAGGACTATGCGGTAATCCGGGTACTGCTTGCGATCTTCTGGCGGGCCCATGCTCTGGATATTGCTCGTGCCTATTCGCACAATTCTCGGCGGGTCCATTTTGATTGGGGAGAATGGTTCGCTGATCAGCGAGAAACCCTGCTCAGTGAGCAACGCGATGAGGTTGTTCTGGATTATCTCGACGCCTTTGCTGATCGCTTTGATCTTCTCTCTGAAACTCAACCCTTTATGCAGGTAGCTACCCTGCATTCGAAGAAGGGGGACACTCGCCCCATCTCCTATATCGTTCCCGAGGCCGCGGAAGATTTCTTCACCATGCGCACCGGGGATGGCCGCCAAAGCTTGTCTTTAGCTGAGGCTGCTCGGTGGCTTATCCACCTGCAAGCCTATGACTATTCCGGTATCAAGACCGGCGCAGAGGGCGATCCACGCGTCAAAGGTGGTAAGGGCTATCCCATCGGTACCGGATGGACCGGCCGAACGGGCGGAACACTCGTTCTTGGGACGGGTGGATTATTAGAGACGTTGCTGCTTAACACTTCCCAGTATGTTGTCACCACCAAGCAGGATTCAAACCCCATCGAAAGCGATAAGCCGGTGTGGGAGCGTGAACCCGATACGGCAGCGCAGCGCCCTGGATCCGACGATAAGCTCGGTGCAATTCCCCGCGGTGCTGCTGACTTGGCAACCTGGCAAGCGCGGCGAGTGCGTCTCGTGGTCGAGGACGGAAAGGCTACTCGAGTAGTAGTTTCCAACGGGGACCGCATTCCGGATGCAGGAAAGAACGTGCTGGCCGATCCAATGACGCCGTATCGTTATAGTCCGAATCAGTCAAAGAAGGGCGTGACAGCGTACTACGCTCGCCCCTACGACTCGACGCAAACCATGTGGCGTGGTCTTGATTCCCTAATTGCGCTTGAGGATGACCCCGGCTTTGATCAAAAGAAGGATAAGGCTCCGCTACGCCCCGAAAACCTGAGTAACCTCGCGGCTCTAGATGCCGATAGATACTTGGAAAAGCATGTCTTCGATGTCGCTCTAGTCTCCATGGAGTACGGGCCACAAGAGTCTTCAGTGGCCAGCACGTTTAGCTCCACTATCGGTCTGCCTGTTGTGGTGCTTCGTGACGATGAAGCAGGCCGCAAGGTGAGAAATGCTGTACGCACCTCCGCTAAGCAGACCTATGAGGCAGCGATCAGCATGGGCTGGTTCGCTGGCCAATTGCGGGTAGCCGCGGGCGATGACTATGAGTTTGGAGTAGCAGTCAAAGATCGCTTCTATGCTCAGCTAGAACCGCAGTTTATCGAGTGGATGTCTACCGTTGCGGTGGATACTACCGATGAATCTCAAAAAGTATGGCAAAAGCGTGCCAGGGGCGTAGCTTTGGCGCACGCTCGAGAATCGCTCCGTGGAGCTGGTCAAAAGGCGGTCATTGGTAGGGAAATTGATACCGGAGAAGAAGGAAAGGGCCGAATCATTTCTGCGGGCTCTTTGTATCGGCAACTTCTTCGCCGCCTCGATAAAGACTTGCCTCTTACCGCACCACCGGCTGATAGCCGGAATAACGATTCATCTCTGAAGGAGGGCAAGGCCCATGCATGAGAATCAAGACACCTCTAATACAGGCTCGCAACGTAGCGGCGGCCCTAGGCTTCGTGACTCGGTGACTCGGACTGCAGATACGCTACAACGAGATCTTCTTCATTCGCCGAACCACGCTAAACAGGCGCACGCCCGAGCTGTGCTAGCGACATTGCGTAAGTACTCAGCAGTAAAACTGGAGCACCACCCCCTTGCCTTGGAGGAAGTTCTGTTTCTACTGGAACCACCCTTGCGCGCGTGGGAGTTGGAAGAGGGAGGAGATCCATCCGCCGCAGAATTAGCAGCATTTCATGCCCTCACGATGTTTGGCGTGCATATGCAAAGCGCAACCACTGATGCCCACATCGCTGGGCAAAGTTTTGCTAAAGCGTGCGGGCGTTTGTATGCCCAAAGCCAATCCCAGTCCACCAAGCCCCGTTTCGACGCGATGATGGTGGCACAAGATGAGGCCTCCCGGATAATTCACATTCGCTCTCTGGTCATGCTGCTGCGACGCGCCAAGCTGGGGTTTGACTATGGACAATTTGCCAATGACCTTCGCGTCTTAGGCGACCAGACAGTAACCCAGAAAGAACAGGCTCGCCGCCAAGGCGTCCTCCTGCGGTGGGGTCGCGATTTCGCCACTGGCGTTTACGTCTCCTCCCACAACGAGTCAGAATCCTAATCCCTCCCTCTTTGAAAGGAACTTAAAAACCATGTCTCTTATCATTGATATCCACGCTCTGCACACCCTTCCGCCATCGCTAATCAACCGTGACGATACCGGTGCACCAAAGTCCGCCGTCTATGGCGGGGTACCACGCCAGCGTGTCTCTTCCCAGTCGTGGAAGCGCGCAATCCGTAAGTACTTCGAGACCCACGTTGATGCGGAATCCGTGGGAGATCGTTCGAAGCGCATCCCGGAAAAAATTGCCCTTAAGGTAGAAGACCACGAGGGGTGGGATGCTGAGCGCGCCCAGGCTGCAGTGGCCGGCCTTTTCAAGTCCGCCGGCATAACGACGGAAGTAGATTCCAAGAAGCTTAAGGCTCTCAAGGAGTCGGAAGAGACTACGCAGGAAGAGCTAAAGGCAGCACAGTACCCACAGACTAAGTACCTGCTTTTCTTGAGCCCCCACCAGATCGACCGCGCGGCAGCAGCCATCGTCGAGGCAGACGGCGAGAAAATCAGTAAGAAGGATGCGCAAAAAATCCTCGATACCGAGCACTCGGTGGATATGGCGCTCTTTGGCCGTATGGTTGCGGATGATGCTGCTTTCAATATTGATGCCTCCGTGCAGGTAGCACACGCCCTTGGCATTCATGCCAGTGCACCCGAGTTTGATTACTTCACCGCAGTAGACGATTTGGCAGAAGAAGGGCAGGAGACAGGTGCCGGAATGATCGGCACCGTGCAGATGATGTCTTCGACGCTCTACCGCTATGCCACAGTAAACTTGAGCGGTTTGAGCAAGAACCTGGATTCTGAGGAAAATGCAAAGCAAGCTGCTGTTGATTTTGTGGATGCGTTCATCAAGTCCATGCCTACCGGAAAGATCAATACTTTTGCCAACCAGACCCTGCCAGAACTGGTTTATATTGCGGTACGCGATACCCGTCCAGTAAACCTTGTCACCGCCTTTGAAGAGCCGGTAGAGGCGACGGGTGGAAAGAGCCTTCGCGTAGCCGGTGCAGAAACCTTGGCTAAGGAAGAGGCGGAGTTTGAGGAAAACTATGGTCTCAAGCCACAGGCCTCGTTCGTTGTAGGTGTTACTGAAGCTCGTAAGGCCTTTGCGGATCTTGCGGAAGAAGTAACGCTTCCTGAGCTCGCGGATCGATTGGCTGCCGCCCTGGAGAAGTAGGAAGGAAGCCGACAATGACATATTCGTTGTTATTGCTCCTTAAAGGTCCGATGCAGTCATGGGGGACCGAGTCTCGCTACGCCACGCGAGCCACATCTACCCTTCCTTCGAAGTCGGGTGTGCTGGGGATGCTTGCTGCAGCTGAAGGCAGGCGCCGCACCGATGGAGTAGAAGATCTGGCAGGACTGAGATTCGCGGTGCGCGTGGATCAATCTGGTAGTCTGCTTCGCGATTATCAGACGGCCCAAAATTGGCAGAATAACCCGAAGAGCCAAGCCAAGCTGATTACTCGATACTTCTTAACCGATGCTGCCTTTGTTGCTGCTATCGAAAGCGAAGATCAAGCTCTCTTAGAAGGCTTTGCCGAGAGCCTGGAACGGCCGGTCTATCCTATTTTCCTCGGCCGTAGATCATGCCCAGCTCCGCCGAATATCGTGCTTGGCGTGGTTAATAAGCCTGCGGTGGAAGCACTGCAGGATCACTCGTTGTGGCATGCAACGAAAGACTATATGCGCACGTGTGGGCAGGAAGTAGAGTTGCCTATCTATCGCGACTCACTCGCCGGCGAAGCCGGTACGGCCTGCCAGGACGTGCCAGTTTCTTTCGCCCCTGAGCATCGTAAGTATTCTTGGCGCACCGTTGTTCAAAAGGAATTCGCCACCGTGAAAAACCCGATCGAACCGGAAAACCGCCGTCCTGATCCCTTCTTGGAAGCGGTGATGAATGTATGAGTACGTTGACAAAGATTTTGATTAACCCGCGGCGTCGCCAAGGGCGCAAACTGTTGACCAACCCGCAGGCTATGCATGCGGCTGTGGCGGCTTCCTTCCCGCCCGACTTAGACCAGTCTTCTGGGCGTATATTGTGGCGCCTTGACAAAAGCGGTGACTACCGGGCGCTGTATATCGTGGGGCCTGAAAAGCCGACTGCCAGCGTGATTGCTGAGCAGGCAGGGTGGGATACAAGGCCTGCGCAATCAGTCGAGTATGACCGCCTCTTGGGCTCTCTGACTAAAGGGCAGAGGTGGCATTTTGAGCTCTTGGCCAATCCCACATACTCGCAGTCTAATGGTGGAAAGCGAGGCAAAGTTAAGGCGCACGTTTCAGTAGAGCACCAATTGGGCTGGCTGTACCAACGCTCTGAACGATCCGGATTCAAGCTCGCCCCGCGCGCTCAAGATGAGGCTAGTGATGCCGAACGTGACCGCTGGTCCGTACATGAGCAGACCACCATCGTGGAGCGAAAATCCTTGGATTTCCGTAAAGGCGATAGCCGCCGTAGCGTGCACATCGCTACTGCACGCTACCGCGGAACCTTGGAGATCAGTGATCCAGACGCACTGCGCGGGACTTTAGTCAATGGCATTGGTAGGGCTCGTGGTTATGGCTGTGGTCTATTGACCTTGGCCCGGCCGGCAGGTGCATAATGTCCACACCAAGTGAAGTCCCCATTACGCGCCAAGCTTTAGCGCGGATATCGGACCGGATAAGCTTCCTTTACGCTGAGCGGTGCGTGGTCAATAGGGATGGGAATTCCCTTACCATCACCGATCAACGTGGGGTAGCTTATGCGCCTGCTACCCAGGTGGCTGCTTTATTGCTCGGTCCTGGCACGAAGATCACCTACGCTGCTATGGCCCTGCTTGGCGACGCCGGCGTGACCACCCTTTGGGTAGGTGAGCGCGGGGTTCGCTATTACGCCCATGGCCGCCCGCCGGCCAAGTCTTCCCGTATGACTGAAATCCATGCGCAGGTTATCAGTAACCAACGCAAGCGGTTGGACTGTGCTCGCCGCATGTATGCACTGCGGTTTCCAGGCGAAGATGTCTCTCGGTTGACGATGTCGCAGTTGCGCGGCCGCGAAGGGGCGCGTATGAAGCGGATTTATGCCGCCGAAGCGGAGCGCACAGGTGTGTATTGGAATCGTCGATCTTATGACCCCAATGATTTCGATTCCTCGGACCCCATCAACCAGGCACTCACAGCAGGAAGCGCTGCTTTGTATGGCATCGCACATGCAGTAATTGCGGCTTTGGGTTTCATTCCGGCGTTGGGCGTTGTGCACACTGGCACTGATCGTTCCTTTGTCTACGATGTGGCAGACCTGTACAAAGCGGAGATTTCGATTCCTGCAGCATTTGATGCCGTGGCAGCACAGCAGGGAAATCCTTCCGTTGAGGTGCGCCGTCGGATTCGCGATAAGGTGGTATCTCATCGCTTGATGCCCCGGATGGTGCGCGACCTTAAGGCTCTTTTCGACATCCCTGATGAACTTCTAGTTAGCGATGCCGAACTCATGTTGTGGAGTGAGCTTGAAGTTATTGCCTCCGGGGTGAATTGGGCAGAAGAGGAGTCGTTGTCATGATGGTGCTGGTCGTTACAGCCTGCCCAGGAGGCCTGCGAGGCGATCTCAGTAAATGGCTCATTGAGCTGACCCCTGGAACGTTTGTGGGACGCCCTACCGCGCGCGTCCGAGAATTGCTCTGGGAGAGAACAGTGGATCTTTGTAAAGACGGTCGTGCCTTATTGGTGTATTCCGTCGCTAATGAGCAAGGCATGGAGTTCCGAACTCACCGGCATCACTGGGAACCCACCGATTTCGATGGTGTCACGTTAATGATGCGCCCACATAAACCAAAGCAGATGAAGCGTCGGACGGGTTGGTCGAAAGCCCGCCAAGCCCGCAAGATGTACATCCGACAGAAAGGGGGAGGTTAGCGTATTCGAGCAAATAGGCTTTTAACCCCCCGCTCGAAGCTGTATGTAAAATGGCCCTTAGGCTCATATTATTCCTGCTCAGCAAGGGTGCTCCCCGCGTAAGCGGGGATGAGCCCGCGGAAAGCTGCTCCCAACTTAGATACACCTTGTGCTCCCCGCGTAAGCGGGGATGAGCCGTCGTGAGGAAGTCTGGCAATCTGAGTTCGCGGGTGCTCCCCGCGTAAGCGGGGATGAGCCGTGTTAAGCAACGTTCTTCCCCTCCTCCATGGTGTGCTCCCCGCGTAAGCGGGGATGAGCCCCGCGCCGCCCGTCTGGGGCATGGTAGGCGTGGGTGCTCCCCGCGTAAGCGGGGATGAGCCCCAAACAAACCAATGACAAATTATCCACACATGGTGCTCCCCGCGTAAGCGGGGATGAGCCTTACCGTGTGAAAAAGTCCTCGGAGGAGTTAGCGTGCTCCCCGCGTAAGCGGGGATGAGCCTGCATGAGGACGGTTGCGGGGCCGTCTATCGGCGTGCTCCCCGCGTAAGCGGGGATGAGCCGCTGCCGCTGATTACGGTGGTGTTCTAGGTACTGTGCTCCCCGCGTAAGCGGGGATGAGCCCGCCTCTCAGCGTCAACCCCAGCGCGGGGGGGAAGTGCTCCCCGCGTAAGCGGGGATGAGCCCCATACGGTCACCCACCAGCTCAGTAGCCCACAGTGCTCCCCGCGTAAGCGGGGATGAGCCGCGTAAAGGGTCATGGCGGCGATACCGATGTAGGTGCTCCCCGCGTAAGCGGGGATGAGCCCCGACATGATTGAGGTGCACCCTGACATTGAAGGTGCTCCCCGCGTAAGCGGGGATGAGCCCGTGTCCCAGATTTCTGGGAAAGTGAGAATCTTGTGCTCCCCGCGTAAGCGGGGATGAGCCCGGATACATCGAACTGCCAGAAAACCACCCATGGTGCTCCCCGCGTAAGCGGGGATGAGCCGCCCACGAGCGCGCTTGAGCATCGTAGTCTCATGTGCTCCCCGCGTAAGCGGGGATGAGCCCTAGTCGCCGCCCACGACAAATCAATCTGCGCCGTGCTCCCCGCGTAAGCGGGGATGAGCCGCACCTGTTCCAAATCGCCCGGGTTGATAACTGGTGCTCCCCGCGTAAGCGGGGATGAGCCGCGCTACCAGACCAGACCATCACCTCGCCCGCTGTGCTCCCCGCGTAAGCGGGGATGAGCCCTGAAACAGGTCGACCTCGAGCCGCCGAAGTTCGTGCTCCCCGCGTAAGCGGGGATGAGCCCGGGTAGGCCCGCCCGTATGACGCCAGTAGGCCGTGCTCCCCGCGTAAGCGGGGATGAGCCAGCAAGCAAGGCTTGTACAATCCTGCCCAACGCGTGCTCCCCGCGTAAGCGGGGATGAGCCGTAATCAGCCTTGACCGCTACACCGAAAAAGAAGTGCTCCCCGCGTAAGCGGGGATGAGCCCTCATGCAGGAAATCATGCAGGTGGCACACCGTGTGCTCCCCGCGTAAGCGGGGATGAGCCTAACGGAACGCGGGAATGTGCTGATTGCAGGGCGTGCTCCCCGCGTAAGCGGGGATGAGCCCCGGGTGATTGCCGCCAGACCACGCGCCTTGTCGTGCTCCCCGCGTAAGCGGGGATGAGCCCCCGACGAACTAGAAAATGACTTTTAAACCCTCGTGCTCCCCGCGTAAGCGGGGATGAGCCCAGCCCCTACAGCAGCGGGCACCAACCTGTGCCGTGCTCCCCGCGTAAGCGGGGATGAGCCGTTCTAGTCGGTGACCCCTATACTCCCCCGGCGGTGCTCCCCGCGTAAGCGGGGATGAGCCTCCTTGCTTAGTTCGGTTCTTACCGTCAGGGCTGTGCTCCCCGCGTAAGCGGGGATGAGCCCCACCCCTGGAAGAGGCCGCACAACCGGAAAGAGTGCTCCCCGCGTAAGCGGGGATGAGCCCTCATCGCTTAGACCCCACCACCTAGCCCCGCTGTGCTCCCCGCGTAAGCGGGGATGAGCCGACGGCCTAGAACAAGCGGTAATCAACCTCGACGTGCTCCCCGCGTAAGCGGGGATGAGCGCGAGACACATCACGTGACGGTATCCCCCGGTGGGTGGTCCCGCGTCAGTGAGAAGCAGGTCCGGTTCATGCGTGGCATTGCAATGCAGCTGGCTTCGCTTTGCACTTAGATAGAGCCGGAGCTTTGCTGACACTTTGGTGGACGGTTATTCGAGCTCGAAAGTCTGGCGGCCGATTTCGTCTTGGCTGAAGGACTTAGAGGCGACAAGGTCCACAGGCGTGGTTAAATCATCGAGCTCGTAGGATATTGTTCCGGCGACAGTTCCTCCCTTTTTAATCTGTTCAAGCTGAGTATCGGAAGTTTCAGGATCAAGATAGGAACCGAGATCTAGCTCGTTTACCTTATTCGGATCATTGTCTTGGATGGCGGTGAAGTACACGACGAAGTCGGTGGTGGTTAGGGTCTCATCCGTTTTATTCGTTACGTCATAGTTAAAGACGAGAAGTGGCTTTTCACCTAATTCGTTGCCGGGCTCACCAGGTTTAACAACACGGTGGTCGGTAATTTCGAACTTGGCGGCTGGAACATCCAGGACTCCGTCTTTAAAGGATTGGCTAAAATCTGTGCTCTTTAGCTCTTTTACGGTTGTCGGATCATCCTTCACCTTTTTCATGTGTGTGGTGAATTCCTTATCTTCAATCGCGACCTGGAAAGTTAAGGTGTCGTCTTCGATAGAGAAATCTTTCTTATCGGACAAAGCGGCCATCCACTCCGAGGCGGTGGCAACGGTATCGCGGTTTGAGCTAACGGTCTCACCGGATGCAGCAGCTTGAGCGTCAAAGGTGCCGATCCAGTAGTTCATGCGATTTTCGCCGTTATCCATGACCCATTCGATGGTGATGACGTCATCGGTGATGCTGGCTTCCATCCAGCCATCTTCAGAAGCGCTGTCCTCTTGCTTCCACGTTCCAATTGCGGACTTCGCATCGGCCTGTGCACCGGACTCGGAATTATGGGAGTCGCTTGCCTTTGGGCTGTCACTACCGCTATCTGAGCAGGAAGTAAGCGTGAGTGCAGAGACGACAATGAGAGAAGAGAGTAGTTTGCGCATAAATAATTTCTACCCTGAGGGGGTAGGAAGCATACAAATACTCAAAAGGGTAGGGGGGCAAATTGGTCTTTGGCCGCTCTTTGACTAATCTTTTGGGGGCAGAGAATCGCCCTAGTGGGCGTGCAATCTGTGTGGGGCTATAGCTCAGTCGGTTAGAGCTACGGACTCATAATCCGTCGGTCGCGGGTTCGAGCCCCGCTGGCCCCACGGTTAAAGGGAGGCGTCGGCAAGCAGTGCCGGCGCCTTTTTGCTAACTGCGCATTTGGGTGTGCTAATTGCGCAGGGGCGGGCGGTGAAGTCTAATAACCATATGGTTGAAGTGGATCCGCTCATTGAATCTCTCTACCGCTGGTCCGATATCAGTGGCGTGCTGCTGATGGGAATCATCGGCGGCACCATGGCGCGCAAGCGCGGTTACGATATCATCGGCTTTTTCTTCATTGCGATGTTCTCCTCCTTAGGCGGCGGCATGGTGCGTGACGTGCTCATCAACCGCGGTACGGTGGCGGCCATGAGCCAGCCGGAGTACCTATATCTGGCTTTTACCGGCGCGTTGATTGCCCGCTTTGTCTATTTCAAGGGCAAGACCTGGGATTACCTGCAAGCGCATGGTGACGCCGTCGTTTCCGGCCTCTGGGCAGCCACCGGCGCCGTGAAGGCCATTACCTATGGTCTGCCGCTTATTCCGTGCATCATGATGGGCGTATTTACTGCCACGGGTGGATCCATGATTCGTGACATTGTAATGGGCCGCGAGCCGAGCGTATTTGGTGATAACCAGCCGACGGTTATCCCGGCTGTTGCCTGCACTGTCATCGTCTTGGTGGGCCACCACTTCGACATGATGGCGGTGGGCATGATCATCGGGCCTTTAGTCTCCATCTTCCTGGCGCTGCTGGGCATCTGGGCCGGCTGGCGCGTGCCTGCCTACCAAGATTGGGCGCCCATTAATGACACTGCGGCGCAGGTAAAGGCGCTAGCGAAGAAGGCCGAGAAAAAAAGCCGCGCGGTGGGCCGCCGCTTGGAGCCGCACCGCCTGCGCGCGTGGCGCCACCGCCAGATGGAAGCCGCGCTGCAGCGCCGCATTGAAAAGGAAGTACGCTCCGGCAAGCGCCGCAAAGAGGCCGCTGCGGAGGCCAGCGAGTTTTTGGAGTCCTTTCAATTGGACGTCGATCAGCTCAGTACCCGGACCGCGGAAGCCGAAAACACCGACTTTGGCGTGGACCTCAGCGGTGACTCCTATGAGGCGGAAGAGCAGGCCTCCCATGATGAATCCCAGCGGCTGCTCGATACCATCTTGGAAGATGACAAGCTTACTGATGAGCTCATCGATCGGCTCATGAAGCGCTATAACTCCCGTGACTAGAGTCCGGCCAATCCGCGCAAGGGCCTTTGGGCTCTTGCCTGGTGCCTGGCAGTAAACTGGCATCCTGTTTTCAGCTCCGCGGCCTACGGTAGAGGCATGAACCTGAAGTATTACTTCTACGAGCTGTGGAGTCTTTTTGTTGACCACGGCTTGCCGCTTATTGCGCTGCTGCTGATCGGTATTTTGATACCGCGCGTTGGCAGGCTGGCAATCCGCATCATAGAGCGCCGCCTCGATGAAGATGAAGAATCCACCAAGGCGCGCCTAGCGCTGACCGGCGCGCTGGTCTACATCGTGCAGGCCATCGCGTACTTCCTTATCATTTGGGCCGCCCTGACCAATATCGGCGTGCCCGCAGTAGGCGCGGCAGTGCCGGCGACGATAGTTTCGGCCGCCGTGGGCTTTGGTGCCCAGTCCATCATTGCGGATTTTCTTTCTGGCTTTTTCATCCTCTCGGAAAAGCAATTCGGCGTGGGCGACTACGTCAGTTTTGATGGCGTGACCGACGTGGAAGGCACTGTGGTAATGCTGACCTTGCGTACCACCAAGGTGCGCACGCCTACCGGCGAGTTGGTTACCGTGCCCAATAGCTCGGCCGGC
Organism: Corynebacterium sp. p3-SID1241; assembly: GCA_025144025.1. GTDB lineage: Bacteria > Actinomycetota > Actinomycetes > Mycobacteriales > Mycobacteriaceae > Corynebacterium. The sequence goes on along the minus strand of JALXWS010000002.1, from coordinate 185,361 downwards.
GCGGTGACAAACTATTCCCAAGAATGGTCGCGCGCTGTGGTCAACTTCGACGTGCCCGTGCAAGAAGGCGAGACCTTACCGGAGATCACGCGCCGAGTGCGCACCATCTCCGAGCAGGCCATTCGAGAACCATCCATTGCCGTAGACGTCAACGGCGAGCTGGAGGTGCTGCCGGCCACCCAGTTGGTTGCCCCGCAAGCCGCCGGCCAGTCCTGGCACGTGACCTACCGCGTGCTGGTTACCGTTAACCCCGCCCGGCAGTGGGCGGTGGAGCGTGCCATTCGCTCGGCGCTGCTCTCGGAGTTCTGGGACCACTACAACGTGGCCGATTTGGATGAACTTCAGCGCCCGCTTACTCCTCCGGAGGGAAACGTTGCGGCTCAAGAGTCCGTCAAGGATGCTTCCATAGCGGGCAAGGAATCCCACCCGGAAACCAAGGTGGAGTCTCGCCTGGACGCAAAACCGGAAGAGGAAGCCGGCCCGGATAGCGCTGGCCCCGGAAGGCCCGCCCTGTCTGATGACAACCAAGAACCTGAACCTACCAAGGGAATCTGGCGTTCTTTAGAGACCAATACCAAGTTCCAAAAGATCGCCACCTTTGGCGGCCGAGTGCGCGGCTCCACCACGGGGCTTATTCTTGCCTTGTTCGTCGTCGGTGCTTTGACCCTGGCTTCGAGCAACCCGGATGATGCCGACGCTGGCTGGCTCTCGCCCGAGCATTGGCGCAATAGCGGTAAGGAAACCTCCTCCTCGCAGCCTGCCGAAGCCCCCAGCTCCACCGCACCTACCGAAGAAACCACCGAAACCGGCACACAGAGCGAGCCAAGCGAGGAAGGCGCGGCTCCTTCTGAGGCCACCAACCCGCAGGGCACCGAAGGCGCTGGCGCTACCGATACGCCCGCTGGCGGCGAGCAGGGAGCAGGCGCTACTGGCAATGCTTCACCAGCCCCGAGCACCGCCGACGGTGCAGGTAACTCTGGAAGCGATTCCGGGAACGGCACTGCTACTGCTCCTGATGCCGGTGACGGCACCCAAGCTTCTGGAACTGCCGGCAGTACGGGCGCAGAGATTCCGGCGGAGCCTCGCTAGTGGGGCTGGCCTTCTACATCGAGCCGGTCCGTCCACCGCTCATTGTTGGGTGAGGTGAAGCTAGCATAGACGCTAGTGTCATTTTTCTTCTGACAATGAAATGTGCGCACATCTGAGCCTATGGCGCAGAATAGATCGTAAGTCTACTTGGTCTGCGGGCTCGTCGCAGAAATGCGGGTGTTATAAGAGCCATTGACCATCTTGTTGCGGTGCGTATAGGTAAATGTATGGGTGATGGCTTCATCAAAAATCGCACTGGTGAACTCGCACGAGGTGTGCTCACCCGCATGGATGCTATCGCCTTGGTTGGTGTAGCCGCACTTGCCGCCTATCTGTCCAGCGTTGATGTTGTGATTTCCCGTCTCTGGTGCGGGTGCCTGCTCTTGGTGCCCGGCTTCGGGCCTGCTTACCTCATCATCTTCATTGCCCGCGCTTTCGTTATTGTCTATGGTCTTGGTGACCGTAGTGGGCGCGTCGGATTCTTGCTGCTGGCTAAATACTGGTTCCGCAGCAGTAGAAGCTTGTTCATCACTGGAGCCGCAGGCGCTAAGGCCGGTAGTGGACAAGGCGGCGAGAATGAAGGCAGAGGCGCGTTTGAGCATGGGGAATATTAAAGGGGGTTGGCGAGGTGTACGGGGAAGACTTCAACATTTTCGCGGTGCTTCTGACGTGCATAAATGATCTGTATTGGCGGAGATGAAATAGTGCGCTTTGGCCGCGCGTTGCGCTGGGCATGACTTCACTATTCGAACCACTGGAACTTGGCCGATACAAGCTAGATAACCGCGTGACGATGGCGGCGCTGACTCGTCAGCGCGCCGGTGAAAGCGGTGTGCCTACCGAGCTGCACCAGCAGTACTACTCGCAGCGCGCTACGGCTGGTTTGGTGGTTACGGAGGGAACGTTTCCGGCATGGACTAACCGCTCCTTCCCGGGCCAGGCCGGTATTGCTACAGAGGAGCAGGCAGAAGGTTGGCGTGCGGTGGCAGACCGCGTGCACGAGGCTGGCGGCACCTTATTAATGCAGATCATGCACGGCGGCCGCACCAGCCACCCAGATCTGATCGATGGCGCGAACCCAGAGGCTCCCAGTTCTTTTGACTGGGGCGGGACCGTACGCGGCTTTTCCGGCAAGATGGACGCGCCACTGCCGCGCGAGCTGAAGAAGGAAGAGCTGCCGCGTATCGTGGACGAATTCCGCCAGGGCGCGCGCCGGGCTATCGATGCCGGCGTCGACGGGGTGGAAATCCATAACGCGAATGGCTACCTGCTGCACGAGTTCATGGCGGCTTCGTCTAATAAGCGCGACGATGAGTTTGGCGGCAGCCCGGAAAATCGCTGGCGCCTGCCGGAGATGGTCATTCGCGCCGTAGTAGAGGAAATCGGCGCCGACCGCGTGGGCGTTCGTTTCTCGCCGGCGCACAATGTCCAGGGTGTCATCGAGGATGACCAAGAAGACATGCTGGCCACCTACGGCGGCCTGCTCGATGCCTTGGCACCGCTGAACCTGGCCTACGTGTCGCTACTGCATGGCGAGCCGGAAAGCGAGCTTATCGCGCAGCTGGCCAATAAAGCGCGCGCCAACGGGGTGACCAAGGTGCTAATGAATGATGGTTTCCCCACGGTGACCTCCAAGGAGGATGCGCAGCGCGAAATCGAGCTGGATTACGTGGATGCCGCAGTGGTGGGCCGCCAGCTCATCGCGAACCCAGACCTCGTGCGCCGTTGGCGCGAAGGTTTGGAGCTCAATGAGCCGGATCAGGAAACGTTCTACCTGGGCGGCGAGCGCGGCTACATCGACTACGAGTATGCCGCGGACTAGGCAAGGATCCGCGGCACCACAGGGGGGCCCGAAAGGCGGGCGAGTGATAGGTAGTGAAATTCCCCAGAGAGAGGGTATTTCACTATGACTATCGAAGGTGTACTACTCGTTCGTTAACACCGAGTACCTGTCATGTGACACAACTTACAACTATTTATCGTAGCCCTTGTCTGGGCGCCAGGTCAGGGTGACTGCTTCGCGCACCGGTGACTTAGCCGTAAGCAGGTTATCAACGCGCAGCCAGTGCATCTTCGCAGAATCCGGGCGGACGGTTACAAAGCTATAGCCGTGGTGGTCAAGGTCTACATGGCGGGTGTGCGGGTTTGCGCCTAGCAGGTAGCGCTGGGCCAGCTTGGACAGCTCATTGCCCTCCGGCAGCTTGAGCTGTTCGTTGACATTTGGCGCAGAGACTGAGGCGCAGACCATCTCGGCGCCGAAGATGCGGCCGTCCTTGCTGATATTATGTGCCCACTCGGAGTGGATATCGCCGGTAACAAAGAGGGTATGGGAATCGTGCTTAGAGAGGGCATCGATAAGCAAGCGGCGCTCTGCGGAATAGCCATCCCACTGGTCACCATTGACCGGAATGCCGGTGATATTGGAAGACAGCGAAGAAGAAACCGGCTTGGTCTTTTCATCTTTTTCCAGGGTAACCAGGTTCATGGGGGAGAACATGACAGAATTGCCCAGCATATTCCACTTGGCAGAAGAGGTCTCAATCTTATTGAGCAGCCACTGGTACTGCTCGGAACCGAGCATCGTGCGGCCCTCCGCGGCCATCTTGTGTGGGCCAAAGCGTACCTGCTCATCGCGGTAGGTGCGCAGGTCCATCATGGTCAGCTCTACTAGGTCGCCGAAGGTTAGGCTGCGGTAGAGGTGGCCCTGCTCGGAGGGGTTGGTCGCGCGCACCGGCATCCACTCGAAGTAGGCCTGCATGGCGGCCTTGCGGCGGTCGAGGAAGGCGCCCTCCTTTCCTTCGGTGTGATTCTCGGCGCCCTCTCGCCAGTTATCGTTGGCTACCTCGTGGTCATCCCACACCACGACCCACGGCAGCGCGGCGTGTGCGGCCTGCAGGTTTTCATCGGTGCGGTAGCGGCCGAGGCGAATGCGATAATCCTCTAGCGTGATAATCTCGTGCGCCGGGTGGTGCAGGCGCACCGGTCCATAGCCGGCGTACTCGCGCTGCGGGTACTCGTAGATATAGTCGCCCAAGAAAATCATATAATCCAACTGATCCGCGCGACCGCGCTGCGCAATATCGCCATAAGCGTTGAAGAATCCGGACTCCCAATTGGCGCAGCTAGCCACGCCGAAGGTGAGCTCTTCCGGGGAGGCGCTCAGTGCTGGAGCGGTCTTGGTGCGGCCGACGGGCGAGTACTTATCCTGTGCTTTAAAGCGAAAGAAGTATACAGTCTCCGGCTCCAGGCCGTGCGGGTCCACGTGCACGGTGTGGTCCTGGTTGGCATCGGTGGTCACTTCGCCCTGCTTGACGACGTCCCCAAAGCCCTCATCCTTAGCAATTTCCCACTCCACCCGGGTGGCCTCACCCAGCCCGGAGCCCGGCATGGCATCGGCATCCGGGGTTACACGGGTCCACAAGATGACAGAATCTGGAATCGGATCACCGGAGGCCACCCCGTGGAGGAAGGGGCGCTCGCCCAATTTCGGCTCCACCATGTGCTGCTCTACGCGCGGGGATAGGCTGCTTTGTGCGTGGGCGGAGTTGGCGGCGGCGGTGGATAGGGCGATGGCGGCACCGGCAGTACCAGAGGTCTGAAGGAAGCGGCGGCGGTTGACGTGGCCGCGAGCGGACTTGGTCTGATTCTGAGAATTATTAGGCATGCCTTAAAGCTTTGTCATGTTTAATGCGGACGCAACTGTTTCCATCCAATTCCATAAAGAGTTCTTTTTGTCTTAACTGGCGGTTTACTTCCGTACCCACGCCTTTATACTGCGGCCCAATGACGGGCCTGCCTCAGTAGGCTGGTGGGCATGAGTGAATTTAGCCAAATTAGCCAGTGGCCCGCGGACACGGTGGCTGGAGCCCTGCTGTACCGCGGCGAGGTCATAGAAACGGTAGGGGATACCGCCCGCGAGTTTCCGGTGGCGTCAATAACCAAGCTGGTGGCTGCTTATGCGGTGATGATGGCCGTGGAGGAAGGTGCGGTGGAGCTGCAGCAGCCTGCCGGCCCAGAAGGCTCGACGCTGGAGCACCTCTTAGCACACGCCTCCGGTATCTCCTTCGACTCGCGGGAGCCACAAAAGCCGGTGGGCGAGCGCCGCATTTATTCTTCGGCCGGCTATGAATGGGCCGCGGATATCGTTGCTGAGGCAACGGGCATGGACTTTGCCGAGTATCTGCGCGAAGGCATATTGGCTCCGCTGGGCATGGAGTTCACCCGGCTCGAAGGCTCGGCCGGCCATGGTTTGGTTTCCACAGTGGAGGATCTCGCGGCCTTTGCCGCGGAAGTCCAGAACCCGCAGTTGCTGCACCCCTCTACCGTGGCCGATATGCGCCGCGTGCACTTCGGCGGGTTGCGCGGCATCGTTCCGGGTTATGGCAGCTTTAAGGATTGCACTTGGGGCCTGGGCTTTGAAATCCATGGCAACAAAGACCACTGGATGGGCGCCCTGCCTGTGGACGCCGCCGGTCACTTCGGCATGTCCGGCACCTACCTCTGGGTGGCAGGCGACTATGCCATGGTGGCGCTTACGAACCGCGACTTTGGTGAATGGTGTAAGCCGCTCTGGCACGATGCGAATACCGCAATCTGGAACTCCTTATGATCTGCCGGATGCGGCGGAGCTAGCGCCTCCCGTGCGCTAGCTCATGTCTCGAGCCTTCCATTGGGGGAAGTGGCGAGGTGGAAAACTCCCCCGCGGGAGCGAGAAAAATCGGAGAGTTTTGTGCGGTGGAGCCTTATCGCGTCAAATCGCGGCGTGACTGCAGAAGGCGGCGGTTGCGGTTAAAGCTAATAGGAATTTACGCGCATGAGCAGGACATCTGTTGAATGGGGCAGAGCGGGTCTAAATGGTTTACAGAAAACACCAACTTTCACATTTATAACAATGGTTCCACCTGCAACTTTAGTCCCAGCCTGTACCTGGGGTTGAGGTTTAGTAAACGGGGGTTGAAGTGAAAGTTGAGGGTTGTAGGGGAAGGTGTGGCACAGGAAAATTGTGTGCAGACGCATCAGGCAGTTCGTTGGGGAAGACGAAGCTCGTCTTGCATCGCGCCGGGCCGGCATGCTTGGCGCGGTGGTGGTCTATGTCGAGGGAGAATCGGCTATGAATACGTGCGTTAACCCTGCGCCGGTTGAACAGCCGGCCTCCACCCCCGCGTGGCCCACCGTCAATGGTGGCGTCACTGTGGTCACCGGTGTGCTCAAAATCTCCGGGATGCCGCGCTCGCTGCGCTCGAAGATTGAACACGCCATGGATCGGTGCATTCGCACCGAATCGGAATTTATCATTCCGGGCGATGACCCACTGACCGCTCAGTGGTGCACCCGCTGGTTCCGGGATGGGCTTTCCGTAGCAGCGCTCGCCCAAGGCGGCAGCGCCTGCGCCCGCTCCGGCAACGGTATTGGTTGCCACCAGGTGCTTACCGGAACCCGCGAGGAGCTCGATGCGCTCGATTGCGTCGTGCGCTACCTCGCACAGCGCCACGGCTTTACTGCGGCCGTGCGCTTGCCGTAGAAAGCGCAAAAAGGGGCTGGCCCGCTCAATGCTGGGCCAGTTCCTTTTTGGTACCGCAAGTCAGTCGCGCGGCCTAGTTAACTTCTGCGAACGGATCCAGGATCTTCTCCGGTAGCTCCGCCACGGATTTCAGCACGGCAGAAGGGCGGTAAGGGTAGCGGGAAATTTCCCGATCATCCGAAATTCCGGAGCGCACCAAAACAGTACGCATGCCGGCCTCGAGGCCTGCCTTGACGTCCGTATCCATGCGGTCACCAATCATTAAGGTGTGCTCTGAGTGTGCGCCGATGTGATTAAGCGCCGAGCGCATCATGACTGGATTGGGCTTGCCCACGTAATAAGGCTCGCGGTTGGTAGCGGCGGTAATCAGCGCGGCCACGGCACCGGTGGCCGGCAGTACCCCCTCAGGAGCCGGGCCGGTAACATCCGGGTTGGTCGCGATAAAACGCGCGCCATCGCGGATGAGATTGATGGCGTTGGTGATGGCTTCAAAGGAATAAGTACGGGTTTCACCAAGCACCACGAAGTCTGGGTCATCGTTAGTGAGGATCCAGCCGGCTTCGTGCATGGCGGTGGTCAGTCCGGATTCGCCCACCACATAGGCCTTGCTGGAGCTTACCTGGCTGGAAAGAAAATTCGCGGTAGCAGTGGCGGAGGTCCAGATGCGTTCTGCCGGAATATCCAGGCCAGTGTTGCGCAGGCGAGCAGAAAGATCCCGCGGGGTAGACATGGAGTTATTAGTCAGCACCATGTACTCGATGTCATTATCCTTGAGCGCTTGGATGAATTTATCCGCGCCAGGGATCATCTCGCCTTCTTTGATAAGAACGCCGTCCATATCGGATAGATAAGAAATCATTGGTGATCCTCCACATACTCGGCAATATCGCCGATGGTTTCGCAGTTGAGCATCGTTTCCTCAGAAAATCGCACTTGGAAGGTCTCTTCCGCGCGCACGGTTAGCTCCACCAGATCCAGCGACTCCACGCCGATATCCTTCAGGCGCGTATCCCGGCTCAGGTCTTCCTCGGTACCGGTGACCTTGCTGATAAGCGCGATGAGCTGGCCGAGCGTATCTCGCTCCGGCTCCTTTTCCGGCGCGCTCGCGTTGAACTTTGCCTGCAATTGGGCGCTGAGGTCGTTTGCCATAACCACCAGTCTAGTATTGATCCCGTTATGGCATTGAGAAAACGTTCTTCCATTGTCGCGCGTAGTTGGCTCAAACGATTGCGCCCCACGCACCGCGCTGAACTAGAAAAACTCTATGGCGGATTGCACGACCCCTCTACGGAGCCTGGCCTTACCCAGATCAGCGCTTCCGGCACGGTGGACCACGATGGCCTCGATATTGCGTGGTACGAAGTCGGGCGCGAAGACGCCTCGGTGACGGTGGTCTTTATCCACGGCTACTGCCTATCCGCGGAATCCTATTATGATCAGGCCAATTACCTGCGCGATCGCAATGCCCGCGCGCTTCTAGTAGACCTTCGCGGCCACGGCCAGTCCACCACGGTCGGCCCTGAGGAGTGCACCATCGATGCGGCTGCCGACGACGTCCTCGCCGTCATCCGCGAGCGCGCTCCCCGCGGCAGCCTGGTCATCGTGGGCCATTCTTTAGGCGGCATGGTTGCCTTAAACCTCATCCGCCGAGCACCTGCCGAGATTTATGAGCGCATAAAGGGAGCGCTGCTGATTTCTACTTCTATGCGCCGCTTTGCGGCCAAGGGCGTAGCGCAGATTTTGCAATCCAAGTCCCTGCACTCGCTCTACCGCCTGTGTCTGCGCTTGCCCGGGCGTGTTGATAACGCTCGCTTTGAGGTTGCCCGCTTCATTGCCCCGCTTTTTGCGGCGACCTTGGCGGGCTTTCCCCAGATGGAGAAGTTGCAATTTCACGTTGCCATGCTTCTCGATACCCCCTTGGCCTCCTACTCCGGCTTCTTCGACGACCTTTTGGAGCACGCCGAATACGGCGCTGCTGAAAGGCTAGCGAAGCTCCACGGTGAAGTAGTGTTGGGCACCGCTGATATCGTTACCCCGCGTTCGCAATCCGAAGTGTTGTGCCAGCATTGGCCCGCCGCTGATCTGCATACCGTTAAAGGTTCCGGGCACATGGTGATTCTGGAAGAGCCAGGAGCTATCTCCGAGGCGCTTGGCCGCGTCCTCGACGCCATCTCGGTCGGCCGCCAGTAAGGTTGGCCGGGCTCATGCCCCTTTCGCAGGCGACGTCGTAGGTCACGCAAAAGGCGCCGCGGCGGTACGGCCAGCGGCGCCTTTTCAGTAGCGCGGGGCACGGGTCTAGCCCGCGCGAAGGAATAAGCTAGTCCTCAATGTGCGTGGTTGCGGTCGGATCATCCAGCTTAAGGTCCTTGGCAGCCTTCTCAACGACGGAGCGCTCAATCTTGCCCTCACGAGCAAGCCCATCGAGTACAGCGACGACGATGGACTCGGCATCGATGTTGAAGTAGCGACGTGCACCCTCGCGAGTATCGGAGAAGCCGAAGCCATCCGCACCCAAGGTGATATAGGTTCCCGGGACGTAAGGGCGAATCTGCTCCTGCAGCTCGGTGGTGAAGTCAGAGACACCAACGAACGGACCCTCGTAGCCCTTGAGCTGAGAGGTAGCAAATGCCTCGGTCGGCTCCTCGCCCTTGCGCAGGGCCTCCTTGTTGCGGCGGGCACCGTCGCGGGCCAGCTCGTTCCAGGAGGTGACGGAGAAGATGGAGGCCTTGACATCGAAGTTCTCGGCAAGCAGCTGCTGCGCGCGCAGCGCCTCGTGCACGCCCACGCCGGAAGCCAGGATATTGGCAGCAATGGAGCCACCCTCTGCGGTGTTGTAGTGGTAGATGCCCTTGTGCAGGCCCTCCACGTCCAGGTCCTCCGGCTCGGCCGGCTGGTGCACCGGCTCGTTGTAGACGGTGAGGTAGTACATGATGGCCTCGTTGTCCTTGCCGTACATGCGCTCAATGCCGCGGGTGACCAAGTGAGCAACCTCGTAGCCAAAGGCTGGGTCATAGGAAACTACAGCCGGGTTGGTAGCGGCCAAGACAGGGGAGTGGCCGTCCATATGCTGCAGGCCCTCGCCGGTCAAGGTGGTGCGGCCGGCGGTAGCGCCGATGATGAAGCCGCGGCCCATTTGGTCGCCAGCTGCCCAGAAAGCATCGCCGGTGCGTTGGAAGCCGAACATCGAGTAGAAGATGTACAGCGGAATCATGGCTTCGCCCTGGGTGGCGTAGGAGGTGGCTGCGGCGGTAAAGGAAGCAGCGGCGCCGGCCTCAGAAATGCCCTCGTGCATGATCTGGCCGTCGGTTGCCTCGCGGTAAGAAAGCATCAGATCATGGTCAACCGGCACGTAGTTCTGGCCGCGCGGGTTCCAAATCTTCATGGTGGGGAACCAGGAGTCCATGCCGAAGGTGCGGGCCTCGTCCGGAATGATCGGCACGACGCGCTTGCCCAGCTCCTTATTGCGCATGAGCTCCTTGAAGGTGCGCACCAGAGCCATGGTGGTGGCTACCTCCTGCTTGCCGGAACCCTTGCGCACCGAGCGCAGCTTATCCAGCTCTGGTGCCTCAAGCGGAGTGAACTCCTCGCGGCGCTCCGGCAGGAAGCCGCCGAGCTCTTTGCGACGCTCTAGCATGTACTTGATCTCCGGAGAGTCCTTACCTGGGTGGTAATACGGCGGCAGGTACGGATCCTTTTCCAGCTCCTCATCGGAGAAGGGGATCTCCTGCTTATCGCGGAAGCGCTTCAGGTCATCCAGGGTCAGCTTCTTCATCTGGTGGGTAGCGTTGCGGCCCTCGAAGTTGTGGCCCAAGCCGTAGCCCTTAATGGTGTGCGCCAAGATGACGGTTGGCTTGCCGGTGCCCTTGTGCTCCAGCGCGCGGGTGTAGGCGGCATATACCTTGCGGTAATCGTGGCCGCCGCGGCGCAGCGCCCAAATCTCATCATCGGACATGTCTTCTACCAGCTTGAGCGTGCGCTCATCGCGGCCGAAGAAGTGCTCGCGCACATAGGCGCCGTCGTTCGCCTTGAAGGTCTGGTAGTCGCCGTCGGAAGTAGTGTTCATGACGCTGACGAGGGCACCTTCGGTGTCCTTTTCCAACAGCTGATCCCAGCCGCGGCCCCAAATAACCTTGATGACCTCCCAGCCGGCGCCGCGGAAGAAGGACTCCAGCTCCTGGATGATCTGGGTATTGCCGCGCACCGGACCGTCCAGGCGCTGCAGGTTGCAGTTGACCACGAAGGTGAGGTTATCCAGCTCGTAGAGGGAAGCGATCTGCAGCAAGCCGCGGGATTCCGGCTCGTCCATCTCGCCATCGCCCAAGAAGGCCCAAACGTGCTGCTTGGAGGTGTCCTTAATGCCGCGGGTTTCCAGGTACTTATTAAAACGTGCCTGGTAAATAGCGTTAATCGGGCCCAAGCCCATGGACACGGTGGGGAATTCCCAGAACCATGGCATCAGGCGCGGGTGCGGGTAGGACGGCAGGCCTTCGCCCTCGCCACGGGAGACTTCTTGGCGGAAGCTATCCAGATCCTTTTCGCTCAGGCGGCCTTCCATGTATGCGCGGGCGTACATGCCCGGGGAAGCATGGCCCTGGAAGAAGACTTGGTCGCCGCCCGAGGGATCGTCCTTGCCCTTGAAGAAGTGGTTTAGACCCACCTCATAGAGCGGGGCAGCGCCCGCGTAGGTGGAGATGTGGCCGCCGACGCCGATTCCTGGGCGCTGTGCGCGGTGGACCATAATCGCCGCGTTCCAGCGAATCCAGCGGCGGTAGCGCTTTTCAAGCTCCTCGTCACCAGGAAACTCCGGCTCCATGGTGGTGGGAATGGTGTTGACGAAGTCCGTGGACGTCAACGAAGGCAGCTCAACGCGCTTCGCAGTAGCGCGCTCAAGCAGGCGTAGCATCAGGTAGCGTGCGCGCTCCGGATCGGAGTGATCCAGCAGACCATCGAGGGAGTCCATCCACTCGCGGGTCTCTTCTGGATCATTATCGTGAAGATACGATGCAACGCCGTCGCGGATGAGCGGGAAGTTGGAGTCGCCCTTGGTGGCGTCCTTCTCGGCCATTTAAACCTCCTGTATAAGGGTCTGCACAGTTTGCCTACTAGGATACGCGCTCACAGATCCACAGTGGTTGTGAAGTCCGACTAAAAGGGACGTGCGGTACGTTACCTTTCTATAACCAGCATCTTTGCCGGGGCTGATGGGGCGAAATAGGGTAACTTGCTAACTCTGTGGAGCCGGGCATCGCCGCGGTAGGGCCTGCAAAATGGGGGAATTGCGCGCCTTAGGCAGGTAAAAGGTGCCGGTGGGCGTTAAAATATTTCTATTAAGCCGCGTTTTACCCGCCTGGTGCGGGTGATCCGTGGATCCGACATTCACTGAACTAGGAAGGAAATGCATAGTGGCTGACGCTGCAGTCAAGCTCGGAATCAAGGAAGGGCAAATCGCCCTGGAGCTTGGTTGGGACGAGGATTGCGATACCGCAATCTCTGAATCGATCGAGGCCGTGCTCGGCGATGATTTCTTGGAAGAGGAAAACGACGAGCTGTGCGATGTAGTCCTTCTTTGGTGGCGCGAAGAAGACGGTGACCTAGTGGATGGATTGGTGGACGCAAGCCGCCCACTGGCCGATAACGGCGCAGTCTGGCTGCTTACCCCAGGTGCCGGCAAGCCGGGAACCGTAGAACCCGGGCTCATCTCTGAGTCCGCTCAGCTAGCCGGTCTGGTGCAGACCAAGGCGGAGCGACTAGGCGAGTGGCAAGGCTCTTGCTTGGTGCAGCGCGGCTACACCAAGAAGTAGGGCATTACCTGCCGATTTGTGTTGCTTTAGTAACCTGCGCTACTGTTTCTAACAGCGCAAGAGCGCATGCGGCTTTAGCTCAGCTGGAAGAGCAATTGGTTTACACCCAATAGGTCGGGGGTTCGATCCCCTCAGGCCGCACAAGGCGGACCGCCTCTCGGATGGATTTCTGGGAGGCGGTCCTTTTCGCATGCGGGGGTAGGGGCTAGCCCGCGTGGGGCTCAAGGGGGTTAAGGCTTAGGGCGCTTGTGGGGCAATTTTCGGCCAAGTTTGTGCATGGAAGTTGGGGAAGAAGCCTCATAAGCGTGGCTGCTTCTTAGGCTTCGACCAAGTACCTAGGCCCTTCGCCCAAGCAGTCAGCCGCAGGCCAAGGCTGCGCGATGCCGGCTTAGTAGCGCTCGCGGCGGCGCTTGTTTAGCTTGGCGTAGTGATTCGGCTTCGAGTCGCCGTAGCGGGAGCGATTGCGTCGGCTGGCGGCGTGCGAGGAGGATGCGGCGGGAACGGTCGAGGAATCGTCGTGCGCGGCTGCATGCTCGCTGGGGGCGGAGTCGGTGCCGGCCGTGGGCTCTGCGGGGGTGTGGTCCGCAGCAGGGGTCTCAGCAGTGGCGGGATCGGATGGGGCAGAGGCATCGGCGTCGAGGGCAGCGAGTGCCTCTTCCTCCTCGCGCAGGCGGCGGCGCTCCCGGATTTCGGACCACACGAAGTAACCCAAGCCCAGCGGGGCCATGATGCCAAAGGCAATCCACTGGTAGCCGTAGGAGAGGTGGTTGCCGCGATCGAGCTGCGGGATGGGCATGGGGTTGAGCACGCCGGGCTGATCGGCGGAGAGTTGGATGTAGTCGTGGGCCAAGGGGGCGTCGATAAGCGAGGAAATCTGTTCCGTATGGATGGAGTAGACCTGCTGGTAGCCCTCCTGCTTAATGGGGGCGGTCTGGTGCTGGGCTTCATCGGCGCGGATCATGCCGGTCAAGGTGGTCTCGCCAGAAGGCGCTTCAGGAATATCCGGCACGGCGTTGCCCTCACCGGCCTTCACCCAGCCGCGGTTGACCAAGATGGTCAAGCCGGAATCGGTACGGAAAGGCACCAAGGATTGGTAGGACGGTCCAGACTCGGCCGGGCGCAGGCGCAGCAGCACCTCATCCTGCGGCAGGTAGTGGCCGTGCAGGGTGGCGCGGGACCACTCATCGTTCTTGATAGCGCCATTGTCATCCACGAGGTCTTCTACCGGCTGGGGGTCAGCCTCATAGGCGTGGGTGATGAGCTCGTTGCGTTCCACAATGTCATCGTCCTTGCCCAGCTGCCACGGGGCGAGGACGGTAAAAGCAAGGTAGGAAAATGCCACGACGAAAAGCAGCAGTAGAACCCAACCCGGCTTAAGGAACGTCTTTAGCATGGGGCCTAGTTTAGTCGCGGTTAGCGCGAATCCAATCCAGCAGGCCAGGCACGGCGGCCTCGATATTCTTACGCGTGGTCTCAAAATCCGCTGCGGAACCGTAATACGGGTCTGCCACGTCCGCGTCTTCCGGGGAATTGGGGTCAAAGCTGCGCATCAGGCGGATTTTGTTCGGATCGACGCCGTGCTCAAGGAGGGCCTCGCGGTGGCCTTTGTCCATAGCGATGAAGAGATCGGCCTCCATGTGTTCGGCGCTCAGCTTGGCCGCGCGGTGGGAACCACCATCGTGGCCGCCGCGGCGCAGTTCGGCAACTGCGCGTTCGTCCGCGCCCTGGCCTACATGCCAGCCGCCGAGGCCGCAGGAATCTACGGTGGCGACGAGGTCTAGCATGTCCTTTTCCATTTCATCGCGCACGATGATTTCTGCCATGGGGGAGCGGCAGATATTTCCGGTGCAAACAAAGACGAGGTAAAGGCCGGAGCGGGTATCGGTCTCGGTCATGCGGAAAACCCCTTCGCGCGAATAGTACTGTGGTGCGGAAGATAGGATATAGCAGTAGTAACTATTCCATGAAACGAGCATAAAGGAGCACCTCCATGTCCGCTGTGAGCGTGGGCGATGTCCGCCGCGTACTCGATGAGGCCTACCCGCCGCACCTGGCGGAAAAGTGGGATGCCGTGGGGCTTATCTGCGGGGATCCGGCCGCGGAGGTAAAGCGGGTGGCTTTCGCTTTGGACTGCACCCAAGCGGTGGCCGAGCGCGCGGTGGAGCTCGGCGCGGACATGCTCGTGGTTCACCACCCGTTGCTGCTGCGCGGGGTGGAGTCCGTGGCGGCCGATACGCCCAAGGGCAAGGTAGTGCACACGTTGGTCAGCAATGGCGTTGCGCTCTTTGCGGCCCACACCAACGCGGATAAGGCGCGGCCGGGCGTCAACGACAAGCTCGCGGAGCTGGTAGGCATCAACCCCGGCCGGCCCATCGTGCCGGAGCCCCAGGGCGTGGATAAGTGGGGCGTGCACGTGCCGGTCGCCGCGGCCGAGGAGGTAAAGCAGGCGCTTTTCGACGCCGGCGCGGGCCACATCGGCTCCTACTCCCACTGCTCCTTCGATATCGCGGGCACGGGCCAATTCCAGCCTGAGGAGGGCGCTGACCCCACCGAGGGCAAGATTGGCGCGCTGCACCGTGGCGAGGAACTCCGCGTCGAGTTCGTCGCACCGTCTGCTTTTCGCTCCTCCTTGTTGAAGGCCCTGTACACCGCACACCCTTATGAGGTGCCGGCCTATGACATCACGGAAACCGCCGGCCACCAGGACCTGGACAAGACGCTCGGCCTGGGGCGTGTGGGAGAGCTGCCGCAGGAGATGACCCTGCGCGAGTTCACCCAGCAGGTGGCCAATGCCCTGCCGGAGACCGCATGGGGCATCCGCGCCGCCGGCGATCCGGACCAGAAGGTGCGCACGGTGGCCGTGTCCTCTGGTTCGGGGGATTCTTTTCTCTCCGCGGCCGCGAAGCTAGGCGTGGACGTGTATGTTACCTCGGATCTGCGCCACCACCCGGTGGATGAGCACCTGCGCGCCGGCGGCCCCGCCGTCATCGATACCGCCCACTGGGCCAGCGAATTTCCGTGGACGGCCCAAGCGCGCGATATCGTAGAGGATGCTTTAGAACTGGATACGGAAATTATTAGCCTGCGCACCGACCCGTGGACTATCTCTGCGCACCCAAAGGAGTCATAAGTGAAACTATCGCAAGAACTACAGCCGGTACTGCTAGAGCTGGCCAACTTAGAGCGCTCGCAGGACCTCGGCGCCGAGAAGGAAATCCCGGAGCAAGCAGAGTATGAGAAGGCTAAGCAGGAGCATAAACGCCTGTTGGATGCCTCCGGTTCCGCGCAGATGGCCGTCGATGACATGGAGGTTGAAATCCTGCGCATTCAGGCCGATGAACGCAAGCTGCGCCAACGCGAACGCGATGATAAGCGCCAGCTCGGCGCCGCGCTAGACCCAGAAACTCGCAAGGATCTCGAGCACGACCTTTACGCCGCCAAGTCCCGCATCGCAGACCTCATGAGCGAGCTGCAAGAAGCCCATAACGAGGTCCATGCGCTGCGTTCCAATCTGGACGTGCACGGCGCGCGCGTTTCTGATTCCGAGCGCAAGCTGGAAAAGCTTCGCCGCGCAGCCGAGGCTGCCCAAGAAGCAGCAGCTAACCAGGAGGACCCGGCCGTGCGCATCGGGGAACTGCGCGAGCAGCTGCCCGCTGAAGTTCTAGGCGAGTATGACTCCCAGCGCGAAGAAAACGGCGTCGGTGCTGCTCAGTTCAAGGCAAACCGTGCTTGCGGCGGCTGCTTTATTGTCCTGCCACCGGCCGAGCAAAACGCCGTGCGCAACGCCCCGGCCGATGAGCTGCCGCAGTGCAGCGACTGCGGCTCCTACCTGGTGCGTCTGGTCTAATGAAGGTCATCATCTATGCCGATGGCGGCTCCCGCGGCAACCCTGGAGTGGCCGGTTCCGGCACCGTAATCTATGACGCCAGCGGTCAGCGCATCCTGCGCGAGATCGTCTACGTAGTAGGAACCAAGTCCACCAATAACGTCGCCGAATACAACGGCCTGTTGCGCGGGCTCGAGGCTGCCACCGAGATGGGCGCTACCGAGGTGGAGTTTCACATGGATTCCAAGCTGGTTGTGGAACAGATTAACGGCCGCTGGAAGATCAAGCACCCTGATATGCAGAAGCTGGCCCTGCGCGCCCGCGAATACATCAACGGCTTTTCAACCTTTAGCCTGGACTGGGTGCCGCGCGCTCAAAACAAGGTGGCAGACGCCCTGTCCAATGACGCCATGGACGCCGCAGCGGCCGGCCACCCAGAAGGCATCGTTGCCGGTGAAGAAGGCGCCGAGCCAGCACCGGCCGGGGAGCAGGACACCACCGCGCCGCACCCCACCGACTGGCTCGGGGACCGCGGGCCGACCACCCGCTTTATCCTGCTGCGCCACGGACAGACGGAGATGTCGGCCGCCAAGCAGTACTCCGGGCGCGCCAATCCGGGCCTTACGGAGCTCGGGCAAAAGCAAGCGCTCGCCGCTGCGCAAGCGCTGGCCTGCACCGACTTTGATGCCATCGTCTGCTCGCCCCTGCGTCGCTGCCAGGAAACTGCAGCGGCCGTGGCCAATGGCCGCGATATCGAAGTAGAAACCGTCGAAGGCCTCATCGAGGTGGACTTCGGTGCCTGGGAAGGCAAAACAGCGGCCGAGGCCCACCAGCGCGATCCGGAACTCCACGAGGAATGGCTGCATGATGCGAGCGTCGCTTGTCCGGGCGGCGAATCGCTGCAGGCGGTCAACCGCCGTGTGCGTACGACCCGCAAGGAACTCCAAGAGCGCTTTGCGGGCAAAACCGTGCTGGTGGTCAGCCACGTTAACCCGATTAAGTCCTTCATCCGCCAGGCACTCGATGCGGGCCCGGCCACCTTTGGCCACCTCTTCCTAGATTTGGCCGCCATTTCGCAGGTGGAATTCTGGGATGGCGGCTCTATGGTGCACGGATTTAACGATGTGGGTCACCTGGCGGGGCTGCGCTAGAATAAGGAACGCGAATGAGCCGGCCGGGTGATCGCGTCGCTTCATACGGGTAGCCAAGTGCTGCCGCGTGGGCGCCGAGGAAAGTCCGGACTCCACAGAGCACGGTGGTTGCTAACGGCAACCCGGGGTAACCCGCGGGCAAGTGCAACAGAAAGTAGACCGCCTCGTGCCTCCACTTGCGCTTCGGCCAAGTTGGGGACATAAGGTAAGGGTGAAACGGTGCGTTAAGAGCGCACCAGCACCGTCAGTGATGGCGGTGGCTGGGTAAACCCCACCGGGAGCAAGGCATCACGGCCCCGCCACGTTGCGGGGCCCGATCAGGCGTTTTAGGGCTGCTCGCTCGAGCCTGAAGGTAGCTGCTGGAACCAACTGGCAACGGTTGGTCTAGATGGATGTTCACCGCGCGGTGCTCCTTTGTGAGCGCCGCGGTTAGACAGAATCCGGCTTATAGGCCGGCTCATTCGCCCTAATACGTTTATGGTGGTGGGCATGAAGCTCTACGCCGCCCCGCTTGATTTCCGCGCCATTGCCGCCGAATTTTCGGTAGCCACCGATTTCCCAGCCGAGGTCACCGCCCAGGCCGCCCGAGCGCAGGACCGGTATGCCGCATCGCGCCGCGACGCCCGCGATATCCCCTTCGTCACCCTGGACCCTGCCGGTTCCATGGACTTGGATCAGGCGGTCTACATCGAGGAGCGCGAGGCCGGCTACCGCGTCTTTTACGCCATCGCGGACGTTGCTGCTTTCATTGAGCCCGGCAGCGAGCTAGAGCGCGAATCCTTCCGCCGCGGCCAGACCATTTATCTTCCCGATGAGCCCGCGCGCCTTCATCCGCCAGAGCTTTCCGAGGGCCGAGCCTCGCTACTGCCTGGCACCGACAAGCCGGCCGTGTTGTGGACCTTTGACCTAGACGGCAACGGAGAGGTGGAGTCCTTCCACGTCGAGCGCGCGCTCATTTACTCCCAGGTCCGCCTGGATTACGAAGGCGCCCACGCGGACCTGGCGGCCGGCAGGCTCCATCCGTCCATTGCGTCGTTGCCGGAAGTCGGCCGGCTGCGCCAAGAATCCTCCATGCGCCGCGAGGCCATATCCTTGCGCCTTCCCTCCCAGCGCGTGGTGGAAAATGACGATGGCACCTTTGAGCTCATTATCGAGCCGCGCTATGAGGTCATGGACTATAATTCGGAGATTTCGCTGCTCGCCGGTATGTGCGCCGGACGCCTCATGCAGGAAGCCGGCGTGGGCTTCTTGCGCACCCTGCCTGCTGCCGAGCCAGAGCACGAGTGCCAATTCCGCGCCGAGGCGCAAGCGCTAGGCTTCGCGCTTGGCGACGCCCCCATTCCCCAATTCCTCCTTACCGTCGACGCCGCTTCCCCGCGCGGCATGGCCGTCATGCGCGAGGCCCAGAGCCTGCTGAGGGGCGCCGACTATGCCTGGTTAGGCGAGCAGGAGGCGCAGGTCCACGCCGGCATCGGCGGATACTATGCGCATGTGACCGCGCCGCTGCGGCGCCTTTGCGATAGGTTCGCCACCGAGGTCTGCCTAGCCCTGTGCGGCGGCTACGAGGTTCCCGAGTGGGTGCGCGCGAGCGCCACGGAGGTCATCGGTGCGATGCGTTCGACCTCGCAGCTCGCCTCCCAGGTGGATAAGGCCTGCTTGAACCTGACTGAGGCCACCGTGTTGCGCCCTTGGCTCGGGACTAATTTTCCGGCCATCGTGGTCCGCGGGGAACCGAAGCGGGACAAAGCGCGGATTTTTGTTCCGGAGCCACCCGTCTTCGCCCACAGCGTGGGCTCTCCAGAAACCGGCAGCGAAACCACCGTTTCGCTGGTGACGGCGGATACCGATACGCGCGAGGTGCTTTTTGCCTGGCCGGCCGACTAGCCGGTGTGGTTGCTAACTTTCGCCGCGTGCGGCCTCGCCAGGCTGCAGCTCAACTACGAGGAGGCCGTCTTCAGCCAAGTCGGCCGCGAAATTATGCGCGCTCTTCGCCGGAACATAGGCGATGACCGCGTTCGAGGTGCCCGCATGCGCCGAGCGCCCAGCGACGGCACCGCGTACGGTGACCAGCTCGGCGAGCTTCTCCGCCGAATCTAGGCCATAAATATTGGCCAAGGAGGATTGTGACTGCAACAAGATAGGGAAGAGCTCCGCGCCGCGGTGCGAGCGCAGGCAGCGCGCAAACCTTTCTACCCGCTGGGTTTCTTCCACATAAAAGGCCATCCACTCGGTGGCGGCGCTGATACTCGGGCGGCCTTCTTCGCCATAGACCTTGTGGACGGCTTCGAGCCAATCGAGGACGCGCTGTTGGGCGTCGGGAAGCAAGCGCAGCGAATCGGTGCCAAAGGAATGGCAGGCATCATCAATAAAGCGCTGACGCTGGCGAATATCGGCAATGGCCGCTTCCTCCTGTGTGGAGAAATCCTCCGGCACCGCCACCGCGAAGGCGGCGATCTCGCGGCCCACCACGTGCGGGGCGTGGGTGACAGAGCCATCGGCGTAGTCAATGATGCATACGCCTTCACCCGTGCTGCGCAGCGCAGCGCTGTGGCGCGCGCGCAAGGCTGGCCGCGCGGCAAAAGTGTTGACGGCCTGGGTGCACACATCCGCTACGCGGGCCCTAAGCGGTGCGTCCAAGTCCGCATCTGCTCCCATGAGCGCAAGGGCTACCGCAAGGTCCGCAGCGGCATCCGCGCCTAAGCCCGCGCCCTCTGGAATATCGGAGGCGATGGTGATATCCGCACCGGCCGTCTCGCGCGAGAGCAATTGGCGGTTAATCATCGTATGGACAATGCTGCCTACGCGGGCAGCCAACCCGCCCTCCGGCGCCGGCGGAATAACCGGCTGACCTTCGGCATCCGTGGAGGGCTGTTGTGCCGCTGCCAGATCCGCCAGCGTCTGCAGGCTGATCGAATCATGAGCGGGCTCACCCTGCGCCGGATGGAAATGCACAGCCACCACGCCATCTGTTCGCGGGCTGACCGCGGCTGCTGCGCGCAGTTTTCCTACACACATCGCAACAATGCCACCGAAGTGATCAATGTGTTCACCAATAAGTGACCACGTGGCCGGCGCGCTTGCGGTATGTGTGGGCGTACTCCCCGTTACCTCGGTGTGCGCCTGGGCTGCGCGCTTGGCGGTAGGCTCTGCCGGGGTTGACCACAGTGGCATGGGTGCTAAAGCTCCTTTTCCAGGTTATAGGACCAGTTGTTTCCGTTGCTTCATGCGCACTCCCGGTGCGCATAAAGCAACGAATACCCGCCACCATTGAGCGCAGGGGCGGGGAATACGACTTGGATTCGTATAAAAGAAATGTGCTGACCCACATTCTAGCGGGCATTGCTAAGACAGCGTGGGTAGTGTGGGCACAAACCATACCAGCGGCAGCGTATGACCGGTGCCGCTGGAACAATAACTGAGAGGATAGTTTTTATGAGCGATGCAGACCAGAAATGGTTCTTTGATCCAGCCACCAAGGAAGTCAGCCAAGGCAAGACCTCTGGCTGGGAAAATCGAATGGGCCCGTATGACACTCGCGAAGAAGCAGAAAACGCCATCGAAATCGCACAGGCCCGCAACGATGCTGCAGATGCCGCAGATGAGGAAGATGACTGGAAGTAGTTAACTCCCAGCCATCAACTTGCTTAGCCGTGCTGCCCGAGCCTTTTCTGGGGAGTGCGGCTACTTTAGTTTCTTGCGCAGCGGCTTAAATGCAGCCTTGATGTCCTTAAAGGACTCGTTATACGCATCCAAAGCCTTTAGGCCGATGGTGCGCTCGCGCTGGTAGAGCAGGCCGTAGCCAAAGGTATTCTCACCGCGACGGCGGGCAGAATCTGCCAGCCCGAGTAGCTTATCTCGCGAGGTCACGGAATCCTGGAAATCACCGAGCACCGACTGCATCTGCTTGCAGGCCTTATATAGGCGCTTGGTCTTGAGATTGGTGGCAGAGCCTGCAGCTTCTGCCGCATAGCGCAACTTCTTAGCTGCCTTGCGCATATCGTGGAAATAGTCCTCGCGCTCGTGCAGGGACAGTTCTTGATTATCCCAGTTCTGCACGGCTTTCTTATGGCGCTTGACCAGCTTGTTGTAGGCCTTTTCTAGATGCTGGGCCATCACCGTGTCCATTTCCGCGGACTTTTCCTTGGCCTTCTTTTTCTCTGCCTTCTTTTCTGCTTTATCCGCGGCAGACTCGCTATGCTCAGCAGTTTCGGAAGAATGGGCAGCATCAGCGTCCGCAGAGGTCGATTCTTCTGGCTGCGCAGCAGATTCGGAAGCGGAGCTTATAGCTTGCTCCTCCGCATCGCTGTCTACTGGGGTGGATTCCTGCTGCTTATCGGCTGTCGGTGGATCTGCGAGCAGACGGTCAAGGGACTCCAGTAGTTCGAGATAGCGCTCTGAATCCAGCGCCGCGATGACGCGGCGGTGCGCGCGGCGGTAGGCAGTACCCATGTCTTGGGCGATGTGTTCACGTGTGGATTCATCGAGGGTGTCAGAATCCTCGGAATCCAGCAGCTTTTGCCAGCGCTCTTCAACTACTTCTGCATCGCGCGCTACGCCTAGAATGCCGGCAAGTTCTTTGAGATCGGCTTCAATCTTTTCAATTTCTGGGCCAACAACAATGCCGTGGAAGGTCTGCAGATGGCTGCGCAACTCGCGGGTGGCCACGCGCATCTGGTGAACCGAGTCCCACTCATCACGGCGAACGCGTGGGTCATAGTCGATGAGCTTGTCGCGGTTAGCTTGGAGCGCAGTGATTACCGCGGCGGCAGGGGAATCTGGGTCGACGTCTGGAGTTACCAAGGCTGGCGGCAGTGGGGCATTGGCATAGGAATCACCCAAGGCGGATTTCAACTTGGATGGGGAAGAGGAAACGCGCGCGCCGGCACCGATCAGGAGGGAGGTAGCGCGGCGAATAAACTGCGTTCCTTTTTCGGTGCCGGGAAGATCGCCGGCCAGCTCTACTTCCCACTCGCGCCACGACTGCTGCTGGCCGCCGGGGAGGAAGGAAAAGGCAGTGACGTGATCATCGCAGAACTCAGCAACCGGCTTATTATCGGCATCCGCCAAGACCATCTCGGTGCGCTTATTATCCACCTGTGCAATGGGGCTGAGTTCGTTGTGGCGGATAATTGAGCGAACTTGGTGGAGAAGCTCTTCCGGTACCTCGTAGCGGCCATCGACGGGTTCGCCGAGCTCGGCGTGGATTTCGGTGCGGCCTGCCTCACTAGGAATTTTGATGTGCCAGCCATCATCGTTGCCGCCGGTGCGGCGGCGCAGAGTGACCTTGGCGTGGGTAAGGCGGAGATCCTCAGTGTCGTAATAGATGGCAGAAAGCGCGTGGTGGCGCGTGTCCGCAACGTGGTCAACTCCCTCGAGGCGAGTCAGTTCAGGGAGCTGAGTGGACTCGGCTACGGAGAATTTCGCTTCAACTTCGAGAAAAGACTGTGTAGACATTCACGTACCTTTTACTTTCTAGACCTAGTAAATCTCACCGGCGATCCTACCTGTTATAGCCTCGTCGCGGCGCCTCCTTTGGCCTCCGTTGGCTGATAGGGAACGGGAGGCGAGGATGGTCTTGAGCAGGGAAAAATTACTGCGTATTTTCTGGAATTGGTCCGATTCCTGAGGCGTCACCGCCAAAGTGAGACCTATCGGCCGCCGCAATGCCATCGTTGATGCCATGGAGGCTGTTCATAGATAGCGACATCTCCGTCAGATTTGGGAAGAGACGGTTGCGAGTCTCGATGGCATGATCGGTGCGTGCCTGCAGTGCAGGAAGGGTCCGGGTAATTACAGCATCTGCATGGTGTGCGCAGTACTGAGACTCACGCAGGTTATCTTTGAATCCGTCCTCATTGGCTTGGGCTAGTAGTTCCCCAATGCGTGCGGCGTAGGAAAGGCGGAAGCTGCGCCGGTAGGCTGCGGTGGTATTGGTGGCGCGGGCAATTTCGGCACCGTCGCCGTTGCGCATGAACCAATCGCATTGGCGGTTGAGGGAGGCGAAAAGGTCAGCGCAATGGGCGGCGTCAGCAGGAGCACCAATCACGCAGGCCAAGCCCTTGCCATGGATGAGGAGGGTCGTGCACCCATTGGCATCGGAAATTGTGCTGAGCAGCGAAGCCTGGTGCTTGATATAGGGCGAGTGGATGTGCACGCGATGAGAAATCAGGTCTGGGAGATTGGAGGTGAGCAGGTCCTCAATACGATATTTTTGCTGCAAGGACTGGGCCTTGGAAATCAGCACTTCAGCCTCATCTTCAAAACTGGTGGATTCTGCTTTGCGCAAGAGGCCTAAGACCTTTTCACGGATTTTGCGCTGCTTATCGCTAAGCCCGTCTTCCCGCAGGGATTCACCAGACGCTAATAGCTCGGTATCGCGCAGCCTAGGTAGGTGGATAAGTTCTTTAACGATGGCGCGCAGCTTATCGCGCGGGATGAAATTCTCCTTTGGTGGAGCCATTTGCAGCCAGGCTTTGCGCAGCGCAGGTGAGGTAATCCGTGCCGGAACATGCGGGCTTGCACGATAGATGATGGGATAGGCGTGCGAGCCTAAGACGTGTTCTAAATCCGCCGGTGCCCAGCCATGTTGCGCGGCGGTGATGAGGCGTTCGATTACGTGAGCAGATAGATCGTCGCAGTGAGTGGTCATAAACCTTCGTCCTTTAAGAGGTGTACGTGTGTTCGCTTGCCCACTTAGCAAAGCATGCTCACCAATCGGTTCCTGAGGTAAAAGCCCCCGCCAGCTACCCCCTCGATGCTCTTGCGACCTGCGCGTTTCGCCCAAGAAAAACTGTCGTATGAACTGCACATCCCTCGGGGGAGAGCCGGTAAGGTTTAGGGCATGAATAGCCAACACGAATTTGTCTTGCGCACCGTTGAAGAACGCGATATCCGCTTTATCCGCTTGTGGTTTACGGATATTTTGGGCGCCCTCAAATCCGTGGTTATGAGCCCGTCCGAGCTGGAATCGGCCTTTGAAGAAGGTGTTGGCTTTGATGGTTCTTCCGTAGAAGGTTTCTCCCGCATCTCCGAGTCAGACACCATTGCGCTGCCGGATCCTTCTACCTTCCAGATCCTGCCCTTTGACTTGGATGAGCCGGACCTGCAATCGGCCCGCATGTTTTGCGATATTGCGCAGCCAGATGGCCAGCCATCCATGGTGGATCCACGTCATATCCTCCGCCGCCAGGTCACCGAGGCCGCCAATGATGGTTTTACGTGTATGGCTTCGCCAGAAATCGAGTTCTACCTATTTGAGCGCGGCCGCGAGCTTACGGACTTGGTGCCGACCGATAACGGTGGCTACTTCGACCAATCAACGCACGATACTGCACCTCTCTTTCGCCGAAAAGCGATGCTAGCGCTGGAATCGCTAGGAATCGCCACGGAGTTTAGCCACCACGAAACCGCGCCGGGACAGCAAGAAATTGACCTGCGCCATGCGGACGTGCTGACCATGGCCGATAACATTATGACCTTCCGGCATGTCATCAAACAGGTGGCCACCAATTCCAATGTGCGCGCAACCTTTATGCCGAAGCCTTTTGAGCATCTGCCTGGTTCTGGCATGCATACGCACTTGAGCCTCTTTGAAGGCCAATCAAATGCCTTCCATGATCCGGATGATGAATTTTCCTTGTCCCAGACCGGCCGGCAATTTATCGCCGGCATTCTGGAACACTCCACGGAGATGTCCGCCATAGTTAACCAATGGACCAACTCTTATAAGCGCCTCATGTTCGGCAACGAGGCCCCAGGGGCTGCTACGTGGGGCGTGTCTAATCGCTCTGCGCTGGTGCGTGTTCCTACGTACCGGCTTAGCAAGGAGGAATCACGCCGAGTGGAAATCCGCTCTATCGATGCTTCCATGAACCCCTACTTGGGCTATGCGGTTCTTCTGGCAGCTGGCTTGCGCGGAATCCGGGAAGGTTACGAGCTCGATGAACCGGCCGAAGATGATGTCCACCAGCTCACTCGCCACGAGCGCCGAGCGATGGGATATAAGGATCTTCCCACTAGCCTGGATCAGGCCTTGCGCGAATTCGAAAAGTCCGAGTTCATGGCGGAGGTTCTAGGCGAGCACGTCTTTGAGTTCTTCCTGCGCTCCAAGTGGGACGAGTGGCATCACTATCAGAGCCAAATTACCACCTTTGAGCTGCGCAATAACCTGAACTTCTAGGAGAATAATGCGTCCTGCTGTTGTGCCTTCGCCGGCCATGCTTGGCCTTACCCGCTCGCATGCTGCCCAGGATATTGAGCAGCTGGGGTGGAAGAATCCGGAATCGGTGGAACTACTGTGGACCCTCGCTGCCGTGGGTGACCCAGATTTAGCCCTTAACAACCTGATCCGCATTTATGAACAAGCCCCTGAGCTAGACGATGCCGTGCGCTCCAATGAAACTTTGCGTGTGCGTATCTTTTCCTTGCTGGGCGCGTCGACTGCCTTTGGAGATCACCTCGCGGCGAACCCTGAGTTGTGGCGGGAGTTAGAAAAGCCTCTTCCGCAGTCCGAAGAGATGCTGCAGAGCATGCTCAGCGCCGTGGACGCCCAGCCTGCGGACTTTGCTACTGACCTTGACCGACCCGATCCAGCGCGCGAGGATTTATCTGCGCCGGGCACCTATCGCGCCGGAGACGGTGAACATAAGCAGGCGTTGCGCACGACGTACCGCACATTAATGATGCGCATTGCCGCTTGCGATGTGGCGGGCACCTTCCACGCGCGAAAAGGCCAGAGCAGGCCGCAGCCGGAGGTAGGGTTCCGCCAGGTGACGGCATTGACCACCGCGCTTGCCGACGCCGCCTTAACCGCCTCCCTTGCCTGTGCCGTGCGCACCGTCTACGGCGATGAACCCCTAGATGCCCAGCTGGCAGTTATGGCGATGGGCAAGTGTGGCGCCGGAGAGCTGAACTATATCTCCGACGTGGACGTCATTTTCGTCGGCAGCGAGGCAACTCCACGAGCTACGCGGCTTGCAGCGGAGTTCAACCGGATTGGATCCGCCACTTACTTTGAAGTGGACCCGAACCTGCGTCCCGAAGGGAAATCGGGCGCTTTAGTACGCACCTTGGAATCACACGTAACTTACTACAAGCGGTGGGCAGAAACCTGGGAATTCCAAGCGCTGCTTAAAGCCCGCGCGATGACAGGATACCTGCCGTTGGGCCAAGACTATTTAGAACAAATTCGGCCGATGGTGTGGACGGCCTCGCAGCGCAAATCCTTCGTTGAGGATGTCCAAGCTATGCGCCGCCGAGTGCTCGCAAACGTGCCTGATGAACTCAAGCATCGCGAGCTTAAGCTGGGGGTGGGCGGCCTGCGCGATATCGAGTTTGCAGTTCAACTTCTGCAATTGGTCCATGGTCGTTCCGATGAAACGTTGCGTGCGCTGTCCACAGTGGAGTCCTTGGAGGCACTGATTTCGGCTGGGTATGTGGGTCGGGAAGATGGCACGCAGCTCATCGAGGCCTATGAATTCCTGCGGCTGCTCGAGCACCGTCTGCAGCTAGAACGCTTCCGGCGCACCCATACGCTTCCGGAGAAGGAAGATGAAGACGGGATGAAGTGGCTGGCGCGCATCGCCGGCTTTTATCCACAAGGCACCAAATCGGCGGCCGAGCGCATGCTTTCACACCTGCGCCGTATTCGCCTGCGCATCTCCGAGCTGCACTCGCGACTGTTTTACCGGCCGCTGCTCAATTCTGTGGTCACCATGTCCTCCGATGAGCTTAAGCTCTCGCCGGAGGCCGCTAAGCTGCAGCTGGCTGCGCTGGGGTATAACTATCCGGATCGCGCATTTGAGCACCTGACCTCGCTGGCGGCGGGGACCTCACGCAAGGCGCGTATTCAAGCGATTTTGCTGCCTACCTTGATGGAATGGCTAGCCGATACCGCAGACCCGGACATGGGCCTGTTGAACTATCGCAAGCTTTCGGAAGCCGCGAATGACAGGTCGTGGTTCTTGCGCATGCTGCGCGATGAAGGGATTGTGGGCCAGCGGCTCATGCATATCCTGGGTACCTCCCCGTTTACCGCGGACTTGATTATTAGCGCGCCGGATTCGGTCAAGCAGCTTTCCGACGGCGCCACCGGCCCCAAACTATTAGAAACCAAGCCCGAACAGGTCTCCAAGGCGTTGGTAAATTCCAGTAAGCGCCATGCCGATCCGGATAAAGCGGTGGCGGTGGCCCGGTCACTGCGCCGGGTGGAACTAGCCCGCATTGCCAGCGCGGATTTGCTGGGATTTATGCCAGTCAAACAGGTCTGCCACGAGCTTTCTACCATTTGGGACGCCGTGCTTGAGGCTGCACTTCGCGCCGAGGTACGCGCTTGGCGCCTAGTAAACGAAGACGCGGAGCCACCGGCGCGCATCGCCGTCATCGGCATGGGCCGACTCGGGGGCATGGAGCTGGGCTTCGGCTCAGACGCGGATGTGCTCATAGTAGCCGAATCCACTGAAGAAGCCGATTCTAGCGCGGAAGGTGAAGCGGTGAAGTGGGCCATCGGGATCGTCGATAAGCTCCGGCGCCGGCTGTCCAAACCCTCCGGCGATCCACCACTGGATGTCGATCTAGGCTTGCGGCCGGAAGGACGCTCCGGTGTGGTGGCGCGCACCATTGCCTCCTATGAGCGCTACTACCGTGAGTGGGGCGAGTCTTGGGAGATTCAGGCCTTATTGCGCGCAGCCTTCGTAGCCGGAGATAAGGAAGTAGGAGATCGCTTCATGGCAATGATCGATGGTTTCCGGTATCCAGAAAGTGGTGCCAGTGCGTCTACCATCCGCGATATTCGTCGCATGAAGGCCCGCGTGGACAATGAGCGCCTGCCGCGCGGCGCGGACCGCAATACCCACACCAAGCTTGGCCGCGGTGCGCTGACGGATATTGAATGGACGGTGCAGCTGCTAACGATGATGCATGCCCACGAGCATGCGGAACTGCACGACCCTTCTACGCTGCACGTACTCGATGCCTTAGAAGAAACCGCCATTCTTTCCGCCGAGCAAGTCTCCGATCTGCGCGAAGCCTGGCTCACGGCCACCGATGCCCGTAATGCGCTGGTGCTGGTGCGCGGCAAGCGCGTGGACCAGCTGCCCGGTCCTGGACCGCAGCTAGCGCAAGTAGCCGGAGCTGCTGGCTGGCCGCCGGAGGATAACCAGGAGTTTCTAGAAAACTATTTGAAACTCACCCGGCACGCCCGCAAAGTAGTAGATGAGGTCTTTTGGGGCGAGGAGGAATCCTTCGAGCATTCTTAGAGTTACCCTAGAGATTCGCTGTGTTCACCATTGTGGCCTTACGTTTTGCACTGCCGGACTCTAGAGTGGGATGGAAAAGAGAAAGGACTGGCTAGGTATGTCTTTTAAGCTGCAACTCGATGTGGATAATGCGACCGTGGGAGAGCTATCCGCGCTGCTTTCTGCTGCTCGCGCCGCAGGGGTGCGGGAAGGCGACTCGCTTGATCTAGATGACACCACGCTGACTATTGAGGTATCCATGCCAAGGGAAGAAAAGCCAGCGCCACCGCGCCCAGAATCCTCGCCCCATGATTCCCGTCAGGCACCTCGCTCGAGGGGCCGTGCTGACCGCATCGGGGAGGCTACCATTCGTTCCATCATCGATGCGCTAAATGATCGCGGCGAGAACCCACGCGGCAATGACTACGGTTCCTTTGGCGATGGCGCTGGGTACCATGACTAAGCTCAGCAGCGCTAACCGGAATAAGCTGGTTTACCTGTGGACCTTCGTGGCCGTAGCCATCATTTTGGCCATTGCAGTAGGAGCGTGGGCCACTAACCGTCATAAGCCACCGAAAGGTGCGTTGACCGTGGGCGAGGCCGTGGCCGGCGGTGTGGTGCAAGAAGACATGCCCGCGCAGGTCAACGGTGCCATCAGAGAGGATGATTCCACCGACGCTAACCGCGTAACCTCCCTAGCCAAGGCATTGGGGATCCCGCTTAACTCCGTGCCGCGCGATATTACCCAGACCGAAAACGGCAAGTCTGATGTCCGCGCCTATCTAGAGCGCGAGCTCAACAGCGCCGTTGAAGCCGGAGATATTAGCGAATCCGATGAAAATTCGATCCTTGTAGCTTTCGAGCGGGGACTTGTCATGCCGGCTAGCGACGGCATAGTAGCTAGAAGTTACCCGGCTAATTAACCTGTCGGCACTTCGCGGATTCGGGGCGAAGATTCAGGCAACAAGCAGCATGGCGGCATGGCCTTGGCAGCAATTCTTCCTAAGGTGAGACATCACAAATTGGTAACGGGCGCGATGCTCGATACCGAAGCCCATGGAGGAAACTATGACTTTCAAGACCACGTTGTCGACCGCGGTGGGAGTAATCGCCGCCATCGCTATTCCCATTACCGGCGGAGTGGGAGTGGCCTATGCCGTCAATACCGTGCCGGCCGATGCCATCGCTCCGTCGCTACCTTCCGGTGATCTAGAGAATCACCTGAAGACCCTCGTCGCGGCCGACTCGCATGCAGATGCGCTACACGTGCTTGATGAGGTGAATTAATCTAGAGCCCATGCTGGTTGATGCCCTGAGTCTGAAATTTAAGCCCGATGACTATCGTGCTGAATTGCCCGTCTTTGACTACCTGGATGATGTGGGCAGCTTTTCATTGCGCAGTCCGGTGACCGTGTTTGTAGGCGAGAACGGCATTGGAAAATCTAGCTTGCTAGCCGGCCTTGCTAGCGATTTAGGCTGCTCGCCAGAAGGCGGAAGGATGGATGATCCAGATGAGATCGTTCCTCGCAGTCCCATACGCTGCAACACGGAGGAAGTTATCCAGCGTGCATACTTTCTGCGTGCCGAAAAGCATGAGTACCTCATCGAACGCGGGGATTCCGCGGCCGAGCGAGGAGGGCGCTCCACATTGCCACAGAACATGGATTTAGCGCGCCGTTCGCACGGTCAATCCGTCTTTGACTTGCTCTATGAGCACATCAACGGGGAAGGAGTGTATATCCTCGACGAGCCAGAATCCGGCCTTTCTGTAATCCGGCAGCTAGCCCTCGTAGGGGAGATCGCTCAGGCGGTAGATCGTGGGGCACAGGTCATCATCGCCACGCATTCGCCCATTCTCCTAGCCTGTCCTGGCGCGGACATCGTGGAGTTAAACGATACAGGCTTTGAGCGCATCTCTTTTGATGAGGCCGAAGCTGTCGCGGCCACCCG
This sequence comes from Corynebacterium sp. p3-SID1241, assembly GCA_025144025.1. GTDB lineage: Bacteria > Actinomycetota > Actinomycetes > Mycobacteriales > Mycobacteriaceae > Corynebacterium. The sequence goes on along the minus strand of JALXWS010000002.1, from coordinate 154,789 downwards.
AGAGCTTCTGGCGGATCCAGAAGGAACGATTCGCTTCATTCTCAATCCGGAGGAATAGAGCAGGGTTTAGGAAACCTCCACGATGGTTACGGAAGGGCCATCTTCACCGGCGCGGCGGCGCAGGAACTGCGTGATAACCACACCAACCATGCCTACTACCCACACGGCTAGAACCGCAGTTGAGGCTGCAGTGAAATCCGGCATGGAGTAATTGGGGGCGTCGGAAGAATGGTCCAGCACCATGCCGAACAGCTGCGCGCCCAGCATGCCGGAGGTAAAACCGCCCATATTGCCCAGACCTGTAGCCGTGGCTACCACAGAGCGGTCCATGCGTTCGCGCACAATATCGAAGCCGTAATTGGCCGTTGGCGTACACAGCGCGGTAATAAAGGACACCACCAAGATTGCCGGCAGCCCGATGTCGGTTCCAAAGGCAAAGAAAACGAGCCAGGTCAGCACGTGAACAACCACAAATCCGAGACTCAGCCATGGTCGAACATGCTGCGCGCGAGATGAAATCTTGCCGTGCAGTGGGCCGACGAAAACCAAGAATACGGCCAGCAGAGTAAGTACTAGGCTGGATTTAGCCTTGGAGAGCTCCATGCCTTGGGTCATCATCGGCATGCCCCAGAGCATGACAAAGATGATGAGCGGAAGCATGCCGATGTAGTGGATGAAGTAGGCCTGCCAGGCCACTGGGGAGCGGAATACCTTCTTCAAGCGGGCCGGGATGCTGGTTGCCTGCGAATTGGGCGGTTCTTTTTCTGTAGCGATAATGCCCAATTTTTCTGGCGAATCTGCCACCGCCACAATCGCGGCGATGGCCACCAGAATTCCCACCGCACCTAGGGTGACGAAGGCGGCGGTCCATCCAGCCGCGCCCAATAGCCACAAGAAAGGAACGGCAGAGATGAACTGGCCCATTTGTCCCAGCGATGAGGTCACCTGGGTAAACATCGGCGTGCGGTGCAGTGGGAACCAGTAGGGCAGGATGCGCATAACAGAGAGGAACGCTGTTGCGTCACCAGCGCCGATGAGAACGCGGGCGGCGATGGCCACGCCATAGCTGGTGGTAAATCCCAGCACCACCTGGCCCACGCCCATAATGACGGCGCCGACTACTAGAAGTAAGCGCGGGCCGAACTTATCGATCAAGATGCCGGTGGGGATTTGGGCTAGGGCATATACACCTAGCTGCACGGAGGTAAAAACCGCGATGCGGCCGGCATCGACATCGAAGCGTTCAATTGCATCTAGAGCGGCGACGCCGAAGGAAGTGCGCCCTGTAATCGCTACGAGGTAGACCGCCATGGCGGCCACCCAAATGCTTAAAGCCTGAGTGGTAATGACTTCTCTAGGATTCGGCTGCGACATGGCTGATACCTTACGCCTTAACTACTAAGATTCTTTTGTGTGAAGTATATTTCGACCCGCGATACCGCCCGTCAGCCCGCATCTTTTACGGATATTCTCCTTGGCGGGCTGGCCCCCGACGGCGGTTTGTATCTGCCAGAGAGCTACCCACAACTGGATCCCGCCACTTTAAATTCATGGCGCACGTTGCTTGCGGAGAAGGGCTACGCGGCACTCGCGGCCGAGATACTTAAGCTTTTCATTGACGATATTCCGGCGCAAGACATCGAGGATATCGCCGCGCGCGCCTATACAAGCCCCAAGTTCGCCGATCCTGAGATTGTGCCCGTAACGGAGGTAGGGGAGGGCCTTTTCATTGGACATCTTTCTGAAGGGCCCACCGCCGCATTTAAAGATATGGCCATGCAGCTTTTGGGTGAGCTATTTGAATATGAACTTGCTCGCCGCGGCGAGACCCTCAATATTTTGGGCGCTACCTCCGGCGATACCGGTTCCTCAGCAGAGTACGCGATGCGTGGGCGCCACGGTATCCGTGTTTTCATGCTCACCCCGGTCGGCCGCATGACGGCCTTCCAGCAAGCTCAGATGTTTGGTCTAGATGACCCGAATATCTTCAATATCGCCCTAGACGGCGTCTTTGATGATTGCCAGGACGTGGTCAAGGCGGTATCTGGCGATGCCGACTTCAAGTCCACCTACCGCATTGGGGCGGTCAATTCCATCAACTGGGCACGCCTGATGGCCCAGGTGGTCTACTACATCTCTTGCTGGCTCAAAGTCACCGAGAATGCCGAGCAGAAAGTATCCTTTAGCGTTCCAACCGGTAATTTTGGTGATATCTGCGCCGGTCACATCGCCCGCCAAATGGGCCTTCCTATCGATCGTCTCATTGTGGCTACCAATGAGAATGACGTGCTCGATGAGTTCTTCCGCACCGGAAACTATCGCCCGCGCCCTGCCGCAGAGACGATGGCTACGTCCTCGCCGTCGATGGATATCTCGCGCGCCTCGAATTTCGAGCGCTTTGCGTTCGACTTGCTCGGCCGAGATGCAGCCGAAACCGCAGAGCTTTTCGGCACCAAGGTCAAAGAAGGTGGCTTCAGCCTGGATCAAAAGAAGCTCACCGCCGCCCGCGAGGAATATGGTTTCCTTTCCGGTTCCTCCACCCACGCGGACCGTCTAGCCACCATCAAGGACGTGCACGAGCGCTTTGATTACCTGGCGGATCCTCACACGGCCGATGGAATTAAGGTGGCTCGCGGCGCACAGCGTGAAGGCGTGGAGACGCCGATTGTGTGCTTGGAGACCGCGCTGCCGGTAAAGTTCGCGGAAACCATCACGGAGGCTATTGGTTCCGCTCCCGAACCACCCGCGCGCTTTGCCAGCATCCTCGAGGCCGAACGGCACGTCAAGGATTTGCCCAACGATGCCGCAGCGGTGAAGGATTACATCATCACGTCGATTCAGGATACGGAGGTTTAGACCATGGCCTTGGAAAATTTTGCAGGCCCGGAACACTACACCGAGTTTGACCCAGAGAAGTTCATCCGCGATCTCAAAGCCCAGGCGGAGATGGATGCGGAAGAGGATAGCAAGGACAACGCCGGGGATGCGGGCGCGGATAGTAACTAGCGTCTTCGCAGTCTGCACGGCTGCAGCCCTCGCGGCCTGCAGCCCGGTTCGTAGTGGGGAAGAACCGAATTTCTCTGCCCTGTCCTATAAAAACCTCATCCCTAATGAGTCCTATTCCCCGTCTGCGGCACCCCTAGCGCCAGGCACCGCGCTTGATTTATCCGGCGATGTTCCGCGGCCGGGTGCCTATTTCAATTACCAATCCTGCACGGCGGCATGGTCAATTACGCTTGCCGACGCCCGCACGATCGCCGTCACCGCCTCCCATTGCGGCAAACCTGGCGATAAGGTGTGGGCTGGAACTGCCGACGGTGACTTTACCTACCCCGCCGAGCCTATCGGTGAGGTTATTTACTCGGATTTTTACTCCAACCAGAGCCATGATCTAGACGTAGCCTTTATCGAAATCACCGGCAGCGCCGAGTACTTTGTTCCCGGAAGAGTGGATAATAGCGTCGCTACCTCCTTGGCCCATCTGCCGCATGAGGTGTGCAAGCTTGGCCGCGTTACGGAGGAAACCTGCGGATCGCTTTCGCACGACGCCGAGATTGCGCAGCTTAACTCGCAGGACCTCCAACGAGATTCGCTTGCCGCCCGAGCCCATGTGTGCAGTACCAGTGGGGATTCTGGTGGGCCAGTGTACGGCGAGGTAGAAGGCAGACAGACCATCGTGGGCGTAGTCTCCGGAACGACGCAACACCTTGAAGAAGGCCACACCTGCCAAAGCACGAAGACAGATATGGAGCTTTCTTTCACCCTAGCTACTGATATCCAGCTGCTAGCCAAAGAGGTCTTGGGACCCATGGCCTAAAACTGCCGCGCTGGTCTACGCTTGGTGGCATGCCGACTCCAGATTTTATTGTTCAACTGCGCGAAAAGATTGGCCACGATCAGATCTTCGTACCTTCCTGTAGCGCCATTATTATCCGCGATGTACCGGCAGACGCCGCACTGTGGGAAGTTCCATCCGTGCTCCTAGTAAAACGTTCCGATAACGGCACTTGGACCCCGGTGGAAGGAATCTGCGAGCCGGGCGAGGAAATTACGACCACCGCACTGCGAGAAGTGAAAGAGGAAGTCGGTCTCGTCGCCAAGGTAGAAGCGCTCTTGGGCGTGGGGCAGTCAGGCCCAGTGACCTATCCCAACGGGGATGAGTGCACCTTCATGGGCACGGCACTGCGCTTATCGGTAGCGGATGGTGCAGAGCCAGTCATCAGTGATGAGGAAAATACCGAGGCAGGATGGTTCTCCGTGGCGAAGCTTCCCGAAAGCGTTTCGCGCCGCCACCGCCTCATGATTGCCGACGCCGTAGCGCAGATGAAACATCCCCGCGGTTTTGCCCCGCGCATGGGCTGGATGAAGCGCAACGAGCAACCGGGACTGTAGGGCTAGTCTTCTGCGGCGTCGGCAAGCAGCCCGCACAATTGCTGTGGATTCTCGGCAGCGATGAGCTCTTGTGCAATGCCAGCGCGCACATCGGCAATGCCGTCTTTGTCGCCGCAGGAAATCACGGTATCGCTGATAGTAATTAAGAGTTTTCCGCGCCGGGCTAGGTCATAAAAGAGCGGGCAGTCTTCTGCGCTCCAGCGCCAGGCCGTGGCGTAGAAGTCCCGCGCGCCTGAGCCAAGCCACGACGTCTCCAAGAGCAGGTGGCCGCGGCGCAGGAATATGCCGTCTCGCTGCAGGCCGGCGAGTACGTCTCTCACCGCAGCCAGATTGGCGCGATCCCAAGCGATGAAGGTGATAGGGGAGCTATTATGCATCAGCGGCGCCGGCGACGATTGCCATCGGCGCGGCCACCGGAATAGGCGCGCACGGAATTCTCGCCGCCCTCGGGGCCCAAGTCATCTATGCCCCAGGAATCTTCCGCATAGATTGCGTATTCCCTGCTCCAGTGCTCGCGCCGCGGTCGCGCTTCACGCGTGCGGCGGCGTGTGCGGCGCTTGCCTCGTTCAAAGCTGGCGTCTCGCATAGTGGCTGCGCCTCCTTGCTACCTTTTGGGCCCAGTCTCAATGAGCGGCTCTTCAGGGCCGGTTTCCTTCTTTCCCTCCCACACCCAGCTGAGGAAGCGGGTGGAGCACAGCGCCCAGTGGGCGGTGAGGAGGACGGGAATGGTGAGTGCAATGGCGTCGATAAGCTCGGAGCCATTGACCAATGCCAGCTGGTGGCCGCCCATGCTTACGGTTCCTGGCGGGAATGTGCAGGACCACCACGCCGGGGAGTACGGAACCCACCGTGCCACATTGGGATAGAAGGTAAACATCGCGTAGATGGACAGCGGAATGGCGATAATAAGCGCCGTAACGCCGTAATAGATGGACACCGGGCCGGGGAAGAGAATCTGCATTGCCGTCGTGGACTGGCCCACTACACCTAGCGGGACCCATGCGGTGGCTGATTTCGCGCCGGTGAAATCCACCTTGCCGTGCCATGCGGCCCAGTACACGCGGGCGAAGGTGGGCACCGCCGTCACCAGGGACATGAAGAAAAATACCGTACCCATCACGTGGTAGAGCGGGCCGTAATCATTAGCTAGCCAACCGGAAACGGAAGCTGAAATCATAGGGCCGACCAGCGGCAGGCCCCAGGTGAACTTCGGTTCGCCATCAAAGCGCGTGAGCTGGATAGCCCACGTGATAACCGTAACCGGGCCACCGATCCAAAAGCCCACTAGGCGGAATGTAGGGATATCCGTCAGACCGGAAAGCGCAGCGCCGAGCGCCAAGATTCCGATGAAAAACATCGACCACTCCGCCATAGTGGTGCGCTCAAAGCTAGGGTGGCGGTAGCGCAAGAAGCCCGCGGTGAGAACGACAAAGATGACGCACGCAATGGCGGCAAAAATGCCGGCCAGGATCATCATGCCTTCTTCCACGAGCAGGCGCGAAACGATGGAGGTGCCCATGAGGCTGCCTCCCCACGCGGGGCCAGGGGCTGGGAGTTGGCGGAATCTATCTGTCACACCCATATGTTAATTTCTTTCGGTCGGGTTATCAGAATTTTGCTGTCGTTTTTGCTGGTGAGAACTCTCGCTAAGCGTGCATATAGGGGCGGGGGTCAATCCCACGTGAATGTGTGTCTGGGGTCGCACATTAGACGTGATTCAGTTGTGGACCAAGAAGACTAGAAACAGGCTCTATGTCCTTTAATCAGACCACCCGTTTTCGCCAATCGAACTGACTCAATCAATCGAGTGTTGGATAATGAGGTAATGGCTGAAGACGCACTATTCCCTCGAAACCAGCGAAACCTCGAATCCCGATTTTCTGCGGATATGAAAATTGCCCGAGAGGTGGCGCCGCTCATTGAGAATTTGATAGGCGACGGTAGCTCCGTGATCGATCCCACTGTCAATATTTGGAAAATTTCAGCGGCACGCAAGATCCGTAACCGAGTTGAAAAAGACCCGATTGACGGGACGAGCATGACGCAATGGGAAAAATTGGATATTCAGCTAGACGGAGCGAGCGACGAAGTCGTGCTCCTTGCTGCTGAATTAGTATTTCTCCGAGAACAGCCGCTTCTAAATGCGCGGCCACAAACACGCCTGAATCATGTCAAAAGCGTACTTAACCACTTGCATCGAGACGCTGAGATTCCTGAAGGCATGCGTTCGGCCATGAATAGAAAGTCAGGCGTGGCCGGGCTAAAGCAGGGCCGCGCTTTCAACGGTGACATGTGGCGGCATATTTCGTGGATGGCAGCCTTCGTGGAAGAATTCCGCGCGGAGGAGGAAGAACAGCGGCGGATTATCGCGAGTGATGCTGCCAAACTTCAACAGTTCATGTTGGGATTATCGACAGTGGATCGGTCGGATATCCGCAATATTATGCAATTCTTTATGGCGCCAGAATCCTTTGAGCCGATTTCATCCCAAGGACTTAAAGAAAAAATTGTCATTGGCTTTAGTGACATCATAGGGAACCGTTCGGGAAATGATCCCCAAGACATTGACCGTGATCTTTATGCCATTCGCACGGCATTAGCCCAAGATTACGAAGGCGAGTTTGGTTTCTGGTCTGACAAAATCTTCGCTCAGTGGTCAGATGAACCACCGGCTGAACCCCAACGTCGCAATTATTGGATTTTTGCTCCCGGCGAAAACGCTCAAAAGTGGGAAGAATTTCAAGTGGAAAGCATCATGGCATTGGGGTGGGATCAGCTCGGGGATTTTGGTTCGTATACCGAGCGTGATGCGATTCAGGCTAAGCTGCAAGAAGAGGACGCAACAAGGAGCCTCCGCAACGACACTCTTGCAGTGTGGGAATTTCAGCACAAGATGTCGGTAGGCGACATTGTCTACGCTCGGCGAGGAATGTCTGAAATTGTCGGGCGAGGAATCGTAGAATCAGGGCCGCGCTATGACCCTCAACGGGGCGAGTACCGCAATGTGCGTTCAGTGAATTGGGAATTCAGCGGTGAGTGGGAGACCCCGTTCAAGATGGCGCAGAAGACGCTAACCAACATCACCACAAAGCGCAGCAAAATCGACGAACTTGACGCTGTACTTGCTGTTGAACAGGACGACCAGTACAGCCACACTACTTCGGTAGCTGCATATGCGGAAGAGGATTTCTTGCGAGAAGTTTTCTTTACGCCGCATCAATTCAATCGGCTGCAGTCCGTTTTGAAACGAAAAAAGAATGTCATTTTGACGGGCCCACCGGGGGTGGGGAAGACATTTGTAGCCCGTCGAGCGGCTTTTGGCCTCATGGGGGAAAAAGATCCCTCTCGGATTGAGCAGGTGCAATTTCACCAGAGCTATTCTTACGAAGACTTCATGATGGGTTTTCGCCCGAATACCCAAGGCGGGTTCGAGCTTGTGAATGGCCCCTTCTATAAGTTTTGTGAAACGGCACGCGAGGATCCCGATAGGGAGTATTTCTTCATTATCGATGAGATCAATCGCGGAAACGTCTCTAAGATTTTTGGTGAATTACTCATGCTTATCGAAGCCGATAAGCGCGACAACGAGCTTCGCCTTATCTACAGTGATGAATTCTTTAGCGTTCCGGACAACGTTTATCTCATTGGAACGATGAATACTGCAGACCGCAGTCTTGCTGTCATAGACTATGCACTGAGGCGACGCTTTGGGTTTTTCAACATTTCTCCCGCATTTGATAGCGATGGGTTCATAAACTGGAAGTCCGAGCAGGACAGCCAAGCTTTAAATGAACTAATCGATACATTGCGAGCTTTGAATGCGGAAATTACGGAGGATCCCCGCTTAGGACCAGGATTTATGGTTGGACATAGCTACGTGCTTAACGGAGCTTCAGGTGAGGATACAGAAGAGGACTGGCTGTATTCAGTGGTCGAGGACGATCTCATTCCGCTGGTGGAAGAGTATTGGTTTGATAGCCCTAGTCGTGTAGATGAGTGGGCAAAGGTTCTTCGTAATGCGGTGAAATGATGGAGGCCGCATTTTCTCACGACCCTGTGGATCAAGGGACACCTAGGCAGAAAAGCTCCCGCGTACTGCGCAATATCTACATCATGCTGGCTTATTCTTTCGATTCAATCGAAGAGGCTGAGGCTGCGTACTTTGCTACCGAGGAATTTGAGCATCTGCACGATTTGTGTGCTGAGATTATGCTTCAAGGGGTTCAATCACAGCAGCAACGTGGGCTGGATCATAATTATGTATCCCACGCAGAAGAGTTAAGCACCATTCGCGGGCGCATTGATTTCGCGAGCACACTATCTTGGGGAGCGCGTAGCCGTGGGGCAGTGGTGTGTGAATATGACGACTACGTAGTCGATACCTTGCACAACCAAGTCCTAAAATGCGTTTTGTCGCTTTTGCTGACGGAAGGGGAGGTGCAAACAGACCGCAGATGGAGATTGCGGGATGCGCTTGGGTACTTTTCAGAGGTTTCAAGCATATCTCCATATTCAATTGGCTGGCGCGATATTCACTACACTAGGATGACCAGCACGTATCGTCTGATGCACGGCGTTTGCCGCCTCGTAATTGAGGGGCTGCTGCAACGAGAAGCTGAAAAGGGCAGGGCACTGTCATCTTGGCTTGACGAGAAGGCGGAAAGCGCATTGTACGAACGATTTCTTCTGCGCTATTTTCAGCAGCACTATCCTCAACTATCGGTAGGCGCCCCCAAAGTTCCCTGGGATATAGAAGAGACCATCAGTGGCGCTGAGCAGCTGCCCAGTATGTACACGGATGTAACCATGAGTGATGGATTTTCTTCTTTGATTATCGATGCAAAATACTATGCATCTTCTATGCAGTATGGCCGCTCTGGAGTCCCGAAAGTACAATCACCGCACCTTTACCAATTGCTAAGTTACGTCGATAATCTAGCTGCGACAGGGGCGAGAAATGTGGCTGGGATCTTGCTCTATGCCAAAACAGATGAAGCAATATGCCCTAATCTCGATACGACGATTCGCGGGCATCAGATTGCGGCGAAAGCATTAGACTTAACGGCCCCATGGCAGGATGTTCGAGCGCAGCTCAGCTCGGTGGTGGATTGGTCGCCGTTGAATCCTAAGCGCTAAGAACAGGACAGACCCCAAGACTTCGTTGCTGAAGTCTTGGGGTCTGTTTTCTGGGTCGCTAGATCCGACGGTCTCTAAGGGGGCGTCGGCAAGCGCAGCTCTAGCAGTCGTAGTACATCTCAAATTCCTGCGGGGTAGGACGCAGGCGAACCGGGTTAATCTCGTTCTCGTACTTGTAGTTGATGTAGGTCTCGATGAGGTCTTCGGTGAACACATCGCCCTCGGTGAGGAAGTCCATGTCCTCCTGCAGGGCCTTGAGGGAAGCCTCGAGGGAGGTCGGTGCCTGGGGGATGGACTCAGCCTCTGCCGGCGGCAGCTCGTAGAGATCCTTATCCACCGGAGCATGCGGCTCGATGCGGTTCTTCACGCCGTCCACGCCGGCCATCATCATGGCGGCAAAGCCCAAGTAGGGGTTGCCGGATGGGTCCGGAGCGCGGAACTCGATGCGCTTAGCCTTTGGGTTGGAACCGGTAATTGGGATGCGGATAGCAGCCGAGCGGTTGCGCTGGGAATACACCAAGTTAATCGGTGCCTCAAAGCCCGGAACTAGGCGGTGGTAGGAGTTCAGGGTTGGGTTGGTGAACGCAAGTACAGCACCGGCGTGGTGGAGAATACCGCCGATGTAATAGCGTGCGATATCGGACAGGCCCGCGTAGCCCGCCTCATCATGGAAAAGCGGCTTGCCGTCCTTCCACAGGGACATGTGTGCGTGCATGCCGGAACCATTATCGCCAGCCAGTGGCTTAGGCATAAAGGTTGCGGTCTTACCCCACTGCTGCGCGGTCTGTTTGATCACGTACTTGAAGGTCTGAATGTCATCGCCGGCGTGCAGCATGGAGTTGAAACGGTAGTTAATCTCGTTCTGGCCGGCGCCCACCTCATGGTGGAAGCGCTCGATTTGGAAACCTACTTTCTGCAGGTTTTCCACCATGGCATCGCGAACCTCACCGTGCTTGTCATACGGCGCGGTGGGGAAGTAGCCGCCCTTCATGCGGGTCTTATAACCGGTATTCGGGGTGCCGTCGAAGTTGGTTTCCTTGTCACGGTTCCACCAACCCTCATCGGAGTCCACCTCATAAAAACCGTGGTGGGCATCGGTGGCGTAGCGCACGGAGTCAAAGAGGTAGAACTCGGCCTCGGCACCAAAGTTACAGGTATCGGCGATGCCGGTGGACTGGAGGTACTCTTCTGCCTTGCGGGCGATGTTGCGCGGATCGCGGGAGAAGGGCTCAAAAGTAAACGGGTCGTGGACAAAGAACTTGATGTTCAGCGTCTTTGCGGTGCGGAATGGATCGATATGCGCGGTGGCCGGATCCGGCAGCAGGGTCATATCGGATTCATCGATGGTGGTGAATCCGCGGATTGAGGAGCCGTCGAAGGCGAGCCCATTTTCGGCATCTTCTACGGTGAACTCATCTGCTGGGATGGAAAAGTGGTGCTCGGTGCCCGGGACGTCCGTAAAGCGGATATCGACGAACTTTACATCCTCGTCCTCAATGAATTGGACGATGTCCTGCACTGTCTCGAAAGACACGTTTGTCTCCTCGTTGTTGACCGGTGAATTGTCTCCCTTTAGCCTACTAGTTTCGCAACGCGGACATCGCGATTCCCCTCGTTTCACATCTCACTTTGCGCCCGCTAGATTGGTGAGCATGGCAGATAAGCGTACGTGGCTCGATGGGCCGAATATTCCGGGCGAATACGACGACATGGAAGGACCCGGTCGCTGGCCGGGAGAAAAGCTCGGTCTTCCCGAGTCTGGACCTGGATCTTTGGCTTCGGTAGGTCGCCGCGCTGGCGCTGTAGCCATTGACTGGATCGTGTGCATGCTTATTGCCAACCTCATTCACATGTTTACTACGGAATTCGGCGGGGTGGCCTTTTTGGGCTATGCCCTGTGGGTAGTCATGGGCATTGTGTGCGGCTGGCTTTTTGCCCGCACCCCCGGCATGCTGCTGTTGGGGATGGGCGTGGCGCGTCTCGACGTCCCCGGTGCCCGCGTAGGTCTGTGGCGCGCCGTACTGCGTACGCTGCTCACCGGTGTGCTCTTTCCAGCAGCCATGGTTGATGCGGACGGTCGCGGCATGCATGACCGCGCCACCGGCACTATCGTTATCCGCTCCTAGTTCGCTGGCTTAGTTAGAGCATAAGAAAATCCCTGCCGCACATCGTCCGAAGTGCGGCAGGGATTAGCTCTAGGCGCCTATTTATTCTTCTTGCGCTGCTGGGCGCGGCGCATGCGGCGGTTCATGCCGGCCATGTTCTGCGCCTGGTGGGGAACCGGGCCCTTGGGCATACCTGGGGTGGTACCCGGCATGGAATCCATGGCTTCGATGCGGCGGATGTTTTCATAGGTTTCGTTTTTATTGAAGTTGCGCGGAAGCTTCATGACCTTATTGCGCAGCTTGGATACAGGAACCTCGTCCTCGCCGTTGCCCACGAAGATTTCGTAGACGGGAACGCCGCCGGCGATCTTGTCTACACGCTTCTTCAGCTGGTTCAAGGTGGGGCGGACACGGTTCTTATTGCCCTCGCACACGAAGATGACGCCGGCGTTGCCGATGACGCGGTGGATAAGATCCTGCTGGCGGGTAGCGGCCACACCGGTCTTTACGGACCACACGATGCCCACGGTATTGCGCAGCTGCTGTTCCAGCGCCCAGCCGGCAGCGCCCGGTTGGTCCTCCACGCGCTTGTACATATCGCGCTCAAGGCGGCGGGTAAAGAGGAACATGGCGAGCAGCGCGCCGATGCCCAAGCCGAGGATGAGCATGAACCACTGGCCGCCAAAAAGCAGGCCAATGAGGAAGAAGAGCAAGCCCATGCCCAGGAGGGCGCCCAGCATAATGGGGATAAGCGCCTTATCCTGCTTGCGCTGCATATTGAATGCTTGCCACATTTGGGACCAGGTTTGCTTACGCTGCTGGCGCTTGGCCGCGCGTTCTTGCTTCTTTGCAGCCTTTAGTGCTGCCTTGTCATCTTTCGCCATGGCTCCTACTTTAAAGGTCAAAGGGCATAAATGTTAAAACGGCCCACGCGAAAACGCAGGCCGTTGTGAAAACGTTCGGTTTAGCGGATGGTGGCCGCCGCTGAATTGGAATTAGCCGGGGCCTTGGCCATGCGGGTGGTCACGGGGGTTTCCTTCGATGGGCCGTACTTCTCCAGCAGAGTAGAGGCCTCTTGGGCAGTGGCACCCTGGGAGGTCTCGGCTAGGTGCTTGAGGTTTTGCGGCAGCTCAAAGCCGCGCTTTTCCATGGCCTGCACGTAGAGGCGGCCGGCGCGGTAAGAAGAGCGCACCAGCGGGCCAGACATGACGCCGCCGAAACCGAGCTCCTTAGCCAGCTTGGAGTGGGCCACGAATTCCTCTGGGCGTACCCAGCGTTCAATCGGGTGAAAGCGCGGGCCGGGGCGCAGGTACTGGGTGATGGTGATGATATCGCAGCCAGCAGAACGCAGGTCACGCAGTGCTTCTTCGACCTCGTCCTCGGTCTCGCCCATGCCCAAGATCAGGTTGGACTTGGTGATAAGACCATAGTCATGAGCCTGGCGAATAACGTCCAAGGATCGCTCATAGCGGAAGGCGGGGCGGATGCGCTTGAAGATGCGCGGCACGGTCTCCAGGTTGTGGGCGAAGACTTCCGGCTTGGCCTCAAAGACCTCTTCGAGCAGGTCCGGCTTGCCGGAGAAATCCGGGGTGAGGTTTTCTACGCCGGTATGCGGGTTAAGCTCGTGAATCTTGCGCACCACCTCGGCATAGAGCCAAGCGCCCTCATCCGGAAGATCGTCGCGAGTAACGCCGGTAATGGTGGTGTAGTTAAGGTCCATCTCCCGGATGTTTTCGGCCACGCGGCGCGGTTCGTCGCGGTCTAGTTCCTCCGGCTTGCCGGTGGCAATATCGCAGAAGTCGCAGCGGCGGGTGCACTTATCGCCACCGATGAGGAACGTTGCCTCGCGGGATTCCCAGCACTCGTGGATATTTGGGCAGCCTGCCTCTTGGCACACGGTGTGTAGGGAGGCACCAGCCACGCGGGACTTCATATCCTCGTAGCCTGGGCCGGTGCGGACCTGGTTGCGGATCCAGCGTGGCTTTTGTTCGATGGGTGACTCCGCATTTTTCTTTTCAATGCGGAGCATCTTGCGTCCTTCGGGCTTAACAGTCACAAAAACTCACTTTATCGGTTGATGGTGGTGATGGCTAATAGCTCTGCTTGGTATAAGTCATCGCGGTCACATCCTATTCCGTGCCAGCCCCGAACTAGGGCTTTTGTCGCGCTTGCCGACGTCTCTCCCTTGCCCTTTCATTCGCCAGTTTCGTGGGATCCGGGGCTGAGCCGAAGGTGTGATCGGCGACGATGAGGCGGCCCGAGAGGGCATCGTCCAGCGCCTGCAAGAGCGGTTGGGTGGCATCTTCGAGGGTGACCTTGCGGCCGAGTTCTAGAGACAGCGTCGTGACGTCGGCGTCATCGATGCCGCACGCCACGATGTGATCGTAGTATTCCAGCGTATTGCAGCAATTGAGTGCCAGACCATGCATGGTGACCCCGCGAGTGATGCGGATGCCTAGCGCGGCGATCTTGCGGTCGCGCTTCGGGGCTGCCGGATCCTTGGCTTCGGTGGTGGAAGGGACCCAGACGCCCGAGCGGCCATCGATGCGCCCGGCAGTGGTCACCCCCATCTGTCGCACGGTCTGGATGGTGGCCTCTTCGAGGCGGCGGACATAGTCGACGACGTCGACAGGCTCAGCCAGCTTGATGATGGGATAGATGACCAGCTGGCCCTCGCCATGCCAGGTGATGCGCCCGCCGCGGTCCACGGTGATGACGGGCAGGCCGTTATCCGGCATATCCTCCGGCTGGGTGCGCTTGCCGGCGGTATAGATATTCGGGTGCTCGACTACCAGCGCGACATCGTCCTGCTCGCCCTTGGCGCGCGCGGCCGCGACCTCGGCCTGGTAATCCCACGCCTCCTGGTAGTCCATCCGGCCCAGGAACCGGACCTCTAGTGGCTTATCGGAAGCGCGGATGGAGCGCTCGGCGGGGAAGAAAGGATCGCGTGGTGCAGTCATAGCCAAAAAGTTTCCTCTGGTGCGGTGGGCAAAGCAAAGCGGGAGGATGCGCATGGCACACCCTCCCGCCTGGGTCGAATTAGTCTAGGCCGTTGGCGGACGCGTAGGCGGCGGCATCCATGAGCTCGCCGGCCTCATCCACCTCGACCTCGAAGAGCCAGCCTTCACCAAATGGATCGTTGTTGATGACGGCGTAGTCATCGTGCACGGCCTCGTTCACGGTCTTTACGGTGCCGGTAACAGGGGAGTAGAGGTCAGAAACGGACTTGGTGGATTCGACCTCGCCGCAGGACTCGCCGGCGGTGACGGTATCGCCCACCTCCGGCAGCTCGGCGAAGACGACCTCACCGAGGCGGTCGGCCGCCACGGAGGTAATGCCGATGCGCACGGTAGCGCCCGCAACGGCGTCAGCGGCAGCGTTGACCCACTCGTGGTCTTCGGAGTAGGAGAAATCTTGTGGAAGGGTGGCCATGGTGATGTAGTCCTTTCGGGCTGGTTGAGAAGATGCTTATTTATCGCGCTTGTAGAACGGCAACGCGGTTACCTCAAAAGGATAGCGCTTGCCGCGAATATCTACCTCGACTTCGGTGCCGGGCTCCAGCTCGGCGCTGGCATCCAGCAGGGCGATGGCTACTGGGTGGCCCAAGGTGGGGGAGGGCTGGCCGGAGGTAATGGCGCCTACCTTCTTTTCTCCCGCGAAAACTTCGGCTCCGGCGCGCGCGGCGCGGCGCTGCGCGGAGGTCAGGCCGGTGATCGCCACCTGCGGGCCGTCTGCAGCGCGCTGGCGGATGACCTCGGAGCCAACAAAATCAGCTTCCTTTTTGGCAAAGGCACGGGCCATGCCCGCCTCTACCGGGGTGATATCGCGAGAGAGCTCGTTGCCATACAGCGGCATGCCGGCCTCGAGGCGCAAGGAATCGCGGGCGGCTAGGCCGCACGGCTTGAGGTCGTATTCCGCGCCGGCCTTGAGCAATTCCTCCCACAGCTGTGGGGCATCGGAGTTATACACGATGAGCTCGAAGCCATCCTCGCCGGTGTAGCCGGTGCGTGCGATGATCGCAAAGGTGCGCGCTACCTTGCCCATGGTGGCAGCGTAGTAGCCGAGGTTAAATACCTCGTCCTGCTTATTGTCTTCTACCAGCGGGACGAGGATTTCTGCGGCCTTAGGGCCCTGGACGGCGATCATGGCGACGTCGCGGGACTCGTTCTTCAGGGAAACATCGAATCCCTCAGCGCGCTTATTGAGCTCGTCCCACACGGTATCGGCATTGCCGGCATTCGGCACGACGAGAAACTTATCCTCCTCAAAGCGGTAGGTAATCAGATCATCGATGATGCCGCCGTCTTCTGCGGCAATCATGGAGTATTTGGCCTTGCCCACCTTGAGGGGCTCAAAGTTGGAGATGAAGGCATAGGACAAGAACTTGCCGGCGTCGGCGCCGTTGACCCAGATTTCGCCCATGTGGGAAAGGTCAAATAAACCGGCGGTATTGCGTACCGCGCGATGTTCGTCCAACTCGTTCTGGTACTTCAAGGGCATGTTCCACGGGCCGAAGGCCGTGAAAGTGGCGCCGAGCTTCTCGTGCTCGGCATGAAGAGGGGAGGTAAGTAGTTCGGTCATGGTTACTCCTCAGAATCGTCGATGTCGAAAGCTTCTGGTGGTGGGCAGCTGCATACTAGGTTGCGGTCGCCGTAGGCCTCGTCGATGCGGCGCACCGGCGGGAAGTACTTGTAGCTGTGGCGCAGGGATTTCACGGGCCACGCGGCCTTTTCGCGGCTGAAGGCGAACTCCCACGTATCGGAGCCGATGGACTCCGCGGTAAATGGTGCGTGGTGGATAACGGAGCCCTCGTAGGAAACCTCGCCGTCGATGATCTCTTGAATCTCGGCGCGAATGGTGCGCATTGCCTCAATGAAGCGGTCCAGCTCGCCCAAGTCTTCAGACTCGGTGGGCTCCACCATGAGGGTGCCGGCCACTGGGAAGGCCAGGGTCGGGGCGTGGAAGCCAAAGTCTACGAGGCGCTTGGCGACGTCCGCGGCGGTGACTCCGGAGGCGTCGGTAAGCGCGCGCAGATCCAGGATGCATTCGTGCGCGACCAAGCCAGCGTTGCCGGTGTAGAGCACAGGGAAGGAATCCTGCAGGGACTTAGCCAGGTAGTTCGCGCCCAAAATGGCATGGGCGGAGGCTTGAGCCAGGCCCTGTGCCCCGGTCATGGCGAAGTAAGCCCAGGAAATTGGCAGTACACCGGCCGAACCGTACTCGGTATTGGTAATCGGCACGCCCTGACCAACCGGGGTGGCGGTGGTGGCATCCAGTTGCGGATCCGCGGCGTTGGTGGGCAGGAAGGGGATGAGGTGCTCGGCCACTGCGACCGGACCTACGCCCGGGCCGCCACCGCCGTGTGGAATGGTAAAGGTCTTGTGCAGGTTGAGGTGGGAGACATCGCCGCCGAACTGGCCCGGGCGGGCCCAGCCGGTCAGCGCGTTCATATTAGCGCCGTCGATATAGACCTGGCCTCCCACCGCGTGGACCTTATCGCACACATCGCGGACCTCTGGGTCAAAGACGCCGTGGGTGGACGGGTAGGTCACCATAATGCCGGCGATGTGGTTGCCATGTTTGGCAATCTTCTCATCCAAATCCGCTAGGTCAATAGAGCCATCCTCGGCGGTCTTCACCACGACAACGCGCAGGTTAGCCAGCGTTGCCGAGGCCGCATTGGTACCGTGCGCGGAGGCTGGGATGAGCACTACATCGCGCTCGTTATCGCCATTGGCTACGTGGTAGCGGCGGATGGCCAAAAGACCCGCCAGCTCGCCCTGGGAGCCGGCGTTGGGCTGGATGGAGACCTTAGCGTAGCCGGTAACCTCAGCCAGCCAGCCTTCAATCTCCTCAACCAATGCGCGCCAGCCGGCGGTAGTCTCTTCCGGCGCGTAGGGGTGGATGCCTGCAAATTCCGGCCAGGAAATGGGCTCCATGGCCGCGGTCGGGTTAAGCTTCATCGTGCAAGAGCCCAGCGGGATCATGGTGCGGTCAAGCGCCAGGTCCTTATCGGCCAGCTTGCGCAGGTAGCGCAGCATCTGGGTCTCAGAGTGGATGCGGTTGAAGATCTCGTGCTGGAGTGGCTCCTCGCTGCGCTGCAGGTTCTCCGGCAGGGCGAAATCAGCCTCAGCAGATTCGGCGCCGAAGGCCTGGGCAAGCTTGGCGACGTCCCCCTTGGTCGCCGATTCACCAAAGGATACCGATACCTTATCTTCGCCGATGGTGCGCACAAGGTATCCCTCCTTTTGGAGGTCTGCCTTGATGGCGGCTGCGTCTACGCCGGCGACAGTAACGGTGTCGAAGAACGCCTCGGAGACCAAGTGCTTTCCGGCATCCTTGACGGACTGGGCGAAGGAGGAAGCCAGCCCATGGATGCGCTGCGCGATAGCCTTGAGGCCTTGCGGGCCGTGGTAGACGGCGTACATGGAGGCCACATTAGCCAGCAGCGCCTGTGCAGTACAGATATTGGAGGTGGCGCGCTCACGGCGGATGTGCTGCTCGCGGGTCTGCAGCGCCAAACGGTAAGCTGGGCGTCCGTCCGCGTCCTTGGATACGCCCACGATGCGGCCCGGCATCTTGCGCTTGAGCGTGTCTGTGACCGCCATGTAGGCAGCGTGCGGTCCGCCAAAGAAGAGCGGTACGCCGAAGCGCTGGGAGGAACCGAGCACGATATCGGCGCCGAGCGTGCCGGGGCCTTCCAGAAGCAAAAGGGAAAGCGGGTCGGTGGCCACGGCAGCCAGTGCGCCGCGCGTATGCAGCTCCTCGATAAGGGCGGAGGGGTCAAAGATATCGCCCTCGGTACCGGTATAGGCAATGACCGCACCAATAAGGTCCTCTCCAACGAGGCCTTCGCGCAGGTCGACGATTTCCACCTCGAGGTCAATGGCGCGGGCGCGCTCCGCAGCAACGGTAAGCACCTGCGGGTGCAGGCGAGAATCCAGCACCACGCGGCGGCCCTTCTTTACCGCGCGAGACATAAGCCCCACGGCTTCGGCGGTGGCCGAGGCCTCGTCCAGCAAGGACGCGTTGGCAATGGGTAGCCCAGTCAGGGATTCAATCATGGTCTGGAAGTTGAGCAGCGCTTCTAGCCGCCCCTGGGAAATCTCTGGCTGATACGGCGTATAGGCCGTATACCATCCCGCGTCCTCCAGCAGCCCGCGGCGGATGACAGCCGGAGTAAGAGTGTCAGAAAAACCTTGTCCATAAAAAGACTTCAGGACCGTGTTCTGGTTGGCGTACTCCCGCAATTTAGCCTGTGCTTCATCCTCCGAAAGGGCTTCTGGCAGCTGAGGGAGTTCAGAGGCGCGGATCTGGGGAGGAAGCGCGGCATCGACCAGCGCGTCCACGCTGTCGTAGCCTACCTTCGAAAGCATGGTGGCCTGCTCCGCAGAATCCGGCCCTAGGTGGCGGGAGATGAATTCCATGTCAGTGAGACTCCTTTGTGGGGAACAATGGCTGTAACCGCCCCAATTATATGTTTAATAATGGGTGAGCCGATCCCTCTTTAGAAACTTTTATGCGCCGTATCACTGCTTAACATTGCGCCTACTGCGCTCACCACGGGGTTAGAGTGAGGTGCCGTGCAAACCCCCTAATAAAACGGGATGAATGATTCGGACGATGATGCATTTATCACCCCCCCCGCTTGGCACCCCAGACATGGCAAAAGCCTCCGAGCCCCGCGGTGGGGCTCGGAGGCTTAAGCGGCGATAGAACCTTTAGACTTCGAGGTCTGCCTGGAAGTCTGCGGTCTGCAGGCGGTCCTTGATGGTGGTGATGAAGCGGCCTGCGTCCGCACCGTCAACCACCTGGTGGTCGTAGGTGAATGGCAGGTAGCACATCTGGCGGATAGCGATGGCGTCCTGGCCGTTCTCATTGACAACCACTGGGCGCTTCTCAATAGCCGCGGTGCCCAGGATGCCGGCTTGTGGCGGAACCAAGATCGGGGTATCGAGCATGGCGCCCTCGGAGCCGATGTTGGTCACGGTGAAGGTAGCACCGGTGAGATCGTTCGGCTTCAGCTTGTTGTTGCGGGCCTTATCAGCAAGCTCTGCAATCTGCTGAGCGATGTGCGGCAGGGTCATGTCCTGTGCCTTGTGGATGACCGGGGTGAGCAGGCCCTTCGGGGTGTCAACGGCGATAGCGATGTTGACGTCCGAGTGGTAGGTCATCTCCTTGGTCTCTGGGTTATAGGACGCATTCACGTTCGGGTGGGAGACCAAAGCCTCAGCGGTAGCCTTCACAATGAATGGCAGGAAGGACAGGTTGGCACCGTGCTTGTCGATGAAAGCCTGCTTGTTCTTCTTGCGCATATCCCAGATGGCGGTCATGTCGACTTCCTGCACGTGGGTAAGCTGTGCGGAAATCTGCAGCGCCTCCACCATCTTGGCGGCGGTGATTTCGCGGATGCGGTTGACCTTCTGAGTGGTGCCGATAAGCTCCTGCTTGGCCGGATCCACGGACTTGGTGGACCAACGAGCGCGTGGGGAGTTATCGGACTTTGCGCCAGACTTGGCAGGTGCCTCGCCCTCACCAGCAGCCGCGAGCACGTCCTGCTTGCGGATACGGCCGCCTACGCCGGTGCCCTCAACGTTATTGAGGTCCACGCCGTGCTTATCTGCCAGCTTGCGTACCAGCGGGGTGACATAAGGAACGTTATCGCCATTGTTGACCTTGGCGGAGGCGTTCAAGGAGGAATCCTGCTTGGCTTCCTTCTTTTCCTCGGCCTTTGGCTCAGGCTTCTTCTCTTCCTTTTCTTCGGTCTTTGGTTCTTCCTTCTTTTCTTCCTTGTCTTCGTTTTCGGACTTGGAGTTGGAGGAGGATGCGGTGGTGTTTTCGTCGCCGATGCGGGCGATGACTTCGCCGACCTCGATGGTGTCATCTTCGTCGGCGAGGATTTCTACCAGGGTGCCTGCTACTGGGGAAGGGATTTCGGTGTCGACCTTGTCGGTGGAGACCTCGAGGAGTGGTTCGTCTACTTCGACGGTGTCGCCGACGGATTTCAGCCACTGGGTGATGGTGCCTTCGGTGACGGACTCGCCGAGTTCAGGCATTTCTACATCGGCTGCCTCGCCGGAGCCACCGTTGGAAGAGTCATCATTCTTCTCTTCCTTTTCTTCGGTCTTTGGTTCTTCCTTCTTTTCTTCCTTGTCTTCGTTTTCGGACTTGGAGTTGGAGGAGGATGCGGTGGCGTTTTCGTCGCCGATGCGGGCGATGACTTCGCCGACCTCGATGGTGTCATCTTCGTCGGCGAGGATTTCTACCAGGGTGCCTGCTACTGGGGAAGGGATTTCGGTGTCGACCTTGTCGGTGGAGACCTCGAGGAGTGGTTCGTCTACTTCGACGGTATCGCCGACGGATTTCAGCCACTGGGTGATGGTGCCTTCGGTGACGGACTCGCCGAGTTCAGGCATTTCTACATCGGCTGCCTCACCGGAACCGCCATTAGAGGAGTCACCCTTCGGCTCTTCCTTAGTGTCTGCTTCTTCCTCCTCGCCCTTATCAGCGGAGGAGTCGTTGGATGGGGAGTCAGCCTCATCCTCGTCACCGATGATGGCGATGACTTCGCCGACCTCGATGGTGTCATCCTCGTCAGCCTTAATTTCAATAATGGTGCCAGCTACGGGGGAGGGGATTTCGGTGTCGACCTTGTCGGTGGAGACCTCGAGCAAAGGCTCGTCTACTTCGACGGTATCGCCGACGGACTTGAGCCACTGCGTGATGGTGCCTTCGGTTACGGATTCGCCCAGCTCGGGCATCTCAACGGAGTTCGCCATGAGTTATAAGACTCCTCGAAAGTTGGAAGTGTTCTATCGCTACCCGACAATCTTACAGCGTGTTACTCACCCTCGTGCAGATGTGGGGTTAGTAACTACCCTCCTTCCGGGTAAGCTAGGGAATTATGTTCAACCCGTTCCGTCGCAATAAGTCCAGATCGTCACTGCGACCACCCCGCGGACCGGGGGAGACCATCCGCCCGGAAGATGCGCACGATTTGCAACAGTGGGCCGCCGGGAAGGTATTTGTAGAAGCCTTTGTAGAGCCGGAAACAGTAGTCAACGAGATGTCAGTTGTCGTCGTTGATGAAAGCGGCGATTTCATTCGGCGCCGTATTGGCGGGCCGAAAGGCATTGATGCGGTGGCCAAACTATTGAGCTGCGATATTTATGATGTAGAAGAAACCGGCTATCCGCAGCGCATGCGCGAGCGCATGGAAAGGCAGCGCATCTTGCGCAAAAGGGAAGAACAAAGGCAACGCCGCGCCCGATTTGAGCGCGGCAAAAATCCCGATACAGGGCGAGAACTAAGTTAGGTCAGCATCCTCGCGTAGATAGACCTGAGACCCATTGCGGCGGAATTCGGCGGACTTTTCCTGCATGCCCTCCTCTGGTGCCGAGCCGTGGGCGGCCGCACGGACCTGTTCGCCCAGTGTCGGCATGCCCAGCTCGGCCATTTGCCCACCGAACATCTCGCGGATGTCTTGGCTAATGCGCATGGAGCAGAACTTCGGCCCACACATGGAACAAAAGTGCGCGGTCTTTGCTGGTTCCGCAGGCAACGTTTCATCGTGATAAGCCTGCGCGGTCTCCGGGTCGAGGGAGAGCGCAAATTGGTCATTCCAGCGGAATTCAAAGCGGGCCTTGCTCATAGCGTCGTCCCAGGCGCGGGCGCCAGGGTGCCCCTTGGCGACGTCCGCGGAATGCGCCGCAATTTTATAGGTAATGACGCCTGTCTTTACGTCATCGCGGTTGGGCAGTCCCAAGTGCTCCTTCGGCGTGACATAGCACAACATCGCCGTGCCGCCCATTGCGATATGGGCGGCACCGATGGCGGAAGTAATGTGGTCATAGCCAGGGGCGATATCGGTAACTAGCGGGCCGAGGGTATAGAAGGGTGCATCTGAGGCCCAATCCTGCTCGAGCTCGTTGTTTTCTTGAATCATGTTGAGCGGCACGTGTCCGGGGCCTTCCACCATGACTTGGACGTCATACTCCCAGGCGCGGCGGGTAAGCTCGCCGATGGTCTTGAGCTCGGCAAATTGGGCAGCGTCGTTGGCATCGGCAAGGCTGCCGGGGCGCAGGCCGTCGCCAAGTGAAAATGCAACATCGTACTGAGCGAAGATTTCGCACAGCTCATCAAAGTGCTCGTAGAGGAAAGACTCCTTGTGGTGAGCAAGGCACCACCCCGCCATGATGGAGCCACCGCGGCTGACGATGCCGGTCACGCGATTGCTTGCCAGCGGTACATAGGCCAAGAGAACACCGGCGTGAATGGTCATATAGTCCACGCCCTGTTCGCACTGCTCGATGACGGTATCGCGGAAGATCTCCCAGGTTAGATCCTCTGCTACACCATTGACCTTTTCCAAAGCTTGGTAGATGGGCACGGTGCCAATGGGAACCGGGGAATTGCGCAGGATCCACTCGCGGGTGGTGTGGATATCGTCACCGGTGGAAAGGTCCATTACGGTGTCTGCGCCCCACTGGGTGGCCCAGCGCAGTTTGGATACTTCTTCCTCGATCGAGGATGTGACCGCAGAGTTGCCAATATTGGCATTGATTTTGGTAAGGAATTTACGCCCAATGATCATGGGCTCAGACTCAGGGTGGTTGACATTATTAGGGATAATGGCGCGGCCGCGAGCCACCTCAGCGCGAACGAATTCCGGATCGCAGTGCTCACGCAGTGCTACGAATTCCATTTCGCGGGTGATGATTCCTTGGCGGGCGTAGTGCATTTGGGTAACGCGGCGCCCAGGCAGGGCCTTAAGCGGCGGGCGCTTAGAGCCCTTCCACTCTTGGGAAGACGCCCCGCGGCGTTGTGCGGCACGTCCATCGTCGGCCAGCTCGCGGCCGCGGCCGGTGTATTCTTCGGTATCTCCGCGCTCGCTAATCCACTCGCTGCGCAGGGCCGGAAGTCCCTCTTCTGGTGCGCATTCTGGCCCACGCGTGCGATAGACGCGGAAGGGTTCATTGGGGCCTTGTGGGGAATCCTCCAGTTGGATTTCGGTCTCTGGGACCTCTAAGCCGTTGTGGTGAATGGGGGAATAGGAATGTTTAGGGTGGTTTTCTGGGGCAGCCGTCATGGCAAGCGCTCCTCTCTTCCTTCGTAGGTATTAACCAAACAGGTTCGAACGGTCTATGCGCAGCTTTAGCGCACTCTCAGCCCGTGCTCGGGCACCCGTGGGGACGCAAATCACCCTATAACAAACGTCTAGCGCAGCGCAGGAGTTTTGCAATATTAGTGGGCAGGCATTCGGCCGCGGGGAGGCGGCAGGAGCGTTGGCGGTAGATTTCAACAGGAAACTTTCAGGTACTTGACACCCGCGTCCAATATCGATGGCCCATACTTAAATCATGCGTTTGAGAAAGCGCATGCGAGAGAGATAGAGAGAACCCCTCACGTTTCCAGAGGGCGGCTTTGGCCGATACATGGAAACACTTTGTAGAGAGACGCCAGCGGCCCTCGGACCACATTCGGTTCGAGGGCCGCTGGCGTTGTCGACATTCCTACGGCACGGGGCTAGCAGATGGTGGCTCCCGCTGCGGCGAGTTCTTCCAAAGCGGCCTCGCCGCGGGATTCGTCTACCGGTGAGCAATAGTCACGCAGAACGCGGACGGTGAACCCTTCCTGCAAGGCGTCGGCAGCCGTAGCGCGCACGCAGTGATCCGTGGCGATGCCCACGATATCCACGGACTCGATGCCTTGCTCGCGCAGCCATTCCGCGAGCAAGGTACCGTTTGCGGCCCCTTCAAAACCGGAATAGGCAGCGGTGTATTCGCCCTTGCGGAAGTAGGCTTGAGCGGGACCGATGGCCTGATGCATGGCCGCCCCGTGGGACTCTGCTACACAGTGAACGGGCCAGGAATCGACAAAATCCGGGTCCTTAGAAAAGTGTGAACCCGGATCGATGTGCCAATCCTGTGTGGTTACCACGGTCTCGTAGCGCCGTTGTAGGGTGGCGATTTTCTCGGCGACTTCATTGCCCCGCTCGGTGCCCAAGGCACCACCGGGGCAGAAGTCATTTTGCACGTCAACGATGATCAAAGCAGGCTTCATGCCTTTAGGATTCTAAACCCATAAAGCCTGCTGCGGGGCTACTTTAATTCAGAAATCTCGCGCAATGCGGCAACAACCGTGCGGGTGGGCACGCCGGTGCCCATTTTTGGGGTGTAGCCATAAGCACCAGTGGTGTTAAAGGAAGGTCCTGCTACATCGATATGGGCCCACTCAATACCTTCGCCCACAAAGTGCTCCAGGTACGTGCCGGCATATTCCATGCCGCCCTCGCGCTTGGCGTTGATATTGCGGATATCGGCGCTGGCGGACTTCACAGATTCTTCGTGCTCCTCCAGCAGCGGCATGGCCCAAGCCTTTTCTCCCACCTCGCGGCCGATCTCGGCCATGCGGTCGCGGAATTCTTCCGAGCCCATGACGCCCGCGGTGCGCTCGCCCAGGGCGACCATCTGGGCGCCGGTCAAGGTAGCGGTCTCAATAAGGAAGTCGGGGCTGTCCTCGCTGGCGCGCGCAATGGCGTCGGCAAGCACTAGGCGTCCCTCAGCATCAGTGTTGAGCACCTCGGAGGTGATGCCGCCGTAATGAGTGATGACGTCCCCCGGGCGGGTGGCATTGCTGCCAGGCATGTTTTCAGCCAACGGCAGGGTAGCGGTGATGGCGACCTTGAGGTTCAGCTTCGCCGCGGCGATGATGGCGGCGGCCATAGCGGCAGAACCGCCCATGTCCGAAATCATGTCCCACATCTTGGCCCCCGGCTTCAGGGAAATACCGCCGGTATCAAAGGTAATGCCCTTGCCCACCAAAGCGACGTGGCGCTTGGCCTTCTTCGGCTTCCAGCTCAAGCGGACCAGGCGCGGCGGGCGTGCGGATCCGCGACCGACAGCCGTAATTCCGCCAAACCCCTGCTTTTCCAGCGCCTTTTCATCCAAAACCTCCACCTCAAGGCCGGCCTCTGCCGCTTGGGCAGACAGAAATGCGGCGTAGGTTTTCGGGTAGAGCAGGTTGGAGGGAGTATTGACTAGGTCACGGGCGATGAGGACGGACTCGGCGGTAATCTTCGCATTGTCGAACTCTTCTTGGGCGGACTTTCCGGCTACCACGGTGTACGTGGTAGCGGCCGCGGCCGATTCGGAGCGCAGGCCGGAATACTTATAACCGCCGAGGATCAAGCCTTCTACCACTGGAGCCACGCCGAAATCGCCCAAAGAGGTGGCTACCGCATCAACCTTGGTGATGGAGCGGGCCGCCTGGCCGGCGGCGCGGCGCAGTGTCTCATCGTCTACTTCCTCGGCATCGCCCAATCCAACGGCAATAATGGAGGCCACGCCTGCCTTTGCCGGCGCTGGAACGCGCGTGACTTCGCCCGTCTTACCGGTAGCTCCTACGGCAACAAGCGCTTCGTAGGTAGAGCGCAATGCGGCTCCCTCCAGCAGGGCGGTGCCCGGCAGCTCCAAGCCATCATCGCCCTCGAACGCTGCGATAAGCAGTGCTTCTGCCTTCTTAGGTACCTTCTTTCCCAGCTTTACCTTGGGGAAGTGACCGCGTGCGGGCAGATCGGATTTTGCCATAGTGTCCTCCTTTATAGAAAGGCTTATTTATCTTACCTCCACTGTACCGCGCGGTCGTGAACATATTCCTGCCTCGCTATAGATAAAAGAGTAGATTGTGGGCATGCTTGATTACACGATTACTCGTACCGATAACCCCACGTCCGCGGAAGAGTTGAGCGAGATCCTTGCCAACCCCGGCTTTGGCAAGCACTTTACGGACCACATGGTCAGCATTGACTGGACTGAAGACAAGGGGTGGCACGATGCCCAGGTGCGCCCCTATGGTCCGATGACCATGGATCCGGCCAGCAATGTATTCCACTATGGGCAGGCCATTTTTGAAGGAATCAAGGCCTATCGCCAGCCCGATGATTCCATCGCCACCTTCCGCCCTGATCACAACGCCCAGCGCTTTATCAACTCTGCTCAGCGCTTGGCCATGCCGGAGCTTCCCCAAGAAGAATTCATCGAATCCCTGCGCCAACTGGTGGAGGTGGATAAAGCCTGGGTACCGGAAGCCGGTGGGGAAGCGGCGCTGTATCTGCGCCCCTTTATGATTTCCACCGAGGTCTCCTTGGGCGTCCACCCAGCCAATTCCTACCGCTACGTGCTCATTGCTTCGCCGGCAGGTTCCTATTTCAGCGGTGGCATCAAGCCGGTTTCGGTCTGGCTGTCTACCGACTACGTCCGTGCCGCTCCCGGTGGTACCGGTGCGGCCAAGTTTGCTGGCAACTATGCAGGCTCGCTGTTGGCTCAGACTCAAGCGGATGAAAAGGGCTGCGACCAGGTGGTTTGGCTCGATGCCATTGAACGCCGCTATATCGAAGAGATGGGAGGCATGAATCTTATGTTTGTCTACGGCAGCGGCGAGGGCGCGGAAATCGTGACCCCGGAGCTGTCCGGCTCACTGCTGCCTGGCATCACGCGCGAATCCCTGCTGCAAGTAGCTCGCGATCTGGGGTACAAGGTCACTGAACGCCGCATTACTACGGAAGATTGGCAGCGCGATGCCGAATCTGGGGCGATGTCGGAGGCCTTTGCCTGCGGTACCGCCGCGGTCATTACCCCGGTCGGGCGTGTGATGGGAGATTCGGCCGATTTCCAGGTTAATGGCAATAAAGCCGGTGACATCACAATGGCTTTGCGCGAGCGCCTTACCGGAATCCAGCGCGGCGCCGTAGAAGATACCCACGGCTGGCTGCACACCTTGGCGTAACTGGGGTTTCAGGCGTCCGCAGCGATTTCTACGCCTGTTAGTAGCATCGGCAGTGCCGCTAGGGCTCCCAGCGCAGGTTGTGGCTCCATTCCGAGCTCATGCAGGGGGTGGAGCCCCAGCTTTTCCAACGCCAGTTCGTGCGCTGGGGTGGGGGCGAGGGTGGTGGCGTAGAGCCATTCCTTAACACCAGGATTGTCGCGTTCTGCTAGGAGTGCGGCGGTGGCTGTAGTCGGCGCATCGATAAGCATTGACGTGCGCCGCTGCGCAGCGCGGGTGATAAACCCTACCAAGGCGGCAAGGACGCAGGAGCCACAGGATTCCACCAGCTCCATTCCCTCCAAATTGCGGGCGCGAAACATGGAATCCCGGATAGCGGAAACCTCGCGTTTCCAGTCTTCTACGCTGCTTTGCTTGCCGACGATCGCTACCGGTTCCGTTAGCGTCATAGTCCCCATTATCACCGCCGCCACGCGGGCGTGTTCCGCACCGGCGGGAATAAGTAAGTCAGCCCCGGCATCAATTTCCGCATCCGCCGTGGCTTCCCCGAGGCGATATGCCTGGGCGTAATCCGTCACGGTGACTACTTCCAGCCCTACCTCGGCGCGTCGCGCTGCCGTTTCGGTGGCGGGCAGTGGGGCCACTTGTTCACCAAAAACCACCGCGCGTATGCGCTGCGGTGTACGGGCAGGTGCCTCGCCTTGGCATGCTGCTAGCCACTGGGCGGCATCGGTCAGGCGCCCAAAGGCTGCGAGCTGTGCATCGTGTGCGGCGCGCGCCTGGTTATCGGGCTGCGGAATGGACATGAATAGTCTCCCCTAAACGTCAGCGCCGAGCTCCACGCGTGGGCGCGGGATGCGCCACTTGCGGGGCTGGCTGGCGCGAGAATAAGCATAAAAGCCCAGGCTAAAGCCTGCCTCGGTGGTGCCAGGGAACTTAGCACGCACTGCGTTATTGCAGCGGCGGGCTAAAAGAATGCCCTCAATGGCAAAAATAATGAGGATAACCATGGCCACCGCGTTGACTAAGGTTGCGATGCTCGGCACTGCGTAGGTCAAAAACATGACCACGATCAGCGCCAGAGCCATCGGCATCACCCAGTTGCTCAGGCTGCGGCGGGCATCTACCCAATCGCGCACATAAGCGCGCTCGGCACCTTGATCCCTAGCGGGAAGGAAGCGGGGGTCACCGTCCGCCATGCGGGCCTGCTGCTCGCGGTTGGCTTGATGGCGCTCCTGGCGCTCCTTCTTCTTAAATTCCTTCCACTCCTCCTTGCTCATGGACTTTTTCATGTCCTTGCGGTGCTGGTAGCGCTGCGCCTCGGACATTCCATGGGGATCGCGCCTTACGCCGCGCGCAATCTCTTGTTCTGAGCGCTTCGGCGTAGGACGACCCTTGGGTGGGGTATAGCCCTTGCGCTGGGGCTTTTCCTGAGCTTCCTCCTGCATGGGGGCTGGCTCAGGGGAGGTCTTATCATCTTTTTGCCACGGAAATTTCACGCCCCTCACACTACAAGGTTTAGGCACGAATAGGGGAATAGGCCCAGCCTCAGTGGCGTTATGGCTAAGGGCTACCTTTTCCCACCTGAATTAACCGGGTAGGGTAGTGGCAACGAAACCAAGACTTATTGAGGAGAAGTGATGACCGCTCCAGCTTCCGCAACCGGCGTCATTCTGACCGAAGCAGCAGCCGCAAAGGCAAAGGCCCTGCTCGACCAAGAAGGCCGCGACGATCTCTCCCTGCGCATTGCCGTGCAACCTGGCGGCTGCGCTGGCCTGCGCTACCAGCTTTACTTTGATGACCGCACCTTGGATGGTGACAAGGTTGACCAGGTAGGCGGCGTAAACCTTGTCGTGGACAAGATGTCCGTTCCTTACCTGACTGGTGCCAAGATCGATTTTGCTGACACCATCGAGTCCCAGGGCTTTACCATCGATAACCCGAACGCCACCGGCTCCTGCGCCTGCGGCGACTCTTTCAATTAAAAGTAGGTAAATAATAGAGGGTGGGTGCCACTGGCACCCACCCTCTATTTCTCTGCGTGAAAAACTACCTAAGCCTCTAAAGCTTGACCGGGTAATCGCGCTGTTCGATCTTCGGGTCGATGCGCTTTTCGACGAAGATACCGTGCCAAATCATAAAGGACAGCACGGTCCAAAGGCGGCGGGAATGATCGGATACGCCGTCACGGTGCTCCTTGAGCATCTCGAGGACTTCCTTCTTATTGAAGATGTCCTCGGTCTGGGATTCGTTTATGGTGTCCTGAGCCCAGCCGTAAAGCTCATCGCCGGCCAGCCAGTGGCGCATCGGTACCGGGAAGCCCAGCTTCTTGCGGTGCAATACGTGCGCCGGAACGATCTGCTCCATGGCTTTGCGCAGGGCGTACTTGGTGGTGCCGTGCGAGATCTTCAAGTCATAAGGGATGGACTCGGCAACCTTAAAGACCTCCTTGTCTAGGAACGGCACGCGCAGCTCCAGCGAGTTAGCCATATTGATCTTATCGGCCTTGACTAGGATGTCGCCGCGCATCCAGGTAAATAGGTCTAGGTGCTGCATGCGCGCAACTGGGTCAAAGTCCTCGGACTGGGCGTAGATGGGGGCGGTCACCTCGCGGTGATCCCATTCGCGCTTCGCCCACGGGATAACGCGCTGCATCTGCTCAAAGTTGAAGGAACGTGCGTTTCCGTAGTAGCGCTCTTCCATCGTCATGGAGCCACGATTGAGAAGGGACTTGCCCTTCATTCCCTCGGGCAGAACTTGGGAAAGTTTGCCCAGACCACGGCGCAGTGGGGAAGGGATCTTTTCAAATGGAGCAAGAGACAGCGGCTCCTTGTAGATGGTGTAGCCACCAAAGAGCTCGTCAGCGCCTTCGCCGGAAAGTACTACCTTGACGTGCTTGCGGGCTTCCTGTGCCACGAAGTACAGGGGAACTAGCGATGGGTCAGCCACCGGATTGTCCAGGTACCACATGATCTTCGGAATGGATTCAGCATACTCCTCGGGGGAGACGATCTTGACGATATGCTCCACGCCAATGGCCTCGGCGGATTCGGCCGCAACATCGACTTCGGAGTACCCCTCGCGCTCAAAGCCGGTGGTGAACGTCAAAAGGTCTGGGTTGTGGCGCTTTGCAAGGGTGGCAATGGCGGTGGAGTCAATACCGCCAGATAGGAAGGAGCCTACCGTGACGTCGGCGCGCATATGCTTGGCGACGGAATCCTCTAGCGCCTCCGCGATGCGGTTAAAGAGCTGTTGCTCTTCTCCTTGCTTGACCTGCTGGACGGGGAAACGAGGCTTGAAGTAACGCTCGGCGACGACATCTTCGCCTGGGCGGAGAGTTACCGTGCAGCCGGATTCCACACGGCGAATATGTGCGTGCAGCGACTCTGGCTCTGGAACGTACTGCAGGTCAACGTAGTGTTCAATGGCACGACGGTCAAGGTTGAGCTCTAGACCGATTTCATCGGCCATCTCCAAAATGCACTTCATTTCTGAAGCAAAGACCGTCCCCGCCTCGGTGGTGGCGTAGTAAAGCGGTTTAATGCCGAATTGGTCGCGGGCGGCGAACATGGTTTTGGTGTGGGTGTCCCAGATGACGATGCCGAACATGCCACGCAAGTGATTGACCACGTCTTTGCCCCAGTGGTGGTAACCCACCACAATGGGTTCACCATCACCCTCTGTGTGGAAGGTATAGCCCAAGTCCTTGAGCTCCTCACGCAGTTCTACATAGTTGTAGATTTCACCATTAAAGGTCAGGGCATAGCGATCGGGCTGATCTTCAGGGCCCCAGCGCAGTGGCTGATGAGAGTGTTCAAGGTCGATGATGGATAGGCGATTAAACCCAAAGGCCGCATCGCCGTCGTGCCACGTGCCGGCTGCATCGGGGCCACGGTGGCGCATGCAGGGCAGGGAACGTTCCAGCGCGTCGATGTACTTATCTACGTCACCGGTGGCGGCGAGCATGCCAAGAAGTCCGCACATGTAAAGATTGCTCCTTATATATAAGCGTCTATTGCTAGTCACCCACTTTACGGCCAGTGCGGCCGAAACCAGAACACGCCACGGCTTAAGGAAACCTGCTGGAGGGCTTGGAAATGGCTTCCCCGATAGGGTGCGAACTTTCGGTTGATGGTTCCAGAAAGGATTGTGAATTGGCGCACATGGCGCAAGTTCCTACTGGGGGTGCGGTTGGAACATTGTGCAGGTGGGGCGGTAACCTACAAAGACGTGGATATGAATTGAGTGCCCTAGGTGCCCTTTTAAGGCTTTAAACAGGCTGGGAATCTGGCGATTATCCTCTATCCTGATTGGGTAAGAGTGCTCTGTGAGTATTCGAGAAGTTTTGTGTGGACAGAAAGGCAGAACACACGTGGGACAGCGTAATAAGCGCACCTTTGCCCGCAAGGCGGGCGTAGCTGGCGCACTTGCCCTGGGTGGACTCGCTCTGGCAGGTTGTGACGTTCAGGCGCCAACTGCTGTAGAGAACCTCCTAGGATTTGGTTGGCCGAAGGGTATTACACCTGAGGCAGAAGCCATGTACAACTTCTGGATTTGGGTCTGGGTTGCCGCATGGATCATTGGTTTTATTATGTGGGGCCTGTTCCTCACCGCAATCTTCCGCTGGAGCGCGAAGAAGGCGAAGAAGGATGGCAAGGGCGAATTCCCTCGCCAGATCCAGTACAACGTTCCGCTTGAGATGGTCTTGACCATCGTCCCGATCCTCATCATTATGGGCCTGTTCTTCTTCACCGTTCAGACTCAGCAGAAGGTCACCGCTTTGGACAAGGACCCAAAGGTCGTTGTCGACGTCACCGCATTCCAGTGGAACTGGAAGTTCGGCTACGCCGAAAACCATGTCAATGGTGAGAACTACGACGGTGCTGATAAGGCTCGCCAGGCAGAAGCGGAAAAGACCGCTCATGACCCAGAGGGTGTGGATAACCCCAACCCGATTCACGGCAAGTCCACGGGCGACCTTTCTTACCTGAACTACAACAAGATTGAAACCGTCGGCACCACCGAAGAGGTTCCGGTTCTGGTTCTTCCTTCCGATACTCCAATTGAGTTCCGTCTCGCTTCCGGCGACGTATCCCACGCTTTCTGGGTACCCGAGTTCTTGTTCAAGCGCGATGTTTACGCACATCCAGAGGCAAACGCTCAGGAGCGCAGCTTCCAGGTAGAAAAGATTGAGAAGCAGGGCGCATTCGTTGGCCGCTGTGCTGAGATGTGCGGTACTTACCACTCGATGATGAACTTCGAAATCCGCGTTGTCTCTCCAGAGGACTTCAACAAGTACCTGAAGTTCCGCGAGAACAACCCCGAGGCCACCAACGCGGAAGCTTTGAAGGAAATCGGCCAGGACCCATATGCGGTAACCACCCAACCGTTCTCCGGCGAGCGCGACACCGCTAAGGGCGACAACTACGTGAATACCGCGGCATAAGAGATAAGGACACAACACAATGCGTGCAACATCGAAAGTCTTTTACTCAATCGCGACGTACCTTCTTGTCTCGCTGATTGTCTACATCTTCGGCGTCACCTTTGTTAAGGATGACGGTTATCTTTACGGCTCCGAGTGGGTTGGCATCGTAGGCCTGTTCCTTGCCTTCCTTCTGTGCATGATGCTGGGTGCCTACCTCCACTTCACTGATGATCGCAGTGATGTTCTTCCAGAAGATTGGGAAGAAGCGGAAACCGAAGATGCCGCCGGCATTCTAGGCTTCTTCTCCCCAAGCTCCATTTGGCCGCTGGCCATGGCCGGCGCAATCGGCATCCTTGGCTTGGGCGTCATCTTCCTCTACTTCTGGCTGATTGCCCTTGGCGCTGTTTGCCTGATCGCAGCCTGCACCGGTTTGTCTTTGCAGTACGGCCTGCCGAAGGAAAAGCACTAATTCCTTCAGTAGACGGACTTCCCGCCTAAAACTTCTCGGCCCTCCTAGTCGCTACGGCTAGGAGGGCTTTGGCGATCTGGGGTCGTCTATAGGGGCGAAAAAGTTCCCAAAAAGGGAGAAATTTTTTAAGAGCGGGGGAACGTTGGCTTGCTGTACTCTCGACTTGGGGTAGTGGAGCTTGGCCATTCGGGCACGTAAACGGCAATTTTTGCGGGGGTCGTCCGAAAGTTGTAAACCAGCGCTTTTGGGGTGGATTTCCGATGTGATTTATCTCTCCAGAAATCCCCTACGGACCCAGGGTTTGTGTCCGGCTTTAAATGCGGTCATTCCTAGTGCGAGCTGCCTAAAATTGTGAATCAGAATGTATTGGGTGGTGCTACCTGCACCGATGGTGCGTCGGAAAGCAGGTTAAAAAGTTCCCAACCGAAAAAAATTTACTTGGCAGACAGGATGACTGAATGGATGCTGTCCGAATGGTGAAAAGTGGATAGAAGCCACGGGGGGAATTGAGGTGACTTCGGCACGTAGAACAGCCATAATAGCCACTGTGACGAGCGTAGTTTCTAACCAAGGTATGACAGCACCACGTGCTGCCTCACTGAACCGGCCCAATATGGTCAGTGTGGGCACCATCGTGTTCCTGTCTCAGGAATTGATGTTCTTTGCCGGACTGTTCGCGATGTGGTTCACCTCGCGAGCAAACGGTCAGGAAGGCGACTGGGCGGAGCACACCGCCCATATCAATCTGCCCATGGGTTTCCTCATTACGGCGGTACTGATTACTTCCTCCGTGACCTCGCAGTTCGGTGTGTTTGCCGCAGAAAGGGGTGACGTTTACAAGCTTCGACTCTGGTACACCGTAACGCTGGTATTGGGTGTTGTGTTCCTAGGCATCATGGCGTTCGAGTGGGCTGAGTTGATTCACGCAGGTGTGACTGTCCAGGCCAGCGTCTTTGGCTCGGTGTTCTACATCATCACCGGCTTCCACGCTGCACACGTGACAGCGGGTCTGATTTCTTTCGCAATCATCCTCGCGCGCGTTGCTAAGTCCAAGTTCACGCCGGCGCAGGCGACTGCAGCGATGGCAGTGTCTTATTACTGGCACTTCGTCGACGTTGTATGGATCGGCGTCTTCACCGTTATTTACTTGGTCCAGTAGTACTGGCCAATATTCCCCAAACAGTCCTCCCGTGTTCGAGTTATCTAAAGGAAAATGATGGATAACAATTCGCAGTCCGTGGCAGTGGAGCAGACCACTGCGGCGGCTAAGAAGACCCGCCGTCGCCGTAAGGCGAAGCGCACCCTAGCCGGTGGCTTCGCTTTGGCGATTGGCCTGTCCGGTGCGGGCGTCTTGGCTTCTGCCTTGACCCCGGACGCTCAGGTCGCCACGGCGGAAAAAGATGACCAAGCCCTCGTGCAAGAGGGCAAGGACATTTATGACACCGCTTGTATCACCTGCCACGGTGCCAATCTGCAGGGCATCGAAGGCCGCGGTCCGTCCCTCGTAGGTATTGGCGCCGGTTCCGTGTACTTCCAGGTGCACTCCGGCCGTATGCCGATGATGTCTAACGACGCACAGGCAGAGCGCAAGGCTCCGCGTTACACCGAGCAGCAGACGCTAGCACTGGCTGCATATGTTGCAGCCAACGGTGGCGGTGCCGACATTGTCTATAACGACGACGGAAGCGTTGCCCAGGAATCACTGCGCGGTGCCAACTACAATGGCGAAATCCAGGCTGAAGATGTTGCGAAGGGCTCTGAGCTCTTCCGCATGAACTGCGCATCTTGCCACAACTTCACCGGCCAGGGCGGCGCGCTGTCCTCCGGTAAGTTCGCTCCGGAGCTCGCTCCGGCAAACGAACAGGAAATCTACCAGGCGATGCTGACCGGTCCACAGAATATGCCTAAGTTCTCCGACCGTCAGCTAACTGCAGATGAGAAGAAGGACATCATTGCCTACCTCAAGTCTGCAAAGGAAACTCCGTCTCCTGCCGGTTGGGACCTTGGTGGTCTCGGCCCAGTAGCGGAAGGCCTGGCAATGTGGATTATCGGCATTAGCGCCCTGTGCGCCGCTGCTATGTGGATTGGATCGCGCTCATGAGCAATGTGAAGAAGAATTACACTAATGCTGAGCTCGATAAGATGA
Source organism: Corynebacterium sp. p3-SID1241 (assembly GCA_025144025.1). Taxonomy (GTDB): domain Bacteria; phylum Actinomycetota; class Actinomycetes; order Mycobacteriales; family Mycobacteriaceae; genus Corynebacterium. Next base: position 119,330 of record JALXWS010000002.1, on the reverse strand, counting down.
GCAACGATGAACTCGCTGCTCTGGGTACCGAGCTCGATGATGTCACCGTTGCGTTCCGCAAGGAGCGTTTCCCCGTTGATGGTGACCCTGCTGAAAAGCGTGCTGGACGTAATGTGGCCATCTGGCTCTTCTTGTCCGTCATTGGCGGTCTGGGCTTCCTTGGCGTTTACCTATTCTGGCCATGGCAGTACAAGCAGCTAGGGGAGGAGGGCCACATTTGGCATACTCTCTACACCCCGTTGCTTGGTATTACCGCCGGACTGGCTATTTGCGGATTGGGCATCGCCATTGTTCAGTACGTTAAGAAGATTCTCCCAGAAGAAATCTCCGTACAGCGCCGCCACGACGGTCCTTCCGATGAGGTTGACCGCCGTACCCTGACCGCTCTTCTGAATGATTCTTGGAAGACCTCTACTCTGGGTCGCCGTAAGACCGTCCTAGGTCTGCTTGGCGGCGCCGGCGTGCTGTTTGGCCTGACCGTGATTGCTCCACTCGGTGGCGCAATCAAGAATCCATGGAAGGTTCGCCATAGCATGAACTACGCAGGCGATGGCACCCTGTGGACTTCCGGTTGGACCATGCATGATGAGGGCGTCAAGCTTTACTTGGCGCGCGATACCGGTACTATCGCCGAGAAGCATTCGGGTGAATCTGGCGAGCACTACACCACCAAGGGCGTTACCCGCTTGGTTCGCGTCCGTCCTGAGGATCTTGCGGCCGGCGGTATGGAGACCGTATTCCCGCTGGCGGAAGAAGACGTCAACGATGGCGATCAATACGATGCTGAGCGCGATGTCTACGAGAACCACATGCACTCGATTCACGGCAACCGCAACGCGGTTATGCTGATTCGCCTGCGTCACGACGACGCACAGAAGGCAATTGAGCGCGAAGGTCAAGAAGACTTCCACCACGGCGATTACTACGCCTACTCCAAGATCTGTACCCACATCGGTTGCCCAACCTCTCTGTATGAGGCACAGACCAACCGAATCCTGTGCCCGTGCCACCAGTCGCAGTTTGACGCTTTGCACTACGGCAAGCCGGTCTTCGGCCCGGCTGCCCGCGCACTGCCACAGCTGCCAATCACGGTGGACGACGAGGGCTACCTCGTAGCACAGGGCAACTTCATTGAGCCTGTCGGCCCGGCATTCTGGGAGCGTAAGTCATAATGAGCAATAAACTCGCCCAAATGGGCAACAATATGGATGAGCGTTATAGCGCCGCCGGCGTGTTGAGGACTCAGATTAACAAGGTCTTTCCGACCCACTGGTCCTTCATGCTCGGTGAGATGGCGCTTTACAGCTTCATCATTCTTATACTAACCGGTATTTACTTGGCGCTGTTCTTTGACCCTTCCATCACGAAGGTCATTTACGACGGCACCTATGCACCGCTTAATGGTGTGGAAATGTCCCGCGCCTACGCCACCGCGTTGGATATTTCTTTCGAGGTTCGTGGCGGCCTGTTCGTTCGTCAGATGCACCACTGGGCGGCACTGCTGTTCATGATGTCCATGGTTGCGCACATGCTGCGTATCTTCTTCACCGGTGCATTCCGACGTCCCCGTGAAGCCAACTGGATTATCGGTTGCGCGCTGATCCTTCTGGGCATGATCGAGGGCTTCCTCGGTTACTCCCTGCCGGACGATCTTCTCTCCGGTGTCGGTCTGCGTATTATGTCCGCCATCATCCTCGGCCTGCCGATTATCGGCACCTGGCTGCACTGGGCAATCTTCAGTGGCGACTTCCCGTCTGACCTGATGCTGGATCGCTTCTACATCCTGCACGTCCTGGTTATTCCGGGCATCATCCTTGGTCTGATTGCAGCCCACCTCATCATGGTCTGGTTCCAGAAGCACACTCAGTTCCCTGGACCGGGTCGCGCAGAGAATAACGTCGTCGGCGTGCGCATTATGCCTGTCTTCGCTACTAAGGCAATCGGTATGGGCATGATGGTTGCTGGCGTACTGGCACTGATGTCGGGCCTTCTGACCATCAACGCTATTTGGAACCTTGGACCGTATAACCCATCCCAGGTCTCTGCCGGTTCCCAGCCAGATATTTACATGCTGTGGACCGATGGTGTCGCCCGCGTCATGCCAGCGTGGGAGCTCTACATCGGCAACTACACCATTCCTTCCGCATTCTGGGTTGCCCTGCTGTGCGGCCTTATGGTTGTCCTGCTGATGGCGTACCCGTTCCTAGAGAAGAAGTTCACCGGCGACGATGCACACCACAACTTGCTGCAGCGTCCGCGGGATGTACCTACCCGCTCTGCTATTGGTGCGGCTGCCATCGTATTCTTCCTGCTGGTCACCCTGTCCGGTGGTAACGACCACGTAGCCAACTTCTTCCAGATTTCGCTGAATGCGATGACTTGGGTTGGTCGTATCGGCCTAATCGTCCTCCCTCCGATCGCGTACTTCATGACCTACCGTATTTGCGTTGGTTTGCAGCGCTCTGACCGCGAGGTACTGGAGCACGGTATCGAGACGGGCGTTATCAAACAGATGCCGAATGGCGCCTTTATTGAGGTCCACCAGCCGCTTGGGCCGGTTGATGCGGAAGGCCACCCGGTTCCGCTTGAGTACGCAGGTGCTCAGGTTCCGAAGCAGCTCAATCAGCTTGGTCTTGCCGATTCTGAGACCCAGGGTGCTTTCAGCCCCGATGATGCGGCAATCATGCATCGAGTCCACGAAATCCACACGGATAACCACAATGAGGAGGCGGAGATGTTCCGCCGCCTTAACGAGGCCAACCGTCGTGAGGACGAGGAAAACGGCCGTATTTAAGCCCTTTTCCTGAGGCTTAACTCGAAACACGCTCAAAGACCCGCTCTGGTTCCCTTCAAGGGAGCTAGGGCGGGTCTTGCGTTTCTTCTGTGCGTTGTTCCTAAGCGATGTAAGCTTTCAAAACGTTGATGCATCGCTTAATCGGTCTTGTATCTGTGGAAATTGATCTGCATAGCGTAATCCGATAGGGAACTGAGTGCTGGCGTCGATCTAAAAGAGCAGAGGCAACGTAGAACACCATTTTCAAGGCTTTGGGATCCGGAGGTGGCACCCTATAGCCACTGTGCGTAGCTACTGTGCGGTTGTTTTCTTGGTAGCGCGCACATTTTGTCTTAGGCGGGTAGTGCATCTTGGTCTTTAGCCTTTTACTTTGCGCTAGTTCGAAAACTATTGAGAAGGATGGTTAAATGCCTGCCTCAGCCTTTCGCTACACAGGCAGCCCTACTCGATCGAGCATTGCATCGTAGCGAACGGTTCAGGTTGCCGGTGAAAGAAGTTGATTAGTGGGGGAGTAGAGGCGGACCTTATGGCTAGGTGGTTAAAGTCACAATTTAGTTTTATCTAAATTGTTAAGCTCCTATTTAGTTGGCGGGCTCGTCGTCCTATATTTTGGTGTGCGGTCGCGTTTGGGCTGGTTGCGACTGTAAACGTCTCTCGATGTCTAAACCAATGTTCATTTTGCAAGCGTTAAGTATCGGTTAGGTCAATGGAAGATAACGAAGCGATAACAAGGGTTGATCTGGTATTGCGAATGGACATTACTTGTGATGATTTCGTAACCTATTCGAGACATTGAGTTACCGCCCGAAAAGGTGCTCAATCAGAACAGAAGAATTACAGCGCCGCATCTGGCCCTTCCTACTGAGGGGCCGAGTGGAGGAAATCCTAAAGGAACGGTTTTCCAACGAACGCTAGTCCCCCAGGGTCAGAGCTTCCTTTTTTAAGAGGAGGTAGGCGCGCAGGAAGATTTGGAGTTTTACTCGTGGCACAGCACCGTCGTCAGGGCACTGTTAATACCCGTCGTATTGCATCTACTGCAGCACTCGCTGCAACCGCAGCCGTCGTCGCACCAGGCGTCGCACAGGCAGCTGAGGTTGTCGTACCTAATACCGACTACCGCTTTGAGGTAGCAGGTCTTGAGAATGTCCCGAACATTGACCAGGTCCCAAACATTGACCGCTACGTACCGTCCTTGGGCAAGGTTTCCAACCAGCAGCACACCAACTACGCAGCAGCCGGTCACAAGCCGGCCGCTCCAGCACAGCAGACCGTCGGCCAGAAGGCGCTCGCAGCAGCTCGCTCCGTTATCGGCTCCCCGTATGTTTACGGCGCTGCTGGTCCGAACGCCTTTGACTGCTCCGGTCTAACCAGCTGGGCTTACGCTCAGGCCGGCAAGCAGATCCCGCGTACCTCTCAGGCTCAGGCTTCCGCTGGTACCCCAGTACCGCTGGACCAGCTGCAGCCGGGTGACATCGTCGCTTACTACGGTGGCGCTTCCCACGTCGGTATCTACACCGGCCACGGAACCATTATTGACGCCCTGAATTCTGGCGTCCCAGTTCAGGAGCGCGACCTGAACTACATGCCGATCCACTCGGCCGTTCGCTTCTAAGAAGCGGTGGATATTGCCCTCCCCTTCGTGGGGAGGGCTTTGTCGTGCATTAGGGGGTAAAACCCGCTATAGTAAGTACGATTTTCAAATCTTCTTAATCTAAGGGTCCATACGTGTCTAAACGAATACTTCCTGCAGCTGCGCTAGTATCAGCTCTTGCTGTTACGTCTGTGTCCGGAATTTCGCAGGTAGTTGCCCAAGAGGCTGCCCCGCGCCAAGAGTCCACCACTGAAGATGTGGATGCATTGGTCGAGCGCGTAGGTGAGGTCGCGCGCAAAGTTTCCGCCAAGAATGAGGAAGTAAAAGAGCTAGAACTCGAGCTCGAAAACAAGCAGGCTGAGGTTGCGGACTCTGAGCGTGCAGCGGCCGACGCGCAATCTCGTGCGGACGGTGCTAAGGGCGATGTTTCCGCACAGCAAGAGAAGGTCAATGGCATTGCGCAGTCTCGCTATCGCGGTGATTCCCGCTCCGCTGTGTCGGGAGCGCTGGCGGCAGAAGATCCTTCGGATGCTGTAGAGCGCATGGGCTACCTTGGTGCCCTGTCCCGTAAGGCCCAACGTACTCTTGATGCTAAATCGAACGCCGCGACCATGGCAGAAGACGAAAAGCACAAGGCTGCGGCTGCTGTGGACAAGGTACGCGAAGAAAAGATGGCCCTAGAAGAGCAGCGCGAGGTCCTCCTGAAGGAAAAGGAGGAGCTAGAAAAGCAACAAAAGGACATCGAGAAGCAGGTCGATGCCCTTGATGAGCAGCAGCGCAAGGCATGGGAGAGCCAGTTCGGCGGCTCTGACAAGCCAAAAGTGGACTTAGGTGATGTTGCTGACGGAGCAGCTTCGGCCGCGCTGTCCAAACTAGGTGCGCCCTATGGCTGGGGCGCAGCGGGCCCAGATCAATTTGACTGTTCTGGTTTGATGTTCTGGGCTTATCAGCAGATTGGAAAGTCTATTCCGCGCACCTCGCAGGCACAGATTGCCGGCGGTACTTCGGTACCGCTAGAAGATCTGCAGCCGGGCGATATCGTGGGATACTACCCAGGCGTTACTCACGTGGGCATGTACATAGGTAATGGTCAAGTTGTGCACGCCTCTACCTATGGCGTACCTGTCCAGGTAGTGCCGCTTGAATCCATGCCGATTACCGGAACGGCGCGTTACTAAGTGGCTCGTATTCTGCTGGTAACTAATGACTTTCCACCCAAAATCGGCGGAATTCAATCTTACCTGCGTGATTTTGTAGCTACCTTGGACCCGCGCGATGTCGTGGTCTTTGCTTCTACGCAGGAGTCCCCGGCGAAATTTGATGCTGCGGCGGATTATAAGGTGATCCGTTGGCCCCGTCGCGTGATGTTGCCAACTCCAGCAACGGTGCGCCGTATGCAGGAGATTATCCGCGCCGAAAATATTGATATCGTCTGGTTCGGGGCAGCCGCGCCCCTTGCTCTGATGGGCAAGGCGGCCAAAGAGGCAGGAGCCACCCGTGTTGTGGCAACGACGCACGGACACGAAGTGGGGTGGTCGATGGTGCCCGTTGCCAGACAATGTCTGCGGCGTATTGGTGACTACGCTGACGTTATTACCTATATCTCCGGCTACACCTTGCGCCGCTTGCGAGGACCATTCGGTCCTCATCCTCGCTGGGGGCACCTGCCCTCTGGGGTGAGCGTGGAAAACTTTTCTCCGGCCACGCCAGAGCAACGCGCCGCCGCAAAGGCGGAATTCGGAGTCGATGGGCCGACCATCGTGTGCATTTCGCGCTTTGTACCGCGCAAGGGGCAGGATCAGCTTTTGCGCGCCATGCCCCTCGTGCGCGAGGAGTTTCCGGATGCGCAGCTGCTTCTCATCGGGAGGGGCCGCTACCGGGCTGCATTAGTGGAGTTAGCGGATATGTATTGTCCGGATGCAGTGATCCAAGAGGCCGAAAGTATCGATACGGCGCTGCACGCAGCCGACGTCTTTGCCATGCCCGCCCGTACTCGCGGCGGTGGACTAGATGTGGAAGGGCTCGGCATTGTCTATTTGGAAGCGCAAGCGTGCGGTGTGCCAGTCATCGCTGGCGATTCTGGCGGAGCGCCTGAGACGGTGACGGGGGAGACCGGGGTCGTCGTCAAGGGCTCTTCTGTGGAAGAACTGGCTAAGGCGTTGAAGGCCTTGCTAGGTGATCCGCACCGTAGACAGCAGATGGGGCAAGCAGGCCGCCGCCATGTGGAGGAGAATTGGGCATGGCAGATTATGGGGCAGCGTTTGCGTCGGCTGATGTCTTGATGTGACCCTAGCCCGGTTGTCGGTATATTCTGTTATGCATGCTTGAGAACAACTCCGCCGATCTGACTATCGGCTTCGACGTCGGTGGCACCAACGTGCGCGGTGGAGTGATCACTCGGGAGGGGAAGATCCTCGCCAGTCGCACAATCCCCACGTCGATGGACGCCGAGCAGCTGGAAGCTGACATTGTGGGCATCGTCGATGAGCTACGCGCTGATTATGAGGTCGACGCTGTTGGCTTAGCTTTAGCAGGCTTTCTCGATCCTAGCTGTGAAGTGGTGCGCTTTGCCCCGCATTTACCATGGCGGCACGCCAACGTGAGGGAATCGCTATCGCAAAAGCTTGGTATGCATGTGCGCTTGGAGCACGATGCTAATTCAGCAGCATGGGGAGAGTGGTGCTTTGGCGCTGGCCGGGGCGCCGAGGATTGGGTTTTCTTTGCAGTGGGTACCGGAATTGGGGCCACGCTGATGACGCACGACACCATTTACCGCGGTGCATTTGGAACCGCCCCAGAGTTTGGGCATATCGTCGTGGTGCCCAATGGGCGGCAGTGCTCGTGTGGTAAGCGGGGCTGTTTGGAGCGATACGCTTCCGGTACGGCATTGCCGGATACCTGTGCGGATTTGCGTGCTAGCTATGAAACTGCGTTGCCGACTGATCCAACGGGTAAGGAGATTACCCAGGCGGCGCGCCGTGGCGATCCCCTTGCGGTAACGGTGATGGAAGATTTCAGCCGGTGGTTGGGTCAGGGCTTGTCCATCGTTGCCGATGTACTCGATCCCGAGCTTATCGTGCTGGGCGGCGGTGTATCACAAGATGCAGACTTGTACCTTAAGGGCGCTGTCCAAGCGATGGGGCAGGATATTGTCGGGGCAGGGCACCGCCCCCTCGTACGTGTTGCCACCGCAGAATTGGGTTCCGCAGCGGGTATGATTGGCGTAGCCGATTTGGCCCGCAGTGGCCGTTAGAACAAGCAAAGGACGACCTGGCGATGAAAAACAAATGGTACTGGACTTTTAAGCACATCTTTTTCGGACCTGCCCTGCGCGTATGGAATCGCCCATGGACTGAGGGAATAGAAAAAATCCCTTCTGAAGGGCCCGCGATTTTGGTGTCAAACCACCAGGCCGTTATGGATTCCTTCTTCTTTCCGCTGGTGTGCCCCCGCCAAATTACCTTTCCGGCTAAGTCGGAGTACTTTACTACCCCCGGGCTAGTCGGTGGGTTACAGAAATGGTTTTTTACCTCGGTGGGCCAAGTGCCCATTGAGCGCGATAGCGAAGACGCCGGCGACGCCATTGTGGAGACCGCAGGGGGTATTTTGTCTCGCGGCGATCTCTTCGGCATCTATCCGGAAGGCACCCGCTCGCCAGACGGACGCGTGTACAAAGGCCGTACCGGTATGGCGCGCATTGCAATGGAGACCAACCAGCCGGTATTTCCCATCGCGATGATCAATTCTCGCAAGGCTAATCCCATTGGCTCGTGGATCCCGCGCCCGTTTAAGGTCGGCGTGCGGGTAGGTGATCCTATCTGGCCGCATGACTGGGCAAAGGAGCGCGGCATGAATCCAGCGGAGCATGACACTGTCCGTGCCTTCACGGACTTTGTGATGCATAATTTGGCCGAGTTGAGCGATCAGCCTTATGTTGACGTGTACGCCTCCGATGTGAAGGCTTCGCTCAAAGCCGGCCATGGTTACCCCGCCGGCGCTGAATACAAGGGGAGGTAATCACTATTCCCAAGGCCCGCTTAGCTTGGCCAGATACTGCTAAAGGCGTATCCATAATCGGCGTAGTGCTTTTGCACGTGACGCTGGTGGTTCCGGAAGGTGAGCTAACGTGGTTGGCTGATCTAAACGTGTGGCTGGACCCGCTCCGACTGCCCTTGTTTTTCCTCGTATCCGGCTATTTCTCAACCAAAATTTTTCGCTATTCCTTTAGCGAGTTATTTACTCGCCGCCTGTGGTTTTTCCTCGTTCCTTATACGGTGTGGATGACCGTCGAACTGTGGACCAAGCGCATTGAATACCACTGGGTGTTTGGGGATCCCTACCTGCAGTTCACGGATCTTGTTTATAACCTGCTTTTGGGCCACACCATGGCGTGGTTTATCCATGCGCTTATCATCTTCAATATCTTTTTGTGGAGCGTGCGCAAGCTTCCCGCATGGGCGGGCTTGGCCTTGAGCTTTACACCACTGTTGTTCATCGCGTGGCAGGACCATTATTTCTTCATAGGCAAGGCGATTATGTTTTTGCCTATTTTCGTCGGAGCCGCCTATCTGCGTGGGCCTATTACGCTATTTGCCGACGCCGCCGAAGCCCCCTTCAAAGGCAGCTTCCGCATGGGTTCTCTGTGGGCTTACTGCGCGGCGATCGCGAGCTACTTCGCAGGAGTGTTCATCCGGAAAACGTGGGATGCCCTAGAAAGGGAAGTGACGGTGCATTGGCCGTTGCCCGGGGACGATTTCCTTGGCAGGGGGGATCTAGACCTGTTAATCCGCTTTGCGGAACAGACGCTCGAAACTCCGGCTGGCATCGTAGGGGCGGTCCTCATCAGTCATATTCCGGCGGTTTCTGCGTTTGTGAAGTTTGTGGGGCGCCATACCTTGCCTATTTATTTGGCCCACCCAATCGGCATGACGGTGGGGTACGGCTTCTTCATGGCCCACCGCGATTATGCCGTTAGCTTGGCAGGACAGTGGCCGATGGAAAATACGTGGTTCTGGATAGCGATGTGCTTTTTCTATTCCGCGGCTGCATCGGTGGCACTGTGGGCGCTGGGGAAGGTCCCTATCCTCGGTTGGACATTGGTTCCGCCGCGGATTGATAAGCGCCGGCCCGCCGTAGAGCCAATGGTAGCGAGCAAAGAACCAGCAGAGCGGTAACGATGACGTAGTCGTTGCCCACGATGTGTTGCCACCATGCCCAATCCAGCTCTTGTTCATTGGTGTGGGGAACGAGCCAATGTCCGCGAGCCCAAAGGGCCAGCCACGTTAGTGCGGCGAGCTTCCACCGGCGTTGGGCTGCAAGAAGGACGCCAGCCAGTACCAGCCAAGTGAAATGGTGCGACCAGGACACCGGCGAGCAAAGTAGTGATACTGATGCAGCCAGCAGCATGAGAACGGACTTGTTTCCATGGGAGAGTCGCTCCATGACAAACCACACGATGGCAATGACGACGAGAACGGCTATGAGCCATAGCTTTTCTGCGTGCTCGGGGGCAAGGCGGCTAAAGAAGCCACGCAGTGACTGATTGGAGCTATAAGCCAACCCACCAATGCGGTTGGAATCGCGCAATGTCTCGCTCCAGTACTGAATCGAGCTGTGCGGATTGCAGGCAAAGGCGATTAGTCCGGCTGCGAAGAAAGCGCCGAGTGAGCTGAAAAACGCGCGCCACTCGCGGCGGACAAAGAACACAGCAAGAAATACTGCGGGGGTGAGCTTGATAGCCATGGCGATACCGGTAAGCACGCCTCGTCCGCGGCCTGGACGGAGCCAGAGGATGTCTACCACCACGAGGGCGGAGAGTAGGATATTTACCTGGCCGAAGCTAAAGGTCTCCGTAATAGGTTCGGTGAGCATGGCAGCCAGTAGTGCCCAAGCTGCCCATCCGGAGCACTTAATGGAGCGAAGGACGAGCGCTACGCAGGCCCAGAGTGCGGCAAAAGAGGCGACGGATACAAGGATGCTTGCGGCGGTAAGAGGGAGCCAGCTCAGTGGGGTAAAGAGCAACGCCGCGAACGGCGGGTAAGTAAAGGGGAGGGAGACGTCGCGATTGCTGCCTACGAGATAGTCCTTGGCGTAGAGGTCGCTGCCAAAACCAGCGCCTCCTTCGCGGTAAACGTCAAGGTCAATGTGGTAGTAGGCGGAAAAGTGTCCTGAGAAAAGCTCCGGTATATCAATGAGCCACCAAAGGGCCACGAGAGCGGAAAGGCACAAGGGTAGAGCAGTAAACCACAGAGACTTCTTCACGCCAGAAGTGTACAACCGTCGCTTTAAGGGGCCAATTTATTGCCGTGTACTAGGCGGCGCTAGGCTTGGGAGACGTGCGCTACTTCTATGACACCGAATTTATTGAGGATGGACAGACCATTGAATTGGTCTCCATCGGCATCGTCGGTGAGAATGGCAGCGAATATTACGCTGTGTCCACGGATTTTGATCCCGCCAAGGCCAATTCTTGGGTGAAAGATAATGTATTGGATAAGCTGCCGAGCCCGCGCGATCCAGTGTGGAAGCCTTTGGATACAATCCGCTCGGAGGTCCTAGAATTCCTGACGCAGAGCTCGACTCCGGTAGAGCTGTGGGCTTGGGTCGGTGCCTATGATCACGTGGTGTTGGCACAGTTGTGGGGAGATATGGCCGGTTTGCCAAAGCGCCTGCCGCGCTACACCCGCGAGCTTAAGCAGTATTGGGAGTTTGCAGGCCGCCCGGGCCTGCCCGCAGTGCCCCAGGGGAATCACGATGCGCTTGTCGACGCCCGCCATAACCTCGCCAAGTTCCGCGCCTGCGCCCAAATGCTTCCGCTCTCTAAAGGCAATAGAATTAATATCTAGAATTTAACTAACGCGCGATAGGCTATTAGTGGTTAAATAGCAGTGTGAGTTGGACAGTAGATATTCCGCAAGGCGTTCTCCCGGACCTTCCTCCTTTGCCAGAGGGCATCGAGGAAGTCTTCAAGGACGTCATCAAGCGTGACGCAAAACAGCAGCCCAGCTGGGATACCGCCCAGGCCAATAACGTGCGCAAGATTCTCGAATCCGTACCACCCATCGTGGTTGCACCAGAGATCGAAGCGCTCAAAAAGAAGCTGGCAGACGTTGCCCTAGGCAATGCCTTTTTGCTGCAGGGCGGCGATTGTGCGGAAACTTTTGAGTCCAATACCGAGCCCCATATCCGCGGCAATGTAAAAACATTGCTGCAGATGGCCGTGGTTTTGACTTATGGTGCCTCTGTACCCGTGGTTAAGTTGGGACGAATTGCTGGCCAGTATGCTAAGCCGCGATCTTCCGATACGGATTCCAATGGCCTGCTGAATTACCGCGGTGACATCGTCAACGCCGTGGAGCCAACCGAGGAAGCACGCCGCCACGATCCGGCCCGCATGATCCGGGCGTACGCCAATTCTTCGGCGGCGATGAACCTGGTTCGCTCCTTGACCTCCTCTGGAACTGCGGATCTCTACCGCCTACACGAGTGGAACCGTGAGTTCGTAAGGAAATCCCGCGCCGGTGCCCGCTACCAGGATCTGGCCCGTGAGATCGAAAATGGCCTGAACTTTATGAATGCCTGTGGCGTGCATGATGACACCCTGCGCTCGGCCGATATTTACTGCTCGCATGAGGCCTTGCTGAAGGATTACGAACGGTCCATGCTGCGCTTAGGCCAGGACAATAACGGCGATACTAAGCTCTACGATCTCTCCGCACACCAGGTATGGATTGGTGAGCGCACCCGCGGTATCGAAGACTTCCATGTCAATTTTGCGGCGATGATCGGCAATCCTGTGGGAATCAAGCTGGGGCCGGGAGTTACTCCAGAGCAGGCCGTGGAATACGCGGAAAGGCTTGACCCGCATCGCGAGCCAGGGCGCCTGACCATGATCTCCCGTATGGGCCACGATAAGGTACGCACCGTTTTACCGGCCATTGTGAAGGCGGTAGAAGACTCCGGACACAAGGTGGTATGGCAGTCCGATCCCATGCATGGCAATACCTTTACCGCATCGAACGGTTACAAGACTCGGCACTTTGACAAGATCGTGGATGAGGTGCAGGGCTTCTTCGAAGTACACCGTGAGCTGGGCACCCATCCGGGCGGTGTACATCTCGAGTTCACCGGTGAGGATGTTACCGAGTGCCTTGGCGGCGCCGAGGACATCACCGATGTGGATCTTCCGGGTCGCTATGAGTCGGCCGTGGATCCGCGCCTGAATACGCAGCAGTCGCTGGAACTGTCCTTCCTCATTGCGGAGATGCTGCGTAACTAAATCCACAGGTTCGGTGTCGTGTCGTAGAGCGAGGACCCGAACCACCACCCGCCGATAGCTACCGCTCCAACGGCAATCGCGACCACTAGTAAGAAAAGTACTAGCGAAATTGGATTGCGGTTGGTCAGCGGACGTTCGGCGGGTTCTTCATGTGCGCTCTGCACCGGCTGTTCGGGAACGGAAGCCGGCACCGGTGTGGGCGCAGATGCGGCTGCAGGTGCAAATGGTTCGAGTGGGGGCTCGGCCGCCGAATACGGTTGTGCTTGGGGTCGAGAAAAAGATTGCGGCTCTGGCTCTGGAGCAGCCTCGGCCTGCGGCAAATCTAACTTCGTCTCGAAGCTCAGACGTTGCGGTGGGATCACTTCTGTCGGCCCGCCATCGAGCTGTTCTGTTTCGCCTTGCGGGATGGTGCGGGTGGGCTCGAAGATTTCGGTGGCACCGGTGCCAGAAAAGTCCGTGGGTGCCTGTGCAGTGCGCGCTGCGGCAGCATTCCTAGGGGCGGGAATGGAGACGTCCGGAAGATCAAGCTCTCGGCAGACATCATCGAGTGCTTCAAGAAACTCGCCGGCGTCGGCGAAGCGCTCGCGGGGATCGCGGGCGGTGGCGGTGGCCACGAGGGCGTCGACAAGCTTGGGCACCCCAGAAATCCGCGATGACGGCGCAGGGACGTCAGAATCCAACCGAGCCGTAGCATGCGCTAGGGGAGTATCGCCGGAGAAGGGAACGGTTCCGGTAAGTAGCTCGAAAAGGACGATGCCTGTCGAATAAACGTCCGAGGCAGGCGTAATCTCCTCACCCGTGACCTGCTCCGGTGCTAGATAGGACACGGTGCCCACAATCGTGTCTGAGGTGGCCTCAGCATTGGTGGCGCGCACTAACCCAAAATCGCCTACTTTTACCCGGTGGTGGGAGGTGATAAGCACATTATCGGGCTTAATATCGCGGTGGATGAGGCCAGTGGAATGCACCTCCTCCAAGCCGCGCAAAACGTTGCGCAGGGTAGAGGTGGCCGCCTGAGCTGGAAAGGGGCCTCCCTCTGCCAAAAGCTCACGAAGCGTACCACCATCGATGAGCTCCATGATGAGGTAGATGGGTTCGCCATCGGCTGAAAAATCGTGGATAGCCACTAGGTTGGGGTGCTGCAGGCGAGCCATTGCGCGGGCCTCGCGGGAAAAGCGCTTGATAAAGATTGGGTCATCGCAATAGCGCTCGTCCATGACCTTGGCCGCGACCGCCCGCCCGAGCCGCAAATCCACGCAGCGATACACGGTAGACATGCCACCGCGGGCAATGGGGCGATCGATGCGGTAACGATTCTCTAGAATGTCACCAATTTCCAACCTAGTCATGCCTTCCAGTATGGCCGATCCCACTACCCGCGTTAAAGTAGGTGGCGTGATTAACGTAGAAAAATCCCTCGATTCCTTGCTTGCAAACGAAGAACTGCTCAGCATGCAGCAGGTAGCGGAAAAGCTAGACCTGCCCATTACTCGTGCCTATGACCTGCTGCAGGACCGAAAGTTCATTGCCTGGGATTCCCCAGAAGGAAAGCGCGTTCCGCTAGCTTTCTTTAATGATAAGGGCGTCATTGCCAAGCATGTGACTGCGGCAATAACCGTGCTCACCGATGGCGGCTACAAGGACGCGGAAATCTTTAAATACCTTTTTACTGAGGACGACTCACTCCCAGGCCGGCCGATCGATGCCCTGCATGGTCATCTCGCTCGCGAGGTTATCCGTCGCGCGCAGGCTGCTGCTTTTTAGGCACTCCTTCAAAGAGCCATTGGGTTGCAAACCATGCCACCACGATCATCCCGATGACCCAGAACCAGTTATAGAGCTGGTGATTGCCATCCCCGGAAAAGGAGACGCCGATAAATAAGGCTACGCCGGTGGTGAACTTCAAAAGCCACAGTGGCGGCCGGAAGGTACCCATCAAGGTAAAGATGGAGGCGTAGTACCACGGTAAGGTCACGGCGTTGAATACGAAAGCAACTTGATACGCGGCCGCGGTGCCCATGATGGCATCGCGGTTGTTTTTGCGGCACAACCACCACACCGCCACTAGGCCAATGAACATGCATGCCATGGCGATGCTGCGCAAGACAGCCAAAATGGCGTTATAGGAGGCATCCGGCATGAAAATCTGGACGGCAGGGAAGATAACGTCGGTAGCTAAGGTAGGACCTGCGAGCGGGTTGATGACCTTGGAGTTGCCGCTAATTTGCGATAACCAACCCCAAGATGTGCCCGAAGCCCACGTGATCAGTGCTACTGCGGCGATGATTTCCGCCACCGCAGCGATGCCGGATACAGCGAAGACGAAGACCGACCGCCACACGCTTGAGCCCCGGGGCGCATAATAGTGAAGCATCATCCACACGATAAAGGGCGCAGCGATGAGCGCTGTGGCCTTCATCGCTACGGCTGCGCCCACGAGTAAAAGTGCCGCGTGGAAGCGCCTATTCAGAGCCGCAAGTAGGCCGATGGACACAAGCCCCACCATGAGGGACTCATTATGCATACCGCCAATTAGGTGCAAGATGATAACCGGATTAGCTACGCCGAGCCAGAGTGCTACCGCCGGATCCGCACCGAGCTTGCGGGCGATCTGTGGAATTGACCAAGCGATAGCAATGAAACCGAGCAGAGAAAGAGCCTTATAGACCACGACGCCCGCGGTGACGTTATCGCCCACCAAGCTGGTGACCAATTCACCTATCCAAAGGTGAAGGGGACCATACGGGGTGGTGGTGTTGCGCCAATCCTGCGATACCTCGAGGAGGAAGGGGCCGGGGTTAACGGCGGCGCCTTCGGTATATGGATCAAAGCCATCGCGGACCATAGCCCCCTGCATGAGGTAGGAATATACATCGCGTGAGGCCAAAGGGCCGGCCAACAATAGGGGAGCGACCCAGGCAATGAGGATGCGCTGGATATCGCGTAAGCCGCCCTCGGGGAGTGGGGTTTTAAGCTGTGGGCGAATGATGGTGCGCCCGGCAAGCATCCACGCTGCGGCGAGAAGGAAAATTCCCACCCAGTACAGTGCGAGACCAAGATTGCGCCCGTGTCCATAAGATAAGAATCCGATATTGAGCGCTTCTAATAGTCCCCCGCGGTTACGGGTAGCGCCGCCCGAAAAAGACGCCAGCAGCAAAACGCAAGAGGCTGATAGGCCCAGCGGCAGTGCGCGCGGAATGGGAAAGGAATACGTCTTTTCCACGGCTAGACCTACTTGTGCCGAGCGGTGGCTTTAATAGCCAATCGCTCTAGGGTCTCGGTCACCGCAGGATCCACCTGTGCGGCACGCAGATGTTCGAGGCCAGATTGAGTCAGCGATTCGATTCGGCGTTCAATTTCTTGTGGCGCACCCGAATCAGCAATGATTTGCGCCATGCGGTCCAATTCCTGGGGATCCGAGGTTTGTCCGATGAATTTGCGCAGGGTAGCGGCAGCTTGTGGGTCAGATTCATCCGCGCGCTGGAGTGCTAGCGCCAAAAGCTCGGTGCGTTTTCCCTCGCGCAGATCATCGCCAGCTGGCTTGCCGGTAATTTCCGGATCGCCGAAGACTCCCAGTTGATCGTCGCGTAGCTGGTAGGCAATGCCGATATCGTGACCATAACCGCGGAAGGCAGCGATAAGGTCCTCGCTAGCGCCGGCTATGGCCGCACCTAGGTGTAGTGGGCGTTCAATAGTATAAGCCGCCGTCTTGTAGCGGTTGACGGAATTGGCTAGTTCTACAGACTCGGAGCCTGCTGCTTCCAAGGAAATATCTAATAGCTGGCCGCCGATGACCTCGGTACGCATTCCGCGCCACGGACTGCGGGCGCGGCGCAGTGCAGCTGCGCTCAAACCGGAATCTTGGAACATGTCTTCCGCGTATACCAGCGCTAGATCGCCTACCAGGATTGCCACGGAGGTGCCGAAGAACTCGGGATCGCCCAAATAGTCCGACTCGCGGTGGAGCTTTTCGACGCTCCGGTGCACCGTAGGATTCCCGCGCCGGGTATTGGAGGCATCGATGATGTCATCGTGGATCAATGCGCAGGCCTGGATAAATTCTAGAGACGCCGCCGCGCGAAGCATGGCTACAGGGTCCTCTTCTCCACACCCTGCGGCAAGGTAGCCGGCCCAAGCGTACGTGGGGCGTACCCGCTTGCCACCATCAAGCACGAAGGATTCCAAAAAGCTTACGGCCTTGGTTACAGGGCTGCCAATTTCTGCCACTTGTCCTCGGCGTTGGTCAAGGAAGGCTGCGAGTTCTTCGCGCACTGCACCGGGGATCTCCGCAAGCTCAGGAATATTCTGCATAGTCACACTCCACACGATACCGGCTAGGGTGCGCAAGGAATAACAGAGGTTTACAGCGGCAGGGCGGCCCCCAAAATGGCAAATGGGCGAGTGTCCGCGGGGTAGCGGTGATTGCGGATAATGTCGAAGAATCCGGCGGATCTATACAGCCGAAAAGCCCCGTTGTCCTCATTTGGCACTTCCGGCGTTGACAGTAGGGCGTAGTGGGCCGGGGCATTCCACAACAATCCCTCCAGCAGTTGTCTGCCCAGCCCATGGCCTTGATACTGCGGTAAGACGTGGATCTCTGCTAACTCAAAATAGTTGCGCACAATATCCCACTGCTTTTCGGTGGGCCCGCCTTGTAGGCGCAGC
The DNA here is from genome assembly GCA_025144025.1 of Corynebacterium sp. p3-SID1241. Lineage (GTDB taxonomy): Bacteria > Actinomycetota > Actinomycetes > Mycobacteriales > Mycobacteriaceae > Corynebacterium. Next base: position 102,002 of record JALXWS010000002.1, on the reverse strand, counting down.
CCGCGGCGAAGTTCGGCGTCCCACCAGTTATCCGGGGAGCCTAGAAATCCATAGGCTACTCCTACAGTGCCGTTGTCGTGAGTGGCAATCAGAGCACTGAACCCGGGCCGGATCAGGTCATTTCGCCAGCCTGCTATGCGGCTGTGCAGAATATCGGGGCGATAGTTCATCGCCTCGATATAGATCTCAACCAATTGCGGGGCCAGCACAGAGAATTCTGGCGGAGTTAGGCGGCGGATTTCAAAGCTCACGGTGTCTATGACACCAGAAGTATGCGCCAAGTGGAGCAACAGGGCGGGTGTTGGGCCACCGAGAACAGAATAGGAGTTTCGAACAAAATTTGGAGAATAAGCATTTTACGGTGTCGCTCCTATTGTTACATTCGAACATCTGAACTATTATGAACTGTGAGATGTCCGGTGGCCTTCTTAATGTCAGGGGCACTTCAACGGCGTTAGTTACTTAGTTAAGGACAAGGACAATGGCACAGATTATTTCGGCAACACGTACTCGTTCTTTTGGTCGAGAGGGAGGCAAGCGGGCTCGATTCCTCTTTCAGGCGCGTGAGCTATTGGACTCGGCGCGCGGATATGCAGCACATGGGCGATTCGACCAAGCTTTAGAGGTGGCATACCAGGCGGCGCTGCGTACCGCCGGTGCGCGAGTGGCGGCTTCCGCAGTGGCGCGGCGTCGCCGTCTTCCTTCTAGTGCTTGGGAGCGCCTAGCTCTAGTAGGTGTGGAAGATAAGCGGTGGGCGGAAACTTTTAAGGCCTATTCTCGGACCCGCGCTCGAGTGGCATCGGGCCTAGATGAAGTGCCGGGTGAAAAGTTCGTTTATGGCCTTATGCAGCGCTCCGCACAATTCTTGGATGAAAGTGAGGCAGAGACAACGTTTGGTTCTTTTGCTGCGTAGTCACTGCGTGGGGGCGCTCACTACCTTTTAGGGAACATACTGATTATTCTGGGCGTTAGTATAGATAGAACTATTACCGCCTGAAGCCCAATCCCTAGTTGGAGGAACAGTGTCTCTTTCTGAGCAGGAGCAGCGAACGCTCCGTGAAATTGAGGAATCGTTGCTTGCTGACGATCCTAAATTTGGTGCTTCCGTTTCTGAGCCTACGTCGTTTGGCGGCTCTGGCGGTGCAGTAACCCTGCGGGGCGTGGCGCTCGTCGTTGTTGGCCTTTGCATGCTTATTGGTGGTGTTGCTCTAGCGCAGCAAAGCCTGTGGTTCATTGCCCTTTCCATTGCGGGATTTTTGGTCATGTTTGCCGCCGGTGTATGGATGCTGCGTGGTGATGGCTCTGGTCGCTCATCGCAGGATCGCTATTCTGGTGGACATGCAAAGAAGTCTGCTTCCCGCAACGGGGGTGTTAGCGGGAGGCTCGAAGAAAACTTCCGTCGCCGTTTTGAGGAGCGTTAGCGCCTTTTAGCCTTAGTTGCCCCAGTCGATTCAGTAGGGATTGGCTGGGGTATTTTCATGCCTATCCAAAATCTCCCACTTTGCCCCACTAATGGTCTTGTTGGTGGGGCATTGTGGGGTAGGCGACCCTCGTAAAGCTCAAAACGCTGGGTCAGCGCAGTATGTGGGGTTTAAGTGAGGGGAGTGGCATCTTATCTTGGTGTTGCAGGTGGGGTAATAGGGGTGAATATAGAGGGTTGTCAATACCCTTTATGGGATTTCTGCCCACCGGAAAAACGGCCAGCTACCTGCGGATGTCAGTATCTTCTCTCGGAGACACGCCGCTTTAAGTGGGTTAGGTGGGGGAAAGTGGGGTAGAGTGGGGCGCAGCGGAGGAAAGAGGGGCTCAAGGGTCTCGATTCTGAAGTGAGAGAATCCGGAGTTTTCGAGTAAGGAAGGTGGACGCCGGGATGTTTCTCGGAACCTACACTCCGAAGCTCGATGACAAAGGACGTCTTACGCTTCCGGCAAAATTTCGCGATGAACTCGCGGGTGGCCTCATGGTCACCAAGGGGCAGGACCATTCATTGGCCGTGTACCCACGGGAGGAATTTGCGGCACGCGCACGGAAGGCTGCGGCGGTTTCTCGAACCAATCCAGAAGCACGTGCTTTCATCCGTAACTTGGCAGCAAGTGCGGACGAGCAGCGGCCGGACGGACATGGGCGCATTACGTTGTCCGCGGGGCATCGGGAATACGCAAACTTGTCCAAGGAGTGCGTTGTGGTTGGCTCTGTGGACTTTCTCGAAATTTGGGACGCAGCCGCTTGGGCTGAGTACCAGTCGCAAACTGAAGATGCTTACTCGGCAGCTGATGCCGATGACGTACTAGCGGGCTTGCTCTAAGCCTGCACAAGAGTGCGTGTAAGGACTCTGCTCGAGGCGGATGATTCTGGTGTACTTCCCCGATATCAGAAACCTGCCTCGGACAGGGCCCTATACGCACTCGCATGCTTTCCGCCACTGAAAGTCTGGGAAATTGAGAAAGGGGGATGCGGGGAGACATGGCTACAGAAGGCTTGAACTATGATGTGGCTGCAAATCACGGTCACGTTCCAGTCATGCGTGAGCGCATGGCCGAGCTCCTGCGCCCCCAGGTCGAGAAAGCGGGGGACAATGCTGTACTTGTTGACGCCACCTTGGGTGCCGGCGGCCACACCCGCTACTTTCTAGATTCCTTTCCAAAGGCTCGGGTTATCGGCGTGGACCGCGATAAGCAGGCATTGCGCAATGCAACCGAGCGCCTAGCTTTCTACGGCGATCGTTTCGTGGGCGTCAATGCACGCTTTGATGAGCTGGGCAGTGCCATCGCGGAAGGTGAGGGTGACATCTTTGATTCGGCCCGCACCGCAGGTATCGCCGGCGCGCTTTTTGACCTCGGCGTTTCCTCGATGCAGCTAGACCAGGCGGACCGCGGATTCGCCTATAAGACGGATGCGCCGTTGGATATGCGCATGGATCCCTCGCAGGGAATTACTGCGGCTGATGTGCTCAATACCTATTCGCACGGTGACTTGGCCCAAATCCTCAAGACCTACGGCGATGAGCGCTTCGCGGGCAAAATTGCCTCGGCCGTGCTGAAGGAGCGCGAGAAAGAGCCCTTCACCAACTCTGGCCGCTTGGTCGAGCTGCTTTATGATGCCATTCCGGCTGCTACCCGTCGCACTGGCGGCCACCCTGCCAAACGCACCTTTCAGGCGTTGCGGGTTGAGGTCAACCACGAGTTGGAGGCCATCGAGAATGTACTGCCTGTCATTACTGGAGCATTGGCTGTAGGCGGCCGCGCGGTTTTCATGAGCTATCAATCCCTAGAAGACCGCACCGTTAAAGCGGCCTTTAAAGAACTGAGCACTTCCAAGACACCGGCAGGACTGCCGATGGACCTTCCAGGTACCGCACCGCAGTACAAAATCGTCACCCGTGGTGCGGAAAAGGCTTCCGAAGAAGAAATTGCAGAAAATTCCCGCGCCGCGTCGGTGCGGGTTCGTGCCATTGAGAGGCTCGAAGGAAAGCCGGAATTTCTACCCCCGGGAGGCCGGAAATGAGCACCATCCCACGCCGAAACCACGTAAAGACTGACAGCCGCGACAGAGAGGCCACTCGCACCATGGGCGCCAGCCGAGACTTCACCACCGGAATCGACACCGGAGCCCCGACGGCGCTGCGGGAGCGCCCAAGCACTAAGCACGCTCCGAGCCGCACTCGAGTCCCTCACCGCAGCACCAAGCGTCTGGGATCGAAACAGGTGGTCAGCTTCCGTGGCCGCCAGCTGCAGCCGCAGACCAAGAAGAGTGGCCTGTTTACTCGTCTGTCCGTTATCGCGATCACTCTGCTTATCGCCGGTGTTGTCATGGCAATGTGGCTTTCTGGTCTGTCTACCAAGCAAACCTTTGCCATCCAGCAGCTCACCGTCCAGGACTCCCAATTGGATAACCAAATTGAGACCCTGAATCGCGATGCAGAAAATCTTAGCTCTTCTGCGGATATTGCTCGTCGTGCGGATGAGATGGGCATGGCCGTTCCTAAGCAGCCGGGGATTGCGGAAGTCGGCGGTGATGGAAAGATCGTCGAAAAGCGCGAAGGCACCCCGGATACAGAAAAGCTCATTGACGTAAACGGTGAACCTATTCGTCCTGGCCAGGCCTCCAGTGACCCGAAGGATACGGAGGGCATGTCGGATTCCCTTAACGCCGTGCCGCAGGGCCAACAGCGCACTGCTCGTGGCGGCAGCAGCGATACTGAGGATCGCAATAAGGACCGCGAGGCAGGCAATACTGGCGCGGAATCAGGCAATGCGCGTCCCAACCTTCCCGCGCGTGCGCCTTACGCGAGCCGCGCCGAATAGCTAGGGAAGAATATCCGGTGAAAAAGATGATGCTCGCGCGTGGTGGCGCGGGCATTCTCACTTTTGTAGGGCACAATCAATACACGCAAGAAATTGTGGCGGAAATAGGGAAGGTGACATTGGACCGTGACTGTGCCAAGTAAGGCTAGGCGCCGCTCGCGCCGCTCCACCAGCTCTGCGGTGCCGCAAAAGAAGATGATGCGCAAACGCCTGCGTATCATCGTCTCCGTTGTGTTGGTGGCGATGGTTGTCCTTGCCGGCCGCTTGGCTTGGGTGCAGCTAGTCTGGGGGCCGGATCTATCCGCCAAGGCCGTGACCCAGCGCGAGCGTGTTTATATTGAACCCGCCCGCAGGGGAGAGATTCTGGACCGCGATGGCCAGCGCTTGGCCTACACGATGAAGTCTCGTTCCTTGACTGTCTCGCCGACGCGCCTGCGTGATGAGCTGAAGGACAAAGCCAAAATAGAGGGTCAGAATGATGGCTCGATCGAAGGCATGGATGAAAGGAAGCTCGATAGCTTCCTCAATCAAAAGATGGAGCAGACGCTCAAGGACATGTCTGAGGGAATCCCCAAGATGATTGAGGATTCCGGTGCCTCCGCTTCTAAGGTAGATAAGGAGGATATCCTTAATAAACTCAAGGCTGATACTCAGTACGAGGTATTGGTGCGCAACGTCGACCCCGATGTAGCCGTAGAGATTGCAAATAAGTACCACGGGGTGGCTGCGGACCGCCAAGACATTCGCCAGTACCCCAATGGTGCAATCGGGGAAAACGTAGTGGGCAAGGTGTCGATGGATGGCCATGGTCAGTTTGGCTTCGAGGCCGCGCGCGATACTGAATTGACGGGTATCGATGGCCAGTCCACCGAGGATGTATCCGCAGATGGCCAGGTTATTCCTGGTACCTTGCGCGATGTCGTCGATACCGTAGACGGCCGCGATGTCACCCTTACATTGGACCTGGATCTGCAGACCTACGTGCAGCAGAAACTGGAGAAGGCAAAGGCTAATTCCAAGGCCTCTGGAGCGGAGGCCGTGGTTCTCGATGCCGCTACTGGCCAGGTTCTCGCCATGGCTAATACCGATACCGTGGATCCCAATAAAAATATTGAGGATCAGCTCGATGAGGGCAAAGACTTTGAAAATCGCAGCGTTTCCCACCCGTATGAGCCAGGCTCTGTGGCCAAGGTAGTAACCGCGGCTGCTGCACTGCAGGAGGGCGTGACCACCCCGGATGAGGTGCACCAGGTTCCCGGTTCCATCGATATGGCTGGGGTAACGGTCAACGATGCCTGGCAGCATGGCACCGAGCCATTTACCACTACCGGTATTTTTGGTAAGTCCTCTAACGTTGGCACCTTGATGATTGCCGATAAGTTGGGCCAAGAGAAATATGCCGACTACCTGCAGAAGTTTGGTTTGGGTAATACCACCGGCGTAGAGCTGCCGAATGAATCTGCCGGTAGCGTTCCGGACTTAGAGCAATGGTCTGGCGGTACCTTCGCCAACCTTCCTATTGGTCAGGGACAAGCTTGGACCACTTTGCAGATGGCGAGTGTGTACCAAGCCTTGGCTAATAATGGCGAGCGCATTGAACCGCGCATTATTGACTCGGTAAAGGGGTCCGATGGCAAGGATGAAAAGCTCGACGAGCCGAAAAAGACCCAGGTGGTAAGCCCTGAAACGGCCAAGACTACCGTGGATATGTTCCGCGCCGTCTTCCAAGATGATGAGGCGGGCGTGCAAAACGGCACGGCCGGCAATGCACAGCTCAAGGGCTATCAGCTATCCGGCAAGACCGGTACGGCGCAGAAAGTGGACCCTAATACTGGGGCGTACTCTAATTCCGCTTATTGGATTACCTTCGCCGGTATCGCCCCAGCGAATGACCCGCGCTTCGTCGTTGCGGTGATGCTAGATGAGCCAAAGTCCGGTGTGGGGGACAATGGCGGTGGCGGCCAATCGGCGGCACCGATCTTCCGTGATATCGCCTCTTGGCTGTTCAACCGTGACAATATTCCGACTTCGAAACCAGCACCGCGGCTGACCCTGCGGGCACAATAGGAGCATAGTATGACCGTTTCTTTGGATACTTTGGCCCAGCTTTCTGGCGGGCGCGTTATTGGTGATCCTTCCGTGCAGGTCTCCGCGTGTGGGCTGGACTCTTCCCGCTTGCCCGAGGGGGCCCTCTTTGCGGCCTTGCCGGGAACGCGCGTGCACGGCGCGCAGTTCGCCCGCGATACCAAGGCCGGGGCAGTGCTTACCGACGCCGCCGGCCTCGACCTTCTCACCGCCGCCCAGGAAACCCGCCCCATTTTGGTGGTTGAGGATATTCGTGCCGTTCTTGGTCCAATTTCCGCTGAAATTTATGGCCACCCCAGCCGCGATCTGACCGTTATTGGTGTGACCGGCACCTCGGGTAAGACCACTACGAGTTACTTGCTCGAGGCCGGCCTGCTACACGCAGGACACTCCGTGGGCCTGATTGGAACCACTGGCACCCGCATCAATCGCAACCCAGTGCCCACCACGCTGACCACACCTGAGGCACCGACCTTGCAAGAGCTATTTGCCCGTATGAAAACCGAGGGAGTTACTCACGTGGTGATGGAGGTATCCTCGCATGCGCTCGAGCTGGGACGCGTGCGCGGTACCCGGTTTGCCGTCGGTGGGTTTACCAACTTGAGCCAGGACCATCTGGATTTCCACCCCACCATGGAGGATTACTTCCAGGCTAAGGCAAAGCTCTTTGTCGGCGGACAGGCCGCCGAGCGAACCGTAATCTGTATCGATGATGAGTGGGGCGAGCGTATGCGGGACGTCGCCAAGGAAGCGGGCGTCCCAGTGACAACGGTTGCTACCCAAGGCGCACAAGCTACGATTTCTGCGCGCCAAACCGATACCGAAGCCACCGGTGCACAAGAAGTGGCCTTGGACTATGACGGCGCTGAGTTTTCCTTCCGGCTGCCGCTGCCCGGCGAGTTCAATATCGCCAATGCTTGCCTGGCGCTTGGTATGGCCGCAGCCGTAGGGGAGGAACCCGCCGAATTTCTGGCGGGCGTTGAAAAAGTCGCAGTCCCCGGACGCATGGAGCGCATCGACCGTGGGCAGGACTTCGTAGCAGTAGTGGACTACGCCCATAAGCCGGCTGCGATCGCCGCGGTGCTTGATACGTTGCGCGGCCAGTTGGAAGGAACCAAGGGTCGCGTCGGCATCGTCGTCGGCGCCGGCGGAGATCGCGATAGCTCCAAGCGCCCCATCATGGGCGCGGCCGCGGCCAGCCGAGCCGACCTCACCGTGATTACCGATGACAACCCGCGCTCCGAGGATCCAGCCACAATCCGCGCTGCGGTGATGGAGGGCGCGCGCGAGGCCGCCCCGCAGGGCGATATCCGCGAGGTAGGCTCCCGTGCCCGTGCCATCGATGAGGTCGTCGATTGGGCCGAGCCGGGCGACGCCGTCATCGTCGTAGGCAAGGGCCACGAGGTGGGACAGCTCGTGAACGGCAAAACCTTGCACTTTGATGACCGCGAGGAAATGGCCCGCGCCATCGAGGAAAAGCTGGCCGGAACCCCGCACCGCGATACCCTTAGGGATGCGAAGGAGTAGACATGATTCCACTTTCTATTGCCGATATTGCCGAAATTACTGGGGGCAGCCTCGATTGCGTGTCTGACCCAGACCAGCGCGTTACCGGGTTTATGGAATTCGATTCTCGTAAAGTAACCAAGGGCGGGCTTTTCCTCGCGCTGCCCGGTGCCCGCGTGGATGGCCATGACTATGCAGAAAAAGCTATTGAACAAGGAGCCGTGGCGGTGCTTGCGGCGCGGCCGGTGGGGGTGCCGGCGGTCGTCGTCAAGCCTCAGGGCAAGGTTACTGGTGATGCAGCCAACGCCGATATCTATGCCAACGACGAGGATGGTTCTGCTGCAGCGGTAGTGCAGGCGCTTTCTGATATCGCGCGGGAGGTAACCCGCCGCCTGACCGCTGAGCAAGGCCTAGAAATCGTCGGCGTAACCGGTTCAGCGGGAAAAACCTCCACCAAGGATCTCCTGGCTACCATCTTCCGTGCAGACGGCGAAACTGTTGCGCCTCCAGGCTCTTTCAATAATGAAGTTGGCTTGCCGTACACAGCGCTGCGCTGCGATGAGCACACCCGTTTCCTGGTCGCAGAAATGTCCGCCCGCGGCATCGGCCATATTCGCCACCTAACCACCATTACCGCACCCACCGTCGGCGTGGTCCTGAACGTGGGCACCGCCCATCTGGGTGAATTTGGCTCGCGCGAAAACATTGCCCAAGCCAAAGGCGAGCTCGTTGAAGCTTTGCCCGCGGCCGCTGAAGGTGGCGTAGCCGTGCTTAATGCCGATGATCCGTTCGTCGCCGGCATGGCCCCGCGCACTGCGGCCAAGGTGGTGTATTACTCGGCAAATAAGCCACCTGCTGGCGACGCCCAGTATTACGCCAGCGATATTCAGCTCGATGACGTAGCCCGCCCCTCGTTTGTGCTGCATGCGCCGGGAACGCACCCGCTTCCGATAAAGCTGCAGGTCTTTGGCAAGCACCAAGTATCCAATGCTTTGGCAGCGGCAGCGGCAGCAATTGAATCGGGCATTGAGCCACAGGTAGTAGCTAATGCATTGTCTGGCCACCAGAATGCCTCGGAACACCGCATGGATGTGCGCACCCGCCGCGATGGAGTAACTACCATCGATGATTCCTACAATGCCAACCCCGATTCCATGTACGCGGCGATTGCAGCGCTAGCGTATACCTCTGCAGCCCGCCCAGATGCGCGTGCCATCGCCGTACTGGGTGAGATGGGTGAGTTGGGTGGCGAGGCCGTCGAAGCCCACCGTGAGTTGGGAGAGGTTTTGTCGAAGTACCACGTTGACCACTTGGTGGCCGTGGGCAACAACGAGAATATGAGGGCCATGGTCGAGTCCGCTCAGGCGCGGGGTATAAATACTATTATCAGCCCGGATGTTGATGCCGCTGCGGCAGCGGTCGAAAACATCGTCAGGGTAGCGCCCGCCGGCATCGAAGATTGGGCGGGGCGCGACGCCAAAGATGTAGTCCTCATCAAATCATCGAATGCTCAGCGCTTGTGGCGCGTGGCAGAACAGCTCAATCGCCGTTAGTCCTAAGTACAAGGAGAAAGACCTCTAGCAATGACTCAGATCATTATCGCGGGCATCCTCAGCTTCCTCGTCGCGATCTTTACCACTCCGATGTTGGTCCGGTATTTTTCCGGCGTAGGCAAGGGGCAGGAAATCCGCGAGGACGGGCCGCAGCTGCACCTGCGCAAGCGCGGGACTCCCACCATGGGTGGACTGGCGATTTTGCTGGCAATTACGGTGTCTTACCTCGTGGTGGGCATTTATGCCCGCGTGACCGGCAACGGTGGTTTTAGCCCTTCTGGCCTCTTGGTCTATTTCCTCACCATGGGCCTTGGCGGGTTGGGCTTTGCCGATGACTTCATCAAGCTATTTAAGAAGCGCAACCTGGGCCTGAATAAGACGGCCAAGCTGGTAGGGCAGTTGGCCGTCGCGCTTATCTTCGGCATTTTGGCTCTGCAGTTCCCAGATTCGCACGGCTTGACCCCGGCCTCGACGAACCTTTCCTTTGTTCGGGATTTTGACACCTTCGATATTGCCGTAGGCGGCGCCGTCATCGGTACCATCATCTTCTTGGTCTTTCTCTACCTGCTCATTGCGGCATGGTCGAATGCGGTTAACCTGACAGATGGCCTCGATGGCCTAGCCGCCGGCACCACCGCGATGGTGATGGGCGCCTACGCATTGATTTCCTTCTGGCAGTTCCGCAACTCCTGCGCCGTGTCCCCGTCTGCTGGATGCTATGAGGTACGCGACCCGCTCGACCTTGCAGTGCTTGCCGCAGCCGGCTTGGGCGGTTGCTTGGGCTTTTTGTGGTGGAACGCTGCACCGGCGAAGATCTTCATGGGCGATACCGGTTCGCTAGCGCTCGGTGGCCTCGTTGCCGGCCTATCCGTGACCACTCGCACCGAGCTGCTCATGATCATCATTGGCGCCATCTTTGTTATCGAGACGGTATCCGTGGTTATCCAGATCATCGTCTTCCGCAGCACCGGTAAACGTTTCTTCCGCATGGCACCAATTCACCACCACTTTGAAAACGGGGGCTGGGCCGAGACCGCGGTTGTCACCCGCTTCTGGTTGCTCAGCGCCATGGCCTCCATCGCCGGCGTATGCATCTTCTACGGCGACTGGCTTTCCGCCGTTGGCTTCGGCGGCTAAGACCAACGCCTTCCAGTTTTATCGAGGAAAGAGGATAATAGATGACCGAGTTGCCACCCTCGTTGCGTGGACGAGTGCTCGTGGCCGGGGCGGGAGTATCCGGGCGTGGGTGCGTAGCCATGCTCGCGCGCCTTGGCGTTGATACCACCGTGGCAGATTCCAATGAGTTGGCGTTGCAAGCGCTGGCGGATGACTACGGGGTCGCCACCGTATCCGCCGAGTCCGCCGCACAGGGGGATTTCGATCTCGTAGTTACCTCGCCCGGTTGGCGGCCAGATTCGCCTTTGCTGGTTGCCTTCCAAGACGCCGGGGTAGAAGTTATCGGAGACGTGGAGCTGGCGTATCGCTTGGACCGTGCCGGCGTCTTCGGTGCGCCCCGCACCTGGCTGGTGGTCACTGGTACCAATGGAAAGACGACGACCACGGGCATGCTGGCGCAGATCATGCTTGCCGACGCCGCCCGCACCGGCCAGCGCGCACTGGCGGTGGGCAATATCGGCGTTTCGCTTTTCGATGCCCTGACGGCTACCCCGCGCGTCGATGTCCTATGCGCCGAGCTTTCCTCATTTCAGCTGCATTGGTCGAGCCAACTTCGCCCAGATGTAGGAGTACTGCTCAACCTAGCGGAAGACCACCTCGATTGGCACGGCTCCTTCGATGCCTATGCCCGCGCCAAGGCCAAGGTGCTATCTGGTGAAGCCGCGGTGGTGGGCAAGGATGACGCCGCAGCGTTGAGCTACGCCGCGGGTACCGCACGCGTTTATGGTTTCACCGCCGCCGAACCCGAACAGGGCGAAGTCGGGGTGAGCGCAGGGCGCCTCGTATCCCGCCTTGCCGCAGGGCGCGAGGATTTAGCTTCCGCCGAGGGCATCGAGCCGGCGGGCCTGGCAGGAGTACTGGATGCAGCGGCGGCGGCCAGCGTCGCGCGGCTGGCGGGTGCCGCCCCGCAATCCATTGAGGTGGGGCTTTCCGCTTATACGGTTGCTGGGCACCGCGGTGCGGTGGTCCACCAGGCCTCCGGCATTTCCTTTATCGATAACTCCAAAGCCACGAACCCGCACGCGGCGGACGCTGCACTGAAAGGGCTCAACTCCGTCGTATGGATCGCCGGTGGGCAGTTGAAGGGAGCGGAGGTAGACGGGCTCGTCGCCAAGCACGCCGCCCAGATCAAGGCTGCGGTAGTCATGGGCGTGGATAGGCAAGAGATTGCCCACGCGCTCGCAGCACACGCCCCGCATGCAGCGGTGGACGTCATCGAAAGCCAGGACCCTGCAGCTGCCATGAATGCGGCGGTGGAAGCGGCGCTGCAACACGCCGAGGCGGGGGATACCGTGCTTTTGGCGCCGGCTGCTGCATCGTTAGATATGTATACCGGCATGGCTCAAAGAGGCGATTTCTTCGCGGCCGCCGCGCGAGAGCTTACCCGCAGCTAGAGCCATAGATTAAGGATCAGGAGAACACATGACGGCCACCTCCCAGCAGCGCCCGCGCCCGAAGAGCTTGGGCGACCGCGTCCGCGAGCTGCGCGAGCAAGCCCGCCAGCAGGCCGGCCTTGATTATCAACTGCTGCGCATCATCATCTTCTCGCTCATCGGCATTGGTGTGCTCATGGTCTTTTCCTCTTCCATGGCCACCTCATTAACCGAGGACGGCGGCGTGTGGAATCAAGCGCTGCGGCAGTGTGCGATGGTCTTTCTTGGTCTCGTTGCCTTCTGGCTTGGCCTGAAGGTATCACCGCATACATTGCGTAAATGCGTGCCGTGGATCGTGGGATTATCGATCATCTTGCTCATTGCGGTGCTCATCCCCGGGGTCGGTACCGGCCGCGAGGAGGTAGGTTCGCAGTCGTGGATCTACTTGGGCCCGTTCTCCCTGCAGCCCTCGGAGCTCGCACGTATTGCAGTCGGCATGTTCGGCGCGACCGTATTAGCGGATAAAGAGCACAAATCCTTGAAGTTTACTGATCCCTTCATGATGTACTCCCTAATCGCAGGCGTGATGTTTTTGCTCATTGCCCTGCAGGGAGATATGGGCATGGCCTTGTCCTTTGCTCTCGTTGTAGTCTTTACCCTTATTTTCGCTGGTGTTGACTGGCGAGTTCCCGCGACGATCGGTGTTGCCGGGGTCCTAGGGTTGATATTTATCTTCCTTAAGGGCGGTTTCCGCTCGAATCGTTTCCACACCTATTTTGATGCCTTGGTGGGCAATATTTCCGATACTCAAGGCACAGGTTTCCAGTCTTATCAAGGCTTCCTCTCGCTTGCCGACGGCGGCTTTTGGGGCGTTGGCATCGGCCAATCCCGCGCCAAGTGGTTCTACCTCCCTGAGGCAAAGAATGACTTTATTTACGCCATCGTTGGCGAGGAGCTCGGCTGGTGGGGCGGCGCGCTCGTAATCGTTCTCTTCGCTGCCATGGGCTATGTGGGCCTGCGCACTGCGATGCGCGCGCAAAATCAATTCCAGTCTCTGCTTGCCGCTACGCTAACCATCGGCGTGGTTACCCAGGCTTTCGTGAATATCGGCTACGTCGTTGGTTTGTTACCGGTGACCGGTATTCAGCTGCCCATGATTTCTGCCGGTGGTACTGCGGCTATCATTACCATCGGTTCGATGGGTATTTTGTGCAACGTGGCGCGTCACGAGCCAATGCAGATTTCCGCAATGCAGAATTTCGGCCGCCCGCTGTTTGACCGCCTCTTTTTCATTGGCGAGCCGCAACCGGTGCCCAAGCCGAAAAAGAAGCAGCAGGGCCGCCACGCCCGCCCACAGGAGCCCCGTTCCCGCGTGCGCGAGGAACGCTTTGGCCGTCCCGTTACCGGAGCAGGCCGCTATCCGCGCGCCGAGCGCCGCTATCGCTAGGTGGCGCTGGTAGCCTTTAGGCTATGAATTCCACGCCTATTTCCGCCGTCATCGCAGGTGGCGGCACCGCCGGACATATTGAACCCGCCCTTGCCGTGGGCGAAGCTTTGCGCGAGCGCCACGGCGCACGCATTACCGCGCTCGGCACCGAAAAGGGCCTCGAGCGCGATATCATTCCCGCTCGCGGCGTGGATCTTCGCTTGATTACTCCAGTGCCGATCCCCCGCAAGATCAACGCGCAGCTTTTCAAATTGCCGTTAAACCTTTCCCGCGCGGTGAGGGAGGCCAAGCAGGTGCTCAAGGACGTCGAGGCGGATGTCGTCTTTGGCACCGGTGGCTACGTTGCAGGGCCAGCCTATATTGCTGCGCGCTCCCTCGGCATTCCGTTTTATGTTCTCGAGACCAATGCATTGGCAGGAATAGCCAATAAGCTTGGCGTGAAGATGGGCGGAATCGGCCTCAACGCCCACCCTGACTCCGGCATGCCGGGTGAAGTCGTAGGCATCCCCGTGCGTCCGAGCCTAGCAGAAGACCTGAATGGCAACCTTGCCGCAGACGCACGCACCAAGTGGAACTTGGCTGAGCTTCCCACCATCCTTATTACCGGCGGCTCTCAAGGCGCCGCCAGCATCAACCGCGCCGTGGCTGGGGCGGTGGAAGACCTGGCCAAGGACTTCCAGCTTCTGCACGCTTATGGCAAGAAGAACGATCCGCCGGCAGAGCACCCAAACTACGCGGCACTGCCGTATATCGAAGACATGGGCTCTGCTCTCGCAGTGGCCGATCTCGTCGTGTGCCGCTCTGGCGCCATGACCGTAGCCGAAGTCTCCGCCGCAGGCCTGCCCGCCATCTATATCCCGCTGCCACACGGCAATGGTGAACAAGCGCTTAACTCCCGCGAGGTGGTCGAGGCCGGCGCCGCCATCCAAATCCTCGATGCGGAGCTGACCTCGGAGCGCCTCATTTCCGAGGTACGCGGGATCCTAGGGGATCAGAAGCGCCTCGATTCGATGACGCACGCCGCAGCCCACTCCAGTGCCGGGGATGTAGCCAATACCATCGCAGACCGCATTGCCGCCCGCGTTTTTGAGGCCGAAGACGTCGCCGGAAGGAAGGATAAATAAATGGCCGACCCCGCACACTACGATCTCCGCCGTGCCCACTTCATCGGAATCGGCGGTTCTGGGATGTCGGGCTTGGCACGCATCCTTGCCGCCCGCGACGCGGTGGTTACCGGTTCCGATGTGAAAGACTCCACCCCAGTAGAGGTATTGCGCACCATGGGCGCCAAGGTCGCGATTGGGCACGCCGCGGAAAACCTGTGTCTTTCCGGCGAGCTGCCCACTGTCGTGGTTACCTCCTTCGCCGCCATTCCGCAGGATAATCCGGAGCTATTGGCTGCGAAAGAGAACGATATCCCGGTCATCCGCCGCTCCGACCTGCTCGCCGCATTGATGGAGGGCCACAAGCAGGTGCTGCTGGCTGGCACCCACGGCAAGACTTCCACCACGTCCATGACAGTGAGCGCCATGCAACATGCCGGCCTCGATCCTTCCTTCGCCATCGGCGGCCAGCTCAATCGCGCAGGCACCAACGCCCACGGCGGCACTGGTGAGGCCTTCGTTGCAGAGGCGGATGAATCCGATGCCTCCCTGCTGCGCTATAGCCCCGATGTTGCCGTAGTCACCACCATTGAGCCTGATCATCTGGATTTTTTCCATACCGAAGAGGCCTATTTCCAGGTCTTTGATGACTTCGCTAACCTCGTCACCCCGGAAACTGGCTTTCTCGTTGTCTGCGTGGAAGATGAGCACGCTGCCCGAGCAGGTGAGCGTGCGCTACGGCGCGGCATCAACGTCGTGGGCTATGGTTCTCCGGACAAGGCTTTGACCTCCTCCGTTCCGTTGGCCGCGGAGCTTGTGCACGAAGAGACCACGGCCGAGGGCATGGATACCACAGTTAAGCTCACTCTGCCTGGGGTAGCGGAGACCGTGCGCTACGAGTTGCAGATCCCAGGCCACCACATGGTGCTGAACTCACTGGGTGCCTTGATCGCTGGCGTGCTCTCCGGCGGCACGCCGGCCGCAATCGCAGAGGGTTTGGCTGATTTTAGCGGTGTGCGCAGGCGATTTGAGTACCGCGGGAGCGTCGACATGCAGGGCAAGCCCGTGCACGTCTTTGATGATTATGCCCACCATCCCACCGAGGTCGCTGCAGTGCTGCAGGCCGCCCGCGCAAAGGTTGAGGCGGAGGGCCACGGCGGGCGCGTCATCGCGTGCTTCCAGCCGCACCTGTACTCGCGCACCATGGAATTCGACGCCGAGTTTGCCCAAGCACTTTCGCTTGCCGACGCCGCCGTTGTCCTCGACATCTATGGCGCACGAGAACAGCCCGTGGAGGGAATTACCTCCCGCATCATTACCGATAAGATGCCCACTGATATGCAGGTTATTTTCGAGCCGGACTTTTCCGCCGCTGCTCGTGACGTCGTATCCGTAGTAGAGCCTGGAGATGTGGTACTGACCATCGGCGCTGGCTCGGTAACTATGGTGGCCGCAGAAATCCTCGACGAATTGCGGGCGAGCTAGTGCGCGTATCCTTAAAGCTCATCGCCGGGATAGTCGCTGCTGTTGTTGCAGTTGCCCTCATCGCCGGAATCGTGTTGTGGACGGTGCCCATCCTTAAGGTGCGAAATTTCCAGGTGGAAGGCCTCCATCAGCTGGATCCGGCGCAGGTAGAAGAGGCCGCCGGTGTCCCCGAGGGCGAAAACTTGCTGCGCGTCAATGCGCGCGAGGCAGCTTCCGGTGTGGCCGGGTTGGATTGGGTCGATTCGGCGACCGTCTCCCGCGATTTTCCCTCGACCTTGACCATTAATGTGGCCGAGCACAAGGCCGTGGCTTTTGTAAAGCGCGATAATAAGCCCATTCTGATCGATGATAAAGGCGAGGAATTTACTTCCGCGGAGCCTCCCGCCGGCGCAGTCGAAGTAACTGGTTCCGTCGATAGCGGTTCTTCCCAAACCCAGGACGCGGTGCGCGCCATTGCAGCGCTCTCAGACGAGGTGCGCAACCAGGTCGCAACACTCGAGGTGGCCGATCAATATTCTCTCACCTTCACTACCAAGGACGGCCGCCGCGTCTTCTGGGGCGCGAGCGACTCCAATGATGAGGACAAGGCGCATGCTTTTGCCACGGTGTTGAAGATGGAGGGCCGCGAATGGAATATCTCCAACCCTGAGTTGGTCACCACCCGCGGATAGGGGCTGGGTGCCCCCACACGCACTTGTTATCTTTTTTCGGCTCGGTGCGGCACCGCTTAGGCGCGTGCGCTGCACGGGCCTTTTTCTCTGCCCGCAACCTGGGGCGGATGATACGGGTGTGACTAACAAAACCGCAGGTAAGAAACCCTAAAGTGGAACTTGAGGGTCTCGACACGCGGAAAATGTGCGTGAAAATTACACGGCTGTCGTTAAAGATGGAGAGGAACGCGATTCGCCTTCGGCGGAACGCATTACATTCCTCGTTTAATGCACGTGCAGACATACAGTAGCGAAAGGTGAGACCTACTCACATGATCTCTTCCAATAACAATCTCGCGGATATCAAGGTCGTCGGCGTCGGCGGTGGTGGCGTCAACGCCGTCAACCGCATGATTGAAGAAGGCCTCAAGGGCGTCCAATTCGTCGCCATCAATACCGACTCCCAGGCCCTCATCTTCTCCGATGCCGACACCAAGCTCGACATCGGCCGCGAGGCCACCCGCGGCCTTGGCGCCGGCGCTAACCCTGAGGTGGGCAAGACCTCTGCAGAAGACCACAAGTCCGAAATTGAAGACGCCCTGCAGGGCTCCGATATGGTCTTCGTGACTGCCGGCGAAGGCGGCGGAACCGGCACCGGTGCTGCTCCGGTTGTGGCGTCCATCGCGAAGAAGATGGGTGCCCTGACCGTCGGTGTGGTTACGCGCCCGTTCAAGTTCGAGGGTGCCCGCCGTACCCGCCAGGCCATGTCTGGCATCGAGGAGCTGCGCGAGGTCTGCGATACCCTCATTGTCATCCCGAATGACCGCCTGATGCAGCTCGGTGGGGAAGAACTGTCCATCGTCGAAGCTTTCCGCGCCGCCGATGAGGTGCTGCACAATGGTGTGCAGGGTATTACCAACTTGATCACCATCCCGGGCATGATCAACGTCGACTTTGCTGACGTCCGCTCCGTCATGTCCGATGCCGGCTCTGCGCTTATGGGTATCGGTTCCGCCCGCGGCGATGACCGCGCTATGACCGCTGCCGAGCAGGCCATTAACTCCCCGCTACTAGAATCCACGATGGAAGGCGCTAAGGGCGTGCTGCTCTCTATCGCCGGTGGTTCCGACCTCGGCCTGCACGAGGTTAATGCCGCGGCTTCCATGGTGGAAGAGCGTGCCGACGAGGACGTCAACCTCATCTTCGGTACCATCATCGACGACACCTTGGGCGATGAAATCCGCATCACGATCATCGCCACCGGCTTTGACGCCGAGGCCAATATGGCGCAAGCCGCGGCACAGCAGCAGCCGCAGCAGGAGCAGCGCAAGCCGGGTTCGCTTTTCGATAACCGTCAGCGCGAAGCGGCAGAGCCCGTCACCCCAGCTCCGGCACAGCCTGCTGCCGCTCAGCCGGTACAGGACGATTACTCCCCGCGCCACTCCTACGAGCCGCGCGCCGGTCAGGACCGTGAGCGCTATACTCCGGAGCGCCCAGCCGAGGAGCGTCGCCCCGAGTCCAGCGGTCTGTTCACCAACTCTGACCGTTTCTCCCGGGAGGAGCGCCGCGATGATTACCGTTTGTCCCGCCCATCCCAGCGCCGCGATGATGACGGTGACGACGACCTCGACGTGCCTTCCTTCATGCGCTAAGCGCAAAGCGCTACGCTGGTGTGCATGCCAGTAAACGAGGAACATCGCACCAAACGCCCCGTCCGCATGGTTTTTACTAGCCGTGCCGGCGGGGCGTCTGCTATTCCATATGACTCTTTCAACTTGGGGCATCATGTCGGCGATGACCCCGCCGCGGTAGCTGCTAACCGCGAACGCCTTAAGCGTGTGACCGGCGTGGACGATATCGTGTGGATGGAGCAGCTGCACACTAATACCGTCACTGTTATTGATGGCCCGCAGGATCAGCCCGTGCCGGCCACCGACGCTATTGTTACCACCCAGCGTCGCATTGGCTTGGGCGTCCTTGTTGCGGATTGCACGCCGGTTCTGCTTGTCGACGTCGCCGCTGGCGTCATCGCCGCCGCTCACGCCGGCCGCTTGGGTGCCCGTAACGGCATCGTGGTAAATACCGTGCACGAAATGCAGAAACTCGGGGCTCAACCTGAGCGCATCCAAGTAGTCATGGGCCCAGCCGCTTCGGGAAAGAATTACGAAGTCCCGGAACAGATGGCCGATGACGTGGAGCGCCGGCTGCCTGGTTCCAAGACTCGGACGTCGAAAGGCACGTGGGGAATCGACGTGCGCGCAGGGCTGATTCGCCAGCTCATGGGGCTAGGTATCACCGCGATTGAATCCGACCCGCGCTGCACCATTGAAGACGAAGATTTCTTTTCCTATCGCCGCGAAGGCACTACCGGCCGCCAAGCCGGGCTGATTTGGTTGGAGGCTAAATGATGACGGACCGTAAAACACAGCTAGAGGAAAATCTTGAGGCTACTCGCGCCGAAATTAACCGGCTATCGGCGCAATCAGATCGCATGCCTCCGGAGTTGCTGCCGGTGACGAAGTTTCATCCAGCTGCAGATATTGCCCTCTTAGCCGAACTAGGGGTTACTGATGTCGCCGAAAATCGGGAGCAAGAAGCCCGCGCCAAGGCCTCTGAGCTGCCACAGCTGCGATTCCATATGATCGGCCAGATTCAGACTAAGAAAGCCAACCATGTGGCCCGTTGGGCGGCAAGCGTCCATTCGGTCGATTCCCTCAAGCTCGCCCGCGCGTTGGAGCGAGGTGTTTCCTTGGCAAAGGAACGTGGCGAGCGCGAAGGCAACCTATCGGTCTTTATCCAGGTCTCCGCCGACGGCGATGGCACTCGCGGAGGCGTTATCCCCAGCGCGCTCAGTGAGCTTGTGGATGCAGTAGAAGGAGCGGAGCATCTCGACCTCGCAGGTCTCATGGTTGTTCCGCCGCTCGACGCCGATGCGGGTGAGGTATTTCGCGGTGTGCGCCAGGAAGCCGACCGGCTATCTGCCGAGGTGAACCGCCCGCTGAAAATGTCTGCCGGAATGAGTGCGGACATGGCTGAAGCAATTGCCGCGGGCAGCGATATCGTGCGTGTCGGAACCAGTATCATGGGACCGCGGCCAGTAGGTTAAAAATATCGCAAAAGCGCATTTCACAGCGTAAATCACATGCGTCACACCAGACACATTTTGCGCGTTTGAACTTGTACAAATTTAGGTCAGAGGGAGACCCAAAAATGTCATTCATTGATAAGACGAAGGATTTCTTCGGTCTTGGGCCGATGGACATCGAAGAGGACGATGCCTACTACAACGAGGAGCCGCGTTACTCCGGAAATAGCTCCTCCGCCTACGCCCCACGCCGGGCGCCTCAGTCTTATGAGTCTGCTCCGGTAGAGGAGGATTTTGTACCGACCATCGTGGCTATTTCGCTGACGTCTTTCAATGATGCCGCCAAGGTGGGCGAGCCTTTCCGTGATGGTGACGCAGTGGTCTTTGAGCTTACCGACGCCGAAAAGGCCACCGCTAAGCGCTTCATCGACTTTGCCGCCGGCCTCTGCTTTGGTCTCGAGGGTCGAATGCTCAACCTCACCAAGGGAATGGACACGGAGCGTAAGGTCTTTTCCATCGTGCCGAAGTCTGCGGACATCGCTAAGCACGAGCTCGAGCGCGCAGCCGGCCTCCGCTAAAGCAATTATTTTTTACCCGACCCCCGTGGGTGCCGATTGGGCACCTGCGGGGGTTTATTCGATAGGCTCAGTGATTGTGACACAACTCGGAATTATTCTTATCCTGCTCGTGCGGATTTATACGTGGGTGCTCATTGCCCGCATCATCATTGAGATGATCCAGTCCTTTTCACGGCAGTTCAATCCGCCACGCTGGTTTATGGTCATGGCGGAGCCCCTCTTTGTAATTACAGATCCGCCGGTCAAGGCATTGCGACGCCTGATTCCGCCGTTACAAATGGGTGGCGTAGCTCTCGACGTATCGGTGCTCGTGCTCTTTATTTTGCTCTCGATTCTCACGCTTATTCTGCGAATCGTTTTCTTGGGCTAGCACCCCCGTCGCCTCGAAACCTGTGGTAAACGTTGAGACTCGACGGAGCGTCGATTATTGTGGGCGTTTGGTTACGATAAATCGCGATAACCCGTATTATGAACCACATGTACCTTTGTGGGGAAGGTTTAGCTAAGCCTGAACCGCAGCTCCTAAGGCCCTGGAACCTCCGGGGTTGTATCAACCTGAAGGGGAAGAGAAGACATGCCACTGTCACCAGCTGATGTTCACAACGTCGCGTTCAGCAAGCCGCCTATTGGCAAGCGCGGCTACAACGAAGATGAGGTGGATCAGTTCCTCGACCTCGTAGAAGACGCCCTTGCCCAGCTACAGGACGAAAACGAAGACCTGCAGGCACAGGTCAGCGACCTGAACTCCCAGGCCAAGGCGGGTGCTGGCGCCGGTGCTGCTGATACCGCGACCGCAGCTTCTGCTCGTACCGATGAGGCCGCTTTGCGCAAGGAGATTGAGGCCAAGCTGCGCGCCGAATACGAAACCAAGCTGGCGGATTCCAAGTCTGAGCTCTCCCGCGCTAAGGAAGAGACTAAGAAGCTGCAGGAGCAGGTTAAGTCGGCCCAGGCTGAAGCTTCCAAGGCACAGGAGTCTGGCTCCGCTGCTGCTTCCTCTTCCGCAGACTTGAAGGCAGCCCGCGAGGAGGCTGCTCAGGCGAAGAAGGATGCAGAGGCAGCCCGCGCAGAGGCAGCACAGGCTAAGAAGGAACTCGAGGCCTCCAAGAAGGAAAACGACGAACTGAAGAAGTCCGCTTCTGCAGCTGGTTCTTCCAAGGCTGGTGCCGCAGCTGCAGGTATTGCAGGTGCCGGAGCCGCTCAGACCGCCGATGGTCTGGCTACCCCAGAAACCCACATGCAGGCCGCCCGCGTTCTGGGGCTGGCACAAGAGATGGCAGACCGCCTCACCTCCGAGGCTCGCGCGGAGGCCGAGTCCATGCTGTCTGAGGCACGCACTGCCGCTGAGAAGCAGCTGACCGATGCAGATTCCCGCTCCAAGGAACAGCTTGCCGACGCCCAGAAGAAGTACGACGCCCAGCTGCAGGATGCAGATTCCCGCTCCAAGAAGCTGATTTCTGACGCCGAGGCTAAGGCAAAGCAGACCGAGTCTGATGCTTCCTCCCGCGCTGAGGCACAAATCCGCCAGGCAGAGGAAAAGGCTGCTTCCCTGCAGGCCGATGCCGAGCGCAAGCACACCGAGGTTATGAACACGGTCAAGCAGCAGCAGACCGCATTGGAGGCTCGCATCTCCGAGCTGCGCACCTTCGAGCGTGAGTACCGCACTCGCCTGAAGACCCTGCTCGAGTCCCAGCTGGAAGAGCTGGAAACTCGCGGCACTGCCGCACCGAACGGGGAGTCTGGCAATAACTAGGCCCTCCCGTACTCCTTAGCGCCCCCGCCACCGCGGCGGGGGCGCTATTGTTGTTTTAGACAGTCGTACCTCATCCCGTCCCAGCCGAAAGGAACCATCGTGCTCGTTGCCGCTCTAGTTCTAGCCCTCGTGGCATTCGTGGCCTTGGTGAACTTCGTCATTTCGGGAGCCGATTGGTCGCTCTATCTTGTCTTCGCCGCTGCTGGTCTGGGACTCGTGTGCTTCATCCTGGACTGGGCGCATAAACATCGCACCGACAAGGCTGGGGCAGCAGAAAATCCTGAGCAGGAGTCTTTGCGTGCAGCCCTCCGCGAGGAATAACGCAGCAAGCTCCGCACCTTGTTTTGAGGCACGCCAATAAGACGCACAGGGCGCCTTATCTTGCGGGTGAGTCCTAACAGTCAGGCGGTTGCCACCGAATCTGTCCGTTTTCTCGGGCAAGCCGCCCGCGCAATGGCGGGGCATTGGGATCGTCATCATTGGCGCCATTGTGATAGGCGCAGGCTGTGGATAAGTTCGCGATATTGGTCAATCCACCGTGCAACCACGGATCCAAATGGTGAATTTGGCATTCGTCGGCAGGCTTAGCGCATCGCGGCCAGGGGCAGACGGGATTTTCTGCGCCTGCCATCAGCCGTTGTTTGGCGTTGGCAAAACGCTGCGTGCGATACAGATTCACTGCGCCTTCATAGGGGCTTACTAGGGTGATAAGCCCATGCTCTTTAAGCGTGCGGCGCAGGTACTGCGCTCCCGTAAGCGTCGCCCCGTTGGTCATCTGCAGGGTGATTTCCTCACCGTCACCGTTGACGATGCGTACGTAATCTTCCAACCGCACGATGACGTTCGTTACCACGGCGCTTCGTTGCGCCGTATCGCTGCCGAAGAAGGTATCTTCCACCACGTCTAGAGGCTTTTTGTCTTGGTTCTCCACTGCCGCGTGGAGATCTGCGATAAACGATGACGAGCCGTCGATCGCAAGCGTCCAAGGTGCATCCTTTCGGCGGATGATCCGCACGCCCGGCTTTACGTTGCGCTTTTTCTTCGGGACCTTGGACTGGGCCAGCTTTTCTAGGGCCCCTGCTGTAGCTTTGGTGGTACACAGTTGTTCGCGGAGAACCCAGGCGTCGAAAAGCGTGGGCATCTTCCGCGCATATTTTTCGATGATGGATAAAGCAACGATGGAATGTCCATTGTGCTGAGCACCTTCGATTGCGCGTCGCCGCTTCCTAGTGAACCTAGTCGTGCCGCAGTACGCCTCTTTTAGCAATGCCAACTCGCGGGCCGTCTTTTCAGCGGCGCCTCGCGCGCAGAGGTCGTCCTCAGACATGCCTGCACACCCGAGGACGATGTCCATCCCGGGTGCCATGGCTGCGAGGTAAGTATCTAGCGCGTTCACGATTCACAATTTATTTCCCCGCGCAAGCCCCCACAAGGGAAAATTTTTAGCCTGTGGATAACTTCTTGTGCGCGAAGATTATCGGGCGCTATACTGTGGCCTACACGCAGTGATCCGGCCATCACCGGGGAGCAATTCAGAAGAACAGCCAGTGTGGCCCAGTAGAACTGAACGGGTGGGACCGTCAACTCCTTCACCGAAACGAAGCGGAGCCTTCGGGCTCAAGCAGGGTGGTACCGCGAGCCTTGATGGCGCGTCCCTGCACCGTGTTAAGAGTGAAGGATAATTATGGCGAAAAAGGTTTACCCCAAGGTTGACATGACTGGCGGCTCCAGCCGCTTCCCAGATATGGAAGAGGAAGTCCAGAAGTACTGGAAGCAGGATGATACCTTCCAGGCTTCGCTAGAAAAGACCAAGGACTGCCCAGAGTACATCTTTTATGATGGCCCTCCATTCGCAAATGGCTTGCCGCACTATGGTCACCTGTTGACCGGCTACGTGAAAGATATTGTCCCGCGCTATCGCACCATGGCTGGCAATTACGTTCCTCGCGTCTTCGGCTGGGATACCCATGGACTGCCCGCCGAGCTGGAAGCGGAAAAGCAGCTGGGCATTACCGATAAGGCACAGATCGAAGATATGGGCTTGGAAAAGTTCAACGAGTACTGCGCCAAGTCCGTGTTGGAGTACACCGACGAGTGGGAAGACTACGTTAACCGCCAGGCCCGCTGGGTGGACTTTGAAAACGGCTACAAGACCATGGATATCAACTACATGGAATCGGTCATGTGGGCGTTCAAGGAACTTTATGACAAGGGCCTTATCTACAAGGGCTTCCGCGTCCTGCCTTACTCCTGGGCGGAGCATACTTCCCTGTCTAACCAGGAGACCCGTCTGGATGATTCCTATAAGATGCGCCAGGATCCGACGCTGACGGTTACCTTCCCAGTGAAGGGGGCGCGTGAGGAAAGTGCGGCGGAAAAGACACTGGCAGAGCACCCTGCGCTTGCCGACGCCTCCTTCCTCGCCTGGACCACCACCCCTTGGACCTTGCCTTCGAACGAGGCCTTGGCGGTTCATCCAGAGGTTACCTACGTGCTCTTTAAGGCTACGGAGGGTGATTTCGCCGGCCGTACTTTCATCATGGCGGAAAACCTGCTGGCCACCTTGGAGAAGGAACTAGGGGCGGCCGAGGTGCTGGAGACCTTTACCGGCGCGCAACTCGAGGGCTTTACTTATGAGCCGATCTTCGGCTTCTTCCCGGATCTGCGCAACGCCTACCAGGTTTTGATCGCTGATTACGTCACCACGGAGGACGGCACCGGTGTGGTACACCAGGCCCCTGCGTTTGGTGAAGACGATATGAATACCACCAACCAGTACGACATCGAGCTGGTTATCCCGGTGGATGAGGACGGCAAGTTCACCTCGCAGGTTCCGCCCTATGAAGGCCAGCTGGTCTTTGATGCGAATAAGGACATCATCAAAGACTTGAAGGCTGCTGGGCGAGTGGTGCGCCACGTGACCATTGAACACTCCTACCCGCACTCGTGGCGCTCGGGCGAGCCGCTTATCTACATGGCGCTGCCGGCCTGGTTTGTGAAAGTGACCGAATTCCGCGATCGCATGGTAGAGCTCAATCACAATGACATCGAGTGGCTACCCGAGCACATCCGGGATGGCCAGTTTGGCAAGTGGCTCGAGGGCGCGCGCGACTGGAATATCTCTCGCACCCGCTACTGGGGTGCTCCTATCCCGGTGTGGATGTCCGATGATGACAACTATCCGCGCATGGATGTCTACGGCTCCTTGGATGAGCTGGAGCGCGATTTCGGCGTCCGCCCGGAGTCGCTGCACCGCCCGCACATCGATGAGTTGGTGCGTCCGAACCCGGATGATCCGACCGGTAAGTCGATGATGCGCCGCGTGCCGGATGTGCTGGACTGCTGGTTCGAGTCTGGTTCGATGCCTTTTGCGCAAAAGCACTACCCATTCGAGAATAAAGAGTGGTTCGAAACTCACTCGCCGTCTGACTTCATCGTGGAGTACTCCGGTCAGACGCGTGGTTGGTTCTATGTGATGCATGCGTTGTCCACTGCGCTTTTTGATCGTCCGGCGTATAAGAAGGTCGTGGCTCACGGCATCGTGTTGGGCAACGATGGTCTCAAGATGTCGAAGTCCAAGGGCAATTATCCGAACGTCAACGAGGTCTTTGACCGTGATGGTTCGGATGCCATGCGCTGGTTCCTGATGTCTTCGCCTATCCTGCGCGGTGGCAACCTTATCGTGACCGAGCAGGGCATTCGTGAGGGCGTGCGCCAGGCCATCCTGCCAATCTGGAATGCCTATACCTTCCTGCAGCTCTACGCAGAGAAAGAGGCAAAGTTCGACACTAGTTCCACGCATGTTCTCGACCGCTATATCCTGGCTAAGACCCACGATGTCGTAGCCAATGTGGACGCGGCGCTTGCCGATACTGATATTGCCACGGCAACCGAAGAAGTGCGTCTGTTCGCCGACGTCCTGACCAATTGGTACGTGCGCCGTTCCCGCGAGCGTTTCTGGGAGGGCGAGGATGCCCACCCAGAGGCCTTCAACACCTTGTATACCGTGCTGGAGACCGTGACTCGCGTGGTGGCGCCGCTGCTGCCACACGTGGCAGAGGTTATCTACCGTGGACTGACCGGCGAGCGTTCGGTGCACCTGGCCGACTTCCCGCAGGCTGCGGACTACCCGTCCGATGCAGATCTTGTATCCGCGATGGATGCTACCCGCGCGGTCGCTTCGGCGGCGTCTTCGGTGCGCAAGTCCAATAAGCTGCGCAATCGCTTGCCACTGCCCAAGCTGACGGTAGCCCTGGAGGGGGCACAGCGCTTGGCGGACTTCGCCGATATCATCCGCGACGAGGTCAATGTCAAGGAGGTCGAGCTTACTAACGACGTCGATTCGGTGGGCACCTTCCAGGTAGTCTGCAATGCCAAGGTCGCAGGCCCGCGCTTGGGCAAGGACGTGCAGCGCGCCATCAAGAATCTCAAGGCGGGCAACTACGAACGCCGCGGCGATGAGGTTGTAGTGGACGGCGATATCGTGCTTGGCTCGGATGAGTACACCGAGCGCTTGCAGGCGGCGAATCCGAAGTCGACCGCGCGTATCGAGGGCCTCGACGGCCTGGTGGTACTCGATACCGAGGTGACCGAAGAGCTCGAGGCCGAAGGCTGGGCGGCGGACGTTATCCGCGGCCTCCAGGATGCCCGCAAGGCTTCTGGGTTCGAGGTCTCGGATCGCATCGCGGCCGTACTCTCTGTCCCCGAGGAGAAGAAGGCCTGGGCGGAGCGTCACGCCGACCACATCGCCGGTGAAGTGCTCGCCGCCGATTTCCAGGTGACTACCGAGGCACTCGATGGTGCGGATGTGCACGAGGTGGTGAAGGGGGTTAGCGCTACCGTCGTCAAGCAGTAGCGCGTACGTTGCCACCTAAAAAATGATTGCCCAGCCAGTGCGGCTGGGCAATTTTTTATGAGTGATAGGACTTAACGGACTGGGCCAGGCAGGTGGGCGCGCCAGCCGAGGACGACGTTAACCAGGCAGCACAGTGCGAGCACGGCGCCAATGAGGAAAAGGGTAGTAAAGCCGAGCAGCGGGGCGAGTGCGCTGAAGGCCATGGGGATAAAGAAGCCGGTATAGGACACCGAGTAGTAGACGGCGGTAAGGCCGGCGAGTTCTTCGGCACGGGCGATGCGTTGGACTTCGGAGAGACCGGCGACAAGGGCGAGGCCGTAGCCTGCACCCATTACTGCGGCGCCGGCGATGCCGAGCGGCAGCGAGCGGGTGTGCGAGGCCACCGCGCCGAGGACCGTGCCGATGGTGATAACCCCCATGGCAACGGCCGACGCGCGGGCGGACCGGCTGGTATCAATAACCTTGCCAAGCATCTGAATACCGACGCCGCAGCCCAAGGTGATTACGGTCATGAGTCCGGAGAAGGCGATGGGGGCATCGCCAGCAGATTTGGAAAGAAGCTGGGGCAGGAGGGCATAGGCAGCACCAGCACAACCAAAGACCCACGGGGCGACCGGAAGAACGATTCGCACGAAGCGGCGGTGGGCTGCAGAGGGAATGTGCAGCATGCGCAGCATGTCGCGGATGCTTAAGTCAAGGAAAGTGTCTTTTACCGTAGCGCCCCGCGGCGGGCGGGTTTCCGGGGTCTTCATCAGCCAGATAGCGGTGGCGACGGTGAGGAGGATGTGCAGGATATACGCCAAGTGGGTCGGCCACGGACCCCACTGGGCTAGCACCGATGCGAGGCCGGCGCCGATGAGGAAGCCTAAGGTCAGGCACATGGAGGCGTGGCGTGGGCCGGCTGCGGGATCACCGCCGGCGCGGGTTATAAGCTCTGCCACCCACGTGGAGCCGACAGCCATGACGATGCCCAAAGCCAAGCCGCACATGATGCGGCCCACGGCGATGACGAGCGGCTCATTCGGCGCGATGGACAAAAGGAAAGAACCCAACAGTGATAGCGGTGCGGCAGGCAGCATCGTGGGGCGGCGGCCAATGTAGTCCGAAAGCGGGCCAGAAATCAGCAACGCCGGTACGATGCCGAGCACATAGGCGGCCAAGAGGCCATTGACGGTGACCTGCGAGAAGTGCGACTCCTCGCGGTACATAACTAGGAGAGGGGTGAACTCATTGCCGCCCCACGCGACAGCGACCATGCTGCCAGCGACGGGAAACCATGAGTGTTTGGCAAACTTTTCGGTCATAGTTGATTTCTCGAGTTGGTTAGGTGGGTGTCCAATGCGGAAAGGTAGGCGTCGAGGTCGCCGGTGCGGAGGGCATCGGCAAGCGTGCGGTGCTGATCCACGAAGGTTCGGGCACGGGCGACGTTGCGGCCAATGGCCGTGGCGGTAAACCGCTGCTGGCGCTCGCGTAGCTGGTGGCCTAGACCGGCTAGCAGGCTATTGCCGCCGCCGTCCATGATGATCTGATGGAAACGGGCATCGAGATGCGTATATGCGTGCAGATCCTCGCCATCAAGCGCAGTATCTTGCTCCGCGATTGTCGCATCGAGGTCATCGGCAATGTCCGCGCGCTCGGCATCAGACATTGCGCAGATTTTTTCCGCGCAATGCCTATCTACGAGCAAGCGTGCTTCATAAACCTCGCGTATTTCCAGCGGGCTAATCGGCACGATGAGGGCGCCCCGCCTGGGGTAGAGCTGTAAAAACCCTTCGACTTCGAGACGCAGAAAGGCCTCGTGCATCGGAGTGCGACTAATGCCCATCTCCGTAGCAAGGGATGCCTCCGAGAGCATCTGCGAAGGCTCGAAGGCACCGTCAATGATCTTCTCTTTAACGAAGATATAGGCGCGCTCCGCGGCGGGCTGCATTCGTTCATTGGACATGCATCCATCTTGCATGCAAGCTTGCATGCAAGCAAAAATGTGAGTGGGATTTGTGGGGAACGAATCTAGTAATGCAAACGTGTGACGTGGCACGTATCAGGGTCGAAGAGTAAGCCATGGCCCATGCCGACCCAGCCGATGAAGGGGGCGTCGGCAAGCGTGTGCGGGGTGTGGACGTGCCCAAGGATCCAGGCATCGGCCTCGCAGGCCTGTAGCTCAGCCACGGAAAGCGGCAGGCAGGTGCCTTTAGAAAACTCACCGGTGACGGAAGAATGTAGGAGGCCGAGGACGGGGCCGTTGCTGCGGCGGGGTGGAAGCTGGAGGCGGCGGGGGTCCGGATCGGTGGCCACCGCTGCGGTTAGAACCGTGGTGTTTCCTATGTGAAAGGTATGCACTTGCGTGCCGTGGATTGTGACCTCGGGCGGGAGGTCCAGGTTGTGGTGGGTATCGTGGTTGCCGGAAATGAAGTGGACTTCGCTGAACAGAGTGACAGCATGGGCCATAACGGTGCGGACCTGAGGCACAAACTCGGCCGAGTTAGCGTTGCGGTCAATGATATCGCCCAAGCACACGCACGCCGTGGCCCCTCTGTCGGCGGCAACCTCGAGTGCCTGCAGGGCCCAGTCCAAGCCGGGGGCGCCCGCGCGGCCTAGGTGCAGATCGGCAAAGACAAAAATGCTAGCGGGCATGTGCGGCCTTTCGGTTTTGCCACCACGTGATAGCTACCAAGACAATTGTGGACGTTCCGACACCGATGAGCGTCATAGCCATGGCCTCGGCACGGTGTCCTTGATCGAATTGGTTCATAATCCACGGAGCCAAGAGGTTGACCTGGCTGGGGCGAATGAGCGAGGACATGACCAGCTCGCGGATGCCTACGAAGAAGGCGAGGAGCCAGCCAGCGAAGATGCCAGGAGCAAGCAAGGGCAGGGTAATGCGCCCAAAAGTTTGCAGAGTTGAGGAACCCGAAATCGCGGCGGCCTCGTACATGGTGGGGGAGATGGACTCGGCTGAAGTCTTGATATTTTGAATGGTCATGGGCAAAAAGAGCACCGTAAAAGCCATGACCAGCATGCCCATCGTGCCGTAGGGCGACCAGGGCAGCCAAGGAGAGTTCCACAGCAAAATAAAGCCAATGGCCAGCACGATGCCCGGCACGGTATCGGGGGCGACGGCCAAGAAATCGCTCAGCTTTGCGCCTATGAAGCTTTGGCGGCGGGTGAGCACCGTGACGAGGACACCTAGTGCTACGGCAGCGGTGGCGCCAAGGGCGCCCAGGCCGATGGAGCGAATCAGAGCTTCCTGTGCGGTGGGCATCTGCACAACGATGGAGAAGTAATCGAAGGTGAGGTTATCGAGCGTAGGTGGGGCCGAGCGCAGGATGGTCATAGCGGACAAAGTGATGGAAAGATAGGGAATGATCACCGCGGCCAAGAGGATGACTGCGGTAATGAGTGCGCCGAGGATAGAGCCGACTGGGCTGAGGCGGATGAGCACGGGGCGGCTTACACGTCCGCCGCCGGTGAGATCGTGGCGCGAAATCCACCGTTGGAATGCCCAAGCAGCCACGCCAATGGCAAAGAGAACCGAAGAGGACGCCGCGGCGCTGGAAAAGTCGAGAGGGTCGATGGTGACGTCTTCATAAATAGAGGAGACGAGCACCTTGTATCCGATGGCATTGCCCAGCGTAACTGGTGTGCCAAACTCACCGGCGGCCTTGATGAAGATGATGAGTGCACCAAGGGAATAGGGCCCAATAACATTCGGGGCGATGATGCGCACGGCCTGTTGCCAGCGGCTCGCGCCGGCTACCTGGGCCATCTCCAGCGTTGACGCTGGAATGCAATTCAGGCAGGTGCGCAGGATGAGATATAAGAAAGGGAAAAGCTCCGCGGCCATGATGAAGGCCATGCCCCACACCGAGTAAATGACATCGTGGGCGAGTTTGCCGGCGCCGTGGCCGAGAAGCATCTCTGCGACACCACCGCGGCGGGTGAAATCCATCCACGCCATTGCCGCCCCAAAGGGCGGGGTCATAAACGGGATCATGACGGCGATCTCGATCCAGTTGGCCGAGCTAAAGCGCGTCCACGCACGTAAAAAAGCGAGCGGGGCGGCCATGAGCGTGGCAAAAGCCACGACCAGCACGGACAGCAAGATGGTATTGCCAAGGATGTGCAGCATGCCCGGTTGGACAATGCTGCCTAGGGCTGAGGGCTCATCGTGGTAGCCCACGGCCGCGTTGACCAACACGGAAGCCAGTGGTGCGGCGACGAGGGCGAGCAAGATGAGAAGGACCCCGTAGATCCCAAGGCGACGTTGTGGAGTGGTGGTGGAGCTCATTGGTTACTTCAAATAGCGCTTGGCAAAGGTTTCCTTGATGTCCTTGGACTGAGAAACCAGGCCATCGAGGTCATCGTTGAGGGTCTTAATCTCATCCAGCTTCGGGCCGTTCTTTGGAGCGATGTCCTTATTGGCCGGAATCATGTTCTTGGAGGCGGAGATTTCTTGTGCCTCTTCGGAGAACATGAAGTCCACGAAAGCCTCTGCGGCTTCCTTGTTATCGGAGGACTTGAGGATCATGACTGGGCGCGGGGTGACCGTGGTACCGGAAGTAGGGATGGCGACCTCGAGCGGCTCACCCTTTTTCTGCGCGGAGTATGCGGAGTAGTCAACGCCGCCGAGGACGATGCCACGGGAACCGGAGGTGACCTGGTCGAGCGCTGGGCCATTGGCACCTTGGACGATCATGCCGTTGTCAAAGAGCTTGTCAAAGAGGTCCCAGGTCTTCTCCTCGCCCCATTGGTCCACCATGGCCGCGATGAGGTCGGCTGCGGTACCGGATTCGCGCGGGTCCGGCATGATGATTTGGTCTTTGTACTTCTCATCGGTGAGGTCCTCCCAGTCTTTCGGGGCCTCGTCCACGACGTTGGTGTTGGTTACCAGTGCCAGAGCCGAACCATCGCGGCCGGTAAACGTGCCGCTTTCCGACGCCCACTTGGGCTCAGTCTTGTCCGCTCCCTCCGGCGTGTACTTTTCAAGGGCGCCGGACTTGTCCTGCTTGCTAGCTGCCGCCCACGAGGCGAGGTAGACGACGTCAGCCTGCGGGTTTGCTTCCTCTGCCTTGAGCTTGGCGGTGATCTTTCCGGTGGTGTCGGCAAAAACATTGACGTGGACGTCGGTCTTTTCTTCGAAGGCCTCCACGAGGGCGTCGGTAAGACCCTGCGGGTTAGCGGAGTAGTAATCCACCTCGCCGGATAGACCTTCAGGCGCCTTCCACTTCTCAGCAGAAGAGGTGGACTCGTCGGTAGCGGTTTCGGTGCTGTCCTCAACGGACCCGCAACCGGTCAAGGCGAGCGCTCCAACAGCGGTGGTGGCGATGGCGGCAGTAAACTTTTTGGTGAACATGTGTGGCTCCTATGCAGAAAGAGAAGATGGATAGTTGAGGTGGACGGTCTCGCCGCGAGTGATGCGGCGCGGTGAAAATGCCACCCACGGCTCCTCGGCCCCGGGAACATTGCAGCGCAACTCGTAGCGCCCGCCGATGTAGTGAGCGCCAAGAACCTGCGCCTCGACCCGGCGCGGGGAGGCGCCGGTGTCCTCCTCCGCAGTGGTGACGGTGAGATTTTCTGGACGTACGCTGGGTAGCTGTGGGTGGCGGTTCATGGTGCCTACGAAGCCAGCGATGAAATCGGTGGCCGGCTGTTCGTAAAGGGTGACCGGATCCGCGAATTGTTCGATATGGCCCTGATTCATAACCACGACGCGATCCGACATGGCAAGTGCCTCGGCTTGGTCGTGCGTGACGTAGATGACCGTCAGCCCCAGCTCCTGTGCCAGCTGGGTGAGCTCTGCGCGGATTTGCACGCGCAGCGCGGCGTCGAGGGCGGACAGCGGCTCATCCATAAGCAGGACATCTGGATTAGAAACCAACGCGCGGGCGATGGCAACGCGCTGCTGTTGGCCACCGGAAAGTTGGTTCGGCCGCGCCTTCGCCTTGGAAGCGATGCCCACCATGTCCATGCAGGCGCGGACCTTCTCGGCCCGCTGGCCTGCCGCCACCTTATTGCCTGGGGTGGTCAGCGGAAACTCGATGTTCTTTTCCACTGTCATGTGCGGCCACAGTGCGAGGTCCTGGAAGACCATCGAAAGCCCGCGCTTATTGACGGCCACGTTGGTTCGTGGACCAAATACCTCCATCTCTCCGAAGGAGATGGTTCCCGAGTCAGGCGTTTCTAATCCGGCTATGCAACGCAGCAGGGTGGACTTGCCGCAGCCGGAAGGTCCGAGAATAGAGACGAATTCACCGCGGTTGATGCTCAGATCGGTCTCGTGGAGGCCCGTATTATCGGCGAATTCGCGCGTAACGCCGCGCAAGATGACGTGGGGTGAGTCCATAATCAGCGAAATACTTTCTTCAAGAAATAACCTCAAAAAAGATAAGGCCGTAATATTGCATGTGGGTGACGTGAAGATGGAAAGAAATAAAAGCTTTAATTAACGGCACGCAAACAGCCAGGAGTGCATGAAGGGGTGCGCCTATTAGACTGGGCCGCATGCAACGCTGGGTTTTACATATCGACATGGACGCTTTTTATGCATCTGTCGAACAGCTGACCCGGCCTACGCTGCAGGGGCGTCCCGTTTTGGTGGGAGGCACCAGTGGGCGCGGCGTGGTGGCCGGCGCCTCCTATGAGGCGCGCGAGTACGGCGCGCATTCGGCCATGCCGATGTATCGCGCGCAGCAGCTTGTTGGACTTCGCGCGGTGGTAGTGCAGCCGCGCCGGGCGGTGTATGCGGCGGCCTCGCGGCGCGTTTTTAACATCATCGCGCAACACGTGGAGGTCATTGAGCAGCTTTCTATCGATGAGGCTTTTATGGAACCCGCCGTCCTAGAAGGGGCGAGCGCGCAGGAGGTCAAGCGCTGGGCTGATGAGCTGCGCGCGCTCATTCGGGAAGAGACGGGTCTGCCGTGCTCCATTGGGGCGGGATCGGGCAAACAATTTGCCAAGATTGGATCGGGCGAAGCGAAGCCTGATGGCACCTTTGTTATCCCAGCGGAGCGCCAGCTAGATATGCTGCACCCCCTTGCGGTGAACAAGCTGTGGGGAGTCGGACCGGTGACCGGAGCGAAGCTCAAGTCCATCGGCGTAGAAACCATTGGGCAGCTAGCGGCGATGACGCACAAGGAAGTAGAGATTTCCATCGGCAGTGTGGTGGGGCTGCAGCTGTGGCAGCTGGCCCGCGGCATTGATGACCGTGAGGTGGCGCCGCGTGCTATCTCTAAGCAGATTTCTACCGAGCACACCTACCCGAAAGACCTGCAGACTGCCCCCGAGGTCGATGCAGCTATAGCCCGCGCAGCGGAAGGCGCGCATCGTCGCCTGCTCAAGGACGGGCGCGGCGCGCGCACGGTAACGGTGAAGCTGCGCATGGCGGATTTCCACATCGAGTCGCGGTCGACCACCTTGCCGTACGCGACTGACGACGCCGCCGTGCTCACCGCCGCTGCCTTCAAGCTTGCCCGCTACCCCGATGAGCTGGGGCCCATCCGCCTGGTAGGGGTGAGCTATTCCGGGCTAGAGGCCGCTCGCCAAGACGTGCTTTTCCCAGAGCTAGATCGCAAGATCGTGCGTCCTGCGCCGGCAGATACGGATTATGAAACCGGAGTCATTGCTGACACGGTGCCCGGCCCCGCTGCGCCTCTAGCCACGCTGACTGTGGAAGAGGAAACCGATAACCACTGGCACGCAACGCAAGACGTTTACCACCCCGACTACGGGCACGGTTGGATCCAGGGAGCTGGCCACGGGGTGGTTAGCGTGCGCTTTGAAACCCGCGCCACGGGTCCCGGCCGCACCAAATCCTTCGCGGCCGACGATCCCGCGCTCGTGCCAGCAGACCCGCTCGATTCGCTCGATTGGCAAGACTGGCTCAATAGCGAATCCTAACCGTCTAGTGCATTTATTCCTGCACAAAGAGCTCCGCGGGATCGGTGCCGGTGGCCAGCGCCGCCGCGAGCAGGATTCGCGCCTGGCCGGGGCGGAAATAGCCGGCGCTGATGGCGCCAAGTTTTCTGAGACTAGCGCCACCGCCATCGCCACCGTAGGACAGCGCCGTCGAGCCATAGGGTGTGCGGGTAGAAAGGATGACAGGGAGGCCGGCGTGGAGGGCGTCGGCAAGCGCGCGGCCCATCTCCTCACCCATATTTCCAGAACCCATGGCCTCAATAACGAGTCCGGCGGCGGGGGAGTTTACGGCGGCATCAACCAGCAGGCGGCCAGCCCCCGGATAGGCTGGGATAATCTCTACCGGGTGCGGCGCTAGAGGGGCGGGGGCCAGGTGCGGGGTGGTGCCGGGAACCTGCATAGATTCGAACCCCCGCAGGTCACTGGTGTGCCGCTTGCGTGCACCGCGCGCCGGGATGGTCTCACCGCCAAAACAGAGGAAAACCCCGGGCTCCCCGTTGGCGGCAAGATCGCGTGCGTCGCGCAGATTGCTGGGGCCGTCGGCCTCGGGGTGATCGTAGGAACGCTGCGCGCCAGTGAGCACGATGGGCTTTGTGCCGCCGCAGAAGATCTCCAGCGCCAATGCGGTCTCTTCCATCGAGTCGGTGCCATGAGTGATGATGACGCCGCCAATATCCTCCCGTGCCGTTTGTGAATTGACCACCGCTATGAGCTCATCGAGGTCCGCCAAGGTGATAGAAGAGGAGTCGAGCTGGCGAAACTCCACCACCTCGGCGTCGATATCAGCGGCAAGATCCGCGCCAGAGACGGTGGGAGCCAAAGAACCATCGGCCACGGTGGTGCACGCGATCGTGCCGCCGGTGGCGATCAAAGCAAGTCGGGTCATGCACCCCAGGTTAAAGAAATCTCGGCCCACGCGGCGGGCGCAGCCCAGAAAAAGTTGGTGCAGCTGTAAACTGATGGGAGTTTAGAACCCAGACGTGAGGAGTTAGAAGTGAAATTCCGCAAGTTTAGCGCCGCGTGCCTCGCACTGACCGCGGCCACCGCCCTGGCCGCCTGCTCTTCCGACGACGAGCAGGACAATTCCGCCGCAACCAACACCGAGACGCAGGAATCCGCCTCCTCCGACGGCGATTCCGCAGCCCCGTCGCTGCCGTCCCCGGCGGACCTCAACGCCATCTTGGCCAAGGCCACCGACCCGAACGCCTCTGAGCAGGAAAAGACCGCCACCGTGCAGGGCGGCGAGACTGCGCCGGAGATCTTCGACACGATGGCAAAGTCCAAGGAGGAATCCGGCGCTGAGTTTGAGGTCGTCGATCCCGTACTGCCTGGCTATGACCCACAGTCTGTGCTTACCACCGTGAACTTCACCACCGCCGACGGCCAGCAGCAGACCGCTGAACAGGTGGAATTCGTCTACGAAGAAGACACCTGGAAGCTTTCGAAGGCATGGGCTTGCACCCTCATCCAAAACACTGTGCCGCCAGAGCAGGTTCCGGAGATGTGCGCGGATACCGGTGCGGGCGCCTCCGCCCCCGCCCCGGCTCCGGCCGAGGGGGATGCGGCCCCTGCCGAAGGCGATGCCCCCGCCGCCGGCGCCGAGCAGGCCCCAGCAGAGGCCCCTGTAGAAGCCCCGGCCGAGTAGCTAGGAAAAGTTCAGCTCCGTCAGGCTCGACTGCACCACCCGCAGCTCCGAGCCGGCGGCGCCATAAATGATCTTCGTGTCGAAAGACACGTCACCGCCCACGGGCAGCGGCTTGCTCAGGTCTACCGTGATGCTGCCCTTGGACTTGGTGCTGGAATCTAAAACCTTGAGCTCCTTGTCCTCCAACTCCGTGCCCTGGGCCTGGCCTTCAAAGGACAGCGCGCCTAGCGACGGCCGTTGTTCTACCTCCACGTTGAGCTTGACCTGGTCGCCCTCGATGGAAGCGACCGTATAGCGCGTGGTCTGCAGCAGGGTGGACTCGCCGGTCACGCGCGAATCCACCGTCCAGCTCGCTCCCTTGCCTACCTCATCGGTGGGAAAAACCACGGGCAGGGCCGTTAGCTTCATAATTGCCTGCTCGACGGAGCCGCGGGCCTCATCCGTAGCGTCTTGGGGCGCGGCCAAGCGCAGCGAATTCATCTGGCCGGTATTCTGGCCGCGCCAGCCAAATTGGAATCCCTCAGCGGAGGAGACGTCGGTGTCTCCCGAAGTTTCCGGGGCACCGGCCGTGACAAAGGCATTGCGGGTGGCCGGCAACTGATCTTCAACGTCCTCGCTGGCCTTATCTACCTTGGCCGATAGTGGCAGGGTAGTGGTGGTGGATTCGACGTCGGAGGCCTGAAACTTCTCGGCCGCGGACTTTTTGAGCAAGTCCTGCGAAAAACCCTCGGTAACGCGGTAGTTTACGTCCTGCGTGGAGTCGATATCGCGGTACTCCAGGAGCTTTTTCTCCCCAGAGCCGGGATTGTCTACGGTGACTCGCGGGGCGTCGATAGTAAGGCCCACGGGCTGTTCCACCGCGGGGCCGGGCTTCTCATAAGAACACGCCGTAAGCGCAACGGCGGCTGTGGTCAGGGCTGCAAAAACTTTGACTCGAAACACGCTTACCAAAATACCGGACGCTCCGGTTTAGAATAGACCGGGT
Source organism: Corynebacterium sp. p3-SID1241 (assembly GCA_025144025.1). Classification (GTDB taxonomy): domain Bacteria; phylum Actinomycetota; class Actinomycetes; order Mycobacteriales; family Mycobacteriaceae; genus Corynebacterium. The sequence goes on along the minus strand of JALXWS010000002.1, from coordinate 64,508 downwards.
GAGCCAAAAACGAAGGAGTAAGACAGGACTTATCGCTGCGGTAGTCATCGCCGTGGCGTTGCTAGACCAAGCCGTGAAACAAGTGATGCTCTCCCTCCTCACGGAGGGCGAGCCCCTGCCGGTCATTGGGGATTGGTTCCGGTTTACCCTGCTTTTTAACCCTGGCGCCGCCTTTTCTATGGGCGGGGAGGGTTCTACGTGGCTTTTTACCACCATCCAGCTGGTCTTTGTGCTCGGCGTGGCCATTGCCGCCCCGCGCATTACCCACTCCGGCCAGGCGGTGGGCCTTGCGCTTATTGCCGGCGGCGCGCTGGGGAATTTCGCCGACCGCATCTTCCGCGCGCCCGGCTTCTGGTTTGGCCACGTGGTTGACTATATTTCGGTCGGTTCTTTCGCCGTGTTTAATATTGCGGATGCGGCCATTACATGCGGTGTGGTGCTCTTTATCATCACCATGCTGCTGGAGGAAAGGAAGGCCGAGCATGAATAGGCAAATGCGTAGCTTTCCAATCCCCGAAGGCCTTGAGGGCATGCGTGCCGACGCCGCCCTGGCCAAGCTTCTTGGCCTTTCCCGCAGCGCCACCGCGCAGTTGTGCGCCGAGGGCAGCGTGACCATCGATTCCCAGGAGCTGAGCAAGTCCGAGCGGTTGACCTCCGGAAACGTGGTCTCGGTGCTTTTGCCGGAGCCAGAAAAGCCGTTGCTGCCGCGCGAAGAACTGGTTGAGGGCATGGATGTGCTCTACAGCGATGCCGATATTATTTGCGTGCATAAGCCGGTGGGCGTGGCCGCGCATCCGAGCGTGGGATGGGACGGGCCGACTGTCATCGGCGGGCTGCGCGCGGCTGGCTATACCGTGGCTTCATCCGGCCCGACCGAGCGCCAAGGCATCGTGCACCGACTCGATGTTGGTACGTCTGGCGTGATGGTCGTGGCTTCTTCGGAGCGCGCCTATTCTGCGCTCAAGCACGCCTTTAAATGTCGAAGTGTGAAAAAGACCTACCATGCCGTGGTGCAAGGCCTGCCTGACCCTATTGAGGGCACCATCGATGCGCCCATCGGTCGTCACCCCAAGTCGGGCTGGAAATTCGCCGTGCTTGACGACGGCAAAGCGGCCGTCACCCACTACAGCCTCATAGAAGCATTCCGCGAGGCCAGCCTCAACGAGGTGAACCTAGAGACCGGCCGCACCCACCAGATCCGCGTGCATATGTCTGCAACCGGTCACCCGTGCGTGGGCGATCCTATGTACGGCTCGGATCCGAACCTGGCCAAGCGTCTTGGGCTCGAGCGCCAATGGCTGCACGCGGTCAAGCTCGGCTTTACCCACCCCGGTACCGGCAAGTGGTTCGAGATTAAAGCACCGTACCCGGCCGATCTCGAGCACGCTTTGGAGGTTTTGCGGGGATGAGGAAGGTCTACCGGCGGCGTCGGCTAGCGGCCTTGGCAGTGCTCTCGGTGCTTTTTATCGGGGCGCTTGCCCTCTTCGGCGCCTTGGGGACTCAGGCTTCTTCGCAGGTGCAAGGAGACCAGCTCGGCCCGGATGGGGAATCGCGCGAGGAGTATTTCGCGCGCGTGTCCGGCAGCGATATTCCAGACGCGCCTGCCTACGCCCTTGTCACCTTCGACGAGGAATTGCCGCCCGTGGCCGCCGCGGCCGCCGTTGCCGCGGCCCCGCGCATGAACGCCATCCTCATTGGCTCCACCGCCCCCGTCGACGTCCCGGAGCCCACCGCCGGCGAGGATCGCGCCGCCGTCATCCAGCGTGCTTTCGACCGCATCGATGCCTCCTACGGGCAGCGACCCAGCGCGGTGAGCGCCGCCGTGGTGTGGGGTACCGGCGCCCAGCTTGCCGACGTCGCCTCTACCCCCTCCGTCGCCGCCGTGGAACCCGCGCCCGCCGACGCTGCCTGGGGCAGCTTCGCCATCCGCCCTCCCAGCTAATATCGCCCTCCTTGGGTCCTGCGGCGCGCATTGCCCACGCAGCGCTTTTAGCATCAGGGACATGGAACACATTCGGGCTTATATCGCGGCGCTCAACTCGGCGATGGACATCCTCGCCGAGGCCGCTGATGCGTCCTCCGCGGACCTTACCGCCGCGGGCATGCCCGATGCCGCAGCGGAGATTATTACACAGCTCGCGCAGGTCTATTTCGGCCCTACCAGCTTTCGCCGCCGCCAACGCCGCGCGGTGGATGGGGCGCGCCGCAACCGCCATTCGCTGACGACGCTGGAGGTCATCGAAAAGCATGCCCGGCGCGCACCCACCCAAGCCCGCGCCTGGTCCCTGCGCGCTGAGCTCACCCACATCGCCTGCGATACGCGGGAGATGGACAGGCGTGCCCGCAAGAAGCTGCGCGAGATGCGCGCGCCACGCGACCCAAAGCCTGGCGTGAGTTTGCGGCGCCGTGCCGCAGGAAAGCCATGGACGCTTTCTATCACCGGCCCTTCCGCGCTAATTGCAGAACTTCACCAGCATGCCGGCTCGCTTGCCGACGTCGCCTCTTTTTGCCGCACCGGCACCAGTGCCGCCACCTCTACCGTGCGCACCAATGTTGTGGTGCCGCTGGATAAGTTGGTCGGCGTGGCCTATGGCAGCGACGATGTGGTGCTGACCATGACCAATGGCGCTCAAATTACTGGTGCAGAATTAGCCCAGCGCGCCCTAGCCGAGGAGGGGTTTATCACCCTGCTGCATCCCGTGGAGGGCCCGGTGAACCTGTACCGCATGCGCCGCGGGGCAACCTGGAAGCAATTCATGATGGCGGCGGCGGAAAATCCCACCTGCCCAGTCAAGGGCTGCCATAAGCCCGCCGATGAGTGCCAGGTCCACCACATCTTCAGCTGGGCCGGCGGCGGGTGGACGAATGCGAAGAACCTCACCACCGCCTGTGCCTACCACAATGGCCGCAATGATGACCACCGCATCGGCCCGCCGCGCAACGGCCGCTTCGAGCGCACGGCCCGCGGCGTGCGCTGGGTCAACCCCTGGGATCCGCCTCCGCCCGACCTCGTAGAAACCGGGCCCACCACGTGATCTTCGCGGCGTCACTGCGGCGTCGCGTGCTGTGGCGATCGTAAGCTAGGACCATGGCCTCAAAGCAGCCTTTTTCGCAGTGGATGCCCAACTATAAGTTTGCTTATATCGCCGCGTGGGTCGCGGTGGTGGTTTCCGGCATCGCGCTTCTTATCGGCCTTGTCACCGGCGGCACCTCGATGACACTGGTGTTTTCCGGGATCGTATGTGCTTACGGCATCTTTCTCGTCGCAGTGATGCCGCGCTGGGCGCTGCGCGCGGAAGAAGAACGTGCGGCGCGCCGCCGTGCCCGCGCCGCCCGCGAGGAATTTAAGCGCTCCTAGCCATGCGCACCAAATCGGCTACGTAAATCGCAACGGCCACGCCGATGATGCCGAAGCCGATCCAGCGGTGCGCCGAAAAGTGCTCCTGGGTAACAAAGAGAGCCCACAGCATCTGCATGATGGGGGTGAGGTATTGGAGCATTCCGATCGTCGATAAGCGCAGCGTCCGTGCTCCCTCCGCAAAGCAGAGAAGCGGCAGCGCGGTGATCAAGCCAGCGCTGACCAAAAGCAGCGCGTGGCCGATACCCTCGCTAGCGAAGGTGCCCTGGCCGCTGGTTTCCAACCACAGGATGTAGCCCACCGCCAGCGGTGACATCACGAGCGCCTCCGCTGCGACCGAGACGACCGAGGACACCCGTACCTGCTTTTTGAGCAGCCCATAAAAGCCGAAGCTGAAGGCCAACAGCAGCGAAATATACGGTGCTTGGCCGGTAAAGAACGTCAAATACAGCACCGCGATGGCCGCAACCCCTACAGCGCCGGCCTGCCACGGGCGGAGCTGCTCTTTCAAAAACACCATGCCGAGGGCGACCGAAACCAGGGGATTGATGAAGTACCCGAGCGCTGCATCAGCCACGTGGTTGCTATTAATCGCCACCACGTAGGTACCCCAATTGGCCGTGATGAATACACCCGCGGCCGCGAGCCAGGCCCACGTACGCTTGTCCATGCGCACCATTTCTCGCCACCGGCAGCTGAGGAACAAAAATCCCGTAACCAACACCGCGGTCCACAACACGCGATGCGCCAGGATCTCCAGCGGTGAAGCCGGCAGCAGGAGAGGGAAGAACGCGGGGAAAAATCCCCACATGATGTAGGCGGCGAGAGTGTAGAGCATCACAAAATAATAGCCCATTTTGACCTCCCCGCTATGATGAGCCGCATGGCCAAAAACTCCTCCTTCGTCCACCTGCACAACCACACCGAGTTTTCCATGCTGGACGGCATGGCCAAGGTCGATATGCTGGCGGACGAGGTGGTTCGCCAAGAAATGCCGGCCGTAGGCATGACCGACCACGGCAATATGTATGGCTCCGATGCCTTCTACCGCCGCATGACCGATGCCGGTATTAAACCCATCATCGGTATCGAGGCGTATATGGCTCCCGAATCCCGCTTCAATAAGAAGCGTGTGCTGTGGGGCACCCCAGATCAAAAGCGCGACGACGTCTCCGCTTCCGGCGCCTACCTCCACCAAACGATGATTGCCGAGAATGCCACCGGCCTGCGCAACCTTTTTACCTTGTCTTCTCTAGCTTCCTACGAGGGCCAGTTGGGCAAGTGGCCGCGCATGGATGCCGAGCTTATTGCCGAGCATGCCGACGGCATCATCGCCACCACCGGTTGCCCCTCTGGCGACGTCCAGACCCGCCTGCGCCTCGGCCAGTTCAACGAGGCGCTGGAGGCCGCGGCCATGTGGCAGGACATTTACGGCAAGGACAACTTCTTTTTGGAGTTGATGGACCATGGGCTGGACATCGAAAAGCGCACGCGCGATGGCCTACTAGAGATCGGCCGCAAGCTGGACCTGCCGCCGCTGGTGACCAATGACTGCCACTACGTGCTGGAGTCCCAAGCGCCAGCGCACGAGGCAATGCTGTGCGTGCAGACCGGCAAGACTTTCATGGACCCGGACCGCTTCAAGTTCGGCGGCACCGGCTACTACATTAAGTCGGCCGCGCAGATGCGCGAGACCTGGGACGATATGATTCCAGATGGCTGCGACAACACCCTGTGGATTGCTGAGCGCGTGCAAGACTACGGCGAGATCTGGGAAGAGCACACCCACGACCGCATGCCTATTGCCGACGTCCCCGAGGGCCACACCCCAACCTCCTGGCTTACCCATGAGGTGATGGAGGGCCTGCAAGCGCGCTTCCCCGGCCAGGATGTTCCGGAGGAGTATATCGAGCGCGCCAAGTATGAGATCTCCGTCATCGAGATGAAGGGCTACCCGTCCTACTTTCTCATCGTGGCCGAGCTCATCAAGCATGCGCGCTCCGTGGGCATCCGCGTGGGGCCGGGCCGTGGCTCGGCCGCCGGCGCGCTCGTCGCCTACGCGCTGACCATTACCAATATCGACCCGCTAGAACACGATCTCCTCTTCGAGCGATTCTTGAACCCGGAGCGCCCCTCCGCGCCCGATATCGATATCGACTTCGATGACCGCCGCCGTGGCGAAATGATCACCTATGCGGCCGAGCGCTGGGGTGAGGACAAGGTGGCGCAGGTGATTACCTTCGGTACGGTGAAGACGAAGCAGGCCATTAAGGACTCCGCCAAGGTACACTTTGGCCAGCCCGGATTCCAGATGGCCGACCGCATTAACGGCGCGCTGCCGCCGGCAATCATGGCGAAGGATATTCCGCTCAAGGGCATCACAGACCCGGACCATGAGCGCTACTCCGAGGCCGCGGAGGTCCGCCAAATGGTGGAATCCGACCCAGATGTGAAAAAGATTTATGACACGGCGCGGGGCCTAGAGGGCGTCGTCAGGCAGGCGGGCGTGCACGCCTGTGCGGTGATTATGGCCTCGGTTCGCCTCATGGACCACATCCCCATGTGGAAGCGCCCGGCCGACGGTGCTTATATCACCGGCTGGGATTACCCGGCCTGCGAGGCCATCGGCCTGCTGAAGATGGACTTCCTAGGCCTGCGCAACCTCACCGTTATCGGCGATGCGATCGAAAACATCAAGCGCAACCGCGGCGAAGAAATCCACCTGGAGCAGCTGCATGCCGACGACCCCACGGTCTCCAAGGTCTACGACTTGCTCTCGCGCGGCGATACGCTGGGCGTCTTCCAACTCGACTCCGGCGGCATGCAGGAGCTGCTCAAACGCATGAAGCCAACCGGCTTTAAGGATATCGTGGCCTCCCTTGCGCTCTACCGCCCTGGCCCGATGGGCGTGAACGCTCACTGGGACTACGCGGACCGCAAGAACGGTCGTAAGGAAATCACCCCGATTCACCCAGAGCTGGAAGGGCCGCTAAAGGAAATCCTGGATGAGACCTACGGCCTCATCGTCTACCAGGAGCAGATCATGCGTATCTCGCAGAAGGTCGCCAACTACACGGCCGGCGAGGCAGATGGTTTCCGTAAGGCAATGGGTAAGAAGAAGCCGGAGGTGCTGGCGCAGCAGTACGACAAGTTCTGGGGCGGTATGCAAGAAAACGGCTACTCCAAGTCCGCCATGGATGCGCTTTGGGGCACCATCGAACCCTTCGCGTCCTACGCGTTTAACAAGTCCCACGCCGCGGGCTATGGCTTGGTGTCCTTCTGGACGGCCTACCTCAAGGCTTACTACGCACCGGAATACATGGCCGCGCTGTTGACCTCGGTGGGCGATAAAAAAGATAAGTCCGCCATCTACCTCTCGGACTGCCGCCACTTAGGCATCAAGGTGCTGCCGCCATCCGTCAACGAGTCCGAAGAGGACTTCCAGGCGGTGGGAGAGGATATCCGCTTCGGCATGGGAGCTATCCGCAACGTTGGCTCGGAAGTGGTGGAGTCCATCATTAAGTCTCGCCACGACAAGGGCGCGTTTACCTCCTTTAGCGATTATCTGGACAAGATCGAGCTCGCCGCCTGCACCAAGCGTGTGACAGAAGCGCTCATTAAGGCCGGTGCTTTCGATGACTTGAATCATCCGCGCAAGGGCCTGATGCTCATCCACGAGGATGCTGTTGACGCGGTGCAGACCACCAAAAAGGCCGCAGACAAGGGCCAGTTCGATCTCTTCGCGGGAATCGGCGGGGGAGAGGATGACGAGTCCTCCAGTGCTTTTGCCTTGGATATCCCAGAAGATAATTGGGAGCGCAAGCACGAGCTCGCCCTCGAGCGCGAGATGCTCGGCCTGTACGTTTCCGGCCACCCGCTCGATGGCTTCGAGGAGGCGCTGGCCGCGCAGACGGATACCCCGCTGACCAAGATTCTCAACGATGAGGTGCACAACGGCCAAGAGCTCATTATCGGCGGCATTATCTCGGGCGTTGACCGCCGCTTCTCCAAGCGCGATGGCTCGCCATGGGCCATCGTCACGGTGGAAGACCACAACGGCGCGCAGGTGGAAATTTTGGTATTCAATAAGGTCTACTCGCTCGTCGCTCCGCAGATTGTGGAGGACAATATCATCTTGGCACGTGTGAACGTGAAGGTCCGCGATGAGCGTCGCTCCCTGTTCTGCTCCGATATCCGCGTGCCGGACCTCGGTCCTGGCGGTGGCGCGGGCCTGCCGCTGCGCCTGACCATGCGCACGGACCAGTGCACTATGGAAAACATTGCCCGGCTCAAGCAGGTTTTGCTTAAAAACCAGGGCGAGTCGGACGTGTATCTCGAGCTTGTTGACGGCTCCGAGTCCACCACGATGATCCTCGGTGATCACCTGCGCGTGGAGCGTTCCGGCAACCTCATGGGCGATCTCAAAGCTACTATGGGCGCGGGCATATTAGGCTGAATTTAATCCCGACGAAGTCCGGTACCCTCCACTAATCTAGACAGCACAGTCTATATCAATGGAGGAAACCTGATGGTAAACAAGATCCGCACCACCCATGTCGGCTCGCTGCCGCGCACCCCGGAGCTTCTGGAAGCTAACCTGAAACGCGAGGAGCTGCCAGCCGCGGAGTTTCAGGGAATTTTGGAGGCTGCGGTAGCAGACGTCGTCAAGCGGCAGCTCGATCTTGGCCTCGACATCATTAACGAGGGCGAGTATGGCCATATCACCTCTGGCGCCGTGGACTATGGCGCGTGGTGGAATTATTCGTTTAGCCGCCTGGGCGGGCTGACGATGACGGATACCGACCGCTGGGAATCGGCAGAGGTGGTGCGCTCCAAGCCGGGTGAGCCGCGGCTGACGTCGTTTATTGATCGCCGCGACCGCGCGTTGTTCTCGGAGGCCTATAATGACCCGGATTCTGGCATCTTCACCGGCCGCGCCAAGGTGGCGAACCCAGAGTTCACCGGTCCTGTAACCTACATCGGCCAGGACGAGGTCGCCGCCGATGTTCGCCTGCTTGCCGACGCCCTCCCAGCCGGCACCCCTGGCTTCATCGCCGCTCTGTCGCCTGGCTCGGCCGCGCGCCTGACCAACCGCTACTATGACAATGAGCATGAGCTGCTTGCCGACGTCGGCCGCGCCATGCGCACCGAGTACCAGGCCATCACCGATGCTGGGCTTACTGTGCAATTCGACGCGCCTGACCTGGCCGAGGCTTGGGACCAAATCAACCCGGAGCCGTCGGTTGAGGACTTCCGTGGTTTTATCCGCGAGCGTATCGATGTCCTGAACGATTCCATCGCCGGCCTGCCTAAGGAACGAACGCGTCTGCATATCTGCTGGGGCTCCTGGCACGGCCCGCACGTTACCGACGTGCCATTTGCGGATATCATCGAAGAAATCCTGCGTGCCGAGGTAGGCGGTTTCTCCTTCGAGGCCGCTTCGCCGCGCCACGGGCACGAGTGGCGCGTCTGGCAAGACCACGCGTTGCCGGAAGGCACGGTGATTTACCCGGGCGTGGTCTCGCACTCCACCAACGCGGTCGAGCATCCGCGCCTCGTGGCAGATCGCATCATTCAATTCGCCGAGGTAGTCGGCCCCGAAAATGTTGTCGCGTCGACCGATTGCGGTTTGGGCGGTCGCCTGCACCCTCAGATTGCATGGGCGAAGCTGCAATCCCTCGTGGAGGGCGCTGACATCGCTTCCCGCGAACTCTTCTAAAACGCACAAAGCCGCTCCAGAACTCCGGAGCGGCTCAATTATTCAGAGCTTAGAAGCGCACGCCCAGCTGCTTGAGGGCATTCTTCATCGGCTCTAGCACAGCCGGGTTCACCGTGGCAACCATATTGAAAGCTTGCAGCAGCGCAGCGACGAGGCTGGCGGCTACGGTCACCCAGCTCATGACCTCGAGGAATTTCTCCGGGGTAGAAGAGCCCCAAATAGGCAGACGCTCAAGTGCTTCGATTTGGCGCTGCTCCGCCTCTTGGCCCACGCAGTCCGGTTCCTTGGGCATGCCGGAAGAACCGTAGCCATTGGCAATGCCCTGCATAAGCTCCTGCGGGGTGCGGGCGGAAGAGCCGAGCTCGCCGTTCTCGATCTTCTTGAGGTGTTCTTCCTTCGCCTTATCGACCTCGGCCTGGCATTCAGCCGAGATGTGCTTCGGCTGCTCTTCAGCGGCAGAAGCGGTTGCTGGTGCGACGAGACCTGCTGCCACGGCGGTGGCGGCGACGAGCGAAGTGCTGAGACGGTTGCGCATGGTTCTCCTTTAGAGTGAGAGGTATTAGCCTCAAATAATTTAGCAGGTAAATCCCGGAAGGTCTATGGCAAAAGCTTGCGCACCTGCGCCGGCAACAGTGCATAGAACTCGTCGACGGTCTTTGGCAGGAAGCCCAGCGCTCCGCCGATCAGGGCACCAAGACCTACCAAACCGGCCACGATGCCCACACCGGCGGCGACGCTGCTGCCACTGCTGCCGCTGCTGGAACCAGTGGAACCCGCGGACGTGGAGGGGGAATCGGTGTTATCGGAGGCGTCGGCAAGCAGGTCCTTGACGGAGAACACGGTGGTGGTGCCGGATACCTCGTTGCCGGCGATAAGGAGGGCATCGTCGGTGGGGGAGTCTGCGGCGGGGACAAAGGCTAGGCCCTCTGGTCCGAGGTCGCCGGCCTGGGTGGTGGCAGCAACATCGTCCTCGTCGTAGCCAACGGAGAAATCGCGATTGTTGACGTAGGTGACAAACTTTGCCTCGGCAGGGGCGGTTACGTCGTAGACAAAGATGCCGCCCACGCGCTCTGCGCCGATGAAGGCGTAGGTGCGATCGCCAACCTTGCCGATGGTCAGGGCCTCCGGCTCTGGTCCCTTGTTATCGGAGCGATCATCGAAATCCGGATCCTCGTTATCGGCGTTGAAGTTAAGGCCGGGCATATCCTTGGTGACGTTCTCGAAGTCCGAACCGGAATCGAAGACGACGTTTCCCTCGGCGTCGTAGATGCTAAAGGAACGCGAGCCATAGGAATACAGGCCGTCGAAGCATTCCTTTTCTTCGTTCCAGCCAGAAGCGTTGGTGAGCTTGAGGTTTCCAGCGAACTTCTTTTCCTCGATGCCCTCGGGAAGCTCGAGGTCATCGCAGACCTTGCCGTCCTTTACCAGGTCCTTGAGCTCTACTTCGTCGGTATAGCCTCCCCACTCGCGGGCATCGCCCTCGTTGGCGGTGGCGAAATAAGTCTGGCCTCCTGCCTCGAAGGCGCCGATGGAGTCCGGCATGGACAGGCCCTTGACCGGGATGGTGCGCAGCTCAGCAACGTCATCCTTATTGGACGGATCCAGCGGCACCTCGGAGTGGTCTGCAATATGGGCGGGGATAACCTGTTCTACGGTGGCGGACTCGATATCGATGACCGCGATGGCGTTGTTTTCCTGCAACGTGGCATAGGCTTTGCCGTCCGCAGAGGAAATGTATTCCGGCTCAAAGTCCCGCGAGGGCAGGTTGTGGTGCTCGGAGGGGCCGAAGACGCGGATTGAAGGGTCGAGGTCGGCGGTGTCAAAGGCGGTGAAGCCAGCCGTGTGGACGTCGTTAAGTGCGGGCGCTGCGACGTCCGCGGGCAGGCTGATGACGGAAATGGAGCCTTCTGGGTCCTTGAGGTAGGCGGTGCCCTCGGTGTTGAGGGCGTCGGAAGGCTCGCCCTCGTTGGCTACCAGCGCGTGGCGGCCGTCGGCGGTGAGGTGTACGTTATCGGGCAGCGCACCCACGCCCACGCGTCCGAGCTCCTGGCCGGTTGCGGCGTTGAAGAACAGCGCCTCGCCGTTGTCGGTTTTATCCGCCTGCTGTACCGCGGCGACGGCCAGGCCATCGGGGCGCACGGCCACAGAGTTGATTTCCTTGTCCCCGCCGGCGGAGATGGCGCCGATCTTTTGCGGCTGGGTGGGATCGGAGGCGTCGAGGATATCTATCTCACCGGAGCGCGCATTGACGGTGAGGACGCGCTGGGATGCGGCGTGGTAGGCGACGATTTCGGCGGCGGATTTACCCAGCACGCCGGATTCATGGGAACCAATGGGGGTCAGCTGCAGTGCGGCATTGGGCGCGGAGTGCTCCAGCACGTTATCTACGATGTGGGCGTGCGCGGCAGGGGCGCAGGCGAGGACGAGCGAGGAGGTAACGCAGAGAGAGATGCGTTTAAGCATAGTTTTTCCTTTCTTGTGGTTATGTCCACTATTGCTGATGTAGGTAACGGTGCAACTAAAGGACAGTGAATTTCCAGTGAATGGGTAGACTGTCAAGACATGACTGATTCGACCATCCATGCATCCGATATCCAGCAGGCGCAGGCGCGGATTAGCTCGGAAATCGCCCCGACTCCGCTGCAATATTGCGCCCGGCTGTCGGCCGAGACCGGCTGCGAGGTCTACCTCAAGCGGGAGGACCTGCAGGACGTGCGCTCCTATAAGATTCGCGGCGCATTAAACGGCATGTCGAATCTGCCGCAAGAGCAGCGGGGCCGGGGAATTGTCACGGCGTCGGCCGGCAATCATGCGCAAGGCGTGGCCTATGCTTGCCGCACGATGGGCATCGCCGGCAAGATTTTGTGCCGGAACCCACGCCGATGCAAAAGCGCGACCGCATCTTGGTCCATGGCGGCGACCAAGTGGAATTGGTGGTGGTGGGCGCCAACTTCGATGAGGCAGCTGCCGCCGCGCATGCCGACGCCGCCGAGCGCGACGCCGCCTTCATCGAGCCTTTCGACGCCCGCGACACCATCACCGGACAAGGCACCGTCGCGGCGGAGGTCTTGGCGCAGCTTTCGGCCAAGGGCAAGTCGCTCGATACCATCGTCGTTCCCGTGGGAGGAGGCGGTCTGATTTCCGGAATTGCCTCCTATATGGCGGACATGGCGCCGCAAACCCGAGTGGTGGGCATGGAACCGGAGGGGGCGGCGTCGCTAAGAGCGGCGTTTGACCATGGCGGGCCGGTAACGCTAGAAGACGTCGACCCCTTTGTGGATGGTGCCGCCGTGAAACGCTTGGGTAGGCTGCCGTATGAGATTTTGGAAGCCAATCGCGAGCGGTTGAGCTTTGACACCGTGTCCGAGGGCGCGGTGTGTACGGATCTGCTCAACCTCTATCAAAATGAGGGCATCATTGCGGAGCCGGCCGGTGCGTTGTCGGTAGCGGGCCTGCACCAACTGGACCTGCAGCCCGGTTCGACGGTGGTGTGCGTAATTTCTGGCGGCAATAATGACGTGCTGCGTTACGCCGAGATCATGGAGCGCTCTTTAGTCCACCGCGGCTTGAAGCATTATTTCCTAGTGAACTTCCCCCAGGAGCCGGGCCAGCTGCGCCACTTCTTGCAAGAGATTTTGGGCCCGACCGATGACATCACGCTCTTTGAGTACCTAAAGCGCAATAACAGGGAAACCGGCGCTGCGCTGGTAGGCCTGCAGCTTAGCCGCGCCGAGGACCTCGACGGACTGTTAGGCCGCATGGGCGAATCCAAGATCTCCGTGCAGTACCTTAAGCCCGGCACCCCCGAGTATGAATTCCTCGTGGCGTGATGCAGGAGTCTTATCTTCGCCCGGTAGGGCAGGTCGAACACGAAATTGAGATTAAACGTTCCCGGTTCATAACTCTCATAGGCCGCGTAACTAACGAGGAAGAGGCCCGCGCGTTTATCGACGCCGCCCGCAGCCGCTTTCCCGACGCCCGCCACCACTGCTCCGCTTACGTCTACCACGTCGACGGCGCGAACCCGGTGGAGCGCTCCTCCGATGATGGTGAGCCCTCCGGTACGGCCGGCAAGCCGATGCTGGATGTGGTGAAAGGGTCCGGCATGCTCGATATATGCGCGGTGGTCGTGCGCTACTTCGGCGGCATCAAGCTGGGCGCCGGCGGGCTGGTGCATGCCTATGGCGGCGCGGTGAGCGAGGCCATGGAGAAGGTACGCGCGGTAACCAGGGCGCGCCGGGAGCTTTATGCGGTGGAGTGTCCACACGCGACGGCCGGGCGCGTGGAAGCGGACCTGCGCGGGCGTGGCTATGAGGTAATCGATACCGCGTATGCGACCGCGGTGACCTTTACCGTGGCCGTGCGCCCGGGTGGGCTGGAAGAGCTGGAAGCTACGCTGGCAGCGATCTCGCACGGCCAGCTCGAGGCGGCAGAAGCTGGCAGCGCGTGGGTTGAGGTAGGATCCTGACCATGAGTATGCAGCAGCGACCGAATAACCCTATTGCGCAGCGCAAGCAGCAGGTGCGAAAGCACTCCCGCAACGCCGCTGTATGCGTGGCCGGCGGCCTCGGCGTGGGCGCAGTGCTGGGTGCGCTATCGGCTAGTTTCTGGGCCTGGATGTTGGTGGGCGCCATCGTCGCCGTGGTGGGTGGTGGCTATAACTGGCTGAAGATCCAGAAGATCGTCAACGAGAACCACAACCAGTACTAAATGCCGGCACCGCAACCTAGCGGCCGCCCCGTCCGGATTGATGCCTGGGTGTGGGCCGTCCGCATGTTTAAAACCCGATCCGCAGCCGCGACGGCCGTGCGCGCCGGGCACGTAAAGATCAACGGCGAGGCCGTCAAGCCCTCCCAGCAGGTGGTGCCGGGCGACCGCGTGCGCGTATGGCGAAACCACCACGAGCACGATCTCGAGGTTTTGGCGACCGTGGCCAAGCGCGTGGGCGCGCCGGTGGCGCGCACTTGCTATACAGATCACGCGCCACCGTCGCCGCCTAAGGAGTTTATGCCGTCGGTTCCCGTGCGCCCACGCGGTGCCGGCCGGCCGACGAAGAAGGAACGCCGCGATATGGAGAAATTCCGCGGCGGTTTCCGGTAAGTTACCGAAACATACTGGGCGGCTAGTGGGCAGCGCGCAGGGCTTTCAGGCGCGCGATAAGCCGCCGCTTGCGGCCCGGGCGGTCGCCGGATTCGGCAGTGGTCTCGATATGTTGCTTACCAAACTTATTGAGCAGGAGGTCGTCGATAAGCCGCACCTGGCCGGGACGGAAGCGGTAGCGCATGGCGTCGTGGACGTGGGCAATGGCGTCGTCGTCAAGCAGCTGCTCTAGCTGGCTCAAGTGGCGAACGCCGTTTTGCTCCAATAGCTCCGCGAGGAATCGGTAGTGCTCCGAGCGCGAGAGAGGGAAGCGGTTGCCCAAGATGATGGCGAGTACGCCCGGCAAGGTTTCGGCGGTAAGCTCGACGTCTTGGTCGGTCTCAGTATCCGGGGCCTTGAGCGCGGCGATCTCGTCGAATTGCTGGTCTGCAAGTTCGATAAGCCCCGCGGCCAGGGTAAACAGGCGGTCAACTTCCGGCGAGGGCGGGTTCGGTCCCTGCTTATAGCGGATATCGTGCTCAAACTCCGCCCATGCGTGCTGCAGGACGGTGCGAATTTGCACCTCAAAGGTCCAGCCCACGTAGGCGGCGAGCTCTTCCATCGCAGCCGCGCTATCTTCGGTCACGGTAAGCACCAGGTGGTGGGAGCCGTAGCCAAAGCCACCGGAAATGCGGGTCTCGGCCGCTTTGTCAACGGAGCGTTCAACCTTAAAGGATTCACCGAAAACGTCTAGGGCTTCTGGAATTGCGGTGGAGTGATACAGGGTGACGCGCACTCCCATGACGTCGTGAATCTCGTCCCACGGCTGTGGATAGACAAAATCGCCGTTCTCGCCGCGCTTTTTGGCCTTCGCCTTCAGCGAGGGCCAAGTCTTAACACGGGTCGAGACCCGATCGAAGATGATGCCGGCGTCATTGAGTAGGTCCTCGATGGCGGTGCGGAAATCCACCGCGGCGGTGGGGTGGCTGCGTGCCCAGTCATGGTACTGATTGCTCAGCCGCGACATCCTATTTTCCGGCATGGTGCTCCTTTCATAACTCCCGCGGGAATCCGTTAGACCATACTAGCGGGCGTGGGTGGAGCACAGTGCGATGGCGCGGCACACGCGCGACGGCGTCGGTAGCCAGCCGGCGGGCATAGGGATCCGGCAGGTGCGCAAAAGCAAAGAGCGTGGCGGAGTCCGGCACCAGGTAGGTCAGTGAGTGCGATCGCAGGAGCCGGCGCATGTGCTTATCCAGCACGGTGAAAGTCTCTGGATGAGCAATCCAAGAGGAAATCGGCGCGCCGTGGGAGCGGACCTGCAGGCCGCCGAAACGGGCGGCGGAGGGAAGCTCGCAGGCCGCAGGACGGGTCCAAAAGCGCAGGCCTTGTGAATCGAGGGCGGCGCGCTGCAGGTTATGCGAGGCGTGGTTCCACGCACGGCGCGCGGAGACATCCATGTCGGCGAGGCCGCGGTGACTGAGCCGGCGAAAGGTCTGCTTGCCGGGAAAGACTAGCGCCATGGACAGGCTGGGGGAGAGCTGGATGGTGGCGAGGGAGTCGCAAAAGCCGTCGTCAGAAAGCCGCTGTTCTTTCAGCCACGAGCGGGCGAAGAGGGCCGGCAGCAGGTTTGCAGTGGTGGGGCGAGGCGGGCGCAGGGCGACGGTCACGGCGGGTTCTCCAGGAACGGTAGGAAGTGGTCGCCTTTATTGGACTGGAGAAACTGCCGTTTGGTTCCCGGGTAAGCCTAAAAGGGCGGCTCGGCATCGAGCTGGAGCTCGGCAAAGAGTTTATCGGCGGGCCAAATGTCGATCTCTTGGCCCTTGGCCTGCAGTTCTTCCGCGCGCTTTTCCTTGGAGGTCTTCTTTGCCCATTCGCCCACGATGAGCAGGGTGGTCTTTTTGGTGACGTTCTTGGCTACCTGACCGCCGCGCTCGGCGATGCCCTGCCAGAGTACGCCCTTATCATAGGGCTCAAAATCACCGGTGAGGGTGACATGCTGGTCGTAGAGCGCGCCTTCTGGGTCGGCGTCTGGGTTGGGCTCCGGGATAGTGTCCGGCGTGGCGACGGCTTGCCAGGGGGCAGGGCCGCTGGGCTTCTTTTTCTTGACGCCGGCTGCGCGGGTCTGGTCACGGAAATCCGTACCCGCGCCGAGGTCCGCGCCGGAGGTGGGGGCAGTGTGAGCACGCAGGACGGGCAGGATGGCCTCGGCGTCGAGACGGCCCAAGGAGAATTCGCGGACGGTGAAAAGGTCGTGGATGCTGCCAGTGTGTCCGAAGCGCTCGGCCAAGCGGGCGATGATTTCGCCGGCCGCGCGGGCGTCTTCGGTGGCGTCGTGGTGGCTGAAGTCTGGCGCGGACAGATGGGCCGCAACGGTGGGCAGTTTGTGGTTTCGCACCGAAATTACCTTTGCCTTGGAGGCATCGCGGGCCAGAGCAAGCGAGCACGCCAGCGGTACGGTGGGCACATCGGCACCTGCGGCGAGCAGACCGGATCGAAGTGCGGTGGAGTCGAACTGGGCGTTGTGCGCGACAAGGACGTCGCCGCCGAGAAAATCGAAGAGCTCTTTGGCGGCGTCGGCAAAAGCCGGCGCCCCTTCCACATCGCTCGCGGTAATGCCGTGGATGGAGACGTTGATATCCGCAAAGTGCTCGAGGCCTGGCGGAGGGGTGCACAGCCAAGAGCGGAAGTCGGTCTCTTGACCATCGCGGAAGCGCACCGCGCCGATTTGGCAGATAGAGCCCCAGTTATCGTTGGCCGTTTCCACGTCCACGGCGGTGAAATCGAGGCCGGGAATGGTGGCGGCAGAGGAGGGAGTTTCGCCGCGCTGGGCGGCGGCGATGGCGCGGGCGACGGCCTGCGGGTCTTGGTGCGGGGCGAAGGCGATGGAGCCGGCGGTGCCAAGATCGAGGGTGCCAAAACCGGTGGCGGTCGGTTCATTCACGCGCACGGTGCTGATGGAATCAAGCGGGATGTCCTGCGTGGCGGGGGCGCCGAGGCTGGTGGCTAGCAGGGTGCGGTGGAGCACGAGTTTATCCGCTGTGACATCGATGAGTGCGCCGTGCGCGGGAAATGACACGAGGGGCCTTTCTCTAGGAATCGAAAACGGGCGGTTCAACCTGACGCAAGATCAGCGTTGAACGCGGCTGCACCGTGATCGTACCCTCTGCCTCAATGAGCGTTTCCTCCGCGGGGTAGCCGCCGGAATCGGCGGTATCGACCATCAGCCGCCACGTGGCGCCGAGATCCTTGGTGGGCAGGGTGAACTCGATTTCGCCGTCGTGGGAGTTGAAGATCATGATGAAGGAATCATCGGTGATGCGCTCGCCGCGGGAGGTGGTTTCCGTGATGGCATTGCCATTGAGGTAGACCATGAGTGCCCGGCCAAAATCGTGATCCCAATCGTCCTGGGTCATGAGGCGGCCCGAAGGAACCAGCCAGGCGATATCGCGTTCCTTGACATCCGCGCCGAGGGGGCCGCCGGCGAGGAAGCGCTTGCGGCGGAATACGGGATGATGGTTGCGTATGGCCAGGACACGCTTGGTAAAGCCCAGCATTGCGGCGGATTTTTCTTCCTTCAGTATTGACCAGTCCATCCATGACAGCTCGTTGTCTTGGCAGTAGACATTGTTATTGCCGTTTTGGGTACGGCCGAATTCATCGCCGTGCGAAAGCATCGGAGTGCCTTGGGAGAGCAGGAGAGTGGTCAGGAAGTTGCGCACCTGGCGGCGGCGTAGCTTGCGGATTTCATCATTATCGGTGGGGCCTTCTTCACCGCAGTTCCAGGAGCGGTTGAAGGATTCGCCGTCGCGGTTATCTTCGCCATTGGCCTCGTTGTGCTTGTCGTTATAGGAAACGAGGTCGCGCAGTGTAAAACCATCGTGGGCGGTGATGAAGTTGATGGAGGCGGTGGGGCGACGGTCATTATCGGCATAGAGGTCCGAAGAGCCGGTCAGGCGGGAGGCGAATTCACCTAGGGTAGCGGGCTCGCCGCGCCAGAAATCGCGCACGGTATCGCGGTACTTGCCGTTCCATTCGCTCCAAATGGGCGGGAAGTTGCCCACCTGGTAGCCATCATGGCCGATGTCCCAGGGCTCGGCGATGAGCTTGACCTGGCTGACAATGGGATCTTGCTGTACTAGGTCGAAGAAGGTGGCGAGCTTGTCGACGTCGTCAAGCTCCCGCGCCAAGGTCGCTGCCAAGTCGAAGCGGAAGCCATCGACGCGCATTTCTGTAACCCAGTAGCGCAGCGAATCCATAATGAGCTGCAGCGAGTGCGGGTGGCGGACGTTGAGGGAATTGCCGGTGCCGGTGTAGTCCATGTAGTGGGCCTCATCGCCCTCGACAAGGCGGTAATAGGCGCCATTATCGATGCCGCGGAAGGCAATGGTCGGGCCCATGTGGTTGCCCTCGGCGGTGTGGTTATAGACCACGTCGAGGATAACCTCGATGCCGGCCTCGTGGAAGGCGCGGACCATGGCCTTGAACTCAGAGACCACCGCGCCCGGTTTCTTGGCAAAGGCGTAGTCATGGTGCGGGGCGAAAAAGCCGAAGGTGTTATAGCCCCAGTAATTGCGCAGGCCCAGGTTACGCAGACGATCGTCTTGCAGGAATTGGTGGACGGGCATGAGCTCGACGGTGGTAACGCCAAGCTCCTTGAAGTAGTCAATGACGGCAGGGTGTGCCATGCCCGCGTAGGTGCCGCGCAGCTCTTCCGGCACATCTGGGTGGGTCATGGTCATGCCCTTAACGTGGGTTTCGTAGATGACCTTTTCGTTATCGGGAATATGGGGGCGGTGGTCGCTGCGCCAGTCAAAGAAGGGGTTAATGACCACGGAGAGCATGGTATGGCCGAGCGAGTCCTCCTCATTGCGGCCGGTGCCGGGTTCCTCTGCGTGGATGTCATAGGAGTACAGGGAGGCATCGCCGTCGAATTCGCCGTCAAAGGCGCGGGCATAAGGATCGACGAGAAGCTTGGAGGGATCGCAACGCAGGCCGTTTTCTGGTTCATAGGGGCCATAGACGCGGTAGCCGTAGCGCTGCCCAGGGGTGACATTAGGGAGGTAGATGTGCCACACATGGGCAGTTACCTCAGACATTTCGATGCGGTCTTCGTTGCCCTCCTTATCGATGAGGCAGAGCTCGACCTTGTCCGCTACTTCCGAAAAAAGGGCGAAGTTGGTGCCGGATCCATCAAAGGTGGATCCCAGTGGGGTGGGTTTGCCGGGCCAGATTTGGCGGCCGTAGCGCTCGGTGGGCGTGGGGATTGCGTCCATGGCGGGAGTGTTCATGCCCACGAGCATAACCATTTTTTAGGCAGAGGCGCCGTGCTGAAGTCCTGCGTTAATAATGCGTACGCCGCGAATTAAGTCTCCGCGATAGTCCACCGAAGAAGCTTCGCCGGTGGTATCCGCCAGCTGGCGTTGGGATTGTTCCATTAACGTGGCTCCGAGCACGAGATGAATGGCAGATAGGGCCGCAGCGCGCTGCGTGCTACCAGCGGACTGCGGGTTTCGGGCAGCAGCGGAGGTAAAGGCCTCTACAAGGCGGTCCCAGGCGGGCGCCTGGGGCAGGGATAGGCCTGCAATGACGACCTCGGCGCCGTCGCGGCGGGCGAGCAGTAAATCGCGCAGATTGAGGCTGAGCTCTTCGAGTGACTCCCCAGAAACGGGGGAGATAATGTCTTCTGCTAGAGCAGCGATGAGGGCTTGTTTATTGGCAATGTGCCAGTAGAGCGCGCCGGGGGCAACGCCGAGGGAGGAGGCAACGCGGCGCATAGTGACGTCGCCAAGCCCATAGGCATCAAGCAGGGCAGTAGCGGCGTCGATAATACTCTCGCGATTTAATTGCACTCTGGCGATTGTACGGGCTCGGTTAGCCGCGATGGTAGTTCACAGGTTCTTTTAATGGAGTCTCAATGTCATTTCCATCGTCTGGTTGTTAGTATTGCGAAGACAAATAGGAAGCTGCCCTTGGGGTGGCTTCACATTCGCAAGATTGATTCAGGAGCTTTCCCTTGTCCTTTTTGACCCCTGCAAAGAAGTCCCTCCTCGCAGTTGCGCTGGTTGCCCCCCTGGCGCTGGCTGCGTGCGGTTCGGATGATAATGACGATTCTAAGGAGGCTGCCGCCACCACGGCCTCCAAGTCTTCCGAGGATAAGTCTGCAGACAAGTCCCAGGACAAAGACGCCGATAAGGACAAGAACAGAGATAAGGATAAGGACAGAGATAAGGATAAGGACAAGAACAAGGAGCAGAATAAGGACGGCGAGGCGAAGGACGCCGCAGCGAATGACGAGGGGCAAGAAGGCGAAGACGGTGCCGGCGAAGGGCCCGACCAGATGGCCAACCCGCTGAATAATGGCGAGGATCCTTTCGCGGGCGCAGAAGATATCAAGCCGATTGAAGGTGGCCAGAATGCTAATGATGCCGATAAGCAGGCCATCGAGCAGCTGGTGCGCGGTCAGCATGAGATTGACAATGTGAAGGAATACTTCAACTACATGCCGCAGCATGCCTGCCAAGCGGTGCGCGATGAGCAGTCCCAGGAGTTCAGCCAGTACCAGCAGTACGTCGATAGCCTGCCGAACCAATCCTTTGGTGAATACGCCAACACCATGCGCCAGCAGGGCGGCGGCAACGCCGAGATTGAAAAGTTTGCAAGCCAGCTGGAGTCCATCCCGCAGTCGACCAAGCTGCAATCGGTCAATGACGTGGTAGTCAATGGCGATGATGCTTCCGCTACCGTGAGCGTGTCCAACTCCGAGGGTACCGAGACTTCCACCGTCCGTTTCCGTCGCGAGAATGGCAACTGGACCTTCTGTAACTAAGTTGTCTCTTTCCCGCCGTCGGTTACCCCGCACCTTTGGTTTTGGTGCGGGGTTACTCGCGTGTGCGCTCGCAGTCTACGGCATAGCGGGCGCGGTGTGGGGGCTTTTCCGGCCGACGCTTATAGGCCGCGAGGTAGACGATGGCGGCTACGCCATTGATGCGATGGGCAATGCCCAGTTCATCGCTTTTATAACCTTTGCGCTCATCACGGGGGTGTTGGGGCTTCTTCTTGGTTTGATTGCATATCTGCGCAGGCAAGCGCGTGGCTTGTCGATGCTCTTGTGGGTAGGAGTGTGTGCTTTGGCAGGTGCCGCCTCGTTTTATGTATTTGGTGGAGTAACGGCCACGCATCCACCGGAAATCCCGGGGGAAGTTGTGGAGTTTGCGCCTAATTTCTCCCCGGCGATTGCTTGGGCGGTGGCGCCTTTCATGGCGATGTTCGCCTATTGGTCTACGGCTTTTGTCAGCGCCGACGAGGATTGGTAGCCAGCCCGACTAAGGCCATTCCACGGGGGAGGCGCCGGTAACTTCGCGTGCGATGTCATCGATGCCGTGGAGGATGTGTTTTAGCCCGCGGCCTACGGCGCTAAAGAGCTGTGGCCGGGTAAGACCCGCAGCAGTGATGGTGGCGGCATCCATCCGCACTTGCAGGCCTTCGAAGGTATGGTGACAAAATGCGACGGCGCCGTGGTGGGCGCGATTCCAATCGTTGCAAATGAGGAAGAGTCTGGTAAATTCCGCTTCTTCTAAGCTAGGATCCCAGTGGCCTTTGATGATGAGGCTGGGCCCATTATCGAGCGCGAAGGCAAAAAGAACGTCATTGACCCACGCATAAATGGCAGTGGTGCCGTCGCTTTGAAAGCGCTGAATGCCAATGAGCGGCAGCATTTCGGCTAGACTATCGAGGGTGAAGGGTTCTAAGGGGGCGTCGGCAAGCGGGGCAAGCTCTGGTGCCGCCTCGCGGACGAGTGCGGGGTGGGACTGGGCGAGCAGATCGATGAGGACCTCCGAATTGCGCAGCGCTGGCAGGAGGAATGCTGCGAGCTGCTCGTGACTGGGAGAAATATCGGTCGGCAGGTAGCTGTGACCGGATATACTCACGCATTCGGGCTGGTCATAGTCCACTACCACTGCCGGTGAGAGGCAGTCATGATTCCACTCATTAGCCAGGTGTGTCAGATCAGCAATCTCGCTGAAATCGACGCCGCCGCGGGGGCTGGTGTGCAGGTGGAGTACCGGTTCTTCCAGCTGGTCTACAAAGATGAAGGTGGAGCCGCCGGCCGCATGCGGAACCAGTAGTTCGCCGGAAGGCAGCGCCCAGCAGGAAATGCCATTCTCGCGGGCGATGGCATGGGTATGCGCGAGCAGAAGGGAGGGTTCATTCTCGCTCATCACTGCTACCACCTTAAAGCTGCGTTGGGTCTGAGTCTATCGTCCAAACCGGCCCCCTCGCTGGGATTTGGGCATTAGGATATTGGTTTAATAACAGGAATCCGCTTTGGAGAAGGGAGCCGGGAATGCTTCGAACCATCGATCTGCGGAGCCAAGATTTACGCCCCGCCCAGCTACGGCGAGTACTGCCTCGCGGTGGCACTGATGTCGCTGCCGTGGTGGATAAGGTAGCACCGATGGTTCATCGGGTGCGTGACGAAGGTGCGAGGGCCGCGCTGGAATACGGAGAGCTTTTCGACGACGTGCGCCCGGCCCATCTGCGAGTACCCCGGGAAGAATTGGACCAGGCCACAGCCAGCCTGGATCCGCAAACGCGCCAAGCCATCGAAGCGGCGATCAAGCGGGTGCGCAAGGTACACGCCGAACAAAAGCCGGCCGCACACACTACTGAGCTCAAACCAGGTGCCACGGTGACCGAGGAATTCCGTCCCATCGAGCGCGTCGGGTTATACGTGCCAGGTGGAAAGGCGGTCTATCCCTCTTCTGTGATCATGAACGCGGTGCCGGCACAAGAAGCCGGCGCGGAAAGCCTGGTGGTGGCCTCGCCGCCGCAGAAGGAATTCGGCGGACTGCCGCACCCGACGGTGCTGGCCGTGTGCCAGATGCTCGGCGTGGATGAGGTCTGGGCCGTGGGCGGTGGCCAAGCTATAGCGTTGATGGCTTATGGCGATGATGTCGCCGAGCTCGCACCGGTGGACATGATTACGGGGCCGGGAAATATTTTCGTAACCGCCGCCAAGCGCTTGGTGCGTGGGGTGGTGGGCACTGATGCAGAGGCCGGCCCCACCGAAATCGCTATCCTTGCCGATGACACCGCTAATCCGGTGTATGTGGCTTATGATCTCATCTCGCAAGCCGAGCACGATCCTATGGCCGCGAGCGTGCTCATTACGGCATCGGACAACCTAGCCCAGCGCGTCAAGACGGAAGTGGAAGCACGCTATAGCGCTACCGCCAATGCGGAGCGGGCGGCCGAGGCACTGGGCGGCCAGCAATCCGGAATCGTGCTGGTAGATTCCCTTGATGCGGCCATCGCGGTGGCCAATGCCTATGCTGCCGAGCACCTTGAAATCCACACCGCAGAGCCGGAGGCAGTGGCTGGGCGCATTAAACACGCGGGTGCCATCTTTGTAGGGGATTTCGCGCCGGTGCCGTTGGGCGATTATGCGGCCGGTTCCAATCACGTGCTGCCTACTTCTGGTACTGCGCGATTTTCTGGCGGCCTTTCTACCCACACCTTCTTAAGACCAGTCAACCTCATCGCGTACGACCGCGCCGCACTGGAGGAGATTGCCCCGCATGTTATCGCTTTTGCGGAAGCCGAGCGTCTTCCGGCCCACGGCGAAGCCATCCGCGCCCGATTGGAGGAGAGCTAGATGACGGAATTGAACGATCTACCCCTGCGCGAGGAATTGCGCGGGAAATCTGCCTACGGTGCCCCGCAGCTTAAGGTGGCCTACCAACTCAATACCAACGAAAATCCCTATCCTCCCTCGGAGGCGTTGGTTGATGACCTAGTCGCGGAAACCCGCCGCCTTGCCACCACGCTCAATCGCTATCCGGAGCGCGATGCGCTAAAGCTGCGCGAGGCCCTAGCCAGCTATGTTTCTGGGCAAACCGGTGTGCCTGTGAGCTATGAGCAAGTGTGGGCCGCGAATGGTTCCAATGAGATCTTGCAGCAGTTGTTGCAGGCCTTTGGCGGTCCGGGACGCAGCGTGCTTGGCTTCACCCCGTCCTATTCCATGCACCCCATTTTGGCGGACGGGACCCATACGCAGTTCCTGGAGTGCCCGCGCGATGAGAACTTTCGCATTGATATGGAGCGAGCGTTGGCGGCCGTGGCGCAGCACCAGCCGGATATTATTTTTGTAACTACGCCGAATAATCCCACCGGCGGCGTGACTGGGTTGGATGATATTGCCGCGCTTGCCGACGCCGCCCCTGGCATCCTCATCGTTGATGAGGCCTACGGCGAATTTTCCTCCGCGCCCTCCGCGGTGACGCTGCTGGACAAGTACCCCGCGAAGCTGGTGGTCTCGCGCACCATGTCCAAGGCCTTTGACTTCGCGGGTGGCCGCCTCGGCTATTTCGTGGCGGACCCGGCCTTTGTGGAGGCCGTCATGCTGGTGCGGCTGCCATATCACCTTTCCGTGCTATCCCAAGCGGCGGCCACGGTAGCGCTACGCCATAGTGCAGATACCCTCGCCACCGTGGAAAAGATTGCCGCCGAGCGCGAGCGGGTGGCCACTCGCTTGCGCGAACTGGGCTATACCGTCTTACCCAGCGAATCCAATTTCCTCTTCTTCGGCTGTTTTGCAGACCAGCACCGAGTATGGGAGCAGTTCTTGGACAGGGAAGTTCTCATCCGAGATGTGGGTATTGCGGGTCATTTGCGCATGACCGTGGGCCTGCCGGAAGAAAATTCGGCCTTTTTAGCTGTGGCCGAGGCTCTAGCGGATACAGTAGTGGCGGATTAGCCGGCGGGAGGAAAGGAGTAAACGATGAGCAACCGCGTAGGGCGAGCCCAACGGTCCACGTCGGAATCGCAGATTTCCGTGGTCATCGATCTGGATGGCACAGGAAGCAGCGATATTTCTACGGGCCTGCCATTTTTTGATCATATGCTCACGGCCTTTGCCACCCACGGCAGCTTTGATCTGACGGTGCAGGCAGAAGGCGACGTCGAGGTTGATGCGCACCACACCGTGGAAGATACCGCCATCGTGCTGGGCAGCGCCTTGCGTGAGGCGGTTGGGGATAAGTCGGGCATTCGTCGATTCGGCTCCCAACTGTTGCCCATGGATGAAACCTTGGTGGAAGCGGTGGTGGATTTTTCCGGACGCGCCTATTTCGTGATGATCGGTGAACCAGAAAATCTGCAGTGGCAGACCATTGGTGGCCACTATGCCACGGTTATCAACCGCCACTTTTTTGAAACGCTAGCTACCCACGCTGCGGTAACTCTCCACCTCACTGTGCGCTATGGTCGCGATCCGCACCACATTACGGAGGCGGAGTATAAAACGGTAGCGCGTGCGTTGCGCGGCGCAGTGGAATTCGATCCGCGCCAGACTGGCATTCCTTCGACGAAGGGAGCACTCTAAAACGCATGCATTTTATGATCTTGGTCCTCTTCCTCGTCGCCGGCATGTTGGTGGGCGGTGCGTGGTCTGCCTACCAACAGGGATCGAAGGCAATGACAGTAGTAGCCTCTTTATTGGCCGCAATCACCGTGGTGGCAGCAATCTCGTGGATGGTAGGAGCGTTCGGTAAATGAGCAATACCCAAGAAACTAATATCTGGAAGGTACCTGGATATACCGCGACCATGCTGGCCATCGCCGCAGCATTCGGTGCCTGGTCCATCCTTCTTCCGGTGGTGCCCCTAGCAGTCATTGACTCCGGTGGTTCGGCCACCTTGGCAGGCTCGTCCACGGGCATCTTCATGGCCTTTACCGTCCTCACCCAGATCATCTCACCGTGGCTGCTGCGCCGATGGGGCTACCGCCGCGTGATGGCTCTATCTGCCTTCACTTTGGGTGTACCGGCTTTCGGCCATCTGTTGGGCACCGATGCTTGGGTAGTCCTGCTCTTTTCTGCCATGCGTGGCGTGGGATTTGGCGCGCTTACCGTCTCCGAGTCCGCGCTCATTGCAGAGCTTGCGCCGGTCCGCCTATTAGGCAAGGCAACCGGCATGATTGGCGTCTTTACCGGACTCGGCCAGATGGTCTTTTTGCCTTTAGGGTTGATCATGGCGGAAAAGCTGGGATATGCCTCGACGTATATCACCGCCGGCATCATTGGCTTCCTAGGGTTTGGTCTGTGCCTGCGCATTCCTAAGATTAAGGTCACGCTTGCCTCTGATACCGAGGATAAGCCGAACCTGATTCGCGTTCCCACGTGGAAGCTGGTGTTAGTCCCCGCATTGGCGTTGACTACTTTCTCTATGAGCTACGGTGCCGTGTCGTCCTTCCTGCCGCCCGCAGTGCAAGAACTTGATGCAGAGCGCGGCGCCAGCCTGGCAGGCATCATGCTATCCATCGTTGGTGGCGCCGCCATGATTTTCCGCTACCTCGCGGGCATGGTGGCAGACCGCGTAGGCACCCCGGGCCGTCTGTATATCCCGAGCCAGATCATGGGGATTGTGGGCGTGCTTGCTATCGCAGTGCCCCTCTACCTCGATGGCTCCGTGTGGTGGCTCGTGCTTGGTGCCTTCCTGTTCGGTGGCGCGTTCGGTATTGCCCAAAATGAGGCGCTGCTGTCCATGTTTGATCGCCTGCCGCGCGAGCGGGTCTCGGAGGCTTCGGCCATCTGGAATATCTTCTATGACGGCGGCACCGGTTTGGGCTCGACTCTTTTGGGCGCCTTGGTCGCCGGCTATGGCTATGCGGGGGCGTTTGGGGCCGGCGTGGCCATCCTCGTTGTTGGTTTGCTTATGACGGTGGCAGACTTTGTACTCGGGCGCACCCGGGTGAGCGAAACCAATGATATCCGGACGCGTCTGCGCCGTATGCGTAAGGTGTAGCCCATGGCAAAAACGGTTGCATTATTGGATTATGGCGCGGGCAACGTGCGCTCGGCACAGCGCGCATTGGAGCGAGTGGGCGCTGAAATTGCCGTAACCGCAGACCCCAAGGTAGCGGTGGAAGCGGATGGGCTTCTAGTTCCTGGCGTGGGTGCTTTTGCTGCGTGCATGCGCGGGTTGCACGCGGTGCAAGGCCCGAGGGTCATCGGCCAGCGCTTGGCGGGGGAGCGTCCGGTGTTGGGCATTTGCGTAGGCATGCAGGTGCTTTTCGACGCCGGAGTAGAACACAACATAAACTCCGCTGGTTGCGGCGAGTGGCCCGGTACCGTCGAAAAGCTGCACTCTACGGTGCTGCCGCATATGGGGTGGAATACCGTGGAAGTGCCCGTTGGCAGTGACATGTTTGCCGGACTAGCGCAAGACGAGCGTTTCTACTACGTGCATTCCTATGGCGTTCGCCACTGGGAGTTGGAAACGGAGATTACTCGCCCGCCCTTGGTCAGTTGGGCTGAGCACGCGGGCGATAGGTTTGTTGCGGCGGTAGAAAACGGTGCCCTGTGGGCCACCCAATTCCACCCGGAAAAATCCGGGGATGCAGGTGCGCAGCTTTTGGAAAACTGGATGCGTACGCTCTAGGTAGGATGAAGGATATGACTTTTACGCTTTTGCCCGCAGTCGATGTATCTCAAGGCCAGGCCGTGCGCTTGGATCAAGGCGAAGCAGGCACCGAAAACTCTTACGGTGCACCGCGCGATGCCGCGCTAAAGTGGCAATCTCAGGGCGCGCAATGGCTGCATTTTGTGGACTTAGATGCAGCCTTTGGTCGCGGCTCAAACCACGAAGAGATGGCAAAAATTACCCGAGAGCTAGGCATAAACGTCGAGCTTACCGGCGGCATCCGAGACGATGCAGCCGTTGAGCGCGCGCTGGCGACCGGTGCGCAGCGTATTAATATTGGCACCGCAGCTCTAGAGCAGCCTGACTGGATTGAACAAATACTGGCACGTTATAGCGAAAAGGTTGCGGTGGACCTAGCGGTGCGCGAAGGCGGCGGCGAATGGCGTGTTACGGGCAATGGCTGGGTCTCCGATGGCGGCGACTTGTGGGAAGTACTCGAGCGCCTAGACGCTGCCGGTTGTCAACGCTTCGTGGTAACGGATGTTTCTAAAGATGGCACACTAACCGGGCCAAATATTGAGTTGCTGCGCGAGGTAGCCATGGCAACCGATGCCAAAATTACCGCCTCTGGTGGAATCTCTAGTGTCGAAGACCTGCGCGAGCTGGCACTGTATGTAAATGAGGGCATAGATTCCGCCATTATTGGCAAGGCCCTTTATGAAGGCAACTTCACCCTAGAGGAAGCTCTCGCTGCGGTGGTAGAAGTAGAGCCGCTGCCGGCGGAAGAAACCATTGACCCATACGACCCTGAGGACGACTAAACCATGATGGAACCCCGCGAGTTGGTGGCCTTCGCGGAGGCAGCTGTAGACCAAGTAGAACCCATCTTTCGTTCCGGACTCGGTGCGGCGCCCGCCCGCTTTAAGGGGCAGGGCGATTTTGCCACCGAAGTGGACCTCGTCATTGAGAAGCAGCTGCGCGAAATCCTAACCCAGGTGACCGGCATCCCAGTCTACGGGGAAGAATCTGGCGGCAGTGTACTCGATACCGTTTGGGTAGTAGACCCAATCGATGGCACCGCAAATTATTCTGCCGGCAATCCCATGGCAGGAATCCTTGTGGCGCTTATCCATGAAAGCGCACCGATTGCTGCGGTGTCTGACTTTCCACTTTTGGAGCGCCGTTTGGTCACCTGCGATGGCTCGCCACTGCGTTCAGTCGGCGGCCCTGCTGCCGGATTCGGCGGTGGCCAAGACGCGATGGGATTTGATGAAGCGCGCGGCCATGTGGGCTGTTCTTCTCACCTGCCCACCGATATTTTCCATGAACTGCGCGAGACTGGCCTGCGACCCCGTATGACTGGCTCTGTAGGACTCGATAATGCCTTCGTAGCGCAGGGTGTGTTTGATGGGGCGATTAATTTCTCCCCACACCCGTGGGACAACGCCGCTGGGGCGTTACAAGTTCAAGCAGCCGGCGGGGTTGTCACTGATCCTGAGGGCAATCCGTGGACCCCGCAGTCACGCGGCATGGTGGCAGGAACCCCGCAAGTTCATGCCACTATTTTGGAAATTTTGTCGCGGCACAGAGATTCCTTTTCTCACTAAGAATTACAATCCCTAAGGAGGCGGCCGCAATGGCTGTAGCCGTACGCGTGATCCCCTGCCTAGATGTGGACCAAGGCCGGGTAGTCAAGGGCGTAAATTTTGAAAACCTGCGTGATGCAGGGGACCCAGTAGAGCTAGCTGCGCGTTACGATGCCCTCGGAGCCGACGAGCTTACGTTCTTGGACGTTTCTGCATCGACGCAAGGGCGATCGACCATGCTCGAGGTCGTACGCCGAACCGCAGACCAAGTATTTATCCCACTGACCGTGGGCGGTGGGGTTCGCAGCGTGGAAGATGTCCGAGAGCTCTTGCGCGCCGGTGCGGATAAGGTTTCTATCAATACCGCCGCCATTCGAAACCCAGAGCTATTGAGCGAAATGGCCGGGATTTTTGGTGCACAATGCATTGTCCTGTCGGTTGATGCTCGCAGGTGCCAAGAGGAGTATGCGCCTTCCGGCTTTGAAGTCACTACGCATGGCGGCACCACATCGGCCGGTATCGACGCCGTTGAATGGGCTCGCCGTGGCGAAGAGCTCGGGGTAGGCGAAATCTTGCTTAACTCGATGGATGGCGATGGCACCAAGGAAGGCTTTGATGTCGACATGCTAAGCGCTGTACGCGCGGCGGTGACCATTCCGGTAATCGCCTCCGGTGGTGCGGGCAGTGCCGCAGATTTCCCACCGGCTATTGCGGCCGGAGCCGATGCCGTATTAGCCGCGAGCATTTTTCACTTCGGCGAGGTAGAAATCGGCGACGTAAAAGATGCCCTAGCCACAGCGGGCTACGAGGTGCGCCGATGACTAACCCAGCCGAGTATGAACTAGACAGGGGCATCGCCAAGCGGCTCAAGCGCAACAACCAAGGACTAGTTCCTGCCATTGTGCAAGCTGACTCCGGCGAGGTGCTGATGATGGCGTGGATGGATGACCACGCCTTGGCCCATACCCTTGCCACGTGCAAGGGTACGTATTACTCGCGTTCTCGCAATGATTATTGGGTAAAGGGGGAAACTTCCGGAAACACGCAAGCGGTGCTGGGCGTTCGCCTTGACTGCGATGGAGATACTATCCTGCTGACCGTGCGGCAGCGCGGCGGCGCGTGCCATACCGGTGACCGCACGTGCTTTGACGCCACGGATCTCCTAGGAGGGCAATTGTGAAGGCTCGACGCCTTGGACCACTACTTATCGCTGTAGGAGCCATCGTTTTGTGGCTTGCCTCGCGCGCGACGTGGGTCGTGGCCGTCAGCGAGGACGATAAGGCTGGCTCTGCGACCAATGACATTGTAGGTTCGGCGTGGTCGCTGGAAATCATGGCCTTGACGCTTGTCCTAGTGGCAGGCGCCGTTGCGGGCATGGCGTTGCGCCGCATTGGTAGGCGAGTGGTGGGCATTGTCTGTGCCCTAGCGGCAGCGGCCAGCGCGTGGACCCCAATTAACCTACTGACAGCAGGAGCGGAGGCCGAGCGTGCGCAAAAGATTTTGCAGGGTGCCTCGGCCAATGAAAACGCGGTGGATTCCGCCCAGATTTCCGATTGGGCCACGGTTGTTTCCACCGAAGTACACTCCCTCGGCCCAGCTATGGCGATACTGGGCGCTGCTGCAGCTCTCTTTGGCGCCGTTATGCTGGCCCGTAATCCTGGCGAGGATAAGACGAAAGTCTCGAGCAAATATGAGACACCGGCGGCTCGCCAAGCAAAGTTGGGGGAGGATTTGGAAACTTCCGCTGATTCCGGCCGCGTGATGTGGGATGCACTTGATAGCGATATCGATCCCACCGATGTGGATAAAAAATAGCCGCACGGCTTATGCAATTTCCGGAACAGCACCTGAGCGGGTTAACCTAAAAGTGTGATCTCAATCGCCCGTGGAGGGAGGTGCTGATGCCTACGCCCATTGCCGTTGACCACCTTGTAGCAGGAGTCTTGGAGGACGTCGCTGCGCGGGAAGCCCGCGTGTCCTTCAAAGAGGTGAAGGCGCGCTCGCGCGATATGGAATCTCCCCGCGATGCGCGAGCCGCGCTGCTGCGTACCGGCTGCTCGGTTATCACCGAGCTCAAACGCGCCGTTCCCTATGGCGGCGAAATTGCACGCGTAGGCTCTGCGGAGCAGATGGCGGAATGGGCCCGCACCTTTGAGGGATGCGGTGTGCATCTTATGGCCTGCCAAACCGATTTCCGCCGATTCCACGGTTCTTTGGAGGACATGGCAGCCGCACGAGCAGCGATTGATATACCCATGATGTCGCGTGATCTCATCGTGGACCCCTACCAAATCCACGAGGCCCGCTGTTATGGCGCCGATGCAATTCCCTTGCAGGTAGAACTCTTGGAGCAAGCTCGCCTTGAGGCCCTATTAGACCGCGTGGAATCGCTCGGGATGACCGCCATCGTCGAGGTCCGCAACTGTGCCGAGGTTGACCGGGCGATCAAGGCAGGAAGCAGCGTAATTGCCATTAATGCGTGGTCGCTGGCTTCGGATGCCATTAACCGTGAGGCGTTCAATGACATCGCACCAGGTCTGCCAGAGTCCATCCTGCGCATCGCGGTAGGCGGGGTTAATAATGCCCGCAACCTTTTTCACTATGCCTCTCGCGGTGCAGATGCTGTGCTCATTGGTGAATCTGTCATGGCCGCTCAAGACCCTACTGCTTTGGCACGTTCCCTGGTGGCTGCCGGCCAGCACCCAGCGTGCCCCGCGCGCAAGTTGGAGTGATACCCCAACTGGCCGGTGGGGTGGGGAATAAGGCACACTAGCTACGTGCACACTCAAGTTCTTGCAAATATTCCGTCCCCGCCACAGGGTGTCTGGCAGTTAGGGTCAATTCCCATTCGCGCCTATGCGCTGTGCATTATCGTTGGCATTATTGTCGGCCTGCGTATGACCTTGCGCCGCTATACGGCTCGCGGTGGAAATCCAGATACGGTCTGGGATGCGGCTATCGTTGTCATCCCCGCGGGCATCGTGGGCGGGCGCCTCTACCACGTTATTACCGATAATCAGAAGTATTTCTGTGATAACTGCAATCCCGCGGACGCGCTAAAGATTAACAACGGCGGGTTAGGTATATGGGGAGCCGTAGCCCTCGGTGCGCTGGCGCTATGGGTGCTTTTTAAGATCAAGAAGATCCCACTTGGGCCATTTGCCGATGCGGTGGCCCCCGGACTTGTGCTTGCACAGGCGATTGGGCGACTGGGCAACTGGTTTAATCAAGAACTTTATGGGCGCCCAACCGACGTTCCGTGGGCTTTGGATATCTATTACCGTGTCAATGAAAATGGCGGTTATGCGCCAATATCTGGGCACTCCACGGGTGAGGTTATGACTTCCGTGCATCCGACTTTTCTCTACGAGATGGTGTGGAATGTCTTAGTGTGCTTATTCCTCCTGTGGGCGCACAAGGCGTGGAAGCTGGGCCACGGGCGAGTCTTTGCCCTCTACGTTATGGGATATACCTTGGGCCGGTTCTTTATTGAAGGAATGCGTTCCGATGAAGCTACTCATATCTTTGGGGTGCGCGTGAATATCATCGTCTCCCTTGTGATTTTTATCATTGCCGCGATTGTCTTTTTCTTGCTCGATAGACGCCGCCAAGGTTCAGAATCCCCCGAAGAGGTGGATCCTAAATCCTGGGCGGAGAACCGCGATAGCCGCCAACGCGGCGATGAGCACACGGTATCTGAGGGGCAGCAGCGAGACTCTTCGACGACATAGATCTTGCCCAAGTGTTTCCGTTTGGGTTTGTTTTGTGGGAATCAGGGGATTTTGGGGTGCCCGTTCGGAAAATGAAATCGGAAATTTGTGGCCGCAATCCGTCCGAAGGAGTAGGTTGGGGAGTGTTCAGTTTCTCCGACGGAATAGGCCAATAATGCTGGATAGAAGAACGAAGATTGTCTGTACTCTCGGCCCTGCCGTAGCTAGCGAGGATGGAATTTTGCGCCTCGTTCAAGACGGTATGGACGTTGCCCGCCTGAATATGTCTCACGGCGAGCATGCGGACCACGGGGCGAATTACAACTGGGTGCGCCAGGCTACTGATAAGACTGGCCGCGCCGTTGGTATTTTGGCGGACCTACAGGGCCCCAAGATTCGCCTTGGCCGCTTCATTAACGGCGAGGAGCAGTGGAATGACGGCGAGATTGTCCGCATCACCGTGGACGATATCGAAGGCACCCACGACCGCGTTTCCACCACCTACAAGGGCTTGGCTAAGGATGCCAAGCCTGGTGACCGCCTGTTGATTGATGACGGCAAGGTTGCTGTTGTATGTAAGGAAGTCGACGGCAACGACGTCGTTTGTGAGGTCACCGAAGGTGGCCCAGTTTCCAATAACAAGGGCGTATCCCTGCCGGGTATGGATATTTCCGTGCCGACTTTGTCGGAGAAGGACATTGCTGACCTGCGTTTCGCATTGAAGCTTGGCGTTGACCTGATTGCTTTGTCCTTCGTTCGCTCCCCAGCCGACGTGGATAAGGTCCACGAGATCATGGACGAAGAGGGCCGCCGCGTTCCGGTTATTGCCAAGCTGGAAAAGCCGGAGGCAGTCGATGCCCTCGAATCCATCGTGTTGGCATTCGATGCCATCATGATTGCTCGCGGTGACCTTGGCGTGGAGGTACCGCTGGAGCGCGTGCCGCTATTCCA
Source organism: Corynebacterium sp. p3-SID1241 (assembly GCA_025144025.1). Taxonomy (GTDB): domain Bacteria; phylum Actinomycetota; class Actinomycetes; order Mycobacteriales; family Mycobacteriaceae; genus Corynebacterium. Next base: position 30,681 of record JALXWS010000002.1, on the reverse strand, counting down.
GAAGCGCGCTATCCAGATTGCTCGCGAGAACGCTAAGCCGGTCATCGTGGCTACACAGATGCTGGATTCCATGATTTCCAATCTGCGCCCGACCCGTGCGGAGGCCTCCGATGTGGCCAATGCTGTGCTCGATGGCGCCGATGCCGTCATGCTCTCCGGTGAGACGTCTGTGGGTATTGACCCACAAAACGTTGTGCGTACCATGTCCAAGATCGTGGCCAATGCTGAGGACGGCGGCAAGGTTCCGCCGCTCACCCACGTTCCGCGCACCAAGCGCGGCGTAGTTTCTTACTCCGCCCGCGATATTGCAGAGCGCCTGAATGCGAAGGCTATCGTGGCCTTCACCACCTCCGGTGATACTGCAAAGCGCGTAGCGCGCCTGCACTCTCACCTGCCGTTGCTGGCGTTTACCCCGAACCCGGCGGTGCGCTCCCAGCTGGCATTGACTTGGGGTGCTGAGACCTTCTTGAGTCCGCACGTTAAGTCCACCGATGACATGATGGAAGCCATCGATGATGCATTGCTGGAGATGGACAAGTACGAAGAAGGTGACATGATTGTCGTCATTGCTGGTACTCCTCCAGGAATTGCTGGCAACACCAACATGATTCAGTGCCACTTGTTGGGTGAAACCAAGAAGTAGGTTTTGGTACGAGCGCCGCGCCCCACCCTTTAAAACGTTCCACGGGTCGCGGCGCTTTTCTATATGAATTTATACAAATGTAGAATTATATTTACCTCGCGTACACGCAGCAGTTGCTTTCCTGACATGCGGCTGCAGTACTTTTTGGTTGTTCTTGTTTCAGCTTCTCTACACATTCAAAGGACAACGGCACAATGGCCTAAATCAGGCCGACTTGGCCTCAGTGGCTGCGCTTACCGCCATCCATTTTCATTTAATTGTCAATAAGCGTCGACGGGGATAGGCTGAGTGCATGGCACACGAGCACCACGACCACGATCACTCCAGCACGCCGCTGCGCGCACTCTTGATTGCGCTAGGCATTACCGGCACCGTCTTCTTCGCGGAGCTGATCGGCGGCTGGTTGGCGGGTTCGATGGCGCTGATGGCGGATGCGATGCACATGCTTTCCGACGCTGCGGGGTTGATCATCGCGGTGTTAGCGGTGTTGGTTGGGCGCCGACAAGCATCGGCTCAGGCCACGTACGGCTACCGACGAGTGGAGGTGCTTGCTGCACTGGCGAACGCAGTGATGGTGCTGGCGATCTCGGTGTGGATTGTCGTCGAGGCGGTGCGCCGCCTGCAGAGCCCGGCCGAAGTGCAGGGAAAAACGATGCTGATCATCGCGGTGATCGGCCTGGTGGCGAATGCGCTATCGGCGTGGGTTCTGCACCGGCACCGCAAATCCTCGATCAACGTGGAGGGCGCGTTCTTGCACGTGTTAGTGGATATGCTCGGCTCGGTCGCAGTAATCGTGGCCGGCATCGTGGTACTGACCACGGGGTTTGTGGCGGCGGACGTGATCGCCTCCCTAGCGATCGCGGCGATGGTGCTGCCGCGCGCCTGGCAGCTCATGCGGCTTTCGGCGAGCGTGCTGCTCGAGCAAGTCCCGGCGGACTTCGACGCCAGTGCGATCGAGCCCGCGCTGCGGCAGGTCGAGGGCGTTGCTGACATCCACGACCTGCACTTGTGGAGCCTGGACGGCGTGAACGTGCTCACGACCGTGCATATCGTGCGCGACGGCACCGTCGGCACCGGCCCGCTGTTGGATGCCGCCCAGCAGGCCCTGCGCGAACACGGTATCGAGCACTCCACCATCCAGATTGAGCACCCAGAGCACGAATCCCACGAGACGGTGTGCTGATTCCCTTCTAACCTGACTTAGGCCAATTTTGTGCGGAAGTTCGCGGCCGGTGATTACTTGGATGGTGGCAGTGAGGTCGGGCGGGAATGGTACGGCGGCGTGAATGGTTTCGCCGCCAACGACGAGTTGAAAGCTGCGGTATTTCTTGAGCGTTCTCACGAGGCGTTTGATGAAGTGACCACTGCGGGTCTCCATCAGGTGGGTCACGGCTAGTGCTGCCATCACCATATTGAGATGTGCTGTGATCGAGTTTTGTTTCCTCGCATAGATTGGGCGTGCTTTCAGGTCTGATTTCGACATCCGATACGACATTTTCAATGTGGAATAGCCTGCGGTAATGCCCGATAACCTCCTGGGCGGGAAGAGCGATCAGGTCGGTTTCATAGCCTTTAATTCCGGCTAGGGCTCGGTGTTTGGCAGCACGAGCGTAGTTGACCTTCTTGTTCGGGGTGGAAAGATCGAAATAGCGGTTGCGCTTAATGGCGATTTCGCCGTCAACAGCGCGTTTGGCTTTTGCGACTTGCTCTTTGATTCCGCGCAGGCCGCGTCTGGCCCGATCATAGGAGTACTGGAAGTGGGGCACCGTAGTCGGGGTTGTGTGTTTGCGCGCATCGCTTGCCGAGGCTTGTGTCCAGATCTGGCCGTGGGCGTAGGCTTCACCAGGGATTTCCCGCCGCCAGGTTTCAATCACCTCAGGCACGGTGGGGTTTCACCGACAAAATGTAGTGCAGACCTGCATCTATCAATGCTTGCTTGTTCGGAGGGTGTCAAGTTGTTTGTGTGTGGGGCTAGGTTTATAGGTATTTGTCGAAGCTGTCGGGGTAGGCCACGGCCATTTGGTTAATGGCTTGTTTCCAGCCGGAAACTCGGGTCCCTTCCATGAGTCTGCCGGTTGTCGCTGAGACTCGTTTGCCCTGCTTCGCTCTCTTGGCAGCTCGTCTGTCTTCGATATTGCAGATCATCAACCATAGCGTCTTGAGCGCTGATTCATTGTTAGTGAACTGCACCCTGTTGCGGGTAGCTTTCCGCAGTTCATTGTTGAATGATTCAATCGAATTCTTCGTGTAAATGACCTTGCTGGCTGCTGGTGGGAACTGGAGAAACGGTACGAAACGCGCCCATGCATCTCGCCAGACTTGGACTGAGCGTGGATACTTTTCTCCCAATTCAGAGGCTTCAAATTCGTCTAAGGCAGCCTTAGCTGTGGACTCGTCCGTGGCGGTGTAAATCTTTTTCAACGCGGCCGATACGCCCCGGCGATCCCTGTAGGCTACCCATCGGTTAGCGGCACGAATCAGGTGCACGATACAGGTTTGCACCATAGAGTTCGGCCAGGTTGCCTTTACTTCTTCCGGCAAGCCTTTGAACCCGTTACAGCAAACGATAAAGACGTCTTTAACCCCACGGTTAGAAAGATTGGCGCATACTTGCGCCCAGGATGAAGCGCTTTCTTCTTTGGCAATCCACGATTCCAAAAAGTGCTTGATACCGTCGAGAGCCACGCCGATTGCCATGTACGCGGACTTATTGACCACTAGGCCGCCATCGCGGATTTTAATGCGCAGCGCGTCCAGGAAAATGACCGGGTAGAACTCGTCTAGCTGGCGGTTTTGCCAGACCATGACCTCATCGAGGACGCCATCGGTGACTGCGGAAATCGTCTCATGGGAAATATCAACACGCATCGCCGTTGCCATATGGTGCTGGATGTCCCTAATTGTCATCCCACCGGCGTACAAGCTAACGGTCATGTCATCGACATCGGTCAATCTCCTCGAGCCTTTAGGGACCATAGTCAGCAAGAATGTGCCAGCCCTATCCCTCGGCACATCAACGGTAACTGGCCCGTAGTTAGAATCCACGGTCTTTGGATACGACCCGTTGCGGTGATTGTCTGTTCTAGCTGCAGCTTTAGCGCTCCTGTCGCCAGACTCGTAGCCCAGGTGGGCATCCATTTCAGCGTTGAGTCCCCTGGTAATCGAGGCTTGCAACATGCCGCGAACCAGGTCGTTGGCATCCGTTGTAGACGTGCCTAGGTCATCAATCAGCTTCGCGATTTCAGGGTTAGCAAGAAGCTTCTTTTCAATCGCAGCAATCTTGGCCTTATCAGCCGGATCTCGTCTCGCCACAGTAGTCATTCTGGTCCATCTCCTCATGCAGGTTAGGTACCCACACACAAACCATCAGACACTCTCTATTCCGAAGTCACTCCGGCGGCGTGGGCCGCGCACAACAAGGACCGCGATAAGCTGCAGGACATTAGCCGTGAGATGCTCGGCAGCGCCCTCGACTTGGTCATGGCCGCTGGCCACCCGTTCTACGATAATGACCACCAGAAGGTCGATACTCCCGACTATAGCTTCATGTACGAGGACGACTACGCCAAGCTTTCCGGAGGCGAGACCGACTGGAATTACTTCGAGTCCAACGATGACTTCAAGAAGATGGCACAAGGTGACGTCAAGCCGGAGCAGAAGTATTGGGGTATCGCGCAGGTTGGTTCCACATTGCAGAACTCCCGCTCGGGCGAGGCAAAGGCCCCATACTCGGACAAGCTGAACGACGTCGTCGATCTCCCCACCATGACTACTGGCGCCCTCAATGCGCTGGGACAGGACGAGGATGGCTTTTCCGTCATGATCGAGGGCGGTGCCATCGACTGGGCTGGCCACGGAAATAACCCAGTGCGCGATATTGAGGAGACTCAGGACTTCAATAAGTCGGTTGATGCTGCCATCAAGTGGGTAGAGGAGAACTCCTCGTGGGAGGAGACTCTGCTCGTCGTGACCGCGGACCACGAAACCGGTTATCTATCCGGTGCGAATGAGGCACCGACGGACGACAACCCCGATGCGGAAGACCGCTTTAACGCCATGGAAGGCGAAAAGGGCAAGGTTGCTCGCCACGGTTGGTACTCCGGGCAGCACACCAACCAATTGGTGCCGTTCTTCTTCAAGGGTGCAGGCTCTGAGGACATCATGGCTAATACCTCCGGTACGGATTCGGTGCGCGGCGATTTTATCGATAGCACCTTGGTGGCCAACTTGGTCTTTGATGACTGGTGGAATGATGACGCCGGCTCTGCCGACGAGCCAGAGCAGCCGGGAGATACTACTAATCCGGCGGATGATGCAGGCAAGAAAGGCAGCAGCAAGGGCTTTGCCGCAGGCCTAGCTACAGGCCTAGGAATCTTGGGCGCTGTCGTTGGTGGACTCGGGTTCCTAGCTACGCAGATGGGTGTGCTCAATATTGACCTAAAGCCCATCTACGAGCAGCTAAAGCGCGTCGGCCTGCGCTAAACAAACGGAACTAGGCATAGCGCCACCCTAAAGTCCTGCTCTCTGCTGCAGAAGCGGAGGGCAGGACTTTTCTTAGCTCTGGGAAATCGGAGTTGGTTGGATCTTCCAGACTTCGTTGGAATAGTCCGCGATGGTCCGGTCGGAAGAAAAGCGGCCGGAGTAGCAAATATTGAGCCACGCCTTCTTGGCCCAGGCAAGTTGGTCTGCCTCGTATTCGGCCGCCATGCGGTCACGGGTTTCGCGGTAGTCGGCAAAGTCACCTAGGACGTAGTACTGGTCTTGTGCGTGTTCGCCGTAGCCGTCGAGAAGCAAGGCACGCAGATCACCGAAGAGGCCGGCATTTTCGGAGCCCAAGGTGCCGTCGACAAGCGCATCCAGCACGCGGGCCAATCCAGGAACGCTGTGGTAAAGCTCGCCTGGGTTGTAGTCTGCGTGCAGCTGTGGCAGCTCTTCATTGCGGGCACCAAAGATATAGGCATTGTCTTCACCAACCGCCTCGACGATTTCCACGTTCGCGCCATCCATGGTGCCCAAGGTCAGCGCGCCATTCATCATGAACTTCATATTGGATGTGCCGGAGGCTTCCTTGCCCGCTACAGAAATCTGTTCAGAGATATCGGCGGCCGGGATAATGTGCTCGGCGGGGGAGACGTTGTAATTCTCTACAAAGACAACGCGGATGATGTCCTTGGTGGCCGGATCGCTATTTACCAAGTCCGCGATGGTGTTGATGAGCTTAATAATCGCCTTGGCGCGGTCGTAGCCCGGCGCGGCCTTGGCACCAAAAATGAAGGTGCGTTTGGGCACGGTCTCGCCCCTTTCCTTGATGCGGAAATAGAGGTCAAGAACGTAAAGGGCGTTCATCAACTGGCGCTTGTACTCGTGCAGGCGCTTAATCTGCACGTCAAAGATGGAAACAGGGTCAACTTCCGCGCCTTGGTGTGCGTTTACCCAGTGTGCAAAGTCGCGCTTATTAGCCTGTTTGATGGCGATAAGCTCTCGCAGTAGGTCGGTATCGTCGGCCTTATCGGCGAGCTGGGCAAGCTGGGTGAGGTCAGTGACCCACGCATCGGAGCCCGCTTGCTGGGTAAGTAGTTCTGCCAAGCGTGGGTTGCACATCTTGAGCCAGCGCCGTGGGGTGACGCCATTGGTCTTATTGTTGAATTTCTCTGGCCAAAGCTCGTGCCATTCGGAGAGCGTATCGGCCTTGATGATTTCGGTATGCAACGCAGCGACTCCATTGATGGAGTAGGCGGCGTAGCAGGCGATCCAGGCCATGTGCACGCGCCCGTTGGATACGGGCGCCATGTAGTCGATGCGGCCTTGGTCCAAGCCGCGGTGGGCCATATCCTCGCGGAAGCGGCGGTCGATTTCCTCCACCAACTGCCAAATGCGCCAGAAAAGCTTCTGGAAAATGGACACTTCCCAGCTCTCCAGCGCCTCTGCTAGCACGGTGTGGTTGGTATAAGCGAAGGTTTCGGTGACCACCTTCCATGCCTCATCCCAGCTCATGTCGTGTTCATCAAGCAGGATGCGCAGCAGCTCTGGGATGGCTAGCACGGGGTGGGTGTCATTGAGCTGGATGGAGTTGTACTGGGCAAAACCCGTGAGAACCTTGCCATGCTGAGCAATGTAGTTATCCACCATGGTTTGCAGGGATGCGGAGACAAAGAAGTATTGCTGGCGCACACGCAGTACCTTGCCCTCGTAAGTAGTGTCATTGGGGTAGAGCACGCGGCAGATATCCATGACGCGCTCGCGCTCGACAATCGCCTCGGTAAAGCGCTGGGAGTTGAAGGCATCGTAATCGAATTCATCGATCGGCTCAGACTTCCATAGGCGCAGGGTTCCTACGTTATCGGTGCCGTAGCCAGTAATAGGCATGTCATAGGGGATGGCGCGCACGTCCATGTCATCGAAATGAACGCGGCGCTGTTCTGAGGCGCGACGAATGACAAAGTCATAGCCATTCTCCATCCAGGCATCCGGCTGTTCCTTCTGGAAGCCATTGTCAAAGGTCTGACGGAATAGGCCGTAGCGGTAGAGCAAGCCGTATCCCGTAACGGGATAGTCTTGGGTGACGGCGGAATCAAGGAAGCAGGCAGCGAGACGTCCGAGGCCGCCGTTGCCGAGTGCAGCATCGTGTTCGGCTTCGAGAACATCACTCAACTCGTGGTCAGCCGCATTGGCTGCTGCCTTGGCCTGGTCAACCAAGCCCAGATTGGTGAGATTATTGAGCAGCGCGCGGCCTTGGAGAAACTCCGCGGAGAAGTAGTGCTGCTGACGGGTAGCGGCGTAAGCGGTGCGGGTGCGCTCCCAGTTATCAGCAATCTGCTCCATAACGGCGCCGGAAAGGCCTGCCCAGAATTTGCGGTAAGAGGCGCTGTGTGGGCTAACGCCGGAGGCCGCGCGAACGTGAGAGGGGACGGTAGATTCGAAAACAGAATGCCGTGGCTGGCTCATTTGTAACCTTAAGCTAGTAGTTAGTCACGAAACGCCTGCCAGCTTAATAGCATCGGCTCTACCCTGCAGTGGGAGCGGCGCCCTTGCGCCGGGGATCTAGGAGGCCGCTAGGTAGGCTAATGCCGCAGCATATGCCGCGCGGGTGGAGGCATACACGGTTGGGGCATAGTCCGGCAGGAAGGTTGCTTGGTGGTTCACCGGTGGGTCCTGCAGCTCATCTTCTGGAGTGCAGCCAATGTGCCAAAAGACATAAGGTACGCCCCACGCCTGGGGTAGGTAGCAAAAATCCTCGGATGCGGTAGAAGGGGCGGCAGTAACTGAATCGGCGCCGAAGGCGGCGTCGAAGACCTCTCCAACTGGGGCATGGGAGGTGGCGTCATTATCGGTGACCTCGCCGTGGGCGAAGTACTCAAAAACGGGTGCCTGCTCGCTGCCGGAGGCGACACACTCGGCCTTGACCATGCGCTCCAGGAAGGCATACACCTTTTCCGCGAGTGCGGGATCGTAGTAGCGGGTATTGAGTACAAGTTCGGCGGAGTCCGGGATGATGTTGTTTTTGTCGCCGGAGTGCAGCTCGCCTACGGAGATGACGAAGAACTCGTGTGGGGCGACCTCGCGGCCGACAATGGCCTGCAGGCGGGTGATGATCATGGCCGCGATATAGGTGGGGTCGATGGAGTTATGGGGCATGGAGGCGTGGGCGGACTTGCCAAAGACGCGGATGCGCAGGGAATCGCAGCCTGCCATGATGGGGCCTGCGGTATGGCGTACGGTGCCGGCACGGCCGGGCATAATGTGTTGGCCCAAGCAGATATCGGGACGTGGGACACGCTCGATGAGGTTATCGTCCAACATGAATTTAGCCCCCATGGAGGATTCCTCGGCCGGCTGGAAAAGGGCGAGGAACGTGCCGGACCAGGAATTACGGGAGGCGTCGAGAAGCGCGCAGGCACCTAAAAGCGCCGTGGTATGCATGTCGTGCCCGCAGGCGTGCATCTTTCCATTGGCCGCGGCATAGGAAACGCCGGTGGCTTCTGCGACAGGCAACCCATCGAAGTCTGCGCGCAGCAGGGCGGTAGGCCCATCGCCATTGCGGAAAATTGCGACCATACCGAACCCGCCGATATTTTCCACTACCTCGCAGTCAAAATCGGCGAGTTTAGCGCGGATGTGGCCGGCGGTGCGCTCCTCTTCATGGGAGAGTTCGGGGTGGCGATGTAGGTCTTCATAAAAGTCCTGTTGCCACTCGAGATCGGCCTCCTGGGAAGTGACGAGCTGAGCGATGCGGGCAGTTTCAGACATGGTTTCACACCTTAGGAATTGGGTAGGGTTAGCGCTATGCCAGTTATTCAATTCGATGTTTTGGTTCCCAACGCGCACGCGGCGCGCGTCGCGGAAATTTTTACCACTGCCACCAACAAGCTGGTGGAAAATGGTTCGCTTTCCTCCGCTGAGGTTACTCGCCCGGGTAATCTGCAGTTTCCGGAGGGGCTAGAAGAACAACTGCGGCAAAATTACCGCGACGAACATGAGGATCGCGATCTAGAGGACGCGAGTGTCAACCGCTACGACATTGCAGTAGAGGGAGTAAGTGGCTCGATAAACCAGCTGGGCATGGTGCTCTCGCGCCTGCTCACCCCGCATGCAGTGCTGCCGAAGGACCACGTTTTGCTCGAAGACGAGCTGGCGCATGAGCGTCCAGCCATCTTCCCCTGGTCGCTTTCGATACGGCCTTAGAGCTGCTGGACGATGTCCTTGGCGGCCGCCGCCAGCTGCTGGGGCGTCGAGCCTTCTTGGCTAAGAGGAGCGCAGTAAGCATTAATGTCGTGCTCGAAGGAGCCGGCGATAATGCCTAATGGTGTACCTACTTCTCGAGCGAGTTCGGCGATGGTTCCGACGGCCTTGCCAGTTAGGGACTGCTCGTCGAATCGACCCTCTCCAGTGATGACAAGGTCGGCGGTGGCAATCTTTTCTGGAAGCCCGAGCGCTCCGGCCACATGAGTGCCGCCAGCGAGTACTCGGATGTGCTCCTCAGTGCCCCAGAGTGTGCGCGAGAGCCAAGACAATCCGATGGGAAGGCCGCCGGCAGCGCCGAAGAATTCGGAGTCAGCTTCTGCGCCGGTTACTTCGCATGCCTGCAGCATGGCGCCGGCTAGTAGCGCTACCTGTTCGCCCTGCGCGCCCTTTTGCGGGCCGTACATGGTAGCTGCTTGTACCGGTGTGGCGCGGGTATCGGCCAATAAGGTGAAGTCGAGCATGCCGGCTTTGATATTGAGCTGCGCGGTATCGATGTGATCGAGCTGAACTAGGGGAGCGCCGCCCTTGGGCAAGGCATAGCCGCGGGCATCGTGGGCGGCCGCCCCGAGCGCGGTCAAGATCCCCATTCCGGCATCGATGCTGGCGGTGCCGCCCAACCCGAGCACGATCGAGGTGGCCCCGCGCGTTTCTGCGTCCGCGATCAAAACACCGGTGCCGTAGGAATCGGCGTGTAGCGGATCGAGGCAGTCCTGTACAGTAGGCAAGCCGGTCGCCGCGGCGACGTCTATAAAGGCCGTGGTGCCGGCGAGGAAGTAGCTTGCTTGGGTTAAGCGGCCAATGGCATCGGTGGTAGGCAGGCTAATGGTTTCTGCGGGCTGGCCTCCGGCTGCGGCCGCTTGGGCAAGCACGGCGGCGGTGCCTTCGCCGCCATCGGCCATGGGGAGGGTAGTAACTGTGGCGTCGGGAAGCGCTTGGCGCACCCCCGTGGCGATGCTGGCGGCGGCTTCGGAAGCGGAGGCTGTGCCTTTGAAAGAGTCTGGCGCGACGACAATATGCATGCCCGTGATTATAAAGCCCGCTTGAACCGGCGCACTGCGAGGATTGCAAGCCGAGCATACTACAGAAAATAAATAGCTTTATCGTCGCTGGTAAAGAACTGTGCAAAGTGCTATAAATCTTGGATCCTGTTTGCGTTATCGGTTGCTTGATAGGAAACTGGTTTCTGTTCACCCAAGTCCACAGAATGGAATGCACACCATGTCAGTAGATAGCCAAATCTCTGCGTACTATGACAAATTGCTCAAGCGCAATGCAGGCGAGCCGGAATTCCACCAAGCGGTTTCTGAGGTCCTAGATTCGCTGAAAATCGTCTTGGAAAAAGACCCGCAATACGCTGACTATGGCTTGGTGGAGCGTCTCTGTGAGCCTGAGCGTCAGCTCATCTTCCGCGTGCCATGGATTGACGATAACGGAGAAGTTCAGGTCAACCGCGGGTTTCGCGTCCAATTCAATTCCGCACTCGGTCCGTATAAGGGCGGGCTTCGTTTCCACCCCTCGGTCAACTTGGGCATTATCAAGTTCCTTGGTTTCGAGCAGATCTTCAAAAACTCCCTGACCGGCCTGCCTATCGGCGGCGGCAAAGGTGGCTCTGATTTTGACCCCAAGGGAAAGTCCGAGGTGGAGATCATGGGTTTTTGCCAGTCCTTCATGACGGAGCTGCACCGCCACATCGGCGAATACCGCGATGTGCCGGCCGGAGACATCGGCGTGGGCGGTCGCGAAATCGGCTTCCTCTTTGGCCAGTACCGCCGCCTGACCACCCAGCACGAGTCCGGCGTTCTTACTGGTAAGGGTTTGACATGGGGCGGCTCCCTTGTGCGTACTGAAGCCACCGGGTTTGGCACGGTCTACCTCACCAATGAGATGATGAAGGCCCACGGCGAGTCCTTCGACGGCGCCAAGGTCATTGTTTCGGGCTCGGGCAATGTGGCAATTTATGCTGCAGCCAAGGCCCAAGAGCTAGGTGCCACCGTGGTTGCTATGTCCGATTCCTCTGGCTACATCACTACCCCGGATGGTGTGGATATTGAACTGCTCAAGGAGGTCAAAGAATACCGTCGCGAGCGCATTTCCACTTATGCCGCAGAAGCCGGAGAGGGCGTGGAATACCACGAAGGGGGAAATATTTGGCAGGTACAGGCGGACGTTGCCCTGCCGTGTGCCACCCAAAATGAGCTGGACGGCGATTCTGCCAAGAAGCTCGTGGAAGGCGGCGTGCGCTACGTTGCCGAAGGTGCCAATATGCCGTCGACTCCGGAGGCTGTGCATATCTTCCAGGACTCCAAGATCAACTTCGCGCCGGGCAAGGCGGCCAACGCGGGTGGTGTGGCCACCTCAGCACTGGAGATGCAGCAAAATGCTTCCCGTGATTCTTGGTCCTTTGATTACACCGATAATCGCCTTCACGCGATCATGTCGAATATCTTTAAAAACATCGACAACACGGCCAAGGAATACGACCGTGAAGGCGACTACGTTGCCGGTGCCAATATCGCCGGGTTTAAGAAGGTAGCCGATGCCATGTTGGCGCAGGGCGTGATCTAGGCTGCTCTTTTCTTTCGGCTTCGGCTCTCCTCTCTACTTCTTTCTGGGTGAGGGGAGAGCTTGAGCTTTGACTGGGGGATAAATTCCGTGCATAGGCAGGTGCGAGCCACGAATCAAAGTACGGGTGAAAACCTGCAGCACACGCGGTGCGTGGCCTCCACGCCTTGCGCGGGTGGGCATGTAAAATTCGCAGCATGTACCGTGTCTTTGAGTCCCTAGATGAACTAGTCCAGCACTTGGAAGAGGCCCATAGCCTCCCCATGACCTCTAATTGCATGGTTCCGCGCCATGAAATGCTCGCGCTTCTCGACGACCTCCGAAACGCCCTGCCCGTTGAAATTGATGACGCGCAGGATGTCTTGGATAAGCAGGATGAAATCCTCCACGGCGCCGAAGAGCGTGCGGACCAGACCATCAATGACGCTAATGCGCAGGCCGATGACATCGTGGGCCATGCTCGCGAGGAGGCGGATGCCACGGTCTCCCACGCAGAACAGCATGCCGCCAAGCTAGTGGCTGATGCTGAAGCTCGCGCTCAGTCCATGGTGGAACAGGCCCGCGCGGAGGCTGACCGCACCATTGCTCAGGCCAATGATGAATATGAACGTTCCGTTGCAGAAGGTCGTGCTGAGCAAGAGCGCATGGTTTCGGAATCGGAAGTTGTCCGCCGCGCTGATGAGGAAGCACACCGCATTGTGGAGTCCGCCCACACCGAGTCCAACCGTCTGCGCAGTGAATGTGATGAGTTTGTAGACGGCAAGCTAAGTGAATTTGAAACCACCCTCAATGGGCTGCTGCGCACCGTAAGCTCTGACCGCTCTGCACTGCGCGGCGGTGCCGGCGTCCGTTCCCGCGGCAGTGACTACCAAGCCTCAGGCCGCGCAGCCGGTGCGGCGGGTGGCACCCGCTACGCTGAGGGCGAGAACTACGAGCGCCGCTATAGCGAGCGCTAATGCTTTTTAACGCTTCATCCACTTTTGGAACTTGCCGCTCGTTCGAGTCGAGTGGGGCTCCAGTGGGTGGGGAAGTCAAGCATCTTCCGAACTAGGCACGGCTAAAGGCTCTGGTGGGTGGGCAGACGGTTTGTCGTACACCGTCTACCCACCCGACAGGGCCTTATGCTGTTTTATTTAATTCAAGCGGTGCAAAGTCAAGCTGCAGTGCGGGCGCGTGAGCGTTTCGTAGGGATAGCCTTTCCTCCGGCATATGGAGAAGGCGTTACCTGCACTTGTAGGGGAGAGGCGAATCTATCTGCCCGAGAAGTGAGATATTCAGGGGCGGCGGATTGAACCGCCATGCAGGCGGCAATTATTGAGGTAACCAAGCCTGGGAAAAGAAAGCCAACGAGTACGGTGACGAAATATGAGGTTAGAGACGTCAGCGGGCTGCCGTTGAAATTCTGTGGAAAGCAAAGGGCACACACGCTAAGTAGTGCACCAGTGGAAAATAGCATCGTGCCCACAGAAATAACGGCAGTGGGAATGGTTTCTCGGGAGAACCAAGTAATAGCGCCGACACTAAGGGAAAAGATTAGCGCGCCGGTGAGAACAGAGAGGTCCATGCCAGCGGGGATTACCAAGACCGCGCCCGCTACTGAACCGGCAGCGGTGCTGCAGATGATGGCGGTAGTTAGGCGGATGCCGCTGGCACCATAGATCCCAGAACGGTCTGGTTTCGGGGTGGCGTGTATGAGCACGCCGGCAATAGTCAAAACCGCGGCTGGCAGGCAGCTAAATGTGGCAAATCCGAGTGCTATGCTGCGCAGATCCGTGGAGGCTAAAGCCAAGTGATATGTCATGCCTCAAGGCTAAAGCCGGTTTTCGCCGGAGAAAAGGCCCTTTCGTGAAGCCATATGCCCTTTTACTTTAAACCCCAGACTCTTGACAGAAACTCCGCCCGCGCGGGACGCTAGGCGGAGTTTGCGGGGCAAGGTAGACTACCTAGTGTTATGACATCACCATTGAAGTTCGATGTGGGCGAATTGTTAAATGCCCAAGGCGCTGACGCACTGCCGGAACAACGCACTCAGACCGGCCCCGCACCTGAGAGGATCGGCGTCGAGATGATCGCTATTCCGAAGGGCGAGGAGCTCACTGTAGACGCCACCTTGACCCCTCTAGGTGCAGGTGTCTTGGTGGATGCCAACGTATCTGGACGGCTGACAGGGGAATGCTCCCGGTGCTTGAAGGAACTGCACCCAGAGCTGGACTTGCACGTCACGCAGGTTTTTGCTGCCGATGAATCTTTCGTCTCTGGCGATGATCCTGCAGCCGATGATGAAGGCTCCGGAGATGAGATTCCGGAGATCGAGGATGATGAGTTGGACCTTTTGCAGGCCGTGATCGATGAGGCAGGCCTCAACCTTCCCTTCGCGCCGGTGTGTGAGGACGGCTGTGAGATTGACACGCCTGAAGGGGTGACCACCGGTATCTCTGGTGAAGAAGAGGAAGCTAAGGTCGATCCCCGCTGGGCTGGTTTGGAGAAGTTCCTATGAGCCGCAAAAAGAAGCTAACCGGGGAAGAGGCACTGGCAGCTGAATTTGCTGCAGTAGACCACAGCCCATTGTTGGAATCGCTCGGCGTGGAATTGCAGCCAGAACACCTGCGTTTGGCGCTTACTCACCGATCGTTTGCCAATGAGAATGGGCATTTACCTAATAACGAGCGCTTGGAGTTTTTGGGCGATGCGGTGCTGGGCCTGTCGGTGGCCTCTCAGCTCTACATCACTTATCCCTCTCGTCCTGAATCGGATATTTCCAAGATGCGTGCTTCGATCGTCTCGCGCTACGGACTATCGGATATTGCTCGTGAGATAAACCTCGGCCCGCACATATTGTTGGGTAAGGGCGAGCAATCCACTGGTGGCCGCGATAAGGATTCCATCCTTGCCGATACCACCGAGGCAATCTTTGGCGCTATCTACCGCGAGCATGGATTCGAAACTGCGCGAGATGTCATCCTGCGCTTGTTTGCGGAAAAAATCGAAAATGCCACTGTCAGCGGCCGCCACTTGGATTGGAAGACCACTTTGCAGGAGCTGTGCGCCGAGCTTAAGGCACCGATGCCGGTCTACTCGGCTACGTCCACCGGCCCAGAACATGACCAAACCTTTAACGCGGTAGCTACCGTAGCTGGTCTAACCGTGGGCAATGGAGTGGGACACAATAAGAAGCTGGCCGAGCAGCAAGCGGCTCAGGAGGCGTGCCAGACTTTGCGCGAGACTCCTCTCTTGGTGCAGGGCACTGCGCATAAAGAAGGCTAAGCATGCCGGAACTGCCGGAAGTCGAGTCCGTCCGCCGGGGTCTTGAGCCCCACGTGGTGGGGCGGACTTTTGAGTCTGTACGAGTGCGGCACCCCCGCGCCAACCGTGGCCAAGATGAGCCGCTTTCCGGTCTTCTTGTCGGTAAAGAGATCGCCGCTGTGGCCCGGCGAGGCAAGTTTATGTGGCTGGAATTTGTGGGCGAAGATTTCATGGATCCCCACCGCGACGTCCTTTTTGTCCACTTAGGCATGTCGGGCCAGGTTCGAATCGGCACGACTGATTCGCCGCATCTGCGCATTAGTGCTCAGCTAAGCGGTGGGGTAGAGCTTAGCTTTGTAGACCAGCGCACCTTTGGCTATTGGCTCTATGCACCGTGGGCGAAGATCTCGCACATTGGCATTGACCCGTTGGAACCAGACTTTGACATTGTGGCTACCGCACGGCGCCTGCGGGCAAAGAAAACTGCAGTAAAGACCGCACTATTGGATCAAACCTTGGCTTCTGGAATCGGCAATATCTATGCCGATGAATCCCTGTGGGCGGCACAGATTCCGCCCCGCAAAAGGGCATCGACGTTGCGGCAAAAGGATGCCATAGCCCTGCTCGAAGCGGCCCAAGAGGTTATGGCCGCCGCCCTAAAAGTGGGTGGCACGAGCTTCGATTCCTTGTACGTTAATGTGAACGGCGAATCGGGATACTTCTCGCGGTCCTTGGCCGCGTATGGGCGGGCTGGCCAGCCCTGTCAGCGTTGCGGAACGCCCTTGGAGCGCTGCGTAATTTCAGGGCGTTCCACCCATTTCTGCCCCCATTGCCAATAAGTTATAGCGCATGAGGTTCACGTTGTGAACCTCAAGGCAGTAAATTATTCTGCATGGATTTTCTTGAAAATGTCGTAACGACATTTAATGACGGCGTCTGGTCGTGGATTCTGCCCTGGCTGCTCATCGCTGCGGGCCTATTCTTCGGCATCCGTACCGCTTTGGTGCAGGTGCGCATGGTGCCAGATATGTTCCGCGCCGTCGTCGAGCGACCCAAGGGGGAAGGTCGCGATGAGGACGAGGACTACGGCGGCATCTCTGCTTTCAAGGCCTTTACTATTTCGGCCGCCTCCCGCGTCGGCACCGGTAACGTGGCCGGCGTGGCCGTGGCCATTTCCGTGGGCGGTCCAGGTGCTGTCTTTTGGATGTGGCTCATCGCCATCCTTGGTGGTGCAACTGCATTCATCGAATCCACGCTGGCGCAGCTGTGGAAGGTGCGCGATGGTGATGGTTACCGTGGCGGCCCAGCGTACTACATGAAGCGGGGTTTGGGCTGGGGCCCGCTTGGCGTTCTTTTCTCCATCGCTATCGCTTTTACCTTTGGTTTGGTCTACAACGCCTTCCAGACCAACGCCATCGCGGATGCGGTGTCCTTCTCTTTTGACCGCGATGACACCATGTTCCGCGCCATCATCGGTGTTGTTATCGCCGTGGTTGCAGGCCTCATCATCTTTGGCGGTGTTAACCGCATTGCCAATATCACCCAGATCATCGTGCCTTTTATGGCGGTGGCCTACCTGCTTGTCGGCGGTTTTGTAGTCATCACGAACTTTGACAAGGTGCCGGGAATGATTGGAGATATTGTCGGTCACGCACTGGGCATTAAGGAAATCGCAGGCGCCGGTCTCGGTGCGGCCATGATGAAGGGGATTCAGCGCGGACTGTTTTCCAACGAAGCTGGCGAGGGCTCTGCTCCGAATGCAGCGGCTACCGCGGCAGTCTCGCACCCTGTCAAGCAGGGCCTGGTGCAAACCCTTGGCGTGTACTTCGACACCTTGGTGGTGTGTACCATCACCGCCTTCGTCATCTTGCTGGGGCCGGAGATTGCCTACGGCGCTGAGGCAGAAGGCGTCTCCTTGACCCAGGCGGCTTTGTCTTCTGAGGTGGGCGAGTGGGGCATCCACTTCGTCAGTTTCATCCTTTTCTTCCTGGCTTTCTCCTCCATCCTGGGTAATTACTATTTGGCGGAATCTAACCTGGAGTACCTCACTCAGAGCAAGCCTGCGCTGGTAATCTTCCGCCTCGTTGTGCTCTTCTTTGTCTGGTTCGGCGCAGTGGGCTCTCTGCCGCTGGTCTTTGCCTTGGCAGATACCGGTGCGGCAACCATGGTGATCCTCAATATCATCGCCATCGTGCCACTATCCGGTGTGGCGATTAAGTTGCTCAAGAATTACAACAAGCAGCGCAGCCAAGGCATTGACCCGGTATTCCACCGCGATATGATGCCGGAGCTGAAGGGCGTAGAGTGCTGGGACGGATCGGATCCTGTCACTCGCCGCAGCGAGGAGGATCGCCGCGTGTTGCGCGATAAGGGACACCACGACCGCTATTAGAAATTAGGGAGGCCGCATGGCACTGGAAAGAATGACCGCTTTTGTCCATGGGCACGTTCAAGGCGTGGGCTTTCGGTGGTGGACGCGCTCCCGTGCCCTTGAGCTCGGCTTGAACGGGCATGCCACTAATCTGGCCGATGGCCGGGTGCAGGTGGTAGCTGAAGGTCCGCGGGAGAAATGCGAGGAATTGCTAGGACTCCTCAATGAGCAGCCGAGTACGACCCGCCGCCCGGGAACGGTGGATCTGGTCGTCGAACAATGGGCTGCCCCTAAGGGCGAATCTGGCTTCATCGAACGCTAACTCGCAGCACAAGCCCGCCCGACCGAATCTCGAGGCTCGGCTGGGCGGCTGCGTTCAAGGCTTGCTAAACTTACCCAAATGCACCTGAAATCGCTGACGCTGAAAGGCTTCAAATCATTCGCGTCGGCGACGTCTCTGAAATTCGAGCCAGGAATTTGCGCCGTCGTCGGACCGAATGGCTCCGGCAAGTCCAATGTGGTCGACGCCCTGGCCTGGGTTATGGGTGAGGGAAGCGCCAAGACGCTGCGCGGTGGAAAGATGCAGGACGTCATCTTTGCCGGCGCTGGTGACCGCAAAGCGCTGGGGCGCGCCGAGGTCACCCTGACCATTGATAATGCGGACGGTGCGCTGCCAATCGAATACTCGGAAGTGTCGGTCACCCGCCGGATGTTCCGCGATGGCGCCAGCGAATACGAAATCAATGGCTCCAAAGCGCGCCTGATGGATATTCAGGAGCTGTTATCTGATTCCGGTATTGGCCGCGAGATGCACATTATCGTCGGCCAAGGCAAGCTTTCTGAGATCCTAGAATCGCGGCCTGAGGATCGGCGCTCGTATATCGAAGAGGCTGCGGGTGTGCTCAAGCACCGCCGCCGCAAGGAAAAAGCGCAGCGCAAGCTCACCGGCATGCAGGCCAATTTGGATCGCCTGCAGGACCTTACTGATGAGTTGGGCAAGCAGCTCAAGCCTTTGGCCCGTCAGGCTGAGGCCGCGCAGCGCGCTGCCACTGTACAGGCTGATTTGCGTGACGCTCGCCTGCGGCTTGCCGGCGATAGGGTAGTGCGCCTGCGCAGCAAGTTTCAGGAGGCCGAGCGCGCGGCCGAGGTCCTAGCCGAGCAAGTAGAAGAAGTTACTGCGCAGCTAGAAGAGGCAACGGGTTCCCAGCTAGAAGTGGAAGCCCAGCTGGAGGAGATTAACCCCAAGGCGGATTCCGCCCAAAAGCTGTGGTTCGATCTATCCACGCTTTCCGAGCGCATTTCCGCCACCCAGCGCATCGCGGAGGAACGAGCGGCCAATGCCGGCGCCCAGGTGGCCTATTCTGGCCAGGACCCGGATGACCTAGAGGCCCGTGCTGCCCACGCGGACGAAGAGCATGCGGAGCTTCTCGCCGCGGCAGAGGAAGCTGCGGAGCGCTTGGAGGCTATCCGCGAGGAGGTAGCAGAGCGTCGTGAGGCATTCGAGGCCGCTGAGCGCGAGCACATGGCGCAGCTGCGTGCTATTGCGGATAGGCGTGAGGGCGTCGTCCGCCTCATCGCCGCAGAAGAAAAGGCGGCAGGCCAGGTAACTTCGGTAGAAGAGGAGCTGGCGCGTCAAGAGGAGACTTTGACTTCTACCAAGCAGCGCACCCAAGCTGCCCAGGCGGAAGCCGATGAGGTAGCGGATAAGTTGCAGTCTTTGGCCGGTGAGCGTGAGCCGCTCGAGGAAGCCCATGTGCGAGCGGCCAGTGAATCGGGTGCGGCCGATAAGCGTTTGGAGCAGCTACGCGATGAGCAGCGCGAGCGCGAGCGCGCCGTCTACACGTTGCGCTCCCGCATCGATACCTTGGCTCAAACTGCGCCGGAAAAGATTGAGGTCGGCGAGCATTTCCAACCGTTGGCCGAGTTCATTACCACCAAGTACGAGACCGCGGTAGCTGCCGCGTTGGGTGCTTTTGCAGAGGCCCAGGCGGGCGAGATTTCTGCCCAGCTGATTGCGGACTTGGAAAAGGGCACGCGCTCTGCGCTTATCGACGTCTCCGTGGCCGCCCCTTCCTCTTCCTGGCGCGTGGATGCGACTTTGCCCGCAGGCACCTCGTGGTTGCTCGACCACATTGCGGTGGTTCCAGAAGTATCCGCCGCGCTGCACCGCCTCCTTGCGGATGTCGTGCTCGTCTCCGATGTCGCGGAGGCGAAAAAGCTGGTGGCCGAGGACCCCCGCCTGCGTGCGGTCACCGAATCCGGCGTGGTGCTGGGTGAAGGTTGGGTAGAAGTGGGTACCGGTGCTTCGTCCACCGTTGAGGTTTCCGCCCGCATCGCGGAGGCAGAGGAGCAGTTGGAATCTGCCACGCAGGAGCTGGAAGAACTATCGGGCACGCTGGAGGGAGCAAAAATTGCTGCCGAAGATGCCCGTGTGGCCGCCGCTTCGGCGAAGGCCGCCCTGCGGGAGCACGATACCGAGGTGGATGCGTGGAAGCGCGATCATCAACGCCTGCTCAAGCAGTACGAGGCCAATAAGAACGAACATGAAAAGGCCGCGGCGCGCGCGACCGAGATCGAGGTTAAGCTGACCGAGGCCCGCACGCAGCTTGCCGACGCCCGCGATAGGCTTGCCCGCGTCGATGCGGACGAGCAGCCAGATGAGCCGTCTTCGGCGGAGCGCGACGAAGCCTCGGCAGCACTAGAGCAGGTTAAATCGATGGAAATGGAGGCGCAGGTTGCCGCCCGCTCCGCCCAAGACCACGTGGGTCAGGTAGCCGGGAAGGGCGAGGCGTTGCGTCGACAAGCGCAGCATGAACGCCAAGCCAAGGCCCGCCATGAGCAGGCTATGGCGCGGCGCAAAGCCCAGGGAGAATTGGCCGGCGCGGTGGCTAAGCATTCACGTGACTTAGCCGCACGCGCCACGCAGTTGCTAGAGCGCGCGACCGCTGAGCGCGATGACTACTTTGCACAGCGCACCTCCCTAAACTCGCACCTTCAGCAAGCAAAGCAACAGGTCTCGGCAGCCCGGCAGCAGCTGGACCGGCTGACCAACCGCGCCCATGATTCTGAAATCGCTCGCTCCCAGGCACAGGTGCGTGTGGACGAAGCAGAAGCCAAGATCGTAGAGCAGCTGGGCATTGCCATCTCGGACTTATTGCAGGACTACACCCCAGATGAGGACTTCGACCGAGGCGCCGAGACTGCGCGCCTAAAGCAAGCGGAAAAGGATCTGAATTCTCTAGGCAAGGTCAATCCTCTGGCGTTGGAAGAATATAAGGCTTTAGAAGAGCGCTACTCCTTCCTGTCCACCCAGCTGGAGGATGTCATTCAGGCCCGAAAGGACCTTACCGGCGTTATTGAAGACGTGGATGCACAGATTCTGCAGCTTTTTACCGATGCCTGGCACGACGTCGAAGCGCAGTTCCCCAGGGTCTTTCAAACCCTTTTCCCCGGTGGCGAAGGTCGGCTCATTCTCACCGAACCGGAAGACATGCTCACTACCGGCATCGAAGTAGAAGCCCGCCCACCAGGCAAGAAGGTCAAGCGCCTGTCCTTGCTTTCTGGCGGAGAAAAGTCCCTAACTGCGCTCGCGATGTTAGTTGCTATCTTCCGCGCTCGCCCCAGCCCGTTCTATGTCATGGACGAGGTTGAGGCAGCGCTTGATGACGTCAACCTGCGCCGTCTCATTGCCCTCTTCGAAGAGCTGCGGAAAGACTCGCAGCTAATCGTCATTACGCACCAAAAGCCGACGATGGATGTCGCCAACGTCCTTTATGGCGTAACCATGCGCGGCGATGGTGTTACTCGCGTGATTTCGCAGCGCATGAATCCCGCAGGCAGCGCCCCTGGAACGGAGCAAGCCAGCGAGGATGCCACTCGCTTGGGCGTAGATGCTCCCCGTGGTGACGAGGCGGGGAAGTAGCCTGGGCTCGTCGACTTCCCGCAGAAATCCTTCCGCTATAGGAGGGGGTTTGGCGTGCCGCGAGCTGAGAAGACTGGCACTATAGAGGCATGAATTCTTTATGGTTATGGATCGGCATTGCGATCGTCGTCATCGTGCTGATTATTCTTTTCGTAGTAATCGGCAAAAAGCGCGGCGACGCCAAAAAGGTGTCCTTTGATAAGCCTGCTGAGGAAGAACCGAAGCAGCTGACCCAGGAGCAAAAGTCCGGCAACTATCAAGCCAAGTCCGGCTTTAACTTCGCTCCTGCTGGCGGCGCTAAGGAAGCGCAGAAAGCCCCGGTTCAGGCGGACAAGTCAGCTCAAGCGCAGCAGGCAGCGAAGACAGAGTCGAATGCTACAGACATCGCCAACGAGCAGCTCAGCGGCAAGACCTCACAGTCTAAGGAAAAGCCGCAGGCACAGGCTAAGCCACAGTCTGCTCAGCCCACGACTGATGCCGCGGCAAACAAGCCCGTGGCTGACAAGCCTATGGCAGACAAGTCTGTGGCAGACAAGTCTGTGGCAGAGGAACCAGAAACCAAGCCAGCACCTCAGCAGGGGAAGCCGGCGAAGACCGACAAGCCGGCAGAGCCTACTAAGCAGGACCAGGCCCAAGCGCCAGCGGAGGAGAAGAAGCAAGCGGCAGAATCTTCCGCTGATAAGACAGAAAAACCACAGTCCAAGGGAACTGGCGCTGCAGCCGCGGCGACGACTGCTGGCGCGGCAGGCGTAGCGGGTGCGGCAGCTGGGGCGTCTGAAAGCGAAGAATCGCACGCGGACCGTGCCCCGGAAGCGGCTGGACAGCCAGAAGCTGCACCTAAGCCGGAAGAGCCGGCAGCTGCCGAAAAGGCAAAAGAGCCGGAAGACGTTGTCTCCGTGGAAAATGCCGAGGTAGAAGAGGAGTCCCCAGTCTTCGACGAGGTTGTTGAAGACAATGATGCGGAAGATATCGAGGAGCGGGTGGACGACCGCGAGGAAGCCCAAGAAGCCGCAGCTGCTGCCGAGACACAAACCGGTGCAGCCGAAGCCGCCAAGGAACAGACCGAAGTTCCAACAGGCGAACCTGCCCCAGCACCAGCTCCGCAGGATGATATCGCACCCGCCGGTGGGCGTCTTGGCCGTTTGCGCGGGCGCCTTTCGCGCTCGCAAAATGCCATCGGCCAAGGGCTCATGGGAATTTTGTCCGCAGGCGATTTGGATGAGGAAGCCTGGGAGGAAGTCGAAGATACGCTCATCATGGCGGATTTGGGCACCAAGTCCACGATGAAGGTGACTGACTCCCTGCGCGAGAAGATTGCAGAGCGCGGCGTTTCCAGCGAGGATGAAGCCCGTGCCATGCTGCGCGAATGCCTGATTGAAGCAGGCCACCCAGAGATGGATCGCTCCATTAAGGCCATGCCGAATGAGGGCAAGCCAGCAATCGTAATGGTCGTGGGTGTCAATGGCACCGGCAAGACCACAACCACCGGCAAGCTTGCTCGCGTGCTAGTAGCCATGGGCCATAAGGTCCTTTTGGGCGCGGCCGATACTTTCCGAGCTGCGGCCGCTGATCAGCTTGAGACGTGGGGCCGCAGAGTTGGCGCCGATACCGTGCGCGGCAAGGAAGGCGCTGACCCAGCATCGGTAGCCTTCGATGCGGTAGCAACCGGCGTGGAACAGCAAGTAGATGTGGTCTTGGTCGACACCGCAGGCCGGCTCCATACCTCCACGGACTTGATGGACCAGCTAGGCAAGGTCAAGCGCGTGGTAGAAAAGAAGACTGATGTGGACGAGGTCCTGCTGGTATTGGACGCCACGGTGGGGCAGAATGGCCTTACGCAGGCACGAATCTTCCGCGAGGTAGTAGATATCACCGGTGTGGTTCTCACCAAGCTGGACGGCACCGCTAAGGGCGGAATCGTCTTCCAGGTACAAGAAGAATTGGGTGTTCCAGTCAAGCTTGTGGGCTTGGGCGAAGGTGCCGATGATCTCGCGCCATTCGAAGTTGAAGGCTTCGTCGACGCTCTGTTGGGCGAGAAGTAGCAGCCAACCTTGCAACTTCCCCTGCATATCGGGTGTCACGTACGTGCGCCACGGTGTGCTGGGGGAGTCCTTCGTTTTTATGGGCGAGTTATAGCGTGCAACAATCTCGCGAATTCTTTTCGCTCTCATCTCGCTGTCGGTTCGCAGACTATGTAAAAAGTCCTATGCAATTGGCGCGGGAATAAGTCCTGCTGAACGCCTGTGAACTCTCTGCCTGCGAGCGTAATTGTGGCGGTTGTGCTTGCCTTTTATGAAACGGAAGGGATTGCTGCAATGTGGTTCGGCCTTTGCGGGAGTGGTAGCCTGAAAGGGCTGTATTTAATGCGAAATTCGCATTAAACCTAGACCAAGGTTCGTGAGGCAAGTATTCCGTGACGCTACTTTATGCAGTCCTCCTCGCGGCGCTGGCAGTGATCTTGGCACCAGTAACCGTGAAGGTTATTGACCGGAAGGCAGGCTATCCACTAGCTGGCTTTTTTCTTATTGCGGCGGTCCTTATTGCCAAGGAGTTTCCTGCCATTGCAGCCGGGGAAGAATTAAGTTTCCACGCCACTTGGGTGCGTGATTTCATCGCACCGGGCGTCGACGTAAGTTTTGCTCTCCGCGGAGACGCGTTGAGTATCTTTTTCGCCATGCTGGCGCTGGTCATCGGTGCCGTCGTCTTTACATATTCGGCAGCCTACCTGCCCAAGAATGAAGGCAACACCAGCTTCTATACCCTGATGACAGCCTTTACGCTGTCCATTTTGTTGCTGGTTTTGGCCAATGACGTTGTGGTTTTGTTCCTCGCCTGGGAGCTTGTCTCCTTGGCTTCCTTTATGTTGATTGCGCGCTCCGGTTCGGGCGGCGAAGCAGGCTCGCAGCGCACGTTGATCCTGACCTTCATTGGTGGATTGACCCTGCTGACTGCCTTGGGCATTGCTGCGACGGTGACCGGTTCGACTACCGTATCTGCCATCTTGGCGTCCCCAGTATGGACGGAACGCCCAGGGGTAACGGCGGCCGTAGCCGTTTTGATCGCCGCGTCTGCCTTTACTAAGTCGGCGCAGTTCCCATTCCACTTCTGGCTACCTGAGGCTATGGCCGCCGCGACCCCGGTCTCGGCCTTTCTTCACGCAGCGGCAGTGGTCAAGGCGGGTGTGTACCTGCTGATTCGTTTCTCCGCCATTTTCCACGATGTGGCGGTGTGGAATTGGTTGCTCATTGTTGTAGGCATGGGCACCGCGGTGATGTCCGCGGTATTTGCAGTGCAAAAGACGGACCTGAAGAAACTAACGGCATATTCCACTGTCTCCCATCTGGGTTGGATTGTTGCCACAATTGGTGTGGGTACGCCGTTTGCTATTGCCGCGGCTCTGGTCCATACCTTGGCGCACGCACTATTTAAGTCCTCGCTGTTTATGCTCATTGGCGTCATCGACCACGAGGCTGGGTCGCGCGATATTCGCCGCCTAGGACCACTGTGGAATAAGATGCCGTGGACATTTGGCTCCGTAGTAATTGGTGCGGCCTCGATGGCTGCGGTGCCACCGCTTCTGGGCTTTGTGTCCAAAGAGGGAATGCTCACGGCGTTTGAGGACGCCCCGATTGGCAGCGCGGGCCAGGTAATCCTGCTCATCGTTGCTGGCATCGGTGCCTTTTTCACCTTTACTTACTCCGCAAAGATTGTCTTCGGCGCATTCTTTGACGGACCTCGCGACATGGAACATGTCCATGAAGCCCCCGTGTCGCTCTGGCTGCCCGCCGCTTTGCCGGGCTTTATGTCCCTGCCGCTGGTATTTGTGCTCGGGCTCTTTGATGCCCCGATTGATGATGCAGTGGCTGCCGTGGGATTGGAGCATCATTCGCACCTTGCCCTCTGGCACGGGTTCAACGTTCCTTTCCTTATCTCGCTAGTGGTCCTCATCGTCGGTATTGCCGGTATCTTTGCCCGCAAGAAGATGTGGGCAAGCTTTGAAGCTCACGAGTTCATGCCGCGCAGCGGCAATGATTTGCTGTATTCACTGATGAAGGGTTGCTCCCAGTTGGGGCGCGTTCTGGGCAAGATGTCCGATTCGCATAATCCATCCCGTCATATGCTGCCGATTGTCATTTTGATTATCGTGCTGGCAGCTACCACCCTCATTCGCGATGGCGTCGACGGCGTAGCACTGCAGCCACGGGTGGCTGGTCTGGATAACCCATGGGACTTGCTGCCACTGGGCATCATCGCCCTAGCGATGTTTGGTCTGGTGCGCACCCAGAACCGCTTGACCGGTGCCATCATGATTGGCATTGCCGGCTCGGGCGTGACCTTGCAGATGTTCCTGCTTGGCGCACCTGACGTGGCGCTGACGCAGTTTATGGTGGAGGCCCTGTCCGTCATCGTCATGATGATGGTGCTGCGCTACCTGCCAGAAACCTTCCAGCCGGTGAAGAACAAATCCCGAAAGACCGGCTCCATCGTCATTGCGGTCTTGGCCGGTGTGGCTGCGTTCCTAGGTGTGTGGGGACTCATGGGCCGACACGAGCGCTCCGATTTGGCCATGTGGTACCTGGACAATGCTCCGGACATCACCGGCGGCGACAATGTTGTCGCTACTATCATCGTGGAGTTCCGTGCACTCGATACCTTGGGCGAGCTTTCCGTACTGGGCATGGCTGCGGTGGTTATTGCAGCAATCACTACAACGTTGCCGCGGTTCCCGTTCAAGTCGGGTACACGCCCAGCGCCGTTTGGCCAGTCCCAGCTGAACTCCGTGCCATTGCGCAAGGGCGTGCACGTTGTTATCCCGCTGTTGGTCATTATGTCCGTCATCGTTTTCTTCCGCGGGCACAATGCCTCCGGCGGCGGCTTCCCCGCGGCGCTGATCATGGGTGCAGCAATCGGGCTTATCTATCTGTCCCGTGGCTCTGATGAAATTGTTTTCGGCCGCATGACTCCGATTCGCCTTACCGGTATCGGCATCATCACCGCCTTGATCGCCGGCTTTGTAGGCTACTTGCACCACGGCATTGGCAATGGTGGCTTCCTGGCTGCAATCCATGCCGAAGCCTTTGGCCAACACTGGACCACCTCTCTCATCTTCGACTTGGGCATCTACCTAGCGGTGCTGGGTATGTTGACTATGGCGATTAACGCATTGGGCGGTTACCTGCGCCCAGGAACGGAGCGTGAATTCTTGCCATGGGTTCATGATGATGATTCCGCGCTGCCGACGACTCCACGCATTTCCCTTGAAGACGTCGACGATCCGTACCCAGATCCGATCAACCCTTCGACCGATCCGTTGGCCTTGCTGACGCCTTCGGAAGCAAAGACGAAGAGGAAGAGTAAGCGCTCCGCGGCTATCCGGGGAGGGGAGAAGTAATGATCCTTGCATTGACTATTGCTTTGCTCATCGGTAGTGCTGTCTATCTCATCCAGCAGCGCGGCTTGGTACGCATCGTGCTGGGCATGATGGCTTTTGGCCACGGTGCCAACCTGATGCTGCTGGCTACGGGCGTGTATTCCTACCGCGGAGAGTCCTTCCCATCTCAGGTTCCGCACGATCAGATGGCCGACCCGCTGCCGCAGGCCTTCGTGCTGACCGCCGTTGTTATTTCCATGGCAACCTCGACCATCTTGTTGACGATGGCGGCCATGGGCAAGAACGACGACACCGATGTGGTGGAACCAGTTGATGACAACACCATCGACCATGCCTTTTCGACCTTGGGACGCGACGCCCAAAATCGCCAAATTTTGGAGGATTCCACCAATCAGCTTGACCGAATTGGTCAGGTGGACCACAACACTCCCGTTGCAGAACGCGGCGCAACTGAACAGAAGGAGGATGACAAATAATGGCTGATGCTGTAGCTCAACTCCTTCCGCTATTTCCAGCGGTCCCGCTGATTGCAGCGGCCTTCGCACTGCTGGCACCGTGGCGTGCTCTACGCGATTCCATCATGCTTATCATCCCGGGTATTGGAATTTTCGCCGGCCTGGGCCTGCTCATCTACACCATGAACAATGGGGTAGTAGCCCATACTGTTGGCCTCTACCAAGGCAATGTGGGTATCCCGTTTGCTGCGGATGCCTTCTCCGCGTTGATGATCGTTACTACGATGATCGTCGCGTTTGGTGCCAACTGGTTTGCCATTGTGGGTGGGGAGACTAAGTCTCGCTACTATCCTTCGCTCACCCTGATTTTGATCACCGGTGTGTGCGGTGCATTGCTAACCGCTGACCTCTTTAACTTCTTCGTTTTTATTGAGGTCATGCTTCTGCCGTCCTACGGCCTTATCACCATGTCTGGTACGTGGTCGCGCTTGGCAGCCGGCCGTGCCTTCGTCTTGGTTAACCTTTTCGCCTCCACCTTGTTGGTTGTTGGCGTGGGTTATATCTATTCGGTTACCGGTGCGGTCAACCTAGGCGCACTGAAGGGCGCAGCGGCAGGCAATGGGCCGGTGACCGTGGCAGCAGGCTTGATCCTCATTGCGATTACCGCCAAGGCCGGCGTGTTCCCCGTGCAGTCGTGGCTGCCACGCACCTACCCAGGAACCTCCGCCGCGGTGATGGGCCTATTTTCCGGCTTGCACACCAAAGTGGCCGTCTACATGCTCTACCGCCTCTACGTGCAGCTATTCGATCTGGAACAGCGCTGGAATCTGTTGATCATCGTCATCATGATTATCTCCATGATGATCGGTGCCTTCGGCGGCCTAGCGGAAAATTCCATCCGCCGCGTCCTCGGTTACCAGATGCTCAACGGCATGCCTTTCATCTTGGTCATGCTTGCGTTTACCTCTGATGACCCACGTCGCGCACTGGCAGCTGGCATCATGTACACGATTCACCACATGGTGACCGTTGGTTCGCTGATCTTGGCCTCTGGTGCCATTGAGGAGACCTACGGCACGGGCGTGCTCAGCAAGCTTTCCGGTCTCGCTCGCCGCGACCCCATCATCGCGTGGATTTTCGCTGCCGGTGCATTCTCCGTCGTGGGCTTCCCACCGTTCTCGGGAATGTGGGGCAAGTTGATGATTGTCTTCGAGATCGCCCGCGTGGGCGGTGCTTGGGCTTGGATTGCCATCGCGGCAATCATCATCGCTTCCTTCGCTGCCTTCTTGGCCATGCTGCGCGTGTGGCGCAAGGTCTTCTGGGGCAAGGGTCTGCCGGAGGACAAGGTCCCAGATGAATTGGTCATCCGCAAAAAGCTCATGGCCCCATCCGCGGCTCTCATCCTTGGTTCGCTGTGCATGTTCATCTTCTCCGGCATCGTCCTCGATGTTGTGGATGCCGCAGCGGAGCAGCTGCTGGACACTAACGCATATACTGAAACCGTCTTGGGAGATGAGCCGATTGCCGTTCCCAATATCGATGAAATCCAGGAGGGCCGTTAAATGAACGCAATTGTGTATGCATTGTGGCTCATCAAGGAGATTTTCGTAGCCGGCATTAGCTTGGCACTGGCGGCCTTCAAACCGGATAACGAATACAATCCGGTTATTATTCGCTACCCCCTGCGCGTGACTAGCGCCTGGGAAATCTTCTGGTTTACGTCTTCCATTACCGCAACCCCGGGCACGCTCTCGCTCGGTTTGCGTGAACCGCCCCGCCAAGGACTGCCGCGTATCGTGCTGGTACAGGCCGTCCAAGGATCCGACCCGGCGGGAATCGTGGCTGATCTGGCTGAGATGGAACAGCGCCTCGCCCCGCGGGTTAAGGACATCGATTATGGCGTGCCGGGCCAAGGGGAGACTGCAGAATTGGATGAGGCTTTCTACGAGTATCCGCTCGAGTCTGTGGGACGCTATATGCGCTCGCCTGACTTGGCGCGGGCGGAGGACACTCCGCTTTCAGAAAGCCAGGCGGACGTCGAAAAGCCAAAGCGCCGAGCCCGCAACGTACAACGCAGAAAGGAGACCGAGCGATGATTGACTTTGCCACATTGTCCCCATTCGGCTGGGTCGTATTTGTATGCGTATTCATCATTGGCATCGCCACGTGGTGTGGCGTGCTGCTAGCGCTTCGTACGCGCGATGAGCTCACCCGCGCCATTACCTCGGATATAGTTTTCTACGGCATGATCTGCATGTATTTAGCGTGGTCGATGACCAATAACGCCCCGATGGCGTATTACATTGCACTCCTTGGTGCCATTGCCGCCGGTGTGCTACCGACGCTATCGATGGCCCGCATTATTTCGAAGGGCAGGCGATAAACTATGGCCATTTCTGAAATTATCGCCTCGGTCCTGCTTATCATCGCTACCCTCTTGGTGGTCGCTACGGTGGTCTCCCTCTGGCGCGCGCCGGATGCCTTGACCCGTGCTAACTTGCTGGGCCCCACTGTGGGACTTGCGGTACCGCTGATTATCGTGGCCAAGTTAGTCGTGGACTTTGGCCGCGATGGCTTTTCCCTGTGGCTGCTCATCCAGGCACTGATCGCCTGCTTCGGCGTATGGATCATCGGCTCGGTAGGGTCCTTTTATCTGGGCCGTTCCATCTACGGCGTAACCGTCACCGACGTCAAACACGCCAAACACAACAATAGGGAAATTCAGACCGTGCACGCAGAGGAAGACGATATCTAGTCCTCTCCAGCCCCTTCTGGTGGCGAGCCGTTTCTGTTCCTGCGCGTGGCTGCGGGGAAGACAGAACAGCTCGCCGCTTTTCTGGTTGCACAGGAGGTCTTCTGAACCCACCAGCGCTCTGAATACGCAATGTGGAAAAAGTTGCACAGCAATTGCTGTGCTCGGGCTAGAATGGGTGCACGTTATTCGGTGCCTGTAGACCCGCCCCGAAGAGTTAGCAAGGAGTAACAATGAAACTCATCACGGCCATCGTTAAGCCCTTCACCCTGCCGGAAATCCGCCAGGCTTTGGAGCAGCAGGAAGTACGCGGCCTCACTGTTACTGAAAGCCAGGGCTTTGGGCAGCAGCGTGGACACAGCGAGGTATACCGAGGGGCAGAATACGCCACCGACTTTGTGCCCAAGGTGAAGCTGGAGATTGTTGGGGCCGATGACCACGTCGAAGACATCATTAATGCCATTGTGGATGCTGCCTACACGGGCAAGATCGGCGATGGCAAGCTGTGGGTAACCCCGGTTGAAGATGCCATTCGTGTGCGCACCGGCGAGCGCGGCGAGGCGGCGCTCTAAGCCCGCATGCATACCGCCGCACAGATT
>JALXWS010000019.1 GCA_025144025.1 Corynebacterium sp. p3-SID1241 | reverse complement strand
TAAAGCCGACGAGGTAGACTCCTACACCCCCAGCACCGATATCCGCGCCTTCACCCAAGGCAGAGACGCTACCTGCCGTTGGCCTGGCTGCACCGTCCCCGCCACTAGGTGCCAACTCGACCACCGCATCGAATACCACCTCGGCGGGCCCACCAGCCCGGACAATTTAGTCAACCTCTGCCAACACCACCACAACATCAAAACCGACCGCAGAATCTGCTACATCCTCGACCCCATCACCGGCACCATCGCCTGGCTCCACCACGACGGCACCTACCAACTAGACCACCCCACCGGCCCACTAGCCACACACCAAACCCACTGGAACCACACCTGGGCCCAATACCTCACACACCAACAACAACGAACAAAAAGAAAGGAGGGCTAGGGAGTAGGCCGGAGCCCGCGGTTTGATCGCGCAGGTATGGCTGCATGTTCAGTGCTTTACTCGGTCTCTTTTCGAGGGCTACCGAGCTACAAAGCATGCCCTAAACCGAGTATCCGAGTGCATTGCGCGTTCGCGCTGTCCTTGGCAGGAGATGGGGCTTTATTCAGGCTAATGGGTGAGATCTCATGGAAGTGGAGCATCGGTTATTTCTCATGAGCACGTGGTAGTGAACCAAATAGCCTTATGGTGCTTTAGAGTACGAGGAGGTCGAACTTCGTGGCCTTCACGTCGGAAAGGCGCTTGCGGGCGCGCTCGAGGCGCTGCCATTCCTCCTGGGGGATGGACTTTCGGGCGATGGTGACGGTTTCGGCGTCGGGGGTGCCCCAGGCGATAGGCATCGGGGTGATTTGCTGCCAGTGGTTGTTATCCGCGCGGCCGGAAACAGCGGCGACGGGAACCTTGGTGCCTACGGTGCGCTGAGTGCCGGGAATAGCGGTCACGGTGCGCAGGCAAGCGGCCCAGCGGGGAGGCAAGGAAGGATCCACGTTGGTATTGACCAAGGCTAGGAGGACCATGTCGCGTTCGTTGACCTCAGCGATGACGGCCGGAGCAAGGGGATAGGAGTCATAGAGCTGTTGGGCGGTGCCAACTTTACGTGCGGCTGCGAAGCCGACGATAGCCACCATGATTCCGAATAGAATCATACCGAGGCCGATGGTAATTCCCCAGGAAAATCCCCACCAGATGGCCGCGCCGCCGATGATGAGCAGGATGCCCAGCACGAGGCCGGAGATGCGAAGGCGGTTGGAATCGCGCAAGAGCTCGTTATTGGCCTTGGCAAAGGACTCGTCTACGTCGAACTTGAAGATTTTCATTGTTCTAAGTCTAGTGCGTCGATAAGCCGGTAGGCATATCCCTGCTCGGCGAGGAAGCGTTGGCGGTGCACGGCGTAGTCCGCGTCGAGGCTATCGCGGGTGACCAGCGAGTAAAAGAGAGCCTCTTCTTCCTTCGGGCGGAGTAGTCGGCCGAGGCGTTGAGCCTCTTCTTGGCGGGAGCCGAAGGTGCCGGAGACCTGGATGGCCAAGGCGGCCTCGGGAAGATCGATGGAGAAATTGGCCACCTTGGACACGACGAGTACAGGGAGCGTGCCGTCCCGGAATTGTTGGAAGAGGCGCTCGCGTTTGGCGGTGGAGGTGGAGCCGTCGATAACGGGGGCGTCGAGATGCGCGCCAAGCTCCTTGAGCTGGTCGACGTAACCGCCGATGATGAGCGTCTGCTGTGGGTGCCGGGCCAGAATCTTGTCTACTGCATGGAGCTTGGCGGCGGCTTGGGCGGCGATGCGGTAACGGTCGCGAGGTTGGGCGGTGGCGTACAGCATGCGTTCCTCTGCGTCCATGTCCACACGGACCTCGATGCATTCGGCGGTGGCGATATAGCCGGCCATCTCGAGCTCTTTCCACGGGGCGTCGTAACGCTTCGGACCGATGAGGGAGAAGACGTCACCCTCTCGGCCGTCCTCGCGCACGAGGGTAGCGGTAAGCCCTAGTCGACGCCGCGATTGCAGGTCCGATGTCATGCGGAACACTGGGGCGGGAAGGAGGTGGACCTCGTCGTAGATGATGAGGCCCCAATCGCGGGAATCGAAGAGCTCGAGGGCCCGGTATTCGCCCTTCGTTTTGCGTGTGACTACCTGGTAGGTAGCGATGGTGATCGGCTTGATTTCCTTCTTTTCGCCGGAGTATTCGCCTATTTCGTTTTCGGTCAGGGTGGTGCGGCGCAGGAGCTCGTCGCGCCACTGTCGGCCGGCGACGGTATTGGTGACCAGGATGAGCGTGGTGGATTCCGCCTTGGCCATCGCAGCCGCGCCGACGATGGTTTTGCCAGCGCCGCACGGCAGTACGACGACGCCGGAGCCGCCGGACCAAAAGGCCTCGGTGGCGTACTGCTGATAATCACGCAGCTGCCAGCCGTCGTGATTGAGGGCGATTGGATGGGACTCGCCATCGACGTAGCCGGCGAGATCCTCGGCCGGCCAGCCTGCCTTGAGCAGGGCCTGCTTGAGGCGGCCGCGCTCCGAGGGAGGGACGGCGATGGAATTCGCGTCGATGCGCGCGCCGAGGAGTTTTCCGGTAGCGCCGCGGGAGAGTTCTTCCAGGATGGGCGGCTCATCGGACTCGATGATGAGGCCATGGGCCGGGTGAGCGTGGAGGCGGACGCGGCCGTAGCGGGACATGGTTTCGGCGACGTCGATAAGCAGGGCTTGGGGGACTGGAAAGCGGGAGTAGTTTTCCAGGACGTCGACGACCTGCTCAGCGTCGTGTCCGGCCGCGCGGGCATTCCACAGCGCAAGTGGGGTGATGCGGTAGGTGTGCACGTGCTCGGGGGCGCGCTCCAGCTCCGCAAAAGGAGCGAGCGCGGCGCGGGCCTCGGCGGCTTGTGCGTGATCCACCTCGAGCAGGACGGTCTTATCCGACTGCACAATCAATGGTCCATTCATGGCTCCAGCGTAACGGAGGTGATTCGGTGCAAGGGAAACCGGATGGTAGAGCCATCGGCCGCACGGGCGTCGATCTGCCCACCCGCGACGGTCAGCGGGGTGACGGTGCGCTTCTTTTCGTTGCCGTTTTTATCCGCATAGCCAATCATGATCGGTCGGGCAGTGCGCGCGGCTGCGTGGACTATATCGAGGCTGGGAGTAGTAGGGGCGGTGTCATCACGCAGGTTGCGCATGGCCTTCGCAATATCCGGCAAAGCGGTGGCCCGTCGCGCGGTGGGGGTCGGCAGGGTGGCTGGTTCGGGTGCGACGGTAAGGCTGGCGCCGTTTTCGTCCTCTGCGGCAGGGGAAAGTCCGTGCTCGCGCAGGCGCTCCAGTAGGTCGTGCACGGGTAATTGAGAAACCGCGACGGTGGGCGCGAGCAGGCGCAAAGGCGCAGCCTTGAGCGCAATCTGGAGGAGAGCCGGATCCTCGCTGCGCAGGTAGGACAGCGCCGGCCCAGAGCGCAGGGTGCCATGGCGCTTGGCGACGTCCCCGATATGGAACTCCAGCGTCTGCGGTACTTCTCCGTGGTCGGCGAAGAAAGCGTGTATTTCCTCTCCCGTCATGCCACGATCGAGTCCGCGGCGCAGGGAAGCGTCCGAGATGCGATAGACGCTGGCCAGGCCGGGGGATTCGAGATCGGCTACGGATTCGAGCCTTTGGTGGGTTACTGGATCGAGCGGGCCGGGAACCAATACGGTCATATCAGCCTGGATGAGGAAATAGTTGACGGTGTCTGGGGTGAGCCGGGCGGCTGCCTCGGGGCCCTCGATTAGTATGCTAGTGGGGCGCTCCAAGGCGATGGCACCGATCCACTCGGCTTCCGCGCGGAGATCGGCGATGGTCTCATCCGAGGTATGTGTGGCGAAGAGCGGGAAGTGGAAGCGCAGGGCCTCCTCGAAGGTAGGTTTCGCCCCGCGCAGGTAGACCTCCAGGACCTTATCCCGGAATCCCGGCAGCCGGTCATTGGTGTGCGCCAGCGTACGCCCCTCCTTAGTCCATGTGGAGATAGTCCACGCCTCGAGCAGGAGCTGCCACTTTTCTGCGAGGTTCGCATCGAGCCAGTCCTGGGAGAGCTCCGTGGGGGTGAGGAAATTGCCCTCCATGTTTTTCGGTTCGCCGCGGTTGAGCAGACGGGCGCTCATGCCGAGTTCAATGAGGCGGCGCAGCTCTCCTTCGTTGATGTTGAGGGCTTTGCTCAAATTGGTGAGCTGGCGAACGCCCACCGTCTTGTCCTTGAGGAGTTCAATCGGCCGTGCGCCAAGGGAATCAATGACACGCTGCATGCCTCGCACGGCGGATAATCCGGCGGCGGTGCCGGCATCATCGGCCTTGGAATCCGGGGCGGGGGATTCGGTGATTCCCTCTACTGGGATCGGGGCGGTGGACTTTCCGTTAAGCGCAAGGTGCACGGCGCGTGGCAGGCGGACGGTGGTTGCGTCTACGCGTTGCAGCAGCTGCTTGGCGATGAGCCGCGGAATCGGCCGGGCCGGATCCGCATCGATGGCCGCATCCCGCGTGGTGCCGAGGCCATTGGAGCGGGAAAGGGTCTCGAGGACCTTCCGCTCTTCGGCTGGCAGCTGAGAGATGTCTTCGGGGCTGACTCGGACCTGCTCGAGGAGGGACCAGCCCGTGGGCAGGGCAGGCATGACCTCCGGCGGAATGAGGACGTTGCCGTAGGCCAGGCCGCGCTCCTTGAGCTGGCGGGTGATATCCGGATTAAGGTCTTCTACTTCTTCGAGTTCCCCTCCGCGGCGCGCGATGTCTTCAATTTCCGCAAGCTGCCGTGCAGTGCAGTTCATGAGCGCCCGCGCGATAGAAGTGCGCAGTAGCAGGCGGGTAGCGAGCGCGGCGATGCTCGGGGGTAGCGGATTGAGCACATCCGGCCGGTTGCGGAGGATTGTCGCCAGCTCTTCTTCGTCAAGGGAGGCGAGCCACGTGCGGAAATGCGGAAGATGGGAAGACTGAGACATGATGCCACCCAAGTTTAGTTATCGTTTGAGTTACGTTTTTGCGCGAGGTTTGAAATAATAAAGACTATGTCGAATGAGAAGAAGGGTCACGTTTCCCCGGCTTGGCCGAAGAACGAAAATCGCGAGCACGCAATTACGGAAATCTCTGCGCCTTTTGCTGGTGCATCCAGTCCCTACGGCGATGATCTGATCTTGCCAATGCCAGCAGAGAAGCTGAACTACGTTCACCCTTATACTCGCATCAACCGCTAGAGTGTTTCCCCGCCTCGGTGCGGGGAAGTTTTGTATGTAGCTCTCCCTCAAGTAGAAAAGGCCCCTTGCACATGCAAGGGGCCTTTGAACGCTGTGTCTTAGCGGGTGATGTTCTCAATCATCTGCGCAATTGGGTCGATGACGTTGCGGTTGGCAGAGTAGAAGTTGTTGAAGTCGTGGCGGTTAGCCTTGTACAGCTCGGTGAACTGCGGGGGCAGAGCCAAGCTGTAGGAGTTAGCAGCGTTCTTGATGGTGTTGTACAGGACATCAACGGCCAGCTCGTCGGACTTCTGGGCAGCAGCCTGCTTAACCGGAGCCGGTGCCTGGGCCGGGGCCTTAGGTGCAGCGGACGGAGCGGTGCGCTGGGTAGGAGCGGAGTTCAGGCCAAGGGAAGCGGAGCAAGCTGGCCATGCGCCCCAGCCCTGGGATGCGAGCACGCGCTCAGCAACGACAATCTGCTGCTCGCGGGAAGCCTGGTCAGCGGTAGCGGCGAACTCGCCGCCACCATTAGCCTGCCAGGTCTGCGGGTTGAACTGCAGTCCACCGTGGTAGCCGTTGCCGGTGTTGATGTGCCAGTTGCCGCCAGCCTCACACTGTGCCAAGCGGTCCCAGTCGGAATTCGGGGCAGCGGAAGCGGTCGGTGCCATGATGGCAGCAGCGGCGCCGAAGGCAACGGTGCCGGCGGTGAACTTAGCGGCCATACGGTTCTTAGCGGAGTGGCGTCCCATGTAGTTAGTCCTCTCTGTGTGCCCGCATTAAGTGCAAAAATTATGTACCAAAAAGAAAGGGCGGGCGAGGGCAACTTTCTTAACGGCTCTTAAGTGTCTGGAGGACAGAGTAGTGGTTTATAACGAAAGTGTCACGTTATGGGCACTAAATGGGAAAGAATTGTGGCAAATGTGGTTAGTTGAGGGGTGTTTGCGCAGGTGAGTGTCAAGCTGTGATCTGTGTCATGTAATGGGCGTGTGTCGCGCTGGTGTGCGCAACTTCTGTTGTTTTGACCAGGCGGCTAAAATGAAGATTTTCCCCTAGAGAAGAGGTGGGTACCTATGCCTATTGGCAAAGTCAAGTGGTATGACGCCGAGAAAGGTTTCGGTTTCGTCAGCAACCCGGGCGATGAAGACGTCTACGTTGGCCGCAACGTGTTGCCCAAGGGAGTAGAGGAACTATTCCCGGGCCAGCGCATCGATTTCGATTTCGCGGCTGGCCGCCGCGGGCCGCAGGCGCTGCGGGTTAAGGTGCTGGACAAGCCGCGTCGTCGTACGCCGGCTCGCAAGCCGGAAGAGCTCGGCAGCATGGTCTCCGATGTGATGACCTTGCTGGAGTCACAGATTCAGCCGGTACTCAATTCCGGCCGCTACCCAGAGCGCAAGACTGGGCGCCAGGTAGCAGAAATCCTCCGCGCAATTGCGAAGGATTTGGATAGCTAATCAGAAGCCTTCGTGGATTCCTCCGCGGAGGCTTCTCGTTCTTTATCGGTCATCGTGGTGAGCGACCACACGGTGGCCAAGGGGGTTTCGTCACCGTTGTCATCGGTGCCGATCATCATGGAGGAAATCTCTACCACCTTGAGGCGGGGGCGCTTGCCGGTGGAGGCCTTGATGGGCTCTACCGAGCCGGGGATTGATACTTCAGTAGTCTCGTTCGCGCCGTGTGCGGTTTCATCATTGGCGGCGGGGTCATCGTAGATGGAAAGAATCTTCCACTCGTGGTCGGAGATTTCTTCGGGGATCTCCAGTTTGAGGGTGTCATCATCCCCCACGGTGAGATTCGGGACCTCGCCTTCCGGGCATTCGGTGCCGGGCTCGCATGCAATGTACGGGGCGACGTCGATGGAATTATCGCCCACGGAGGCGGTGACCTTGATGTCGCGGGGATCGGGACCCGGGCGCTGGTTCCACCAGTTTTGGAAGATTACTACGGCGGCGACGATGACCGCCACGACCACGATGAGGGCCAAGATCTGCAGCAGAGACTTTTTCCTTGCTTCCTTACGGGTTGCCATGGGCCTTTACCTTACTCGAACGTGGAAGAGTTCTTCCCACCGCTTGCCGGTAAGCCAGAACTCATCGTCTTTGATGTGGGCGATGCCGTTGAGCACGTCATCTGGGTTGGTATAGCGGGACTTATCAATCGCGTCGGTGGAGATCACGGCGGTCACGCGGCCGGTGGAAGGATCGATGCGATAGATATTGTCATCCATCCACACGTTGGCATAGACGGAATCGCCCACGCACTCCAGCTCGTTGATGTCTTCAAGCGGTTTTCCCTCTAGGGTGACGTCGGTCGTGGAGCGCTCCGCAAAAGTCTTCGGATCCATGTGGCGCAGGGTAGCGGAGCCATTGGACATGAGGAGTTCTTCGTCGTTATTACACAGGCCCCATCCTTCACCGGTGTAGGTGGCGGTATCGACCTGGTGCAGGTTGTGGTTGTATTTCAGGGCCTGGCCGGACTTCCAGGTTAGCTGCCAGATTGAATCTCCGGTTTGAGTGATGCCCTCGCCGAAATAGCGGTTATCCAGGCGGGTTTCGGCTAAGGTTTCGCCGGTTTCGGGGGAGAAACGCTCCAGGCGGGATTCGCCCCATTGGCCAGTGCCAAGGAGGAGGTTTCCGTCCGCATCGCTTTCGAGACCTTGGGTAAAGGAACCGGGCGGTAGGGAAGCGGTGCCTAGGACTTCAACGGAGAGGTGCTCTACTTCGGGTTCCGCAGGAGCAGAGGAACAGGCAACGAGGGTGCAGGGCAAGAGAATGCAGGCGGCGCGGGAAAGAAACGACATGCACCATAT
Organism: Corynebacterium sp. p3-SID1241; assembly: GCA_025144025.1. Classification (GTDB taxonomy): domain Bacteria; phylum Actinomycetota; class Actinomycetes; order Mycobacteriales; family Mycobacteriaceae; genus Corynebacterium. The sequence goes on along the minus strand of JALXWS010000019.1, from coordinate 42,883 downwards.
GTACCACCGCGTGCGCCGCATAATGAATAATGAGGGGCGTGAGTAAGCGAAAAGCAAATCCGTTGATCGATTCCCGCGCCGTGTGCATTGCGCGTGAGGCGTTGGAAGAGGTGGGGGAAGGGGGCGTCGGCAAGCATATCGGCGTTGCCGGGATGGGCCGAAACGTTGCTACCCACCGATTTGAAGCAGAAATGCCCGGCTACCCCGGTTGGGAATGGCAGGCGGTGCTCGCATGCGCGGAGGGCTCGCGCTACGTCACTGTGAACGAGGTGGTGCTGGTGCCGGGCGGGGAGGCTCTGCAGCCGCCGGAATGGGTGCCCTATGAGGATCGCGTGCGGCCGGGCGACCTTGGGCCGGGCGACCTCATGCCACCGGCCGTAGATGATTCCCGCCTAGACGGCGACAAAATTTCCAAGTCCGGCTTGGACGACGCCAAGAAGCGCTGGCGCACCGAGCGTGGCCCGAATACGGATATGGCGGCCAAGGCGCGCCTGCAATGCCGCACCTGTGGGTTTTATGTAGAGCTGATGGAAAACTACGGCGTTTGTGCCAATGAGTATTCCGCGGACGGACGGGTAGTGCACTCGCGTTATGGTTGTGGCGCGCATTCCCAGACACGGGTGCGGGAAGAAAAGAACCCCGAAGTTGCCTTCGATGATGAAAAACCCATCTTCCAGGATTTTGATTTCGAGGATTAAGGCAGCACACTTATGGCGTAAGACTCGCTGTACGTGAAAGGCGCAGGCGTTGAAAGCCACTCTCGATCGCTACTTCCATATCTCTGAACGTGGTTCCTCCATTGGAACCGAGCTACGCGCGGGAACGGTCTCGTTCTTCGCCATGGCTTATATCATTCTCTTGAACCCGCTTATCCTCGGCACCACCGAGGATGCTAACGGTTACGCGCTGGGCGTGCCGCAGGTGGCCGCCGCCACCGCACTGGTCGCGGGCGTAATGTCGATTCTCTTCGGCGCGATTGCCAAGTACCCCTTCGCCATGGCCGCAGGCTTAGGCATGAATACCTTTGTAGGCGTGAGCATGGTCGCCACCAGTGGGCTGACCTGGCAGGAATCGATGGGCTTGGTGGTTATCGAGGGCATCATCATTGTCCTGCTGGCCATTTCCGGTTTCCGCACCGCCGTCTTTGATGCTATCCCGCAGTCCATGAAGGCGGCCATGGGCGTGGGCATCGGCATGTTCATCGCCATGATCGGCCTTGTGGACGGCGGCTTTGTCACCCGTGTGCCGGACGCTGCGAATACCACCGTACCGGTGGCGTTGGGCATAAATGGTTCGATTTCTACCTGGCCGGCGCTGGTCTTTGTCATTGGCCTTATTATCTGTTCCTTCATGGTCATCCGTAACGTGCCGGGTGGGCTATTTATCGCCATCGTCCTTACCACCGTCATCGCGTTCATCGTGCAGGCGTTTACCGGCTCCGAGGATTGGGGCATGGCCGCGCCCGTGAAGCCGGAGGCGCTGGGAGGTATACCGGATCTGTCCATCGTGGGCGATGTGAACCTAGTGGGCGCCTTCACCAAGATCGGCGTGGTCTCCACGGTTCTGCTGATTTTTACCCTGCTTCTTACCAACTTCTTTGATGCGATGGGCACCATGACCGGCTTGGGCAAGCAAGGCAAGCTTGTCGACGCCGACGGCAACCTCCCCGATATGAAGAAGGCCCTCGTCGTAGAAGGCTTTGGTGCAGTGGCCGGTGGCCTGAGCTCTGCTTCTTCTAATACCGTCTTTGCGGATTCCTCCGCCGGCATTGCCGACGGCGCCCGCACCGGCCTGGCCAACCTCATGACCGGTGTGCTCTTCCTCGCCGCGATGTTTTTGACGCCGCTCTATGAGATCGTGCCCATCGAGGCCGCCTCCCCGGTACTTGTCATCGTCGGCGTGATGATGGCCGCGCAGCTGACGGAGATCCGCTGGACCAAGATGGAGATCGCCATCCCCGCCTTCCTCACCATTGTGACCATGCCGTTTACCTATTCCATTGCCAACGGCATCGGCGTGGGCTTCATCTCCTTCGCGCTCATGTCCACCTTCGCCGGTAAGGCCAAGGACGTGCACTGGATCATGTGGCTCTTGGCTGGCCTCTTCGTGATTTTCTTTGGCATGGATCCGATTTCCAATGCCATCGGCTAGCCTAAGGGCATGCTGATTACTGACCCCGCAGACCCTCGCCTGGACGATATTCGGAACCTCAACAAATCCGATAAATCCGGCGAGGGTCTCGTCATTGCAGAGGGCCCGCTGGTGGTCTCCCGGCTGGCTGAATCCCGGTTTCCCATGCGTTGTCTGGTGGGTTTTCCAAATAAGCTGGAGGCCTATATTTCCGAGTACGGCGAGCCAGAATGCCCCATCTACCAGGTTTCCCGGGAGACCCTGGCGGAGGTTGCCGGCTTCGATATGCACCGCGGGCTTGTTGCCGCCGCGGATCGCGCGCCGGGGCCGGAGGTGAGCGAGATTGTGGGATCCGCCAAGACCATCGCCGTGCTCGAGGGTGTAGGCGATCACGAGAATATTGGCGCCATCTTCCGCCACGCTGCCGGCATGGGCGTGGATGCGGTACTGCTGGGATCAGGGGCGGCGGATCCGCTCTATCGGCGCTCAGTGCGAGTGTCTATGGGGCACGTGCTGCGCTTGCCGTTTGCCCATCTAGAGGGCGGGTTTACTACGTGGCAGCGTTCCTTGCAGGCGCTTGCCGACGCCTCCTTTACCCTCATTTCCTTAACCCCCAACCCCCAGGCGGTGCACTTGGCCCAGGCCATGCATGGCCTGGATAAGGTAGCCATGCTCGTTGGCGCGGAAGGGCCTGGCCTTACCGAACACGCAATGAAGGCCACCGATGTGCGCGCACGCATACCGATGGCCCCTGGTACGGATTCACTAAACGTGGCAACTGCCGCCGCCATCGCTTTTTATGAGCGCCAACGCTCCTTGAGTGACCTGAATGTCTGAGCGCTCCAGTTTCCAATGAGCGAACCTAAGTGCTTGGCGGTGGAGATGATCTCTTCGCCAGTAGATTCCGGCTCGGCGTTATGATCTTCGTAGTCGTCGTAATCGTTGAGCCCCAACTTATTGGCTGACTGCGCTGCTAGCTCGCCTACGGTCCGCTTGGGCTTCGGCGGGTCGATTTTCGGCTCTGGGCGGCCGTCTACCGCGTATCCCACGACGTCGAGATCAGGGCCATCGTGCCCAACCTCAATGCCAAGCCAGTATTCCTGTGCCGCCCGCATGATTCCCTGCGGCTCGAAGGGAAGGGAAATGCCGCCGAGGGGCTCATATTTTTCGCCCGCCCAATAAGGAGCCTCGAATGGTTCGGGCAGGCCGGTGTCCTCATAAAGGTGCTCGCGGGTAGCGCAGAGGCAGCGCTTGAGTTCGCCGCCCTCCCAGAGCGCAAAGCCGGCGTAGCCGTCCTTCTCGTTACTTGCCAGCGCGATAACCCGCTGGGCGGGAACCGCGTTGAGCAGCGTGTCCGGCAGCTGAGAGAGGAGGACAGACTCGCCTTCACACACCGTTTGCACCACGGTGATGCCGGGGTAGCCGCCAATATAGTACTCGTTCGGATCCGTTTGCGCGGAGCGGTTGAGCGGGAATTGCCCAATCGGTGTGACCGGGAAAGTGGGATCTAGCTGGGCGAGAAACTTCCGCCCAAAGCCGCGGTCTGCCTTGGGCTCGGTTTTCAACACCTCTTCCGCATTGGGCTTAGAGATGTACCAGAGAGTGAGTACTGCGTGAGGGATGTCCACGGTTAGTCCCTAGGGCGTTTGGTATTCGAGCGAACGCCAAGTAGCACGTCCTCCCAATGCGGGGTAACGGCCTTGCGACGGCGCTTGGTGGGCTTTTCCTCGGCGGAAGGGTTCTGCAGGAATTCTTCTTCCTCCGGTTCTTCCGGCTGGGTGGTCGGCGCGGTGAGGTCGGTGACGTTGCTAGGCTGCTCGCCGTCGATCGCTTCGTCGTAGCGGCCGCTGCCCAGCGAGGTCAGCGAACGCACCGGCTGTACAAAGTCTGGGTCCGTAAGATCTGCGGCCACCGAGTTGCGGGCCTCGACCGTGGCGGGGGAGGACATGGACTGCTTGAAGTACCACTCGGCCTCGTTTTCAGAGAGCCCGGCCTTCCAGGTCACGCGCACGATCCAAGCCTCGCCTTGGTGGCGATAGGCATCCCAAGTGGACTCGGACAGCGAGTGGCCGCGGGCGGCGAAGGCAGAGGCCAGCACCTCCCAGAGGGTGAGCTTGGCTGGGCCGTCCTCGCGCACTGGGTGGGCCTGTTTGGCAATTTCTGCGATGCGGTTGCGCTCTAGCATGACCGGGTAGGCAAAGGGCTCTATGCGGGATTCGGTGACGCCCATTTCTTCCGCCAGCTCGGCTGCGGAGGCACCGGCGCGGATGCGGTTTTGGATTTCCGCCGGACGGATGGGGGCTTCCTCTTCCGCCGGTTCAGACTTGGCTGGTTTAGCGGGTTGAGCAAGGCTGATGGCGGGGGCCGCCGGCTCTTCGGCGGGAGCTTCCTCCTGCTGGCCCAGTAGGGCTTCACGCAGTTCATCGGTAACGGGGAGGAAAAACTCTTCGCCGTCTTCGGTGCGCAGCACCAAAGAGGTTTCGGTCGACTCGCTGTCAACTGGGAACAGCTCGCGCATAATAGGGCGCTCCTTTTGCCTATCGACGGCGTACAAATCTGTGATGCATTCAACTATAACGCGAAAATGCCCCGCAGCCTGCGAGGCGGCGGGGCATGTTGGGGGTGATGCGCTATTTCGCATCCAAGACGTAATCAATGCACTGGGTAAGTTTGGCAATATCGGCCGGGTCAATCGCCGGGAACATGCCGATGCGCAGTTGGTTGCGGCCCAGCTTGCGGTACGGTTCCACATCCAGGATGCCGTTTGCGCGCAAGGTTGCGGCGAGTGCTGCCGCATCCACGGAGTCTGCGAAGTCGATGGTGCCCACCACTAGCGAACGGGATGCAGGATCTGTGACGAAGAGCGCGGCTTCTGGGCGGGATTCGGCCCAGTCATACAGCGTGGTGGAAGATTGCGTGGTGCGCTTAACCATGCCGTCGAGCCCGCCATTGGAATTCATCCACTGAATCTGATTATCCAGCATGAGCAGGGTGGCGATGGCGGGGGTGTTATAGGTCTGGTTCTTCCGCGAGTTATCGACTGCGGTCTGCAGGTTCAGGAATTGCGGGATGTAGCGCTCAGAGGCGTTAATCTTCTCAATCCGCTCCAGCGCGGCGGGGGACATGGCGGCAAGCCACAGGCCACCATCGGAAGCAAAGCACTTTTGCGGCGAGAAATAGTAGACGTCCGTATCGGAGATATTTACCGGCAAGCCACCCGCGCCGGAGGTGGCATCCACGACCACTAGCTGCTGATCATTGCGCGGGTGGGGGCGGGCGATTTCCGCCATCGCGCCGGTAGAAGTCTCATTATGTGCCCAAGCGGCGACATCTGCTTCCGCAGATAGATCACGTGGGTTTGGGGCTGTACCCACTGGAGATTCCACGATGGAGGGGGCGTCTAGCCATGGTGCTGCCGCGGTGGCCTTGGCGAACTTGGTGGAAAATTCACCAAAGGTCAGGTGGGCGGATTGGCGTTCCACGAGCCCGAATGCGGCCGCATCCCAAAAGGCGGTGGCACCGCCTAAGGATAAGACGATCTCATAGCCTTCTGGTAGGGAAAAGAGATCGCTTAACCCTTCCCGCACGGAGCCAACGAGGTTCTTGACCGCAGGTTTGCGGTGCGAGGTGCCCATAACTGCAGGATTGATGGCCGCAAGCTGGGCGGGGCGAACCTTGGAGGGGCCGCATCCAAAGCGACCGTCGGCAGGCAAGAGGTTAGCGGGCAGCTTAAGTTCTGGTGTGGTCATAAGTGACAGTGTAGAACAGTTCCGGTCGAACGGCAGTTATTTTAGTAGGCGTTAACTTGTAGGCGGCGTCACAAAGTTTGCTAAAGTGTGAAGAGGTATCTAGCTAGCTTCTTCAAGCTAGTGCTTAATAAAGACTCTCACATAGAGAAAGGAACGTCCGTGGCTTCTCAAGACAACAAGGTAGTGCTCCAGTACCCAGGCGGCGAGTACGAGATGGATATCAAGCAGTCCACCGAAGGTGACTCTGGCTTTGATATCTCCAAGCTCCGTAACGAAACTGGGCTCGTTACCTTTGACCCCGGCTACACCTCTACCGGTTCCACCGAGTCCAAGATCACGTTCATTAATGGTGAAGAGGGCATCCTGCGCCACCGCGGTTACGATATTGCGGACCTTGCAGAAAACGCCACCTTCAATGAGGTTTCTTACCTGCTAATTAAGGGTCATCTGCCAAACGAGGAAGAGCTTAGCCACTTCAACCGCGAAATCCGCCACCACACCTTGCTGGATGAGGACTTCAAGGCCGCGTTCAATATCTTCCCGCGCAACGCGCACCCGATGGCGGTGCTGGCTTCCTCCCTTAATATTCTCTCCGCTTACTACCAAGATCAGCTTGATCCGCTAGACCCAGAGCAGCTGGATAAGGCAACCGTCCGCCTCTTGGCTAAGGTGCCAATGCTGGCCGCCTATGCCTACCGCGCCTCTCAGGGCAAGCCCTATATGTACCCGGATAATAACCTGAACGCTCGCGAGAACTTCCTGCGCATGATGTTCGGTTACCCCACCGAGGAGTACGAGGTGGATCCGGTTGTAGCTAAGGCTTTGGATAAGCTGCTTATTCTGCACGCCGATCATGAGCAGAACTGCTCCACCTCCACCGTGCGCATGATTGGTTCCGCTCAGGCTAATATGTTTGTCTCCATCGCCGGCGGCATTAACGCCCTGTCCGGTCCGCTGCACGGCGGCGCAAACCAGGCGGTCTTGGAGATGCTGGAGGATATCCAGAATAACCACGACGGTGACGCTACCGACTTCATGAACCGCGTGAAGAATAAGGAAAAGGGCGTCCGCCTCATGGGCTTTGGCCACCGCGTGTACAAGAATTACGACCCGCGTGCGGCGATTGTGAAGGACACCGCACACGAGATTATCGAGCACTTGGGCGGCGACCCAATGCTGGATCTGGCTATGAAGCTGGAAGATATTGCGCTGAATGATGACTACTTTGTCTCCCGCAAGCTTTACCCGAACGTGGACTTCTACACCGGCCTGATTTATCGCGCCATGGGCTTCCCGACGGACTTCTTTACCGTCCTCTTCGCCATCGGCCGCCTGCCGGGCTGGATTGCTCAGTACCGCGAGCAGCTGGAGATCAATACCAAGATCAACCGTCCGCGCCAGATTTACACCGGCGAGTCTTCGCGTAAGGTCACCCCGCGTAGCGAGCGTTAAAGCGCTCCGCGGTCTTCCTAATTAAGCCGAATCGGGTGGTAGCACCTATAATAGGTGCAGCTCGGTTCGGTTTTTAATGCGACCGCACGAACAAACTAGATTTCCCAAGGAGAATAATCCCCATGGATAAGCCTGTTATTGAAGCCCAGTCTGGCCCGGCGCCCACGGACCTTGTTGTAGAAGACATCGTCGTTGGTGATGGTGCTGAGGCGCAGCCTGGTGCCGTAGTGGAGGTCCACTACGTCGGCGCTGAATACGAGACCAACCAAGAATTCGATTCCTCGTGGGACCGTGGCCAGTCCATCGAGTTCCCGCTGACCGGTCTCATCGCCGGCTGGCAGGAAGGCATTCCGGGAATGAAGGTGGGCGGTCGCCGCAAGCTCATCATCCCGCCGGAAAAGGCCTACGGCCCCGCCGGTGGCGCGCACCCGCTGTCCGGCCGCACCTTGGTCTTTATTATTGACCTCATCCGCGCCGACTAGTAGCGCTAAACCCCAGGTTCGCCCTGGGGTTTCGTCATTTCCGGCGCGGTGAGAAAAACTGCGGCACAATGGAGGACATGTCTGTGCCAACCGTAACTTTCAATGATGACCGCGAAATGCCCCAGCTGGGCCTAGGTACCTACAAGCTGTATGACGATGAATGCATCCGCGTTATCCGCGAAGCCATCGACTTGGGGTACCGCCACTTCGATACCGCCACGCTGTATAAGAACGAAGAGGCAGTAGGCACCGCGCTGAAACAGGCGATGGATGCGGGCGATGTTACCCGCGACGAGCTCTTTGTTGCCTCCAAGGTCTGGCACTCCCACCAGGGAGAGCACAAGGTAGAAGAGGCATTTCAGCAGTCGCTAAAGGATCTGCAGCTGGACTACTTAGACCTCTACCTCATCCACTGGCCGTGGCCGCAGGGTGGCCTGTATAACGAGACCTTTGAGGCGATTGCTCGCCTGCAGGGCATGGGTCAGATTGCGTCCATCGGCGTGGCCAATTTCTACGAGGATGTGCTCAAGGACCTCATTTCCACCACCGGTATTTCTCCGGTGCTCAACCAGGTGGAGATTCACCCGGGCTTTACCCAGTCCGGCCTGCGCGCCTTCCACCACGATAATGACATCGTTACTGAGGCGTGGGCTCCGCTGGCCCGCGGTGTAGTCCTCAACAACCCGGAAATTGAGCATATTGCCGCTGACCACGAAGCAACCGAGGGGCAGGTTGTTCTGGCCTACCTGATGTCTAAAGGCATGTCCGTCATTCCGAAGTCCGCGCGCACCGAGCGCCTGAAGGAAAACCTCGCCGCCACCGAGCTGGAGCTTACGGCGGAAGAGGTGTCCGCCATCGATGCCCTGGAGGGTCAGGAGGGCTTCGGCCGCATGTTTAATGACCCGAGGGAGTTCCCTGGCAACGAAGGGTAACCGCACTCGCAGATTAAGCCCCCTCACGGGGGCTTTTTCTTTTGCCAAGTGGCTGTTAACAATCTTTACAAGGGGTAAAAAATTCTTCCTTCGGGGGTAGTTAGCTAATGATGTTACTCCAGTTCAGCTAAGCCTATCGGGTTGAAAGGGTGGGGGAGTGGAAGGTTTTCTTGGCATAGTTTACAACCTTGCAGAAAATGTTCTGTAACTTACAGATCAACGTGGATAGTGATCAGTAGCACACTATCTCGTGTGATCTAAGCCCCCTCTCATCCAAGGAGACGATGCTCTATGAGTAACGTAGCTGCAACTCCTGTCTCGCGCCGCGAACCCACCGGTAGCGAGTTCATCGCAATGCGCGACTCCGCCAAGTTTGGCGAGCTGCGCCGCACCTACCGGAGTTTTACCTTTCCCATGACCGTGGCCTTCTTTGTGTGGTACGTGGTCTACGTTCTCGCCGCTGTGTTCGCCCCTGACTTCATGGCAACCGAGCTTGGCGGTGGATGGAATATCGGCCTGGTCTTCGGCCTAGCGCAGTTCCTCACCACCTTCATCATCACGTGGATTTACGTGAAGTATGCCAATAAGAATATAGAGCCGAAATCGGCGGCCATCCGTAAAGAATTGGAGGGCAACTAATGACTACCGCCACCCTTGCCGCTGAGTCTTCCACCGGCAATCCCATCCTAAATATCTCCATCTTCGGTATCTTCCTCCTTGTCACCATGGCGGTGGTGCTGCGCGCCGGAAAGACTACGAAGCAAGCCTCGGACTTCTATACCGGCGGTGGCAGTTTTTCCGGCCGCCAGAACGGCCTGGCCATTTCCGGTGACTACCTCTCCGCCGCATCTTTCCTGGGAATTGTCGGCGCTGTCGCGCTCAACGGTTATGACGGCTTTTTGTACTCGGTGGGCTTCTTCGTTGCCTGGCTGGTAGCACTCATGCTCGTCGCCGAGCCTATGCGTAACGTTGGCCGCTTTACCATGGCCGACGTCCTGTCCTTCCGTCTGAAGCAGAAACCTGTGCGCGTAGCGGCGTCTATCGCCACCCTCTTTATCACGCTCTTCTATCTCATCGCACAGATGGCCGGCGCCGGCTCCCTGGTGGCCGTGCTGCTGGATATCCACGAGTTCAAGTGGCAAGCCCTCGTCGTGGGCATCGTGGGCGTGCTCATGATTGTCTACGTCCTGGTCGGCGGCATGAAAGGCACCACCTACGTGCAGATGATCAAGGCCGTGCTCCTGGTAGCCGGCGTGGTCATCATGTGTTTCTTGGTCTTCATTGCCCTGCGCGGCGGATTTAGCACCTTGTTTAATAACGCCATCGATATGCACGCTGCTTCTGAACAAATCAAGGAAAAGGGCTACGAGGCCAAGGACATCATGGCTCCTGGCCTGCAGTATGGCGCCACTACTGCCACCAAGCTGGACTTTATCTCCCTGGGTATTTCGCTGGTGCTCGGCGTGGGCGGCCTGCCGCACGTGCTGATGCGCTTTTACACCGTGCCCACCGCCACCGAGGCGCGCCGCTCCGTAACCTGGGCGATCGTCATCATCGGTGCCTTCTACCTGATGACCCTCATCTTGGGCTATGGTGCTGCCGCGCTGGTCGGGCCGGACCGCATTCTCGCCGCACCAGGCGGTGCCAATGCAGCGGCACCGCTGCTCGCATTGGAAATTGGCGGGTCCATCTTTATGGCGATCATTTCCGCTGTGGCCTTCGCTACCGTGCTCGCCGTGGTTGCCGGCCTAGCCATTACCGCCTCTGCTTCGATTGCGCACGATATCTATCACGCGGTGATCCGCAATGGTGAGTCCACCGAGGCCGAGCAGGTCCGCGTCTCCCAAGCCACCGTGGTGGTCCTAGGTATTGTTTCCATTATCTTGGGCATCCTGGCCATGACCCAGAACGTAGCCTTCCTAGTTTCCCTGGCCTTCGCAGTTGCGGCATCTGCCAACCTGCCGACCATCCTGTACTCCCTGTACTGGCGCCGATTTAACACCGCAGGTGCGGTGGCCTCCATGTACACCGGCGTGGTGTCTTGCCTAGTGCTCATCTTCTTCTCCCCGGCAGTCTCTGGTTCTGAGAGCTCCATGTTCCCAGGTGCGGACTGGGCCATCTTTCCGCTTTCCTCGCCGGGCTTGGTCTCCATTCCGCTGTCCTTCTTCGTTGGCTGGTTGGTGTCCATCATGACCAAGCCGGATAACTTTGAGGACCTTTCTGCAGAAATGGAAGTTCGCTCCCTTACTGGCGTGGGCGTGGAGGCACCCGTGCAGCATTAATTGCTTGGATAGTGCACAGACCCGGTAATGTGGTTGGACGTGCTTAGAACGTCTGTGACCCGCAAGGCGGCATCAGTTAAGGCTGGTGCCGCTTTGGCCGTATGCATGCTCGCCTTGACCACCACCGCGTGCAGCAATAGCGAGCGTGAAAGCGACGCGCTTGCCGACGCCCCCTCGGCCGCACCAGACATCAACCGCGACGTCCCACCGGAAACCAATGAGTTCCTGGAGGGCGATGAGGGTCATTCAATTACCTATATCCGCCTGCACGATGGCATGCACATGGGCTCTGCCTCTGAGCACGAGCCTCGCCCAGCGCTAAGCCTCATCAAGCTCTATATTGCGACCTACGTAATGGAAAAAGGCGAGTACGAGGATAAATATGAGGCGCTGGATATGATTGCTAGCTCCTCCGATAAATCCGCCGAGGAGCTTTTTGATAAGTATCCGGATTCCATCGACACCATTGCCGATGAATTTAACCTCGAATCCACCAAAGCCGGCGAGCAATGGGGCTATTCGCAAACCTCCACGTATGACGTCGCCAGCTTTATCTCGCAGCTCATTGACCGCGATGAAACCCACCCAGTGCTGGTAGCCATGGCGCATGCCGATCCCATCTCTGAGGATGGCTACCGCCAGGATTACGGCACCGCGAAGCTCTCTAACGTGGTGGGCAGCAAGTGGGGCTGGTCCAATGATAAGTCCATTAATTCCTCGGTCTCCTTTGGTGAGAACTTCGTAGCCGCTGCCTCAATCAATGGCTCCTCCGATGACCTCACCGACTACGTCAAGGACGAGGTGACCGGCAAGAATCTGGGCAAGGCCACCGAGCGCTTCCTTAAGTACAAAGACGGCGAGGACGTCCCACCGATTGAGACCTCCACCTCGGAGACCTCTACTACCTCCTCCAGTAAGAAGGGCAAGACCTCGTCCAAGGAACCCACCAGCGAATCCACCACGTCCAAAAAGAAGTCCGCAGACAAAAAGAAGTCCGCAGACAAAAAGAAGGGCTCGGAGACAAGCTCCGAGCCCTCTAAGAAGTAGTACTACTACCGTGCCTTAGCAACCGTCTCTGCGACGATCTTTGCCAGCTGGCGAATCTGATCATTGCTCAACGTCTTGCCGTGAAAGGTTATGCCATCTGCGGTTACCTGCGGCAGCTCTGGTAGCTCTGGGTGCGTGCTCTGCAGTTGCGAGCTTAGCTGATTGACTAGATCGGACGAGCCATCGCTCGGGGCTGTGGTCTGTGGCTTTGGCTGTGGCTTCTTGGTGGTCGGCTTCTTTGCCGGTGCAGGTGCCGCGGACTTGCCTGGCGTCCACTGGCCCCAGTCTTCGGCGTAGACCTCATTGACGTCAACGATGACGCCACCAATGGTCTGCTGCTTGCCGTGCGGCAGCTGGTGGATAGTGGTGCGCGGGTGAATCTTGCCGTTGGAACCCCAGTCATGCATCCAGAAGTACTTGCCGATGCCGTCCTGGATCGCCCACTCAATAGTGCTGTAATTGCCGTAGATGCCCGTCTGGTAGCCGGCCAGCTCCAGCGTCTTGGAGAATGCCTGCAGGTACGGTCGAATTTGGCGGGTGTACTGCTCGCGGGTGGGGTTATCGTCGATGGCGATGTAGATCGGGCGGTTGGTGGGGCCGCCTGCCTTCTTGTGTAGCGCAATCGCCTTCGGTGCGTGTACTGCCGCACCTGCTGCGCCTTGCTTCCAATCGGCGGTTTCCGCACGGCCGAATTGGTATACCGACGCAGTGGGCAGACCCGCTGCCGCATTGGCCTTAGTCTCCTTGAGGGTTACCGGCTTGCCGGTCATCCAGGCAGCGCCGGGGCGCTTGTCGGAGACGTAGCGAATCGCGCCCATGTGGCCGGCATTCTTAATTGCCTGCGGGGAAGGTACACCGGCGGAGAAATCAATGATGGTGCCGCGCACCGGTCCGAGCGCCGCTGCACTCGGTGCGGCAGCGCCGAGTGCGCCTGCGGTCAGGGCGAGAGCGCCAGCCTTAAAAAGGCCGCGACGGGAGAAAGAAGGTGACATGTTGAGCTCCTGCAGTAATCACATTTGTCACAGTGGTTAACAATTGCACCATAGCAGCGGGTCTGGGGTCATCCCCGGAGCGAAACCGCATGTCGCGCTTCTATTTCGGGAAACTATTTCGAGTCGTTCCTAAACGTCACTTGAGTGGGATTCTCAACCGTGCGCGATACCGTGCAGTCCTTCTCGTGGGAGATGCGAATCAGGTTGTCCACGAGCTTGCGCGCTTGGTTGCCCTCGGGTGTATCCGGGAACGATAGATCGAAGCCCACTCGCACCTCCGACAGACGCGATGCTCCATCCTCGTTTACGCGGTCACCCTCTACGCGCACGTCGAAGGATTCCGGCTCCGCGCGCCGGGATGTCACAACGTCCACATCCACCGCGGAACATCCCGCGACCGCAGCTAGCAAGAGTTCAACAGGGGAGAGGAGTCCCTCACCGCTGCCAAATTCAATGCTGGCTCCCACGGAATTGGTAGCTCGGTATTGGGCGGTATCGAGGCGGGTGAGGTCTACGGCGTAGTGCTTCGTTACTTCAGACATGAGGCCAGTTTACGGCGAGGTATCAGGTCGGTTTGAGTAGGCAAGAGTCACGCTGATTGAAATGTTCGCGTGTCTAGTAGTGATTCAGCAGGCCCGCGTATTGTGAGTTCCATGAAGGTCATTGCTATTTATGCGACGGAAACCATGTCTGATTGGGAGTATGCCTACCTCACAACCCAAGTAGCTGAAGCTGAGGCCCAAGTGCCGGATCGCTTCAAGGTTTTGTTTGTTGGCGAATCTCTAGAAGCCGTTCGCTCCAAGGGTGGAATCGAAGTAGTTCCAGGTCTGACTTTGCAGGACGTCCAGAATCGGACTGATATTGCGGCGTTGGTGGTGCCAGGGGCAGATACATACTTTAATGGCCACGAACAGTTGCTGGAAACGATCAGGGTCTTAAATGAGAACGGAGTGCTCTTGGCAGCAATCTGTGGTGGAACTTTGGCCTTTGCTCGTGCTGGGGTGCTTGACCACTGCAAACACACTTCAAACGCGCAAGGTTTCCTTGCCTCAACCAACTACGCCAACATCGACGGCTACAAAGAAGAAGACGCAGTTTCTGATGGCGGAGTGATTACGGCATCTGGATTGGCTCCAGTGCCTTTTACTGCGGCGGTATTGCGCGCGGCGGGCGTTTACCCAGATGATGTCGTGGACGCTTGGCTTCAATTGCATGAGCAAAGAACAGAAGCGGCCTTCGTTGAACATGCGAATAAGGTTCAGGAGTGGGCCTCAAATTAGGTTGAGCTACCACTAGACACTGCAGTACTTCGTGTTCTGCCGAGGCAGTGCAGTGTCTGCGCGTGGAGGGAGCGTAATTGCTTTCGAACAGTTATCTAGCGGTTAGTCGGAACTTGCTACCGTAAAATCTTGCTCGTAGATGCGGAACCCAGTTGGTTCCTTCGGCAAGTTCTTCCATCCGGATGGGGGTCGAGATTACCTCGGAGACCTGTGTTGTAGGGCTAAAATTGTTATTTCGAGGTATGAGTGTAAATGAATTAGAGGCCCAGAATTTTGCGCTTTGCGGCCGCAAATTCGTCGTCAGAGAGGACGCCGGCTGCTTTTAGCTCCGCCAATTTCGACAGTTCTGCATTGAGATCGCTGCTCGGGGCACTCGAAACGCTAGCTACGGGTTGGTGGCCTTCGTGCGTGAGAGTTTGTGCGTTGGCTCGTCGTTGGATGCGGATGCGGGCATCTTCAGCTGTGGCGTTGATTATCTCCACTGCCTGACGGAAGTTCGGGATGTCCACGAGCTCAACAATTTCAAATTCGCCATTAGCTCGTTTGGCGTGAAGGGTGACAGTGCCGACATCCCTAGCTTTCTGGGCCATGCTCTGGCGACCATCGACGTCAAAGATCTCGTGAGTGCGAATTTGCTGACGGTCGGTAGATACCATGCCCTTTTCGACGACCAAGTAATCTTGCGTAAGTGAATAGCGGCCTGCTCCCAGGCGGGTTAAGGGCTTTCCTGTTGCGCTCCAGATAACTCCAGTGTCGGTGGTTTGATCGTGTCTAGCGATTACTCGCTCAGCGGCGTCGCGGGCGAATCCTTTGAAATTGAATCCCTGGTTTGGAGCGGGATGATTTCCATTGTAGAGGTTATGTTGATCTGACATACAGCCAGAATACTCGATTGGCTGATGATTCAGTTGCGTTAGTGAGGATTTTGGCTTCAATCATTTCCGAAATAGGCGATGAATCTTTATCTGTCTGAGCAAACAGTCAACCGACTGGTTGATTGCAGCTTCAACCAGCCCTGTGATTCAAAACGGGGATGAATGTAAAAAGATGAGTCCTTAGAGTATTTGATCCATCGCTAATCCAGCCGTGGCAGCGGTTGGGAAGGAGAATGACCATGAAAGCTTTGTATTGGGCATCTATTTTCTACCTCGTGTTGGGCTTGGGCGCTGGCGTGTTCTATCGTGAATTCACGCGTGCCAACGATTTCCCCGCGGGCGAGTTCACTCAGCTAAGCGTGGCGCACACTCACTTGCTAGCGCTCGGTTTCATGACGAGTCTTATCTTTTTGGTATTGGAGAAGGTCTTCGGCCTGTCGCGCAGTCGAGGTCAGTTCAATGCGTTCTTCTGGCTCTATAACGTCGGTGTGGTCGTTACCGTTGGTGTCATGATCTGGCACGGATGTCTGACCGTACTAGGGGAGGAGTCCTCTGCAATGATTTCTGGTATCGCTGGTCTTGGACACATTCTCATCACGGTGGGCCTAATTGCATTCATTGCAGCGCTTGGCAATGCCATTAGCGAGACCAAAGAAGCGAAGTCTCGGCAATAGCAAATATCCAACGATGAGTGAGGCTGACACTTAAAAGGACGAAGCGGTTACTCGGCGAGGCTGGGTAGATCTCGCGGTTCTTTCCGTCGGCCTCGGGGGCGGCACGGTGTAGCACTGCCAGCAACCATACTGACGCCGATGTCTACTCCCTTCTTGCTGCGTCCGCATTCCTAGCTTTGGGGTTTGTCGGTGCTCTGCAAGTACGCAATGCTGCGGGTCAGGACGATGCTGCAGAGCGCGGATCGCTTAAATAGATGAAGCCTCCAGCAACATCGACGTCTTCGGAGGGATGAATCAGTAGACTGGCTTTGACGCTTGAAAGGCGACCGGCCCGGCTGAAAGTTCACGCTTGGATACTTCCGCAGGGCCACTCCTTCTATTAGCCTTCTTCTAGCTGCCCAGTTTCGTTCGCCGACGCCATGATGTTAGCCAAGGCCTCGACCAGGCTCTCGAGGACGTTGCGGTCGCTGGATACCAGAGCATCGCGCTGCTTGCGCTGTTCAATGCCGCTAAAGATCGCACGCGTGGCTTCGGTCTTGAACTTCTTGGAGCGCTTTAGCTGCTGCTTGGTATTTTCCTTGCCGAGCTTTACCGCAACCGGCTGCTTGGAGAGGGTTCCCCATGCGGCAACAATCATCTGTCCGGTTTCGCTGCTATCGACGTCGACGCCGGCGAGTGAAAATAGGTCATTGACCTTCTCAACCGCTTCATCGAAGGCACTGCGCAACGGATTTTGGGGCTCGCCGAGGCGGACTGTGAACTCCGGTACTTTGAGCGGCTCCGGTTCAGTATCGGAAACCCGGTGATCTTCCTCGACTTCGCCTTGGGCAATGGCAACGCCAGCCAACGTGACACCAGTGAGGAAATCTTCGTCCTCGACGTTCTCTGTGACGTGCAGATTCGGCTCCAGAACGCTGCACAGCATGGCGCGGCGAGATACGTCGGCATCGGCGTAAGCAATGATCTGCGAGAGGAACTCATAGGCGTGCCGATACTTCAGTACGTGAGCCTTGAAGTCCTTGGCGTGCTCGACGGAGTCCTTGTCAGTTGACTTGCGGTCGGCGCGCCAACGGCTAAGGATGGCGTCAGCGGCACCGCGTAATTTCTCCGAATCTTCGCCGGCCATGTAGGCTTCGGCGACCCTGTTCATCTCGTCGGGATCGTAATAACCGGCGGTATCGAGTTCGTCGGCAAGCGTGTGCAGTGAGTTTGGGTCAACGTCGGTATCGATCGAAGCGCCTTGGTAGTAGCGCTTGAAATCAGCCTCAATGAGCTCGGGATCGTTGACGAAATCGACCACCATCGGAGCGGGCTTCTTCGGATAGATTCGGTTCAAGCGAGACAGAGTTTGTACCGTTGCCACACCAGAGAGGTGCTTGTCCACGTACATCGCGCACAGACGCGGCTCGTTGAAACCGGTTTGGAACTTATTCGCCACGATGAGTACGCGGTAGGACAGGTCGTCGTCTTTAAACGCGCGTTCCACGTCGGACTCGCCGTTGAGACTTACCTCGGTCACTGGTTCCGGCTCGTCTTCCATGCTTACGGAATCGGAGAACGCCACCAGCGAGTGGAACCCGTAGCCCTTTGCGGTGATGTAGCGGTTCATTTCGCGGGACCAGTGCACCGCTGCCTTGCGCGAAGAGGTCACCACCATGGCACGGGCCTGGCCATCAAGGTGGTGGGCAACATTGCGGCGGAAGTGCTCTACAACCACCTCTACCTTTTGGGCAATGGAGGTCGGATGCAGGCGGACAAAGCGCACCATGTCCGTGACTGCGGCGGATTGGTCTACTTCCTCGGTTCGGCCCAATTCATCGCGGACTTCCGCCCACATGGTGTAGGTGGAGTAGTTGGTGAGCACGTCCATGATGAAGTTCTCGGCAATAGCTTGGCCCATGGGATACGTGTCGAAGGCGACGTAGTGGCCATCCGGGGTCTGAGAACCGAATAGGCGCAGGGTCTTTCCCTTAGGGGTGGCAGTAAACGCCACGAATGTCATATTGGAAGCATTAGCTACTGCTTCCTGGCGCAGCTCAAGCAAGTCATCGGCGGTGAATTCCTCGGTCTCATCCACATCGACTTCTGCCAGCAGTTCACGCAGCGCTGAGGCGGAGGAACCGGTTTGTGAGGAGTGAGCTTCATCGGCAATCACACACCAGTTACGTCCTTGAATATCCGGGTCACTATCAAGGAGTGAGAGCACATACGGGAATGTCTGCAACGTACAGGTAATGATGTGGCCGCCCTCAACCAACGCTTGCTGCAGCTGGGGTGACTTCGAGCCGGAATTTTCACCCACGGAGACCACCAGGCCGCGTGAAGCGGCGAGCGCCTGCATGTCTTGACGGATATTAGTATCTAGCGCAGTGCGGTCAGTAACGACGATGACGGAATCAAAGGTCTTGGTGCCGTCCTGGGCTACCTGCCTAATCAAACGATGGGCCAGCCACGCAATTGTCTTGGTCTTGCCAGAGCCTGCGGAGTGCTCGATTAGGTAGCGGCCGCCTGCGCCGCGCTTGGCGACGTCGGTTGTCACCCGCTCCACCGCACGTAGCTGGTGGAAACGCGGGAAAATAAGCTTGCCTTGAGTACCGCGCTTGGACTTAGAATCCGGCTCCCACACAGCGAAGTCGCTCAAGATACGCAGAAGCAGCCGAGGCTGCAATACCTGTTCCCACAGGTAGGAGGTCGCGGACTTACCGGCAATTGGCGGGTTACCGCCTGCTCCGTCATGACCTTGGTTAAACGGAAGGAAGTCAGTTTTCTCGCCTTTGAGCACTGTGGTCATGTAGACCTCGTCATTCGAGACTGCGAAGTGGACAAGCGCGCGGCCTGGCTGCAGTACCCGGCGTTTTTGCGAAGGTTTGCGTTGTTCGCTGCGATATTGGTTCATTGCCTGGGCCACGGATTGGGTGTTGTCCGTCTTTAGCTCGAACGTGGCGACTGGAATTCCGTTGACCGTAGCAACGAGATCGAGCGTCTTGTTACTGCCGGGCTCGAAATGCACCTGGCGAATGATACGCAGACGGTTCTCTTCCGCACGCTTGGCTGCAGTTACGCTCAGTGGGTTCGCCGGTGGGAATGCCACCATGGGACCAAAGGTTGCTGAGCGCGCGTTAGTCTGCGCGTACTTAAAACCCTCGCGCAGCGTTCCCAACAAACCACCGCGGATGCGCCCGGTTTGGGCGTCCTTACGGGTTGCGGACTCTAGCCGCTTGGCGACATATTCCAGCAGTAAATTCTGCGCGTTCTCCCGCGTTGCTTCGGTCGCGTCTTGCGGTACGGCCTTGGCGTAGTCCTCGGGGTACTGGGTCTCCAGCCAGTGCAGCACGTCTGCAGGAAACAGGCCAAGACGCGGATTCCAGCCTGTGTCCTTCATCCCGGGCTCATAGATCCAGCCGCTGGCTTGCAGCGACTCGCAGATGGTCTCTTCCAGGCGCTCTTCGCGCATAATATCACGTTTAGGCATGAGCTTCGTCCTTGTGGGTAGGGGAGACAGGGATATCAATCTGGCCAGATACCGCCGCAGAAATCAGCGCTGCGCGACGCTCAGCAAGCAAGTCCCGCAACTTCGTGATGTCCGACAGCATTGAGTCGATCTCAGCGGTTTCGCGGTCAATCTCGTCAGCGATACGGCGTTGTTCGGCATTAGAGATGTCAAGAATTGGCAGCTCGCGGGCTTTATCAGAAGATAAGCCTGGAATGGTTGCACCATCCGCCAAAATGTCGATCAGCCCCGCGCCATAGTGTGCGCGAATCGTGTAGTCGATGAATCGACCATTCGTACCGTCCAAAGGCCGAATCCTAATTACATGGTTCTGGAACCCCCATTCGGGAAGATCCTCATGAAGATACGTGGAGCGTCCATATCCGGCCCCGCCTTCAACCACCAGAACGTCACCTTCTTCGAGAGTTAATTGTTTCAATTCATTAGGGGTAAACCACATTGGCTGATCATCGAGTATTAAGCGGCCATGGGGCTGAATGTGTGCAGCACGCACATAGTTGCGTTGTACCTCCGACGTGTCCTTTTGAGTCTTCTGAACCGTCTTTCCCAAAGACACATCAGCAACCAGCTTGATGCGTGTGTAGGTTCCATTCTCTGGAAGTACGTGACGCTGAATTATTGACACACGCCGTTCCTCCAGCAAGCGTTCCATCTCGTCCAAGTCGGCGCGCATACCGTCGATCTCAGCGGTCTCGCGGTCGAGGTAGTCAGCGATGGCTCGCTGGGTGGGGAGTGGGGGAACAGCCAAGTACAACTGCGCTAGGTCGGTTGAAGTCATACTAGGGACTGCCGTGTTTGTCGAAAGCACTGATAATGGAGCGATCAATGCCCAGTAATGAACAAATCGGGGATCCACGTCCGGCCCAGGGACTGTATAGAACATTGTGTCAACAGTCCAAAAGCGTCCATCTACGAGCAAAGGCTTGTCAATGGTTCCTTTTCTTCCGAAAAGAATGGAGGGGCCATCAAACAAGTACTGATTTGTCCGTTTAAACTCGCCGCCTGAGCCAAAAACGGGGTAGCTTTCAAAGTCATTATCTGTGCGTGAAATCTCTTGACCGTTTCGGAACTGCAAAAGTGAACCGAGTCTTCTTTTATGCCATCCCTCAGGGAGGTCAACTCTCGAATAGGAAAAGGGGCTATTCATTACTTCCTCACCTGCCCGAACTTCTCCATGAGTCGGCCCATGACCTCGGCTACGTCGGCGTCGATTTCGGCTAGTGAGCGTACGGGTTCAGGCTTGTAGAACACGCGTTTAAACGGGATCTCGTAGCCGATTACGGCTTTGTCTGCATCCCAGGTGACATCGGGTGCGAATGGGAGCACCTCACGTTGCATGTGCTCGTCGATGTCCTCGGTAAGCGGCACGCGCTCGGTCATGGTGAACGACGGGTCAATTACCGGGTTTCCCTTGCGGTCTACTGCTGGCTCTGCGTCTGGGGCGGGGACGGCGATGGCCTTGGAGATGGCGTCGATAAGAGTGGCGGGCATCTTCACGCCATGCTCCTTGGCCGCGGCCTTGAGCGCGTCCGGCAGGTCGTTGTACGAAGTGTCAGCCACCGCACGCACAACGTCGGCGTGTGCATCCACGGCATGCTTGTGCGCTAGTACTTCAGCAATTGCTTCGTCGGTGACGTGGACTCCCAGGCGAGCCTGCTTGGTGACCTTCACATCTCGGAAACCTAAATCGTCTGGAGTGAGGATCTTGGACATCTCGCTATCGGCAAAGTCGCTGTAGGCTCGCAGCACCTTGTTTCGGTTGGCGTCGCGCATCTCGCGGCGCTTATCGCCCAGACCCTTGTCTGGGACAGACCAGCACTCGGAGGCGTCGATAAGCTGCACAAAGCCTTTACGGTGGTCTTCCTTGTTGGTGTCTAGAATCCACACATAGGTGGAAATGCCTGTGCCGTAGAACATGTTGGTGGGCAGCTGGATAATTGCGTCCACCAGGTCGCTTTCTAGTAGCCACGCGCGGATCTGGTCAGGGCCTGACCCGGGGCTGCCAGTAAACAGTGGTGAGCCGTTGGATACCACCGCGCCACGACCACCGGACCCGTTCTCACCTGCGGGCATGAGTTTGGCGGCCACGTGTGCCAAAAACAGCATCTGGCCATCGCTCTTGGTAGGAAGGCCATGGCTAAAGCGGGAGCCAGGTACCTTGGCCTGCTCTTTGACTGCGGACTGCTGCACAGACCAGTCGGAGCCAAACGGCGGGTTGGAGAGGATGTACTCGAACTGCTCGCCCTCGTACAAGTCAGTGAGCAAGGTGTCACCGTGGCGGATTGCGTCCGGCTCACCGCCTTGAATAAGCAGGTCGGCCTTGCCGATGGCGTAGCCGGTTGGCATGAGCTCCTGGCCTGCGAGATTGACCTCAATGTTGGGGTTGAGTTCCTTTAACGCGCGCTCAGCTACGAGCAGCATGCCACCCGTGCCCGCGGTGGGGTCGTAGACAGTACGCGACGCGCCGGGGGACGTCAGGCCGAGGTCATCGGAGGCAAACAGGATGTCCACCATGAGGCGGATCGCGTCACGCGGGGTGTAGAAGGCACCCGCGGCCTTGCCCTTCGTATTAAAGGCGCGGTACATGACGTGCTCGAACAGATCACCCATCTGCGCGTCCGGCAGTGCTTCGACCGACATGTCGATGGTGGAAAAGTGCTTAATCACTGGCCACAAGCGACCAGCCTGATCAAGCGTGCTCATCTTGACCCCGAAGTCGAACGCGTCCCAAATGTCGCGCACGGACTGAGAAAACGCGGTTACATAGTCCATGAGTGAGTCGAGCACGTGGTCGTCGGTCTCCGCGATGCGGGTCAGGTCTAGCTGCGAAGTGTTGTAGAAGGATAGACCGAACTGTGACTCGACTTCCCAATCCAGGTAGGCCTCGCTCACTCCTTCGGCGTTGAGCTTGGTGGCCAGTTCTACAACCTTGTCCTTGGTGGGAGCCAAGATGCACTCGAGGCGGCGTAGGACAGTCAGCGGCAAGATGTAATCGCCGTAGTCCTCAGGCTCGACGATGGAGCGCAGGTACTTGTCGGCGGTGTTCCACACGACGGACTGATTTAGCTCAGCGGTGCTCACTATGCAGGGTCTTTCTGTCTTAGGGCTAGGAAACGTCCTATTTAATCTTAGTCGCTTGATGTCGACGCTATTCACGGACGGGCTAGCGTCGGTCTGCTTGGTAGTGTGCAGAAAGGATTCCTTTGAGTCTGATCTCCAAGGGCTACTGCAGACTTAGACAAACCTCTGCTTCGCCAAGCGTGCTGGTACGGCAGGGGGGATTTGATTGTTTCGAAGGGCTAGAAAGATGAAAAAGAAAATAATACTGGATGAAGTGTTGTTCATAGTTTGTACAGCATATTTTTATATGGCCTTAGTCTTCGTTGACTCATTCTTCCTGATCATTTTCCCCCAAGATAAGTCTCAGGAAATTTTTGAGCGGCATTCGAATCCTCTAGATTTATCGACGCTAATTGGAACACTAGCTTTGGTACCAGTTGTACTTCAGATAATTGAAGACCGGGGCAGTGAACGCGCCCGAATTCTTGCTCACAATTGCAAGATGGCTCTGCTGCGGAATACACCACTATTCGCAGGTTGTTCAGGAGCTTTTGAATTACAGGGTGGGGTTAGGATCTTTTATGGCCTTGAGGGAAGCTTTTCGGGCATAGGGGTAGAGAACCCAGCCCTTTTGTTTGCTTCAGAATGGATACCTCATTTTGTCTTCTTAATTTTTTTGGTGCTTGTACCGGCTCTCTGGGAACATGTGCTGCCGGATAATAGGGGAGAGCTTGAACTTGAGCTTTCGTCTATTGAAGAGGATATTCGTTCCGCCAAGTTTGATAAATACAAATTTCTAAGTTTGCCAATTATAGGAATGCTCAAGCTAGACGACGCAGATTGGGCGTCGGCAAAGCGGCCAAAAGTTCCAACATTGAGAGCGTCGGTTAGTGCACTTTTAGGCCTGCCGGTATCTTTCTTGGGCTTAGCTGTGCACGTACTTAGTAGCCGCGGTGAAGTCGAAACGTCATTACAACCGAACAGTAGCCTAATCTGTGAAGTGCTCCTAGTTATTGTACTTTCCGGTATTTTAATTCATCATATTAGATTGCTTAAGATCGGCTGGAGGAGTTCGCCCCGAAAATTGCGCGATCTTGAGATTTTCGTTGCAATAATATTGCTTATCTTTTGGCTGCTACTGGTTGTAGTTTTAGTAGCTTTGGCCTTAATCGCTTTTCATTATCAAGTATCAAAAATCCCAAACAATATTATAGGTGGAGTGTTACTCGCGGTGGGTGTGCTGTTATTGGTAGCCCTGTTCGCACTGTCGCTGTATTTTCTTTCCTTCAAAAAATCGAATTGCATAGTGGCGATACAGAATGGACTTAAGTCCCGAGCCATATCCCGATACTTTGAGATTGTCGATGACATTCAACGATTGAATCAGCGAAAGAAAGAGTGTGAAAGTAAATTGACCACTGTGACTGAAGGAGAGAGGGATTGAAAATTTCCGACTGGGAGAAGGATTAGGTTGACCGGATAAGGAATTTTTAAACAAAGTTGAGAGTTGGATTTTTCTAAAAGAATTGTATTCTAGCCAAGGCGCATTGGGGTTGTTCATTAACCATAGGCTATGTAGATCTAGGGAATTTTGGCTTATGGGGACCTCTCAGTCTTCATATAAAAGTCTTGTCGATCCGCTTCAAGCAGCAGCCCCATTCTTTTCACACATCGCAGGGGACTTCATGAGTTTTGTATAGATCCGGGACGCTATTCGTAGTCAATGCAGGAAGACTGCAACCGGAGAGGCTGTCGAGTCACGATGGTTGGGCCCAGAGAGTCAGGTTCTGTATCGGACGCCGACATACGGGAACACGCCTCACCGTGATACGTAGAGATTTACACGTCATCATCAAAATAGCTGCAACCGGGGAACAACTAGCCGCCTACAAGATGGAAGCCGAAAAGGTCTACTACAACCAAAAAGACAACGCACTCGCCGCCACCCGGGGCACAACAAAAACGAAAAAGCTCGAGACACCATAGGAACGATGTCTCGAGACTTCACACGGTGCCCCAGAGTGGATTCGAACCACCGACACCGGCTTTAGGAGAGCCGTGCTCTATCCCCTGAGCTACTGGGGCGGGGTTGCGTGTGCAACTTGGCTAATCATAGCAGTGGGGCTGGGGTGCCCCGAAATGACTGGGGCGTGGATTAGCTTTCGGCCAATTCCTTCTGCTTATTGCGCACGGAGGAGGCCGGTGGGTTGGTCTCGTGGGTGCCGTCGGAGTACAAGACGGTGGGGATGATGCGGTTGCCGTCGTTGACGGATTCGATCCAGGCGTTGATGTCTTCGGTGTTGTCACCCTCGACGTCGACAAGCGCGTATGGGGTTTCGGTGCGGTCCAAGTTCTTGATGAGCTTGGCGCAGAACGGACACCAGTCGGCGTAGAAGATGGTGACGTCAGCGGTGGTTTCGGGGGTTTGTACAGTCATTAGGCTGCATCCTTTCGGTCGTAGGTTAAAAAGCGGTATTTGATGGGAAGGTCGCTGGCCTCTTGGTCCGGCAGCGCGAGGTGGCCCTTTGCGGAGGTGAGCCAGTCGGTACTGTGGGCAAGTCCAAACTCATCAGGGATGGACGGGGCGTAGATCGATTTATCGCCGTAGGTGCTACCGATATTAACGCCCATGAGGGTGACCTCAATGCGGTCCACCTGGTCCAAGGTGGCGGTGTAGATTTGGCCACCGCCGATAACCCAGGCGTCGGAAAGCGAGGGCATTTCGGTGAGGACTTGGGCGCCGGCGGACCAGTGGCCGGGGGTGCGGGAGGAGAGCACGTAGTTCTCGCGTCCGGGAAGCGGGCGGAACTTGGGGTTCAGGGACTCCCAAGTCTTGCGGCCCATAATGACCGGCGCGCCCATGGTCACGTCCTTAAAGTGCTTGAGATCCTCCGGCACGTGCCAGGGCATCTGCTCGCCATCGCCAATGATGCCGTCCAGGGACTGCGCCCAGATTGCGCCCAACATTAAACGGACACCTGCGCCTTGATGGTGGGGTGGGGGTCGTAGCCTTCAATCTCAAAATCGGCGAAGTCATAGGAGAACATGTCTTCCGCCTTGTGAAGGTTGAGTTGCGGGTAGGGGCGCGGCTCGCGAGAAAGCTGCTCTTTGACCTGCTCCACGTGGTCGTTATAAATATGGCAATCGCCGCCGGTCCAGATGAGCTCGCCCACCTTGAGGCCGGCCTGCTGGGCAAACATGTGGGTCAGTGCCGCATAGGAGGCGATATTGAAAGGAACGCCGAGGAACATATCGGCCGAGCGCTGGTAGACCTGCATGGATAAGGTGCCATCGGCTACGTAGAGCTGGAAGAGCAAGTGGCAGGGCATCAGAGCCATTTGGTCGAGCTCCGCGACGTTCCATGCAGAGACCAGATTGCGGCGGGAATCCGGGTTATTCTTCAGGGTGTCGAGCGCCTGCTGGATTTGATCAATGTGCTGGCCATCCGGGGTAGGCCAAGAGCGCCACTGCACGCCGTAGACCGGGCCCAGCTCGCCGTTCTCATCCGCCCATTCGTTCCAGATGCGGACTTTGTTGTCCTGCAGGAACTTGATATTGGACTCGCCCTTGAGGAACCACAACAGCTCGCCCAACACCGCATGGAAGTAGACCTTCTTGGTGGTCAGCAGTGGGAAGGACTCGGCCAGGTTATAGCGCAGCTGCGCACCAAAGATGGAGCGCGTGCCGGTGCCGGTGCGATCGCCTTTGGGGGTGCCGGTCTCTAGGACCTTCTTCAGCAGATCCTCATACGGGGTCTCAATCATGCGCATTAGTTTAGAATCCGCCGTGCTCCGCGGCAAAGGCCTGGGCGTGTTCCAAGATCTCATCCTTGAGCTCGGGGCGGCAGATGAGGATATCCGGGATGAAGGTGTCTTCATTATTGAAGCGGATCTCGGAGCCGTCGAGGCGGCAGCAGTGCAGACCGGAGGCTTGGGCGACGCCCACCGGGGCGGCCTGATCCCACTCGTACTGGCCGCCGGCGTGGATATAACCGTCAAAATCACCGAGCAGCACGTGCATGGCCTTAGCACCCGCGGAGCCGACGCCTACGGTTTCATAGCCCATCTTTTCCGCAATGTAGCTAGCTACCTTGGGCGGGCGGTTGCGGGAGATCACGAACTTCTTGGACAGCGGGCCGGTGACCGCGCGTACGTCCGAGGATTTGAAGGTTACGCCCTTGTCCGGCAGGCCCACCGCCGCGTGGATGGGGATGCCGTTTTCTACTAGGGCGATGTGTACGGCCCAGTCTTGGCGGCCGGTGGCAAATTCCTTGGTGCCGTCGAGCGGGTCCACGATCCACACGCGGTCCTTCTTCAGGCGGGCAAGATCATCGGAAGCCTCCTCAGAGAGCATGCCGTCCTGGGGGCGGTGCTGTTCAAGCACGCGGGCGATCCATTCTTGGGCGGCTTCATCGCCGGCGTCGCCAAGCGAAAGGCCCCGTAGCAGGCCCCCGTTGCGCACGCCTTTCAGGATCTCACCGCAGCCCTGGGCGAGGGAATTGGTCAGGCGGGAATCAGAAATCTCGACGGTCATGGTGCCCACATTACAACGCGGACTAGAGTGTGGGCATGCCAGAAAACATCCTCGACCGCTTCCGGCCCCAAGTAGCGCAGTGGTTTCAGGATGTATTTGCTGCTCCTACCGCCGTGCAGGCGCAGGCCTGGGAGAAGATTTCCCGCGGTGAGCACGCCCTTGTCGTTGCCCCCACTGGCTCCGGTAAAACGCTTGCCGC
The DNA here is from genome assembly GCA_025144025.1 of Corynebacterium sp. p3-SID1241. GTDB lineage: Bacteria > Actinomycetota > Actinomycetes > Mycobacteriales > Mycobacteriaceae > Corynebacterium. The sequence continues at coordinate 15,685 of JALXWS010000019.1, read as the reverse complement.
GTTCTTGTGGGCACTGAATAATTTGGTTGAGCGCGAAGGCCAGCTGGCGCTGCCGGTGGGCTCAGGGACCACGGGATCCGCCGCTGGGGTGAAGGTGCTGTATATCTCGCCGCTCAAGGCGCTGGGTGTGGACGTGGAAAATAACCTGCGCGCCCCACTGACCGGCATTGCGCGCACCGCGGAGAACCTAGGGCTGGACGTGCCGGATATTTCGGTAGGCGTGCGCTCGGGCGATACACCGTCAGCCGAGCGTACGCGGCAGGTGCGCAAGCCGCCGGATATTTTGATTACCACCCCGGAGTCTGCCTATTTGATGCTGACCTCCAAGGCAGCGGGGATTTTAAAGACGGTGGATACCGTCATCATCGATGAGATCCATGCCCTAGCCGGCACCAAGCGCGGCGTGCACCTGGCGCTGACCTTGGAGCGCCTACAGCAGGTGGCAGGAGACTTCCAGCGCATTGGACTTTCCGCCACCGTGCGGCCATTGTCTGCGGTATCAAACTTCTTGGGCGGCAACCGGCCAGTAGAAATTGTGGCGCCGGCCGCGGAGAAGAAGTGGCAGCTGGACGTGCACGTGCCGGTGGAGGATATGTCCGATCTCCCCACGCCGGAGCAAGGCTCCACCATTGGGGAGATGACGGTGGATGATGCGATTGGCATCAGCTCTTCTTCCGTGGATGAGTCCGCGCTGCCCACGGCCAAGTCCATCTGGCCGTTTATTGAGGATGACCTCTATACGGAAATCATGGCGCATCGCTCCACGCTGGTATTTGTCAACTCTCGGCGCACGGCAGAGCGGCTGACCAGCCGGCTCAATGAGCTCTATGCGCAAGAGCACGATCCGGAATCGCTCTCGCCCGAGACTCGCCGGGACCCAGCCCAGCTGATGAAGCAGGTCGACGTCGCCGGCAAGGCCCCGGCCGTCATCGCCCGCGCCCACCACGGCTCGGTGTCTAAGGATGAACGCGCCATGACAGAAACCATGCTGAAAGAGGGCACGCTCAAGGCCGTGGTGGCCACCAGCTCGCTGGAGCTGGGCATCGATATGGGGGCCGTGGAACTGGTGGTGCAGGTGGAATCGCCGCCCTCGGTGGCCTCCGGTCTGCAGCGAGTGGGCCGCGCCGGGCACTTTGTGGGCGCGGTATCGCATGGCTCCTTTTATCCCAAGCACCGCGCGGATCTGGTGCAGTCCACGCTGACGGTATCGCGCATGCGCGCAGGCCTCATCGAGGAAATGCATACCCCGCGCAACCCGCTGGACGTGCTGGCGCAGCAGACGGTGGCGGCCGTGGCCGCGGCCGGCGAGGACGGGCTCGATGCCGATGAGTGGTACGAGATGGTCCGCCGGGCCTGGCCCTATCGCGATCTGGCGCGGGAGGTCTATGACTCCGTGCTGGATCTAGTCAGCGGCGTGTACCCGTCCACGGACTTTGCCGAGCTCAAGCCCCGCGTGGTCTATGACCGCGTGACGGGAGTGATGACCGCGCGGCCTGGCGCCCAGCGCGTGGCCGTGACCAGTGGCGGCACGATTCCGGATAGGGGAATGTTTGGCGTATTCCTCTACACCGGCGCCGGTGAGGGCTCCGCGGGCGCCCCGCGCCGGGTGGGTGAGCTGGATGAGGAGATGGTCTACGAGTCCCGGGTGGGTGATGTGTTTACCCTGGGCGCTACCAGTTGGCGCATCGAGGACATCACTCGCGACCAGGTGTTGGTCACGCCCGCGCCGGGGCATACCGGGCGCCTACCGTTTTGGAATGGTGATGGCGCGGGCCGACCCTATGAGTTGGGCAAGGCGCTAGGTGAGTATCGCCGCGAGGTCTTTTCCTCGCCGGAGATCATTGCAGATGCCGATGATCATGCGCGCTCCAATATCGTGGCCTATTTGCAGGAGCAAAATGAGGCCACTGGTGTCATCCCGGATGAAAAGACGTTGGTGCTTGAGCGCTTCCGCGATGAGCTAGGCGATTGGCGCGTAGTGCTGCATACCCCGTTTGGCCGGCCGGTCAACTCCGCGTGGGCGCTTGCGGTAGGTGCCCGGGTAGGCGAGCGCACTGGCATGGATCCGCAGGCCGTGGCCGGTGATGACGGCATCGTGCTGCGCCTGCCGGAAGCAGAATCCGAGCCCGATGGGTCCATCTTCGCCTTCGACGCCGATGAGATCGCCGATATCGTGGCCGAGCAAGTGGGCAATTCCGCGCTCTTTGCCTCCCGGTTCCGCGAGTGCGCGGCGCGTGCGTTGTTATTGCCTCGGCACAATCCCGGCAAGCGCGCGCCGCTGTGGCAGCAGCGCCAGCGCGCCGAGCAGCTTTTGGACGTCGCCCGCAAGTACCCGTCCTTTCCCATCATCTTGGAGACGGTGCGCGAGTGCGTCCAGGACGTCTACGATGTTCCCGCGCTTACGGAGGTCATGCGGGAGCTTGGCCACCGCCGCATCCGCATCGCGGAGGTCACCACCGAGCAACCTTCGCCCTTTGCCTCTTCGCTGCTATTTAACTACACCGGCGCATTCATGTACGAGGGCGATTCCCCGTTAGCAGAAAAGCGCGCGGCCGCCTTGGCCCTCGACCCAGCGCTTTTAGCCAAGCTGCTGGGCACGGTGGAGCTGCGCGAGCTGCTCGATCCGGAGATCATCGCCGAGGTCCATGCCCAGTTGCAGCGCACCGATCCTTCGCGCCGGGCCCGCACCACGGAAGAGGTGGCGGACGTGCTGCGCGTGCTCGGTCCGATTCCCGTGGACGAGCTGGGCGAGCACACCGACGTTCCTCTCTCCGCCCTGGACAAACTGGGCACCCGGATTATGCGCGTGCGCATTGGCGGCCGCGAGCACCTAGCCCAGGCCCAGGACGCACCCCTGCTTCGCGACGCCCTGGGTATCCCCATTCCTCCCGGCATCCCCGCCCAAGTGGCCACCATTTCCGATGCCTTGCCGCAGCTGGTCTCGCGCTGGGCGCGCACCCGCGGACCGTTTGTGCTGCGCGATCTCACCGCAGCCTTCGGCATTTCCGTCTCCGCCGCGCACACCGTCCTCGGCGCGCTTGATGGGGTAGTAGAAGGCCGCTACCGCCAGGGGGTGGAGGAGCAGGAATACTGCGCCGCAGCGGTGCTGAAGACGATTCGCTCCCGCTCGCTCGCCGCCGCGCGGGCTGCTACCGAGCCGGTGTCGGGCGCTACCCTCGCCCGCTTCTTGCCGGAGTGGCATAGCATCGCACCGGCTGGAAAGCGCCCGGCCCTGCGCGGTGCCGATGGCGTCTTTTCCGTCATCGAGCAGCTCGCCGGGGTGCGCCTGCCCGCCTCTGCGTGGGAATCGCTCATCCTGCCCGCCCGGGTGGGCGATTATTCACCCACCATGCTCGATGAGCTCACTTCCAATGGCGAGGTGCTCATTGTGGGTGCTGGCAAGGCCGGCGCGGCCGACCCCTGGATCATGCTGTTGCCCTCAGACTATGCTGCTCAACTCGCCCCGGAAACGGATGCCGAGGGCGTCAGCATGGTGCAGCGCTCCATCCTCGATGTCCTGGGCCGCGGCGGCGGCTTCCTCTTTGCTGATATTGCCGCCGAGGCCCCCGGTACCACCGAGGAGACCCGCGAGGCCCTCTGGGGGTTAGTGGAGATGGGCCTGGTGAGTCCCGATTCTTTCGCGCCTATTCGCACCCGACTGTCTTCCGGCGGCTCGCGCTCGGGCCGCACCGCGCATCGCTCGAAGCGCCGGCCTACACGTTCCCGCCTGCGCATGGGTCGCACCTCCTTCGCACAGGCGCAGAACGCCGCGGGCGCGGGGACCCCGCCCGATGTCATGGGGCGGTGGTCCCTCGCGGTCTCCGCCGCCGCCGATGCCACCTCACGGTCCGTCGCCCACGGCGAGGCCTGGCTCGACCGCTACGGCGTGCTCACCCGCGGCTCTGTCGTAGCTGAGGATGTGCTCGGCGGTTTCGCGCTGGCCTATAAGGTGCTTTCCGGTTTTGAGGAATCCGGCAAGGCCATGCGCGGCTACGTCATTGACGGCCTCGGCGCTGCGCAATTTTCCACGCCCGCCATCATTGACCGCCTGCGTGGGCTGGCCGATTCCCCGGATGTCACCGGCTGGCCGTCTGGCACCACCGAGCCCGAGACCTTTGTGCTCGCCGCCTGCGACCCGGCCAACCCATACGGCGCGGCCCTGCCGTGGCCGCAGCGCGACGACGCCGACGGCAAAGCCACCGGCGGGCCCACCCGTTCGGCCGGTGCGCTGGTGGTGCTTATCGACGGCCTACCCATCGCCCACCTCACCCGCGGCGGCAAAACCCTCACCACCTTTATCGAATCGCTGCCCGATGGCATCGACCCCGCCGAGGTATATCCCCGCTTGGTTTCCGCGCTCACGGACATGGTGGCGAGGGGAGCGTTGTCCCCATTGGTCGTCGAAAAGTGCAATGGCAGCCCCATCCATAAGACCGATGCGGCGGCCCACCTGCGCGACGCCGGCGCCGGGATTACGCCTAAGGGCGTGCGTATCTCCGCCCGCGCCGCCGCTCCGCGCACCCCGCGCGCAGGACGCCGGGCCTCCGAGGCCATCGAAGAGCTCAGCTTTGATGATCCGCCGCCCGCTCCGCGCAATAATGGTGGTTTCCGCCCGCGCGGCGGGTACCGCCGCTAAAGATCCACAGGAGGTGTTATGCCCGAAGGTGATTCCGTCCTGCAGCTATCCAACCGCCTGCAGTTCATGACCGGCCGCGAAGTCACCGGCTGCTCCGTGCGCGTGCCACGTTATGCCACCGTTCACCTAGACGGCATGGTGTGCGAGCGCGTCTGGCCCTATGGCAAGCACCTCTTCATGCAATTCGACCAGACCATCGTGCACACCCACCTCAAAATGGAAGGCACTTGGGCCATCCATTACGCAGGCGATCGTTGGCGCAGGCCTGGGCATACCGCCCGCATCGTGCTGCAGCTGGCCAACTCCCCGCGCGATATCGAGGTCGTTGGCCACCAGCTGGGCTTTGTGGATATCTATCCCGCCGACCACTACCACCAGCGCATCGCTCACCTCGGCCCGGATATTCTCGACTCCGACTGGGACCGCGAGGAGGCCCTGCGCCGGCTTAACTCCCGGCCGCAGCGAGCCATCGGAGCGGCGCTGCTAGACCAAAAAGTCGTTGCGGGGATCGGCAATGAATACCGCGCCGAGGCCTGTTTCTTGGCCGGCGTGCATCCCGCCACTCCAGTAGCCGAGGTCGATACCGCCCGCATACTCGACATCTCTCGGCGCATCATGTGGGCCAACCGCACCTCCCCGGTGCGCGTGACCACCGGCGTGCGCCGCGCCGGGGAGACCACCTATGTCTTCGGGCGCAACCGCAAGCGCTGTCGTCGCTGTGGCATGTTCATCACCAAGGGTGCGCTCGGCGGTGTGGACCAGGGCGGCGACGAAGGCGAACTCGAGCGCATCATCTGGTGGTGCCCGCATTGCCAGCCACTTCACCCCGCGCAGTAAGACGACCGCGCTAGTGTGGGGGACATGCGTACCTTTCTTAACATCGTTTGGTTCATCACCGGCGGGTTCCTCCTAGCCCTTGCCTACTTCATCTTCGGCATTATCGCCTGCATCTTCATCGTCACCATTCCAGCGGGCGTGGCGTCGTTCCGCATGGCTAATTTCGCCCTGTGGCCATTTGGCCGTTCGGTGGTGCAGCCGGTGAAGGGAAGCGGCTCCATGTCCACCTTCTCCAATGTCGTCTGGTTCGTGGTCGCCGGCCTGTGGCTGGCCATTGGCCACGTCACCACCGCGGCGGCACAGGTAGTGACCATCGTGGGCATCCCAGCCGCGCTGGCCAACCTGAAGATGATCCCGGTGACCTGCTTTCCGTTCGGCCGCAAGATTGTGGACTCTGATCACATCCCATTCGGCTGGGAGCCGATGGTTAAGCTCTAGCTTCAGCTCGCGGGTTCGTTTCAGTGGAGCAGGCAGCAGGAAGCGAGAATCTTCGTTTTTAATCGTCGAAGTCTGTGCCTGCCGCTTGGGCTCGTTTGAGTGTTTGCTGCAGCTTGTTTGTGTCGCTAAACAGATCGGTGAGTTGGTCGTGGAGCGGTAGCAGGGCGGCGGCGGTGCCGATGAGGCTGAACATACCTGCTTCGCTGTCAAACTCGATGTCGTCGGTGGAGATGTTGGATTCCAACAGCAGCTGTTTGGCTAGGTTTTCGAGGAAGTAGCCATTGGGCGTGTGACCTGCCTTTCCTACGACGCGCACGACTTCTTCTGGTATGGCGTCTTGGGCGGCGAAGAGGGAAGTCATGCCGTCGATCTCGGCGAGGTGGAATGGTGGCTGGTTTTCTTGAGGCGATTCAGCAGTCATAGTGTCTTGCCCTTGTTCTTGATCGTCGCTGAAGTCGGGGTGGGCGGGCCGCGGGGTGTCGATCAGGCCGTGGTGGCAGAGCGCATCCTCTAGCGCGAACTCTATATGAAGGTCTATGTGCAAACCGGCAGGCATGAAGAAAGCTCCTTCGGGTGCTTCGTCAACTATTCCGCCTTGGGGAGGATTGGTGTCATGAAGGGTGTATTCAATATGCCTTTCATGCTTGGGAATAAAAGTTCCGAGCTTGTCTGTCGGTAGTGCTTCTGAAGTTGGGACGAACGCTTGTTCTTCTGGGGACCATGGAAATGACGACCGGTAGTTAAAGTAGCGATCAAAGGGGACAGGATGTGGCGCATTCTTGTCTTTTACTGAGTAAAAATCGCCTCCCTTTCGGAAATCACTCTTGATGATTTGAAGGGGTGGAATAAGTAATTCATTCTTTTCAATAAGCGGGTACCACGTGGTGTCTTTGATATCAGAAACAATTGCCCGATAAGGGTGGATCATCGCGGCTGCGCCGAAGAATGCTTCTGTGGAGACCACACCGACGGGGATGTATCCGAGGGTGGTTTTCATCAGGTAAAGCTGTCCGGCTTTGGGACGGCTGCCTTTAGGGGAATCGAAGACTAATTTGAGCGCCATTTTCTTTCCTCCTCGAGAGTTTCTATAAGGTCTTCTTCTTCGGCGGAATCCCATAGGATTCGACCTTCGCGCCCAATAAAAGATATGGCGTAGGCCGATTCGGGGATAGTGGCGAATCGGGAGGCAGAAAGCCATTGAAATTCTGGTGCGATACGAAATTCATCGTTCCTTACCGCTTTGCGCAGGAATTCAATTTGGTTGTCGAGGAGTGCTGGTCCTTTGAGGCTTAGATAGCGGTTGAACTGTTTGAAATTTGATGGGCAGATGACATCGAGAAGACCCGCTTGGTCATCGTCGATCATGTCCAGCACATCTGGGTCTGTCGACTCCTGGTAGTGCTCGGCCTCATCGACTATGGGGGTTATATCAAGGTCGGTGGCGCCGAGATTGATGGCGATGGCGAAAAACTGTCGCGTTGCGGGGTCTTCGAAGCTTGCAGTCGCAAGGGGCCTAAGTAGTTGGATGATGTGGTTGAGCTGTTCTGAAGTCGAGCGGCGTATGATTTCTTTGTGCCAACCCATTCCAAGGGCTGGGGCGTCAGGCAGTACTTGTTTTGTGAGGTCCCACACTTTCTCATCGACACCAGCCACCGGTAGTACTGGGGATACTACTGTCTTTTGGGTCCCTTGGGGAACGCTTAAGTGAGATGAACTGCTTGGGATGTAATTAGCGCGATACTCACTAGAATCAGGGATGCTGGGAAATGCCATCTCAATGACGTCGAGATATGAGTAGTAGTCGCGGTTCATCCAAAAAATGCTGACTATTTCATCATCTTCGATGAAAAACTCAGTCCAATGCTCGTAGAGAACGATTCTATCGTCGTCAACTATTGAAAAGGGAATTGAGGCCTTTTCTAGTTCTGCGCAAAACTCCTTTGGAGCTAATTTCAGCGGGATGTCATAAAAGGAATCTGGGTTGACAACTTTATCGATACCAATTTCCGCAATTACACCGTCCAGTTCTTCGATAGTGGTTGGCCGGGCAGGATCTATGAATTCTGCTTGGCCAACATGGCGCACGATGTTATCTGCTGGGGTGCTGAAATAAAAAGTTATTTCGTGAGAAGTTCTATTCGAGAGGTTTCCCAAAAGAGCATGGACGTCCTGCGAAAAAGAGAATTGAGGGGGTGGACTTGACTCGAAACGCATTTCTCTCCATTTCGGGAGTAATCGATCTGGTTGACAGTCGGGACGGGCCCTGTGTGCAATCGAGCCTACAGTCATCGTTCATTATGGACTGTGGATATTGAGTGAACATCCTGTGCATACTGTATGAAAAAATCCTCCCAGTGGGGCCGGGAGGACGTCGCCAAGCAGTGCTTAGCGGTGGTTGCGGTACCAACCGATGAGCTCGTCGGTGGACTGGTCGCCGGAGTCGGCGGCGGCAGCGCCGGAGACGGCTGGGGCCAGATCATTAGCCTGCTGCTTGCCCAGCTCCACGCCCCACTGATCAAAGGAATTGATATCCCAGATAACGCCCTGGGTGAACACGATGTGCTCGTAGAGCGCGATGAGCGCGCCGAGGGTCTGCGGGGTGAGTTCCTCGGCCAGGATGGTGGTAGTCGGGCGGTTGCCAGGCATGACCTTATGGGGCACGACCGCCTCGTCTACGCCCTCGGCCGCGATTTCCTCTGCGGTCTTGCCAAAGGCCAACACCTTGGACTGCGCAAAGAAGTTGCCCATGAGCAGGTCATGCATAGAACCAGAGCCATCGGCGGTAGGGAAGTCCTGCTTCGGGCGGGCAAACCCGATGAAGTCCGCCGGGATGAGGCGGGTGCCTTGGTGCATGAGTTGGAAGAAGGCGTGCTGGCCATTGGTGCCCGGCTCGCCCCAGTAGATTTCCCCGGTGGATGGAACGGTGACCGCGGTGCCGTCGCGGCGCACGGACTTGCCATTGGATTCCATGGTCAGCTGCTGCAGGTAGGCCGGGAAGCGGCCGAGGTCCTGGGAATAGGGGAGCACGGCGTGGGTCTGGGCGCCGAAGAAGTTGGTGTACCAGACACCCAAGAGGCCCATGAGCGCTGGGACGTTTTCTTCCAGTGGCGCGGTGCGGAAGTGCTCGTCCATGGCGTGGAAGCCCTCGAGGAAGCGCATAAAGTCCATCGGGCCGATGGTGCACATGAGGGACAGGCCGATGGCGCAATCCACGGAGTAGCGGCCGCCGACCCAATTCCAGAACGGGAACATGTTCTCGGTATCGATGCCGAACTCGGCTACCTTCTCCGCATTGGTGGACACAGCGACGAAGTGCTTGGCCACGGCGGATTCGTCACCATCGAATTGCTCGATCAGCCAGCGGCGCGCAGCGTGCGCATTGGTTAGCGTCTCCTGGGTGGTAAAGGTCTTGGAGGCGATGATGAATAGGGCAGATTCTGCGTCCAGACCATCGAGCGTGGCGGCCATATCGGCCGGGTCAACGTTGGAGACGAATTCGGCGGAGATGCCGGCGACCTCATAGGAGCGCAGTGCCTTGGCCGCCATCGCTGGTCCGAGGTCAGAGCCACCGATGCCGATATTGACTACCTTTTTGATGGTGTGGCCGGTATGCCCGAGCCACGAGCCGGAGCGCAGCGCGGTGGCGAAATCGCGCATGCGGCCTAAGACCTCGTGTACATCAGCGGCGACGTCCTGGCCGTCAACATTCAAGTCATCTTCGGCCGGGATGCGCAGTGCGGTGTGCAGCACGGCGCGGCCCTCGGTGTTATTGATGTGTTCGCCGGCGAACATGGCGTCGCGGCGGGCTTCAAGGTCAGCGGCCTTGGCTACCTCAACCAGCTGCTTGACGATGTCCCCGTCGATCAGGTTCTTCGACAGATCGACGTGCAAACCGGCGGCGTCGAAGGTGAAGTTGCGGGCGCGGTCTGCATCGGCGGCAAAAAGCTCGCGGAGGTTGAGGTCCTTCTTCTCCTCATAAACCTTCGCGAGCTCGCTCCACTGGGCAGATGCGGTGATATCCATGGTGGTAGGCCTTTCTGGCAACTAGCGCATTGGCAACATGTACCCCTCCCACCGTAGTCCAGAAAGCACTACCGCGTCGGGCCGTCTTAGAGGATGAGCGCGCCTGCCCAGCCGGCGATAAGCAGCGGAATATTGAAGTGGATGAAGGTGGGAATGACCGAGTCGCGGATGTGGTCGTGCTGGCCATCCGCGCCCAAGCCGGCGGTAGGGCCGAGGGTGGAATCGGAGGCGGGAGAGCCGGCGTCGCCAAGCGCGCCTGCGGTGCCAATAAGCGCCACGGTGGCCGCGGGGCTAAAGCCCAACGACATGCACAGCGGCACATAGATAACGGAGATGATGGGCAAGGTGGAAAAGGACGAGCCGATGCCCATGGTGACCACCAGGCCCACCACCAGCATCGCGCCGGCGGAAAGGACCTTATTGGTGCCAAAGAGGTTGGCGGTGGCATCCACCAGCGGGCCGACCTCATTGGTCGCCGTCATGACCGAGGCGAACCCCTGGGCGGTGATCATGATGAAGCCGATGAGCGCCATCATCTTCATGCCATTGGTAAAGACATCGTCCGCGTGCTTCCAATCCACCGCGCCGGTAAGCAGCAAAATGCCCAGGCCGGTTAGCGCGCCGACCATGAGGCCATCGGATTCGAAGTCGAGCGCCTGCATGACAATCTGCACCGCAAAAGTGGCAATGATGGCTACGACGGAAACCCACACCTTATAGGCAGAGGGGGCCTCTTGGTGCTCCTCAGCCGCGATGGGCAGATTCTCATAGTCGCGCGGTTTGCGGTAGCTAAAAAAGATCGCGATGAGTAGGCCGGCGAGCATGCCGAGCGCCGGTACGCCCATAACCTGCATGATATTGATATCGGAGGTATCAAGCCCCGCCTTCTGGATATTAAAGAGCAGGATGTCATTTAAGTAGATGGAGCCAAAGCCCACCGGAATGAACATGTAGGTGGTGATAAGGCCAAAGGTCAGGCAGGTGGTAATTAGCCGGCGGTCCAAGCGCAGCTTATTCATTACTGTAAGCAGCGGCGGGACGATGAGAGGGATGAAGGCGATGTGGACCGGGATGAGGTTCTGGCTCATTACGGACATGGCAATGAGCCCGAGGATGAGCATCCACTTGGTAGCCAGTGCGGTCTTGGGGTCTGCTTCGCCGCTGCCGCCGAGCTTGCGGATGAGGAAATTAGCCAGGACCTGTGGCAGCCCGGCCGAGGCTACGCCCATGGCAAAAGCACCCAAGAGGGCATAGCTTAGCGCAATCTTGGCGCCGCCGCCCAAGCCATCTTGGAAGGCGACCATGGTGGCATCGAGGCCCATGCCCGACAGGAGCCCGCCGACGATGGCTCCTAGGAAGAGTGCTACTACCACATGCACGCGCAGGAGGGCGAGCACGAGCATGACTATGACGGCGACGAGAACTGCATTCATGCTAATTCAGGGTACTGCATAGTATCGGCTGGCCAGTAATTATTCGGCTAACCCAGCCGGCCGCGGCCCATCCGCAGCAGCGCCGAAGCGATGGTGGGGCCTTCTTCCCCAAGTTCATCGCGGAACTGATTCAAAATGGCGATCTCGCGGGTGTGGACCAGGCGAGTGCCGCCGGAGCTCATGCGGGTGCGGCCAATAGCCTGAGAGACTTCCGTGCGGCGTTTGGCAGCGTCCAAGATGATGCGGTCCATGCGGTTGATTTCTTCGCGATACTGCTGGATCTCCGCATCAGAAAGGGGATCATCCGTTCCCGAAGGGGTGCGGATGTCCAAGCCGTTATCGACGATGTCTTTGTGTTCTTCTGCGGTCATAAGACCATATTGTGCCACCCGCCCGCGCAAAAGGAAATAGCAGCTCGCACGGCGGAAACGAGTCGTGTCCGGTGGGGCTAGTAGGTTGGAAGGCACTATGAACGAAAACTCTCCTTTTAGCCCTTCCCCTTCCACCGGCGGTGCCTCGAGCCCTAGCCCCTTTGGCGGCTTCGGCGCACCGCGCGCAGCGAGCCCGCAATCCGAATCCCCCGATGCCTTGGCCGAGGGCCTTAACCCGCAGCAGCTAGAGGCTGTTACCCATTCCGGTAGCCCACTGCTCATCGTGGCGGGCGCCGGTTCCGGCAAGACAGCGGTGCTTACCCGGCGCATTGCCTATCTCATGCGCCACCGCGGGGTGAATCCGTGGGAGATTCTCGCCATTACCTTTACTAATAAGGCCGCCGCGGAAATGAAGGAGCGCGTGGGCGGGCTGGTCGGCCCCGTGGCCGAGCGCATGTGGGTGTCTACCTTCCACTCCATCTGTGTGCGCATCCTGCGCCAAAACGCGCAGCTCGTGCCGGGCCTTAATACCAACTTCACCATTTATGATGGCGATGATGCCCGCCGGCTTTTGTCCATGATTGCTAAGGACATGCAGCTGGATCTAAAGAAGTACACCCCGCGGGTCCTGGCCAATCAGATTTCTAACCACAAAAACGAACTCATTGGGCCCGAATCCGCGCTGGAGGCGGCACAACAGACGAAGAACCCGTTTGAGATCACCGTGGCTCAGGTATATGCCGAATACCAGCGCCGCCTGCGTGCAGCCAATGCCGTGGACTTTGATGATCTCATCGGTGAGGTGGTGCGGATTTTCACCCAGCACCAGCAGGTGGTGGATTTTTATCGCCGGCGCTTCAAGCACGTGCTTATCGACGAGTACCAGGACACCAACCACGCCCAGTACGCGCTGGTTGCTGCGCTCGTGGGCAGGGGAGAGCTCGGCCCCGATGCCCCCGAGTTGTGCGTAGTGGGCGATTCGGACCAGTCCATTTATGCTTTCCGCGGCGCGACCATCCGCAATATCCAGGAATTCGAGCGCGACTACCCACAGGCGCACACGATCTTGCTGGAACAGAATTATCGCTCCACCCAGACCATTCTCAATGCGGCCAATGCCGTTATTGCAAAAAATGAGAACCGCCGCGAGAAGAACCTCTGGACCGCCCATGGTGAAGGCGAGCAGATCGTGGGTTATGTGGCCGATAACGAGCATGATGAGGCGCGGTTTATCGCCTCTGAAATCGACTCATTGGCGGATAAGGGACGCAGCTATTCCGATATCGCGGTCATGTACCGCACCAATAACGCCTCTCGTGCGCTGGAAGATATCTTTATACGTTCCGGTATTCCCTACAAGGTGGTCGGTGGCACGCGCTTTTATGAGCGGCGCGAAATCCGCGATATGGTGGCCTACCTGCGCATCCTGGATAACCCGGACGATACGGTGAGCCTGCGCCGCATTATCAACGTGCCCAAGCGTGCCATTGGTGACAAAGCGCAGGGGCATATCGCCCTGCACGCGGAGAACCAAGGCATCAGCTTTGGCAAGGCGCTTGCCGATGTCCCTCGGGGCGAGGTTCCCGGCCTGGGAACTCGAGCCGTTAACGCGGTCACCAAATTCAACGAGATGATGGAGGGCATCCGCAATCAGATTCCGTCCATGCGCGATGAGGTTACTGGCCAACCGGATTTGGGCGAGCTGCTTACCGCCATTTTGGATGCCACGGGGTATAAAGCGGAATTGGAAAATTCGAACGATCCGCAGGATGGCGCGCGCCTAGATAACCTGAACGAGTTGGTATCGGTCGCTCGCGAATTCACCTCGGAGGCGGCCAACCAGCTTGCTGCTTCGGGCGCGGATGCAGTGGACCCCTCCGAGCTAGTAGAAGAGGGCGAGGCCGCCCCCGGCTCACTGCAAGCCTTTTTGGAAAAGGTCTCGCTTGTGGCCGATGCCGACCAGATTCCAGATTCTGAGACCGGTGTGGTCACTATGATGACTCTGCACACCGCAAAGGGCCTTGAGTTCCCCGTGGTCTTTCTGACCGGCTGGGAGGACGGTCAATTCCCACACATGCGCTCACTGGGGGACCCAAAGGAATTAAGCGAGGAGCGCCGCTTGGCCTATGTCGGCATTACCCGTGCCCGCGAGCAGTTGTATCTTACCCGTGCCATTCTGCGCTCGGCGTGGGGCAACCCGGTGACTAATCCCGCCAGTCGCTTCCTCGGCGAGGTCCCTGAAGACCTCATCAACTGGCAGCGCGAAGACTCCGATAGCTCCCTGACCGGCGCGTGGGGTGAGGACGACTACCAATATGGTCGCTCATACGGCCGCGACTGGTCTGGGTGGAGCGATAGCGGTTCTCGGGGCGGATCCCGCGGTGCAGGGCGCGCTGCGTCTTCCCCATCGCAACGCACTAAGAAACCGGCGGCGACCTCCATGCCCAAGAACAATAACCTCAACCTCGCCGTGGGTGACCGCGTCAACCACGCCAAATACGGGCTCGGGACCGTTATAGAGACGGCCGGCTCCGGCAAGCGTGCCACGGTCACCGTGGACTTTGGTTCCTCCGGCAAGGTCCGGCTGATGCTCATCGGCGGAGTGCCGATGGAAAAGCTCTAGACCGAAATGCCGCGCTCGTTGAACCAGCTCACCGGGTCAACAGGTGCGCCGCCGCCCGGATGAATCTCAAAGTGGAGGTGGGGGCCAGTGGAGCGGCCCTCATTGCCAATGCCGGCAATTTCCTGACCCGCGGTCACGCGGTCGCCCACAGTCACCTTGAGCTGGTCTGCCGGCATGTGGCCGTAGACGGAGATGGTGCCGTCATCATGCTGGATGCGGATCCAGTTGCCAAAGCCCTGTGCCGGGCCGGAGTTGATGACGGTACCGTCCATGACCGCGTGAATCGGGGTGCCAACCGAGTTAGCTACGTCGATGCCGTTGTGCGTGGTGCCCCAGCGCTGGCCAAAGCCAGAAGTAAGCGTGCCGGAGGTAGGAAAGACCACGGTATTGCCCGCGGAGTCTTTGCCGCGCTTGGTGGTGAGACCGGAGTGGTTGCCCTTTGGGGCGAATGCTTCCTTCAAACCTGGTACAGAACCCGGGTCGAGGACGATGTTCACGCCGCCCGATTCGTTGCCGTCTACCTGTGGCGTAGCCTCGCCGTTGAGCAGGCCAACCGAGGTGGTGGCTAGGCCAACAAGGGCGTCGACCACTCCGGCGTTATCTACATTGGTAGCGGTGGGCTCGGAGGAGCCGTCTGATACGTCCACGCTAGCCACTGGCTCTGCAGCAAAAGCGGTGGTGCCGGTAGCAAGAACGGTGCCGAGCGTGATGACGCTTAACGCTACATTCTTGCGTGCGCGGTTCATGCGCTTCATAGTTTTAAGTCCTTTTCATGGCTGTGCATGGTCTCGGGACGCTCGCACCCTGAACGGAGCGGCGCCTTTCAACTGCCAAGCGCGACACGCCGGAAAGCAGAAATGCTTGCATCCGTGTTCGCTTGTAGCAACGAGTTAAAGTTAGCCCGCTTGAACTGTGTGCGCAATCTTAAAAATCGCTGGTAGTGGCGGAAATAATTCGAAATTATTCGAACATGCCAGCTTGTTGTGCGTGTTACGAATGTGACTAGAGTGGTGTGTGTAAAGTTTTGGTTTAGGGTCTGGGGGTAGACTTCGGGGGTGGGTGTGCCGCTCTGGAAATGGCGTGTTGCGTTCAAACCCAGTGATTAGCGAAAAATGTGCATTTACCTGCGACAAGGCTGCGCACTGGACTTGCCTGTGCGGCGCAATTTGTGTCTAGGGTCCGGTGGTAGAGCGCTTGTCTTGGCGGGGCTTGCCCTTTGTTGGAGGCGCAATGGGAAGGCTGGGACGCACTTGAGTTGTTTTGGGGAAGGTTGGCTGGAGCCTCGATGGTCGGGAGTCGTCGCTGGTGTCTTTAGGGCGATTGT
>JALXWS010000018.1 GCA_025144025.1 Corynebacterium sp. p3-SID1241 | reverse complement strand
CTTAGCCGACGAGGTAGACTCCTACACCCCCCAGCACCGACATCCGCGCCTTCACCCAAGGCAGAGACGCCACCTGCCGCTGGCCCGGCTGCACCGTCCCCGCCACACGATGCCAACTAGACCACCGCATTGAATACCACCTTGGTGGGCCCACCAGTCCGGACAATTTAGTAAACCTCTGCCAGCACCACCACAACATCAAAACCGACCGCAGAATCTGCTACATCCTCGACCCAATCACCGGAACCATCGCCTGGCTACACCACGACGGCACCTACCAACTAGACCACCCCACCGGACCACTAGCCACACACCAAACCCACTGGAACCACACCTGGGCACAATACCTCGAACTTTCTAGAAAGCGGGCGGATGCAAGGTAGGGCTAGGGGCTGAGCTGGAATCTGCGGAGCGTGACCGAGCGAACGGTCATGCCGCGCTCTGGCATGCCGGTTTCCTCCTCAGGGATGATGTGGGCCCGACAATACGGTCGCTATACTAAAAGAGGTAATTTCCCATTTACAAGGAGAATTTGTCTCATGACTATTGCTGCGGCACGCGCCGTTGACTTGTTTAAGCAATACGGAAGCGATGACACAGCCGTTATTGCCTTAGATCACGTATCCATTGAATTCGGAAAGAACGAATTTACTGCGATTATGGGCCCATCGGGTTCTGGTAAGTCCACGCTGATGCACACCATGGCTGGTCTGGATTCGGCGACTTCCGGCTCGGCATTTATCGGCGAAACCGATATGTCGGCGCTTAATGACAAAGGCATTACGGCTCTTCGTCGTGATCGCCTAGGATTCATTTTTCAGTCTTTTAATCTAGTACCGACCCTGACCGCTGCTGAAAACATTACGCTGCCAACGGATATTGCGGGCAAGGACGTCGACAAGCAATGGTTTGAAGAGGTTACTCGCAGGCTGGGCCTAGCGGAGCGCTTGGAGCACCGCCCGGCCGAACTGTCCGGCGGTCAGCAGCAGCGCGTGGCCTGTGCTCGCGCTTTGGTTTCTCGTCCGGAAATCATTTTCGGCGATGAACCTACCGGTAATCTGGACTCCAATTCTTCGGCTGAGGTGCTTGATATTCTTCGCACCGCTGTAGATAAGGACGCTCAGACTGTGGTCATCGTGACGCATGATGCCAAGGCAGCGTCGTACGCTGACCGAGTGGTTTTCCTTGCTGACGGAAAGCTTGTGAACGAGTTGCACAATCCAACGATGGAGGCCATTCACCAAGTAATGGCGGAGATTGAGGGCTAAATGGCACGTGGGAGCGCAATGCGCAGGGTGTCCCTGCGCAATATCGTGGCGCATAAACTGCGCCTAGGGCTGACGATTCTTGCGGTGGTTTTGGGCACCGCGTTTATTGCCGGTTCGTTCATGTTCACCAATTCTCTGAAGTCTACCTTTGACTCCGCGGTGGATAATCAGTTCCGCGGCGTGGACGCGGTGGTGAGCCAAAAGGACGACAACGGACCGAAGCTTGATGAGAAGCTTCGCCAGCAATTGGCTAACGATGAGGATGTCAAGAATATCAACATCGCGGATTCGGAAACCGTCGTCGCCGCAAATGAGAATTCGGAGGCTTATCAGACGCAGGGCGGTACCGCCAATGTCGTTCCCTTCTACCCCGAGGATAAGGTCGTGGGCGGCGCTGACGAGCTGAAGGAAGGCGAGGAGCCGAGCGGCAAGGACGAGGTCCTCATCAATTCGACCGCCGCGGAGAAGTATGACATCTCCGTGGGGCAGAAGCTCATTGTGGTTCACCCAGATGAACAAGACACAGTGACCGTTTCCGGTATTTTTGAGTTGGCCGTGGACCAGGGCGATAGCATCGTGCTGAGCATGGCTGAAAAGGACTACCTGGAGCGCTACGGCGATCCGAGCCAGCTTAAAGTTTCTGCGGCCGACGGTGTAGATGCTAATTCTTTGGTGGATCACCTCAATGAGAAGTACGAGGTCAAGGCGGAGTCGGGCGAGCGCCTGGCGGAGGAAACCTCCGAGATGATGTCTTCTGCTCTGAAGTTCATCAATTATTTCCTCATTGCATTCGGCCTGATTGCGCTGCTGGTGGGCACGTTTATCATTGCTAATACTTTCTCGATGATTGTCGCGCAGCGCACCAAGGAATTCGCGCTCCTGCGTGCCCTGGGTGCTTCTCGCCGCCAGATTACGAACTCGGTGGTAGTGGAATCCGCCGTTGTGGGCCTTCTGGGCTCTATCGTTGGCGTAGTTGCAGGCATGGGCTTGGTCGCCATTATCAAGGCGGTTATGAGCGCGAAAGGCATGCCGTTCGATGGCGGCTTGGGCTTGAGTGTATCGGCCATTGTGGTCCCGATCATCTTGGGCACCATCGTGACGGTGGTTTCTGCGTGGGCCCCGGCACGGCGCGCGGGTCGCGTCCAGCCGGTAGAGGCCATGCGCACCACCGAGTCTGCTTCGGCTACTTCGCTAAAGGTACGCACGATTTCCGGCACCATTATCCTGCTGGTAGGCATTGCGGCGGCGTTGGCAGGCGTGCTTTCCGACGCCGAGACGAACATCCGCGCCATCCTCGTTGGCATCGGCGCGTTCGGCGTAATCGTTGGATTCTTCTTGGCCGGCCCGGCCCTGTCGCTGCCTCTGGTTCCCACGGTGGGCAAGGCAATCGGTGCACCGTTTGGTGCTATTGGTTCACTGGCGGCGACGAACTCGCGCCGCAATCCGCGCCGCACCGCCGCCACTGCCTTCGCGCTGACTTTGGGCGTGGCCCTAGTGACCGCTATCGGCATGCTTGGCGCAACGATGAAGTCTTCCGTGGCCGATACCGTCGAGCAAAACATCACCTCTGATTACCTGCTTTCCGGCCCTAGCTCCGGTGAGTTCCCGACACCGAAGGACACTGGTAAGCGTGCGGCCGAAGCCGAGGGCGTCGATAAGGTCATCACCATCGGCATGGCTCCGGTAACTGTGAATGATCAGGCTTCGATGGATTATGGCCCGCAATTCAAGCAGACAATGACTGCGGATGGTGATCCATCCTCGATGATTGCGCTCGACATGGTCGAGGGCGACGCCAACTTGGATAAGGGCTTTATTGCTACCGATGAGTTTGCCAAGGAGCACGGTTGGAAGGTAGGAGAGACCTACAAGGTAGCTTCTGCCGCAAATGATAAGAAGGCCGAAGCCAAGCTTGTGGGCACCTTTAAGCCGACTGAAGTGGTGCAGAACATGGTGCTCTCGCAGGATGTGGCTGAGAAGGTTGCGCCGGAGAGGTCCTTTACCGTGCAGATGGTAGGGGTCTCGGGCCAAGAAGGCTATGACAAGGAAGAACTGCGCCATAATCTGGAGGATGCGGTCAAGGACTTGGTCGTGGTTCAGGTTAATTCTGGCGAGGAATATGCGGGCCAAGCCGCCGGATTCATCGACCAGATGCTTTCCATTCTGTATGGCCTGCTTGCCCTTGCGGTGATTATTGCCGTGCTGGGCATTGTCAATACCTTGACCCTGGGTGTTATTGAGCGCCGCCAGGAGATCGGCATGTTGCGTGCGGTGGGTACGCAGCGCCGCCAGATCCGCACGATGATTACGCTGGAGTCGGTGCAAATCGCGCTCTTCGGCGCGGTCATGGGCATCCTCATTGGCTTGGGACTCGGTTGGTCCTTCATCGAGATCCTTGGTGATGAGGGACTGGACTCTGCGCAGATTCCGTGGGCGATGGTGCTCATCATGCTGGTGGGCTCGGCCATCGTCGGCTTTATTGCGGCAGTATGGCCGTCGCAACGCGCGGCGAAGACGCCGCCATTGGAAGCAATCGCGGACTAGGTGTGCAGCAAAGGGCCTCCTCCTTCGCACGGAGGAGGAGACCCTCTTGCTTAAATGCCGTGATATATGCGCGCTGCCCAGATGGTGCCGCGCCAGGCCACAACGATGCCGAGGCCGATGGTCCAGAAGAGATATTTGCTAAGCCGCCACCACTGCTTGCGTTTGATCATTTCTCCCAGTTCCTTCGCCAACGTGGACCAGGTGGAGAGACCACCGGCTAGGCCGAGGGCGAGGAAGGGGTGGATAAGGGGGGCGTCGGCAAGCTGGGCAAAACCATAGGCCAGGCCAAGGGCTAGGGAGCCCAAAATATTCGCCACGAAAGTGCAGTAGGGGGCGGGCACAAGCCGGGTAAAGCCATAGCGCAGGCTGCCGCCAACGAAGCCGCCGAGAAGGACCCAGATAAGATTCATCGCAGCTTGTCACCTGCCAGGTAGCCGCCCACGCAGCCGACAATGGTGGCTAGGACATAGGCTAAAGCGATGGTCCAATGGGCTTCGGAAGTCAGGAAGGCGAAGGTGGCAAAGCTAGTGAAACCGCCGAGCACGCCGGTGCCCCAAAAAGGGCCGGGGCGGAAGTAGCCCATGAGTGCGCTGCCGAGAATATTAATGATGAGCAGCGGGATCATGCCGCCGCCGAATGCTACGGAAAGCAAGTATCTGGCAGCCGCACCGAGCGCAGCGCCAGCACCCACGACGAGGAATTGAGGCATGCGGCCTATGTTACTTCCAGTCCATCCCTTGGGACTCTACGAACGCGCGCACCTCATCCAATGGCTTATTGAGCTTGGGGTCGAAGGCTAGGTAGGCCTTGGTCTCGCGGGCCACAAGGCCGGAGAGGAGGAGCAAGCCAATGAGGTTCGGGATGGCGATGAGGCCGTTAGCCAGATCGGAGAAGGTCCAAGCGAGCTCGAGTTCCGAGACGGAGCCTACAAAAAGGAGACAGGCAAAGAACATGCGGTAGGGGATGGAAGCTTTGCGCCCGCACAGGGATTCCAGGGAACGCTCGCCGTAATACGCCCAGGCCATGATGGTGGAAAAGGCAAAGAAAATAATGGAGAGGGAAACGATAGTGCCGCCCCAGTCTCCCGGCAATACGCGGGAGAAGGCCTCGGCCGTCATGATTCCGGCCTCGTCGCGGCCCATATCCCAGGTGCCGCCTACAACAATGACCAAGCCGGTGATGGTGACCACGATGATGGTGTCGATGAAGGTCTGGGTCATCGACACCAACCCCTGGCGCGCCGGGTGCGGGGTCTTGGCGGCCGCAGCGGCGATGGCGGCGGAGCCCATGCCGGATTCATTGGAGAAGATGCCGCGGGCGACGCCGTATTGAATGGCCATCATGATGGTAGAGCCCACGAATCCGCCGCCGGCGGCGGTTCCGGTAAAGGCATCGCTGAAGATCATGGCGAAGGCTGCGGGGATCTCGGTGGCATGCGAGAAGATCACATACAGGCCGCCCAATACGTAGACGATGATCATCAGCGGCACGAATGCGGCGGTTATACGGCCGATGGCTTGGATGCCGCCGAGGAGTACGGATCCCACCAAGACGAAGAGAATGGCGCCGGTGGCCGCCGGGGCGATACTGAAGGTCGATTCCATATTGGTGGCCACGGCATTGGCTTGGGCGAGGTTGCCGATGCCAAAAGAGGCGCAGATGGCAAAGATGGCAAAGAATACTGCCAGTACCGAGCCGAGTGGTCCGGGGATGCCACGCTTGAGGTATTGCTGCGGCCCACCGGACATCTCGCCCTTGGAATCCGTGGTGCGAAAGCGCACACCCAGGTATGCCTCGGTGTATTTGGAGGCCATGCCCAGTAGGCCGGTAATCCAGATCCATACCAGTGCGCCAGGGCCGCCGATGGACAGCGCCGTGGCCACGCCCACGATATTTCCCACTCCCACGGTGGCGGCAAGGGCGGTGGTCAGCGCCTGATAGTTGGAAATATCACCCTCGGGGGACTCATCGTCAGAGTCTGTGGCAAAGACGTGACGCGTCGCGCGGCCCAGCGCTCGGAATTGGAGTCCGCCCAGACGAATGGTCAGCCACAGGCCGGTTCCCAGCAGGAGGGGAATGAGGATGAACGGCCCCCACACTACGGTGCTGATGGCGGAGAGGATGGAATTAAGCGAGTCCATTCTGTAAACCTAGCGAACTATAGAAATAGAGTAAATTCGTCCGTACCCCCAGCCGGGGGAATATTCGTCCTGCGCAATCACTGGGGAGAAGGCAAGCTATAGCTATACGGACCCCAACCCCAAGGAGTACGCCATGGCCCACGAGCGCGCCGGCATGCTTGCACAACCATCGGACCTCATTGACATCGCAGAATTGGTCACCGCCTACTACACCCGCACCCCGGATGCGGATAACCCTGACCAGCAGGTCTCCTTTGGCACCTCCGGGCATCGCGGCTCCGCACTCGACTGCGCTTTTAATGAGGCGCATATCCTGGCGATTACCCAGGCCATTGTGGACTACCGCGCGGAGCAGGGGGTTACCGGGGCGATTTTCATCGGCCGCGATACCCACGCGCTTTCCGAGCCTGCCATGGTCTCCGCCCTCGAGGTGCTGCTGGCCAATGAGCTGGAGGTTCGCGTCGATGATCGCGGCCGCTATACCCCGACCCCGGCGGTATCCCACGCGATTTTGACCCACCCCGGTACCGACGGCATTGTGATTACCCCGTCTCATAACCCTCCGCGCGATGGTGGCTTCAAGTACAACCCGCCAACCGGCGGCCCGGCCGATGCGCAGGCAACCGATTGGATTGCAGAGCGCGCCAACGGCTACCTGCGCGCCGGGCTGGAGGGGGTCAAGCGGACCTCGGTTCACGGCGTGCTGGATGAGCGCTGCGTGAAGCACAACTACGTACACAACTATGTTGCTGACCTAAAGAACGTGGTGGATATGCAGGCCATTAAGGACTCCGGCCTGCGCATCGGTGCCGACCCCATGGGTGGTGCTTCGGTGGACTATTGGCAGGCCATTGCGGATCACTATGGGCTGAATATGACCGTGGTCAACCCTGATGTGGACTCCACCTTCCGCTTTATGACCTTGGATACGGACGGCAAGATCCGCATGGATTGTTCCTCGCCGGATGCCATGGCCTCGCTTATCGACGCCCGCTCAAGCTTCGACCTTGCCACCGGCAACGACGCCGATGCGGATCGCCATGGCATTGTCACTCCCGATGCGGGCTTGATGAACCCCAATCATTACCTTGCCGTGGCTATTGAGTATCTCTTCAGTCACCGTCCGCAGTGGGGGAATGCCGGTGTGGGCAAGACTTTGGTGTCCTCCTCCATGATTGACCGCGTGGTGAAAAGCTTGGGACGCGAATTGGTGGAGGTTCCCGTCGGCTTCAAGTGGTTTGTGCCGGGATTGGTCGAAGGCACCATTGGCTTCGGTGGCGAAGAATCCGCCGGTGCGTCTTTCCTCCGCTTCGATGGCTCCGTATGGTCCACCGATAAGGATGGCATCATTATGGATCTGCTTGCCGCGGAGATTACCGCGGTGACGGGTAAGAGCCCGTCCCAGCGCTATGCAGAGCTGGCGGAAAAATTCGGCGCCCCAGCCTATGCTCGCACCGACGCCCCCGCGAACCGCGAGCAAAAGACGATTCTGAAGAAGCTATCTCCCGAAAAAGTCAGTGCTACGGAGCTGGCGGGGGAGGACATTGTGGCCAAGCTGACGGAGGCGCCCGGCAACGGTGCGGCCATTGGCGGCCTGAAGGTAGCGACGGAAAATGCCTGGTTCGCCGCGCGTCCTTCTGGTACGGAAGATAAATACAAAATCTATGCCGAGTCTTTCTTGGGTGAGGAACATCTCAGCCAGGTACAAGCAGAAGCACAGGCAGTTGTTGCCAATGTTTTAAAGGGCTAACGCTAAACTCATCTTCGTGAGTAGCAAGATTAATGGGAAGCTGGCGTTCGACGTCATCAGCTTCATCGCCCGCTTTGGCATGGCCTGGGTGTGGATTGACGCCGGCGTGCATAAGCTCGGCAAAACTCTAGATATGACTCAAGCCATCAAAGGCTATGACATTTTTACGCCTGATTGGGCTCTTTATCTGGCAACGGTCATTGGTCCATTGGAAGTTATCGGTGGCTTGCTCTTGCTACTCGGGCTGTTTTTGCGGAGGTCCTCCATCGTTGCAACCATCGTGTTGTTGCTGTTTATGGTGGGCATCGCACAGGCCTGGGCCCGCGGGCTAGATATTGATTGCGGCTGCTTTGGCTATGACGCCCAAAACCCTGACCGCGGAATGGACTATGCGAAGACGCTATTGCGCGATGCCGCATATTTATTCTTCACTGTATGGACTATCAAACGCCCTTTCACCAAGTTTGCCCTTCACTCCTAGTAGGTGGGCAAGGTAGGCTAAATTAGTCCGGAAATTTTCGAAGGCAAGGTTCAAATGAGCAAAGTAACTGACCCGAACGCCAAGGGCGGCAACGGATTTATTTGGGGAGTCGGCGTACTCCTCGTCGTCATTGCCGTTGTCATTGGCTACATCGTGTGGAACGGTAAGCAGTCTTCCCCTGGTACTCTTGGTGATGTTGATGTCCAAGACGTAAATATGTCCATGGAATACAACGACGGTGCCATCACCCTCAAGTCTGACAGTGCCAAGAAGGGTACCCCTGAGGTGGATCTCTACGAGGACTACTCCTGCCCGCACTGTGCAGAATTGGCTGCAGCTACCGACGGTGACATGAAGCAGGCCATCGAAGATGGCAAGCTGATCGTTCACGTGCGCACCCTCAACTTCCTGGATGGCAAAGAAATTGAAACCCAGGAGGGCTATTCCACTAAGGCGGTAGCCGCTATGTCTGAGCTGTCTAAGTCTGGGGACGTTAAGACCTACTGGAATCTGCGTGACTACATGCTGCAGAATCAGCAGAAGGTGGCTACTTCTTGGGAGATTGAGGACATTGCGGACGCAGCCAAGGAACTTGGTGCGGAAGATGATGTTGTTGAGTCCATGAAGGATGTGGATATCAAGCAGGGCAATAGGATGGCGAAGACCAATTATGACAAGCTGGATAAGGAAACGGGCTCTGTCTCCTCGCCGCGCATTGTCAAGGATGGCAAGGATGTACCATCCAAGGCGGATGAGAAGGCCGGCAAGAACCTGGGTGACTGGGTAGAGATCGTCACCAAGTAGCAGGCGATTTGGAGAGATAAATACCCTCCATGTATATTTAAGCGAGTTGCAGCCCACAGGGTTGCACCTCGTTTGAGGGGCTATGGCGCAGCTGGTAGCGCACCACACTGGCAGTGTGGGGGTCACGGGTTCGAATCCCGTTAGCTCCACAATATAAAGGAGAGGGACCTTAGTTCCTCTCCTTTTTCTTATTGCGGTGGGCTAGAGCTTCGCCAGGTCTTCATCGAGCATGCGCTGATCGATGGCGATGCCCACGGCCGCGCCGCTGCCCATCGCTTGCGAGACTTGGTCCGGTGAGCTGACCACATTGCCGGTCGCCCACAGGCGCGATACCGAGGTCTGGCCATGCTCTACGCTGACCCACCCGTTGGCCGATTCGCAACCGGCATCCCGCAGCAGTGCGTCATTGGGCAGAAAATCGGGCCCAGTAAAGCATGCTTCATAGGTGTCTTCTCCAGCAGAACTGTGCACCTTTACGCCGGTTGGAGTCGCTTCATCTGTTTGGACCTGGGTCACCTCTGCATCGACTACTTTTACGCCCAATCCGGCGAGTTGAGTGCGATCGAGATCGGTGAGCTCAAGGCCGTTGGGGTAGAAGGTCAGCGTGTCCGACCACTTGGACAGCAGCTTGCTAATCCGGATAGTAAAAGGCGGATTCGCGCCGCCGATGAGCGCAACCTTCTTCCCGGTGACTTCGTAGCCATGGCAGTACGGGCAGTGAAAGACCCTGGTGCCCCACAAATCGCTGAGGCCGGGAACTGCAGGGAGTTTGTCCGTGAGCCCCGTCGCGATGAGAACGTGGCGGGACTCGAGGACCTCCCCGTCGGAAAGTTTTATCTGCCAAGGAGCGCGCTCGGAAATTCGGGTGAGGTTCTCTACCACGCCTGTGGTAATGGTTCCGCCGAATTTCTTCACCTCCGCGTGACCGCGGTGGAGCAGTTCGGTAGGAGCCGCGCCGTCGAGGCCAAGGATGCCATGGGAATGTTCGCTGAAGCGATTGCGGGGAGCACCGGAATCGATAACCTGAAGATTGCGGTTAGCGCGGGCCAAGGTGATGGCGGCTGCGGTGCCGGCAAATCCACCGCCGACGATAATGACGTCCAAGTACATTGCTCCTCCTTTATAGGAAGTGGGTAGCATGGTGCGCAGCCGAGTATATGCAGTCAACATCAAAGGGGCTCGCGCGCAGAATGAATCGTGATTCCACAGGGTTCTTTACACGCGAAGCGCTTTATGGGGCGTCGCCTGTGCAAGCAGTGGGCAGGTTCTTTGTAAAGTACTTCAACTTTCGTGGCCGAGCGTCCATGAGTGAGTTTTGGTGGGTCTTCGGCTTCCTCGTGCTGAGTTCTGTGGCAATCGGTATTATCGACCGGCACTTTGGCGTGGATATTGAGACTATTGCAGAGGCGGTACTTGTGATTCCAGTCGTTTCCTTGATATGCCGGCGGCTGCACGATTCCGGGCGGACGGGGCTGTTATGCCTGATTGGGTTCATTCCCGTGTTTGGTGGAATCGCGTTGCTCTTTATGATGGCGCTGCCCACGCGCGAGCGCGCGGCGCTTTAAAAGTTGCCTTGCCTGATTAGGCTGGGTGACATGCAGATTTTTTCAAAGCGAGTACGCGACAGGGATCAAGCAGGTGCCGAGGCTGCTGGACTGAGGTGGCTCGGGGAAGCCACCGACGCGGTAGTCAACGTCGTGAGCGCCGACGGGCTAGAAATCGTTACCGAGCGCGTGGACGACGTCATGCCCACGCCGGAGGCGGCGAGGAAGTTTGGCGCGGAGCTGGCTCGCATGCACCGCGCCGGCGCTGAGGCGTTTGGCGCACCTCCTGCCGGATGGGAGGGAAAGAACTTCATCGGCAGCATCGAGCAAGACTGCATCCCGACGGATAGCTGGGGTGAGTTCTATGTTGAACAGCGCGTGCTGCCTTTTGCAGAACTGGCGGGGATTAGTGCGGCGCAGCTGGACTTGGTAAGGCGTGCCTGCGACGCCATCGCCGCGCGCAGTTGGGATGTGGCGCCGGCTCGCATCCACGGTGATTTGTGGGCGGGAAACCTGCTTTTTGGGTCCGACGGCGGCATCATGATTGACCCTGCTGCCCATGGTGGGCATCCGCATACGGATTTGGGGATGTTGGCGCTTTTCGGGGCGCCATACCTCGAGGAAATCTTCCAGGGCTATGGTGCGCCAAAGGACATCGAGAAGTGGATTCCCATGCACCAGCTGCACCCGCTGGCGGTGCATGCGCTCACACATGGTGGAAGCTATAACCGGCCGTTGGAGCGCGCGGCGGCCGCTACTTTGGAGGCGCTGGGCTAAACGTTCGGCCCCTGCGGCATGATGCGCTTGTGAGCACCGCGGTGCCATAAGGTTTCGATGCGTTCGCGGGCGGCGTCGGGAACCGTCTTGCCCTCTAGGTAGTCATCGATGTGGGCGTAGGTGACGCCGAGGGCCTCTTCGTCAGGAAGCTGAGGCTTATCGTCCTCCAAGTCCGCAGTGGGGACCTTCTCCCAGGTGGAGCGCGGGGCACCGAGGTGCTCTAGGAGGGCGGCACCTTGGCGCTTATTGAGGCCGGCCAAAGGGAGGAGATCCGCCGCGCCATCGCCCCACTTGGTAAAGAAAGCGGTGACGTTTTCCGCCGCATGATCGGTACCGATGACGAGGGCGCCGACCTCGCCTGCGATGGCGTACTGGGCGGTCATGCGCAGGCGGGCTTTGGTATTGCCGCGGTTGAAATCGGTGACGTCGGCAAGCTGCACAGCATCTGTCACCTGATCGTCGAGGGCCAAGGTGGCCGGCTTGATATCAACGGTGGGGCGGTGATCCGGCTGGATGAAATCCAGGGCAATTTGGGCATCGTCCTCATCGGCCTGCACACCGTAGGGCAGGCGCACGGCCCAAAACTCCGCGCCGTCGACGCGGTCCACCGCTAGCTGCGCGAGCTTTCCCGCCAAGGTGGAATCCTGGCCGCCGGAAATTCCCAGCACGTAGCCTTTAGCACCGGTGGTACGCAGGTAGTCAACCAAGAAATCCACGCGGCGTCGCACTTCGGATTCTGGATCGATAAAGGGGCGCACACCCAGGGCTTTTATGATGGTTTGCTGCAGGTTTTCGGCATCATTCGACATGACGTTCATGGTAGCCGCCTGACACAATATAGTGCTGTGAATAAGGAAGTTTATGTCAAGGTAGTAGCTGGCATAGCGGCCCTCGGCGGGCTGCTTTTTGGATACGACACCGGAGTAATGTCCGGTGCCTTGCTTTTTATTAGCCCCGAGTTCGACATGAGCGCGCACCAAGAGGGCTGGGTGACCTCGATGCTGCTCGTGGGTGCTGCAGTAGGGGCGCTGACGGCCGGGCGCATCGCCGATAGGTATGGGCGCCGCTTCACGCTGATTGCAGGCGGCATTATTTTCGTGCTGGGTTCCATCTGGTGTGCCCTGTCCGGTTCGGTGGGTATGCTGGCCACCGCGCGCACCTTTTTGGGCTTTGCCGTGGGTGCAGTCTCCATCGTGTCCCCCATGTACATCGCGGAGATCGTGCCCGCCAAGGTGCGCGGGCGCATGGTCTCGCTCAATACCCTAGCGATTGTGGTGGGCCAGTTGATGGCTTACCTGGTCAACTCCGCGCTGGCATCTACCGGTAGCTGGGAGTGGATGCTGGGCCTGGCCGCCGTGCCGGGCCTGGCGCTGGCGCTCGGAATGGCTTTCCTGCCAGAGACGCCGGTATGGCTGGCAACCAACGGGCGCATGCCCCGCGCCCAAGAGATTGCCGGGCGCGCCGGGATGGATATCTCGGAGCTGACCTCGCAGGAGACCGCGCGAAAGTCCAGCGGATCCGAATGGAAGGCGCTGAAGGCCAATCGGTGGATGCAGATTACGGTGCTGCTTGCCATGCTGATGGGCCTGACGCAGCAGATTACCGGTGTCAACGCCATTGTGTACTTCGCACCGACCATGATGAACCAGGTGGGGATTTCCACGGCCAACTCGGTTTATACCTCCATCGTTATCGGCACGGTATCCGTGCTGGCTTGCTGGGTGGGGCTCAAGGTCGTGGACCGCATTGGGCGAAAGCGGCTATTGCTTACCGGCCTGACCGGCAACGTGATCTCGCTGTTTATCCTCTCCTTCGCCTATTCCCATGCGCAGGACTCCACCGCCATGGCGATGGTCTCGTTGGTCTTTATGGCGCTGTTTATCGCCTTCCAGCAGGCTGCAGTGTCGCCCACTACCTGGCTACTCATCTCCGAGCTGGTGCCGCTGCAGGTGCGCGGCCTAGGCATGGGCATTGCGGGGCTCTCGCTATGGGCCACCAACTGGGCCGTGGCGCAGTACTTCCTGCCACTAGTGGAGTGGCTCACCGGCCCGGTGGCGTTTATCGTCTTCGGAGTTTTTGGTCTCATAGCCATCGGCTACACCAAGGTTTTGGTTCCAGAGACTATGGGACGTAGCCTGGATGAGGTAGGCGAGGAGATGAAGTCGCGCTTTGGGCGCGAGTCCGCAGCCGTTGAGCCTTAGTGTTTTGGTATTGACGTCCGTGTGAGGTAACATTTTTCCTCGTGTCATGGCTGGGGATTCCCAGTCCGTGCTTTACTTATTCAACCGCATGTAGATTGCGCATAACGAAAGGAGCGCCCGATGAAGGTCCGTAAGTCCCTTCGGTCGCTGAAGAAGAAGCCGGGCGCCCAGGTTATTCGCCGCCACGGTAAGGTCTTCGTGATCAACAAGAAGGATCCTCGTTTCAAGGCTCGTCAGGGCTAATTGAAGCGCTATTCCATCCGCCTCCCCGGTTTCCGGGCGGGGCGGATTTTTATGTATAAGTGCATGAGTTCTGGCACAAATATAACAACTTCTAAGCTTAGATAAGCGGCAAATTTAATATATGAATATAATTATATTATCTGTCAATGTCGTAAGAAAGAAGAAAAGTGTCTAAGCTAATCGTGACTGCACTTGTTGCTGCCGCCCTAGGATTTTCTATCCCAGTTGCTCATGCAGACGAACCGCAGTGGGAATCCTCGGTTCCGTCGTCCTTTGGTATCAATGACCCGTCCTGTATGCCTTCAGGGGACATCACTGAGCCCGTTGTACTGCTGCATGGAACCTCGAATAATGCTTCCGTGTGGGGAAATTTGGTCCACCTCTTGCAAGATCAGGGGGCGTGCGTGTGGGCCTTTGACTACGGCGCCGATGATGTCACCTTGCAGAATATGATTCCAAGCGTCAAAGCCATCGCGGACCTGGATGATTCGGCCGCGGAAATTGCGGATCAGGTGGACTATGTCCGCGAGGTCACTGGCTCGGACAAGGTGAACTTGGTGGGCCATTCCCAGGGTGGCATGCACATCAAGACCTATACCCAGATGCACGAGGGGGCGGCCCACGTGTCCCATGCAGTAGCGCTGGGTGGCAATTTCCACGGAACCACGCTCAATGGGCAGGGGGAGGCGCTCTCTAAATTTATCGCTTTCGCTCCGCATCTCGCCGCTTTCCTGGCTAGTACGGCCGGCATCCAGCAGGTGGTGGGGTCGGAGTTTATGCAACGGCTCAATGCGCTGCCAGATACCGCGCCAAGTGTGCTTTATACCTCCATTTACTCTCCGGGGGATACTACGGTGACTCCGATTAGCTCTTCGCAGCTGGCGCTTGTCGACGGCGCCGATGTAGTCAATCTAGACCTAGGCGAAGTCTGTAGCGTGACTCCTCGGCACGATAAGCTGCCAACCGACCGGACGGTTTTAAGTCAAGTTATTTTTGGTCTGAAGCGTTCTCCGGGCGAGGTTCCGGACCCGGCGACCTGCGCCTCTGACGAGGCTTCGGTAGTCGGCTCATAAAGAGACACGCGAACCCTAAATTGTGAACTTTAACACACAAATTGGTGAACTCTGGGTAAACCTGCAGGAATCTCATTGGTGTAGTTTCATGGCTGTCCTTGAGTGTGGTCAACATGTGGGGTCTGGGGGTGTTCCATCCTGGGAATACCATGCCTGTAACTACTACATATTGTGTTGGTTGCGGGTGTTTCCCCCAAAGTATAGTGTCGTTGGTGTTGTTCAGAGCGGCGCAGGAAGCGCCCGGTTAGGCGGAATTTTCGTCGCGCGTTGCACCCCGCTCTAACGAATTCTCGATGAAGGAGCTTTAAAGGATCTATATGTCTATCACCGTTTACACCAAGCCAGCTTGTGTTCAGTGCAACGCCACCAAGAAGGCCCTCGATCGCGCCGGTCTCGATTACAACTTGGTCGATATTTCTGTTGATGATGAAGCCCGTGACTATGTCATGGCACTGGGCTACGTTCAGGCACCAGTAGTTGAAGCTAATGGCGAGCACTGGTCCGGTTTCCGCCCTGACCGCATCAAGGGCTTGGCTTCCGTAGCGGCATCCGCTTAAGGGGTAAGGGAGGCCAGTAGCCATGTTGGTCGTGTATTTTTCCTCCGCGACGGAAAATACGCAGCGGTTCGTGCAGAAACTGGGCTTTCCCAGCGCGCGCATCCCGCTGCGCCGCACGGAAGAGCCACTGCAAGTAAACGAACCCTATGTCTTGGTGTGCCCCACCTATGGCGGGGGCGCTTCCATCAGCCACCAAAACTCCCGGCCCGTGCCCAAGCAGGTAATAAAGTTCCTCAATGATGAGCACAACCGCAGCCTCATTCGCGCGGTAATTTCTGGTGGTAATAGCAATTTCGGTGCCGATTTTGGCAAAGCTGGTGATGTCATCAGTGCCAAATGCAAAGTGCCCTATGTTTATCGTTTCGAGTTGCTGGGAAACGAAGACGATATAAAAATTTGTCGTGAAGGCTTATTGGCCAACGCAGCCGAGCTCGGACTCGAAGCTGCCGCCTAGCGCCTTCTGCGACTTCAATACAGATCCTGATTTTAAAGAAAGGCCTTGTCAGCTGTGAGTACGCAATTGGGGAAGACCGTCGCCGAGCCAGTAAAGCCAGAGGAGCAGTTGGATTACCACGCTCTGAACGCGATGCTGAATCTCTACGATGCAAATGGCAAGATTCAGTTCGATAAAGACCGCGAGGCCGCTAACCAATTCTTCCTGCAGCACGTAAACCAGAACACGGTCTACTTCCACGATCTGGAAGAAAAGATCGACTACCTGATCAATAACAAGTATTACGACCCACAGGTCATTGAGCAGTACGATTTCTCCTTCATCAAGGAACTGTTCAAGCGGGCCTACGCCTATAAGTTCCGTTTCAAGTCCTTCCTGGGCGCGTATAAGTACTACACGAGCTACACGCTGAAGACCTTTGATGGCCGCCGCTACTTGGAGCGTTTTGAAGACCGCGTCTCCATGACGGCTCTATTTTTGGCGGATGGCGATACTGGCCTAGCGGAGCATCTTGTCGATGAGATTATGACCGGCCGTTTCCAGCCGGCTACCCCGACCTTCCTCAATGCTGGCAAAGCTCAGCGCGGCGAGCTTGTGTCCTGCTTCTTGCTGCGCATAGAGGACAACATGGAGTCCATCGGCCGCTCCATCAACTCCGCATTGCAGTTATCCAAGCGTGGCGGCGGCGTAGCGCTGCTGCTGTCTAATATCCGCGAGTCCGGTGCGCCGATTAAGCACATTGAGAACCAGTCCTCCGGCGTTATTCCCGT
Organism: Corynebacterium sp. p3-SID1241; assembly: GCA_025144025.1. Taxonomy (GTDB): domain Bacteria; phylum Actinomycetota; class Actinomycetes; order Mycobacteriales; family Mycobacteriaceae; genus Corynebacterium. The sequence goes on along the minus strand of JALXWS010000018.1, from coordinate 35,928 downwards.
GATGAAGCTCTTGGAGGATGCCTTTTCCTACGCTAACCAGCTCGGCGCCCGTCAGGGTGCCGGTGCGGTCTACCTCAACGCGCATCACCCGGACATCATGAACTTCCTAGATACTAAGCGCGAGAATGCGGATGAAAAGATCCGTATTAAGACCCTCTCGCTGGGTATCGTCGTGCCGGATATTACTTTCGAGCTGGCCAAGCGCAATGACGATATGTACCTCTTCTCGCCGTACGACGTCGAGCGGGTCTACGGCAAGGCTTTCGGTGACATCTCCGTGACCGAGCACTACGAAGAGATGGTGGAAGACCCACGCATCAGTAAAAAGAAGATCAACGCCCGTCACTTCTTCCAGACCGTGGCAGAGCTGCAGTTCGAATCCGGCTACCCGTACATCATGTTCGAGGACACCGTGAACCGCGCCAACCCGGTAAAAACCTCGTGGATCAATATGTCTAACCTGTGCTCGGAGATCTTGCAGGTCAACTCCCCATCCGAGTTTAATGCGGACCTGACTTACGAGGAACTGGGCAGCGATATTTCTTGCAACTTGGGCTCGCTGAATATTGCGATGACCATGGATTCTCCGGACTTTGCCAATACGGTGGAGACCGCCATCCGCGGCCTGACCGCCGTGGCGGATAAGACCTCCATTGACTCGGTGCCGTCCGTGCGCCGTGGTAATGACGAGTCCCATGCCATCGGCTTGGGCCAGATGAACCTGCACGGTTATTTGGGCCGCGAGCACATCGAGTACGGCTCGGAAGAGGGTTTGGACTTTACCAATGCTTACTTTGCCGCCATTTTGTATGCGGCGTTGCGTGCGTCCAATAAGATTGCCCGTGAGCGCGGGGAGTATTTCAAGGAATTCCCACAGTCTGAGTATGCCTCGGGCGAATTCTTTGACCGCTACGATCCGGAAGAGTTTAAGCCGAAGACCAAGAAGGTGCAGGCGCTTTTCGACGCCTCTTCGATCCACACCCCGTCCGTCCAGGATTGGGAGGATCTGAAACAGGACGTCGCCAAGTACGGCCTGTACAACCGCAACCTGCAGGCGGTGCCGCCGACGGGCTCGATTTCCTATATCAATAACTCCACCTCGTCCATCCACCCAATTGCCTCCAAGATTGAGATCCGCAAGGAAGGCAAGATTGGCCGCGTCTACTACCCAGCGCCGCATATGGATAACGAGAACTTGGAGTACTTCAAGGACTCCTACGAGATTGGCTTCGAGAAGATTGTCGATACCTACGCCGTAGCCACCAAATACGTGGACCAAGGTCTATCGCTAACGCTCTTCTTTAAGGACACCGCGACCACCCGCGAGGTCAACCGCGCGCAGATTTATGCGTGGCGCAAGGGCATTAAGACCTTGTATTACATCCGCTTGCGCCAGATGGCGCTGGAAGGCACTGAGGTCGAGGGCTGCGTATCCTGCATGCTCTAAACCGTAGCTAGGGCGCCTCGATGCACGTCGCGGGGAAGGACGTGCATCGAGGCGTTTAGCCGTTTTCGGCCCTAGTGCGGTCGAGGATGGTGCGGGAGGCGGTTTCGGCGGCGTCGGCAAGCCCAGTATCAATGGCGCGCGCCAACTCCATGTGTAGCTGCGTAGTGCCGCCGATGGGATTGCGCTTGCGGGAGCCAAAGACGGATTTGCCCTTGAGCATGGCTACCAAGGAAGGGGCGAGCGCGGCCAGCATCTCATTGCCAGAGGCGCGCAGGATCAAAGTGTGGAAGTGCAAATCGGTTTCCAATTCCTCTCCCACGCGGGGAGAAGGGGTGGTTTCTAGCTCTGCCAGCCGAGCGGCAAGTCGGAGTAATTCCGAGCGCTGTTGGGCACTGGCATTGTGCGCGGCAAGTCGAGCCGCCACGGGTTCGATGCCTAGTCGCAGCTCGTTGAGGCGGGCAACTTGCTGTCCGCGGGTTTTATCGCTGCCTAAACGCCAACCGATGATAACCGGGTCATAAACCGCCCACTGCTCCATGGGCCGCACCGTGATGCCCACTCGGCGCCCAGAGCTGACCATGCCTAAGTGCTCTAAGGTGCGCATCGCCTCGCGGGCTACGGTGCGGGAGATACCAAAGCGCTTTTCGATGTCCCTCAGTCGGAACCGCTCGCCCTCCGCGATGTCTCCGCACACGATTTCGGCGCCGAGCCTATCAACCACGGAGCCCAGTAGGGGAGGGGTAGCGCTCATAGAAATCCTTTCTTCTGGCACTGCTTTCCTTCCAGTGCAGCTGGGATCAGTATAGGCGTGAGGTATTCGACACAATGGCTTAAAGGTAGGCCAAATTGGGTATGCTGGAGACCTGAATTTGTCCGTTTTAAGTATTGGAGTGACGCCGCGTGTCGCACGAGTACGATGACTATCTTTCTAGTCATGAAAAGCCAGTTGAAGCTATTAACTGGAATAGCATCCCGGATGAAAAGGACCTTGAAGTGTGGGACCGTCTCACCGGCAACTTCTGGTTGCCGGAAAAGGTTCCCGTCTCCAATGACCTTCCCAGCTGGAAGACGCTGACGGAGCAGGAAAAGGAAACCACCATGCGGGTCTTTACCGGCCTGACCCTGCTGGATACCATCCAAGGCACCGTCGGCGCGATTTCTCTCCTGCCGGATTCCCAGACCCTGCACGAAGAAGCGGTGTATACCAATATCGCCTTCATGGAGTCCGTGCATGCCAAGTCCTATTCCAATATCTTCATGACTCTGGCGACCACGCCGATGATCAACGATGCTTTCCGCTGGTCTGAAGAGAACGAGAATTTGCAGAAGAAGGCCAAGATCATCTTGTCCTACTACAAGGGCGAGGATCCGCTGAAAAAGAAGGTGGCCTCCACTCTGCTGGAGTCCTTCTTGTTCTATTCCGGTTTCTACCTGCCGATGTACTTCTCGTCTCGCGCAAAGCTGACCAATACTGCCGATATTATTCGTCTCATCATTCGCGATGAGGCAGTGCATGGCTACTACATTGGCTATAAGTTCCAGCAGGCATATAAGCAGCTGGATGAAGAACGCCAGGCGGAGCTGAAGGAATACACCTTCGACTTGGTCTACGATCTCTATGACAACGAGATTGACTACACCGAGGACCTCTATGATGAGCTTGGGTGGACCGAGGACGTCAAGCGTTTCCTGCGCTATAACGCGAATAAGGCGCTGAATAACTTGGGCTTTGAAGGCCTCTTCCCGGCCGATGAGACGCGTGTTTCCCCGGCTATCTTGTCCTCGTTGTCGCCGAATGCGGATGAGAACCATGACTTCTTCTCCGGATCCGGTTCTTCCTATGTCATTGGCAAGGCCGAGGACACTACTGATGATGACTGGGATTTCTAAGCATTCCCACTGATCAGCGTGGTCTAGCGGCACACCTCCTGCTCAAACTCAACCGAAAGGTTGATTACGAGCGGGGGTGTGTTTTCGCGTTTCTGGGGTGCACAATGCGGGTTTAGTGTGACATATAGCACGTAAATTTTGGATCGAAAAATTTCGCCGGAATTAGCGGCTGCGCTACGTGCAGGGGGTATGTGACAGATGTGGTTAGCCCGCAGGGGAGGCTAAGTGGTCCAGTATTGGGGCAAGCTGGAAAGAAGAGGGGAAAATGGCCTAATATAAGGCGAGTAAACCTAGGTGTAGGTGGACTCTGTTCACAGACACTTTGTTATTCAGGAGGATTTTATGACCGCTGTGGCGCCACGGGTCGACGATTACGTCGCCCCCACACGTCCAGAGCCAACCGGTAACGCGAAGACCGGTTCAAAGGCTTGGGTATTTCTAACGAGCACCGACCACAAGCAGCTGGGCATCATGTACTTGATCATGTCCTTCAGCTTCTTTTTCCTCGGTGGCTTTATGGCACTGTTGATCCGCGCGGAGCTGTTCACCCCGGGTCTCCAGTTCTTGTCCAACGAGCAGTTCAACCAGCTGTTTACCATGCACGGCACTGTGATGCTGCTGCTCTTTGCTACCCCAGTCGTGTGGGGCTTTGGTAACTACATTTTGCCGCTGCAGATTGGTGCACCGGACGTGGCCTTCCCGCGTCTGAACGCTTTCGGCTTCTGGGTTACCCTGCTGGGCGGCATCGTGATGCTGCTTGGCTTCGTCACCCCTGGTGGCGCGGCCGACTTCGGTTGGACCATGTACATGCCGCTGGCTGACGGTATCCACACCCCAGGCATTGGTGCGGATATGTGGATCGTTGGCGTGGGCGCTACCGGCGTTGGCACCATTGCCTCCGCTATCAACATGATCACCACCATTTTGACCCTGCGCGCACCGGGCATGACCATGTTCCGTCTGCCGGTCTTCAGCTGGGCAGTATTCACTGCATCCGCCATCGTGCTGATGATTTTCCCGCTGCTGACCGCTGCAGCATTGGGTGTTCTGTATGACCGCAAGCTGGGCGGCCACATCTACGATTCCGCTAATGGTGGCGGCATCCTGTGGCAGCACCTGTTCTGGTTCTTCGGCCACCCTGAGGTCTACGTCTTGGCACTGCCGTTCTTCGGCGTTGTTTCTGAGGTCGTTCCGGTCTTCTCCCGCAAGCCGGTCTTCGGCTACATCGGCTTGGTCTTCGCATTGCTGGCTATTGGCTCCCTGTCCATGGCTGTGTGGGCACACCACATGTTCGTTACCGGCGCTATCCTGCTGCCGTTCTTCTCCTTCATGACGTTCCTGATTGCAGTGCCTACCGGCGTTAAGTTCTTCAACTGGGTCGGCACCATGTGGAAGGGCCACATCACCTGGGATACCCCGATGATCTTCGCTATGGGCTTCATGGCAACCTTCCTCTTCGGCGGCATGACCGGCGTTATGCTGGCATCCCCGGCACTGGACTTCCACCTGGCTGAGTCCTACTTCCTGATTGCGCACTTCCACTACACCCTGTTCGGTACGGTTGTGTTCTCCGCATTCGCTGGCCTGTACTTCTGGTTCCCGAAGATGACCGGCCGCATGCTGGATGAGCGTCTGGGCAAGATCCACTTCTGGCTGACCTTCGTCGGCTTCCACGGCACCTTCCTGGTTCAGCACTGGGTAGGCAACATGGGTATGCCGCGCCGCTACGCTGACTACCTAGAGTCCGATGGCTTCACGGTCTTCAACCAGATTTCCACCATCTTCTCCTTCGTCTTGGGCGCTTCCGTTATCCCGCTGATTTGGAACGTATTCAAGTCTTGGCGCTATGGCGAGATTGTTACCGTGGATGACCCATGGGGCTACGGCAACTCCCTTGAGTGGGCAACCTCCTGCCCGCCGCCACGCCACAACTTCGTGTCCCTGCCGCGCATCCGTTCCGAGCGCCCAGCGTTCGAGCTGCACTATCCGCACATGGTTCAGCGCATGCGCGAGGAAGCACACGTGGGTAGCCACTAAAGCGAATTAACTCGCTAAAGCACTCCTGACATAAGCCGCCTCCCAGCCCATTTCGGGCCCTGGGAGGCGGCTTTAGCGTATCTCAAGTGACCGCGTGCGATAATGGGCGGCGTGAGTACTCAAGCTGATACCAACGCAGTCATAACCACTAGTGGGCCGGACAAGCCTGGGGTTTCGGCAGCCTTCTTCCGCGTGCTGGCGTCCTATAACGCCACGCTTGTCGACGTCGAACAGGCCATCTTTTCCGGCCGTATCACCCTCGCCGCCCATACCCGCATCCCCGGGGCGCGGGCCGAGCAGATAGAGCAGGGGCTGCGCAATACCTTGAGCATTTATGGCCAGCAGGTCTCCGTGGACTTGAGGGAGGAAGAATCTGCCGCCCGTGCTCGCTCGACACATGTGGTGGTTCTCATGGGTGCCGAAGTAACGGCTCATCACGTAGAGGAAGTGGCACGCGTATTGGCCAATTTTGATGCCAATATTGATCGCATCCGTGGTCTTTCTACCTCCCCGTTGACTGGATTGGAGCTCTTTTTAACTCTGGACGGCCCAGCGGCGCCCGTGCGTCAGGCACTAGCGGAGCTGGCAAAGCAGATTGGAATCGATATTGCCATTGAGCGCGCGGGCCTCGGCCGGCGTTCTAAGCGATTGGTGTGCTTCGACTGCGATAGCACCCTCATTCAAGGCGAGGTCATCGAGATGCTGGCCGCCCATGCTGGCAAAGAGGAGGAGGTTGCCGCAGTGACGGCCCGGGCAATGCGCGGCGAGTTGGCCTTTGAGGAGTCCCTGCGCGAGCGCGTCGCGGTGCTGGCCGGGTTGGATGCCGCCATCATTGATGAGGTGGCCCGCGATATTCAATTGACTCCTGGCGCCCGCGAGACCATCGCCACTTTGAACCATATTGGCTACCGCACCGCTGTGGTCTCCGGCGGGTTCATCCAAGTTCTAGAGGGCCTCGCCGCAGAGATGGAGTTGGACTACGTCCGCGCAAATACCTTGGAAATCGCCGACGGAAAGCTCACCGGCCGGGTAACCGGCAAGGTGGTTGACCGCAAGGCCAAAGAGGAATTCCTGCGGGAGTTCGCCGCAGATTCCGGAGTGGGCATGCGGCAGACGGTCGCCGTGGGCGATGGCGCCAATGACATCGATATGATTACCGCTGCTGGGTTGGGCATTGCCTTTAACGCAAAGCCAGCGCTGCAAGAAGTGGCGGATACCACGGTGAGTCACCGGCGGCTGGATGAGGTTCTGCAGATCTTGGGAATTCCGGCCGAGGAGATTGTTCGTGGATAAATTTGAGACCGCCCACCGGCGGTTGGTGGAGGCATGTGATTCTCGCTCCTGGCGTGATGACCCAGAAAATCCGGATGATCCCGCCACCATCCAAGCCATACAGATTGCGCTTAACCTGCCAAAGCAGGAGCCGCCGGCCCGCACGGAGGTGCTAGAGGCGGCCGCCCGCGCCGTAGTGGCAGTGTGCCTCGACGAGCGCGCAGGCGAAGACGGTGCCTTCGCCCAGGCGCTGGACCAGTGGTACGGCCACCGCATCCGCAAGATTGCCCGCCGTGCGCGCAATAAGGCCTGGCGCGATGTGCAGAGCCTGCCTGGCGTGACTATTGCGGACCGCGCCCGTGCCTTCGCGCCCTCGGCAGTGGGCGAGGTGGATCCGCTCATTGCCAAGCTACAGATCGGCCACACCGACCTTGCCTATGATGAGCCAGGAGCCCCGCTTGACGATGCCCCCGTTATCTACGTCGACCGCAGCCTCGACATGTCTGCGGGCAAGGCCGCGGCACAGGTGGGCCATGGTTCTATGATGCTGGCCGCCGCGATGTCGGTGGGCGAGGCCCGCGCTTGGGCGGAAAACAACTTTCGGCTCTCGGTACGCGAAGTTCCCGGGACGGAATTTCGCTCCGCCTGCGCGCAGGATGGCGCTGTGGTCATCGTGGACGCCGGCTTTACGGAGATTGCGCCGGACTCGGCTACCGTGTGCGCCCTGCGGCGACCAATCGCTTAAGGGCGCCGCGGACCGTGTCTGGGTCGGTGGTTTGCCAAAAGCGCGGCATGGAGGCTTTGAGGAAGCTACCGTAGCGCTTATACTCCAAGCGGTTATCGAGAACGGCCACCACGCCGCGGTCCGTTACGTGGCGCAGCAGGCGGCCCGCGCCTTGGGCCATGAGCAAGGCGGCGTGGGTAGCCGAGACCTCCATGAAACCGGAGCGACCGGCTGCATCGGCTGCTTGGGCGCGTGCCTGCATCAGGGGATCGTCGGGGCGGGGGAACGGAATGCGGTCGATAATAACCAGCGAGCACGCCGGCCCCGGCACGTCCACGCCCTGCCACAGGGTGAGCGTGCCGAAGAGGCAGGAGTTTTCCTTTTGGGAGAATTTCTCTACCAGTGCGCCGATGGAATCCTCACCTTGCACGAAAAGGTCAAAGGGAATACGCGGTTTAAGTGCGGTGGCTGCTTCTTCCGCGGCCCGGTGGGAGGAAAACAACCCGAGAGTGCGCCCGCCGGCAGCCATGATCAGCTCGTAGATCTCATCAATCGTTTCTTTGGGCAGGCCGTCGCGGCCCGGCGCGGGCAGGTACTTGGCGGTGTATAAGATTCCGGACTTGGCCGGGTTGAAGGGCGTGCCCGCATCCAAGGTGTCATACGTGCCGCTGGGCATGCCCCATTGTGCGGCCATGGCATCAAAGCGGCCGCCGAGGGCGAGAGTGGCCGAAGTAAGCACCACTGTTTGTTCCCCGAAGAGATTCTCGCGCAGCATGTGGGCGATGGACAGGGGCGCCACAGCGAGGGTCTCGGCGTCGCTGCGCGGATCGCGCTCTAGCCAGACTACGTCGTCTTGTTTCGCCGGGTCATCAGTGGCGAAGACCTCCAGCATGCGCGCTACGGCCTGCGCGAGGTCGGAGAGGTGGTTGCTTAAGTTCTGGCGCTCGGCGTTCTTTTCTGGGTCATCGGTGGCCTCGCCTTCTGGTGCGCGAGAGATGAGGGACTTAACGCGCAGGAATTCATCGGCAAGCGCGCGCAGGTGCGCCTGTGAGGTTTCATCCAAATCGGTCCACCTGCCCGCTTCCTGAATTTTCATCAGGTCATCGAACTCCTCTGCCAGGTCGGAGAGGCTGCCGGCATTTCCGAGAGACTTCGCGCGGTTGGCGGCCATTTTGATGGCGCGGGTAGTAATCTCTGCGGTGGACACGGAGGTAATGCGGCCGTCGAGCTCGTGGGCCTCGTCGATAATGGCGACGTCGTGCTCCGGCAAAATATTTGCCTCAGAAACTGCATCGATGGCGAGCATTGCGTGGTTGGTGACCACGATGTCGACGTCGGCAGCCGCCCTTCGGGCCTCCTCCGCAAAGCAATCCGGCCCGTGCGGGCAGCGCGAAGCACCCAAGCATTCGTTGGACGTTACAGACACCGCCCGCCACACTAGGTCCGGCACACCCGGCTCGAGGTCATCGCGGTCACCGGTGTCGGTTTCTTGCGCCCACTCGTGGATGCGGCGCACGGCTTTGCCGCGGTGAGAGATCTCGGATTCGTCGATAAGAGCTTCCGGGTCATCCGGGGTCGCCGCAATCTTATTCATACACAAGTAGTTATTGCGGCCCTTCATGATGGCGAAGGTGGGAGTGCGCTCCATGACAGGGGCGAGGGCCTGTGTGAGCCGGGGCAGGTCGCGCTCCACCAGCTGGCGCTGGAGGGCCAGGGTAGCGGTGGAGACGATGACGGTGGAGCCGGAATTCATCGCGTGCCGGATGGCTGGGACCAGGTAGGCCAGGGACTTTCCGGTACCGGTACCGGCCTGCACAGCAAGGTGGCGCTCCTTTTCGAGCGCGGACGAGACGGCCGCAGCCATGCGCACCTGGCCTTCGCGCCGGCTACCGCCCAGCGCTTCTACGGCCTTGCCCAGCAGCGTTTCCGTATCGAGGTTTAGGGGCTCATCTGCGTGCTCACTCACCCCACACAGTCTAGCGGCCTACTTCTTAAAGCCCACCATCCGCGTGGGCACGGCCGCCTCATCGCGCGAGAGCGCCAGGCCTTCCCACGGCAGGGTCTTGCGGGCCTGATCCAAATACTCGCGAGAGGCATGCAGATCCGGCAAGCCGTCAACGATGTGCCCATCGCGCATGAGCGGAATAGTCATCTCGCGGGTGTCGAGCGGGCCCGTATCTGGCGCGGGCGCGTCAAAGGGATAGACGATCTCTTCCACCGCTACGCCCGAGGAACGGTAGGTGCGTAGCGCGCGCTTGGCACCGCCGACGGACTGCTTGGAAGTAGAGCGCTTGGCCACTGGGATGCCATCTACCTCCACTACCTTGTAGACCATGCCGGCTGTAGGCGCGCCGGAGCCGGTGACCACGGACGTGCCGACGCCGTAGACATCGACCGGATCGCCGCGCAGGCCAGCGATGGCAAACTCATCGAGGTCAGAGGAGACCACGATATTGGTATTGTGGTTGCCCAAATCATCCAGCTGCTTGCGTACGCGGCGGGTGACGGCGCCCAAGTCACCGGAATCTATGCGGACCCCACCTAGCTGCGGGCCACCTACTTTCACTGCGGTTTCTACGCCCTTGGTGATGTCATAGGTATCGACTAGCAGAGTGGTCTCTACACCCAGCGTGTCGATCTGGGAGCGGAAAGCGGCCTCCTCGTTCGGGGTGCCGTCCGGGTTGGTATGCGCCAAGGTCCAAGAGTGCGCGGCAGTGCCGGAGACAGGGATGCCGTAGCGATAGCCCGCCTCCAAATTGGAGGTGGCTTCGAAGCCAGCCAGGTAGGCTGCGCGGGCGGCGGTTACCGCCGCATACTCGTGGGTGCGGCGCGAGCCCATCTCGATAATCGGGCGGCCATCGGCAGCCGTGACCATGCGGGAGGCGGCCGAGGCCACCGCGGAATCGGCATTCATGATGGACAAAATGACGGTCTCAAGGACTAGGCATTCTCCAAAAGTACCGCGCACCGTCAGGATGGGGGAGTTAGGGAAATACAGCTCACCCTCGCGGTAGCCGTCAATCTGCCCAGAAAAGCGGTAGTGACGCAGGTATTCCTTGGTTTTGTCATCCAGGAAGTCCATCTCTGCTAGCTGATTGGCTGAAAAGCGAAAATCCTCCACCGCACGCAGGACCCGCTCGATGCCGGCAACCACGCCGTAGCGGCGCTCATTGGGCAGACGGCGGCCGAATACCTCGCAGGTGACCTGGCGGTTTGCCGAGCCGTCTCGCAGCGCGGCCTGGAGCATAGTGAGCTCGTATTTATCCGTCAGTAGAGCTGTGGAGCGATCATTGGGGATAGCTTTGTCATTCACGGGAGTGATAATACCCACTGACTAGGTGTTTTTCAGAGGTTTAGATTCTTTAGGCCTAGATTGTCCGCAGCCAGATTGGGCAGGCCCACAATAAATCCCCAAAAGTGGTTAGGCTAGAAAGCATGAAGGCGCAATTTCCCGTAGTCCGCATGAGCTCTCCTATGGCTACGCCCGAATTGGATGAAGAACTCGACGTAGATGTGGCCACGAGTGAGAACCTCCCGTGGATGTGCATCGTGTGGGATGACCCAGTCAACCTAATGAGCTACGTGTCCTACGTATTCCAAACCGTTTTGGGATATGACAAGAAGCGAGCCAACGAACTCATGATGCAGGTCCATACTGAGGGCAAGGCCGCCGTCTCCAGCGGTGAGCGCGACAAAATTGAGGCAGACGTGAAAAAGCTCCAGATCGCGGGTCTGTGGGCAACGATGCAGCAGGCAGGTTAGATATATGCAACCGTGGAAGAAAAAGAAGTCTCTCATGCGCGGGCCGAAGATAACGGCCGTTTTTGAGCCAATGGAGCGCGAGGTATTAGGTGATCTCACCGCTACCGTCTCCGAGGCGATCATCGGGCGCGCGCAGTCCGCACCTAAGGATGAGCTAGCAGAGATGCTGGACATGCCTACTGGGCATACGGAAGCCCCAGAAGATCCTTCACTGGCCCGCCTCTTTCCAGACTTTGAAATGCCCGGCGATGAGGAATACGAAGGCGATGCTTCTTTGCTGCGCTCGCTGCACGAGAATGACATTGCGCGCGCCAAGATAGAAAACCTTCAGGTCATCGGTTCGGCCGTTGGCCCCACCGGCGGGGTAGAGGTCACCATTAGTGAGCAGGAGGCCCAAGCCTTTGTTGCCGGCCTTAATGATTTGCGCCTCTATGTTGCGGCAGGCGATGTTTCCGATGAAAACCTGATGTTGGACCGCGACAGCCTCGTGGAATGGTTGGCCTTCTGCCAAGATTCGCTGCTGCAGGTGCTGATGGACTAATGCTAGACGGCATTAGCATCGGGCACTATAGCGGTGCCGATACTGGAGTCACGGTGCTCTACTGCGGGCCGGGCGGCGCGCTCGGCAGCGTCGACGTGCGCGGCGGCGGCCCTGGCACCCGCGAAACAGACCTTTTGCAGCCGCATAATACGGTCGAACGTGTCCACGCCGTGGTGTTGGCGGGCGGCTCCGCCTTTGGCTTGGCGGCTGCCGACGGCGTGATGAATGAGCTGTCTCAGCAGGGTATTGGCTTCCCTGTCTTTGGCGAGGATCAGCCCGGACCATGCGTGCCCATTGTCCCCGGAGCCGTCATTTTTGACCTCTTGGTCGGGCCTTCCCGCCCCGGGCCGGAAGAAGGGGCGGCCGCGTTGCGATCTGCCCTTGCGGGCAACGATGAATCCATGGGTTCGGTGGGAGCCGGCGTGGGGGCTACCGCTGGCAAGCTGCGCGGCGGATTTGGCCTCGCTTCGCGCCGAGTGGGTGAGTATGAGGTCTCCGCCGCGATGGTCGCCAATCCCGTAGGCGAGGTCATCGATCCGCAGTCCGGCCGTCTGTACGGCGCGCCGGGTCGCACCCCGGTCAATGCGGCCGCCTATCGCGCCTTGCCACACCCTGCAGAAGCAAAGCTCAACACCACGATTGCCGCCGTGCTTACCGATGCCCCCGTAACCACCGCCCAAGCCCAGCGCTTAGCAATGACTGCCCACGATGGCATCGCTCGTGCGGTGCGGCCTGCCCATTCACCGCTAGACGGCGATACCATCTTTGCCTTGTCCACTGCGCAACGCCCAGCTGAACTCAGCACGCAGGTGATCACCCAGCTATGCGCCGCGGCCGCCGATGCCGTGGAGGAGGCTATCGCCAACGCGGTTACCGCCGCCGATCCCGGCCTAGGCTTGAGCGCGTATCGCGATCTGCTGGACTAAGATAAAGCGCATTATGACTTCAGGCGGAATATCTAACTACCGGCCGGCGCCTTCGGGGCCGGTCAATCGCGGTGATTCCAAGAACTACACCCGCAGCGGCCGCATTACCACCGGCTTTTCCATAGCCTTTGGTTTCCTTGTCGTGGAGTGGGCAGCCCATATTGTCAACGCCTTCCTCTTTGGCGGCCAGCTATCCAATTACGGCATCCGCCCGTTAGATTTCAACGGCATTTGGGGGATTTTTGCCGCTCCACTGCTGCACGCGAACTTTGAGCACTTGATATCCAACTCGGTTCCCGGCGCCATCTTCTGTTTTCTTATCGGCTTGTCTGGCAGAAAGGCTTGGTGGGAGGTCACGCTGATTACCACGCTGGTGGCTGGCCTCGGAACCTGGTTCATTGGTGGCCCCGGCACCTCCCACATCGGCGCTTCCAGCTTGGTCTATGGCTGGCTGGCATATCTGATTGTGCGCGGCATATTTAACCGCTCGCTCATTCAGACCATCTTGGGCATCGTGCTCGGCTTCGCCTACTCCGGCTTGGTGTGGGGCGTGCTGCCGGTCTATGAAGGCGTGAGCTGGCAAGGACACCTTTTCGGCGCGATCGGCGGCTTCCTCGCGGGCATGACCATTACCTCGGATGATCCGGTCAAGGCAGTGAAGTATTAATGCCAACCGCAACCTCTCCCATCGGCATCTTTGATTCCGGCGTGGGTGGACTCACCGTGGCACGCGCGGTGATGGAACAGCTGCCGCACGAATCCGTCATCTATACCGGCGATACCGCCCATAGCCCCTACGGCCCGCGGCCTATTTCCGAGGTGCGCGCTTTTTCCCAGGACGTAGCCGATAAGCTCGTGGAGCGTGGTTGCAAGATGCTGGTGATTGCGTGCAATACCGCAACCGCCGCCTTCCTGCACGATGCACGCGAACGCTACGATATCCCCATCGTGGAGGTCATCCGGCCCGCTGTGCGCCGCGCCATGTCCACCACGCGCAATGGAAAAATCGGCGTCATCGGCACTGAGGGCACCATCAAGTCTGGCGCCTATCAAGACTTATTCGCGCTCAACCCCAAGGTGCAGGCCTTTGCCACCGCCTGCCCGGATTTTGTTCCCTTTGTCGAGCGCGGCATTACTGCCGGCCGTCAAATTCTCGGCGTGGCCGAGGGCTACCTAGCCCCGCTGCAAGCCCAGGGGGTAGACACGCTGGTTTTGGGCTGTACGCATTATCCGCTTTTGACCGGCATTATCCAATTGGCAATGGGGGAAAATGTTTCGCTGGTGACCTCCTCAGAAGAGACCACTAAGGATGTTATGCGGATTCTCACGGAGACGGATATGTTGGCGACTGCGGATAATCAGCCCGCCCACACCTTTGAATCCACGGGCGATCCGGAGGTCTTTGCGCGGCTGGCCACGCGATTTCTGGGCCCGCAGATTGTTTAAGTAGGAATAATTTCTCCCCCGTTTTGCACGTTGAGTACGCATGCGGGGTGATTTCATGGAACTATTGAGCCCATGAAGCTGACCATCCTAGGCTGCTCCGGTAGCGTCCCCACCGCCCAGAATCCCGCCTCCGGTTACTTGCTGTCCTTTGATAATGCGCCGTCTATCGTGCTCGATATGGGGCCTGGCACCCTAGCGCAGCTGGAACAGCAGCAGGATCCCTGCGATGCGCACGTGGCCTTTAGCCACTTGCATGCCGATCACTGCCTGGATTTTCCTTCCTTGATGGTGTGGCGTCGCTTTCACCCCACAGCGCCTGCGGCCTCGCGCAATATGTGCTTTGGGCCGAAGGCTACGCCCACACACCTGGGGCGCCTGTCTTCCGATGAGGTCGATGGCATCGATGACATGTCCGATACTTTTGCCTTTAGCCCATGGCAGCCGGGCGAGCGTCAGCTGGTAGACGATGTGCATATCACTCCCTTCCCGGTAAACCACCCGGTAGAGGCCTATGCTTTGCGCGTGGAGCACACCAAGACTGGGCAGACCATCACCTACTCCGGCGATTCTTCTTATACGCCCACGCTTGTCGACGCCGCACGGGGCGCCGATATCTTCCTCTGCGAGGCCGCGTGGGGCGAGACCTCGGAGGATAAGGCCCCGGATATGCACATGTCGGGCGCGGAAGCCGGCAGGGTGGCGCGCGAGGCAGGTGTAGGCAAGCTTGTGCTCATCCACATCCAGCCTTGGGGCGATGCCCAAGCCACCTTAGAGGCCGCCCGCTCCGAATTTGATGGCGAGATTGTCCTCGGCGCCGCGGGGATGGAGTTCTAAGATACGCTGGACGGCATGACTGAATTTACTCGTGCCGATGGGCGCGCGCTCGATCAGATGCGCAGCGTTCGCATTACCCGCAATTTCACCACCAACCCGGCTGGCTCGGTGCTGGTGGAGTTTGGCAATACCCGCGTCATGTGCACCGCATCGGTGGAATATGGCGTGCCGCGTTTTAAGCGCGATTCGGGCGAAGGCTGGCTTACCGCCGAGTACGCCATGTTGCCTTCTGCCACCCACGATCGCATGCCGCGCGAATCCATGAAAGGCAAGGTCAAGGGGCGTACTCATGAGATTTCCCGCCTCGTCGGCCGCTCCCTGCGCGCCGCTGTGGACCTGGAGGAGTTGGGGGAGAATACCATCCAGCTCGACTGCGACGTCCTCCAAGCCGATGGCGGCACCCGCACTGCCTCTATCACCGGCGCCTATGTTGCGCTTGCCGACGCCATCGCACACCTCAAGGCCGAGGGCGTAGTCCCCGGCGAACCGCTGCTCGATCCCATCGCTGCGGTCTCGGTAGGAATTATTGATGGCGAAATCTGCCTCGACTTGCCCTATGAGGAAGACTCCCGCGCCGAGGTCGACCTCAACGTAGTGATGCAGGAATCCGGCGATTTCGTGGAAATCCAGGGCACCGGCGAGCACGGCCTCTTTGGCCGCGAGGATCTCAACGAGATGCTGGACGTAGCCCAGAAGGGCTGCAGCGAGCTGATCGCCGCACAAAAGGCGGCGCTGGGGTGGTAATTCTCGTCGCGTCCAATAATCCGAAAAAGCTCGCGGAGCTGGAGCGTATCCTGTCTGATGCCGGTATCGAAGGCGTCGAGCTGCGCCCGCTTTCCGCCGTGGAGTCTTACCCAGAGCCGGTGGAAGATGGCCGCACCTTTGCCGATAACGCGCTCATTAAGGCCCACGCCGGCGTAGCCGCTACCGGCTTTGCCACTGTCGCGGATGACTCTGGCCTGGCAATCGAGGAGCTCAACGGCATGCCCGGTGTGCTTTCCGCCCGCTGGTCCGGCCAGCACGGCAACGACCAGGCCAATAATGACCTAGTCTTGGCGCAGATGGCCGATGTTCCCGATGAACGCCGCGCTGCAGCCTTCGTTTCCGTCTGCGCGCTCGTTACCCCAGACGGCACCGAGCATGTGACCGAAGGACGCTGGGAAGGCCACTTCCTGCGCGAGCCACGCGGGGAAAACGGCTTTGGCTATGACCCGCTCTTCCAGCCAGAAGGCGAGTCCCGCTCCGCAGCCGAAATGTTGCCAGAAGAAAAGAACGCGGTCTCGCATCGCGGCCGCGCTCTTACTCAACTTGTCCCCGCCATCGCGGAGCTGGTTCGTAGTTCCTAAAGCTGGAACTCTTCCTCGATTTCCTTGCGGCGCTTGTGCTCCATCCAGAAGGACAAGAAGGGCACCACGCCGGCGAGGGCGGTGGTAAAGAGCTTGCCCACCGGCCACAGCGCGCGTGGGCCGAGGATGAGGATGGACAGCAGGTAGGTCATGTACGCGATGCCGTGGACAATCGCGATATAGGTGGCCCACTCGGGGATATCCATGTCAATGATGTATTGGCACACCATGCGGATGACCAGAATGATCAGGAAGATACCGGTGACGGTGGCCGCAATGGAGAAAAACTTCAAGGGTCCGCGGATGCGGGCCTGGCGGGCGGGGTGAACTTTATTGGTCATAATCAGCTTTCTTCATTCTCGCCGCGCCGGCGGCGCGGGGTATTCATGGCGTTGAACGTCTCCACGTCTATCTGCGGCCGCTGCGGCAGGAAGTCCTCATCTATCTTGGTCTCCTCCTGCGACGGCGCGGGAGCTTCGGACGGGGCATTCGTGTCCTTGTCATCCATGTCGCGGGCTTCTTCCTCGGCCGCGAGGCGCTCGTTTTCATAGCGCAGCGTGGTGCGATAGGCATAGACCACGAACACGGCAAACAGCGGCCACTGGAAGGCATAGCCCAAGTTCTGGAAGGTGCCCGAGCCGGAGCGGAAGCGCGTCCACTGCCAGTAGGCCAGGAATAGGAAGAGCACGACGAAAAACACGATCAGGAGGATGTGCCACCATCGCACCTGTACGCGCCTGTTCTTCTGTTCCTCATGAGTGCTCACGAGTTCCACCCTACCCACCCGGCACCGAAAAACAGAACACCCCCTGGTTTCTTGTTTATTCGTGCGCCGTGTACACTATGGCAAGTCCCCCGCGCCCGTGGCGGAATTGGCAGACGCGCTAGATTTAGGTTCTAGTGTCTTAGGACGTGTGAGTTCAAGTCTCACCGGGCGCACAATCGGCGCCGTCGGCCCTCATGGTCGGCGGCGCTTTCGCGTACCTCCACTTCATATCCGCCCTATGATGATCATCATGAAAAAGCTGCTTTCCACCCTTATCGCCGTCATCCTAATCGCCGCCGTGGCTGCTACTGCGGTGGTGGTCTGGCAGGTAAAAGATCCAGTGGACGTGGAGACGGAATCGAGCAATACCAAGGTCATCAAGGCCGTAGAACGGGAAGAGCAGGTGGTGCTCGTCTCGCTGGGGATGGAGGGCCTTTCGGAGGAATCCGCTACTAGCAAGCTGTGGAATTGGCAGGTACCAGGCAGCGAGCGCACCCAGTACATCAAGTATTCCTACCGCGCGAAGCTGGGCATCGAGGGATCGCAGGTCCAGGTGGAAGAAGAATCCCCGCACCACTTCCGCGTGCAGATCCCGGAATTTATTTTCATCGGACATTCGGATGAGAACTTCGAAACCGCAGTGGAAGATAACGGTGCGCTGAGCTGGATTACCCCGGATATCGATAAGGCGGAAACCATCACCAAGATCCTCAATGAGGATAAAAAGAAAGAGGACATCGCGGATAATCGCGATGTCCTCCAATCCCAAGCCAAGCAGTTCTACACCGGAATTATCTCCGGCGTGGACCCAGAGGCCGAGGTGGATTTTTCCTTTCGCTAGCTAGTCCACCTCGGTGAACTTGCGGTCCCACGATGAGCGGACCGGATTGGCATCTGCCAGCAGAATATCGAAGCGGTCGTTGGCAATTTCTACGATTTCGCCCAGCGCGGTGCGGTATTCCTGTTC
The DNA here is from genome assembly GCA_025144025.1 of Corynebacterium sp. p3-SID1241. GTDB lineage: Bacteria > Actinomycetota > Actinomycetes > Mycobacteriales > Mycobacteriaceae > Corynebacterium. The sequence goes on along the minus strand of JALXWS010000018.1, from coordinate 17,970 downwards.
CGGGGAGTTGGCCAGGCGGCGCACACCGGCATCAATGACGCGGTCGACGGTGTCATTGGTATCCAAATAAGCCACAAACGGCATATCAAAGCGCTCGCGGTAGGCGGCAGAAAGCTCGGTGATTCGCTCGGTTTGCACATCATCCAAGTCGGTCAGCCCCAGGGAGCCGCGGTCGGCGGAGATGGTGGCGGCCTCGTCGGCGTCGGCAAGCAGCAGCTTATCCATGGCCGGGTAGTCGTGGATGAGCGCGGCGCGGCGGGAATCATCCGCGGTCAGCACGGCCACCTGAATGGCGGCGCGCAGCTCATTAACATCGCCGAACGGCCGCGACTCCCACGCCAGCTCCAGCGGCCAAGTCTCGTTATTAAACAGCGGGCGCAGCGCCGAGACAAACTCTTCGCGGGAGGCGCCGTTGAGCTGCTGCAAGCTCACGCTCTTGCCGACGGCCCTAGACACCTGCGTTCCCTGCTTTCCCCCTGTGTGGAAGAACAACAGGTTGAGCACGATGGCGGTAATCGCGCCAATGGACATGCCAGAAGAGACGAAGGTTTGCGCCCACTCTGGAAAGGCGGTGGCGATATCCGGCTTGAAGGTCACAAGCATGGCAAGCCCCAGCGCGGAGGTGACGATAACGGAGTTGCGGCCATCGGAAAGATCGGCCTTGGCGATAGTCTGCAGACCCACCCACGCCACGTTGGCAAAAAGCGCCAAGGACGCGCCGCCGAGAACCGGGGAGGGGATGGAGGCCACGACCGCGCCGGCCTTGGGCAAAATGCCCAGTACGATCATGAACCCGGCGGCGGCAACGGCCACCCAGCGCGACTTCACGCTGGTCAGGCGCACCAGGCCGACGTTTTGGGCAAAGCAGGTATAGGGGAAGGAGTTCATCACGCCGCCCACTAGGGTGGACAGGCCATCGGCGCGGATGGCGCGTACGACGTCATCGCGGCGGATGCGCTTTTTTACAATCTCGCCGGTGGCAAAGACATCGCCGGTGGTCTCCACCATGGTGATAATCATGACGATGATAAGCGAGAAGATAGCCACCAAGTCGAATTTTGGCATGCCGAAGTAAAACGGGGTTGTGATGCCAAGGGCAGGGGCGGTAGAGACTTCGCTAAAGGAGGCGTCGCCAAGCACGAGCGCCACGCCCGTGCCCAAAACCAAGCCGATAAGCACGGCCAGGGTGCCCAGGAAGCCGGAGGAAAAGCGCTGCACTAAAATGATGACCGCGAGCGTGCCAAAGCCATAGAGCAGGTCGCGGGTGGCAGGTACCCCCTCGGCGTAATTGACAAAATCATTGGCCGATACTGCCAGCAACGACGTGCCCATGACCAGCAGGACCGAGCCAGTAACCACCGGTGGGAAGAAGCGCAGCACCTTGCCAAAGACTGGCGCGGCAAAGAAGGTAAAAATGCCGGCGACGATAATGGCGCCGTAAATGGTCGGCAGCGAGTCCACCCCGCCCTCACCGTCGGTCGCCCCTAGACCAATAGCGATAATCGGGGAGACCGCCGTAGTAGTCACGCCCTGCACGATGGGCAGGCGCACGCCAATGCGCTTGCCGACGCCCATGGACTGAATGATCGTTGCAATGCCACAGGTCAATAGGTCCGCATTGATGAGGTGGATGGTGGTTTCCGCATCCAGATTGAGAGAGCCGGCGATAAGTAGCGGGACAATGACCGCGCCGGCATAAAACGCCAACACGTGCTGCAAACCTAGGGCAGCTAGTTTGGGAGTTGGTGGGACGGTATCTACTGGATGCTTGGGCTGGGAAGCCACGAAGTCCTCCTTTGTGCGGAAGCGAAGCTGAACGAGAATAACAGTAGAGGTTCGTGCAGGTAGCGGCCAAAATTTCTCGGTGATGCGGAACACGTTCGGGGCTAGTTCACCCCCGATAAAAGACGTACGTGCGTTCTGTATGAAATTACTCACCAGCGAAACAACACGACCGGTTTATAACTAGGGTTTCAAACGCTTGCGGGAGTTGTTATTACCAGGGAAGTGGTCAACAATTGAGGACAGAGGGGCTTGGTGCTGTGGCTCGAAAAAGCGGCATTTATCCCCTAATAGCAATTCGCCCGAAAGAAGGGAATTATGACTACCGCAACGCAGCCTCAACAGTTTGAAGCTTGGAAGGGATTTGAGTCCGGTCCGTGGACCGAGGGCATCAACGTCCGCGACTTCATCCAGCGCAACTACACGCCGTACGACGGCGACTCCAGCTTCCTGGCGGGTCCGACCGAGAAGACCGAGCGTGTCTGGGACACCCTGGAAAAGAAGTACCTGTCCGTCGAGCGTGAAAAGCGCGTCTACGACGTTGACACCCACACCCCATCAGACATCGACGCCTTCCCGGCCGGCTACATCTCAGAGGACGACGACGTCATCGTCGGCCTGCAGACTGATACCCCGCTGAAGCGCGCCATGATGCCGTTCGGTGGCTGGCGCATGGTCAAGCAGGCTATCGGCGAAGCAGGCAAGGAAGTAGATCCTGAGGTGGAGAAGATCTTCACCCGTTACCGCAAGACCCACAACGATGCGGTCTTCGATATCTACACCCCGCGCATCCGCGCTGCTCGTTCATCACACATCATCACCGGCCTGCCGGATGCTTACGGCCGTGGCCGCATCATCGGCGACTACCGCCGTGTCGCACTGTATGGTGTGGACTACCTGATTGAGGAAAAGCAGGCTTCCCGCGATTCCGTCGCAGATGCTGGCTTCTCTGAGCACTGGGCACGCTACCGCGAGGAGCACTCCGAGCAGATCAAGGCCCTGAAGAAGCTCAAGAAGATGGCTGAGTCCTACGGCTTCGATATCTCCCAGCCGGCCAAGACCGCTCACGAGGCAGTGCAGTGGACCTACTTCGGCTACCTGGCTTCCATTAAATCCCAGGATGGCGCCGCAATGTCCATCGGCCGCCTGTCCGCTTTCTTCGATTGCTACTTCGAGCGCGACCTCGCTGCTGGCATCATCACCGAGGAAGACGCTCAGGAGATCATCGACTCCCTGGTTCTCAAGCTGCGTATCGTTCGCTTCCTGCGCACCATCGACTACGACCAGATCTTCTCCGGCGACCCATACTGGGCAACTTGGTCCGACGCTGGCTTTGGCAACGACGGCCGCCACATGGTCACCAAGACCTCCTTCCGTCTGCTGCAGACCCTCGTGAACCTTGGCCCTTCACCTGAGCCAAACATCACCATCTTCTGGGATCCGAAGCTGCCAGAGGGCTACAAGGAATTCTGTGCCCACATCTCCATTGAGACCTCCTCCATCCAGTACGAGTCTGACCGCCAGATCCGTGAGCAGTGGGGCGATGACGCCGCAATTGCTTGCTGTGTCTCCCCGATGGAAGTTGGCAAGCAGATGCAGTTCTTCGGCGCTCGTGTGAACGCCGCAAAGGCTCTGCTCTACGCCATCAACGGTGGCCGCGATGAGGTATCCGGCAAGCAGGTTGTCGAAGGCTACGAGCCCATCAAGGGCGACGGCCCGCTGGACTTCGACGAGGTTTGGCAGAAGTACGAGGAAATGCTGGACTGGGTTGTTGGCACCTACGTTGAGGCCCTCAACATCATCCACTACTCCCACGATAAGTACGCCTACGAGGCAGTTGAGATGGCGCTGCACGATTCCAATATCGTCCGCTCCATGGGCTGCGGCATCGCCGGCCTGTCCATCGTTGCCGACTCCCTGGCTGCTATCAAGTACGCCAAGGTCACCCCGGTGCGCGACGAGACCGGGCTGATTACGGACTACATCACCGAAGGCGAGTTCCCGTTCTACGGCAATGACGATGACCGCGCCGATGACATCGCCGCAACCATCGTCCACACCGTGATGGACAAGATTAAGTCCATCCCGATGTACCGTAATGCCATCCCGACCCAGTCCGTGCTGACCATTACCTCGAACGTGGTCTACGGCAAGGCAACAGGTGCCTTCCCGTCGGGCCACAAGGCCGGCACGCCGTTCTCCCCAGGCGCTAACCCTGAAAACGGTGCCGACAGCCACGGCATGGTTGCTTCCATGCTGTCCGTTGGCAAGCTGGATTACAAGGACGCCTTGGACGGCATCTCGCTGACCAACACCATTACTCCTTCCGGATTGGGCCGCACCCCAGAAGAGCGCATCAATAACTTGGTGGGCGTTCTGGATGCCGGCTTCATCATGGAGAAGTAAAACCACTCAACCCTCAACCATCTCGAAAAGGAGAAAATCATGGCAACCCCAACTTTCGAAGACCGCATGTCAGCAATGAAGGCAAACCGCGATGCACACCAGATGAACTCTGGTCTGTACCACGCCAACATCAACGTGCTGGACAAGTCCACCCTCGAAGACGCCGTTGAGCACCCAGAGAAGTACCCGAACCTGACCGTTCGCGTCTCCGGCTACGCTGTTAACTTTGTCAAGCTGACCAAGGAGCAGCAGCTCGACGTTATCTCCCGCACCTTCCACCAGGGTTCCTAATCATGGCAGATGGCGTTACTGGTGTCGTTACCCTCTCTCCTGAAGAGGGAGAGCGAGTCCGCGGCGCGGCCGCGGGCCTAGGAAATGACGCTCAATTCGATGACATTACCCGCCCAGAGCTCATGGAGGCGCGCCGCACCGGCGATATCGCCCTCGTGCACTCTTGGGAGCTCGTGACCGCCGTCGATGGCCCGGGAACCCGCATGACGATGTTCATGTCCGGATGCCCACTGCGCTGCCAGTACTGCCATAATCCAGACACCTGGGAGATGAAGACCGGCACACTGGAGCGGGTCGAGGATGTGGTCAAGCGCATCAAGCGTTATAAGCCCATCTTCCAAGCTTCCGGTGGCGGTCTGACCATCTCCGGTGGTGAACCCCTCTTCCAGATTTCCTTCACGCGCCGCGTGCTTAAGGAAGTCCACGATGCGGGTATTCACACCACCATCGATACGGCTGGGTACTTGGGCTCGCGCTTGCGGGACGAAGACCTGGACAATATCGATCTCGTGCTTCTCGACGTCAAGTCTGGCGACGAGGAGACTTACCGCAAGGTCACCCAACGCCAGCTCCAGCCAACACTGGATTTCGGCGACAGGTTGAACAAGATAGGTAAGCCGGTGTGGATCCGCTTCGTTGTGGTGCCTGACCTTACGGACTCGCCAGAGAACGTGGAGAATGTGGCCAATATTGTGGCGCGTTGGAAGTCAAACGTCGAACGCGTCGAGGTCTTGCCCTTCCACAATATGGGCAAGGACAAGTGGGAAGGTCTGGACATGACCTACCAGCTGGCAGATACGAAGCCACCTAAACCGGAGGATGTAGAGAAGATTCGCGACGTCTTCCGCTCGAAGGGCTTGACGGTCTACTAGCCTGGGAGGGCATGACCTCCTACCGCCGCTTCGGCCACATAATTAAAGAGCACCACCTAGAAGTCCCGTGGGATTATTTCAATCCCCACGGGACTTTTGGGCTCTATGCCCGCGAAATCATTCCACCGGGCGGTGAAAACTTGCCCGCGCTGCTTTACCTGCAGGGCGGCCCCGGTTTTCCAGCGCCCCGGCCGCTCGCACCGCATTGATTCGCTTAGCCCGGCCGCAGAGCACCTGGCGTTGCTGCGTCAGGACAATATCGTCCGCGATGCCGAGCGCTTGCGCGAGCACCTCGGTGTGGAGAAATGGTCGCTATTCGGTCAATCCTTCGGCGGCTTTTGCATTACCGCCTACCTGTCCCAAGCCCCTGAACGCGTCGAGCACGCCTTCTTTACCGGCGGTATCCCCACGCTGCAGGGCGCGGACGATCTCTACTGCGTCACTTTCAGCAAGCTTAATTCCCGCCAGCAGCGTTTCTACCACGAGTTCCCATGGGCTCAAAGTCGCATCGAAGAGATCATTTCCCACCTAGACAATTCGGACGAGTGCCTTCCCACCGGTGAGCGCCTGTCCTCGCTGCGTTTTCGCACCATCGGCAGCGAGCTCGGCCGCGGCACCGGCTTCGATTCGCTGGCCTATCTGCTGGAAGAACCCTTCCGCACCGTGGCGGGGGAGAAGCGGCTGCGCGGCGATTTCTTGGCGGACGTCGGCCAGCGCGTGAGCTTTGCAGACGGGCCGCTGTATGCCGCCATCCATGAATCCATCTACGGTGGTGCCGGTGGCCAGGCCGCTACAAACTGGGCGGCGCACCGCGTGCGCGAGGAGTTCCCCGAGTTTGCTGAGTCCGGTACGTGGCTGACCGGCGAGCACATCTTTCCCTGGCAGTTCGACGAGGACCCATCTTTGCATGCGTTTGCCGACGCCGCCCATGGCCTTGCCCACCACGAATTCTCCCCGCCCTATGCGCTCAGCGAGGTGCCGACTACGGCCGCGGCCATTTACGTCGATGATATTTTCGTCCCACTCGAGGAATCATTGGCCACCACCGCCCACCTGGGTGACCTGCGCCCGTGGATTAGCAATGAGTTCCAGCACAACGGCATTCACGAGGACGGCGCAACCATCTTGGGCAGGCTCTTTTCGCTTATCGACGATCACTAGCATTTCACTTTTTCCTATGCGAAAATACTAGTGACCAATACGATTTTTAGGGAGAAGCAATGATCGCAACTATGGTTGTAGTCCTCATCGTGCTGATTATCCTGGGCACCCTTTTTGATGGCTACTTCATCGTCCGCACCCGGGAAGCCGCCATCTTGGAGCGCCTAGGTAAGTTTCAGAAGGTGGCGCATGCCGGACTGCACTTTAAGCTGCCGTGGGTGGACCGTGTGCGCGATAAGATTTCGCTGCAGGTGCGCCAGCTGGATGTCATGGTAGAGACCAAGACGAAGGATAATGTCTTTGTCCAAATCCCGGTAGCGGTGCAATACGAGGTAGTCGAAGGCCGCGAGCGCGAGGCTTACTACATGCTTTCTAACCACGAGCAGCAGATTGTGGCCTACGTGCAGGATAATGTCCGCTCCTCCGTGGCGAATATGGACCTAGATGATTCCTTCTCTTCCAAGGACACCATCGCTCGCAATGTTGCTGTTTCCCTGCGTGACAATATGGCAGAGTACGGCTGGAACTTCGTCAATACCTTGGTTACCGATATCCGCCCCGATTCCCGCGTGCGCGAGTCTATGAACTCCATTAACGCAGCGCAGCGCGAGCGCGAGGCGGCCGTCGCCCAGGCAGAAGCCGAAAAGATCCGCGTGGTCAAGGAAGCCGAAGGTGCCGCCGAGGCTAAGAAGCTCCAGGGCCGCGGCGTTGCGGATCAGCGCAAGGAAATCGTGGAAGGTATTGCTCAACAGTACGAGATGCTGCGCGATGCCGGCGTGGAAGAATCCCCAGAAGCTCTTATGCTGGTCTCCCAGTACCTCGACGCGATGGTCGACGTCTCCCACAATGGCCAAGCCTCCGTGCTCTACATGCCCTCCAATCCGCAGGGCATGGGCGACCTCTTCGGCGGGATGCGCGACGTGCTCATGGCTAACCGTGCCCTCGATTCTGCCGAGGGGTCGAGCCCGCGTCGCCGTCCGCAGCCAAAGACACCTTCCCGCGCGGAGGAAATCGAGCGCGAATCCAAGCGCCAGGCCGAGCGCGCGAAGCGCGAAGCCATCGCGACCTCTCAGCACGCTGAGCAGCAACGCACCGAACAGTCGAAGCAGCCACAGCAAGGACCGGACTCTAGTGCGCAGCCACAGGCCGCCCGCGAGTATTTCCAGCAGCTGCGCGACCAGCTCAAAAGCGAGGACTAGCCCTGAGTATCGATAACCTCTTTGATGCCTATACCGCGCAGCGGGGCATTACCCGTAGCGCGGAAGTTGTGCCGGATCACGAGTGTCAGATTTTCTCCGCCGACACCCAAGCTGCCTCAGAAGCCGATACCTTAAACGCCGCCCGAAACCTCGTCGACGACGTCCTTTCGGCCAACCAAGAGCATGAGCCCCAGTGCGACGGGGACGAATCCGACAATAAGTAGGTAGTTCCGCTCCGCATCTGCCGAAGAAGGGTCATAGAGCGTCGATAGTGTTCCCGCCAGCGAGGTGCCGATGGCCATGGTGAGAAAGTACAGGGCTGAAAAGCGCGTCGCGTAGGCCCGCGGTGCGTGCGCGGCCGATGCCGCCATGCCCACTGGTCCGATGAATAGCTCGCCGAGCGACATCAAGAAGATGGTCACGGCCAAAACCGCGAACGGCGTTGAGTTTTCTCCGCCCCCGACGAACGGCAACAGCACAAACATTCCGGAACCGGCCACCATGATGCCTACGGCCATTAATAGACGTCGCGAGTGAGCCCATCGGGCCATGCCTGCCGCCAATGGAAGGGACAACACCAAGATGAACAGTGGGTTGAGCGATTGCGTCCACGCCGCTGGAATCTCAAATCCGCCTACCATGCGGTTTACACGCTGATCCGAGTACACGGCTAGCACGCCGTAAATCTGCGGTTGGAGGGTCCAATAGGCCGTCGAGCAGAAAAACAGCGGAATATATGCCACGACCTTCCGCCGCTCCGGCGCGCTGACCCCCGGCGATCGCAGCATGCTGGCGAAGAGGGCGAGGGCGGACGCGATCGTCGTAAAGAGTAAAAGCATGGCCAGCTTATCTGCCGAGACAGTCACCGCAACGGCGACGCCACCCACGACGGCCGCCAACGCTATCGCCGCAGCCCTGCCCGGTGTGGTGGTGGGGTTGGGCGGCCGCGAATCGAATTCGGCGACTACCCGCCGGCGCAGCGTCCCGTAGAGGACGCACCCGCAACACATGAGGACCGCGGCCGCGAGGAATCCAGCGTGGTAGCCGTATTCTTGTGCCAGCCAGCCAGTAAGCATCGGTCCGAGCAGGGCGCCGATATTAATACCTAGATAAAAGATCTGGAAGGCGCCATCTCGTGCGCCGGCCGCGGGAGGAAAAGCCGCACCCAGAATGGTGATTGCTGCTGTCTTAAGCAGGCCTGATCCCAGCGCAAGCGGCAAAAGCCCGGCTACGAGACCTGCCGCGCCAGGCACCAAGGACAACGAAAAGTGCCCGCAAATGAGCAGACCCGCGCCGGCAAGCAGCGTGCGTTCGGCGCCCAAGAGCCGGTCGCTGACCCACCCGCCGACGAACGTGCACAGATAAAGCAGGCTACCGTATGCGCCGACAAGCGCGGTGGCCTGTGCTTGGTCCATGCCGAGCCCGCCAGAGGTGGAATAGAGGTAGTAGGCGAGGATGGCTTGCATGCCGTAGAAGCTAAAGCGCTCCCACATTTCAATTCCGGCGACTGCTGGTAAAGTCGCGGGTAGACGCCGGATTGAACGCTGTTTAATAATTGTCATAAAAGCACTATAACGGCCGAAAGTCTGTGATAGACCTAAAATCATGGATATTTCAGCGGAGGATATTGCCGCTCTCGATGCGCGACATATTTGGCACCCCTACGCCGGGCCAGGCGAGCCAACGCTTGTGGTGGACTCGGCCGCCGGCGTCCATCTAACGCTTGCGGATGGCACCACGCTTATCGACGCCATGTCTTCCTGGTGGGCCGCCGCCCACGGCCACGGTCACCCGCGACTCAAGGCAGCAGCGGCCGCACAAATCGAGCGAATGAGCCACATCATGTTCGGCGGGCTCACCCACGAACCTGCCGCGCGGCTTACCCGCAACCTCATGGAACTGACCCGGGGTGATTTCGAGCAGGTCTTTTATTCGGACTCCGGATCTGTATCGGTAGAAGTAGCCATCAAAATGGCGCTACAGTACGCCCGTGGCCTAGGGCACCCAGAGCGCACCAAGATGCTGACGTGGCGATCGGGGTATCACGGCGATACCTTCGCGGCGATGAGCGTGTGCGATCCCGAAGGCGGTATGCACTCGATGTGGACTGGCACCTTAGCGCGCCAGGTTTTCGCCCCAGCGCCGCCTACTCGCGGAGCTAGCCCGGCCGAGCGCGCAACCTATCTGCACGAGCTGGAAGCGTGCATCACCGAGGAGGTCGCGGCCCTAGTCATAGAACCTGTAGTCCAAGGCGCGGGAGGCATGCGCTTTCACGACCACGAGCTGGTACGCGGGGCCCGCGATATCTGTGACCGCCACGGTATCGTGCTCGTCGCGGACGAGATCGCCACCGGCTTCGGCCGGACTGGCGACCTTTTTGCCACCCAAGCGGCCGGTGTCGTGCCAGATATTATGTGCGTTGGCAAAGCGATGACCGGTGGGTTTATGACCATGGCCGCCACGCTCGCTACCGCGAAGGTGGCCGAGGGGATGCGCCCGCGCGCGCTGATGCACGGACCGACGTTTATGGCTAATCCGCTTGCTTGCGCCGTTTCGGCCGCGGCAACTGAGCTCATTTTGGAAGGACACTGGCGCGAGCAGGTAGCGGGCATCGAAAAGCAGCTGCAGCGCGGGCTTACAGGCCTAGCCGAGGAGCCGGGGGTAGCGGATGTGCGTGTGCTTGGCGCCATCGGCGTGGTGGAAATGGAACGCGAAGTAAATATGGCCGCAGCGACGGCCGCGGCCGTGGAACAGGGCGTGTGGTTGCGCCCGTTCGGCCGACTGATTTATATCATGCCGCCGTTTATCAGCACCGCCGACGAAGTAACCCTGATGTGCCGCGGCGTGCGCGCCGCGGTAGCAGGAGGACGACAGTGATCATTTACGTGACGGGGACGAACACGGACGTCGGCAAGACGGTGGCCACGGCCGCGCTCGCCAGCGCCTTCAAGCAGCGCGGCCGCGAGGTTGTCTACGCTAAGCCACTGCAGACGGGGGAGCCGGAGGGAAAGGGAGATGCGGCGACCGTCGGCAAGCTGGCAGGCGTGGAGATCGCCGAGATGGTGCGCTTCCCGGAGCCGCTGGCGCCAAACCTTTCTGCGCGCCGGGCCGGCATGGACCAACCCAGCCTGCAGGAACTCAAGGAGTGGATTGCCGCCCTCGACGCGCCCGGCCGCGTGGTGCTTGTTGAAGGCGCCGGCGGGCTGCTCGTGCGTCTGACAGACGCCTATACGCTTGCCGACGTCGCCGATAGGCTCCTCATCGTCACCTCCCTCAGCCTAGGAAGCCTCAACGCGGCCGAGCTGACCGTGCGCGAGGCGCAACGCCACGGAATCGAGGTGCTCGGGCTGATTGGTGGCTCGCTGCCGGCCGACCCGGACTTAGCTACCCGACTGAACCTCGAGGAGATGCCGGAGGTGACCGGCTGTCCGCTGTGGGGCAGCCTGCCGGAGGGCATGGCCCGCATGACGTCGGCCGAATTCACACGGGTAGCCGCCGAAGTCTACGTGGACTTTTTGGAGCACGCCTAGTAGCGCTACCTCGCAGAGGCAGCGCTAACGGACCCAGCGGACCTTGCCATTGACTCGGGCAAGGCGTCCGCGCAGCGGCGGGGCATTCGGATCGTCCTGGTTGACCCCGTTGTGGTACGGACAGCACACGGTTAGGTTGTCCATATTGGTCAGCCCACCGTGCTTCCATGCCTTGAGGTGGTGAATTTGGGCCTTATCGGCCGGGTGGTTGCACGGCGGCCAAGGGCAGGTGGGGTTCTCGGCCGCGGCCATCTGCCGCTGCTTGTCGGTGGCGTAGCGGGAGGTGCGATACAGGTTGACTGGGCCTTTGACTGGGTGGATAAGGGTGGCTAGGCCGTGCTCGGTGAAGGTGCGCTCGACCAGCTCGGCCCCGGTAATGGTGGCGCCGTTGGTCAGGCGCAGGGTGACCTCCTCGCCATCGCCGTCCAGGATCTGGTCCAGTGCGTTGAGTGGGATGATGACGTTGGTGGTGGTGTGCGCAGAAGGGGTGCCTGTGCCGCGTAGGAGATCACGCAGAGAATCCAGCGGGCGTGCGGGGTCGAGCGCGGCGTCGAACTCCGCGAGGAAGGCCGACGGGGCAGTAATCCGCATCGTCCACGGGCCGTTCGGCCGGCGCAGCAACTGCACTCCTTCGCGGGGCGGGGTGCGGCGCGGGCGAAGATCGCGGAGGCGCTGCTTGGCGCGGCGCGCGATTTCGGAGGCTGGCCCGCGCAGGCGGCATAATTCCACGCGCAAGTTCCAGGCGTCACGTTTATTGCGCAGCCGGGAGACGTATTTTTCGATGAGCTTGAGCGTTACTAGGTCGTGGTGGCGGGCGGCCGTGGCCGCGTGGCGTTGCTTGCGGCTAAAGCCGGTCGTGCCGAAATAGATTTCCGCCATGGCGCGCAGTTCGCGCGCTTCCACATCCGGCAAACCAAGCTCGAGGAGGGCGCGCTCGGGCATGCCATGGGCCTCGGCGAGGATATCCATCGCCGAGCCTATATGGGTGGCATAGGCCTGCAGTGTGCTCATAGCTGTAACTTTAAGCAGAGTCGGCGGGCTAGCCGAGGCGAATACGTTCGCAACTGTGGATAACTTGTTTAAGCGTCAACTTCCTCAAAAGCCCGCAATGGCAGAAAGGTACGAAACGAGCATGCGTTTAATCTCTACGACCACGGCATCAAAGTCGCCGGGATCGCTCGCAGTTGCGCAATTGAGCTGCGCGACGACGCTGTGGATAAGGAATCCGGCCAGGTCAATGCGGTCGTCAACGCTTATGGACGGCGCGAGAGGGAGAGGGTTTCGAATAGCGGGAGATGTGGCTGGCGCTCGGCATTCGCGGCGGTGTCACGCCGAGTGAGCTCGCAGGCGAGGTGCAACGCACCGATGGGTGCCCCGGCGCGGCGGACGGCCTCGTCGAAGGTGGAGGATTCAAAGTCGACACCGCGGTAGCAGAATCTCTCCCGGCGTTAGCTAAGGCCCTTCATCACGCGGGCGACGTGGCCGGTTGCCTTGACGTTGTAATGCGTCTGGCCGATGGTGCCATCCGGCTCGACCAAGAACGTGGAGCGGATGACGCCCTGGACCACCTTGCCGTAGTTCTTCTTCTCTCCAAACGCGCCGTAGGCGGTCATGACGGACTTATCCGGATCCGAAAGCAGCGGGAAGTTGAGCTCGTGGTCCGCGCGGAACTTTGCCAGTGCTTCCGGCTTATCGGGCGAAATACCCACCACGGCGATATTGAGATCGTTGAGCTGCTCCAGGGAGTCGCGGAAATCGCAGGCCTCTTTGGTGCAGCCCGGGGTATTAGCGCGGGGGTAGAAGTAGACGAGTACGCGCTGGCCTGCGTAATCGGCGAGGGAAACGGTGTTCCCGGCGTCGTCGGCAAGCGCAAAGGCAGGGGCGGGATCTCCAGTATTCAAACGGTTTTCAGTCATGGCACCCACCATACTTACCGCCCGGGCTGCACGCCGCCGCACCGGCGGGGTAGAATGAGTCCGTTAAGAGCGAACCTAAATTAAGAGGAGAACGTCGTGGCACGCAATATTGAAGATATTCAACGCGATATTGAGCGCACCCGCCGCCAGCTGGCCGGCACCTTGGACGAGCTCGCGGAGCGCAGCAAGCCGCAGAATTTTGCCAATGAGGCCAAGACCGCGGCCACCGATAAGCTGCAGGAACGCAACGTGCAGCTGGCGCTGGGTGGCGTCGGCGCAGCCGTAGTGGGCCTGATTGCTTTCTCGGTATTCCGCTCTCGTCGCCGCAAGAGCGACCTGAAGGAGCTGCAGCGCCTGCTGTCCGAGCGCCACTAATTAGCGAAGTCCCCGCACCGCGGGGACTTTTTCGTAGACTGGGTTGGGATGAAGACACCGATCCCTTTTTATTTGCAGGAAATCCTCAACAAGGTGCGCGATAACCGCGACGGCGCTGTGGCGGATTATATTCCGGAGCTGGCCAAGGCGGAGCCTGAGTACCTCGGCGCAGCGATGTGTACGACTACCGGCCACGTGTACTCCGCGGGCGATGATGAGGTGGAATTTACCCTCCAGTCCCTGTCCAAGCCTTTTGTTTATGCCCTGGCTCTCCAGGAGCTCGGCCTTTCCGCGGTGCGCGACATCGTGGGAATGGAGCCTTCGGGCGAGGCTTTTAATGAGTTATCGCTAAACCGCGATGACCATCGGCCGGTCAACCCCATGATTAATGCGGGTGCTATTGCGGTCACGCAGTTGATTAATGGCGTGGATTCGGAGCCGGCCGCGCGCGTGGAGCGCCTGCGCACCTATTTCTCTCGGTTGGCGGGACGCAATTTGCTTATCGACGACGCCATGCGCTCCTCCGAGCTCGATGTCAGCGAACGAAACCTTTCGCTGGCACACATGTTGCGCAATTACGACATCATTCAAGACGAGGCACACGATGCGGTTTCGACCTATATCGAGCAGTGCTCGATTGTGGTGACGGTGCGGGATTTGGCCGTGATGTCGGCAACGCTGGCCAATGGCGGCGTGCAGCCGGTTACAGGGGGCAAGATTCTCGATGCGGATGTGTGCCGGTTGACGCTATCGGTAATGAGCTCGGCCGGCATGTACGACGGCGCTGGCCGGTGGATGGCCGAGGTGGGAATCCCGGCGAAGTCGGGTGTCTCGGGCGGTCTGTTGGGTACGTTGCCGGGCCAATTGGGCGTGGCAACCTTCTCGCCGCGGCTTAATAAAGAGGGCAACTCGGTTCGCGGTGTGGATGCGTTCAAGCTGCTCTCGAAGGATATGGGCCTGCACCTAATGTCCACGGATGAGCGCTACGGTGTGAATCCGGTGCGCAAGGTGGAACAGGATGCAGAGCTAACGGTGATTTATCTGCAGGGCTTGATTAACTTCAACGCGGCCGAGACCGTCTTGTATGAGCTGATGGAATCAGATTTCAGCGAGGGCACGGTGGTGCTGGAGCTGACCCATATTTCTGGTACGAACCGCATGGGCCGGCGCATGCTGAAGGAAGGGCTGCGCCGAATTCGCGAGTCGGGGTTCGATATCGCCATCGTGGATCCGGATGGAGAGTTAGAAGATCGCACCATGTCGGACGGCACGGAGGTGCCGAAAGGCGAGCCGGAGGACTATGCCATTAACGGCGAAGCCATATAGGTTTGGGTTGCCTTACTTAATCAGGTTAGGATGTCCTATGTAAGGTCTTCGCGTTAGCCGCGGAGGCATCCTACGACCAAGGACTAAAAATGGCTCATACTCCCCTGAAGGTGATGGTGGTTGTGGCGGCGTCGGCAATGGCGCTGGTCGGCTGCGGTGCGGCCGAAGAAGTAACCGGCGGAGCAGGCGACGATGCTGCCTTCTCTTTTACCGATATCACCGGCCGTGACGTGGAACTAGATAAGGCTCCCGATCGCGTGATTTTGGGCGAGGGCCGATCGCTTTTTGCTACCGGCGTTCTTAATACCGATAACCCGCTGGATAAGGTCGTCGGCATTGGCACGGACTTGAAGCAGAACGTGCCGGATTACTACAAGGCGCTGGAAAAAGAGCTGCCGTCCGTAAACGAGGTTCCTGAGGTGGGCGGTTTTACCAAGGGCGATGTCACCGTGGAGAAGCTGGTGAGCTTGGATCCGGATCTCATCGTGCTCTCGTTGGATCAGTACGATGCTTCCCGTCAGGCGGGCCTGACCGACAAGATGGACCAAGCTGGCCTGGAGTACGCGGTGACCGACTTCCGCCGCGACCCATTGGAAAATACCCCAAGGACCATGGATATTTTTGGCGAAATCTTTGGGCAAGAGGACCGAGCCGAGGAATTTAACTCGGATTGGCAAAAGACCGTGGATTTGGTGGAGGACCGCGCGGAGAAGGTAAAAGATAAGCCGAAGACCTTTGTCTGGCGCTCGGCTGGTGTCTCCGATTGCTGCGGATCTTGGAACGATTCCAATATCTCCCAGTTGGTCAACGCGGCCGGCGGCGAGAATATCGGCGATAAAGTCATTCCGGGCGAGTCCGGCACAATCACCCCGGAAAAGGTCCTGGAATCTGATCCGGATATGATCATCGCCACCGGCGGCGATTGGTCTGAGATGAAAGACGATGAAGGCCACCCTGTCGGATACGCCGCAGTGGGCTATGGCATTGATGAAAAGGAAGCCCAAGGCAGCATCGCAAAGCTGCCGGAGAAGCAGGCCGGCTTCGATAAGCTGCGTGCGGTTAAGGAACATCACCTGCACAGCATGTGGCACCAGTTCTATGATTCGCCGTTTAACTACCTGGCGCTGCTGCAGGTGGCGGAGTGGATCGACCCGGAGGCGTATGCAGATGTGGACGTCGCCAAGCAGTGGATGGATGCGCAAGATAAGTACTCGCCGGTCTCTGGCGAGGGAACCTTCTTTAGCACTAACTAATGGAGGGTGCAGAGGTAGCCGCGCTCGCGCGGCAACATAAGAAGTTAACCTGGCAACGCATAGGCATCGTTGCAGGCCTGACCCTGATTGCGGCCGCCGCATTTGTCATTAGCAACTTCGTCGGTGCGATTGATATCAGTCCGGGCGAGGTAATAAAGGGCATCGTGAATCCCGCGGATCTGGAGGACCAGACGCGCACGGTGCTGTGGCAACTGCGCCTGCCCATGGCGGTGATGGCCGTGCTTATCGGTATGGCCTTGTCCTTGGCCGGCGCGGAGATGCAGACCATCCTCAATAACCCGCTGGCCGAGCCGTTTACCCTCGGCATTTCTGCGGCCGCCGCGTTTGGCGGCGCCACCTCCATCGTGCTCAAGTGGCAGCTGATTGCGCAGCCGCAGTTTAACTTGGCGCTGGTGGCGTGGCTTGCTGCCGCGGTGGCTACGGCCATTATTGTTATCGCGGCCGTCATTCGTGGCGCGAAGGCAGAGACCATGGTGCTGCTTGGCATCGGGTTGGTGTTCTTTTTTCAAGCCATGCTGGCGCTTATCCAGTACCAGTCCTCGGCCGAGGCGCTGCAGCAGATCGTGTTTTGGTCCATGGGCTCGCTCACCCGCGCCAATTGGGCGGCCAACGGGGTACTGGCGGCCGTGCTGATTATCGCCCTGCCCATCCTGTGGGCGCTGGGCTGGCGTCTTACTGCTTTGCGGCTTGGCGATGCCCGCGCTACCGCCATGGGCGTAAATACCTCCCGCCTGCGCATCGTGGTGCTCATCGTGGTTTCGCTCGTCGCGGCGACGACCGTGGCCTTTGCCGGCATCATCGGTTTCATTGGTCTGGTCGGCCCGCATATTGCCCGCATGCTGGTGGGTGAAGACCAGCGTTACTTCTTGCCCGCCTCAATGGCTGCGGGCGCCGCCGTCATGTGTGCCGCGCACGCGGTGAGCCTGATGATTAAGCCAGGACTGGCGATCCCCATTGGCATCGTCACCTCGCTGCTGGGTGTGCCATTCTTCATTGCCATCGTTATGACCCGAAGGAGGGCCCTGTGGACGTAGAACTGACTATTTCCGGGCTAAGTGCAGCCTATGGCAAGCACCGCGTGCTGGAGTCCGTGGATGTGCAAAAACTCCACGGCGGGCAGTTGGTGGGTTTGCTAGGGCCAAATGCCTCCGGAAAGACCACGCTGATTAAGTCCTTGGCCGGCGTGCACCGTGGTTGCCAGGGCGAAGTGGATTTTCGCGTCGATGGCACGGCACCGCGCGGCAAGCGGCGCCGCCAGCTCATTGGCTACGTGCCGCAAGACCTCACTAGCACGGCCGCCCTGCGCGCCTTTGAAGCCGTGCTGATTTCCGCGCGCCGCGAAGCCTGCGAGGACCCGATTACGCGCACCGGCGAAGTTCTGCACTCCCTTGGGTTGGATGCGATTGCCTCGCGCTACCTCAATGAGCTTTCCGGCGGCCAGCGCCAGCTGGTAGCGGTGGCACAGATGCTGGTAGGCAGCCCAGGCCTGATGCTTCTCGACGAACCTACTTCCGCCCTAGACCTCCATCACCAGATCTTCGTGCTGGACGAGGTGCGGGCAAAGGCGCAGCGCGACGGCAGCCTGGGCCTTGTGGCTATTCACGATATTAACCTCGCTGCGCGCATGTGTGACCAGCTGGTGGTGCTCAAGAAGGGACACATCCGCGCTCAAGGCACGCCGATGGACGTGCTCACGGGGGAGCTCGTGGAGGGCGTGTATGGGGTAGAGGCGGACGTCGTCAAGCATGGCGGTGCCCCGCTTATCGCTCCGTTGCGGGTTAAATAGCAAAAAGGCCGGGCAATTGCCCGGCCTTATTTTTTTAACTTGTGCGCCATCA
>JALXWS010000017.1 GCA_025144025.1 Corynebacterium sp. p3-SID1241 | reverse complement strand
TGGTGCCCGGGGCGGGACTTGAACCCGCACGTTCTTATCGAACACTGGCACCTGAAGCCAGCGCGTCTGCCAATTCCGCCACCCGGGCAGGGTGTGGTGTCTTAGCGACCTGATAAAGATACCACGAAAAGCGCATTAAACTACAAATCTGCAGGAAAAGTGGATTATTTCGGGGAGGGGGTGGCGAAACTTCTGGGAACTTTCGCGCCACCATCTACGTTTCGAGGGGGTGAACAAACTATACTGATCGCTACTGATCGCTGCATGGTGGAAAGGAGAATGGCTCGTGGCGTTTTTAGAAAAGCTGGCGAAGCTTGACTCCGCCATGCAACGCGGCCTTGATAATGGCATGGCTCTTGTCTTCGGCGGCAAGGTCGTTCCAGCGGAGATTGATGAGCTTTTAAAGCAGGAAGCTCAAGACAATCTCGCACGCGGGGACGATGACAACCTTTATAGTCCGAATGTGATGACTGTGGGTGTCTCCTCCAAGGATTTGGAGAACTTGTCGCAGGATCGCAATCTGCCGGCCGATTGTGCAGACCAGTTGACGCGGTTTATTCGCAATAGCGGATGGTCCCTCGCGGGCCCCGTGATCGTGCGAGTGGCAGAAGAATCTGGTTTGCGCACGGGTCAACTTCGCGTGTCCTCGTTTATTGACCACGAGCCCACGGAAGAGACCGGATTTGAGGCTATTTTCCACGACTTTGATGGTCAGGAGGACCAGATGACCGAGCAGCACGAGAATACGGCTGATGACGCGGTAACTACCGCTTTCATTGCTCCAGATAGTCAACCCGCCCCGCAGCCACAGGGCCCCGCAGTCAACCTGATGCTGCAGGATGGCTCTTCGCGCGTTTATCACGTGCAAGAAGGCTCCAATATTATCGGCCGCAGCAATGACGCGGACCTGCGCCTGCCGGATACTGGCGTATCCCGCCAGCACGCGGAAATCACCTGGAACGGCCAGGATGCGGTTCTTGTGGATTTGCAGTCCACCAACGGCACCACGGTGAATGAGACGCCGATTGATAATTGGCTGCTTGCCGATGGCGATGTGATCACCATGGGCCATTCCCACATCGAGGTCCGCATCACGGGCCTTGATTCGCACAGCTACTAAGTTCAGTTAAGGAAGGGAGGTCGCCATGGATGCAGTCATCATGCTGGCGCTTCGCATCGGCTTGTTGGCTCTGCTTTGGATTTTTATCCTGGTGGCCTTAAACGCCATGCGTCGCGATACCAATAAGTCCGCCGGCGCTATCCGCCAGCAGTCGAAGAAAGTGGGGGCACCGCGGCGTCGGGAAGCGATTAAGCAGCTGTCCATCGTTGAGGGCCCCTTGCAGGGATCCCATATGGAATTGGGCACATTGGAGGACTGCACGCTGGGCCGCGCCTCTGACTGCGATTTTGTCACGGGCGACGATTATTCTTCTGGCCACCATGCCCGGCTTTTCCGCCGCGGCAGCGAATGGGTTGTGGAGGATTTGGAATCTCGCAATGGCACCTTTGTCAATGGCGTGCGCATCGACCAACCCGAAGTAGTCGGCGCGGACTCCGAAATTAAGCTGGGCCGCACCACCGTGAGGTTGAACGCATGACACTGAAGCTGAACTTCTTTGCTAAGTCCGATCGCGGCCTCATTCGCGATAACAACGAGGACTCAGGCTACGCCGGTCCTCACCTTTTGATCTTGGCCGATGGCATGGGTGGCCACGCGGCAGGCGAGGTTGCCTCCGAGCTGATGGTCAACCACCTAGAAATCTTGGACCAAGATCCGGGTCAGGAAGACACCAAGGCCCTGCTAGAAGCGGCCGCCGAGCAGGCCAATGAGGCCATCAGTGACCACGTCAAAGCCCATCCAGAGACCGAAGGCATGGGCACCACGCTGTCCACCATGCTCTTTAACGGCACGGATTTCGGCGTCTGCCACGTGGGCGATTCCCGCGGCTACCTGCTGCGCGACGGCAAGCTCAAGCAGATCACCAAGGACGATACCTATGTGCAATCCTTGGTGGACAAGGGCGAGCTGGACCCGGGCGACGTCTCGTCGCACCCACAAAAGTCCCTCATCCTAAAGGCCTATACGGGCCGCCCAGTCGAGGCAACGCTATTTACCCTCGACGCCAAGCCCGGCGACCGTATCCTGTTGTGCTCCGATGGGCTTTCTGATCCGGTAACAGCCTCCACTATTGAAACCGCACTGGGGCAAGGCAGCATCGAACAGGCGGGATCCGCGCTGGTAGACCTGGCCATCCGCTCCGGAGGTCCGGATAATGTCACCGTGGTTATCGGTGAAGTGACCGAGGAAAGCTCCCAGGAGCACGAACCATTCCGCGTAGGCGCCCTCGCGGGTCCTACGGAAGAACCAACCCATCCGGATTCCTCGGCCTCGCGGGCGGCACAGCTCTCCCGCAAACCCCAGGTAATCCCCCCAGCCGTTATGGCGGACGGAGAAGACGAGCGCACTGAGGCGAGCGATGACGCAGCGGAGGAGGAAACTTCCGGCCGAAAGATCGGCTGGAAGGTACTCATTGCCTTGCTCATCGTCCTAGCGTTGGTCATCGGTGCCGGACTGTGGGCGAAGAACTTCTTGTCCAATAATTACTACGTGGCTACCAACGAGGCACAGGAAATCACCATCCAACAGGGTGCTGATTACTCCGTCTTTGGCAAGGAACTACACTCCACGCACCAAAACGTATGCATTAATGACAGCAACTCGCTGCTCTTTTCTAGCCAGCCGTGCGAGGGCGACTTCACGCCGCTGAAGGTCACGGACCTGCCGGAATCTGAGCGCAGCGCCGTCGACCATCTCTCCACTGGTGATCTGGGCGAGGTGCAGCAGCAAATCAATGATTTGGGCGATAAAGCGCTCAAGCCATGTATCACTGCGCCGAGCCAAAAAGATAAAAAGGATGCCAAGAAAAACAAGCCTGGCGTCACCTGCCGGGAGGTGTAGGTTGTGAAAAAGTTTTTTAGCCGAGGAACCGAACTCGGCCTGCTCATCCTAGCCGCCATCGTCTTTGCTATCACTTTGGTCAGCCTGGAGCTATCCCAAGACAACGCGCTGACCATGGATCTGGTTTACCTTATTGGCGGATTCATTGGCGTCTTCACCGTCGCCCATTTGGTGATGTGTTTCTTAGCGCCTTATGCCGATCAGATCATGCTGCCCATTGTGGCGATTCTCAACGGCATCGGGCTTATCATGTTGGCCCGCCTGGATCTGGTCAATGAAAGCGGGCTCGCGGTGCGTCAGGTCATGTGGACCATCGTCGGACTCGTACTCTTCGTGCTGGTCTTAGCCATATTAAAGGACCACAGGTCACTGACGCGCTACTCCTATATCTTGGGTGCCGCAGGCCTTGTCCTGCTGGCCCTGCCGCTGGTATGGCCGCAGCCTGCGGACGTGGAGGCACGCATCTGGATAAACTTGGGTCCGTTTTCAATCCAGCCCGGCGAGTTCTCCAAGATCTTGTTGATCTTGTTCTTTGCCATGCTGCTGACGCAGAAGCGCTCCCTATTTACCGTGGCGGGATACCGAGTACTGGGTATCTCCCTGCCGCGCTTGCGCGACCTCGCACCCATCCTGATCATTTGGGCCGTCGCGATCGTCATCATGGGTATCTCCAATGACTTCGGCCCAGCGCTGCTGCTGTTTAGCACCGTCCTTGGCATGCTGTTTATGGCCACCGGCCGGGTGAGCTGGCTGCTTATCGGCGTTGTTCTCGTCGGTGTGGGCGGTTTTGGTATTTATCAGATCTCCGCAAAAATCCAGCAACGCTTTTCTAACTTCTTAGACCCGCTCGGCAATTATGACGTCACGGGTTTCCAGCTCTCCCAGTCGCTATTCGGCTTGTCTTCCGGCGGCATCTCTGGCAGCGGCTTGGGCGAGGGGCATCCAGAACTCGTTCCGGTGGCCCACTCGGATTACATCCTTGCCGCAATAGGTGAGGAGTTCGGCCTCATTGGCCTAGCCGCCGTACTGGTGCTTTTCGGTATGCTGGCCACCCGCGGCTTTGGCACTGCACTGCGCACCCGCGATACCTACGGCAAGCTGGTGGCTTCCGGTCTTTCTCTTACCTTGGCAGTTCAGGTCTTTGTGGTCACCGGCGGTATTTCTGCCCTGCTGCCGATGACCGGTTTGACCACGCCATTCATGTCTGCCGGTGGTTCCTCTCTCATGGCTAACTATGTATTGTTGGCGATCTTGCTGCGGA
Source organism: Corynebacterium sp. p3-SID1241 (assembly GCA_025144025.1). Lineage (GTDB taxonomy): Bacteria > Actinomycetota > Actinomycetes > Mycobacteriales > Mycobacteriaceae > Corynebacterium. The sequence goes on along the minus strand of JALXWS010000017.1, from coordinate 48,579 downwards.
TCTCTAACGCGGCTCGCCGCCCCATGCAGGAGACCTCGAGCAATGCGCCGAGCGATACCTCCATGTTCCCGTCGGTCCAGGAGGCTCACCGATGAATAGATCCATCCGTCTAGTGTCCTTATTTGCCGTCATTTTGACCGCTATTTTGCTGGTCAATTTGACGGTGATCCAGGCATTTTCTGAAGATAAGTACGCCCATAATCCACGGAATATGCGCGGCTTCATGGAAATGCAGACCACTCCGCGCGGCCAGATCTTTGCGGGCAATACCGTGTTGGCACAGTCGACGCAGAACCCGGATGAAACCTACTCGCGCTCCTACCCCATTGATTCACCGGCCTTTGGCAACATAACCGGCTACTTGTCTAGCCAATTTGGTGCCTCGGAACTGGAGTCCTCCCAAAATGACATCCTCAATGGCTCTGATGATTCTTTAATGAAGCAAAACTGGCTGGATACTCTGGCCGATAAGCCGAAGCAGGGCGCAAATGTGGAGGTCACCATCGATCCTGCGCTCCAGCAGGCTGCCTATGATCAGCTGGTGGGTCCTGGCTACGAGGGCTCTGCGGTTGCCATTCAACCTTCCACCGGCAAGGTCCTGGCCATGGCCTCCAACCCTGGCTATAACCCCAATGATCTGATGGGCGATTCTGCCGAGGATAATTGGGCCAACCTGCAAGAGCAGGAGGGCCAGCCGCTGGTCAACCACGCCGGTGCAGAAACGCTGCCCCCTGGCTCCATCTTCAAGATCATCACCACTGCGGCAGGCCTAAATAATGGTTTTGATCCCTCTTCCACGCTGACCGGTTCCAACGTCATTACTTTGCCGGATACGGTTACGGAGCTGACCAACTACGCCAATCAAAAGTGCAATGGCCAGGATTCGGTAACGCTCCAGACCGCGTTTGCGCTGTCCTGCAATACCGCGTTTGTGGAAATGTCGGAGCAGATCGGCGCGGATGAGCTGCGCAAGTACGCCAAGGCCTTTGGCGTGGGTGAGAACTACGACCTTGGCGTGTCCACCTCCGGCGGCACCTTAGGCGATTTGCCGGACGGTGCGGCCACGGCGCAGTCTGCCATCGGCCAACGCGATGTCACCATGACCGCGCTACAGGCCGCAGTCATGGCAGGCACCGTGGCCAATAAGGGCACCCGCATGCAGCCTTACCTGGTCAATCGCATTACCGACGCCCAGATGAAAGACGTCCGCACCACCAAACCCAAGAAGGCAGACCAGGCGGTTAATGAGGAGACCGCGGCTACGCTTACTGATTTGATGTATGCCTCTGAGCGTTCGTCCTGGGGCTATGACGGTAACGGCTTTGCCTCGAAGACCGGCACCGCCGAGCACGGCGAGGGGCTGGCCCCGCACGTGTGGTACGTTGCCTTCGATCCGGAACGCGATATCGCCGTGGGCGTCGTGGTGAAAAATGGTGGTAACTTGGGTGAGTCCGCTACGGGCGGCAAGGTTTCCGGCCCGATTGGCCGCGCCATCCTGCGCGCATACCAGGGGGAGCAGTAATGAATAGCGCTGAGAATAAAGAACATCTCCAAGAACTTATTGGCAGCGACTACGAGCTCCAGTGGATCATCGGCCACGGCGGAATGTCCACCGTGTGGCTGGCCGATGACACCCGCAACGATCGCGAGGTGGCGATCAAAGTCCTGCGCCCGGAGTTTTCCGATAATCACGAATTCCTCTCCCGCTTCCGCAACGAGGCGAAATCGGCCAAATCCATTCAGTCAGAAAACGTGGTAACCACCTATGACTACCGCGAATTAGAGGATAACGGCCGCAAATTCTGCTTCATGGCTTTAGAGTATGTGCGCGGCGAATCTTTGGCGGATCTGTTGGCACGCGAAAATACGCTGCAGGAGGAGCTGGCGCTCGATGTCCTCGAGCAAGCTGCGCATGGCCTTTCCATCATTCACCGCATGGAGCTGGTCCACCGCGATATTAAGCCCGGTAACCTGCTTATTACGCAAAATGGCCAGGTCAAGATCACGGATTTTGGCATCGCCAAGGCTGCCGCCGCCGTGCCGCTTACCCGCACCGGCATGGTAGTAGGCACCGCACAGTACGTATCCCCCGAGCAAGCACAGGGCAAGGATGTCACGCCGGCTTCCGACGTCTATTCGCTCGGCGTCGTCGGCTATGAAATGCTGGCTGGCAGGCGTCCCTTTATCGGAGATTCCTCCGTGTCCATCGCCTTGGCGCACATCAACCAGGAGCCAGAGCCGCTCTCGACGAATATCAGCGCTCCAGCCCGCGAGCTCATTCGCATCGCATTGCGCAAGGACCCCTCTACCCGTTACGCCGATGGCAATGAGTTCACTCTGGCTATTTCCGCAGTCAGACTAGGCAAGCGCCCTCCGCAACCCAAGTCTGCACCGCTAGCACAGCGCGCTCCGGAGCCATCGCCGTCTGCCTCGACGGAGATGTTGGGCAATGTCGCCCAACCCACCACCATCCATCCGGCCGCGGGAACCGCTCCCACAAAAGAGTCCAAGGGTGGCTCCTCTTTCCTGAAGGGTTTAGGCATCACCCTGCTCCTCGCAGCCTTGGCCGGTGGTGGCTATGCCGCCTACCAGCACTTTGGCGATAGCGAGGGACAAAGCGAGCCCTCCAGCACTCCGGAGACCTCGGTGGTTACGGAATACCGCGATCCCACCACCACGCACCAGGATGCCCAAGAAGAAGATACGGAAGAGGCACCGGCACCAGTGACGGTGACGGAAACGGAGCCACGAGAAACCGAACAGGAAGAGACACCGCGTACGACGCACCGCGAGACGCCCACGCGTCATTCTCCCACGCACCAACAGCAGCCCCCAGCCGCGCCGACGCAACAGAACCCGCAGGATACGCACGTTGAAACTACACCCGAGTTAGATACTCCAGTAAACTCACAGCCTAACGAGCTCCCCGGAGACTTGGCCGATCTAATTACACAGGAGGGTGACTAAGCGATGGTCAATGACCGCTATCGGAGAGGCGAGATCATCGGCGCCGGCGGCATGTCTGAGGTTTATGCCGCCGAAGACACCGTCCTAGGCCGCCAGGTAGCGGTAAAGATGCTCCGCCCGGAAATGGCGCGCGACGTCAACTTCCGTGAGCGCTTTTACCGCGAGGCCCAGAACTCGGGCAAGCTGAATCACCCCAATATCGTGGCGGTTTATGACACCGGCGAAACCGAGCTGGATGGCATGACCATCCCATATATCGTCATGGAGCGGGTCAACGGCCGCACCCTGCGAGATATCATTCGCGAGGACGGAGCTCTGTCCGCCCAGGAAGCGGCGGATATTCTCAAACCGGTAGCCGATGCACTGCAAGCCTCTCACGAGGCCGGGATTATTCACCGCGATATCAAACCAGCAAATATTATGCTCACCAACACCGGCCAAGTGAAGGTGATGGACTTCGGCATCGCCCGTGCCTTGGATGACTCCACCTCGGCGATGACGCAAACCTCCGCCGTTATCGGCACCGCCCAGTACCTTTCTCCAGAGCAGGCTCGCGGTAAGAACGCGGATGCCCGTTCGGATGTCTATGCACTGGGCTGCGTACTCTATGAAGCACTCACTGGCCACACGCCATTTGAAGGCGAAACCCCGTTTGCGGTGGCCTATCAGCACGTGCAGGAAGAGCCGACGCCGCCGTCAGAACTCATTTCAGATCCTTCACTGACCCCCACCCAGCAAGTCAATATCGATGCAGTGGTGCTTACCGCCATGGCCAAGCACCCAGCGGATCGTTATCAGTCCGCCTGGGAGATGGCCGGCGATTTGGAGCGCCTACGCAATGGACAGGTCACCGCAGCTGCGCGCATGCACGTCAACGAGGAAGAAGACGAGCAGCCTACCCAAATGGTCGGCGCCGCCGCACCAGCTGCGGCCGCGCACCGCGCACCCATTCAGTCCACTCGCCCCACCGAAGATGATGAGGAGCAGGGCGGCGGCTGGATGAAATGGCTGGCAGCCTTCTTGGCCGCCCTTCTGGTAGCTATCGTGGGCTACTTCGCCTGGGATTTCTTCTCCAACGATAAAGACTCTGAGGATAAGCCACGCCAGACCCAATCCGCTCAGCACGACAAAATTACCGTGCCAGAGGTGGAAAACCGCCCGCGCAATGAGGTGGTTAAGGAACTGGAAGACATGGGTCTGCAGGTGACCGTCAACGAGGAAGCCAACCCGGATATCAAGCGCAATAATGCTATCCGCATTAATCCGGCCCCTGGTTCTGAGCTGCAAAAGAATGCCTCGGTGACCTTAACTGTTTCCTCCGGTAAGGAGATTACGGACGTCCCAGATATCACCGGCATGACCTTGGATGAAGCCTCCCAGGCCCTCGAGGAGGCAGGCTTGGCGCTTAACTCCGATGTCTCGGAAGAAAACGATGAAGCACCGGCCGGCCAAATCATCAAGCAGGATCCAGCCGGTGGTACGCAACTGTCCAAGGGATCCAAGGTACGGGTAACGGTTTCTAAGGGCGTCGAAAAGAAGCGCGTTCCCGATGTTTCCGGCATGGATGTCGATGATGCCCAAAGCCGCCTGGAGTCAAATGACTTTGATGTAGACGTGCGCGAGGTGGATTCCTTAGAGCCAAAGGGCACGGTGCTGAGCGTTTCCAATGAGGGCGCAGAGCTGGAAAAGGGCAAGCCGGTCACCGTTGAGGTCTCCAATGGCATGCTCTTTAAAGCCCCTGACCTGGTACGCAAGAATCAAGGCCAAGCTGAAGCTGTGCTGCGGGAGGCTGGCTGGACCGGCCAGTTCGTCGTGGGCGAGCCTGCCCCTACCGGCGCGCTAGTGGATGCCAATAAGATTGGTTGGGCTTCCGTGAACCCGGGCGATACCATGCGCAAGGATCAAAATATTGATATCCGCCTGTGGGACTTCGACCCCGCTGCACTTCTGCCGCAGCCATAACTGCTGGTATCCTAAGGTCTCAGTAAGAACTTAGATAAGAACTTAAACCTAGAAAAGGTATCTTATGCCGAAGTCAAAGATTTCCCAGAGCTCCTCCGTCCCTACCTCGAGCTCTACTACCAACCGCACGCCCGTCAAGATCAATTCTGAGGGCACCCCGAAGTGGTACGTCGCCATCATGCTGGGCCTGATGGTTATCGGCCTGCTGTGGCTCGTGGTCAACTACCTCGCTGGCGAGGACATCCCATTCATGGCGGAACTCGGCCCTTGGAATTACGGCATCGGCTTTGGCCTAGCCATCATTGGCCTGCTGATGACCATGGGTTGGCGTTAAGCTAAACCTCCCAGCTTATTCCCTCGCTCCCTACTTCCTGTAGGCGGCGAGGGTTTTTCATATCTAGGAGCCTTATGCCTCGCCGCATTCTTGCTGCTGGCCTCATCATTTCGGCGGCCTACGCGGCCGTGCACATCGCCTTTGGCGATACCACCCTACTCACCGGCGCCGCTCCCCTCCGCCTTTCCTTGCGTAACTACCTTGGTAACGTCTTAGGCTCTGGCATGGTGTGGGGAATCTTTAGTTACCTAGTAGGCAAAGCGTTTCCGGGTCGGTGGCTCAAAGCACTCCTGGCCGGTACGGGGATTATCGTTATGATGCTGGCGGTGCACTACGGCTTGCTCGTGGTCTTCGGTGTATATAACTGGCGCGAGGCATTCGAGTACAACGCCCAGTGGTTCCTCCTGGCGCTCATCTCTGGACCCGTTCTGGGGCTAGCCGGCGCGGCCGCAGCACGGTTCCGCTGGTTCGACTATCTCGCCGTCCTTGGCTTCCTCCTCGAGCCCGTGATTGCCGGGTTCATCCCAGGCAGTTCCTACCTGCCCCGCACCACGACCATTCCTGGGTACTTCGCCGCCGCGACTCTCTGGCTCATCGGTGCGGGCTTTTTCATCTGGCAGCGCCGCCATCCCACACGCTAAGCGCTTCCTCCGCTGCCCACCACCCCGGCATGCCGTGCACACCAGCGCCGGGAGCGGCGGAGCTAGAGGCCATGAAGACTCCCGGCGCGAGACGGTGCGGATGAGCCGACAAGCGCGGACGCAGGAGGGTTTGCAGCCCAGTCATGGCACCGCCGGCAATATCACCGCCCACCAGATTGGGATTCCATCGCTCCAGATCGGCCGGGCTTGTAGCGTGGGTCGACAGGATGGTATCGCGAAAACCGGGAGCAAAGCGCTCGATCTGCGCGGTAATCAGCTCGGTTACCTCACCCGGATAGCGCTCCGCATAACCGCGCGGGACGTGCGCATACGTCCACAGGGTAAGCCCACGGGAAGGATCGGCTACGTATTGCTGGCATACCAATACCAATGGCCGCTCAGGCATGCGCCGCTTGCCGACGTCCCCCTCAGCCCCACATATTTCCTCCAAGGTGCCACCCACATGCACGGTGCCGGCCTGACCCACGCGCGGATCGGCCCACGGGACGGATTCGCTGAGATGGAAGTCCACTTTGAAGACGGCGCTGCCATAGTGCCAGCGCGCCAGGCTGCGTCGGGTTCCGCCCCGCAGTTCCAGCCCGCCCAGGCTCAGAATCTGGCGCGGGGTCAGATTCAAAATGATCGCATCGGCTTGAGGCAGCTCCCGCAGGTCGGTGACTTCGCATCCGGTGTGGAGGCGGGCATGGTGGGAACGGAGGAGGGCCAGGAGGGCGTCGATAAGAGCGCCCGTGCCGCCCTCCACCACGGGCCAGCCGCGGGTCATGCCCAGCCCGCCAAAGAGCAGGCCGAAAGCGGAGGTAAAAGGCGTGGTGGGCGAGGTAATCGCGTGCACCGCGCTGCCTGCAAAGAGCGCGCGGGCCTGAGGCGTGCGGAAGGCCGCCCGTGCGAGGCTACTGGCAGGCAGGACTCCGGCCGCGCCGAATTGTGCCAAGCGCACAGGGCGATGGGGCCAGCGCACCAGCGGGGTAAGTGCGTTGTCCACATGCTCATCGATGTGGCGGACAATGTGCCCATGTAGCCGCGTCCATGCCCGAGCATCGGCTCCCAACTCCACCGCCGTGTCCGCCAAGCAACCGTGCAAAATCCCGGCCGGGGCACCTTCTAGCGGATGGGCCATGGGATAAACAGCATTGCGCCACCGCAAACCGTAGGCCTCTAAGTCGAGGGCGCGGAAGGCTGGGGTCGCTACGCCAAAGGGATGCCCAGCTGCTCCGAGATCCACAATCGTGCCCGGAAAAATCTCCGTAGACGAAGCCGCTGCACCGCCGGCCCGGCTGGCGCGTTCGTAGATATCCACACTCCATCCGGCATTGGCCAAGCGCGCCGCGGCTGTGAGCCCGTTCGGGCCTGCGCCGACGATCACAGCGCGGGGTTGATAATCCACAATGCTCCTTATGCAGGTCAGTACCCAAATTTATCAGGCTTGTTAACACAGTGGGTAAAAAGTTATCCACAGGCTGTGGAGAATGCTTGTGAAATATGAATTTCACACAATTATTAACAACCTGTGGATAACTGTTTTCACGGGCTTCCACAGGCTGATTTTCGCACTTTCACACGGGCTAGACCAGCTTGATCAGGGAAAACTCCGGAAAAGCGTTCGGTAAATTACAAAAATGTAGTTATCCACAATGTGGATAACCATTGTGGAATTCTTTCGCACACGCTTTCCGGTGATCAAATTTCACAGTTATCCCCAAAGCCCAGCTTGTTGGGCTAGCAATGCGAGGATTACCGCGGCCGCCGCAGCAACACCACCCCAGCGAAGCGCAGGGCTCTTTCGATAGAGGAATAGGCTCAGCACGATTCCTGTGCACAACCCGCCCAGATGACCCCATAGGGATACGCCATCGGCGAGGAAGGTATAGGCCACGTTCGCCAGAACGAGGGCGACGGGCGCGCGGAGATCGAGCCCGCGCTGCCGGTAAGCGCCTACGAGCATGGCCATGAGCGCGAAGAGTGCGCCGGATGCGCCAACGGTGGGAGTATTGAAATCGAATTGCAAGATCATGGCGGACGCGCCGAGACAAGAGACGAGGTAGGCGGCGAGGTACAACCCAGTACCAAGCGCACGCTCCACTTCCCTGCCTATGAGCAAGAGCATGATCATGTTTACCGCCAGATGGCCCGCGTCGAGATGCATGAATTCGGAAGACAGCGCCGTCTGCGGTGCTAAGGGATACTCTGGACCCCATAGACCCCAGTCCGCCGCGAGCGCGGAGTCATAGAAGGTAGCGCCCAATGTCCGCGCTTGCACCGCGGTAATGAGCCAAGCAATTGTGCACACGATGGCGATCAGTGCGGTAGCCGGGGTATCGCGGACATAGTTTCTCACCATGGTCATGAGTTTGTCAGTCCTTCAGACAGGTTCTAGCAAGTGTATAGCTCAGGGCAAAACTGCAACGAGCCCGCCGCCGCATGGATAATGCGGTGGCGGGCCCGAGGGAAAAGGCGATTACGCGATATCGATGGACTCGATTACAACGTCCTCGTGAGGACGATCCATGCGGTCGGTATCAACCTTGGCGATCTTGGACACAACTTCCTGGGAGGCGGCATCGGTAACCTCACCAAAGATGGTGTGGTGGTTATTCAGGTGCGGGGTCGGCGCCACGGTGATGAAGAACTGGGAACCGTTGGTGCCTGGGCCGGCATTGGCCATGGCCAGCAGGAATGGGCGGTCAAACTGCAGCTCCGGGTGGAACTCGTCCTGGAACTGGTAGCCCGGGCCACCGCGGCCGGTGCCGGTAGGGTCGCCGCCCTGGATCATAAAGTTATCGATGATGCGGTGGAAGATTGCGCCGTCATAGAACGGGCCGGACTGCTCGCCCTTTGCGTTCTGGGTGGAGTAGTCCTTCTCGCCCTTGGCCAGGCCGATGAAGTTTTCAACGGTTACCGGTGCATGGTTACCGAAGAGATCGATAACAATGTCACCGTAGTTGGTATGCATCGTTGCAGTTGCGGTCTTCTGAGTCATGCCAGCCATTGTAAAGAATTTAACGCGCGCCTGCCGCGCATGACATAACGCTGTCAGCGATCGCGCTAGCCTGAAGGCATGATTCGCGCGCTGCTTTTTGATCTGGATGACACATTGCTTGACCACACCGGCGCGGCCCGAGACGCGGTCGATCAGTGGTGCCGCGAGCTGGGCCTGCCCGAGGGACAACATGCACGCTTCGCGGCCATCGAGCGCAAGTGGTTCTAGGCCTACGAGCGCGGCGAGGTCACCCACCAAGGCCAGCGGGCAGCGCGCTGCCGCGAGTTTCTCGGCCGGGAGATGAGCGATGCCGAGGCGCTGGCCGCCTACGACGGCTATCTTTCCGCCTACCGGCAGCAATGGCGCGCTTTTGCCGACGTCCACCTCATCCCCACCGTCGACCTCGGCTGCCCCAAACCGCAGCGGGACGCCTACCTTGCCGCGTGCGATCAGCTGGGTACGGTCCCCGCAGACACGCTCATGGTGGGCGATTCCCTCACCAACGATGTGCAAGGCGCGCGCAAGGCAGGACTGTACGCGCTCCACCTCGACCGTGCGGGTGATGGGGATCTGAGTTCGCTTAGCGCGCTGAAAGAGGTTCTCCCCCAAATAGCCAGCTGACTACGCTGGCACCGAGGCTTCCGGACCCAATTTGCGGATCTTTCTCACTAGCGATGTTTCTACCCCAAAGGTTAGAACGAGAAAAGAAACATACCGGTTCCATTCGGACACCCAACGGATTCTCAGCTACTTTGCAGTTTGCGGAGGATGCTAAAAGAGCCACTAAGAAAGTATCCGCACATGGATTTCTTGTCCTCCCTCCACAACCTCATGGACGCAGGCTCGCTGCTCCAAAGCTTTGGACCTTATATCCTCCTCGGCGTCGCCGTCGTCATCTTCATCGAGTCCGGCGTGCTTTTCCCATTCCTACCAGGTGATTCACTGCTCGTTACCGCGGCCATCCTGCGCGACGAACTCGACATCAACGCCTGGCTGCTCTTTGTCCTGGCCGCGGTGGCCGCCTTTGCCGGCGATCAGGTGGGCTTCTACTTGGGCCGCCGCTTTGGCCGCAAGCTTTTCAAGGACGATGCCCGCGTTCTGCGCACCGAACACCTTGATAGCGCGGAAGACTTCTTCCAGCGCCACGGCCCAGTGGCCCTAGTGTTGGGACGCTTCGTGCCGATTGTGCGCACCTTCGTTCCCTTCGCCGCTGGTACCGCGGAGATGGGTTACTCCTCCTTCCTGCGTTGGAATATCCTTGGCGGCATAGGCTGGGTTGGTTCTATGCTGCTCGTCGGCGTGCTGCTGGGCGGTATCCCGGGCATCGCCCACTCGATCGACATCATCATGCTCATCGTCGTGGCAATTTCCGTGCTGCCTATGATCATCGGCTGGTTCAACAAGCACCGCAAGGAAAAGCGCGAAATCCCGGCCGCGTAAGGACTTTTTGTCCATCACTCAGCCGGGATTGCGGTGCAATTAGGGGGACTTAGAGGGAATCGCGCACCTCATCGCGAGCCAACACCATATTGCGCAGGGAGGCCTCGGTCTCCTCGTAGCCGCGGGTCTTCAGGCCACAGTCCGGGTTAACCCACAAGCGCTCGACCGGCACGTGCTTGAGCGCGGCGCGGATGAGCTCGGCCATCTCCGCTACGGAGGGCACACGTGGAGAGTGGATATCGTAGATGCCTGGGCCGATCTCGGAGTGGAAGGTCTCGTCGATATCCTCCAGTAGTTCCATGCGGGAGCGGGCAGCCTCAATGGAGGTGACATCGGCATCCAGGCCGGCAACGGCATCGATGATCTGACCGAACTCGGAGTAGCACAGGTGAGTGTGAATCTGAGTGGTCGGCTTGGCATCGAGCGCTACGAGACGGAAGGAGCGCACGGCCCAGTCCAGGTACGCCTTGCGGTCTTCCTCGCGCAGCGGCAACAGCTCGCGCAGGGCGGGCTCGTCGATCTGAATGATGTCGATGCCGGCCTCTTCCAGGTCATGCACCTCATCCGCCAAAGCGACGCCCAGCTGGTCCGCGGAGACGGACTGGTGCACATCATCGCGCACGAAGGACCATGCCAGGATGGTCACCGGACCGGTGAGCATGCCCTTGACGTGGTGCTCCGAAAGCGACTGCGCGTACTTGGACCACTCGGTGGTCATCGCAGCCGGGCGGGAGATGTCACCGACGACGATTGGCGGACGGGTGCAACGGGAACCGTAGGACTGGACCCAGCCGTTTTCGGTGGTTACGAAGCCATCGAGCAGCTCAGCAAAGTACTGGACCATGTCATTTCGCTCTGGCTCGCCGTGGACGAGGACGTCAAGGCCAAGGCGCTCCTGCAGCTCGATGACGGACTTGACCTCGTCCTTGAGAGCGGCGTTGTAGTCGGCGTCGGAAAGCTCGCCCTTGCGGTGCGCCGCACGCGCCTGGCGGATCTCCTTGGTCTGGGGGAAGGAGCCAATGGTGGTAGTCGGCAACTGCGGCAGGCCGAGTTCCTTCTGCGCCTCGTTGCGCTCGGCAAAGGCAGGCTCGCGCTTGACCTCGCCGTCCGGCAGCTTCTCGATGCGCGCCTTCACCGCCGAATTGTGAATACGCTCGGATTCGGCACGGGTGCGCAGCGCGCGGTCGTTGATGCTATACGCTTCCGGTGCCTCCAGCGGGCCCTGGGACAGGGCGACGACTTCCTTGACCTTCTCATTGGCGAAGGAGAACCAGGTGGCGACGTCGGCCGGCAGCTTGGTTTCTGCCTCCACGGTGTGCGGCACGTGCTGCAGGGATACGGAGGTTGATAGGGACAGGGAGTCGAGGCTGCCCTCTAGGTCCTCGTACTTGGAGCGCAGGTCGCGCAGGTTAGCGGCCCAGACATTGCGGCCGTCGATAAGCCCAGCAACCACGTGGGAATTCAGGTTCTTCACGCGCTCGAGGTAGCCCTCATCCAGTGCCAAGGTGCCCACGGAAAGATCCACTTGGACGGCTTCTGGCTTAAGCTCCGCCAAGACCTCGAGGCCCTTGCGGGCAGAACCGTACGGGGTGGTGAGGTAGACCTGCGGGCGGTTGTCGGCACCCAGGATGGCCTCATAAGCGCGCTTGGTGTAGGCAGCCAGTTCCTCATCGTTGGCAATGGTCAGATCCGCCACCAAGGCGGGTTCGGCAAGCTGTACCCATTGGACACCGGACTTATCTAGCTCGGCAAGTACCTCCTGGTAGGCCTTGACGGCATCATCCAAGCGGTCGAGCGGAGACTTGGTAGCACCCTCTGCCTGCTTGGACAAAGCCAGCAGGGTCACTGGGCCGACGAGGTACGGACGCACGGTGTGGCCGGCGGCGCGGGCCTCTTCTACCAGCTTGATAACGCGCTGCGGGTGCGCCTTGAAGTCCTGTTCATCGGCGATTTCCGGGACGATGTAGTGGTAGTTGGTATCGAACCACTTGGTCATCTCCAGCGGCGCAGTGTCCTTATTGCCGCGGGCCAGGGTGAACTCATCATCCAGGGTTTCGCCGGCCACGGCGCCGACGGTCAGTGCGGTTTCAAGTACTTGGTCGTAGTAGGCGACATCGGCAGGAATGGCGTAGTCCTCAGTGAGACCAAGATCGCGCAGGCGATTATAGGTATCCAAGCGGAGGGAATGGGCAGCGGACTCAAAGGTCTCGGCGTCGATGCGGCCGGCCCAGTAGGATTCCAGCGCGCGCTTTAGCTCACGGTTAGCGCCGACGCGGGGGTAGCCCTCAATCGTCGCCTTGGGGAAGTTAGTGTTAGTCATTGTCTACTCCGATTCGAGATAACAGGTCTTGTGTAATGTCCGGATTGTTGTGGGTATAGATATGGAGGCCTTCCGCGCCGCCGGCCACAATGGTGCGGGCCAATTGGGCAGTAATCTCCATGCCGATTTCGTATTCCTCTTCTGGGGTTGTCGCTGCCGCGAGCTGAGTGCGCACCCTTTCGGGTACGGTCAGCCCGGACAGCTGCCCCATTCGTTCCAACCGGCGCAGGCTGGTCATGGGCATAATCCCGGGAATGAGGGGGATTTTTACCCCGGCCAATTTCGCCCTTTGGGCGAAGCGGAGGAAATCCTCGGCGTCAAAGAAGAGCTGGGTGATGGCGAAGTCCGCGCCGAGACGCTGCTTATTGAGCAGCACGTCGAAGTCCTCGTCTTCATTCTTGGATTCTGCGTGGCCGCTGGGGTAGCAGGCCACGCTCACCGCTAGCCGGCCGGCGGCAAAGCGTGCCGCTTGGTGGCTTTCTAGCTCGCGGATGAGTCGAATCAGCTCATCAGCATGCTGCAGGTAGTGTTCTGGCATGCCCCCTTCTGGGAGATCGCCGCGCAAGGCCAGTAGGCCACGAACACCGGCGTCTACCAAGCGATTGATCCACTCGATGAGCTCTTCGCGCGAGCCGGCCGTGCAGGCTAAGTGCGCCAGCGGGCGCATGGAGGTGTTCTGCGAGATCTTCTCAATAAAGGCCGCGGTCCCCTCTAGCCAGCCGGAGCGTTGGGAGCTAGTCACCGCGATGTAATCGGGATGGTAGCTTTCTAAGACTTCTAGCAGGCGGTCGATCTTGGCGGCATCGGCGTCGTGGCGCGGTGGGATTACCTCGAAGGAAAGGGCAAGGCGCTCGGGCGCATCTGCTTCCTCTTCGCTTTCATAATCCAAGGGCGCGGAAGCCGAAAGTCGCGGACTCATGGTCACCTCCTTTGCTGGTCGTCGTTGGTGCGTTGAGAAAAAACGTACCAAGCTGTTCAGTTTGTGCGATAGCGATTGTTCAATGGTGATACCATTACAAGCCCGCAAACTGCGAGGTTGGCGAAAAATCGGCTGAATAATAATCACAGGTTCTGAACCAAGCGGTCTATTTCTAACCTGTTCCCCCAGCACGCCACCGCGCTCACGGTGGTACACCACCCAACACGTCACTATGCTGGGTGAAAGCGAATTGATAAATCTGAATTAAGGAGTGTTCCGCCCCCATGAACCCCACCACGCTGAACGTGGCCTTCAAGACCGCATCAAACCTGTGGAGCCAGTTCAATAACTACCGCGAGGAAAAGTCGCGCGAAGCCTATACCGCCCTAGAAGAAGCTGCGCAGAAGATGGACGAGCGCGATAACAGCAACTTCGCTGAACCCCGCCGCCAGGCAGGCGCCGTCACCCGCGCCGCACACTCCCGCCTCGAGCGCGCCCTAGAAGAATTCAACGATTACCGCGAGGACGCTACCGAGCGCCTGAACGATGCCAAGGAAGAGGCAACCAAGAAGGCAAAGAAAGCCCGCAAGCAGGCAAAAAAGGATTCCCAGAAGGCACAGAAGAACCTCAAGAAGAAATCCGCCAAGGTAGCCAAGAAGCAGAAGAAGAATAAGAAGTCCTCTAAGGGCTGGATCTTCGCCGGCATCATCGCCCTATTGTCCGCTGCGGCCGGTGCCGCCTATTACTGGCTGCGCTCCAACGACAAGCCTTCCCAGACCCCGCCGCGCGTGGATGACTTCCAGTCCGGATCCCACACCGCTCCGGAGTCCACCTTGGTCTACACTTCCGCCAGCGAGAATGATGCCAAGTCCGCCCTCGTCGAGGAAGGCGCTGTACGCGATGAGGAGCTCCTCGGTTCTATCGACGAACAGCTGGCCAAGCACCGCGAGGAAGAAGCAGCTCAGCCGGCCGATACCACCCGCATTACCGATGACCACCAAAACGAAGGCAAGCACCGCCTGCAGACCGACGAATAAATACGCTTACCACCCCGCCGTGGGGGTACGTGTAGCGTTGTCTAGATCTCATTGCTTTGCCTAAACAAAAATCTCTTGATTGAATTCCCACATTAGGGATCTTTCTACAAGGAGATGAAAAATGAGCTTTGAGTCTCTTACCGTCAAGCTCAAAGACGGCGCAACGTATTACTTCCCGGCGGGTGCGGTGTCCAAAGACCCTTCCTCTCGCGTGGACAACCTGCGCTATGCCATCGACAACGGAACCACTTTCCGCTCCGTGGACGAGGCCGGCATCGAGCGCGAGTTTAACGGTCATGACGTCCGCAATTACCACCTAGCCTAAGCGATAGCGGTATCCCTTCCCGCAGGTCACTGGCCTGTGCGGAGGGGATTTTCGCATGCTTGCCCCATGTTGCAAAACCGCCGTCTATCGTGGATTCCATGGAAATTCACGCAACCCAAGAATCTGACCGCACCTATCTCGCCCGACTCAACTTCCTCACCGATACTTTCGGCGACGAGCACGGCGAGCTTTCCCCCGATTTTGCCGATGATTTTGCCTTCTACGTGGAAAATTGGGAGCCCAATCAGGGCGGCTTCATCGCATGGGAGGAGCTCGTCCCGGCCGGCGGCGTGTGGCTCAATTGGGGCACGGAGGACAATCACGGCTTTGGCTTTGTCGAGCCCGCCATTCCAGAACTCGCTATCGCCGTCGAGGCTCGCTATAAGGGCCAAGGCATTGGCACCGCGCTTATCGACGCCGCCATTTCCCTCGCCCAGACCCTGCGCGCCCCCGGCATCTCGCTAGCCGTCCACCCCGATAATCCCCGCGCCAAGGGTCTCTATGAGCACCTCGGATTCGAGCATGTAGGCAGCCACGCGGGTCACTTTGTGATGGTCAAGCGCTTCTAAAGCGAACGCAGGCCGGCGTGAGTTACATAAATGGGCTCGTTATCCACGGCCGTCTTAAACTCCTCGGTCAGTCCTGCCATAACCGCCTCGCGCGCCTCTTCGCGGGTGCCGTGAAAACTCATTACCTCACCATCCACTGCGGCCTCGCCGCGCTTGCGCACCACCACAAATTCCGCGCCCTCCGGCGCTTCGACTTCCCTATCGGCGGAGGTGAATGGATCGCTGTAGCGAGCGGTGGCGGTCATGGTCAGTCTCCTGGTGGTATCACGGGACAGTAATGATTCCCCATTTACTGTACTGAAAGTTTCTCCTCGCCACCTTGCACCATCTGCCCGACCTTCTGCGGATCAGGACTTCTGTCCATCTAAACCAGCAAACCCGTCGACGAAAAGCAGGCTTCAGATGGACAAAAGTCGCGAAATCGACGTCTACCCACCCATGGCGTCGAAGAAAGTCCGACTCCTCCGAAGAAGAAGCCGGACTTCATGCTGTGGAGCATAGGAGAATCGAACTCCTGACCTTCTGCTTGCAAAGCAGATGCTCTACCAATTGAGCTAATGCCCCAGTGCCTAAGTACTTTACTACTGCAGCCGAAGTATCTACAAACCACGCCACATCCTAACCACTCAAATCACTTTAGCCTCTTTAGGCATGTCCTATCACTTCTGTAACACGTAAGCGATAGGGTCATGGACACGTCTTGTCCACTTTCCCTTATCTTTAGGAAGAATATGCGCCGCCTCCTCACCTCCGCTCTCACCGTGCTCGTCGCCACTGCCGTGCCGGCTGCCGCAAATGCTCAGTTGCCGCAAATCCCGCAACTGCCTGCGTCCTCCAGCTCGGATATTCAAGACGAAATCAACCACCGCATCGCAGACGCCCGCGCACAGGTTGAAGACTTTTCCTCCAAGGCCTTCCCCCAAAAGGCCTCTAAACAGAAAGCGCCTGCCCCAGCTCCGGAGAAAAAGCCAGAACCGCGCAACGATGGAGGCGTCGACTGTGTCAACTGCGTAGCTATCACCTACGATGATGGACCCGGCTCCGAGACCAACCGCCTGCTGGACAAGTTCAAGGCCAAGAACGCGCACGCAAGCTTCATGGTGCTCGCCCCCAATGCTGATCAGCACCCCGAGCTGCTCAAGCGCATGAAGGCCGAGGGACATACCATCGGCAACCACACTAAGAGCCACCGCCAGCTCAATACCCTGTCCTATGAGCAGGTATCCCAAGAACTCGATGCCGGAAATGCCGCCATTAGCAAGGCCACCGGCCAGGGTACGCGCTGGGTACGCCCGCCCTACGGCGCCACCAATGCCACCGTGGATCAGGCAACCCGCGATAAGGGCGTCTCTCAAGCGCTCTGGGATGTCGACACCGTGGATTGGAAAGACCGCAACTCTGACCACGTCTGCTCCTCAGCCGTGCAGGGCGCCCACGCTGGTTCCATCGTCTTGATGCACGATATCCACCCCACCACCGTTGATGCCGCCGATTGCGTTATCGATGGCCTACGCGCCAAGGGCCTCGAACCTGTGAGCTTGGATCGCCTCCTGCGCACCCCTGTGCCAGGTAAGCGCTACTATGCTCGTGGTTAATGATTGATTTTGCCCTGACTGCCGACGCCGTCGCTCGCCAACTCCTCGGCTGCACCCTCACCCATGCCGGGGTTAGCATACGACTTACTGAGGTAGAGGCCTATCTCGGTGCCGAGGATTCCGCGGCACACACATTTAACGGCAAAACCCCCCGCAATGCGGCCATGTTCGGCCCGCCGGGTAGGTTCTACGTTTATATTTCTTACGGCATCCATCGCAACGTCAATATCGTCTGCGCCCCTGAAGGCACTGGCCAGGGCTGCCTGCTGCGCGGCGGCGAGATTATCGATGGCGCTGATATCGCTTTCGCCCGCCGCGGCACCAGCGATTTCCATAATCTCGCCCGCGGACCAGGGAACCTCGGCAAAGCCCTCGGTTTTACGCTGGAAGACAACCACCAACCGATACAACTTGCCGAGCGGTCTTCCGAACCAGAATGGGTACGCGGCCCACGCATTGGAATCTCGAAAAACCAAGAAGCGGCCCTACGGTTTTGGATACCCTTCGATAAAACCGTCTCGGGCCGCCGCGGCTATCCTAGAAAATAGACCGACAGTGTTCGCTGCCTAATAGCGTCCACCGTAGCGCTCATCATTCTCGATGGCCTTAATGATCCGCTGGTTAATCTGCAGCATCTGGCGAATCTGCGTGCGGGTTAGCTTGTCCACTACGGATTTCCGCGCCTGCTTAGCGTGCCCAGGTGCCGTATCTACCACCTTGTCCCAGCCGCTATCCGTCAACTGCGCCATGGTGGTACGGCCATCGGTCGGACACGGCTGGCGCACGACCCATCCCTGTTTTTCCAAGCGCGTAACGACCTGGCTTAAGCGCGATAAAGAACCATTGGCAGTAATCGCTAGGTCACGCATACGCATTTCACGATTTTCCGCCTCAGATAGCCGGGAGAGCACCGTGTACTCAAAAAAGCTCAGACCTGCATCATCGCGCAGCTGAGCATCCAAAATATTGGTCAAGCGAATATTAACGCTCATTAGGGACATAAATGATGCCAGTTCTTCATCATTCAGCCAGTAATCATCGCGCTCGGTCATGATGTTTATTCTAACAACCTGGCTTTAATTCTTAAGTGACCCGCCACTGCCCTTAACCCAAAGACCTCAGATCAATAGGCCACTGTGTTTTCGGCAGCGTTTCCACCACCAAACGGTAGGAATCCGTCACTAACTCCTCAATCAACAGTTGGTGCAGCTCTGAGTGCGGATATACGGAAATCCAGTGTTTCTTATTCATGTGATATCCCGGCGCAATGAACGGGTATTGCTGCCGTAGAGCCTGACCATCTTCCGGATCGGCCTTAACAATCATTTGTTGCTGACCCGTCACCGCGGTCAATAACAAGAAAATCTTGCCGCGTACCTTGAATACTTCCCAGTCGGGCCCAAAAGGATACTGTGCCTGCGAACCGAGCATCTCTCCGGCACGCTGCCGCGCTGCCACGTAGATACCGTTGCCATCCATCATTGGCTCCCTTCCGCAATACCGAGCTGGCGTAGTTTTCACTACTTTCGTCCATCTAAAACTCGATAATCGTCGACGTTTTTGCTCGTTTAGATGGACATAAGTGGTGATCGAAGCCGATTCCCCACCATTGTGGCACTTCTCGGAACTCTAAGAGAGAATATGAAAAATGTCCGGCTCCTCTAAAGAGGAAGCCGGACTTCATGCTGTGGAGCATAGGAGAATCGAACTCCTGACCTTCTGCTTGCAAAGCAGATGCTCTACCAATTGAGCTAATGCCCCATTGTTCCGTGGTGGGCCTAGCTGGAATCGAACCAGCGACCTCATCGTTATCAGCGATGCGCTCTAACCGACTGAGCTATAGGCCCTTGTGCGGAACGAGAATTAACTCTACATACGAACCCTGCACTAACACAAATCGCCTGTTCAAACGGCAATTCAGGCTTCGAAATAGAAGAGGAAGATTAGCACGGAGAAAAGAAAATACCGGCAGCCGAAGGTGCCGGCATCTTCCAGAACGAGAGAAATGCTAGCGGTTATCTAGGTCGACCCGTAGGCCGCCAAAGACATCCACAATGGCGTTATAGATGACCGCCATCAGTGGTGCCAGCAACGTAAAGAGAACGGCGAAAATAACGCCGATGAGTGCGGAGGCGGAAATGATGACACCGAAGGTTACCTCAAATCCGCCGCCCACGCCGCCGACGAGGCTATTGAGCGATTCCCAAATGCCCACCTGGTTCAAGCCGATGTAGAGCAGGCATACGGCCAGCATCCAGGCGATGAGTCCGACGAGTGACAAAGCCAGACCAACACGGAAGGCCGAGGTAGGCGAGATTCGCGTAATCGTTAGGTCTCGTCGTGCCATTAATTACTCCTCATCCTTGGAAGCATCGCCAGCCTTGTGCTCCTGCTGGACCTCATCCACGGTCTTTTCGCCCTTGGCCACAGCCTGAGCGTCTTCCTCACCATCTTCTTCCACGTTCCGGTCGATGGCAAGCAGTTCGACTTCGTCACCCAAGTTCACCAAGCGCACGCCCATGGTTGCACGGGAGGATGGACGAATCTGCTCCACCTCGGTGCGGATGACCCCACCGGCAGAGGTGATAGCGAAGATCTCATCATCTTCGTCCACAGAAATAGCGCCAATGAGCTTGCCGCGCTTCGGGGTGTACTTAAAGGTCATAACGCCCAAGCCGCCGCGACCCTGCGGGGTATATTCCTCGATGGCAGTGCGCTTGCCGTAGCCGCCAGAGGTGGCGACCAAGAGGAACTCGCCATCGTGGACCACGGACATGGATAGCAGCTGGTCATCGCCGCGGAAGCGCATTCCCTTCACACCGGCGGTGGCGCGGCCCATGGGGCGCAGCTGGTCGTCGTCGGCAGTAAAGCGGATAGCCTGGCCCTGCTCGGAGGTAAGCAAGATGTCATCGCCTTCGGAGACGAGCTGTGCACCAATGAGCGCATCGCCCTCATTGAGGTTGATGGCGATAAGGCCAGCGGAACGCGCGGACTCGTAATCGGTCAGGCGGGACTTCTTCACACGGCCCTGCTGGGTGGCGAGAACCAGGTAAGGAGCATCCTCATAAGATTGGATCTGGATGACCTGAGCAATCTTTTCTTCTGGTTGGAATTCCAGCAGGTTAGCCACATGCTGGCCGCGAGCAGCGCGACCGCCCTCTGGCAACTCGTAAGCCTTGAGGCGGTAAACACGGCCGAAGTTGGTAAAGAACAAAATCCAGTCGTGCGTGGAACAGACGAAGAAGTTCTTCACAATATCGTCCTGCTTCAGCTCGGCGCCACGCACGCCCTTGCCACCGCGCTTTTGCGCCTTATAGGAATCCACCTTGGTGCGCTTGGCGTAACCAGTAGAGGTAATGGTAACCACGACGTTCTCGCGGGCAATGAGGTCCTCATCGGTGACATCGCCGGTCGCCGGGATGATTTCGGTGCGGCGTTCATCGCCATACTTATCGACGATCTCTGCCAGCTCATCGTGAACGATCTGGCGCTGACGCTCCTCGCGGGCGAGGATGTCCTTCAGATCAGCAATCTCGCGCTCGATCTCGGCCAACTCGTCGATGATCTTCTGGCGCTCCAAGGCGGCCAGCTTGCGCAGCTGCATGGCCAGGATGGCATCGGCCTGGATATCGTCGACGTCGAGAAGCTCCTTCAAGCCCTCGCGCGCTTCGTCCACGGTGGGCGAACGGCGGATGAGGGCAATAACCTCATCCAGCATATCCAGGGCTTTTACCATACCGCGCAAGATGTGGGCGCGCTTTTCGGCCTCATTCAGGCGGTACTGGGTACGGCGAACGATGACCTCAATCTGATGCTCCACGTAGTAGCGCAGCATCTGATCCAAGCGGAGGGTGCGCGGCACGCCGTCAACAATGGAGAGCATATTCGCGCCGAAGGACGTCTGCAGCTGGGAGTGCTTGTAGAGGTTATTGAGCACCACGCGGGCCACGGCATCGCGCTTCAGGGTGACTACGATGCGCATGCCAACGCGGTCGGAGGACTCATCCTCAATCTTGGAGATGCCCGCAATCTTTCCGTTGGCCACGGATTCCGCGATATTGGAAATGAGGTTATCCGGGTTGACCTGGAATGGCAGCTCGGTAATTACGATGGTCTGGCGAGATCCAGACTCCTCGATGGAGGTCACACCGCGCATCCGGATGGAACCACGGCCGGTGGTGTAGGCATCCTTGATGCCTTGATCGCCCACGATTAGACCGGCGGTGGGGAAATCCGGGCCCTTGACGCGTTCCATGCAGGCTTCCAGCGCAGTCTCTTCGTCTGCATCCGGGTGATCCAGCATCCAGTAGATGGCCGCGGCCAGCTCGTTGAGGTTATGTGGCGGAATATTGGTGGCCATGCCCACGGCAATACCGCCAGAACCGTTCATGAGCAGGTTCGGAACACGGGACGGCAAGACGTCTGGCTCGCTGGTTTTGCCATCGTAGTTGGGCGAGAAATCTACGGTGTTTTCGCGGATATCGCGCACCATCTCCATGGCCAACGGGGTGAGCTTGCACTCCGTATAACGCATTGCTGCCGGGCCATCATTGCCGCGGGAACCGAAGTTACCTTGGCCATCCACCAGTGGGTAGCGCATGTTCCAGGACTGGGCCAAACGCACCAAGGTGTCATAAATCGCGGAGTCACCGTGCGGGTGGAATTGACCCATGGTGTCCGAGACTGGGCGGGCGGACTTCACATAGCCGCGCTCCGGGCGGTAACCGGAATCGAACATCGCGTAGAGGATGCGGCGGTGCACCGGCTTCAGGCCATCGCGCACCTCCGGCAGAGCGCGGCCAACGATGACGGACATGGCATAGTCGATATAACTCGACTCCATCTCCTCATTAATGTCAATGGGAAATATGCGATCAAAAAGATCGTCGTTATTGTCACTCATAACGCCAAATTCTACCCTCTAGCGCCTTTCAGGGCTCGAATTGCCGCACGGGTGGTATCACCGTGGTATCACTGAAGTATGGCAATGACATTGCGGCTCACAGACGAGCAGGATCACGCCCTTACCTTGTTGGCTTCCGCGCAGGGCACCTCCAAGCACGAGGCGGTGGTGCGCGCCGTTGTTTCAGCGGCAGCCCGCACGCTTGCCGACGCCCACGTGCAATCCACCGCCCGCGCCCTCCTCCCCGGCCGCGCTGAACTAGAGACGGAAATCCGCCGGGCTCGGCCGGCGCAGCCTTAGGTAGTCATGAGCACTGAGCAGCTCTGCCTCTTAGCGCAGGAGTTTTGCGCACGCTTTAACGTCCGCATCACCAACTTCGCCGCTCTTGCGGCCGCCGCAGCCGCCAGCACCGCCAAGTTAGAAGGAATAGCCATCCACGACAGCCACCGCGATGCCGCCGGTTCCATGGCGGAAGTCTTAGCTCGCGTGCCGGCGCTAAGCGGGCATAACGCAGAGTTCGCAAAGTTCAGCGCGCGCGTCTACCTTAGTGTTGAAGAAGTTGCCTAAGTTATTGGGGATAGTGACCCTAGGAAGGAACCACCACCATGTCCCGCTTCAAGAAGATCGCCGCCTCGAGCCTCACGGCCGTGGCCCTAGCCGCCACCGCCGTCACTGCTCCTACCGCCACCGCAGCTGATGCTGATTCCTGGAAAGACAACATAAATCCAGACTTTGAACAAGGCCAGCCTGGTGGCTCCTCTACTGGCTCTTCCCAGCTGGACCTCACTTTGATCATCACCGCAGCGGCTGCTGGCGTCACCGCGCTGGCTGGTGCCGTGGCTCTTTACTCCCCTAACGTGGATCTGGAAAAAGCCGCGCGCGATGCCGGCTTGAGCCAGATCGCCGATCAGATCGCCGCGATTCAGGCCAACCTTCCCGGCTTGCCGGGACAGCCCGCCTAACTCGCGTAAGCTGGTGCAGCATGGCACATCTTTCTGAACTTATGTCGGGTCCGCAGCGCACTGCGGTAGTAAGCGATTGTGGCGAGTTGGTTGAGGGGGTCGTCGCCAAGCAATCGGGCATTACCGGTATGGCGCTCAAGGGTGCCGTCGCGGCCGCAAAGAAGGTTGATGCTGCCATCATCACCAAGGCGCTGGACCGCGTGCTGCCAGATGTCCTCGACGCCCTGGACCCGCACTGGCAAGACTTTGCTAGCAACCCCGAGCAGGATTTCGGTTCCTTCTTGGAGCCGCGCAGTGCCGAGGTGAGCGATTCCATCATGTTGGTAGCCGATAAGCACGCAGAGCAAATCAATTCCCCCGCGCTGTCCAAGCCTTATAACTCTCTGCGCGGCAAGGCCTCGAAATTCCTCACCCCCGCGGTCCCAGATTTCGGCCGCGTACTGCAACAGCATATGTAGCTTCCTTGCGGTTGAATCGCATTCCAAACGCCAGGTATAAGTGTGGAAGTGACTACTTCCGAAGCTAACCAAACTGAGTACCCCGCCGGCCAGGATCCTGCCCGCTGGCGGGTACTTATCGTTTTGCTCACGGCACTCTTTATGTCGCTGCTGAGCGTATCCATCGTCAACGTGGCCCTGCCGTCTATTCAATCTGGCCTCGGAGCCTCTAATTCGGATGTGCAATGGGTACTCTCCGGCTATGCACTCACCTTCGGCGTTATCCTCGTTGCGGCCGGTCGCGCCGGAGATCTCGTCGGCCGCGGCGGAATCTTTTTAGCGGGCATCGCTATTTATTCCATCAGTGCTGCGGTCGCCGGCTTCGCTCCAAACGCTGAATCACTCAATGCCGCCCGCTTTATCCAAGGCGTAGGTGCCGGCCTACTCAACCCACAAGGCGTGGGCATGATCCAGCAGTACTTCCGCGGTGCCGAACGGGCCCGCGCCTTTGGATATTTTGGCTCCACGGTGGGGATAGCCGTAGCCATCGGGCCAGTGCTCGGCGGCCTGCTCATTCGCCTCGGCGGACCGGATCTGGGTTGGCGATTGACCATGCTGGTCAATTTCCCCGTCGGCCTAGTCGCTATCGTTTTGGGACTGACGTGGTTTCCACGGCCACTGTTTTCCCGGGTGCGCGATGAAGCAGGAAATAAGCTGGGTGTTTTCAAGACCTTGGCTACCCTTGATCCCATCGGCGCGCTGATCCTGGGTACCGCCGTGTGGGCCATCCTCTTCCCCTTCATGGAATCCTCTGGATCACCGGCCGTGTGGTGGCTTCTACTGCTAGGGGCCGTTCTGCTCGTAGCGTGGGTACAGTGGGAGCGCCACCACAAATCCACTGGCCATCCGCCGATGGTGGACCTCAATATCTTTTCCACCCCAAGCTTTCGCAATGGCACCATCATCGCCACCTTGTGGTTTATGGGCATTACCAGCATTTGGGTGCTCGTCGCGCTCTACTTCCAAAGCGGTCTCGGCCACTCCGCCCTCGCGGCCGGATCCGTAGGTATCCCCGCCGCCTTATTGAGCTCCATTTCCGCTACTCTGGCCGGCCGATCCGTTTCCGTTTATGGGCGCAAGGTCGTGGTACTTGGCATGCTGGTGACCATCTTCGGTCTAGTGGCCACAATTGCGCTTATCTGGGCCACTGAGCAATGGGGAGCTAGTGAATGGTGGATGGTTCTTTCGCTGTCCTTTGTTGGGGGCGGCCAAGGCTCGGTAATTTCCCCCAATCAAACGCTTACCTTGGCGCACGTTCCTCAAGCCTATGCCGGCTCTTCCGGCGCTGTGCTCCAGACCGGCCAGCGCATTGGCACTGCCGTTGGGCTTGCTGTTATCACGGCTATTGTGTTTGCTACCTTGCACGGTACCAGTGCGGACTGGCCGCTTTCCATCATCGCCGGCTTCGGCGTCATCCTGGCCATGTGTCTTGCATCCTTAGGATTCGCCATAGCGGACCAGCGCAGCTCCCAAGCCTAGGCTCAGCGCTTCACGACGCCGCACAATTAAAGCCCACCGCGGAAATTCCGCGGTGGGCTTTGTGCTGCGATTTAGATATCCAGGAAGCGAACATCCTTCGCGCGGCGGGTAATGAAGGAGCGGCGGGCCGAGACATCATCACCCATGAGGATGGAGAAGAGCTCGTCGGCGCGCTGCGCGTCCTCCAAGTCCACGCGCCGCAGGATACGGGTGCTCGGGTCAAGCGTGGTCTCCCACAGCTCAGCGGCGTTCATCTCGCCCAAGCCCTTGTAGCGCTGGATGCCATCATCCTTGTTGATCTTGCGGTTTTGTTCCAAGCCCTCGGCGAGCAGCTTATCGCGCTCGGCGTCGGAAAAAGCATAGCCCGGAGCACCCTTGGACCACTTGAGCTTGTACAGCGGCGGGTTAGCCAGGAACACGTGGCCATCCTCAACCAACTGCGGCATAAAGCGGAAGAGCAAGGTCAGAAGCAGCGTAGCAATGTGCTGACCGTCAACGTCGGCATCGGCCATGAGCACGATCTTGTCGTAGCGCAGCTTCTTGATATCGAATTCCTCGTGGATGCCGGTGCCCAGTGCGGTAATGATCGCCTGAACCTCGGCATTCTTGAGGACCTTATCCATGCGGGCCTTCTCCACGTTCAAGATCTTGCCGCGCAGCGGCAAGATAGCCTGGAACATGGAATCGCGGCCACCCTTAGCGGAGCCACCTGCGGAGTCACCCTCCACGATGTAGAGCTCGGAAATCTTCGGATCCTTCGAACGGCAATCCGCGAGCTTGCCCGGCAGGCCGCCAAGGTCAGTGGCAGATTTGCGGCGCACCATCTCGCGGGCCTTGCGGGCAGCCATGCGAGCATGCGCGGAGGAAACGGCCTTATTGATAATCGCCTTAGCCTCTGCCGGGTTGGCATCGAACCAGTCGTTGACGTGCTCGTTAACCGCGCGCTGGACAAAGCCCTTAATTTCCGAATTGCCCAGCTTGGTCTTGGTCTGGCCCTCGAACTGCGGATCGCCCACCTTGACGGAAATGACGGCGGCCAAGCCCTCACGGCAGTCATCGCCGGAGAGGTTGCCGTCCTTTTCCTTGATGAGCTTATGCTCCTTGGCATAGCGGTTCATCAGGGAGGTTAGAGCCGCGCGGAAGCCCTCTTCATGCGTACCACCCTCGTGGGTGTTGATGGTATTGGCAAAGGTGTGAACGGACTGCTTATAGCCCTGATTCCACTGCAACGCCACTTCTACCTCATGATCTTCACCCTTGGCCTCGAAAGAGACGATGCTGGGATGGATCGAGGTCTTGGACTTATTAAGGAACTTGACGTAATCGGTCAAGCCCTCTGGGTAGTGGAAGGTAACCTTCTTGCGGCGTTTCTTTTCTGCCGCAGCTTCCTTTGCCTCGCCGGATTCTTCATTGAAGGTATCGCCGGCGTCTGGAGCATCATCGAAAGAGGTTTCATCCGCACTGGCTTCGCCGGATTCTGCATCGGCGATTTCTTCTAGCTCAATCTGCTCTTCGGTGACGCGCTCATCAATGAGCTCAATGGTCAAGCCCTTATTCAGGAAGGCCATTTCCTGCAGGCGGCGCGAAATGGTGTCGTAATCGTACTCGGTAGTTTCAAATACTTCCGGATCCGCCCAGAAACGGATCTTGGTACCCGTGCCACGGGCGTTGCCCCCCTCAACAAGATCATCCGGGATGGCGTTCTGGAAGTTTTGATACCAGTGCTTACCGTCGCGCTTAATCTCCGCTTCTACGCGAGTAGAAAGCGCGTTCACCACGGAAATGCCGACGCCGTGCAGGCCGCCAGATACGGCATAGGAGTCGGAGTCGAACTTACCGCCGGCGTGCAGCTGGGTCATGACCACCTGGACGGTGGGCGCGCCAGAAGCGTGCATTTCTACCGGGATGCCGCGGCCATTATCGATGACCTCGACGCCGCCATCTTCCAGCAGTTTGACGGTAACCTTATCGGCGTAGTCGGCCATAGCCTCATCGACGGAGTTATCTACGATCTCCCAAATGAGGTGGTGCAGGCCGCGCGAACCGGTTGAACCAATGTACATGCCGGGTCGCTTACGGACGGCCTCGAGGCCCTCCAAGATCGTAATTGACCCGGCATCATATGCGTGTTCTTCAGCCACGGATTCGTGCTCTCCTTTTGGCTATAGCTAATTCTAAGACCTTAACTATTCTACACGGATACCCCCTACTGAAAGACACCCCACACCCGTGAGAGACGGGAATCTGGGGCGCTCTGAAGTTATTTAAGTTTTCAAGGTCGGATCCAACCTCAACCTATTAGCCATAGGTATCTTGAGATCCTTGCGGTTTAACCCACTGCCGTCCCTCGTAATTTCGCCGCTGCTTAGGCCCATGAATGCGCAGTTCAACAATGACATCCGGACCTAGACGGTCAGAGATTTTTCGCAGGATTTGCCGCTGCAGATAGCGCAGCTCCGTAGCCCAGGTGGAGTTATCGCAGGAGACATAAACAATCTTGTCCTTAATCCGCTGGGGCTGGGTATGCGCGGCTATGCGCTCGCCCACCAAGTTCTCCCAATTGCCCATCACCCAGCCATTGGCTAGGTCATGTTCCCAGCCACGATTGACAACTTCGCGGTTAATTTGGGATCCCAGGCTCGGCACCACCAGCGGTCGCCGCTTTTTCCTGCCATCAGGGCCAGTGGGTAAGCCCCGTTGATAGCCCATATACCCCTGCTTTTGTGCATTCTCTAGCGAGGGCACCGGCATCTTGGGGACTGGACGAGTCAGCTTCGGCGGATTCTTAGAGGTGGACCGCACCAGCTTAAAGTACTGAGTGACAGGATCGATGCGCTGCTTGCCGACGCCCCCTTGATCCTCACTCATGCCCCTCACCCTCCTCAGCAGCATCCTGAGCAGGATTTTCGGCAGAGTCCTCGGCGCTGAGCTTAGAGATGCGGCCTGAATCCGTATCTTCCACGCTTACTCGGTAGCGCACGATGGGTTCTAAGTTTCCCGGCAGATCCTCATCCACAGCTGCGGTAATGAGCACCTGCTCGGCCTCAGCTGCTAGGTGGACAAGCTGCTTGCGGCGCTTCGCATCGAGCTCGGCAAAAACATCATCCAAAATCAGTACCGGATCTGATCCTCCTTCTTGCCGCAGGAGATTAAACTCGGCTAGGCGCAGTGCAATGGCATAGGACCACGTCTCGCCGTGGCTCGCAAAGCCCTTGGCCGGTTGATCTCCCAAGTTGAGAACCAGATCATCGCGATGCGGACCTACCAAAGAAATGCCACGTTCTATCTCGCGTTGCCGGGCGCTGGCCAGCTCGGTGAGCAGAACCGCTTCGAGTACCTCGCGATCGGAGGTATCGATCGTGGACTTATACTCCACGTGCGCCGGCCGGGATTCTGGTGCCAGGCCGGAATAGGCGGCGGGGATGTGGTCCAAGAGGGCGTCGACAAGCGAAAGGCGCGCGGCGATTACTTGTGCGCCGAGGCGGGCAAGCTGCGCATCCCAAGTATCCAAGGTGGCCAGCGCAGCGGCGCCGTCGCTATCGGAATAGCCCCGGCGCAGGTTACCGGAGGCCGATTTCAGCAAAGCATTGCGCTGCTTGAGCACCTTGTCATAGTCGGCCTTTACGCCCGCCAACCGGGGAGTCCGCGAGGCAATGATGCTATCGAGATAGGCGCGGCGCCCAGCCGGTTCCCCGCGCACCAATGCCAAATCCTCCGGGGAAAAGAGCACAGTCTTCACCACTCCCAGCAGATCACGGGGGCTGCGCAGGCGGGTGCGATTAATCTGCGCCTGGTTAGCCGCGTGGGGCTTGATAAGCAAATGGGTGGTGAGCTCGCGGCCCTGGTTCACCGCGGTTATGGACACCCGCGCACTGTCCGCTCCCTGGCGCACCAGCGGCGCATCATGGGAAACGCGGTGGGAAGAAAGATGCGCGGTATAGCCAATGGCCTCAACGACATTGGTCTTTCCAAAGCCATTGCACCCAACAAAAAGGGTGATTCCCGGCCCTAGCTGCACATTAAGTTCGGGCCACGAGCGAAAATCCCGAACATCGAGATCCCTGACGTACATTAGCCCGGCAGGCGAACCGGCATCAGCAGGTAGGTGAAGTTGGTCTCCGGCGTGGGGAAGTTGCCATCTTCATCGGCCTCAGGCAGCTCTTCCGGTTCTGGGATCATGATTGCGGGGCGAGAAGGCTCCGTAAAGCCGAAGACCACGCGATCGGTGTTAATGACGGCCAAACCATCTTTGAGGTAGCCCGGATTGAAGGCGATGAGGAATTCATCGCGACCATGGAATGCGCACGGTAAGGTCTCGGTCGCATTACCGGCATCCGCACCGGCGGACAAGGTTACCTGACCATCGGCGAATTCCATGCGAATCTGCGCATTACGGTCCGTCAGCAACGAGACGCGACGGATTGCCTCCTGCAGTGGCGCTACCTCAATGGAAGCAATATTGGTGTGGGTCTTCGGCAGCAGCGGCTGCACATTGGGAAAGTCCGCATCCAACATGCGCGTGGTGGTTTCGCGATTATCCGCGTGCAGACCAAAGAGGCCATCGGCTCCAATACTGTCATCGGTGCCAACGGCGATCTCCACTGGAATGTTCAAATGCGGATCCAAGGAACGGCCGGTCTCCTGCAAAGTTTTCGCCGGGACCAAAAGCTTGGCTTTCACATCAGGGGACTTCGGCTCCCACTCCAAGGTGCGCATGGCCAGGCGGAAACGGTCGGTTGCCGTCATTTCGATGTCCTTGCCATGAATATCCATATGCACACCGGTGAGCATGGGCAGGGTGTCATCTTTGCCAGCTGCAGCAGCAACCTGGTGAATAGCTTCGACGAAAAGCTGGGGCTGAATCGTGCCGGTAACCTCAGGCAGAACCGGAAGCTGGGGGTAATCATCCAGCGGAATCAGCGGCAACTCAAAGCGTGAGGAACCACACGTTACCAGTGCCTTGGAATCTACCTGGGAGATCTCCACTTCCTTATTAGGCAGAGACGCCACAATGTCAGAAAGGAGCTTGCCGGCAACGGCAATCTGTCCCGGCTCATCCACCATGCCGGCGATCCGCACGCGAGTCGAGACCTCGTAGTCGAAGCCGGTGAACTCAAGACCATTGTCATCCGCGGTGATCAGCATCGCGCGCAGCACGGGCTGGGTGACCTTGGAAGGCAGGCTGCGAGCAACCCACGCTACGGCGTTGGCAAGGTCATCTTTGGCAACGCGAAATGACACGGCTTCATCCATGGTGCGAAGAGCTCCTCTATAGCGGCTAGCAATGTGTAACTTTCAAAAGCTGGCTTCCAACTTACCGCATTGGGCGCAGTGCGCCACAAAATGTAATTCCATCTTTGCTCGGTCGATCCGTGCCTAGCGGGAGGCGGGCTGGACTGAATTCCACACAACCTTTTTCTTCTATACAGATCAGAGAAATAATTTAGTAATAGTAATAAGCGCTGTGGGATCTGTGGGTAACTAGGTAAATGACAAGTTCACGGCCCAGATCCGGGGTGTGCCAAATCTTGTGATCTTGCTGTGATCAAGTGGGACGAAGTGTGGACAACTATCGGGGTCGCCGTTTTATCCACAGGTTTTGTCATTTGATCACCGATCTACACACATCTCTGATCACAGGGTGGTTCTTCCTGCATAGGGCCTGTGGAATTTGAACATGTGAGTAAGATCTATGAATTACAAAGATGAAATTACACAAGTGTGAATAACGTTGTGGATAACTTTTTGCCCAGTTAAATGGTTATTTTCCGAAGTTCTTTCGGTCCTTTTGTGAAATTACAAGAGATTGCGAGCCCTTTAGGGTGGCGGTGCGTTGGTTTCTTAGACAGTGTCAGTACCTAAGTTCGAGTTATGCAGTTCGGTCGTTCCAGGCCGGATAAGAGAAGCCCCAAAAGGCAAAGCAAAAGCGCCCTCCATTATATAAGGAAGGCGCTGAAACAATTTATGCGAGGATTAGGCGCGTCCGCGGTTTTTGATGCGCTGGGTTAGTGCCTGGATCTCGTCATATGTATTGCGCTTTTCAGTCATCTCCTTACGAATCTTGCGATCCGCATAAATAACGGTGGTGTGGTCCTTACCGCCGAACTGTTCGCCGATCTTAGGAAGGGATAGCTCGGTAAGCTCGCGGCACAGATACATAGCCAGCTGACGAGCATGCGCCACCGCACGCTTCTTTCCGGCACCGCGCAGAGTTTCTACATCAATATCGAAAAATTCTGCCGTGACCTCCATGATCGAGGTAGCGGTGATTTGCCGATCAGCGGAATCCGGGGCCAAATCACGCAATGCGATTTCCGCCATCTCCACGTTGATTGGTTCATTAACCAAAGAAGAATAGGCCGAAACACGGATGAGCGCGCCTTCGAGCTCGCGAATAGAAGATTCAAAGCGCGAGGCAATGAGCTCCAGCACGGAGCGGTCTACTTCGGTGCCATCATTGGCTGCCTTTTTCATCAAAATCGCGATGCGCGTTTCTAGATCTGGCGGCTGAATATCGGTAATAAGACCGCCTTCAAAGCGGGTGCGGAGGCGATCCTCCAATGTCGTCAGTTGCTTCGGCGGGCGGTCTGAAGACAAAATGATCTGCTTATTGGCTTGGTGCAGCGCATTGAAAGTATGGAAGAACTCTTCCTGGGTCGATTCCTTGCCTTCCAAGAACTGGATATCATCGACCATCAAAATGTCGAGATTACGGTAGCGCCGCTTGAATGATTCCTGGCGGTCATCCCGCAGCGAATTAATATAGTCATTCGTAAATTCTTCCGAAGACACGTATTTCACGCGCAGGCCCGGGTGCAGCACTTGGGCATAATTGCCCGCAGCGTGCAAAAGGTGCGTTTTGCCTAGACCAGAACCGCCCCAGATAAATAGGGGGTTATAGGCACGGGCGGGGTTTTCGGCCACGGCTACGGCGGCACCATTGGCAAAACGATTCGAAGAGCCGATTACGAAGCTATCGAAGGTATGCTTTGGATTCAGCGAAGTCTCGCGGTTGGGATCGTGTGCTGGGGCTTCGCGTGGGATGCGCGCAGCGTTGGTAGCCGTACCAGAGAAGTTGCCAGCGGATTCTGCCTGCTGTTGGTTATAGTGCTGGGCTAGCTCATCCAGGCTGGCTGGAGCGTGGCTGGACTGCCAATTGTTCTGGGTGGGTGCCTGTTGTGCAGCGGTATCGGTCTGTTGTGGGCGTGGAATGTAAGTCTGGGGGGATTCCGCGTTCTGCGGAGGCTGCGTTTGGGGAGCCTGCTGCTGAGGAGGAGCTGCCTGGGGAGAGGGCTCTGTGGCCGGTGGTTGCGGTTCTTGCGGTGTAGCAAGAGTGACCGCGAAGGAGCAGGGACGCCCGAGGTGGCGGGTTAATGCCTTAGCGATGTGCTCGCCTAGTTCATTTTCGACCACATTTTTGGCATCCAAGTTCTCAGCGGCGACAAGGGTATACCCGTCGACCATCATGATGGGACGAACCAGCTGGAGGTAGAGGCGTTGTGAATGCGAAAAACTGGGGACCTCGGAATTGGGTTGCTCGGATTGTGCGAGCAGGTCATCAACGACCGCGCGCCAAACGGCATGCAGGTTCGCTTGTGGGTCAGTCACAACAGGCTACCTTTGTGGAATTTAGTCGGGGACGGATGGACATGGAATTATAATTTTCACCGCGGATTCCACTGTGGTTTTCACATCGGTTTTTATCGAGTCACCTCGATCTCCACAGAGTTATCCACAGGTGTGGATGAAATAGTTATTCACAGCTTAGTTCATGGCTGTGGATAACTCTTCATTGGCCGGTTTATGGCTCTAAGCTGCGGAAACTACAAAAGTCTCAAGTGCTGATTTAGAGTTATCCACATGCCTGGCTTGGCTGTGGAATTTGATTCTTCTGTTGTACCGCCGAAATGGCGGGTGTGTCTAGCGAGAAAAATTCACCACCCGGGCGCCGGTTCGGGCGGGTCCTCCGGCGCGGTGGATTAGGCGCAGTAAGAGCCCGGAATCTGGCCGCCTAGCTGCAGGAAAAAACATTTATGTAATTTCGGGTGTACCCGGGTGTCGATTTGTTTCCAGCGGCAGAAATCACGTAGTCTGGCATGGTCTATTGCAACAAAGAGTTGCGCGTGAAAGTGACCGCGTCACCTCGTACTGGCTGGGCCCATTGGCTCGCTGTGCACCGGAGAGACTGTGACGCGTCAGGTTCATGGAATCTATTCATCAGTAGGTGCGCCGCTGCCTAGCAGCGGCGGTGTGCCTACGCACAACTTCAAGGAGAATTAACGTGGCAAAGGGTAAGCGCACGTTCCAGCCGAACAACCGTCGTCGTGCTCGTAAGCACGGCTTCCGCACCCGCATGAGCACCCGTGCAGGTCGCGCAATCGTTGCAGCTCGTCGCAAGAAGGGCCGCGCAAAGCTGACTGCATAAGTTATGCTTCCAGCCCAGCATAAGCTCACGTCGCCGGTGCAATTTCGGCGCACGATGAAGGGCAGCCGCCGGGCGGGCACTCGTACGGTCGTCGTGCATGCGCGCGATAACGCAGGTACGGACAAGGCAGCCGGTATCGCGGCCTCTGGGCCGCGATTCGGGCTGATTGTTTCCAAAGCCGTCGGGAATGCAGTGGTTCGCCACCGCACCTCCCGGCGGCTTCGGCATGTGTGCATGACATTTGTCCCTAAGCTGCCTGCCAGCGTGGACGTCGTCATCCGTGCCCTTCCCGCCAGCGCTACTGCCAGCAGTGAGCAACTAGAAAAAGATCTTGCCAAAGCGCTGCGCAAACAATGGGATATCTAAATTCCCGCGGGGAGGAAATTCCACCGGCCAGAGGATTAGCCGAACCAATGGTAAAAGTGGTTCGTTTCTACCAAAAACATGTCTCTGGCCTTAAGATGGTATCGACCTGTCGGTTCGAACCGACATGCAGTGCTTATGCCCTTGAAGCATTATCCAAACACGGCGCATTTAAGGGTACGGCGATGGCAATAGCTAGGGTCTGCAAATGTGGTCCCTGGCATCCGGGTGGGTTTGACCCAGTCCCGGATACCAACAACAACTGAGGATTAAACACTCGTGCTTAATTTCATTTACTGGCCAATCTCGGCCGTTTTATGGTTCTGGCACTGGCTGCTATCCCTCGTAATGGACCCATCCTGGGGCATTACGTGGATCCTGGCCATTGTGCTGCTGACCTGGACGCTTAAGGCGCTAATGGTCAAGCCGACCATCAGCCAGATTCGCTCTTCGCGCAAAATGCAGGAAATCCAACCTAAGGTGCAGGAAATTCGGGCGAAGTATGGCAACGACCAAACCAAGGCCGCGCAGGAAATGCAGAAGGTCTACAAGGAATCCGGAGTCCGTCCGGTGGCGGGTTGCCTACCAGTCTTTGCGCAGATTCCGATGTTCGTTGGTTTGTTCCACGTGCTGCGCTCTTTCGACCGCACCGTCGCTGTGGCCGGTGGTATTGGCCACCCCAGTGGCGATCCGATGTCTATTGAAGAAAACGCCAATACCGCGAACTACATCTTCAAGCCGGATCTGGTTCAACAATTCCTAGATGCCAAGATCTTTGATGTACCACTGGTGACCAATCTGCGTTTGAATTCGCCGATTGTAGAAGGCGTGACCACTAGCCAGGCGGCAGTAATCATCGTTCCGATGATTGCCATCATTGCAGTCATGACCCACTTCAATGCCCGCATGAGCTTGAACCGTCAAGAAAAGCGTCGTGCTGCTGGCAAAACCCAAGCTCCGCAGGGCCAGAATGCGGAAATGATGCAACAGCAAATGGCCATGATGTCCAAGATGATGCTGTGGGTCATGCCGGCCATGCTGATTTTCTCCGGCTTCATCTGGCCAATTGGTCTGCTGTTTTACATGATGGCCAATACCGTTTGGACCTTCTTCCAAACCCGCATTGTCTATGCCAAGATGGACCGCGAGGAAGAAGAGGAGGAAGCCGCTAAGGCTGAGGCCAAGCGCACCTCCGCTCCTAAGCCGGGTGCCCGTAAGAAGGACAACCGCACAAAGAAACAGCGCAAAAACAAATAAACACGGAGGAGAACCCCATCGTGTCCGAGATGGACCCGTCAGTAGTATTCGGCTCCCGCTTGCCCCTCGCGCAGGCTTACCATGATTCGCTCGCTACGGACGGGTCCATTCGTGGTTTTATAGGCCCCCGCGAGGTGCCACGCTTGTGGGATAGGCACATTATTAATTGCGCCGTCGTCAAGCAGGCTATCCCAGAAGATGCCACGGTTATCGACGTCGGCTCGGGTGCTGGGTTGCCCGGTATTCCGCTGGCCATTGCGCGCCCGGACCTGCAAATCACGCTGATTGAGCCGTTGCTCAAGCGCTATAACTACCTCAACGAGGTCGTTGAGGAGCTTGGCCTAGGCAGTGTCACGGTACTGCGTGGCCGTGCCGAGGAAGGACCGATCAAAAAAGCCGTGGCGGGAGCGGACGTGGTTACTTCTCGGGCCGTGGCACCGCTGGGCAAGCTGGCCAAATGGTCCCTGCCGCTTGTTCGTAAAGGTGGCGAGATGATCGCGCTGAAGGGCTCCTCGGTACATGAGGAATTGGAGCGGGATGCCGCCGACATTAAGAAGGCCGGCGGAGGAAAGGCCGAGGTCAGCACCATCGAGGGAACCACGATCATTCGTGTCCCGCGCGTGAACTAAAGTAGACGGCATGACTAATCCGCGCCTTATCACCATTGCTAACCAGAAAGGCGGCGTAGGTAAAACCACCTCCGCCGCTAACTTGGCCGCAGCGCTAGCTACAGAGGGCAAGAAAGTGCTGGTGATCGACCTCGACCCGCAGGGAAACGCCTCCACGGCCATGGGCGCGGAACATAACTCCGGCACCGATTCCAGCTATGAGGTCCTCCTAGGTGACTGCAATGCGGAAAAGGCTATGCAGCCTTCTTCCCACAATGAGAATCTCTTTTGCATCCCCGCCACCATCGACTTGGCTGGCGCGGAGATTGAAATGGTGTCTCTGGTACGCCGCGAATTTCGGCTCTATGACGCCCTACATAACGGCTTCCTGGAAGAGCATGGCTTCGAATATGTCTTCATTGACTGCCCGCCATCGCTTGGCCTGCTTACCATCAATGCGATGACGTGCGCTGAAGAGGTCATCATCCCGATTCAATGTGAGTACTACGCCCTAGAGGGCGTGGGCCAGCTTTTGGGTAATATCTCCATGATTCGTGAACACCTCAACGAGGACTTACACATTTCCGCCGTGCTGCTTACTATGTATGATGCTCGCACCCGTCTGGCGGAAGATGTGGCTGATAACGTTCGCGAGCAGTTCGGTGCCGTGGTGCTGGGCAATGTTATCCCGCGCTCCGTGCGTGTTTCCGAGGCGCCGGGGTACGGTACTACGGTTATTGATTACGCGCCCTCATCTACTGGTGCGCGGGCCTACCTTGCGGCGGCTCGCGAGCTCAACCGGCGCGGCGATTATCGCCCGCATCCGACAACCGGTGCGATTGGCGTAAGCCCAGAGATTTACGCGGAATTGGAAGGATAGGAACTCATGGCAGAACAGAAGCAAGGCGGCCTTGGCAAAGGCCTAGCCGCACTCATCCCGTCCGGTCCTGATGCACCTACCCGCAAGCCGCGCCTGGGCGATTCCGCTGCGGATATCATCTTAGGCAATTCCACTCCGCAGCCGGGCCGTAAGGGTGGCGAGGGCAAGCGCGTTAAAGGTGCCCCGACCATTCAACAGGATTCGGGTTCTAAGTCTTCCAAGAAGCGCCAGTCCACTCCGGCCCCCATTGGCGCGACCTATCGCGAGATTTCTATTGGGGATATTATCCCCAACCCCAAACAGCCACGCACCGTCTTCGATGAAGATGAGCTTGCCGAGCTCGTACACTCCATTCGCGAGTTCGGCCTTTTGCAGCCTGTTGTTGTGCGTCCTTCCGAAGAAGGCGGCTTTGAGCTCATTATGGGTGAGCGCCGTTGGCGCGCCTCTTCCAAGGCAGGTCTAGCTACAATTCCAGCCATCGTGCGCGATACCAAAGATGACAACCTGCTGCGCGATGCCCTGCTGGAAAATATCCACCGCGTGCAGCTCAACCCCTTGGAAGAGGCGCATGCTTACCAGCAGCTGCTGGAAGAATTCGGCGTTACACAAAACGAGCTGGCGGACCGCATTGGCCGTTCGCGCCCGCAAGTAACCAATATGCTGCGCCTGCTCAAGCTGCCAGTAGAGGTACAAAAGCGCGTTGCCGCCGGGACCTTATCTGCCGGCCATGCCCGCGCGCTTTTGTCCTTGGAGGACACCGAGGCTATGGAGTACATTGCCAACCGCATTATCGCGGAGGGCCTTTCCGTGCGCGCTACTGAGGAGGCCGTGACCCTCTATAAGCGTGACGGCAAACCGGCTGAATCTAGGAAGAAGCAGCCAGCGCCGCAGCCGCAGTACTTCACCGATTCCGCCGAGCGGCTGTCCGATCGCTTCGATACCAAGGTCACCGTGACAATGGGCAAGCGCAAAGGAAAGATGGTCGTGGAATTTGGCGACCAAGAAGATTTCGAGCGCATCATGTCGCTTATTGAGGGCCAGCAGTAGTCCGAGGCGATGATCCTCGAGCCGGTGATCGAAGGCACGCGCATCCACCGCCAGGCTGCGCGTAGTACCTTTTGGGAGCTTGAGGCTGCGGTCAGCGATCCCGTTTTTGAAAAGGAAGCATGGCTGGCTACTACCCTGCTGTCTTTTGGGCAGTGCGGCTTTACCGTGGGCGAGGACGCCACCATTTTGTTTTGCTCCCGCGAGGATGCCGCCGGCACCGCCAAACTTCCCACCGCACCCATTTCTGAGGATGCGGAGGTTATTACCTCGCTCTTCGTCAAGGCGCATTTAGCGGGGCGTGGCATTGAGGCAGTGCTTGTCGACGCCGCCATTATGCACCTAACTAACCGCGGCAGCTGCGCAGTAGAGGCTTTTGGCTA
The DNA here is from genome assembly GCA_025144025.1 of Corynebacterium sp. p3-SID1241. GTDB lineage: Bacteria > Actinomycetota > Actinomycetes > Mycobacteriales > Mycobacteriaceae > Corynebacterium. Next base: position 10,671 of record JALXWS010000017.1, on the reverse strand, counting down.
TTACGGTGACCCCGTCACTGCGGCAGAATTTTTGGGCCATAAGCCAGCCTATATCGGGCTAATGGCTTATGACTCCCTGCGCTCAGCGGGCTTCGAGGTGGCGGCCGATCACCCAGTACTCCCCCGCCTGCGCTTGGAGCTTCCACCGGAGCACGATGTGCTCAGTGCGGCGGCTGTTGAAGATTTGCTTGCTCGCGCTTTGGCTTAGGTGACTAGGTCTAGGCCTGCTCGGCTTGCAGAAGCTCGGAGAACTTATATGCGCCTGTCACGGCGGTGTCCTGCTCCATGAGGTACATGCGCTTTACTGCAATGACGATGGCTTCGGCAATGTCATCGCGGCGGGACGGATTGGTGAGAATCTTTACGTCTTCTGGGTTGGTCAGATATCCTAGCACGATCTGGATGACCGGCATCTGGGTCAGGCGCAGCAGATCCCAGGTGCGGCCGTGGTTGCCGCAGTCTAGCAGCTCGGTGCGGGCGACGATTTCGCGCTGGATGAACCCGGAGAGGGTCTCACCAATGAGCGAGGAATTGCCCAACTCAGAACCAAAGTAGAAGGTGGCAACACCATTGGCCTTCTCATTGGGGTAAGAATCGCAGGCCAAAGAAATCACAATGTCCGCATCGAAGGCATTCGCCAGTTCGGCGCGCGACTTTACATCAGCATCGGAGGTGCGGGGCCGGGAGATGATGGTCTCCATTCCCGCTGCAATCATGCGCCCTTCGATTCGCTGGGTAAGATCCCACAGGATTTCTTGCTCTGAAATATCGCCGAAGCGACCCTTGACCAGCTGTCCAGCTTCGCCGCCGCTTAGGGCGGGATCGATGACGACGCGCTTGCCGGCCAGCTTCGGGCCTGCGTTGCGCACGCGCTCGCGTTCTTGAATATTGTGTGCGGAGCCGCCAGTGATGCGGCGGCCGAGCAGACCAAGCGCGCGGATAGTGGCGGGGCCGCACACACCGTCTTCTTGCAGGCCGCAGTTGTGTTGGTATTCCTTCAGCGCGGCGTGGGTTTTAGGGCCGAAGTGGCCATCTACACGCTGCTGGTAGAAACCAAGTTCCTGCAGTTGCTGCTGCAGCTGGGAGATATCGTCACCCACCAGTGTATTTGCGGGCTCGTAGCTGAGCACGCGGCTGCCGAGCGTATACGAGGCTTGGCGCAGTTCGCGCAGGGTGAGGTCATCGATCTCACCCGTGGGCACGATGCCGCGCGATTGCTGAAAGGCCTTGAGGACCTCAGACAAATTGGCATCAAAGCTCTTGTCGCTCTCGGAGTACTTCTGCTTCTTCCATGCAGAAAGCTCCCTCTTGAAATCTGACAAGAGGCCGAGACGGGCCAAGGTGGCGCGAGCTTCAGCTACACGCACGCTTGTATCGCCGACTCGAAGAACGCGATTCACGCCTTTTACCCCTTTCGCAGCCCGCTTTAGTTTGGGCCGCATTCCAGAATTTCTACACGCTTAATCTAATAGAAATTAGATTAACAGTTAAAGCTGCTTTTTCACTTGCGCCACGATGTCATCTTTAGAACGCAGACCAACAAATTCATCTACCTTCTCGCCGTGGTTGAAAATCAGCACGTTTGGGATGGACATGATCTGGAACATGGCGCCCAGATTGCGCTCTTCATCCACGTTTACTTTGGCGATGGTGACCTGGCCAGCAAGCTCGTCTGCCACCTCTTCCAGGATGGGGGAAAGCTTCTTGCAGGGGCCACACCATTCAGCCCAGAAGTCCACGACGACGGGCTTATCGGACTCGATCACGTCCTGACGGAACGTATCGGTGGTTACATTCTTGACGTTGCTCATACTAAATTAACGGTTTTCTGCGAGGAAATGTTCCGCATCAATTGCTGCACGGCAACCGGAGCCGGCAGCGGTAATTGCCTGCTGGTAGTGGTCATCCACCAAGTCACCGCAGGCGAAAACACCTGGTAGGGAGGTCTTAGTGGTGGGCTGGTCAACTACAACATAGCCATTGTCATTGAGCTCGACCTGATCATTGAGGAAGGAAGAGCGCGGATCATGGCCAATTGCTACGAACATGGCAGTTACGTCCAAGGTGGAGGTTTCGCCGTTGGTGACGTCCTTGAGCTTGAGTCCGCCGACCTTACCATCGGCTTCAATAACCTCTTCTACGACCTTATTGGTCTCCCACTTGACCTTTTCGTTGGCCTGGGCGCGCTCTAGCATGATCTTGGAGGCGCGGAAGTTCTCGGAGCGGTTCACGATGGTGACGGAATCCGCGAACTTGGTAAGGAAGGTGGCCTCCTCCATGGCGGAGTCACCGCCGCCGATAACGGCAATATTGTGGCCTTTAAAGAAGAAGCCATCGCACGTAGCGCAGGTAGAAACGCCGCGGCCGGCAAGTTCTTCCTCACCTGGAACGCCAAGGTGGCGCGGGGCGGCACCGGTGGCGAGGATGACGGAGCGGGCCTCGAAGAGCTCGTCACCCACGTGCAGCTTTTTAATATCGCCTTCCAGCTCTACGGAGTCGACGACCTCCATACGGAGGTCAGCACCGAAGCGGGTGGCTTGGGCGCGCATTTCTTCCATGAGCTCTGGGCCCATGATGCCCTTTTGGAAGCCGGGGTAGTTTTCTACCTCGGTGGTATTCATTAGCTCGCCGCCGTACTCGAAGCCCTCGAAGACAATTGGGTTGAGCTCGGCGCGTGCCGCGTAGAGCGCGGCGGTATAACCGGCGGGGCCGGAACCTACGATGGCAACATCGTGGACGGTCATTGCTAACTCCCTTAAATCAGAGTGTGGTTTCGCGTAACGCCATGAGTCTACCCGCCACGGTGGCAAACGTCGGTATTAACAAACTCACCCGATGGCGGCGCGTAGGACTTGTCTTGCGCGGGCGCGGCGGGATTTGATGGTGCCGGGCTTTACGCCTTGGGCGGTGGCGACTTCGCCGACGCGGAAACCGGCGACATCGGTAAGCACCAGCGCCTCTCGTTGATCCTCGCGCAGCAGCTGCATGGCCTCGCGCACCACCAGTTGCTCCGCTAGGTTTTCAGAGGGATTATGTGCCAGCAGCGGATTGCGATCGTCTTCGAAGTCTTCCAGATCTAAAGAGGCATTTTCCCTGTTCGAACGGTGGTTGAGGTAGTCATAACCAGAGTTTTTCACCAGCCGGTGCAGCCAGGTCGATAGCGCGGATTCGCGGCGATACGAGTGTAGATTGCAACTGGCGCGCAGAAAGGCTTCTTGGACCACATCTTGGGCGTCATGATCGTTTCTGGTGTAGCGGCGCGCCACTGTGGTCAGCCGCGTGCGGTGGCGTTCCACGATGGTGGAAAAGGCCTTGTTGTCCCCCTCGATAAAAGCGTCAACTAGTTCTTCGTCACTGCGCTCATGACTAATAGTCATATGTAAATTTCCCCCCGGATCAATAACTGTTATATACAGTGTGACCCGAGGGGAGCTAGGGTGCGAGCGCTAGGCTGTACAGTCTATTGACCAGCCCGCACGCGCAGGGTGCGCCGCAGGTTATCTTGGCACTCCAGCAGCACGCGGCGCAGTGCACCTGGAACCTCTCGGTGCAGCAGACGTGTGGTGGCGGCATCGGCCGTGGGCAGCTCTGGGTAGAAGCCACGGATGAGGCGGTTGGCAATCTCAATCGGGTGCGCGGCCCAGATATCCTCAACGCGGGAGAAGAATTCCTCCGCAAAGGCCTCCTGCAGCGCGGCCGAGCGCGGCGCATTAAAGCCGGCAACCAGCGCGTCCACCTCGGCATTGGAGTACGCACCAGGGGCCAGCGCCTTATCGAACGCAGCGCGCTTGGTCTCTAGCGTCGGGAAAGCGTGGCTTGCGCCGAGGAATTCCGTTGCGCCGGTTAGCGTATTATCGCGCCGTTTTTCTTTCTCGAGCTCGGCCAGTGTGATGGCATCGCGCGCGGCCAGCGCGCGGAGGATGGACCAGCGGATCTCCGGATCCATGCGAAGGCCCGCAACTTCACCGTTGAGCAGGGCGCGCAGCCGTTCGGTGCCGGATTCTTCCGGCGTTGCGACTAGGGCGCGAATAGCGGCGCGAGCGAGCACGAGTTGGGCATCGGAGGCGGGCTCGGCTTCTGCAAGGTGGCCCCAGATTGCCTCGGCATAGTCAGTGCGGGCCTGCTCGAGCTCTGCGTCCGCAATATAGTGCGCAATGGCAAAATTGGCATTGGCGCAGGCGGTAGCCAGCAGCGTCGTGTTGGTCTCGTAGGCTTCGTGCTTGACGACGCCCCCGACATAGTCAACCGCCGCCAGTTCCCCATCGCGAGTGAGGTTCCACAGGGCGGTCCAAATGACCGCGCGGGTTAATTCATCCTCGATCTCGGTTAAGCGGCGCTCGACAGTATCCAGTGAAGTTTCGTCGAAGCGGATCTTGGCGTAGGTATGGTCGGCATCGTTAAGCAGCAGCAATGCTGGGGCCGGAAGGCCGGCCGTCTCATCGATGATGGTACGGGTGGTGCCATCGCCTGCTGCGAGATCGATGTCGATCTCGCGGTACTTGTGCAGGGAAGCATCAAAAAGCGAGGCGGTCAGGCGGTGTGGCCGGGTGACATCCTCGGCCTCCGCAATGATGGCTAGCTCCGCAATCTTCTCGCCTTCGGTGTGCAACTCCGGAGTGAGCGTATCTGGACCCCAGGTGCGCAGCCAGGCTTGGGACCAGGCATCAAGATCGCGGTCCGTGTGCCTCTTAAGCGCCTTCAGGAGGTCATCAAAGGTGGCGGCGGCAAAGGCACGCTTCTGGAAGTAGTCGCGCGCACCGGCGTAGAAATTATCGCGGCCGACGTAGTGCACCAGCTGCTTGAGCACTGCCGCGCCTTTGGCATAGGTGATGCCGTCGAAGTTCTGGCGCGCGGCATCCACGTCTGGGATCTCCGCCTTGATCGGGTGTGTAGTGGGCAGCTGATCCTGCAGATAGGCCCAATTCTTGCGGGCGCCGGCAAAATTGGCCCAGGCCTCGGTGTAGTCGGTGCCGTGGACGGAAGAATCCGCACCCATAAATTCCGCGAAAGACTCCTTGAGCCACAAGTCATCCCACCACTGCGGAGTGACCAGATCACCGAACCACATATGGGACATCTCGTGCAGGATGGTATTTGCACGGCCGGCGTGCTGCGCGCGCGTGGCGTGGGAGCGGAAAATGTAGTTCTCCGTAAACGTCACCAGGCCGGGATTTTCCATTGCGCCGAGGTTGTATTCGGGTACAAAGATGGAATCGTACTTGCCCCACGGATAGGGATAGCCAAAGTTCTGGTGGAAAAAGTCCATGCCTTGGGCGGTAAGTTCTAGGATTTCCTCGTCCAGGTGCTCAAACATGGACGCGCGCGCAAAGGCGCGCAGCTGTGCCGAGTGGCTGCCATCCGGGGCGGTCCAGGTGCGCTCTTGGTACTGGTAGGGGCCGGCAGCGAAAGAAGTCAGGTACGTCGACAGTGGCGGGGTCGGCGCAAAAGTAACGGTGGCGAGCTCCCCCTCTTCGCTGCGTTCGACTTCCGGTTGGTTGGAAAGGATCTGCCACTTTTTCGGTGCGGACATGCGCACGTGGAAGACGGCCTTGAGATCCGGTTGCTCCAGGCAGGGGAAGATGCGGCGGGCATCAGAAGGCTCGAGGTGTGAATACAGGTAGGTCGCGTCATCGGCCTGATCGTGCATCCGATGCAGACCCTGGCCGGTGCGCGAATAGCGCGAGTAGCCGGTGACCTCAATGGTCAGCTCCTCCCCTACCGGCAGGCCGTGCAGCCGGATGATGCTGCCATCAAAGTCCACTTCCTGCGGAGTGCTATTGACCTTGACCTCCGCGACGGATTCTCCCAGGTAATCCAGGAAAAGTTCGGGCTCACTGCTGCTGAGTTCGAGGCAGGTAGTCACGCGGTAGGTGGGGCTATCGAGTACCTCCGAGAGATCGAGGTGGAGGTGATAGGCGCGCAGGCCCACCGCCGCTGCGCGTTCTTGGAGCAACTCGTGCTGCGTCTTATTTTGTGGTGCGGTCATGTCTACGAACTATAGTTACCGCCGTCACGTAGGGTGCGGGGTTGGGGTCCTAAGCTCCGCTGCCTTTTAGAGGCAAACTACCCAGCGAGTATTGGGACCTCGCTGTGGACCAGTTGGATTAGTTTTTGCCGTCTCACACTCTTCAAGTGGCGCAAGATGTCAGTGACCATCAGCAAGCGTCACACCACACTGAGGGATGCAACCTATGGAAACCGTCAGACGATAACACCACACTCACCACTTTCTGTAAATATAAGGCCTAGACCCCACTAGACACGTGTAAAACAATGGCCAAAGTGACCTTATTTTACAGCAAACATTCCGCCGCACACCGGCGTAACAATAGGGTGTACCCCAGGTGCCCCTACCAGCGCCCGCAGTTGAAGGCTTCACCTACCAAATGGTAAAGTTAGCTATATGCGAACCAGTCAGCGCTCCGAGATCCTGGAAGCTGCCCTCCGCGTCATGAACGCAGCGGAGGGTGGCGACATTACCCTTGACGCAGTGACCCACGAGGCCGGGCTCACCAAACCGGGATTGCTATATCACTTCCGCAACCGCGACGTACTGCTCGCCGCGATCGTCGACCACGCTGCGGCCAACGTCGAGAACGACATGACTGCCACCCTTGGCAAGCCCCTCGAGAACGCCAACGCCACCGAGCGGCTCCTGAGCTACGTTCACGTCGCCGCCCACGGGGCCGCCAAGCGCGCCGAGTTCATCATCTGGGGCCAAGCGACGTATCGGCCCGAACTCACCGAACCGTGGACTACGCGGATGGGCCGCTGGCTCGAACTCCCGGACGATCTCGACGCCGCCACCCGAGCCAGGCTGACCACCGCCCGACTCGCCGCCGACGGACTCTGGGGCGCCCAGGCCACAGGTGTGTCCACCCTCCACGGCGCGGATCTCGAAGCCGTCGTCTCCAGCATTCGCTCCCTGATCGAAGGAACAACCCCATGAAGCAGTGGTTCCTGCTCGCTGGCGCCATCACTACCGAAGTGGCGGCGACGCTGTCTCTCAAGGCGGCGCTCAATCACCCATCCTGGTACATCGTGGTTGCTGCCGGATACATCGGCACTTTCGTCTTCCTCACCTTCTGCCTGCGCGAAGGAATGCAGATCGGCGTCGCCTATGGCATCTGGGGAGCCAGCGGGGTCGTGCTCGCCGCCGTGCTATCCGCCGCGATTTTCGGTGAACCTCTGACCGCTGTGATGGGTCTTGGAATGGTTGCGATCATCAGCGGTGTCCTCACCGTCGAACTCGGCTCCCAGAAAGCTCAGCAAACCGCAGCCCAGGAAGCAGGAGTCAACTCATGAGATGGATCTTCCTCGCAGGCGCCATCTTGTCCGAAGTCGTCGCGACCATGTCGCTACGAGCCTCCGACGGTGGCCGGGTGAAGAAATGGTTCATCGGCGTCATCGCGGGGTATCTCGTGGCGTTCGTCGCCTTAAGTCTCGCCTTGGCCGACGGCATGGCCCTTGGCGTCGCCTACGGCATCTGGGCAGCATCCGGCGTAGCTCTCACCGCGATCCTCGCCCGGGTCATCTTCCACGAACCCCTCACCCGAACCATGGCCCTCGGCATCCTCCTCATCGCCGTCGGAGTTCTCACCGTTGAACTCGGCGCCAACTTGGCGAACTGACGCATTTCCGCAGGTAAACCAGGCAGATTGGTGTGCTGCACCACGAGGCGCACAGACAAAGGCTCCCCAATGAGCGCCTGTGGGCCTAGCGTTGTGGATGTGATCACCTGTGTCGTCCACTACACCATCGACCCCGACCAGATCGCAGCCTTTGAACAGTTCGCCCGCGCTTGGATGCGGCATGTCGACGAACACGGCGGCACCCACCACGGGTACTACCTACCCGCGGAAGGTGTGAGTGACCGTGCGGAATCCCTGTTCAGCTTCCCCAGCCTGGCTGCCTACGAGCAGTACCGCACCTTGTTCGGCACCCACTCGGACTTCATCGCCGCTGACCGGATTCGAGACGAGTCCGAGTGCGTCCTGCGGTACGAGCGCACCTTCATGCGGCCGCTCCTACCCCAGGGACACTGAAAGGGACTCCGGCAGCACGCTCGGCACAACCCACAACGCCGCAGGTCAGCGCGTACAGATGGGTGTAGCTTATATTTCCTTCCAGCCCTACAGGGCTAGATGTTCGAGGGCTACCTAACATGGTTCAGATCCTTGCTCGCAATACGAGCGCAACGACCTTAGTCATATACCGCAGTACAAACCGGGAAACTGTCACCAAGTTGGGGCTTATCTAAAATGTTTACCGTTAAAGCATGCTCCGGCCGCCTCGTTCGCCAACATCTAAAGTTTACTTTTCACTAGGCAAGGAACGATGTATCAAGAAAGTCCTCGAGACTCCAATAGTCAGGGTCGAACCACGCAACGCCTTCGTCGACTTCGACTGCGACTAAGTGGTCAGGCAATAAGATGAGGAAATCATTTATCTCGGTGCGGATACCTTGGCGCTGTAGCTCTTGTGCGACTCGCTTAGTGCTCTCCTGCACGGTCTCGGCGGGGCGACGATTAAGGTCAACGCCATAGAAAGTATCCGTGATTGACACCTCCACGTACTTCATTTCCACGGTGACGCACTTGCCGTCCTCCACACAGCACACAATCTTGCGGCCAGGATCACCAGGCTCGAGTGTTTCGATATCAACCCAGCCTTCAAACTGTTCCTCATACGTATCCGCACCTAATTCCGAGTCATAGCATGCTTTAGCGGCCTGGTTCACCGTCATACCGGGTTTTACGGGCAAGGGACAGGTACCTTCAATTTTCATTTTCTCGATGCACTTCCTTCTTCGTCGGTCGTTTAGTACGTCAAGGCCTTCGGTTGGGCTGTCGCGTAAGTCAGACTGCGCACTCGCGTGATTGATATTGGCTAGCTACCCCAGTAAATAGCTACAACTTTGCCGAATTGGTATGACAATGCGATTGTCCCATTGTCGTGGGGAATGGTTATGCCGTCACGGTCGTGTTCAAATTCGATCCCCACATCTTTTAGGGCTTTGACAAACTTTCGGCTTGACAATGACAGTGGGATATCAAGGAAGCTATCTGTCTCCCGCGCGTTTAAGATTTCTATTGAGGTAATCAATCCGGCGTTCTCAAAGCCATCAATGTCATAGTCGATTCCCCCGATCTCACATTTGCCAAAAAACTGACCCGTAGTGTCCATTTTGAGAAATGAGATGTCTCGGGTTCGGTAATCCGAGAGAAGATTTTCGTAGTATGAAACAGGTGCAGATAGCTGCAACGGTTCAGGTACCTCAAAATTGAACTTCATTTCTACAACTCCTTGACGCAAGATGTTTATCTTCTCGACCCTGCCTTTTAGAAGATTCAACTTAGACGAGGGCTCTATTCTTTGCATTCTAGGCCACAAGTGTGGCGTAGTTTGGCTTCATCGCTAGATTGTCTGCCGCTCGACTGTTTCCGATACGGAGGTCAAGTCCCGTGTAGTGGTGTAGCCGTTTGTGCCTTCGGCTCGGTAAGAAGTTCGGGGCTTGTTACAGCGATGCTTCCGCGTGTTTGGAGTCTGGAGCGCCGTTTTGAGATGCCTCAGGTTGTGTTTCGTCTGACTTCTATTCTGCAATAGGTGTTGACGACCAGGAACGGAGGGGGCCGTCGTGGAGCCCTTGGAAAAACTGGTATTTTTCTAGCGGGATACGCGCAGGGGGATCGAAGTCGGGAGCTGCTGTTAACTCATTAGTGTGTGGGTCGACAACGCATGCTGGTGTTAGACGTGCCAAATAGCCGTCCGTCCCATAGAAAGCGTCATCATATGGTGACACACCTAGTGGTGCGAGGATGGCTTCTATCTGTTTTTCCCCAAACTGAGACCACATAATCTGCGCGTGTTCTTGTGTAAACGATTCTTGTGGAAACTCAGTGACCTTTGGCAGGGAGTCAAAATCAAAACCGTAATCCTTAAAAGGTTCACTTTGATCCTCGAGGTACGACATGGAACGATGCAGTGTACCATCAGCTTTTAACTGTTTGTGGCTGCTAAAAGATCTGTAGAAGCAGCAATCAAATCGGCCTAAAGGGTCATCGGGTAATTCGGAGGGAAGCGCGCACATTATAAACTCTATTTCTCCATAGCTTGCCCGATGGAAGAAGGCTACATCGTCGGTATCTATCCACGGCGTATGCTTAATTTCGATGTAGTAAGGAACTTGTGACTCAATTTCTTTCTTGCGCGCCAAAAGGTAGGCGAATTCATCAATCCACGGCATCTTTGGCGCTTTGGTAAAGCAGCAGGGGCTAAAAACTGCGGTCCATTCTGACTCGGTGGGGACGAATACAAACTGTGTAATGTGGTTTTGCGGTTTAAGTAGCTCTGCAAGCTGGTTCCTGCCAGCAGATACCTTGTTCGTATGAACCATACATTCGATTGTCTGGCTTTGAAGATAAAAATAAGGCTTTGTATACCGACTTTCTATTCCTGATGCCCACTGCTGAAATTCTTCAACAACGGTCGATAGTGGAAACCGAAGAAGTGCCACAGCATGGGATACCGGTGCGATGGAATTGGGGTAGAAATACTTCGTCATTGTTTTTAGTTCCCTTCGTGTTCGCGGTCCCAGGTGTGTTCGCGACGTTCAAATAAAGTGCATGGTCCGTACTTTTTAGGCAAAGGGTATCCACTATTGATAAGTGT
>JALXWS010000016.1 GCA_025144025.1 Corynebacterium sp. p3-SID1241 | reverse complement strand
CTTCGTGTATTGCGCAGTCTCGAGCTTCCACCGGGAACAGCGCTCGCTGCCACCGGATCCTTTGCGCGCAATGAGATGACTCCGCACTCGGATATTGATGTCATCCTCATCTATCCGGAAGGTTACGAGCCAGACCCGGCTTTGGTGGAGCAGCTGTGGTACCCCGTGTGGGATGCCAAGTACCGCCTGGATTATGCCCTACGCACCCCGCAAGAGTGCGGGGCGATTGCCGCCGAAGATGCCTCTGCCGGCTTTGCCCAGTTGAATTTGGCCTTTGTAGCAGGGCGCAAGGTTCTGGTGGATGAGGCGCGGGCGCAATTGCTCGCAGCGTGGCGGCGCCAGCTGCAGCGCGGCTTTGATGATTTCTTGGATACCGCGATTACTCGGTGGAAGCGTTCGGGCGCTGTGGCAGCGATGACGAACCCGGACTTGAAAAATGGGCGCGGGGGATTGCGCGATATTCAGCTCTTGCGCGCGATGGCTTTGGGCAACCTGTGCGACTTTCCAGATTTGGACGTTGAGCAGCGGCTGCTTCTCGACGCCCGCACGCTCCTGCATGTCACAGCCCGGCGCCACCGGGATATCTTGGATCCCGAGTTCGCCGCGGATGTAGCTGCGGACCTGGGGTTTGAAAGCCGTTATGCCTTGACAGCGGCTTTGGTCAGCGCCGCGGCCACGGTCAATAAGGCGGTGGAGCGCGGCCTTGCTACCGCCCGTGGGGTGCTAGGCCGTAATGCTTCAGTGACCGGCCGGGGCCGGCGCCGCCCGCTCGATGTGGACGTGGTGTCCGAGGGCGGCAACATTTTCCTTTCCCGCAATCCAAATGTAGAGGACCCGTGGCTGCTCACCCGCGTGGCGGCTGCCGCGGCACGCACGGGATATATTATCGCCGAGATCACGTGGCACCAGCTCCAAGGCCTGCCCGAGCTGCCGCTACGCTGGCCGCGGGCAGCGGTGGATGATTTCTTCGCTATTTTGTCTTCGCCGCGATGCACGCCGCGCGTCATACAGGACTTGGACCGCTATGGCCTATGGGAACGCTTAGTCCCAGAATGGGGGCATGTGCGCGGCTTGTTGCCGCGCGAGCGCAGCCACGTCAATGCGGTGGACCATCATCTCATCGCAACGGTAACGCGGTGCGCGCAGATGCGTACTTCGGTGGCTCGTCCTGACTTATTGCTGCTGGCCGCACTTTACCATGACATAGGCAAGGGCTACGGGCGCCCTCATGCCCAAGTAGGTGCGGAGATGATTACCCGCCAGGCAGCCCGTATGCGGTTGAGCGTCGCCGATAGGTCGCGCGCCCAAACCTTAGTGGCAGAACATACCACTTTGGCGCGGTTAGCGGCGACGATGGACCCGGCTTCTGATGCCGCTCGCGATGCCCTCTTGGCTGCCGCGCATTATGACCAGCTGACTATATCCCTGTTAGCGGTGTTGGCTGAGGCTGATGCTCAATCGACCGGGCCTGGCGTGTGGACACCGCGAGTGGAGCAAGCACAGAAGCTGATCGTCGCGCGGGCACTTGAGGCGCTCAAACCACGTGTTCTCGACCGCCCGGCTGTGCACGTACCGCTATCTAGCGAAGGCGTTGCGCTCAAAGTGGATTGGGAAGACCAAGAAGTCAGCGTGTCGTGGTGCGGTACCTCTCAAGGAGAGCTAAAGCGCATCTTCGCCTTGCTATCGGCGCTGGGGTGGACCATCGTGCGGGCGAATATCGTTCGGGAGGAGGACGGTGTCTATAAGGCGGAGTTTTTCATCCGCACGGTGCAACAGACCCTAAAGGAGGCAGCGCAGGAGATAAGGTTTATTCAGTCCTATAACTCACGAACTTATACGGAGCTGCCAGATATCGAGGGAGAAGTAACCACCGCGGCTTTTGATGTGGGCGGCATTTTGGTCATCCGGACGGTCGAGCGCATCGGCGCTTTAGGGCACTTGGTAGAGGCATTGCCGGACTTTGTATGGCTGCGCCATGAGATTTTGGGCGCGACGATGATCGTTAATGTTTATCTCGCCGGACAGGTTTCCCGCGCTACGGTGGTGGGGAATGTGACCAGGGCCCTGGCTAGGGACTAAGATTGAATAGTTGAACTTTAGATCGATCTAAATTAAGGGAGCGCATCCGTAGTGTTTGACTCACTATCAGACCGCCTACAGTCAGCCCTGGCGGGCCTGCGCGGTAAGGGCAAACTGACCGAGGCTGATATCAACGCCACCGCCCGCGAGATCCGCCTCGCGCTGCTGGAAGCCGACGTGTCTTTGACCGTCGTCCGTGGCTTTATCAAGCGCATTAAGGAACGCGCCCGCGGCGCGGAAGTCTCCGAGGCGCTCAACCCAGCCCAGCAGGTAGTCAAGATCGTCAATGAGGAGCTCATTGAGATTCTCGGTGGCGAAACCCGCCGCTTGAACCTGGCGAAGAACCCGCCGACGGTGATTATGCTCGCCGGCCTGCAGGGCGCGGGTAAGACCACGTTGGCCGGTAAATTGGCCAAGCACCTGGCCAAGCAGGGCCATACCCCGATGCTGGTGGCCTGTGACTTGCAGCGCCCGGGTGCGGTGCAGCAGTTGCAGATCGTCGGTGAGCGCGCTGAGGTACCGACTTTCGCACCAGACCCGGGAACCTCCCTGGACTCCAACGAGCATGAAATGGGTACCTCGCACGGGGACCCAGTGGACGTCGCCAAGCGGGGCATAGCTGAGGCCAAGCAGAAGCAACACGATGTAGTCATCATCGATACCGCCGGCCGCCTAGGTATCGATGAGACGCTGATGACGCAGGCGCGCAATATCCGCGATGCCGTCAATCCGGATGAAGTCCTCTTCGTCATCGACTCCATGATTGGTCAGGACGCCGTACAAACGGCCGAGGCTTTCCGCGATGGTGTGGACTTTACTGGCGTTGTTCTTACCAAGCTGGACGGCGATGCCCGCGGTGGTGCAGCACTGTCTATCCGTGAGGTCACCGGCAAACCCATCATGTTTGCTTCTACCGGTGAGAAGCTCGATGATTTCGATGTCTTCCACCCGGAGCGCATGTCCAGCCGCATTCTGGGTATGGGTGATTTGCTCTCCCTTATCGAGCAGGCTGAAGCAACCCTGGACCACCAGAAAGCCGAAGAGGCAGCCTCTAAGCTGGGCTCTGGCGAGCTGACGCTAAATGACTTCCTTGAGCAGATGCTGATGATCCGCAAGATGGGTCCCATCGGCAATCTGCTGAAGATGATGCCCGGCGGCAAGCAGATGAATGAAATGGCCGCCATGGTGGATGAAAAGCAGCTGGACCGCATCCAGGCGATTATTCGCGGTATGACTCCGCAAGAGCGCGAGAATCCGAAGATTCTCAATGCTTCCCGCCGCAAGCGCATTGCCAATGGTTCTGGCGTGAGCGTCTCTGAAGTTAATCAGCTCATTGAGCGCTTTAATCAGGCAAAGAAGATGATGTCCAAGATGGCCGGCCAATTCGGCATGGGTGGTATGGGTGGCCGCTCCGCTACCAAGAAGAAGCCTAAGGGCCGCAAGGGCAAGAACGGCAAGCGCAAGAAGGGCAAGGGTGGAGGTGGCAACCGCGGCCCGAAGATGTCGGGCGGTATGCCGGGCATGGGCGGAATGCCTGGCATGCCCGGTGGCGGCGGCATGCCGTCCATGGAGGAGCTGCAAAAACTCCAGCAGCAAATGGGCGGCGGCGGTGGCATGCCAAGTATGCCCGGCATGCCAAAGATGCCGAAGGGAATGGAAAATATCGACCTCGACAACCTGGACTTTGGCAAGGGCACAAAGTAGTCTTTCTAGCCCGTAGTCAGAGCAAAGGGGGCTTCCGCATTCGCGCGGAAGCCCCCTTTTTTGAGCTTGCGTTTGTCGACGCCCCCCTTAAGCCGACTTCGCGAAAGCGGAGCCGGTCTTGGAGCCTAGAGACTAGACTGCCTCATCTTGGCCAGCGTTGGGGTAGGGGACCGGATTGGCGCGCTGTTTGCCGGCATCGGTAGGCGCCGCAGGAGCCTTCTCCACGGCTCCAGCAGCTTGCTCCGGTGGGATATCAGGAGCTTCCTGTTGAACTGTTTCGCCGTTGAGGAAAGGCTTTAGGGCCTCGCGAATCATCGGGATAGCTGAATCTGCAAAAGCATTAGTGATGTGGTGCATGTCGCGGTAGACCATTGTATTGCCGATGATGACCGGGCAGTCACCGTTGGCATCGCAGAACCACGGAGCGGTGTCTACTGAGAGCATGTTTTGGTATTTCGATAGCACTACCGCACCGGGATCGTAGGGCTGGTAGACCTGCTCGAAGCGCATGCCACACCCATAGGCGTCTTCGGTAGCGACGTAGCACTCATCAAACTCGCGCGGGCGTCCTTCCTCATCGAAACCCCAGGGGTTATCGCGGAAGCCCAAGAAGGGGATATCCCGCTTGGCCAGTTCATCCCAGAATTCCTGGTAGCCGGCCGGCACAGCATCAGGGCCGGTTCCATTCTCATTTTGAGGACGCGTGGTATTGGAAATTACCAAGGCTGGGTCTGCTTCTTCGATGCGGTCCATTACCAGTTTGCCCCATTCGGCGCATTCCGGCGCCACAGTGACGTCATCGCCTAGCTCAATAGGGCAGCCCTGGCGTAGCAGCGGAACCAACTTAAAGCCCATCTCCTTGCCCAAGCGGTCAAGGGCGGAAGAGTACTGCTCCGCGTGGGAGCCGCCGACCAAATATACCTCTTTGTCCGAGTTCATATCACCGAATATGCACGGGGTCTTCCCGTCCTTACGGGTCTCGAAGAAGAAGTCAGCAGGCTGGCTATCCGGAACGAAGCACCAGTTGGTTGCTACTGGTGGCTGGATGCCGCCGGCCAGAATCGGATCGGGTTTAATCTCCACGTCATCCGGCGGGGTGATGTCATTGATGAACGTGGTAGCGCCGGGGTAGAGGGCGGGATCCAAAAGCTCGGCGTCCGCATCGTCGAGGGTACGCATCCACAGTGGCTGGATTGCCAGTAAGCCGACGACGGACGCCGCGACCAGTACGCCGCCGACACCGCGAGCGGCACCGGCTGGCTTCTTTAGAGTGGAAAGTCCCTTGCGTACTGGCAAGTCCTCGGCGGTAGGGCGCTTGCGATGTTGGCGCAGCGGCCGTTCCAAGAAGCGATGGGTAAGGTCCGCCAACAAAAGTGAGATGGCGATGATGATAACGCCCAGCCACCACGAAGGGGTTTCTTGGCCCAAGTAAGAGGTGGACAGGATGAGCAGCGGCCAGTGCCAGAGGTAGAGAGGATAGGCTACATCGCCCAACCAACGAGCTTGCTTGGACGCCATAGCCTTGGAAATCTTGCCACCGCCGCCCAAGATAATGAGTACAGCGCCTCCCAGCGGCAACAGGGACAGTGGACCAGGATATGCGGTGGTATCTCCGATAATGGCACCGGTGAAAACCAGCATCAGCAGGCCAAGACCGGTAAAGAGGTCATAGAACCGAGGCGGGATCTTCCACGAAGAACCGTAAATAGCTAGTACCGCTCCTAGGGTCAGCTCCCAAGCACGCGACCACGTGGAGTAATAGTTCTCTGGGGTGCCGTAAAGACCGTGGCGCGAAGCGTAGGCAAAAGAGACGATGGTGACCACGATGAGGATGGGGCCAGCAATCTGATTCACAGTGGGGAAGCTGCGCTTGCCAAGTCGCTTCTGCTTGGGCCGGAGTTTCATGATGGCAGCCAAGGTGAGAGCGAAAGCGATGCCCATGATGTAGAACTGGCCCTGCACGGCCATGGACCACATGTGCTGTAGTGGGGAAGTATCGGCAGCAGCGGCGGTGTAGTCCGCGTTTTGTTCTGCCAGCTCCCAGTTCTGGTAATACAGCATGGTCGCTGTGATCTGCTGGGTTAGCTCCGTGCGCATGAGCTGTGGTGTAAAAATGCGCACCAAGAGGTAGGTTACGCCGATGACCAAAACCAAGCTCGGAACCAAGCGGCGCAATGTACGCCAAATAGGCCACCACGGATTGAGCGAGGCGTTGGGCTTGCTGGCATAGCGCAATTGTGAGCCCAAAAAGAAGTAGCCGGACAACAGCAGGAAGACGTCCACGCCGCCGGATACACGTCCGACGAATACGTGGTAGATAACTACTAGGCCGATGGCAATACCGCGGAGCCCGTCAAGGTCATAGCGGTACCGGAAATTTCGCGGTGATTCTTTAGTCATAAACTGTCTTTTCGTGCGCCGTTTCTAATGGGTGGGGCAGAATGCGCGCCATATATATGAAACCAAGTGTCTATATTCGGCCCTTAAGGGTACTCTGCTTCTTTATCGTTGGCATAACGAACCAGCGTGCGTGGCATAGCAGTTTTTGGATTCGCCGTTCTTCGCGCTAAAATACTTCAAGTTATCTTCTCGGTTGTGCTGAGCTAGATGAACTACAGAACGTAATATTCTGCGTAGCACCGTTCCCGTCTACGGTCGGCCGGTATGTCACGCGCAGATAAAATCCAAGGGTTGAACCGGCGCACCATGTAGTGCGCGTCCGAACTGCCCAGTGACTAGAAAAGGAGCCATCATGGCTGTCAAGATTAAGCTGCAGCGCGTGGGCAAGATCCGTGCTGCTGAGTACCGTGTCGTTATTGCGGATGCCCGTACCCGTCGTAACGGCAAGGTTATCGAGAACATCGGTATCTACCACCCGAAGGAAGAGCCTTCCCTCATCCAGATCGACTCCGAGCGTGCACAGCACTGGCTCTCCGTCGGCGCACAGCCAACCGAGCCGGTTCTCGCTCTGCTGAAGGTAACCGGTGACTGGCAGAAGCACAAGGGCCTGCCGGGCGCAGAAGGCAACCTGAAGGTTGCTGAGGAGAAGAAGTCCAAGCTGGATATCTTCAACGAGGCACTGGCTGAGGCTAACAATGGCCCGACCATCGAGGCCATCACTGAAAAGAAGAAGAAGGCCAAGGAAGAGGCTGAGAAGAAGGCTGCTGAGGAAGCTGCTGCTGCAGAGGCTGCCGCTGCTGCCGCCGGCGAAGCTGACGCTGAAGCCGAGGAGAAGGCTGAGGAAGCTTCCGAGGAGTCTGCAGAATAATCTGCGCTTCCGCGCTAAGCGCACAGCACTCCTAGCTTTGGGCCCCGCCTGCACGACTACCCAAGCCGTGTAGCCGGGGCTTTTTAATGTGTAAGCGAAAAACCCGGTACAGAAATAACGAGCGCCCACGCATGTCCTTAGCGGGGCTGCGTGGGCGGTCGTCGTGTCGTGAATTGCCCTAGAAGGCACCACGAAGACTTTCACGACTAGGGGCTTGGGGCGACTTTAGCTCTGTGGCTTGTAGTTGGTGTAGCGGCTGTAGGCGTTAGACGGATCCTTAAAATCCATGCCGCGTAGGGCGCCGACGACAACTGGAGCAAAGAGCTCTCGGATTTGCTCGCGAGGTAGCTGGGACATGGGGCCGTTGATGGCAAGGACGGTAAATCCATGAACGGCGGACCATGCCAGTAAGGCATTTTGCAAGAAGTAGGTGGGATCCGTGGTGTTGTCTAGTGCTTCAGCGTGTCGGGTCAGTAAAGCAAAGAAGTCACGGATTTGCTGGAGGTGATCCATCTTGGGGTCATCTTTTGTATTGAGATCCACACCGAGCATGAAGCGCAGTGCTTTCCACTCCAACATGCAGCGGAAGAAGTTTGTCTCGTCCAAGGCGAACTCGAGATAGGCGTAACCGATCTGCATCAAGTGTTCAGGAAAATCCAGATGGTCGGTGGCTTCAGTCGTTTCGTGCAGGCGGCGTACCAGCTCGTCTGTGGCAAGCTCGGCCACCTTATCGTGTAATTCTTCTTGGTCCTTGAAATGACGGTAGGCGGAGGTAGGGGAGACACCGGCTTCGCGGGTAACTGCACGGACCGTGATGGCGTCGGGTCCGTTCCTCTTGCCTAGCTGAACGGCGATGCGGAGCAGCTCCTCATGGAGATTTCCATGATGGTAGGGCTTATTTTGCGATTCCATAAAGGTCATTTTATCACCAAAACTTATGTTCGTATAAGTTAATTAGTCAGCATGGTAAGAAGTAAAACCGCAGGGGTGAAATCGCTAGTATCGTCGACCACTGCCTCGACGTTATGCACCTCATATGCGGGAAGATGCACGATTTTCCCGGGAGAGAGGGTGATGGAGTCTTCGCCGCAGCCGAAGCGGAGTTCCCCACGCAGTACTTGCACGGTAATTGGGTGGGCGGCCTTGTGATCCGGAAGGCATTGGCCTGGTGCAAAGCTGAAGAGGATCAGGTTAGCACCTGCTGCGCTCAAAACGCGCTGTACGCCGGGGCGGGAGCGCCGTGGATCGGTATCTGGTGCTAGGTCGAGTAGGTTTAGTGCCGTTAAGGCAGCAGCCCCAGAATGAGAAGCCGTACCAAAGGTGTCAGGGGAATTGGTGGGTAGATCGCTCATGTGTCTACTGTACCGACAATGAAGATTGCTGGTGGCCTCTAATTTCCTTGCAGATACTGAATCCTATGGCTGGCAGAGGCAAAGAATCTGTGCGGTAGACTTTCCGCTATGGAACTGATGATTGGTCGCGTGATTAAATCGCACGGCGTGAAGGGTGAAGTCGTAGTAGAGCCCACCACTGATGAGTCCGAGGTGCGCTTTGCAATAGGGGAAGTACTTCACGGCACGCAGGGGAAAAAAGAACACGCACTGACTGTTAAGGCAGTACGCAGCCACAAGGGGAGGCTGTTGATTTTGTTCGAAGAGGTTAGGGATCGCACTGTGGCAGATAGCCTACGTGGCACCAAGTTCCAGGCAGCCCCGCTCGAAAGCGATGACGGCGGATTTTATGACCACGAGCTGGAGGGGCTCCGTGTAATTCTGGGCGGAAAAGGCATCGGTGATGTTTCGGGGGTAATCCACGGTGGGAGTCAGGATTTGCTGGAAGTAAAACTAGACAGTGGCAGGGAGGTGCTCGTGCCTTTCGTACACGCTATTGTTCCCGAGGTGGATCTTGCGGCGGGCACCTGCACCATCGATCCACCGGAGGGGCTGTTGGATCTATGAGGCTTGACGTTGTCACGATTTTTCCGGAATACCTAGATCCCTTGCGCCACGCTCTTTTAGGAAAGGCCATTGAACAAGGGCGCCTTGAGGTAGGCGTCCATGACCTACGGCAGTGGGCGACGGATGCACATAAGTCAGTCGATGACTCGCCGTTCGGTGGCGGTCCCGGAATGGTTATGAAACCGGAGGTGTGGGGGCCGGCGCTCGATAGCGTTGCCGCGCAGGTGAGCGCGCCCAATTTAAAATCGGCGCTACCTCACCTAAACCGTCCTCGCCATGATGAGATTGAGGGCGTAGAGGCCCAAGCCTATGAGATGGATGCTGCGGCCGATGAGGATAACGATCTTCCGTTGCTTATCGTTCCTACCCCTACAGGAAAGCCGTTTAGCCAGGCCGACGCCCGGGCCTGGTCCAATGAGGAACACATCGTCTTTGCCTGCGGGCGCTATGAGGGTATAGACCAACGCGTGGTGGAAGATGCTGCCCAGCGCTATCGCGTGCGTGAGGTGTCAATCGGTGACTATGTGCTGATCGGCGGGGAAGTGGCAGTGTTGGTCATTGCTGAAGCTGTAGTTCGGCTCATTCCCGGTGTGCTGGGAAACAAGCGTTCCCATGAAGAAGACTCCTTTTCTGATGGCCTCCTAGAAGGCCCTAGCTATACCAAGCCGCGTGAGTGGCGGGGGCTTGCCGTACCGGAGGTCCTGACCTCGGGAAATCATGGTCTGGTGGATAAGTGGCGGCGAGAACAGGCATTGCTGCGCACTTGGAAACGCCGCCCCGAGCTTTTGGAAGCGGCCGAACTCGACAAGACCGATAGAGCCTTTATCGCTCAGTTGGAGCGGGACGAACCTGCTAAGGGCGAGCGATGATGCAGGTAAGCGCAGATCTCTCCGTGCTTCTAGAATCTCAAGCGTGGCAAGACATTCTTGCGACGCTCCCGCAGGAGCTAAGCGCCCGCGGCTTCCACCCAGTGAGCATCTTCGTGATACAGGTTGCGGAGTCGTGCCCAAACGATGACCCCTTGGCACAGGAATATCTCTTCCAATTCGGGATTATGCCCCAGGAAATTCCGCTATGGCGGATCATCGTCAATGGGGAGACCACACAACCGCTGGCCGCCGCAGCATCCACAGTGGCGGACTGTCTACCTGCGGGCGCGCCGTGGTTGGGCAGCGCGGAAATCGGATTTACAGAGATGGGTCTTGGCACCCCGGCGGTCTGGCGCGCGGAGGCAAGCAAATAAATAGTTGATTTTCCTGCCGCAACCGCAGTGCGCGGGCCTTTTAGGGCTATAGTAAAGAAGACATCCCCCTTTAACTTCCTATTCCCAAGGTGGTTCCTTTCTAATGACGGCTCCTAATGGCAATAATTTCGGTGGATACAGCCAGCAACCACCCCAGTACAACAAGCAGCATTATTCCGAGCCGCAGCAGGGCGGTGGGGTAAGCGGCGCTACGATAGCCGCAATCATCTCAGGTATTGTCGCGCTTATCGCAGTAGCTGCCATGGTCATTATGTTCGTGACCAATAACAAGAGCGATGCTACGACCAGCGCTGGCGCAGATAACCAATTCCAGCAGGCGGATTCGAATAGCGATTCCGGCTCTGGCTCTGGCAAGCACTCTGGCTCTACTTCTTCCGAGGACGACTCGAAGGAGGAGGAAGATTCGGGCCCAGTTACGGTGACCAAGACTAAGGATGCGCCTGCCCAGGCGGCTTCTTCCGGAAGCAGCAACGGCCATTCCTGGGGCGACTACACCAGCTACTATGCGGCTACAAATAAGACTTCTAATAGCTTTGCCGGCAACGTTTATACCGCGTTTATGAATAACTGGATCGCCGGCGGTGGAACCGGCGCAACCTTGAGCGTTTATTCGCCAGTTACCGGTGGCACCTACACCATGTACTGCTCTGGCAGCTCTTCGAGCGTTACTTGCTCCGGTGGAGATAATGCCCGCGTGGTCATTTACTAAGCACCCGCAAAATCTCCTTTCCTTTCGGGGAAAGGAGATTTTGTGTTTGAAGGGGGCGTCGGCAAGCGAAAGCGGTGTGCACCCCGTGCGGTAGATTAGGTGGGTCTAATCCCAAACCTCGAGAAAGAGTGAGGAGACCACGTGAATATTGCGGCCACTATCGCCGCCGAGCTCAACGTCAAGGAATCGCAGGTTTCTACCGCGTTGCAGCTGCTTGCGGAGGGCAATACCGTTCCGTTTATCGCTCGCTACCGCAAGGAGGCCACCAGCGGGCTGGATGATTCCCAGCTACGTACCCTTGAAGAGCGCGCAAACTACCTGAAGGAATTGCAGGAGCGCAAAGAGACCATCCTTGCTGCGATTGAGGAGCAGGGCAAGCTTTCCGACGCCCTCAAGGAACAAATCCTTGCCTGCGAGACCAAGGCGCGTTTGGAGGACTTGTACCTGCCGTATAAGAAGCGCCGCAAGACCAAGGCCGATATTGCTCGCGAGGCCGGCCTTGAGGAGCTGACCAATAAGCTCATCGCCGATCCCAAAGCCACCCCAGAAGAGCTGGCGCAGGCCTTTGTCACCGAAGGTTTTGAGGACACCAAGAAGGCCCTCGACGGCGCGCGCGCCATTCTGGTGGATCGCTTCGCCCTCGACGCCGATCTTGTAGGTGAGGTGCGTGAGCGAATGTTCGCCGAGGGAACCATGGGCTCGCACGTTGTCGAAGGAAAAGAGGCCGAGGGAGCAAAGTTCAAGGACTACTTTGACTTCAACGAACCTTTCCACAAGTTGCCTTCGCACCGCATCCTGGCGCTCCTGCGCGGCGAGAATGAGGGTGTGCTGCAGCTGCAGCTTGATGCCGGAGATAACGCCGACTATGAAGACGTTATCGCCTCCCGCTTTGAGCTGGATCGCTCCTCCAAATGGCTTGCCGATGCCGTCCATTGGGGCTGGCGCACCAAACTCTATATTTCCTCTAGCTTGGATGTGCGCATGCGCTTAAAAGAGATTGCGGAGGAGGGCGCGCTCAAGATCTTCGCCACCAACCTGCGCGATGTACTACTCGCTGCTCCGGCCGGCCAGCGGGCTACCATCGGCTTGGATCCGGGCTACCGTAATGGCGTCAAGTGCGCGGTGATCGATAAGACAGGCAAGGTGCTCGATACCGCCATTGTCTACCCGCATCAGCCGCAGAACCAGTGGAGCCAAACAGTTCAGACGCTGTCGACCCTGTGCGCCAAGCATTCTGTAGACCTTATGGCCATCGGCAACGGCACCGCCTCCCGTGAGACCGAGAAGCTTGCCCAGGAAATTGCGAACCTTATCAAGCAAGCTGGGGGTCAGCGACCCACTCCTGTGGTGGTTTCGGAGTCCGGCGCCTCGGTCTACTCAGCTTCGCCGCTTGCAGCGGAGGAATTCCCCGACATGGATGTCTCGCTGCGCGGTGCGGTTTCCATCGCTCGCCGCTTGCAGGATCCTTTGGCTGAGTTGGTCAAGATCGATCCTAAGGCTATTGGTGTGGGGCAGTACCAGCACGACGTTAACCAGACGGCGCTCGCTCGCACCCTTGATGGCGTCGTGGAAAGTGCGGTAAACGGTGTGGGCGTTGATCTCAATACCGCTTCCGTCCCGCTGCTGGAGCGCGTAGCCGGCGTTAATTCCACCATCGCCGCCAATATCGTTTCCTACCGCAATGAACACGGTTCTTTTGCTTCCCGCAAGGAACTGAAGAAGGTGCCGCGTCTCGGACCTAAGGCATTTGAGCAGTCCGCCGGTTTCCTGCGCATTAATGGCGGTACCGATCCGCTAGATGCCTCTGCCGTGCACCCCGAGGCCTATCCCGTTGTTGCTCGCATTGCGGAAAAGACTGGGCTGGGAATTTCTGAACTTATTGGCAATACCCGCGTACTCAGCAGGCTGGCGCCAGCAGACTTTGCGGACGAGACCTTTGGTATCCCGACGGTAAGCGATATCATCGCCGAGCTGGAAAAGCCGGGCCGAGACCCGCGCCCTGAGTTCAAGACCGCTACCTTTAAGGAGGGTGTGCATAAGGTATCCGACCTCACCCCGGGCATGATTCTTGAGGGCACGGTGACAAACGTGGCGGCCTTCGGCGCGTTTGTGGACGTTGGAGTACATCAGGATGGTCTCGTTCACGTTTCTGCAATGAGCCATAAATTTGTCTCTGATCCCCATGAGATTGTGCGCTCTGGCCAGGTGGTCAAGGTGAAGGTGATGGAGGTTGACGTCGAGCGCCAGCGCATTGGCCTGTCTCTGCGTCTAGACGATGAACCGGGGCAGCCCGCTCCGAAACGCCGCGGTGATTCCCCACGCGGTTCCGCCAAGTCCGGCGGCAGGGGAGAAGGAAAGCGCTCTGGCCACAAATCTGGGCGCGGATCCCGGGGTAGCTCGCGCGGCCGCACGGGTGGTGCAGGCAGCGCCGGCGGTAGCGGAGCTATGGCCGACGCTCTGAAGAAGGCAGGATTTTAACCGCTTCCAACTGCCGTTGGGAAGTCCTGATTCGCCTAGTTTTTAGCTCCCATCGCCGTGGGCGATGGGAGCTTTTCCTCCTCGGACGCTAGTTTTGGATGGATTGGTGTTTAATATGCGCGATATCACGTCAAGATGGTAAGTTTGGCAAAACTAAATATCTGATCGTTCGAGTCACTGTTTAGTGCAAGGAGAAAGAAATGAGCAATGGGGCTAAAAGAGGTTATGGCAGGGGAGTATTGGGTTGGCACCGCTTACTCGATTGGCGGCCTCGCAGCGTGTTGGCCCGAGTATGCATAGTGTTCTTCTTGGTTGCGCCCATCATTATTGCCGGGACCATGATGTGGGCGATGTGGGACCCTTCCAAGTACATGCGCAAGATCGACTTGGCTGTGGTCAATGAGGACGCGGGCGTTGATAAACAGGACACGTACACCAACTACGGTGACCAGGTGGTAGAAGGTTTGCTAGACACCAACTACCTCAATTTCACAGAGGTGGAAAAGACTGAGGGTGATGAAGGCCTAATCAAGGGCAAATATTTGATGGTGGTGACCATACCCAAAGATTTTTCCCAGCGGGCGGTGACCATCATTAGTGACGATCCCGTCAAGCCTGAAATCCATTTTGCTAGTAATGACTATTACGGGTCCAATGGTTCCGTCATTTCCTCGAGTCTGATCCCCCAGGTGCAAACCAGTGTGGAAAACGCGATCTCGAAGAAATACGCTGACCAGGTAATTGAAGGGCTAAACAAACTAAGTGACGGCCTAGGTAATGCCGCTAACGGCGCTGGGCGTCTCGATCACGGCGCTGGGAAGCTTCAGGAAGGCGGTAGCCGTGCTGTCGTTGGAATCAGGGAATTGGGAGCTGGTGCCGGAAAGATTAATGACGGAACCTCGTCGTTGGTCGATGGAACCGCTCGTCTTAATGAAGGAGTTGGGCGCCTCGATGAGGGTGCGGTCCAGCTCGATGAAGGTGCGGCTCGGCTTGCCACAGGATCCGATAAACTGCTTTCTGGAACTGGCCGTCTTGCTGACGGTGCCGGCCAGATCGATGGCGGAGTCAATCAGCTCACGGGAATGCTTACTCCAGTGCTTAAGCAGGCCCAGATTGTGGTCCCAGCACTATCGCAGCTGGTAGGCGCATTGCGCAATTTAGGTATGGAGCAGCAGGCAGACCAACTTAATTCGCTCGTATCCAGGCTTGACCCTGAAGCGAGCGGAAACATGGTGGACAAACTCGAGCAGCTTTCGGAGGGTACTGGTCAGTTATATTACAACCTTTCAGATCCCAACTCGGAGTATCTGGGGGGAATGAATAAGCTCAATGCTGGTGCCCATCGTCTTTCGGATGGAACCAAGGAGCTACGTGGAGGCGTGGGGGAGCTAAGCGATGGAGCCTCGCAGTTGCACGATGGTGCCACCCGCCTTCATGCAGGCACCGGTACTCTTAAGGAAGGAACCGACCGGTTAGCGGCCGGAGGTGCAGAGCTTAAAGGCGGTATGGATAAGCTCAAGTCTGGCTCCGGTGAACTATCCCAGAAGCTGGCGGATGGAGTAGCCAAAGCCCCAACTATCTCCAAGCCCGATAAGTCGGCTCAGAACATGGCGGTGCCTATCAACTTCACGGCGTCCAATGTACATCCGGTTCAAACCGTGGTAAATCCCTTGGACCCTACTCACAAGGACATTACCGGCGGTTTCTCACTCCTTTTGGTCCTCGTCTTTGGCTTCCTCGTCATGCTGCTTGTAGCTCTGATGCTTCCGTATTACTTAGGCCGACGGGGAGTCCTTGTGGTGCACCCAGCGCGCGGAATACTTGGAGCATTTGGAGTACTAACTATTCTCAACTTTCTTGCTCTGGCATTTATGGTACTCATGTCTGTGACGCTGGGCTGGGTACCTGAAAGCTGGCCAATGATGCTCGGGGTGATAGCGGCGATAGCTGCAGCAGGCGCGGCAACCTATCAATTCTTTTTGGTGACGTTCGGGCGAAAGGTAGGTGGTGTGTTTGCCGCGGGACTCTTCGCTTTAGGTGTGATGGTCTTTGGTGGTGTGTGGCCGGTAGCCGCTATTCCGCGGCCGCTCAGCGTTATTCATCCCCTCCATCCGATGACCTATGCCAAGGATGCCTTCACGCGAGCTACTGACGGAATTTATGACACGACCTTCTGGACCGGCATGGGGGTGCTGGTCGTGACCGCGCTGCTTACGCTTTCAGCGTCTCAAGCGGTTTTCCGAGCGCGTCACCTAGGGACTGCAAGAATCGTTGATGAGCACCTTTTCCGTGTAAAGGACACCGCGGTGGCATAGTTTGGATGGGGATAGGGCTAGCGATAGAGGAATTTGGTTCCTGCCGGCACCTATGGAAAAATGGTGCATCGTTCTATGTAACGGGCACGAACCGGTTAGGCATCACGCCGCTAGGGTCCTCTGTCCCAAACTGAAAAGGAATATTGGCATGTCCAACATCATTGACAAGGTCGATGCAGCACAGCTGCGCGACGATATCCCGTCCTTCCGCCCAGGCGATACCCTCGACGTAAACGTAAAGGTTATCGAGGGCAACAACGAGCGTGCACAGCTCTTCAAGGGTATTTGCATCCGTCGTCAGGGCTCCGGCATCCGCGAGACCTTCACCGTCCGCAAGGTCTCCTTCGGCATCGGCGTTGAGCGTACCTTCCCGGTTCACTCCCCGAACCTAGAGTCCATCAAGGTCTCCCGCCGTGGCCGCGTCCGCCGCGCGAAGCTTTACTACCTGCGCGACCTGCGCGGCAAGAAGGCTCGCATCAAGGAGCGTCGCTAGTCTTAGCGCGCTGCGCGCCGTCATCCCCTTGCTCCCTGCTGGGTGCAAGGGGATTTTTATGTCAAATTCCGGTCTTCCTATCTCGAAGCGGCAAATTGAAACCGGATAGTTGTCTGTGAATCCTTTAAGTCTGAGGGGGATAAGAGCGGAAATGAGAGTTGGGGTTGCTAGGATCTAGCGCGTGAATAAAGACAGCATCTCGCAGGAACAGTCGCCAGAGGACGAGGGGGCCCACCCCGCACAGGGCGTCGCCACCCAGCAAGGCGAAGAGGCGACCAAGAAGAAGGAAATGCCGTGGCTGCTAGAGACTCTGCTAGTCGTGGTGACGGTCCTAGTGATCGTAGGACTCTTCCAGAATTTTGTTGGCCGACAGTATGTAATCCCATCGGGATCGATGGAGCCGACGCTGCACGGATGCGAGGGTTGCACGAATGACCGAATCTTCACGGAAAAGGTTTCCTACTACGGCGATGGTGAACCCGAACCCGGGGATGTAGTGGTCTTTAAAGGCACCGAGGACTGGAATTCCAGCTATGTCTCCCCGCGTTCATCGAATCCGCTCATCCACGGTGTGCAAGATGCGCTGAGCTTCGTATCTTTGGCCCCGCCAGATGAAAACACTTTGGTCAAGCGCGTAATAGCTACCGGTGGGCAAACAGTGTCCTGTCAAGAAGGCGATCCCGCTGTAATGGTAGACGGCAAGCCTATCGAGCAAGACTATGTGCAAGACCCGCCAACGTATCCGGTAGATGAGTCGACCGGCTCGGAGGCCTGCGGTGGTCCGTACTTTGGTCCCGTCGAGGTACCAGAGGACAATATCTGGGTCATGGGCGATAACCGCACTGCTTCGGCCGATTCGCGCTATCACATGACGGATAAATTCCACGGCACGGTTCCAGTGGAAAACGTACGCGGCAAAGTAAAGTTCGTGTTCTGGCCGTTTACCCGCATTGGTGGGGTCGATGACCCGGATATCCAAGAATAGGCCTTCCGCCCAACGCCTGCGCACCCGAGATTTTCTCTTTCCCGTGGTGGCAGGCTTTGTCCTGCTGGTGCTCTTGCAGGCTCTAGTGGGGAGGATGTATGCCATTCCTTCAGCTTCGATGGAGCCGACCTTGCACGGCTGCGCCGGCTGCGACAATGATCGCATTGCGGTGCAAAAGGTCAGCTATTATTTCACGGAGCCGCGGCCGGGTGAGGTTGTGGTTTTTGAGGGGCCGGATTCTTGGAATACCGAGTTTCAGGTCAAGCGTTCGCACAACATCATCGTGCGTGGCGCGCAGAACGCCCTAGCGGCCGTGGGGCTTTTGCCTAACGGGGAAAATATCCTCGTCAAACGGGTGATTGCTACCGGCGGGCAAACAGTAAGCTGCGAGGCAGGTGATCCTTCAGTCATGGTTGACGGCAAGCCTGTGAACCAAGATTTCGTCCTCGACCCGCCGGAGATTCCCGTGGATCCCAAGGCGGGCTCCCAGGCGTGTGGCGGTGAATATTTTGGTCCGATTACCGTTCCGGAGGGAAATCTGTGGGTAATGGGAGACAATCGCACCAATTCCCTTGACTCGCGTGCACATTTGGGTGACCACCTGCAAGGCACGGTGCCGGTGGATAATGTACGCGGCCGAGTTGAGGGCGTCATCTTGCCGCTCTCCCGCTGGAGTGGGGTGGACCACCCAGAAATTTCAGATGCGTCGGCTTAAGCAGCGGCGCACTTACGAGGTGGCGTTGAGCAAGGCTGGGCTAGGACCGGTAGCTGGCGTGGATGAGGCCGGGCGCGGTGCGTGTTGTGGGCCGATCACCATTGCGGCTTGCGTGATGCCAGATAGGCCGATTAAAGAACTGGCGGGACTTACCGATTCCAAGAAACTTACCCCCAAGCAGCGGGAGCGGCTCTTTCCCCTTATCAAGGACAAGGCTGTGGACTGGTCAGTGGTGCATATTGGTGCAGGGGACATCGATAAGCGCGGCATTCAGCGCGCCAATATTTCGGGCATGCGTAGGGCGGTAGCGCGCCTGTCTGTTCATCCGGGCTACGTGCTTTCCGACGCCCTCTTTATCCCCGGCCTGAGCCAGCCCCACCTGCCCATTATTGGCGGCGATGCGGCCGCGCGATGCATTGCTGCGGCCAGCGTGCTGGCGAAGGTCAGCCGTGACCATCTCATGAAAGAGCTCGATGCGCGCTACCCCGGCTACGGTCTGGCTAACCATAAGGGCTATGGCACTAAGGCCCACGAAGCTGCCATTTCCCAGTTAGGTGGGTGCCCGGAACACCGCATGAGCTACGAGAATGTCCGCCGCGCCCAGGCGGAGTTTGCCGCGCGTGCCTAGCCAAAATTTTTCCTCCCGCACGCTAAGCTAAAGCGAGCTAACCCACAACCTGGAGGTCCACCGTGAGTGCAGAGGAACTCGATAACTACGAGGCTGAGGTAGAGCTTTCCCTCTACCGCGAGTACCGAGATGTTGTCAGCCAGTTTTCCTATGTCGTTGAAACTGAGCGGCGCTTTTACCTGGCAAACGCGGTAGAGCTGATCCCACATACCTCTGGGCCTGATGTGTATTACGAGGTGCGCATGTCCGATGCTTGGGTATGGGACATGTACCGCTCCGCGCGCTTTGTACGCTACGTTCGCGTTATTACCTATAAGGACGTCAACATCGAGGAGCTGGATAAGCCGGAATTCATAATGCCGGAATAGTTTTGTCAAGCCGATGCTGAAAAGGTGCGCCTCGGCTGTGGATAACAGGGATACCAAGCCAGGTTATCCACAGCTGGGGCGCTTTTTGCATGTGCAGCTCTTGTAAGAACCTTGCCGGCTGCGGTGTTCTGTGCGGGCAGATGAATTTCTCGACGCACAAGGATAGACCGCTATGCATTTTCACTCAGATCACCAATTGGCCACGAAGAGGCCGAGGCACAAACAAGCATTAGGAAAAAGGGGCGAAGCTTATGCCGCGCGCTTTCTACGCGAGCGCGGTGCCAATATTATCGCTGCAAACGTCTCATATCGGGTAGGGGAAATAGACCTTATCGCTCGCGAGGCGGACGGAACCATAGTCTTTGTCGAAGTGAAAACACGCGCTAAGGCCAACTTCGGGGTGGCCGAGGCCGTTACCCCGCAAAAACTAGCGCGCCTGCGCAAAGCAGCGGCGCAATGGCTCGATGGAAAGCCACTGTCCACCGTGCGATTCGACGTCATTGCCTTACTCGCACACGGTCAGGGGTTTGTGGTGGAACACTTCAAGGGGGTCGAAAATGGCTCTAGGTAATTGCTTGACCATGTCCCTTAGCGGAGTCTTAGCCCAGTTGGTCGATGTCGAGGCAAATGTAGGCCACGGCCTTCCAGGCATCCACGTGGTGGGACAAACTGATACCGCAATTTCCGAATCGCGCGATAGGATCAAGACTGCGGCCTTTAACTCCCATCTACCATGGCCAAAAACCAAAGTAGTTGTCTCGATGTCTCCGGCTTCGCTGCCAAAGTCCGGTTCGCACTTTGATTTGCCCATCGCGCTAGCAATTTTGGCCGCGCAGGCAGAAGTCAACTTTCCCACTAAGGGCTCCACCCCTTCACCGGCTCGGCGTCTGCAGCGAACTTTGGTTTTGGGCGAACTCGGCCTTGACGGTAGCGTTCGTCCCGTTGCTGGCATTATTCCAGCGCTTCTAGCAGCCCGCGAACAAGGAATAGCAACGCTCATCGTTCCACCTGGAAATGCGGCAGAAGCCACGCTGGTGCCGGATATGGATGTGCTGGTCGCCTCCTCATTGAAGGAGGCGTTCGGCTGGGCGTGTGGAAACCGCGATCTGCCGCGGGCTGCCAGCTTTTCTGGTTCGCTTGCCCCAGTTCATTCGGAAAAGGCGGGGGCGGATTTTTGCGACATCGCGGGTCAAGCCAACGCAAAATGGGCTGCCGAAGTTGCCGCAGCCGGTGGACACCATCTGATGATGATTGGACCACCGGGATCTGGAAAATCCATGATTGCCTCGCGATTGCCTACAATCTTGCCCAGCCTTTCTCCGGACCAGCAGGTGGAAACTACCGCGATTCACTCTCTAACCGGAATCCCTGGTGAGGTTATTGAACGAGCGCCATTTATCGCCCCGCACTCCTCTGTCACCCGTGCTGCGCTGCTTGGCGGCGGGTCGGGTTATCCGCGCCCTGGGGCAGTGAGCCTAGCGCATAATGGAGTCCTTTTCCTCGACGAAGCCAGCGAAGTAGCAGCCCCGGTTCTCGATGGTCTGCGAGCCCCGCTGGAAGAAGGACAGGTACGCTTAGCGCGCTCGCGCCGTGAGGTGACCTATCCCGCTCGCTTCCAATTGGTCATGGCCGCTAACCCCTGTAGGTGCGCGGCGGAAGAGCCCTCCAAGTGCAGGTGCAATCCGCATGCACGGATGAATTATCTTTCCAATCTCTCCGGCCCGTTGCGTGACCGTTTGGATATGGTGGTCACCTTAAGCGGGCAGGCGGCAACGATTAACGCGGAAGGGGAGGAGAGCTCAACTGTCATTGCCGAGCGCGTCGCTATTGCTCGTGAACGTGCCGCCGCCCGCTGGTGGGCAGACGGTATCTCGGCGCGGACGAATGGCGATGTTCCCTCGTCCTATCTGCGTCGACAACGTCCCGCCGCGGATGCTGCGATGGTGATGTTGTCGGCTTACCTAGCCGATGGTGAAATCTCCCAGCGCGGGGTGGACCGAGTTTTAAGACTCTCGTGGACCTTGGCCGATTTAGAAGGTAAAAAACAACCTGACCTTGACGAGGTAGGACGTGCACTTGATCTGCGCGGTTCAATTAACGTGGGGAGGCTTGCAGCATGAGCTCACTCGATCTCTCCACGCCTTATGCCACTTGGGTATATCTCAACCGGGTGGTGGAAGGCCCTTCTGCCACAATGCAGGCCTTACTTACGCAGTATCCGGCTGAAGAAATTGCGCATGGCATCTATAACCGCGCAGAGTGGATAGGCCCCCTTTTAGCACGAACAGCCTCGCGTTATGACTGGTTGCGTCAGTCCGAAGACATGGCGGCTGCCGAGAGGGTGGGAGCCCGGCTTATTACAGCAGAAAGCCCGGAGTGGCCCACAGAAGAATTCTCTTCTGCATTCGGCTTTTATCAGCATGGTGCGGATGCCCCAGCAACATTTGATGATCAAGCATTGCCGCCACACAGCCTGTGGGTGCGCGGCGCCCCAATGCAGGCGGAGGTAGCTCAGGCCGTAGCGATCGTCGGCACTCGCGCTATATCTCGTTACGGCTGGCAGGCCACTCAAAATGTGGTTTCCGGATTAGTTCAGCACCAATGGACTCCGATATCCGGTGGCGCGCTTGGCGTGGATACCGTCGCCCACGAGACTGCGCTTGACAACAACGGTCGCACAGTCGCGGTGGCTGCGTGCGGAATTGATAGGGATTATCCCGCCCGCAATGCAAACCTCTTTGCCAAGATTGCGGATAACGGGTGCGTTGTTTCTGAATTTGCTCCGGAAACCGCCCCAAAGCGTCACCGGTTCTTGACCCGCAATCGGCTAGTCGCAGCACTGAGCCAGGGCACCGTGGCTATGGAAGCGGCGTTTCGATCTGGGGCGCTCAATACGCTCAACTGGGCGGAGGCGCTAGGTCGCGTGGCCATGGCGGTGCCTGGGCCTATAACGACCAGCGGTTCGCTAGGTTGCCATCAGCGTATCCAAGAGGGGCGGGCACAACTTGTCACCAGCGCCGATGAAATTCGTGCCCTGATTGGCCGCGCCGGGGAAGTAGACCCGGGAGCACAGTATGAAATCAATTTTGCGGCTACGATGACCCAACGGCTCTCCCGTAATGAATTGCGAGTCTATGACGCTACTCCGCTGCCTGGCCAAGATCAGGCAACGGCGGAGGATATCGCCCGCGAAGCGGGATTCCGCCTACCGCTTACCATTCACTTATTGCTGGCTCTAGAGAAGATGTGCGTCGTAGTTCGACATGGCAATACCTGGTCGCGCCGAGAAACGGAGTAAGGGACACCATTGAAAGACGAGTATACTGCTGTGGCATGAGTGAACATGGATTTTCGGCGAAGCGCCCAAACGTAAAGGGGCAGATGGTGGAAGCTATCGAGGACTTCGCGGATTTCCAGCTACATGTGAAAGGCCGCGCGGCGGCAACAGTGCGAGGGTATCGCTCCGATCTACGCGACCTTGCTCGCAGCGTACCCACCTTTGCGGATTTTACCCTAAATAACCTGCGTCAATGGTTGGCAGAGGCCGTAGCAGAAGGAAAGGCGCGCTCTACATTGGCACGTCGTACTGCGGCGGTGAAGGGGTTTTCTACCTGGGCAGTGCGCGAGGGGCACCTAGAACGGGACATCGCTGCTCGGCTCGTTACTCCCAAAGTAGGCCAGCACTTGCCCACAGTGTTGGCCCCAGATCAGGCCGGTGAGCTTATGGGTAATGCGGTTTCTGCCGATGAAGTCCATTTCCTTCGCGATAGTGCCATCTTGGAGCTGCTCTATGCCACCGGAATGCGCGTTGCGGAGCTGGTGCGGCTTGACCTAGGCGACATCGACTTCCAACGCGGTACATTGCAGGTTACCGGTAAGGGCAATAAGCAGCGTGTGGTGCCCTTCGGTCACGCCGCAGAAGACGCCTTAAAACAGTGGATTGACCACGGGCGTGGAAAACTTGCGGCGGCGGACACGGAAGCGGTCTTTGTAGGAAGTAGGGGAGGGCGCATAGACCAGCGCCAAGTACGCCGTATAGTAGACAAGGCTGCCCGTGTTACTGGAGCTCAAGGGCTTACCCCGCACGGAGTTCGTCACTCGGCCGCAACTCATCTTCTTGAAGGTGGTGCAGACCTACGTGTTGTGCAGGAACTGCTGGGGCACTCCTCGTTGAATACCACGCAGATTTACACCCACGTGTCTGCCCAGCGCCTGCAACGCGTATATGACCAAGCCCATCCGCGTGCCTAAAGTGGTTTGAGGCGGATGACCGGCATATCCAGCAACGTCAACGGATCGATATAGGTATCCTTCGCGATAAGCGCACCCCAGTGCAGGCCCGGATATCCATCGACGGGATTGCCCAGCCGGCCGATGACTAGGCCTGCGCGTACATCTTGGCCCTGTTTTACGGTGCCATGCACGGGCTGATATGTGGTTCTCACCCCGTCCGCATGAGATATCGAGACGACGGGTTTGCCGGCCACCGTGCCCACAAACGCGACAGTGCCATCTTCAGCGGCTACCACCGGAGAGCCTACGGCTAAGTCCATATCCACGCCGCGATGGCCTGGGCTCCATTTCTTCTCAGGGGCTTCAAATCCGCGGAGAACCCGCGCCGGGCTAGGGCGGCCTGAGGCTGGATCCACATAGGCTGCCGCAGGTGGGCAGGAGAAAAATAGAAGGCACACGACGGTGATAAGGATAGCGAGTGGGAGAACGAGGCGTCGACAAGCGAGGCTCTTGGGCGGTGGGAGAAAATCGAACATGACCACAGGGTCTAGTAGATAGATTTAGCAGGAAACCTATCGTCACACTGCTTGTGGATATCGTGTGGTACGTGATGCGATTGAGGCAGGAGTGAAGCGAGGCGATAGCCCTGGCCGAAAATGTTGTGGATAGCTTGTATTCGGTTTGGAAAAACCAGCGCAGCAGATTATTCTTTGGGGCAGCAGTGTGTCCATCTCGTGGAGACATTGACTACGCGCGGCGAAGTTGTCGCTTTCTGCTGGAAGGAAGAGACAGCCTGACGGCTGACGTGGTCCTTGGAAACAAGGTGTCAGCGGGGCCTTCGTTGCTAGGGTGCGGAATAAAACACCGCACAATTGGAAAACCGAAAGACAAGATAAAAGAAAGCGAGCGAATCATGGCAGTTGTAACCATGCGCGAGCTCCTCGACGCTGGTGTGCACTTTGGCCACCAGACCCGTCGCTGGAATCCGAAGATGCGTCGTTTCATCTTCACCGACCGTAACGGCATCTACATCATCGACCTGCAGCAGACGCTGACCTATATTGACGAAGCTTACGAGTTCGTCAAGGAAACCGTTGCACACGGTGGCACCATCCTGTTCGTTGGTACCAAGAAGCAGGCGCAGGAAGCAGTTGCTGAAGAGGCAACCCGCGTCGGTATGCCTTACGTCAACCACCGCTGGTTGGGCGGCATGCTCACCAACTTCCAGACCGTTTCCAAGCGACTGAAGCGCATGAAGGAGCTTCAGGCAATGGATGAGCGTGAAGACGGCTACAAGGGCCGCACCAAGAAGGAAGTTCTCATGCTCAACCGTGAGCGCGCCAAGCTCGAGCGCGTTCTGGGCGGCATCTCCGATATGGCAAAGACCCCGTCCGCGCTGTGGATTGTTGATACCAACAAGGAGCACATTGCGGTTAAGGAAGCTCGCAAGCTGAATATTCCGGTTGTCGCCATCTTGGACACCAACTGTGATCCGGATGAAGTTGACTTCCCGATCCCTGGCAACGACGACGCCATCCGCTCCACCAAGCTGCTTTCCAGCATCGTTGCTTCCGCTGTAGAGGAAGGCAAGAAGGCGCGCGAGGAGCGCCAGCTGGCTGCAGCTAAGGAAGCTGCCGGCGATTCCGCTGAGAAGGAAAAGCGCGATGCTGAGGCAGCTGCCGCAGCATCCGACCCAGCTTCTGCGGAAAAGTCTGAGGAAGCATCCGCAGACAAGGCTGAGAAGTAGTCATACTTTCTCGCATGGAGACTTCCTAACCTGCGATTAATTGAATACCCCACGCACTTTTGGTGTGGGGCAGCAAGGGAGTAATCCTGCCCAAGGCTGTTTACCAACCCCCGCCACCGTGCTGTAACGGCGGCGGGGGTTGGTTTTATCTATGCTGGGTGCTGCTGAATCCAGCTCCCCCTTATTTAAAGGTGGGAAAAGGGGTGGTTTCCGCCACCCTAAAGCGGCGCGATTTCATCGCGTCGACTACGCTGTTTGAACGAACACTGTTTGATTTTCAAGGAGGATCGCCCCAACTATGGCGAACTACACTGCTGCAGACGTCAAGGCACTGCGCGAAGCTACCGGTTCTGGCATGCTCGACTGCAAGAAGGCTCTGGAAGAGTCCGGCGGCGACTACGACAATGCCGTCGAGTACCTGCGTATCAAGGGCGCTAAGAACGTTTCCAAGCGTGCTGACCGCGAGGCAACCGAAGGTCTCATCGCCGTTTCCGGCAACACCATGGTCGAGATCAACTGTGAGACCGACTTCGTTGCTAAGAATGAGGCATTCAAGACCTTTGCTGCCAAGATTGCTGACGCTGCTGCTGAGGCCAAGGCAAACTCCGCTGACGAGCTCAACAACGTTGAGATCGACGGCAAGAAGGTCTCCGAGATTGTGGACGAGGAATCCGCAAAGACCGGCGAGAAGCTGCAGGCACGCCGTGCAGTTACCGTAGAGAGCGACAAGGTTGCCGTTTACCTGCACCAGCGTTCTGCTGACCTGCCACCGGCAGTGGGCGTACTGGTTTCCTACGAGGGCAATGAGGAGGGCGCTCACGCTGCAGCCCTGCAGATTGCTGCTATGAACGCTGAGTACCTCACCCGCGAGGACGTTCCTGCAGAGGTCGTTGAAAAGGAGCGCGAAATCGCCGAGGCAACCACCCGTGAGGAGGGCAAGCCAGAGGCTGCTCTGCCAAAGATCGTGGAAGGCCGTCTGAACGGCTTCTTCAAGTCCATCGTGCTGTTGGAGCAGGCTTCCCTGTCCGATAACAAGAAGACCGTGAAGCAGGTTGCTGAAGAGGCTGGCACCACCATCACCGGCTTTGTCCGTTACGAGGTTGGCGCTTAAGCTCACCATTTTTAGACGCTAGGCCCACGAAGGATTTACCTTCGTGGGCTTTGTGCTGCAGTAATAGTCTGATTGGCCCATGACATTCTGGTGATGGGCCGTGTTATAGCTCGCCCTAATCTCGCAGCGGCAGAGCCGTGACCTTCCGTGGCAGGCGGTGTGAGGATGCGGGAGGTATATGGGTAAGATGGGGCGGAGATTGAAACTGCCCCGCGTTAAGGAGACGAAGTAGGCGTGACTGCTGCAGATATTAAGCGAACCGGATACAAACGAGTAATGCTGAAGCTGGGTGGTGAAATGTTTGGCGGCGGCAGGGTCGGCATCGACCCAGATGTGGTCGAAAATGTGGCCCGCCAGATTGCAGAGGTTTCTCGCCAAGGAATCGAAATCGCAGTGGTTATTGGCGGCGGTAACTTCTTCCGAGGTGCGGAGCTGTCCCAGCGCGGTATGGACCGCGCCCGCTCGGACTACATGGGCATGCTTGGTACGGTCATGAACTCCTTGGCATTGCAAGACTTCCTCAAACAGCAGGGCGTTGACTGCCGCGTGCAGACTTCCATCAACATGGCACAAATCGCTGAGCCGTATCTGCCTTTGCGCGCCGACCGCCACCTAGAGAAGGGCCGCGTGGTGATTTTTGGTGCTGGCATGGGAATGCCGTACTTCTCTACGGATACCACTGCCGCCCAGCGTGCCCTCGAAATCGGCGCTGAAGTCCTCTTCCTTGCCAAGGCAGTCGACGGCGTTTACTCCGACGACCCGCGAACCAACCCGGATGCCGAGCTGTACTCAGAGATCACCCCGCGTGAGGTCATTGAAAAGGGCCTCAAGGTGGCGGATGCGACGGCCTTTAGCCTGTGCATGGACAATAACATGCCAATTTTGGTCTTTAACCTGCTGGAGGAAGGAAATATTGCCCGCGTTGCTGGCGGTGAAGTTATCGGCACGCTGGTGCAGTCCTAATACCGTAGCTGCTGTGAACCTGCTACCTTTTTATACAGCTACCCCTATTTGTTAAAGGATGATTTAGCCTCATGATCGATGAGATTCAGCTCGAAGCAGAAGAGCACATGACCGCCTCCGTCGAGCACGCCCGCGAACAGCTGGTGACTATTCGTACTGGCCGCGCGAACCCTACCATGTTCAACGGTCTCGTAGCCGAGTACTACGGCGTTCCTACCCCGATTACGCAGATGGCTACCGTCTCCGTGCCGGAGCCGCGCATGCTGCTCATCAAACCTTATGAGCAGTCCATGATCCATGAGATTGAAAACTCCATCCGTAACTCGGATTTGGGCGTAAACCCCACTAATGATGGCCAGGTTCTGCGCGTGACCGTTCCGCAGCTGACGGAGGAGCGCCGTAAAGAAATGGTTAAGCTGGCTAAGAGCAAGGGTGAGGATGGCAAGATCGCTATCCGTAACATCCGCCGTAAGGCCATGGAGCAGTTGAAGAAGCTGCAAAAGGACGGCGATGCCGGCGAGGATGAAGTCGTCGCTGCTGAAAAGGAAATGGAAAAGATTACCTCCAGCTACATTGATCAAGTGGACAAGCTGGTTGAAAACAAGGAAAACGAGCTAATGGAGGTCTAAGGCCTCCCATTGTTGCCGCCGCGCCCGTCCTCGGCCGGCGGCGCTTTTTCTGTCCAAGACCCATGGCTCAGTACAAGGGTCGGTGCGGACTGAAGAAGCTTGTGGGGACGCGAAAGAGACAGTGAAAGGAGCCGGTTACGGTGAGTGACGCCATAAACCGCCGACTGCCACAGCCAAAGAACGGTGCTGGCCGGGATTTGCCGGCCGCAATCGGCGTTGGCGTAGGCCTTGGCGCACTTGTGGTGCTCGCCGTGTGGGCCGGTCCGCTCGCATGGTATGCAGTCGTGGCCATTGCCGTGGGCGTAGCGATGTGGGAGGTGCTCACTCGCCTGCGAGAGCATTCCTACACCATTCCGCGCACGCTGCTGATTATCTTGGGTCAGGCCATGGTGTGGGTATCCTGGCCACTCGGCGCGCCTGGGCTGGTGGCTGTCTATGTCACCGCGGTTCTTGCCCTCATGTTTGGCCGTCTTTTTCACAATGGCCGCCATCGCCCGCCTATTAATTACCTGCGTGATATGTCCGTTGGCATTTTTGTGTTGACTTGGATTCCCCTTTTTGCCACCTTCGCGGCGATGTTATCGCTGGTGTCAACGCCGTTCGCTAGTGGTGCGGCCTCCATTGTAGTGTTCATGCTGTGCGTGGTCGCTTCCGATACCGGCGGCTATGTGGCCGGCGTAATGTTTGGCTCGCATCCAATGGCACCTGCGGTAAGCCCCAAGAAATCCTGGGAAGGGTTTTGCGGTTCTATCGTTTTCGGTGTGGTAACCGGTGCACTCACCGTGAAGTTCCTACTCCATCACGATGCGTGGGTAGGCGGCCTTATGGGCCTGGGACTGGTCATTTGCGCCACGTTGGGTGATTTGGTGGAATCTCAATTCAAACGTGAACTAGGAATCAAGGACATGTCGGCATTGCTGCCTGGTCACGGTGGGTTGATGGACCGATTGGATGGCATGTTGCCCTCTGCCATGGTCACATGGGTCGCCATTAGCTTCCTCGCTACGTTCACACCGTAGACGTAGCGGGCATGCAAAAGCCGCCTCCACCGAATCTCGGTCCTAAAGAATTGCAGGGATTTGGAGAGGCGGCTTTGTAACGTTTTAGAGGTGCTTTGCTTGCTTGCGTAGCTGGCGGCGCAGCTCGAACATGCGCCAACCGCCGACGAGCGCCATGATAAGAGCACCACCAATGGCAAAGATGAGGAAAGCGATTCCTGCAGGGAACTCACCAGACCAGCCCAGGAAGTTCATAGGAACCTCATGTTGGTTTTGCATGATGAAAACGATAAGAACAATGAGCAGCAGGAATCCTACAATGAGTGCGATCCAGGTACTAGCTGCGAAAGAGCCTTGCGCCTTGCCAGAAGGCTGGGTGGAGCGAGAGCCAGGATCCGAGACTGTCGATTCCAGCTCAGAACCAGTTTCCGGTGCAGAGGTGTCCATCTCCGCCGAGGAGAGGTCTGCGTCGGAAGAAGAAAAATCATCTGCAGGGTAATTTGGATTTGTCATGTAACCATTATTTCTTTAAACCTGTCGATTATGCCACTTGGCACGGCTTTCAATTGGAAAAACCCACGCAGACCGTGGAAAGATGGGCAATATTATGGCTCAACCAGTGAAACTCAACTTCTCCGCCCCGCGCCGCGGACTTCCCCCTAAGCACTTTGCGGACTTGTCCGAGAGTGAGCGCGTGGACAAGCTCGCAGAAATTGGTCTGCCTAAATTCCGCGAAAAGCAGCTCGCTAAGCACTATTACGAGCATTTCACCGACAATGTCGAGGATATGACGGACATTCCCGCCGGCAAGCGCGAGGCCGTTAGGGAAGCCTTCTTTCCAGAGCTGATGAAGCCCATCCGTACCACCTCCACCGATGATGGGGAGACAACGAAGTCCCTGTGGCGTCTACACGATGGCACTTTATTGGAGTCGGTGTTGATGCGCTACCCAGGGCGCGCCACGTTGTGCATTTCTTCCCAGGCCGGTTGCGGTATGGCCTGTCCATTCTGTGCGACCGGCCAGGGCGGTTTGGATCGCAACCTGTCGACGGGTGAGATCGTTGAGCAATTCCGCCACGCGGCGGCCGCCATGGCAGCGGAAGGTGGACGCCTTTCCAACGTGGTCTTTATGGGCATGGGTGAGCCGTTGGCTAACTATAAGCGCGTGGTGCAGGCAGTGCGCCAAATTACCGGCCAGGATGGTGCCGGTTTTGGTCTTTCTCAGCGCAACGTGACTATTTCCACGGTGGGCTTGGCCCCAGCTATCCGTAAGCTAGCGGACGAGGACTTGGCTTGCACGCTGGCCGTTTCCCTGCACACACCAGATGATGAGCTGCGTGACGGCCTCGTTCCGGTCAATAATCGCTGGTCCGTCGACGAGGTTTTGGACGCAGCGCGCTACTACGCGGATACCTCCGCGCGCCGAGTTTCTATCGAGTACGCTCTGATTCGCGATAAGAATGATCAGGATTTTCGTGCGGATATGCTGGGCCGCAAATTGCACCAGAAGCTGGGCTCTAAGGTGCATGTCAATGTCATTCCATTGAATCCTACGCCGGGCTCAGAGTGGGATGCGGCACCAAAGGACCGTCAAGACGAGTTCGTCCGGCGGGTCCAAGCCCAAGGCGTGCCATGTACTGTGCGCGATACCAAGGGCGATGAGATTGCGGCGGCCTGTGGCCAGCTGGCCGCGGATGAGCGGGAGGATAAGTCTGCCTAACTGATAAGATTAGCGGATATGATTGTTCCGAATTATCCGCCGCTTGCAGATGACCCCACCACGCAGGCCTTTGCCGTGCGTGGTCTAAATAAATCTTTTTCCGGGCGCCCCGCGGTGTCGAACTTGAGTCTCGACATCCCGCGGGGCTCTATTTATGGCATCGTCGGACCGAATGGCGCTGGCAAGACGACCATGCTCACCATGGCGTGCGGCTTACTGCGCCCAGATAGTGGTCAGGCTTTTATCGCCGGGCACAATACCTGGCAGGACCCGATCGCAGCGAAGGCGGCAATGGGCCTTCTCATCGATGGTGCTCCAGTTTTCGACCGCTTGTCAGGACCGGAATTCCTTTTCTACCTCGGGGCATTGCGCCGCATGAATCAAACGGAGGCGGAACACCGCAGCGCGCAACTCTTGGATGCCTTGCAGCTTGCCGACGCCGCCGATAAGCCCATTGCAGACTACTCCGCTGGCATGACCAAAAAGATCCTCCTAGCTGGTGCACTATTGCACAACCCAGAAGTTGTGATTCTTGATGAGCCTTTGGAGGCCGTGGATCCCGTATCCGGCAAACTCATTCAGGAACTACTGCGTGCCTACGTTGACCGCGGTGGCACGGTTATCTTGTCCTCCCATGTCATGCAATTGGTGGAGGGGTTGTGCGACCACGTAGCCATTATTGCCGGTGGCCAAGTGCTATCTGCTGGGCACGTAGAGGAGGTGCGCCAAGAAGGCAGCCTCACGGATGCCTTTATCCACTTCGCCGGCGGCAGTGAATTTGATGCCGGCTCCTTTGATTGGCTGCGCCGCGATAGCGGCGAGCCGCAACGTAGGGAAGGGGAGTTTTAGCTCTAATGACCTCTACGCTTCTAAAACTTCATCGCACATTGTGGGTGCGGAACCTAAAGTCCAATGCCTCAGCGCTCTTGATTCCAATCTGCCTGTTGCTCTACGGACTCATCGGCATGGCCTCGCTCGCTGTATTGGCGGCAGCAGATATCTCCAGTGATTCTGGTACCGGAAACTTCCATGCACTTACTGCCGCCCCTGCAATAGGCACCCTCGCTTTTCTGGTCATCACGCTCATCATGCCCAGCGGGGAGAACCAGCTATCTGCGCGCGAGCTTTCCGCGTTGCCGTTGCGCCTGAAAGACATTACTCCAGCACTTGCAATAGCTTCGGTACTCAACTTGCGCGCACCGGTGCCGGTTCTGTTGACCATTGCGTACACAGTCATTGGAAGTGTGACTTTAGCCGCCAACGCACAAGCTCTGCTTATCTTGCCCTTTGTCCTGGGAATGATCTTTGCGTTAGTGCTGACGTTGGTTCTCGCGGACCTTGCGGTTTATGTTGGCGCCACAGCCGCGGAGCTAAGCTCTACTACGCTGAAAGTGTTAGGTTCAGTGGCGGTAGTCTTGCTCATTTTTGGCTCGAACCGCCTTTCTTCTCTTATGGATTCTGATTTCCCACTGGGGACAATGGGAGAGGTTCTTGCGTGGACCCCTTTGGGCGCGCCTGTTGGATGGGCACTATCTCTTTGCCAAGGCGAGCTGGTGGCAGCCATCGCGCAGTTTCTTATTGCCGTGGTCTCGCTATGCGTGGCCGCATGGGCGTGGCAGCGCTTGCTGTGCTTGCAGTACGAACGCCGCACCCTTGTGGCTGCCGAGCATAAGCACAGCGGGAAGGCCAAGGGGATCAGCCGCTTTTCATTGGGATCATTTTCCTACCGCAGTCCGGCGGCGATGGAATTTACGCGCTCTTTTCGTTATATCTTCCGCGATTCACGCCTTATCGGCAGCATCATCATGCAACCGATCCTTGCGCTTATTTTCATCTTCCAGGGGATCAACTCTGATTCCGAGCTGCCCATCTTAGGCATACTATTTTTGGGTCTCTTCGGCGGATTGCTGGCTACCAACGATTTCGGCTATGACGGGCCTAGTCTCTGGGTGAAGCTGGCTGCTCCGGTCCGCCCCCGTACGCTGCTCTACGCGCGTCACTGGGCTCACTTGGTGCTTTCGGCAATCGTATTCGTGATATTGGCTATAGTCCTCTATATATTAAGCGCAGACAAGCTGCAGTCTGTGTGCTTTATCGCTGCGGCTACGGGCATATTCATTTCTTCTGCAGGGCTATCCCTTCTTCTCACTACCTTTAATCCCTTTGCTACCGCGCGGCCCGGCGGGAATATGTGGGCGGATAAATCCGGTTACTCGGCCAGCGCGTTCGTAAGCGCCATTTTGAGCTTGTTCATAGGCTGGACCCCGATTATTCCCGGTGTTATCCCAATGGCCCTCGGGTACGGTTCAAATTCCGTATTGCTCGCGTTGGGGTTTGTCTTAGTAATCGCGGTCCCCGTCGTTTGCTATATCGTTGCCTTGCGGGTCAGCGGTAAACGTGTGGACGAAACGCTGCCTGAGATCTACTCCAAGGTCGGGCACTGGGTATCTTAACCCGCGAGTGTAGTTCTAATGTTTGTCTTGGCTTTGTTGCTTGGCCAAGCAGTTCAGTCGCGCGCACAGTAGCAACCTCACCGTAATTGCTGGAGTGCGTGCCGGCTGCGGAGTACAGGGAGATTGCTTGCGCCGCGGGGCGTCGCCGAGCGCAAGTGCCTGGCTAGGTAATAAAGAAACCGCCGGCCTTCACAGGGAAGGGCGGCGGTTAAAGCGCTATTAAGCTTAGAGTGCGTGCTTGCCGGAAGAAACCGGGGTGGCGTTGTTGGTGCCTGGCTCAACGCGCAGGTGAGCAACGCGGGAAGGCTCAATGTTTAGGGCACGCAGCTGGGAATCAGTCAGCTCCGCGTAAGCACCGGTATTGGTCTTCTGGTCATATACCCAGTCCGGCTCCTGGTGGCCCACTGGCTGGTTGCGGGCGGTTACGGTGCGCACCTGGTGCAGCTTGGGCTGGAAAGCGAAGATAAGCAGGCCGAGGACTAGGAGGACGGTCAAGGCGATGAGCCAAACGGTCTCAACGTGGCCCTTGTGATTGCCAAAGTTGAAGGCAATCAAGAAGAGAACGGAAATCCAACCGGCGATCTGCACGCCAGAGCGGCTGATGCGCGACCAACCGAATCCTGCGGATGGAACGTCCTCTGTGGAAACACCGTCAAATACCTGTGGTACCGGCTTGTGGGAAGACACTTGCTCTCCTTCGCTTCTGCGTGTGCTCCACTGTGCGATGGGCGAGTGGGCACACCAATGCCATTTGTCTGCTACATATTCTAAAACATCGCACCTTGGAAGGCGATTAAACACCCCCGTTGCAGTGCGCCTTACCTGCTGCGCCAATACAGCGGCGGTGGGCGCTAGGGTGGATGCGTGACTACTCAGCGAATACTCATTCTTGGTTCCACCGGTTCAATTGGCACGCAGGCTCTAGAAGTTATTGCGGATAATCCCGACAAATTCGACGTGGTGGGCATCGCTGCGGGCGGCTCGAACCCGCAACAGACCATCGAACAAGCCCGCAGCCTCAACCTTTCGTTTGACCACGTTGCCGTGGCTAATGAAAGCGCCGCCGCCGAGGTCTCCGCCGCACTGGGAGGGTCGGTCTTAGCGGGTAAAGACGCTGCGGAGCAGTTGGTGCGCTCTATTCCCGCCGATACTGTGCTCAACGCCCTCGTTGGTTCGCTTGGCTTGAAGGCCACTCTGGCGACGTTAGAAATGGGTGAGTTCCTAGCGCTGGCCAATAAAGAATCCCTCGTCGCCGGCGGTAAGCTGGTAACCCAGGCGTCGCGACCGGGTCAGATCATCCCCGTTGATTCAGAACATTCCGCAATGACGCAGTGCTTGCGTGCAGGGGAAGAAGGCGAGCTAGACAAGCTCGTGCTCACGGCCTCGGGTGGCCCGTTCCGTGGATGGTCGCGTGAGGAGATGTGGGAGGTGACCCCGCAGCAGGCGGCGCAGCACCCCACCTGGTCTATGGGGCAGATGAATACG
This sequence comes from Corynebacterium sp. p3-SID1241, assembly GCA_025144025.1. GTDB lineage: Bacteria > Actinomycetota > Actinomycetes > Mycobacteriales > Mycobacteriaceae > Corynebacterium. The sequence goes on along the minus strand of JALXWS010000016.1, from coordinate 25,942 downwards.
CTTAACTCGGCGACCCTTATCAACAAAGGCCTTGAGCTCATTGAAGCCACGCTACTTTTCGATATTGAGCCAGAGCGAATTGATGTCACCGTACACCCGCAGTCCATCATTCACTCCATGGCTACTTTTAAGGATGGTTGCACCATCGCACAGGTCTCGCCGCCATCGATGAAGCTGCCCATCTCCTTGGCACTAAACTGGCCGCACCGCGTACCGGATGCGCAGCAGTCCTTGGACTTTGCCCAAGCCCATGACTGGCGGTTTGAGCCGCTTGACGATGCCGCGTTTCCCGCCGTCAACCTTGCCCGCCGGGCCGCTTCCGAAGGAACGGGCGTTGTCTATAACGCTGCGAACGAGGAAGCTGCAGCCGCTTTTTTGGCTGGGCGTATCCACTTCCCAGAGATTGTGGACGTGGTTGGGGAGATCCTTGATTCCGCTTCCCAGTTTGCTGGTGTAGTCTCTAACCTCGACGAAATCCTCGCGGTAGAAGGCGAGGCGCGCAGGCGCGCGAATGCGCTAATTGATTCGCTGGCTGAATAGAAAGCTTTCACACCATGGCAAACTTGCTGGGCATTGTGCTTTTCGCCCTCGGCATTGGGCTAACCGTAGCGCTGCATGAGGCGGGCCATATGCTCACCGCCCGCGCGTTTGGCATGCGGGTGCGCCGCTATTTCATTGGGTTTGGGCCGCGCTTATTTTCCTTCCGGAAGGGCCATACCGAATATGGACTTGCGGCATTCCCGGTGGGCGGCTTTTGCGATATTGCCGGCATGACCGCCCAGGATGAATTCCTCACCGAGGAAGAAGAACCCCACGCGATGTATAAAAAGCCGTGGTGGCAGCGCGTAATAGTCATGGCAGGCGGAATCGTCATCAACCTGATCTTGGGCTTTGTCATTTTGTACTTCGTGGCGATGACGGCCGGGCTGCCCAACCCAGATGCGGATGTTCGCCCGCGTGTGGGTGAAGTAACCTGCTCAGCTAATCAAAAGCCAAACCAGGAACTGGAAAAGTGCACGGGCTCCGGCCCAGCAGGAAAGGCCGGAGTTCAGGAGGGCGATATTATCTTGGCCCTCGACGGTGAGAGGCTGGACTCTTTTACTCAGCTGCGCGATGAGGTCATGCAGCGTCCTGGAGACACAGTCACGCTGACGGTAGAGCGCGATGGGGTAGAAAAGGATTTCCCGGTGCACCTTGATACGGTTAAGCGGCTGAACCAAGACGGAGAACTCGTTGATGCCGGCTCTATCGGGCTGAGCAATCAGCTTATCGACGTCATCGAAAAGCACAGCGCCGTCGGCGCGCTACCGGCAACCTGGCGTTTTAGTACTTACTCGCTGGGCGCAACGGTCGATGGTCTCAAGCAGTTCCCAGGCAAGATTCCAGGAGTGGTGGCTTCTATCTTTGGCCAAGAGCGCGAAGCTGATGGCCCAATGTCTGTCGTTGGTGCTTCCCGCGTGGGCGGGGAATTGGCGCAACGCTCCCTGTGGTCTATGTTTTTTATGATGCTGGCCACGCTGAATTTCTTCCTCGCGCTTTTCAACCTTATTCCTTTGCCACCTTTCGATGGCGGACACATTGCAGTCATTGGGTATGAGAAGGTGCGCGATGGTATCCGCAAGCTTGCGGGCAAGCCCGCTTTGGGCGCTGCTGACTACACCAAGTTGATGCCGGTGACCTACGCGATGGCTGCGCTGCTCATGGGAGTGGGAGCTATCGTTATCGTTGCCGATGTGGTCAACCCCATTCGGCTATTCGGCTAGCGGCCGCAAACCTCTCGTGCGCACTTCAGGCATAAAACAAGCAGTGCTAGAGTGGGGGCGTTAATCACCCACCGTATTTACTTACTGTGCTTCAACAAGGAGAATTCATGTCGACCCCTATCGGTCTAGGAATCCCAGACGGCCCACCACCCGTCCTGCACCCCCGCCGCAAGACGCGGCAGCTGCAGGTGGGCCCGGTCGGTGTCGGCTCTGACTCGCCGATCTCGGTGCAGTCTATGACCAATACCAAGACGCACGACGTTAACGGTACGCTGCAGCAAATTGCGCAGCTGACCGCCTCCGGCTGCGATATCGTGCGCGTTGCTTGCCCCAAGCCCATCGATGCCGAGGCGCTTCCGGCTATTGCCAAGAAGTCTCCCATCCCGGTGATTGCGGACATCCACTTCCAGCCTAAGTACATTTTCCAGGCTATCGATGCCGGCTGTGCCGCTATTCGTGTCAATCCAGGCAATATTCGCGAATTCGATGGTCGCGTGAAGGAAGTTGCCAAGGCTGCCGGTGATGCGGGAATTCCTATTCGCATTGGCGTCAACGGTGGTTCTTTGGATAAGCGCCTGCTGGAAAAATACGGTAAGGCTACCCCGGAGGCACTAGTAGAGTCCGCCATTTGGGAAGCCGGCCTTTTTGAGGAGCATGGTTACGGCGATATTGCCATTTCCGTGAAACACTCCGATCCGGTCCTCATGGTGGAGGCATACCGTCAGCTGGCGGAAAAGACTGATTATCCGCTGCACCTCGGCGTGACCGAGGCAGGCCCGAAGTTCATGGGCACTATCAAGTCCTCGGTTGCCTTCGGCGCACTGCTGGCAGAGGGCATTGGCGATACCATTCGCGTGTCCCTGTCCGCCCCGCCGGTGGAGGAAATCAAGGTGGGCGACCAGATTCTGCAGTCGCTCAACCTGCGCCCGCGCAAACTGGAAATCGTCTCCTGCCCGTCCTGCGGCCGCGCCCAGGTGGACGTTTACAAGCTGGCGGAGGAAGTTACCGCCGGATTGGACGGCATGGAGTTCCCGCTGCGTGTTGCCGTGATGGGTTGCGTTGTCAACGGCCCGGGTGAGGCCCGCGATGCGGACCTCGGCGTCGCATCCGGCAACGGCAAAGGCCAGATTTTTGTGAAGGGCGAGGTCGTACGCACCGTGCCAGAAGATAAGATCGTGGAAACGCTCATCGAAGAAGCCATGCGCATTGCTGATGAGCAGGGCATGGAGGCGGTGGAAGGCGCCAAGGCTGAGGTTCGCGTAACGCAGTAGCCCACCCACTTTGACTAGACTGCTCTGCACTTCGGTGTGGGGCAGTCTTTTTTGGTGCTTGCGCTGCTAGAGTGCCAAGACATGAAGAAGTTGGTCGCGCTGGTTGCTACTGTCACGCTCGCCTCCACCAGCGTGGTCGCTTGTACACCAAAGCCGGTTTCCGCGGAACCGGTGGCGGAGGAATTCCTCGAGGGAATGGAAACCCGCAATAATGACGGTTTGGCCGCGCTTACCGATGCCCCCTCGGACGCTACCGCCGCCCTCGATGCCACCTATTCCGGCCTGCAGGCTGAGGGGCTTGATATTGAGCTGGAGGGCGTCGACCAAGACGAGAACCTCGCTACGGCGAACTACAAGGTCAACTGGGACCTGCCCAAGGAGCGCACCTTAAGCTATGACACCCAGATGACGCTGACCAAGACTGAAGATCAGTGGACGGTGCGTTGGAAGCCGAGTCTTATACATCCTGACTTGGGAGCGAATCAGCATCTGGAATTGCGCGCGTTGGAGGCCGAGCGCGCCAGCGTGGTCTCTTCCAACGGGGTGGAATTGATGAGTCCGGGACTCAACTACCGGCTGGTGGTAGATACTAGCTCGTTAGAAGATGTGCGCCCTACTGCCGCAAAAATCAGCGGTGCACTGGCTGCCGCCCACCGCCAAGATGATTCCATTGCGGAAATGGATGCCAAAGATTTAGCCAAGAAATTGGAAGACGCAGAAGGCTTCTTTTCCGTAACCATGTTTACGGAGGAGCAGGCTAAAGCTATCCGGCCCAAAGTAGAGGGCATGGACGGCGTGCGCCTTAACGAAGAACCGGCATTAGTTACCCGCGACCGAGGTTTGGCTCCCGATCTCATGTCGCGTGTGCGCTCCGCTGTCCAAGATGAGGTTGATGGCCAAACTGGCTGGTCCATTTCTGTGGTCAATGAGAATGGTGCGGCGCTATCGGACGTAGAAAAACATGCACCCAATGCTGCACCGTCGATCAAGGTCGGCCTCGATTACGATGTTCAGCGCGCCGCGCAAGAAGCAGTAAACGAGCGTTCGGATTCGCAAGCCATGCTGGTAGCGATCCGCCCATCCAATGGTGATATCTTGGCTGTTGCCCAAACCGAAAAGGCCGATGAAGACGGCGACGTAGCCTTACAAGGTCAGTACCCGCCCGGCTCGGTTTTCAAGATTCTCACCGCCGCGGCTGGGGTGGAAAAGCAGGGGCTTAACACCGATACCATCGTCCCGTGCCCTGGCACCATGGATATCTTTGGCCGCGTGGTAACCAACTACAATGCCTTCGCCCTAGGCAGTGTGCCTCTGAGCCAAGCTTTTGCGCAATCGTGCAACACCACCTTCGCGGATATTTCCACCAAGCTCAAGCCTGGTGAGTTGAAAGACATGGGAAAGAAGTTTGGCTTTGGGGTGGAATACGATATTCCTGGCCTTACTACCATTACCGGTTCCATTCCGGAGGGCAAAGAACCACTGGAGCGCACTGAAGCTGGCTACGGACAGGGCTACGACTTGGCTAGCCCCTTCGGCATGGCGCTTGTCTCTGCAACGGTTGCTAATGGCAAGACGCCTACGCCCACGCTTATCGAAGGCCACAAAACCAAAGCCTCCGATAAGCCGCAGCAGATTTCAAAGCCTGTGCTAGATAACGTCCGCGGCATGATGCGACAAGTGGTTACTAGCGGTACCGCACGCAGCATGGCTGCTGGCGGCACCATCTACGGTAAGACCGGTGAGGCCGAGATTAATGAGGGCTCGCACGCCTGGTTTACCGGCTACCGCGAAGAAGACGATATTGCCTTCGCCACCCTCGTGGTCTTGGGCGGCGGCTCCGATGTATCGGTAAATATCACAAGCAACTTCTTGCAAAAGGTGGACGATTACCGTTCTGGCTCACACGATGGGGCAGCGCCCCCAGCCGAAGGCTAGAACCCCCGCCTGCCCTCGCGACCCCGGCTGCTGCATTAAGGGCGTGGAGGACTACCATGGGAAATCATGAGTAATCGAGGAAAGCTAAAGCCAGGAAAGCCCACCCCCATCCTCACCGTGCCGGAGAGCATTGAGCGACCAGAGTACGTGTGGAAGGACGAAGTACAGGAGGGCATTGGCGAGCCCTACGTCCAGTCCCCAGAGGTCATTGAGAAGATGCGTGAGGCCTGCAAGATTGCAGCTAACGCCCTCAAAGAGGCTGGAAAGGCCGTGCAGCCGGGCGTAACCACTGATTACGTGGACCGCGTAGCGCACGAGTACATGTGCGACCACGGCGCTTACCCGTCTACGCTGGGCTACCGCGGCTTCCCGAAGTCCAGCTGCGTCTCCCTCAATGAGATTGTTTGCCACGGCATCCCCGATACCACCGTGATTGAGGACGGCGACATCGTCAATATCGATATCACCGCTTATAAGAATGGCGTCCACGGCGATAATAACGCCACTTTCCTCGCCGGTAGCGTCTCCGAGGAACACCGCCTGCTGGTAGAGCGCACCAAGGAGGCCACCATGCGCGGCATCAAGGCCGCAAAGCCTGGCCGCGAGATCAATGTCATCGGCCGCGTTATTGAGTCCTATGCAAAACGCTTTGGCTACAACGTGGTGCGCGACTTCACCGGCCATGGCGTCGGCCCGACCTTCCACAACGGCCTTGTTGTCCTGCACCATGACTCGACCGTCTACCGTGACATCCTCGAGCCAGGCATGACCCTGACCGTTGAGCCGATGATTAACCTCGGCTCCCTGGATTATGAGATCTGGGATGACGACTGGACCGTCCAAAACACTGACGGCAAGTTCACCGCTCAATTTGAGCACACCCTCGTCATTACCGAGGACGGCAACGAAATCCTTACCATTCCAGATGAGGACTAGTATCTAGTCTCGAACAAACTGAAGGCCGCCTCCATTTCCAGACCAGGGGAGTGGAGGCGGCCTTTGCTTACTTGCCGACATCCCATAGAGGAATTGGCAATATTGGAGTGACTGTGCCTAGCAAAAGGGGCCTCGTTCTTAGTAGAACGAGGCCCCGAGCAAGCCCTAGCTATCTAGAGCCAATCTGCGGCTAGTGATTAGCGGCGGAAGATTGGGTCCAGGATGTGCTGCGGAATGATGCCGTTGTAAACAGCGTAGTTGTAAGCACCGATGATTGCGCCGATAACGGAGGTGATGCCCAGTGCGGTGGCACCCTTCTTCCAGTTGGAAGCCCACTCAGGGATATCCTTAGCTACCTCTTTGCCGAACATATCTTCGCCGGTGACCTGATCGTCAGCTTCAACGACAGGCTTGCCGTCTTCGCCCTCGGACCATGCGCCCCAGTCCTTGCCCAGCTGAGTCAGGGAGCTAGAGGAAGAAGAGGAGGAGGTGGTGTTCTCGTTGGTGGCGGAGGATTCTGCAGAAGCAACGGCGGTGCCGCCGAAAGCTACGGTGACAGCAGTAGCAGCAGCAACGGCTGCGGTGCGGAAGTTACGCATTATGAAAATTACCTTTCGGAAGTTCTGATGAAGCCGAGTGGCTGTTGCTTAGAAGGACGGGCCGTGAACGAAGAAGTTGTATACAGGGCCGATGATGCCGCCGAGCAGAGCGCCAATGCCTGCTACAACAGTTGCACCGTAGAAGACCTTTGCCCATGCCGGCTGGCCGGAGAAGTCCTTGGAAGAACCGAAGATGCCAACGCCGTTAGCTGCCTGGTCGCCCTCGAGCTTGTTGCCAATCTTGGAGGACAGGGAAGGGGTGTAGTCTTCCGGAGTCTGATCCTCGGCCTGGCCATTACCAGTCTTGGAAGGGTTAGCCTGCTCTACGGTGACGTTGTCGCCGTTCTGGTCGACGGTCTCGTCAGCGGAGGCAACGGTGGTGCCGCCGAAGGCAACGGCGAGAGCGGTTGCGCCAGCGATAGCTGCATTGCGGATACGCATATCAAAATTCCTTAAAAGTCGTACTTGCAAGGCTTCCACACTGGGAAACCAAAGTGTTATTGAATGTACAGGGAGCATCCAGAAACACGCGGTAGCCGTTTTCGTCTCGGCTCTAGCCGGTGTCCCAAGTGAATTTAGTAAAACTCCCGTCCTTTTGCACGTCAACGACCGGAATTTCATCCATTAAATTAATTTGGGCCCCTTTATGGTGGTGAATTGCCTGAATTTGTGAATGGGGCTTCCTTGGTGTGAAGTGGGAAAACGCACTAAAACCTGGGAAGAAACTGGAAGGATGTGAGAAGTATCACGTAACAGTTCACTATTTCCACTCCAGTCCCAAAAGGGCATTTTCCACTACTTCTGGCAGCGCGGGATGGATCCAATATTGGTTGCGAGTGAACTCCCGCATGTCCAACTTGCAGGCCATCGCGGTAATCAATTGCTGGATCAAGGTAGAAGCCTGAGGTCCCATCAGGTGAGCACCGAGGAGCTGCCCGGTAGCGCGGTCTGCCACTAGCTTGCATATACCGGTGCTATCTTCCATGGCCCAGCCGTAGGCTACATCGCCGAATTTTTGTACCTTGACGGTGACGTCGAAGCCTTTCTCGCGCGCTTGTTTTTCCGTCAGACCTACCGTGGCGATTTGCGGGTGGGTAAAGATAGCCGCTGGGACATTGTCGTGGGGCAGTGGGCGGAGGTCTTCTGAGTGCAGCAAGTTGTGCTGCACTGTGCGGGCCTCAGCATTAGCTACATGCTTGAGCATGTACGGCGAAGAGACATCGCCAAGCGCCCATACACCCTCGGCGGTAGTGCGGCCGAACTCGTCGGTGCTCACGCGGCCGTCGGCAAGCAGCCCAATGCCAGCCTTGTCCACATCCATCTGGTCGCCATTGGGAGTACGCCCAGTGGCAACTAGGATAGCCTCGGCCTCTACGGATTCTCCATTATCAAGTTCCAAGCGCACTCCGTTGTCGGTCTTTTCGAGCTTGGTGCCAGTGGCAATGCGGACATCGAAACGGTCGCGGGCAATCTGGTTGAAGCGCCTGGAAATGTCATCATCGAGGTGGCGCAGCAAGGTCTCGGACCGGTTGACCACGGTCACCTTGGTGCCGAGGCCGTCGAAGACGTGGGCAAACTCCATCGCGATATAGCCGCCGCCCACCACGATTAAGCTCTCCGGCTGGTGGTCCATGCGCATAATGTCTTCGTTGGTGTAGTACTTGACGCCGGACGTAGCGTAAACCTCCGGAATGACCGGTCGGGAACCGGCAGCAATGACGATCTGATCGCCACTGATGACATGGTTGCCGGTTTGTATGGTCTTGGGGCCAATAAAGCGAGCGTGTTCGTCGTAGACGGTGATATTAGGGGTTTCCTCACCGCGGCGGTACTGCTCGCCGCCTTGGGCAATCTGGTCGATGCGGTTGTTAAAGACGCGGTCCACAATGGAGTTCCAGTCCACGCTGTTGACCTGAGCATCTAGGCCTAGCCGGCCGGCTTCGCGTGCAGCCAAGGCGATGTCGGCGGCATAGACATACATCTTGGTGGGAATGCAGCCTACGTTGAGGCAGGTGCCGCCGAAGGTGCCCTTTTCAATGATGGCGATTTTCTGGTCATCAAAATCCGGGCTAGGGATAGAGTTTCCGGAGCCGGTGCCAATGATAATGAGGTCGAAATGTTCTTCGGCAGCGGGCGTGTGGGACTGGTGTGAAGTAGTCACGTTTATTCCTTTTATATAGGGGCTAAATTACTGAGTGGATTGTGGAGTATCGAGGACGGTGGGCAGCCACTTGTCACAGGTGTCAAAAGCTTCTTGGAGCGGGTCCGGAAGCGATAGGAACACATCGTGCCTAGCACCCTTGATGGGATGCAAGGTGTAGTGGGCACTGAGTTCCTTTGCCCAGCGGCGCGTTTGGGCAACGTCGATGATGACATCCGCGTGGTTCACGCTGTCGGAATAGGGCTGGCCCAGTTGAGTGCGAGTGGACTGCAGCGTCAGAATAGGCACGCCGGCGTCAACACGCCCGCTATGGATAGCGTCAAAGCCCCGAAATACTGCGGCTATCCAGCCGACATATTTCTTATGGCCAGACAGCGGCTTAAAGCGGAGGTCAAAATCCCACTCGCCGTAGAAATCTTGATGTACGGACTCGCCGTAGGCGGTGAAGTTGCCACCGGGAAGCGGAGTCATGGGGGCGATGCGCCCCAGCGCGTATAAGAGCGGTTTTAGTGGGGTAAGAACCTGGCCGGGCACGCCCATCATGTCGAGCCAGGGGCTGTTGAGGACGAGGCCCTTCAACCGCTGGTGGCGTTGCTGGTCAGTTTGACGCAAGTGATCCATCCATAGCGGGGCGATTAAGCCACCCGTGGAGTGAGCGATGAAGATAATCTCATCGTTAGGGATGGCATCGAGTGAAGCGGTGAGATCAGCAAAGTAGAACGCCAAATCCGATACATAGTGCCATGACTGGCCGGATCGGTGCGAGCGACCGCACTTGCGTAGGTCAACGGCATAGAAATCGTACCCTTGGGCGGCAAAGTGCTCGGCTACGTGGGTATGGAAAAAATAATCGGTCATGCCGTGGAGCCACACCAGTGCCGGGCGCGACGAGGCAGCGGATGGCTCTCGTGCTGCATCGCCCGTCTGCTGGGGCGCGTAGTGCACCAGCGTGGTGACCACGTTGCCCTCGCCGTCGGGGTCTGCGCCCAAACCAATGGTGGCAGCTTCATAGTCGGGACCGAGTTTGTCTGGGCCCCATACTGGGGAGTGTGTAACCATGCCTCGATTCTAGGTGTAATGAAGGACTTATGGTGTTGGTGCTGGGGTGTAAATAGTGGGGGCGGAAACTCTCACATTTTTGTCACTGGTCTGGGGGAGAAATCCCAAATTGAATAAGAAAAGCGTAGAGTAAGGCCTTAATGCGTGACGCACTGCCAGGTTGTCATAGTGCAACTAAGGCAGCGCGGGGCGCTAAGCGCTATAAATCAAGGCGTAGACCACGCCGATGGATATCTATTTTCAATTCGAAGGGGTAATAACACAGTGTCCTCCGCTAAGAAGACAGCACAGGTTGTAGACGAGGTCGATGTAGCACTCATTGGTGCCGGCATCATGAGCGCCACCCTGGGTGCTATGCTCCGCGAGTTGGAGCCCAGCTGGACTCAGATGATCTTTGAGCGCCTAGATGGCCCCGCATTGGAGTCTTCCTCCCCGTGGAATAATGCTGGTACTGGACACTCTGCACTGTGCGAGCTGAACTACACCCCGGAGAAGAATGGTCGCATCGATATCTCCAAGGCTCTGGGCATTAATGAAAAGTTCCAGAAGTCTCGCCAGTTCTGGTCCCACCAGCTCAACAACGGTATTCTGACCGACCCGAGCGAATTCATTAACCCAGTTCCTCACGTATCCTTTGCTCAAGGTGAAATCCAGGTGGACTACCTTAAGCGCCGCTATGACGTGTTGAGCGAGAAGCACATGTTCCCGGGCATGCAGTTCTCCGCTGATGATTCGGTCTTTGCGGAGAAGCTGCCGTTGATGGCACAGGGCCGCGATTTCTCCAATAAGGTAGCCATCTCCTGGACCGATGCTGGCACTGACGTTAACTTTGGTGCGCTGACCAAGCAGTTCCTGACCGCGGCTAAGGCCTCCGGTACCGAGATCCGCTACGGCCACGAGGTCACCGATATCAAGCGCGATGGCTCTGCGTGGAAGGTGTACTCGAAGAACAAGCACACCGACGACATCACTGTGGTCAAGGCCAAATTCGTTTTCGTTGGTGCCGGCGGTTATGCTCTCGATCTACTGCGCAAGGCCAAGGTGAAGGAAGTAGCCGGTTTTGCTGGCTTCCCGGTTTCCGGTTTGTGGCTGCGCTCCAAGAACCCGGAGCTGGTTGAGCAGCACCAGGCCAAGGTTTACGGCAAGGCTGCTGTGGGCGCTCCGCCAATGTCCGTGCCGCACCTGGACACCCGTGTCATCGATGGCGAGAAGGGGCTGCTCTTCGGTCCGTACGGCGGCTGGAGCCCGAAGTTCCTGAAGAAGGGAAGCTACCTGGACCTGTTCAAGTCCATCCGCCCAGATAACATCACCTCCTACCTTGGTGTGGCGGTTCAGGAGTTCGGACTGACTAAGTATCTAGTGGATGAAGTACGCAAGGACTTCTCCGACCGCGTGGAAGCCCTGCGGGAGTACGTACCGGAGGCAAAGGAAAGCGACTGGGAGACCGTCGTTGCTGGCCAGCGTGTTCAGGTGATCAAGCCTGCAGGTGCTCCGCAGTTCGGTTCTCTTGAGTTTGGTACCACCCTGGTTAATAACCAAGAGGGCAATATCGCCGGTCTGCTCGGCGCTTCCCCGGGCGCCTCTATCACCCCAGCCGTCATGTTGGAGTTGCTGGAGCGTTGCTTCGGTGAGCACATGATCGATTGGGCAGATAAGATCCGCGAGATGGTTCCGTCTTATGGCATTAAACTGCGCAATGACAAGAAGCTGTATGACGAAATGTGGGAGTACACCCAGAAGACCCTGAAGCTGGATCGCTAAAGCCAGCTTCTGCCTCGTTTGCCCCTGCACCGCCGCCGTTGTGGTGTAGGGGCTTCGTGAGCCTTGGGCAAGGTGGGGACAGATTAAGTACCGCAGTAGGTGAGATAGCCTTTGAGCCCAAGAGGATCCGGCGCTTCGAATGAAGGGTGCGGATACCAAGGATGGGTGACTGCATGGAGGATCTCACGGAAGGGGCCCATCTCGCCACGCTCGGCAGAGCTCAATGCGGCTTCTACCGCAAGGTTGCGGGGGATAACTCGCGGCATGGCGCTATCAACACGGGAAGGATCGGGAGAGGACGTTAGGTACTCATCCACGAAGTCGCCCTCGGGAAGGAGCTCGCGGGCGGGGGTGGGGTGGCCCGCGGCGGCGTCGGCAAGAGCGCGATGGGCCAGCGTGATATCTGGACCATTGAGCCGCATAGCAGCGGAATAGGAAGAAGCGATCTCCAGAGAGGTGTCCAAAGCCCTCGCTAAATCTTTATTGCGGTGGTGCTCAAAGCGATCTGTATAGCCGTTGATGGTTTCTTGGGCGAAGTCCATGGCCTTATTCATGTCCATGTCAAAGAGCGGCAGGAGGGATTCAGCCAAGCGAGCCAGATTCCATCCCAGGATGGAGGGTTGATTGCCAAAAGCATAACGGCCTTGCCTATCGATGCTGGAAAAGACCGTGTCAGGGGAGTATACCTCCATAAAGGCACAAGGACCATAGTCTATGGTTTCGCCGGAGATGGTGGTGTTATCCGTATTCATCACGCCGTGGATAAAGCCCAAGCGCATCCATTGGGACACGGTGCGGATCTGCGTATCCATCACTTGGGTGAAAAATTCCTGGTAGTCCGAGCCAGGGTAGTGGCGAGCTATGGCATAATCGGCCAGCTGGCGGGTGTAATCCGTCTGGGCGGCTAGATGAAAGGTGCCCACGCGAATATGGCTAGCGGCAACGCGCACCACGATGCCGGCCGGTTGCACATGCCCGCGTTGGATGGGCCGGCCGGTGGAGATGACCGCCAGTGCTCGGGTGGTGGGCACACCTAAAGCATGCATGGCCTCAGAGATTAGGTACTCGCGCAGCATGGAAGACAGCGTTCCGCGGCCATCGGACCCGAGGCGGGAATATGGAGTCAGTCCGGTTCCCTTGGCATGCAAGTCCCAGAGCTGGCCGTCCTTTTCCACTTCGCCTAAGAGCATAGCCCGGCCGTCTCCCATCTGCGGATTAAACGCACCGAATTGGAAGCCGGAATAGGCCATGGCGTGGCCGCCCGCGCGGCCGGTGAGGAACTCGAGGCCTTCGGATGAGCGCAGCCAGTCAGGGTCGAATCCCAATTCCATGGCGAGTTCCTCGTTGAGGATGACCAACTCTGGGTGTGGCTGCTCTTCGCCCTCGGTGGAGCGGACTAGGTGGGGAAGCTTCTGCGCAAAATCGTGGTGTAGCTGCATTTAGACCTCCAGTGTTCCGCGCACGCGAATCTGGGCGCGACCACCCACCCAGATATCCGTGCCATCATCGTTGATAAATACTTCGCCCGCACGGCCTACCTGGCTGCCTTGCGCTGCGGTATAACGCGACGGCACCAAGTTGCGTGAGCGCATAAACTGTGCGGCGCCGCCATTGAAAGAACCGGTGACTGGGTCTTCGAATTGCGTGGTAAAGGCCCGAACCTCATAGGTCGGCTCGCTCTTTGTGGCGTTGGGATTAAGTCCTACAATGCCGACCTTGGGACGCTTGGCCCGCGGCTTAACCGCGCGCACCGCGTCGGCATCACGTAATTGGAGCAGGCGCCAGCCCGGGCCATTGTCCACCCACCCGTGGTCCACAATGTCTGCGCTTTCAAGGCCCAACCCGGCGCACGCTTCCTCTAGCTCTGCTGCGGTCAGTGGTCCCTCGCGGCGCAGTGGCGGGGTAGCGAAAGAAAAGACTGCGTCCTCTTCGCGGACGGTAACTAGGCCCACGCCGCATTCTTGGACTATCCGTCCTTTTTCCTGTGGCTCATTGCCCAGCGCTCGCCACGCGGCAGCACTGCCCAAGGTGGGGTGGCCGGCGAAGTCGAACTCTTCGTAGGGGGTGAAAATGCGCACTCGGTAGTCAGCTTCAGCATGGCTAGGTTCGAGCAAGAAAGTGGTCTCAGAAAAGTTGGTCCAGTTCGCGATTGCTTGCATCTGCTGGGCGCTAAGCCCATCAGCGCCGGCTATCACCGCTAGGGCATTGCCGTTGAAAGGGCCGGTGGCAAACACATCAACCTCAAAGAACTCGTACTGCATGCACGCCAGTCTAGTCAGCCCTAGGGATGAGGACGATTGCGCAGAGCCTGCGCTAACCTAGAAAGCCATGAAGAAATTATGGCCGGATACCATTCGCGCGTGGGTGGGCCCGCCGTGGAGAATTATCATTCCGTTATTCTCCTGGATGTCTGCTGATCCTTATGCTTCCGATGTGATGGACAGGCATTCCCTTTTTCAAAAAATCGTCCTTGTTCTTTATGGCACGGTTGTCCCACTGGCGTTGTGGCTGCACCCTAAGTTAAAGGAGAAGGCAATAGGCGCGCTCGCCATAGTTTTTACCTTGTGCCTTTTCACCCCGCTAGCCGCGTTAAGTAACGTCCATACTTTTCCCTTGGCCTATTGCGTTTTCCTCATCGGGGCGCATTCCCCGAAGCGCCTGCACCGGGTGTGGATTGCCTGGATAGGGGTAGGCACCCTTTTTGCTGCTTGGGCGCAGCACTTTGGCAACTCAGTTTTTAGCGGTATTGATTTTGGGCTCGAAGGGGAACAGATTGACCCCCTAGCTTCTTTCGCCTCAGTCGTTATTGTCGCATGGCCGGTTATGGGCTTTTTCTTCCTCCTTGGCACCAATGACCGGAAAAAACGCGAAGACCAGCAGCTGCTTATTGAGCGCGCGGAGATGGCCGGCGCAGTAGAGCGCAACCGCATTGCTCGCGAAATGCATGACATCGTGGCACACAACCTCGCTGGGGTCATTGCGCTTGCCGACGGCGCCCGGTTCGCCGCCGCAAAGAATCCCGCCGCAGCCACAGAAGCTTTGGAGACCATCGCCTCTACCTCCCGCGATTCCCTCAAACAGATGCGCGGTTTGCTCTCCGTATTGCGTGATGGCGATTCCCGCGCCGATACCAAGGCGCCTGGTGCAAGCGATATTGCAGGACTTATTTCGGAAGCGCGCCGGACCGGTTTCGATATCATTGTGCACGGGCTGGAGGATCTGCCGACCGAAAGCGACGAGCTATACCAGTTCACCGTCTACCGCGTGGTGCAAGAACTTTTGACCAATATGATCAAGCATTCGCGTGATAAAAGGGGAGTACTGCGCTTTCGCTCTACCGGAAATGGCTTAGTACTTAACGCCGATAACCCGGCCGCTCGTACGCCGAATAGTCACAATCCTGGCTACGGCCTCATCGGAATGAGTGAGCGCGTCAAGGCCTATGGTGGCAGCGTTGAGACCCGCACTGCGGACGGATATTTCTTTACTACCGTGGAGGTACCCAATGACTAACCCTGCGCAGCCAGCATGCTCGCATACTGGCCCCATCCACATTGGCTTGGTAGATGATCAGCCCCTCGTGCGCGCCGGGTTCGCTATGCTACTCGGCTCCCAAGAGGATTTAGAAGTTGCCTGGCAGGCATCCGATGGCGATGAAGTGCTTGATCTCGCCCGCGCGCAGCCCGCCGATATTGTGCTCATGGATGTCCAGATGACCCGCGTCAACGGTATCGCCGCCACCGAAAGGCTGCTGCCAGAGTTTCCGGAGACCCAGGTCATTATGCTTACCACCTTCGATGATCAGGACTTTGTCCACGGCGCCATTTCCGCCGGGGCTTCTGGGTTCTTGCTGAAAGATGTAGAACCTGAAGAACTCCTCGCCGCCATCCGTACCGTGCATTCCGGCGAGGCGGTGCTTTCGCCGCGCATTACCGCCCAGGTGCTGCAGCAACTACGCAGCGAACAGGCTGCTTCTAAGTCGCCCACCAACCAGGTGGAGCCCGTGGCGGCACCGACCGTCCCTCCGTCAGCAGACCTCACCCCACGCGAGCTTGACGTCCTTAAGTTGATGGCGCTGGGGTATTCGAATACCGAAATCGCGGAGTGCGAGTTCGTATCCATGGCCACGGTTAAGACCCACGTACGCCATATTCTTACTAAGACTAGCTCGCGCGACCGTGTGCATGCCGTGCTGTATGCCCTAACTCATGGCGTGGTCTCGGTGGAGGAGCTGCTGTCTCATCCCTAGGTATGACCTGCTAAATCACTCCCAAGGATGGTTACTTCGTGCTGGTCAGGCGGCACGATGGAAACCATGCTCAAAGTTTCACACCTTTCCAAGAACTTCCGTTCCTTTAAAGCAGTAGATGACCTCTCCTTTGAGGTCCCAGACGGCCAAGTCACCGGCTTCCTCGGACCGAATGGTTCTGGCAAGTCCACCACCATGCGCATGTGCGTGGGCCTAGAGAATCCGACTTCCGGCACCGCGACCTTTGATGGCACGCCTTTCCGTGAACTGTCCAATCCTGCCACAACGGTGGGCACGTTGCTGGATGCCAACTGGTTCCACCCGGGCCGCAGCGCCCGTGCCCACCTGGGCTATATGGCTGCGTTGCAGGGCGCGGCCATGGACCACGTGGATGACACCTTGGACCGCGTCGGCCTTACCCAGGTAGCCACCAAGCGTGTGGGCGGATACTCGCTGGGTATGAAGCAGCGCCTGGGCCTTGCCTGTGCGCTTATCGGCGAGCCGAAGCACTTGCTTCTCGATGAACCCGTCAACGGCCTCGATCCCGAAGGCGTGCACTGGATGCGTGCCCGCATCCGTGAGTTCGCCGAGGCCGGCTGCTCCGTGCTTGTCTCTTCCCACCTGCTTTCGGAAATGCAGCTAACCGCAGACCGCCTTGTGGTCATTGGCAAAGGCAAGCTGCTGGGTGAAGGCACCATGGATGAATTCATCAACGGAACTGGAGGCGCAAGCCTTGAAGTCATCGTTGACCAGCCCGATGAGCTCCTGCGCCTGTTGCACGGCACCGATGCGGAGACCACCTTTGACGGTGAAGTCCTGCGCGTGCGCGGCCTAGAAGGCTCTGACATCGGCCGCATCTGCCTGGATAACCGCATTCTTATCTCCAGCTTGGAACGCAAGCAGCCCTCCCTGGAAGAGGCCTACCTCGGCGCGACCGCCGACCACGTGGCCTACCGCTCCGCCTAAACGCACAACTCAACCTTTAAGGACAGATTTCTATGAATACTGTGGTTTCTGAATCCCGCAAGCTCCTTTCCCTGCGCTCTACCTGGGTCTACCTCGCCATCGTGGCACTCGGAATGGCCGCCGGCGGCGTGCTTATGGCCTGGGGCTATGACTTCAACGGCACCGCGGACGGCAAGTTTCAATCCAGTGATGTCTTAGCTGCTAGTGACCTCGCCATGGTGGTGATGATCTTTGCCTCTGCGATGATGGTCGGCGGTGACTTAGGAAAAGGAACCGTTGCATGGTCTTATCTTTCATCCAACCGCCGCGTTGGCATAGTGCTCAGTCAATTCGTAGTCATCCTGGTATCACTCTTGCTCGCGGCCACGCTGGGCATAGCTGTGGGAACTTTGCTGATTGCGGCATTCGGCGGCGATATTGACTTCACAAGCTTTTATGAGTGGCCGGACTGCAACCGAGTGGTGTTTGCTTACCTGGAATGGACCGGCTTTAGCCTGCTGGCTATGGGGCTGGCTTTTCTCTTGCGTAGCGGCACATTTGCAGCGATGATCCTCGTGGTGGAATTCTTTGTGCTAGAAACTGCGCTTATGGCATTTGATACCTCCTGGGCAGAAGCGTTATTGAGCTGCCTGCCCTTCGCCAATATGCAGACCTTGGTCCTGGGTAGCGATTCGGGCCCCTTGGACCATTCCCGTGGCGTATCGGCTTTGATTCTGGGCGTAATGCTCGCAGTCTGCGTCGGGGGTGCATGCGTGGTATCCCGCCGCCGTTCTGTCGCCAAATAGTACCCAGAAATAACTACGCTGGTGGGCATGAGTGATGCACTTTTTGCCCGCATAGAACCCATCCAGACCATGCGGGATGGCACGGTCAAACAGGTCAACCCCTTCTCTGGAACCGAGGTATGGACCGTGCCAGGCCGCGGCAACCGCCCTCTGTCCACGCCAGTGGTTAACCCGCAGCCCTTGCACGAAGAAGACTTCACCCACCGCTGCGCGTTTTGCTCTGGGCGCATGACTGATACCCCGCCGGAAAAGGCTCGTATTCTGCCTTCCGGCGGGATTGTCCGTGGATTGCCCTTGAGCGAATACGGCCACACTGTGCCGGCCTTTCGCCGCATCCCCAATCTGTTTGAAATCGTCTCCTATGACTATTGGCGCGCTAACTACGGCTTCGAAATGGATGTCGAGACCCGCCAGCGCATGGAAAACTACCTTGCCGATCCTGCCGGCCGAGAGCACGTGCTCAAGATCGTGCGCACGAAGCGGAAGGCGGCGCACCTACCTGAAGCCAGTGAGGGAGATCTTGAAGAGCAGGCGGCAGGCTTCTTCGCGGGCGGTCACGACGTCATCGTGGCTGGCCGCCATTTTGAGCGCGGCGCACAGGATGATTCGCATTTGGTATCTTCGGGCACTCTAAGCGCCGAAGAACACCTGCTCTTTATGCAGCTGACTATCGATGCCATGCGGGACCTCTACAATCGCAACCGCTACGCCCCGTACGTGGTGGCCTTCCAAAACTGGCTGCAGCCAGCCGGCGCCTCCTTTGAGCACCTGCACAAGCAGCTCGTTGCCATCGATGATCGCGGGATGGCCTCCCACCGAGAGGTACAGATGCTGCGCAGCAATATGAACATGTACAACGAGTGGGCGGTGAACTATGCCGCTAGCCGTAACCTTGTCATTGCGGAAAACGATCACGCCGTCCTCTTCGCCGGCTTTGGCCACCGCTATCCCACAGTGGAGATCTACTCCAAGTCCGCGACCTGCGAGCCGTGGCGGCAGTCGGAAGAAGAAATTCGCGCCATGAGCGACCTAGTCCACGCCGCCCACGCTGCAGTGGGCCGCGAGGTGCCCTGTAATGAGGAGTGGCACCACAAGCCTGCCGATGTAGACGTTGCCCAACCATGGCGCATCCTCATTAAGCTACGCATTTCTACCCTTGCCGGGTTCGAAGGAGGCACCAAAATTTACCTCAACACGATCTCGCCATGGGATCTGCGCGATAGGTTAGTAGGCCAGCTTTATCCCTTGCGCGAATCCGGGCACGTTGCCAGCTCAATTCGCGTAGCGACAGAGTGCTCATTGCAACGCAATAGCCTTCTTTATAACCCGCAGCTGCGCTAAGCAGACCGAGCTGAGCAGATCGCGATTGGCTTAGCGCTTGACGACGAGCGTGAGTTCCCTCGACCCAGGACCCGGTTCTTCAATGGTCATACCCGCGGCGCGCGCGATGGCGGCAACGTCGGCGGCGCTATAGGCGTCAGCAGGCGAGAGCGCTAACTTGCGGGCTAAAAGGCCCTTGTAGTGCTTATTGAAGTGGCTGACCACCTTGCGTGATCCATCTTCTTGCACGCTTTCCACCCGTACCGTTACCGCATCCTTTACCCGGCCCAATTGCTGGTATGTACCCGAGCGAAGATCGACAATAAGCTCGTCTACCTTCTCCAAGGCTTGTGTAATTTGTTTTTTCCAGCGCGACTTCAGGGTCCGTCCACCCAGTTTTGTGCCACCCGAGAGCCGGTAATGGGGGATAGGGTCGCTGGCGCGGAGGACGCCAAAGAGGGCGTCGCCAATAGAAAGGCGATCCCACGTGGGAAGGCTAGGAGCATCCAAGGCATCAAATAGCACTCCGGTATATCGCAACACGGCCGGCATGGTGGGGGTGGTAAAGAGTCCCTGATTAGACTCAGCCTCACCGCGCAGCTTTTCCGAAAGCTTTAGCACCTCCATTGCTTCATCTACCGGAAGAGACTGCAGCTCAGCTGCAATTTCGCGCCGGGCATCGTTCAATACCGGAAAGGACAGCTGGCTAAAGTCAAGGGGTTGTCCCGTACCGCCGTGAGCCTTAGTTTCTGAAGGAGGGAGGATAATGAGCATATATACAGGGTAGCGGGGTATATTTTTGTGCATGATTACCCGCCTTTCTGAACTATTTCTCCGTACCCTTCGTGAGGACCCCGCCGATGCCGAGGTCCCTAGCCACAAGCTGCTGGTGCGCGCCGGATATGTACGCCGTGTCGCGCCGGGCGTTTATACCTGGCTGCCGTTGGGCCTGCGTACCCTGCGCAAGATTGAAGACGTAGTCCGTCAGGAAATGGATGCCATTGGCGGCCAAGAAATGCTGTTTCCCGCCTTGCTGCCGCGCGAGCCTTATGAGAAAACCAACCGTTGGGTTGAATACGGCGATAACCTCTTCCGCCTGAAAGACCGCAAGAACGCAGATATGCTGCTTGGCCCTACCCACGAGGAAATGTTCGCCAACGCGGTCAAGGATATGTACTCCTCTTATAAGGATTTCCCGGTTACGCTGTACCAGATTCAGACCAAGTACCGCGACGAGGAGCGCCCCCGCGCTGGTGTGCTGCGCGGCCGTGAGTTCACCATGAAAGATTCCTATTCCTTCGACATGGCCGATGAGGGCTTGGACGAGTCCTACGGCCGCCACCGCAAGGCGTATCAGAATATCTTCAACCGCCTAGAGATTGATTACGCCATCTGTAAGGCCACCTCTGGCGCGATGGGCGGTTCTGCCTCCGAAGAATTCCTCGCCGTCTCTGAGGTGGGCGAGGATACTTTTGTGCGCTCCACCGAGGGCGACTATGCGGCCAATGTCGAGGCCGTGGTGACCCCAGCACCGGCGGAGAAGGACATCGAGGGCCAGCCGGAGGCTCAGGAGTACGACTGCCCAGGTACAGAGACCATTGAGGCTCTTGTCGAATGGGCCCAGAGTGCGGGCATTACCGTCGACGGCCGCGAGGTCACCGCCGCAGACACCCTCAAATGCATGATGGTGAAGCTATTCCACCCGGCCGCTGAGAGCGAGGAGCGTGAGACCGAGTTGGCCGCCGTGCTCATCCCTGGTGATCGCGAGCTGGATGAAAAGCGACTTGAAGCCGCACTCGAGCCGGTGGAATTTGAACTGGCAGGGGATAAGGACTTCGCGGACAATGATTTCCTAGTCAAAGGCTATGTTGGCCCGCGTGCGCTAAATGACAATGACATCAAAGTCATGGCCGATCCGCGCGTGGTCAAGGGTACAGCGTGGATCACCGGCGCTGACGCGAGCGAGCGACACGTGGTTAGCTGCGTGGCCGGCCGCGATTTCACCGTGGATGAGTTCATTGAGGCCGCAGAAGTCAAGGAAGGCGACCTTGCCCCAGATAACCAGGGCACTTTAACCCTGGAGCGTGGCATCGAACTTGGCCACATCTTCCAGCTGGGGCGCAAGTACACCGAGGCCTTCGACGTGCAAATCTTGGATGAAAATGGCAAGCGGGCGGTTCCTACCATGGGCTCCTATGGCATTGGCATTACTCGCATGCTGGCCGTCCTAGCGGAGCAGCGCCACGATGACAAGGGCCTCAACTGGCCGGTAGCTGTTGCGCCGTACCAGGTACACGTAGCCGTGGCGAATAAGGATGCGGCAGCCATGGAGGCCGGCGACAAGCTGGTAGAAGAGCTATCTGCTAAGGGCCTTGAGGTGCTATTTGACGACCGCCCAAAGGTCTCGCCAGGTGTGAAGTTCAAGGATGCAGAGCTGCTCGGCATGCCGTTCGTGGCAATTCTGGGCCGTGCCTTCAAGGAAGGAAAAATTGAGCTGCGCATCCGTGGCGGCGAGACCCTTGAGGTTCCAGCCGAGGAGATTGTGAATAAGATCCTGGAGCTCGTGCGCGGGTAGAGGGGCACGCAAGGCTGCGCGGCGGGGTAGCGTGGAAGGCATGAATCTTCAGAAAAATGGGCTTTCCGCGGTTCTATCCACAATGGGTGTACTGCACTTCGTGAAGGCGAAGACTTTCGAATCCATCGTCCCGCCGCAACTTCCTGGTTCCGCGCGCTTTTATAACTTTGCTTCTGGTCTTTGGGAGATAGTGACGGGTGCATTGCTGCGCCGCCGCGCCACCCGAGGGTTCGGCGGTGCTTCTGCGCTGGCCCTCTTTGCTGCGGTGTGGCCGGCCAATATGTACCACGCGTGGATCGAGCGCAAGTCCGGGTGGCCAAAGAAGCTCTATCACATTATTCGCCAGCCGCTGCAGGTGCTACTCATGCTGTACGCCTGGAATATCGCTAAGCACGAGGCCTAAGGTTATCCAGACGGCTGCGTCCTAGCTAGCCAAGTCCAGCACAAAAGCCGGCCTCTTCCCAGTTCCGCGGCAATCCCGCGGAGTGAGGGAGGAGGCCGGCTTTATGTAGCGCGTCGGAGGTAGAGACTAGCCGGCGACTGGGCCGCCGCAGTTAGGCCATGCGCCAGCACCCTGGGTAGCCAAGACGCTTTCGGCCACGGCAATCTGCTGCTCGCGGGTTGCCTGGTCAGCGGTAGGGGCGTACTGGGTGCCGCCGTTGGCAGCCCAAGTCTGCGGGTTGAATTGCAGGCCACCCTGGTAACCGTTTCCTGTATTGATGTGCCAGTCACCGCCGGACTCGCAGGCGGCTACCTGATCCCAGGCGCTCGCCGGTGCTGCGGTAGCGGCGGGTGCGGCGAGTCCAGCAAGGCCCAGCGCTGCGGCGGAAACGGTCAAAATGGTCTTCTTAGAACGCATTGAGAGGAAACTCCTTCTCTTTGTGTCTGTTTAGCTTGCGGTATCTCCTGCAAGCTCATGGTGCACCAACCTACGCACGCTTGCGGAGCGAAAGCAATGCATTATGCCGTAAAGGTCGCTGCAATTTCGCTGATTAGTGTTCAGGGGATTTATAGGCGGTCAGCCTGTCTTATCGCATTCCGTGCGACTCGGCCGCGATGCCGATGAGCCACGTAACCCATTCTTGATCCGGTGTTTCTTCTTGCGCAGCCTGCGAAGCGGCAGCGTACCACTTGCGGCCGTCCTGCTCGGCAAGGTCGCCTATAAAGCCCAGCGCAGACGCGGAATCATGGGGGAGATCCTGGTCACCGGAGGAGTAAGCCGGCTCGGGTTGCGGCAGGTTTCCATACCGACTCAATGACTCCTGGAGGGCATCGATGCGGCGGTGGTGGACCTCTAAGCGGTGATCCACACTATCTTCGTGTTCGGGGCCTACGTAGGCTCGTGCGAAATCCAGACCGAAGGCCTGCTCATACTCCCAGCTGAGCAGATCGGCTGCGCTCTTTTGCTCCGGTTGAGAAAGCTCTGGGATATCGGGGGCATCGCCGGGAAGCCAAGCATTGAGCGCGATGGCTTGTTCGGTTACCAGCGCGCGCGACTCCACGGTGACCTCATCGGCTGCTGCGGTAGTCGCGGAGGCGGCATTTTCCATGATTTCGCCAGAATCCGCAGCGCGGTTGGCTTTGGTGGGTCGCTCTACCTCGCAGGACCGTGGGGCATTGCCGGCGTCATTGGTGCCGCACAGGCGCGCAATTTCGGCATAAAGCGCATCGGCTTGTGAGTTGCGCAGGTCGGCGGCATGGTCGTCGACGCCGCTTAGAGTAAGGGCGTCGGTTGCGGCGGCGTCGGCAAGCGCCAACAGTCTGTTTTCCGGCCGTGGGCCGAAATAGTCGACGACGGAATCGACCGCTTGGCACCCCGCTAAAGCGGGCAGGGTGGCGGTTGAGGCTACGAGGGTCAAAGCAATGCGTCGGCGGTTCACCCAAAAGACTGTACCTCGTAGCACGTAGGCTAGTGGGCATGGCTTTCCCAGATGCACAACAATTGACCAAACTCCTGCAGCCAAAGGTAGCTGAAATGGGGCTGGATGTAGAAGACATAAAAACCACCAAAGCGGGCAAGAGGTCCCAGGTGATCATTCGCATTGATGGGGACACACGTCCTAGCTCCGATGTACTGGAGGAAGTATCCAACGAGATTTCCGCCTTCTTTGATGACAAGGAAGCGCAAGGGGAACTCAACTTTGGTGCCGGATACACCCTGGAGGTTTCCACCCCCGGTGTGGATCTGCCGCTGACTGCACCGCGCCACTGGCGCCGCAACCGCGGGCGCAAGGTTTCCTTCGATCTTGGCGATGGCAAAACCCAGACAGCGCGCATTGGCGCGCTTAACGACGCCGCCGATGCCGTAATTCTTATCACGGCAAGCAAAAAGGACGTGCAGACGCGGGCCGAACGATTGGAAAACATTGCCCGCGCAGTGGTAGAAATTGAATTTGCACAGCCGTCCGATCAGGAGCTGGTGGCAGTGCAAAAGACGTTTGAAGAAGCCGTAAATTAACCGGCAACCGAGAGGAATGACAAGTGAATATTGATCTTGAGGCACTTCGTACAATCGAATCCGAGCGCAATGTCCCTGTAAAGGACCTTCTGGAAGCGATTGCGGGTGCCTTGTTGTATTCCTACCTTGACTACCGCGAGTCCAATGCTGGCGGCAAGGTAGAAGGCGCCAAGTCCCGCGTCGATATCGATGCCACTACCGGTGCAGTCAGCGTCATTGTCTCGGAGCGTGACCCAGAAACTGGGGAAGTAACTACCGAATACGATGACACCCCGGAAAACTTTGGACGTGTAGGTGCACCGGCAGTGCGCGAGGCTATCCTTCGCAAGCTGCGCGAGGCCGAGGCGGAGCGCACCTATGATTCCTACTCGGAACTTTCCGGCCGCGTGGTCAGCGGCATTGTCCAGCGCGATGCGCGCGCTAATGCCCGCGGCATTGTCGTGGTCCAGCTAGGATCTGAGTTGGAATCCCAGGACGGCATTTTGCTGCCGGCCGAGCAGATTCCGGGGGAAAAGCTCGAGCACGGTGACCGTATTAAGGCCTATGTTGTAGGCGTAAACCGCAACGGCGCTCAGGTGCAGATTAACCTTTCGCGTACCCACCCAGAATTGGTCCGTGGTCTCTTTGAACTCGAAGTTCCAGAGGTGGCCGATGGCACCGTAGAAATGATTGCCATCGCCCGTGAGGCGGGCCACCGCTCCAAGGTGGCCGTCATCGGGCATGCCAAGGGCTTGAACGCTAAGGGTGCCTGCATCGGCCCGCGCGGTCAGCGCGTCAATAACATCATGCGCCAGCTCGGTGGCGAAAAGATCGACATCATTGACTACAGCGAGGATCCCACGGTTTACGTGGGCAATGCCTTGGCTCCCTCGAAGGTGGTTAAGGTCACCGTGGTGGACAATGAGGCGCAAGTTGCTCGCGTGGTAGTACCGGACTATCAGCTGTCCCTAGCCATTGGCAAAGAGGGGCAAAATGCACGCCTAGCTGCCCGTTTGACCGGCTGGAAGATCGATATTCATTCGGACGCTGACGCTAATTAAGGATCTGCGCTTTTGTAGCGTAGGCTAGTAAACGGCCCAGTTGCAGAATGGGGGCTTAGTGGCGACGCAAAAAGTAAGGAGTTGGATGTCTGAGAGGCAAAGACTCCGGACCTGTATCGCTACTCGCCGCCGCCTGCCAGACACGGACTTGCTTCGGGTGGTCATCGACCGCACTGATCCGCAGGGGCGTCGTCTGGTGGCGGATCCGCACCGCCGGCTTCTCGGCCGTGGGGCCTGGATCATCCCCACTCTTTCTGCACTCGAGCTGGCGGAGCGCAAACGCGCCTTCAAGCGCGCGCTTCGCACGTCCGCACCCGTGGACACAGGTCAGGTACGTCGGTACTTGGATGCGCACAGCGAACAGGTACCGAATGCGGGAGGTTCCGCGTTAGAGTCGTACGAACCAGAGTTACAAAGGAAGACCGAACACTGATGAGCGCACAACGATGAAGCATCAGCGATGAAAGTCCAACAAACCTAACTAGGGGTCAGGCCAGTTTCCGCGGCCTTGGCTCCTAGTCGATACCAAGAGGAGACAAGTGCCCGGAAAGCTACGTGTTCACGAGCTGGCAAAACAGCTCGGAGTAACCAGCAAGGAACTGCTCGCCACTCTGAAGGAACAGGGTGAGTTTGTAAAGACTGCTTCTTCCACCATCGAACCACCGGTGGTCAAGAAGATGCGAGCTCATTATGAAGCACAGTCCGGTGGCGATGATGCTGCCGAGAAGAAGCAGGACAATAAAGCTGCCAAGGGTGCTGCTAAGAGCACCGCAAAGGCTAGCGCACCTAAACCAGGCGCCAAGTCCGCTGCGCCCAAACCAGGCGCTAAGTCAGCCACCCCGAAGCCGGGTGCGGCCACTTCTGGTGCAGGAAAGTCTGCTGCGCCTAAGCCTGGCCAAGGCGCACCAAAGCCAGGTCAAGCCGCAGCTAAGCCCGGTGCAAAGCCGGCGGCGCCAAAGCCCAGTGCTCCGACACCGAAGCCGGGCGCTAAGTCCGCTGCGCCCAAGCCCGGTCAAGGCGCACCAAAGCCAGGCCAGGCTGCTGGCAAGAAGTCGGGCGCGCGC
>JALXWS010000015.1 GCA_025144025.1 Corynebacterium sp. p3-SID1241 | reverse complement strand
GTTCAAAGCGATAACAATTAATTCAGCAACAATAATGACAACAAGATCGCCCCAAAAGCTATTTAGGAAAGCTAGCTTGTCTACATTCACAAACAGACGAAAACGGACCAAAATGATTACGACCACCAATCCCATTAGGGAAGAAGCCAACATAACCGCTAAGGTCCATAACCCGAGAGTAGCAATGATATAAGTAGTAAGAAGCTGCTCTGATATTGCAACCGAAATTACCGCATTCTTATCGTTCCCAACTTTTTCGGATGCAGTTTTTGAAGGTTTTTCTCCCTTCGGCCCCTCGATAGCTCGATATATATGAAAAAGATCTATGAGCTTTTCCAGCTTTTCCATCTGCTGAGACAGTGTTGTTTCTTTCAAAAAGAACACCAAAAAAGGGACTATCGCAGACAGCACAACCCTAAACTCTTCAGCACCCATGGCCCCGAATTATATACAGAATCCTATGCTAATAGGCACTCTCACAGTCCTATCCTAAGACACCTAACCGAATTGATTTAGAGAACAGTGAATACAGACTCACTCACTAGCTAACTCAAAAACCCAGACAGCTCCGCGCTCCGGCGGGCCAAGCGCTCGAGGCGGGACTCGGTCATGGAGGCAATCTGGTCGATGATGGCGCGGTCGCGGGCGGCGTCGGTATCGGCTTGTTCCCACCACAGCCGGAAGGTGGCATCGAGGGAACCGGGGGCGCCGGCGACGAGGTAGTCGTAGACGCGGTAGATGCGCTCGCGCTGGCGGTCTTGGCGTGCAAGGTGGGCGGGCTCATCCATGACGTAGAGGACGGCGATGGTTTTCAGCAGCTTGACCTCGGCCTCGGCCTTTTTGGGGACAACGAGGTCACCGTGCATGCGGCCAAGGGTATTGGAGGTGATGAGCTCGGAATTAGCCTCGCTGGTTGTGCCGATAGTGGCGCCGACGTAGCGGCCCACGAGCTCCGAGGTCATCTTTTTGAGGTTGGCATAGTCGCGCAGAGAGTAGTCGAAATCGCCGATGGCGTTGATGACGCTTAAGTTGCGCAGGCTATCGGCCGCCTCCAAGAGCTCGTCGGCCGTGCCGCCAAAGGCTTTAGCGCCCTTTTCTGCCAGCTGGGCTAGCTCAACTAGGTCCCAAAGGACGTTAAGGGAGATGCGCCGGGAGATAATGCCATCTTCCACGTCATGTACGGAGTAGGCGATGTCATCGGACCAGTCCATGACTTGGGCCTCGATGCACTTGCGATTATCGCTATGGCCCTCGCGCAGCCACTCGAGCAGATCCGCGTCCTCGTCATAGGCACCGTATTTGCGGTTGGTGCTGCCATCGGGATTGGTCTTGGTCCAAGGGTACTTGCAGGCACCGTCGAGGGCGGCACGGGTGAGGTTGAGACCATAGCTTTGCGGCTGGCCATGGGCATCGTCCACGATGACTTTGGGCTCTAGACGGGTGAGGATACGCAGGGTCTGCGCGTTGCCCTCGAAACCATTAAGGGCAACCTCATTGAGCGCATTCTCGCCGTTGTGTCCATAGGGTGGGTGGCCGATGTCATGGGTGAGCCCTGCCATATCGCATAGGTCAGGATCGAGTCCGAGCCCAGCACCGATACTGCGCGCGATTTGGCCGACCTCCAGCGAGTGGGTCAGGCGGGTGCGTGGAGTATCGCCATCGCGCGGGCCGACGACCTGAGTTTTATCGGCCAAGCGCCGCAGGGCTGCCGAATGCAGCACACGGGCGCGGTCGCGGGCGAATACGCCGCGATGTTCTTCCACGGTATGGAAAGCTGAGCCCTTCGGCTTTTCATCGGCCAAGCGGGCGAAGTCGGGCGCGGAATAAGAATAGGACACGACCCAAGCTTATTCCGTGAACTGGCCTTTGGGGTGAGCAACGTGGCCGCCTAGTTTTTAGCAGGCTGCGGGCCTTTCACAAAGTTGCTGCCCACAGCAGCCAAGCCCACAACCACCACCAAGAAAAGTATGAGTCCAACCGGGACAGCTGGAAAGTGCAGTACAAGTTTATGCGCTATATAAGAATGCATATATGTGCCCAGTAGAGCGGCTGATCCTAGCGATAAGGCCAAAGCAAAAGCCGAAGGCAAACAATTAGCCAATTTCCTGTTCCTGTGCGCTTCAGCAACTGAGACACCTTGTTCCCAAATGGTCTTAGTGAAGCGAATAAGTCGACCTTGTTGAGCCAACGCCAGTCCGAAGATGAGAACTGCTCCCCCAACAATCACGTAGGCGAACAACGGGATAAATTCGCTTGTACCAGTACCGTTTGGACCGTAAAGCAACGTTGAAGGTAGGTTTTCTGCCCATTGCTGAGCACCTACAACCTCCATCGCTTGGCTGTCGCTCAACTCCACTTGCTTCGAAAAAATAACTACAGCATAACCTTCGTCCTGCCTTTCGCCCCTTCCCCAAGAAGGATCTACTTCAGAATTAAAGTTTTTATCCCATGGCCGCATCCACGTTTGATCAAAGGGAGATAGGGGTTCCGTCTCAACTACTTCTCTGTCTTTGACCAAGGAGCTTACTGCTCCGTCCCGATCTTCTACCAGCGCAAAGACAGCGCCTTCTTCCATGGTGGAAGGCTGGAGCTCTCCCGAGTCTTGGACAGCAGGAACCCAGCTAAGAACTCCTAGGCAATCAGCGGCGTGATCCTGACAAATATTTTTAGCAGCGGATGTACTGATAGTTTGTCCATCCTGTGGCGCCCCTACATAGACGTTCCTTACATTGTCAGCTAATTCTCCTCTTGCTGAGTAGAGGGCTGAATCATTCACAATAAAAAGAATGATGGGAAACAAGATAAAAACACAAGAGACCCGCAATGTAGTAGTGGCGACAAAAGACCGCGCATACCGGACTCCCAAAATCGGAGGATCCCATCCCCTAATCTTGAGGGAGAGATATTCGGCGAAGTATAAAACAACTGCGTAGAAAAATACAGAAGCAGCACTCACCAAGAAGGGGACGCAGTAGATGAAAATCAACGGCCATCTACTAGACGGATCCGCCTGGGGCATCGCCACAAATCCCACCAGCAATACAACACTTGCTGCTATCCCTAGTGGATATCGAAGGAGTTCTGCAGCCCGCGGATTCCTTGGGTTTGGATCTATGCGAGCTGGGCTTTGGCTCAAATCTTCCAAAACTCTCGTCTCCTGTTGGAAAAGAACGAAACTCAGGCAAGCGATCGCA
This sequence comes from Corynebacterium sp. p3-SID1241, assembly GCA_025144025.1. Taxonomy (GTDB): domain Bacteria; phylum Actinomycetota; class Actinomycetes; order Mycobacteriales; family Mycobacteriaceae; genus Corynebacterium. Next base: position 60,196 of record JALXWS010000015.1, on the reverse strand, counting down.
CACCATGAGATCACAGCGACGAGCAGCGGTGAAGGAAGTCCTTGCGGAAGATCAATGCCAAAATCCGAATATAGAACTAGGAAGATTGGCTTCATTAGCACTGGAACCAGAACTGCGCTAACTATTGAAAAGAAAAAATAGACTATAAGTAGCTCAAGAAATAACGCTCGCCGAATTCGTTTTAATGCTAACCCAAATAAACGAAGGGCCTCATAGTGGTGGCGCCTCCCCTCCACCACATGCCTTAAGCAATATTTGAGTGCCAGAGCAAAGGGGATGATCGATACGAGAGCCGAATACATCATCCCCATTGCCATAGATTCGGCTACCTTGTCCGCCGCTACTGTGGAGACTAACAGGCAGATAAAGAAGATGAGCACAAACGAGGTAGCTAGTAGCGGGATACTCTCCACAAATGTGCTTTTACGGATCTTCGCTTCCACAGTGCGAAAATTCATTGGTTTACCCCGATTTCCAAAACCTGATCACAAAACTGCGCTAAACGGTCATCGTGGGAAACTACCAAGGCGATTGCGTGGTTTCTTACTATGTAATTATGCAGATATCGCAACACTGAATATGCGTTGTCCTCATCCAATGCACTCGTCGGTTCGTCTGCGAAAACGAGCTGGGGCTTTTTAGACATTGCCGTTGCTATAGCCGCGCGTTGGCGTTGTCCTACTGAAAGCTCGTGCGGTAGAGAAGCTCCATAATCACTCATATTGAGTTGAGCTAGCAAAGAGCTATTAGCGTCCGAGTCCGCAGTCACTCCGCTTAGCCCTTGTGCGAAGGAAAGGTTTTCGTCGATTGTCAAACAGGGCACTACGCCGGAATCTTGAAACACTATTCCCATCGATTTAGCTCGAAATTTATCTCTGTTTCGAGAGGATGAGCTCCATAAATCATGTCCGAAAATATTGACGGTTCCTGATGTTGGCTTCTGGAGTCCAGAGATAACGCGAAGCAGCGTGGATTTGCCGGACCCAGAGGTACCTCGAATCCAAGTGAGGGTCCCCGGCTCATGCACAGAGTCGATAGAAAATAGCGGACTACTTTTCTTGCTTAGCTTCACAGATAGGCTTTCCAGTTTTAACACGCTTTCCTCCTGAGGCTTCGTAGCATTTCAGCGCTGACCAACACGGCTCGGTGTTATTTCCTGATTTAACGGAAAAAGAAACCCTTCTTCCCTAGAAATGTTTTGTCAGCCAGCAGAATATCATGCGATCTTTCTTATCGCCGTGGAAAAGTATCCCTATCTTCCTGCTCAATCGTCTGATGCCGCAGCTTTTGATTCGGGCGCAGCACCCGCTCCACGCGGTAGAATCCATTGCGCAGTGCAGCGGCACCGCGCGGCGGCAAAAGGCCGGCCACCAGCGCGTAGGCCACGCCACCGGTTTCGTGGGCAAGGTAGCGCCACCAGGGTTTAGAAAAGCGCGCGGCCGGGTAGTACGGCGTGCCGGACACGGTGACCTTGATCCCCTCTTGGCGGGCGATGAGTGCGGTGCGCAGGCGATGGAGGGGATCGGTGATGATGGTGGCGTCGGAAAGCGCGAAGGTTTCTTTGACCACGGCAAGGGAGCTGCGGGTATCCATCCCCTCCTCCACCGCGTGCACGGTTAGGTGCGGGAAATGCTCGCGCAGAAAGGTGCCGCCAACACCGGCCTCAGTAAACCTATCCCCGGGCAGCTTGCCGCCCACGGTAATGACGTCTCGCCCCTCGGCCGTGGCTAGCTCACCGGCGTGGCGCAGGCGGCCGGCCAAAATGCGAGAGGGGCGGCCATCGTATTGGGCGGTTCCTAAAACAATTGCGTACTTCACTGCCCTACTACACTACCCGCAGCGGGCTAGGTGGAGCCGGTAAAGTGGTGGGCATGAATTTGAGTGCACGTTTGGGCCGCGCGGCCATTGCCGCTTTCATTTTGGGCTGCACCTCTATCGGTGCGGGGTCTGCCTTCGCCGCCGAGACCACCACCGTGGCACAGGGCACTGCAACCCTCCAGGACAAGGTCACCGATGAGGCCGGCGCGCTCAGCGCGGAGGAAAAGAGCCAGCTGGAGCAGAAGATCACCCAGCTGCAAAAAGACGAGCGCCGAACCCTTTTTGTCTACATCACCGATGAGTTAGGCACGGATCCAGAAACCTTTGCCGCAGCGGCGGTCAAGGACAAGGGGCCTAATTCCGCGGTCTATGCGCTATCCATCAATGACCGCAAGATGGGCGTACAGACCGGCAAGGATTGGCCTAAGGGTCGGCTGGATCAGATGTATGACGCCGCCTATGACAAGCTGGCCAGCGACGAGTACGGTGCGTCGGCCCTCGCGCTTGCCGACGCCGCCTTGGGCAACTCCCCCACCTCCAATTCCTCCGACTCCTCTGGCTTGGCGTGGCTAGGCGGTGGCGCGGCCGCCATCGTCGCCGCCGGTGGCGGAATCATGTACTACTCGCGCCGCAATACCAAGAAGAATAATGCGCAGACGCTGGAGTCCGCCCGCGAGATCGCCCCAGGCGATACCGATCAGCTAAACCGCCTGCCGCTGGAAACCCTGGACCAGCTGGCCCAGGAGGAACTGGTCTCTACCGATGAGTCCATTCGCCGCGGCAAAGAGGAGCTTAATATCGCGCTCTCCGAGTTCGGTCCAGAGCGCGTGCGCCCGTTTACCAAGGCCATGAACCACTCCACCTCTACCCTGCAAAAGGCCTTCCACCTGCGCCAACGCTTGGATGATGCCGTGCCGGAGTCCCCGGCCGAGCGCCGCCAAATGCTGGTGGAAATCGTCTCCTCCTGCGGCCAGGCCGATGACGCCCTGGATGCCCAAGCCGAAGAGTTTGCCAAGATGCGTGATCTGCTCATCCACTCCGATGAAAAATTGGATGAGCTCACCCAGCGCACCGTAGGCCTGCGCGCCCGCCTGCCGGAGGCCGAGTCCACGCTGGCTGGCCTGAAGAGCAATTATGACGAAAATGTGCTCTCCCCCATTGTCGATAACCCCGAGCTTGCCGCCGCTTCCCTCGATGAGGCCGAAAAGCTCTTGGATAAGGCCCGAAAGGTCCAAGAGCAGCCGGCCGGCCAGCAAGGCCCGCTGGTGGGCTTGATCCGCGATATCGAGCACGCCTGCGAGATGACGGACCGCCTCATTTCCGGCGTGGAAAACGCCGAAGAGAATATCGCCACCGCCCGTGGCAACCTCGAGGCGCTTATCGCCGAGGTCGAGGGGGAAATCGACGAGGCCCGCGGGCTTGAACGGCAAGGCAAGGCCCAGGGAACCACGGCGGATTGGGACGCCCTCGAGGAGCTACTCGGCCGCGCCGGCACCACCGTCAACGAGGCCAAGGCCCACGGCCAGCAGGATCCGCTGGGCCAGCACACCGCACTGTCCTCTATCGATACCCAACTAGATGAAGCGCTCGACCGCGTGCGCGAAAAGACCTCCACGCACGCGCGCCAGCTGGATCTCTTCCGCCAGCAGATTTCCGTGGCGGAATCCAATATCCAGGCCGCAGAGGACCTCATTTCCTCCCGCGGCCGCATCATCGGCTCGGGTGCGCGCACCGCGCTTGCCGACGCCAAACGCCTCCATGCCCAAGCCCTTCACACCGAGCGCAGCGACATCCGCGCCGCGCTGCAGTCCTCCCGCAAGGCGGTGGCCGCGGCCCAGGCGGCGCTGCAGCGCGCCAAGGAGGACATCGACGAACACCGCCGCCGCCAGCAGCGCCAGCAGATGGGCAATGCCGCCAATAACATCGTCACCGGCGTCGTCCTCGGCCAGATGCTCGGCGGCGGCCGCGGCTTCGGCGGTGGATTCGGAGGCGGCGGCTTCGGCGGAGGCAGCTTTGGCGGCGGAGACTTCGGCGGTGGCGGCGGAGGCGGCTTCCGCGGCGGCTCCTTCTAGCGCCCCATATGCCGCCCTGGCTCAGGCGGTGCTGGCCTAGGTGCGCAGGGTGCGCGGGGTGGCATCGAGAAGCGCACAGGCGTAGCTCAAGAAGATGGCGTCGAGTTCCGGCAGCTCACCCACGCTCACGCGCAGACCATCGTCGGCCGGCGCGGTGCTGGCAACCTCGGCGCCGGTACCGCGGGCCACGATGCGGCGCTCGCGGCGGAAGGGGTTGCGGCGCTCGAGAAGGTACTCGCGGTCAGCGCAGGTCGCGCGCAGGCGGGTGACGGTAATCCCGGCTTGGGTGACCGAGAAATCCTCGCCCGCGGCGGTCTGCGCGCGCAGAAAGAACCGCGGGGAGGAAGAATCCAGCGAGGATTCTAAGGTGAGGCGCTCGCCGGTCGCGGTGGCAAGCACACCGCCGCGCACCGAGGCGAGCTCGTGCCCCGCGGCGTTGCTGAGAGCACCTTCACACCACGTCCACTGCGCAGTCATTAGAAGGCGAAAAGCGCGAGGATAGCCACGATGGATGCCAGGACCAAGGTGATGATCCAGGCCCATGCCTTGCCCTGGGTATTGGCATCAAGGATAACGCGGGTAAACCAGCTCAAGCCGGCGATTTCCGCGGTGGTCAGGCCCTCGGCATCGTGCTCGAATTCCAGGATGGCCTTGCGCACGCCGGAGTTGCGGGCGGTAAACTGCCCTACCTTTTCATCGTCGACGTCATCGATGATCCAGTCGCCGCTGTTTTCATTGATGAAGTGAAAAGTGCGGCCGTTGAGTGATGCTTCCAAGCGCTTATCGCGGCCGAGGCGGCCGGCAAGGCGGTAAATGGAGCCGTCGGCAAGCGTGGCAGAGGCGCCAAGGTCGCTGACCTCGGTGCGCCAGAAGTGGCCGTCCACCTCCGCGGACTGCCCCGAAAATACGCCCAGCTGCTCAGGGCCTTCCTCGGCCAAGAGCACGGGTTTTGCACGGTCGGAGCGATCCCAGCTGGTGTAATGCATTACTAGCACCCAATCAGGCGAGCGGCGAGGTAAGCCTCGAGGTCATCGAGCTTCACGCGCTCCTGCTCCATGGTGTCGCGCTCACGCACGGTTACGGCATCGTCCTCGAGGGTGTCGAAGTCGAAGGTGACGCAGAACGGGGTGCCGATTTCATCCTGGCGGCGGTAGCGGCGGCCGATGGCGCCGGAGACGTCAAAGTCCACGTTCCAGTAGGCGCGCAGCTTATCGGCCAGCTTGCGGGCCGGCTCGGAGAGCTCTTCCTTCTTCGACAGCGGTAGCACGGCTACCTTGATCGGTGCCAGGCGGCGGTCCAGGCGCAGGACCACGCGCTTATCGGTGCCACCCTTGGCATTCGGGGCCTCTTCCTCATCGTAGGCATCCACCAAGAAGGCCATCATGGAACGGCCCAGGCCGGCAGCCGGCTCGATGACATACGGGATCCAGCGCTCGTCGTTGGCCTGGTCATAGTAGGACAGGTCCTCGCCCGAGCCTTTAGCATGTACGGATAGGTCATAGTCAGTGCGGTTGGCCACACCTTCCAGCTCGCCCCACTTGGAGCCCTTGAAGCCAAAGGCGTACTCCACGTCCACGGTGCGCTTGGAGTAGTGGGAGAGCTTTTCCTTCGGGTGCTCGTATAGGCGCAGGTTTTCTTCCTTGATGCCTAGGTCCACGTACCAGTTATAGCGGTCATCAATCCAGTACTGGTGCCACTCTTCGTCCTCGCCCGGCTTGACAAAGAACTCCATCTCCATCTGCTCGAACTCGCGGGTGCGGAAGATGAAGTTACCTGGGGTGATCTCATTGCGGAAGGACTTGCCAATATTCGCGATGCCAAACGGCGGCTTCATGCGCGAGGAGGTCATCACGTTCTTGAAGTTGACGAAGATGCCCTGTGCAGTCTCTGGGCGCAGGTAGTGCAGGCCTTGCTCATCGTCCACTGGGCCGAGGAAGGTCTTGAGCAGACCGGAGAAGGCCTTTGGCTCGGTCCAGTCACCCGGCTGACCAGTTTCTGGATCATTGATATCTGCCAGGCCGTTTTCTGGCTCGTGGCCGTGCTTTTCCTCATAGGCCTCAATGATGTGGTCGGCACGGTAGCGCTTGCCGGTGTGGCGGGATTCCACCAGCGGGTCAGAAAAGACCTCGACGTGACCGGAAGATACCCAGACCTGGCGCGGCTGGATGACGGAGGTATCTACGCCCACGACGTCTGCGCGGGACTGAACCATATGGCGCCACCACTGGCGCTTAATGTTTTCCTTGAGCTCTACACCAAGAGGGCCGTAGTCCCACGCGGAGCGGGAACCGCCGTAAATTTCACCTGCCTGGTAGACCAAGCCGCGGCGCTTACACAAGTTTACAACGGTATCGATGACGGATGCCATGAGTTTTCGGACTCCTCTGGTAGGGGACAGTCTTGACAATCTCGTTCAGTCTAACCCTAAGCGCTTGTCGGCGGTGGGATTGGGGCATGAATTTAATTTGAAATACATACGAGTTATTGAACACATCGGGTAATATAAGAGTCACCGACAGATAATAGGTATTGAATTGAAGGTGACTTTCCCTATGACGACCACTGACACGGCCCTTAATGCTTCCGCGGCCACCGGCGTGATCGCTGCCCTCGATTCGCCCCTACGCATCGCCATCATCTCCAGCTTGGCCGAGCGCGATCACTACGTGCACGAGCTAGTAAAGGCCACTGGTAAGTCCCAGCCGCTCATTAGCCAGCACCTGCGCGTGCTCAAGCAGGCGGGCATTGTTGATTCCGAACGCAGCGGGCGCGAGGTTACGTACTCTCTTATTGCCCCGAAGGTTTTGGGCTTGCTTGCCGACGCCGCCAAGATCGCCTCCTAGCCCCTCACCCCTGCATATAAAGCCGCCTGACTATGCAGTTGTTGAAAAAGCACTGATAATATTGCGGTCATGGCTTTACACGACAGTATTCCCAAACTAGGCGCGCGCAATACCAAGCAGCGCACCGCAGTCGTCGAGGTGCTCCGGGAAATGGAGAAATTCTCCTCTGCTAAGGAGATCTACCACGAGCTCCAAGAGCGCGAGGAGAAGGTGGGTCTGACCACCGTGTACCGTACCCTGCAGTCCCTGACCGACATCGATGCAGTGGACGCGCTCCACATGCCAAACGGCGAAACCCTCTATCGCCACTGCGAGACCGACGCCCATCACCACCACTTGGTATGCACCAAGTGTGGCCGCACCGAGGAGATCGACGGCGGCCCGATTGAAAAGTGGGCAACCTCCGTGGCTGAGGAGTACGGCTTCGAGCTCACCGGCCACGACGCCGAGGTCTTTGGCATCTGCAGCGACTGTACCGCTTCCGCTTAAACGCGCTCACGCTTCCCCGTGAAGCCGCCCCTCCCCTAACCTCAGACTCCGACTTCCGGAGCCTGAGGTCTTTGTTTTGCGGCGCACACTGGGAGCATATCTCACGCCAAGACTATAGTGCTGAGATTGCAATCAACTGCACGGTTAGGTTATTAGCAAGGTGCAAAATAAAGCCTGCACGCAGAGAATTGTGGAAGCGAGTTACTAACGCGCACCCCATCCCCAGGAAAGTCGCATAAACGATGACCGGTGGAGCAATATGGGCGGCACCAAATAGCACCGAACTGAAGAGAACGCTAGCAATCGCTGGAACACTGCGATCCAAGTACCCCATGAGCAGGCGGCGAAACACAATTTCTTCTATCAGCGGCGCCAAAAATAGGTAGCACGCTAAAGAAACGACGACCATCACACCGCGCCCATCAGCTGCGGATGTATTTTCCGATGGCGATAACCCCAATAGCGGCCCCACAATCGCGGCTGCGACTCCAGCTACAAAAATAGCGAGAGGAACCTGCCACAATAAGTGCCAACCACGCCGGCCCAATGGAAGAAAGCCGAGACTAATTCCCCGCCGTTTGAGGTAGTACACCAACCCAGCCGTCGGCACTACCACTGAAAGAACAAGCGCAATGGGCATGATCGTGCCCAGTCCACCCGTGGTTAAACCAGCCTTCATCATGACAAAAACTGTCGTCACTAAGAGGACATCCATTGCAATGACGGCCACTATTCCGATAAGCGCATCTTTCAACCTGATGTTATCCACTGCCATGCCCCTACCCTAAAAGGCTGCCATTCATCCTTAAGAATGAATTTACTCAAAATGGTAAAGCTTCCTTTACAGTAAAGGTCCTTTGACATACAGTGTGTGTCAAGCACGCTTTACAATCGTTTACTACAGGAGGTCCCATGCAGACCACTCGCTTTGGCCGCCCCAAGTTTGGCGGCACGCAAACCAAACTCATTACTTTGTCCGTGGCGGCAGGCGCAGCCATCGCAGCGGCAGCCGGTGCGCTTGTGGCCACGTTCGTACACGAAGATTCGCCGTGGCTAGCGTTTGCTGTATACGCACTGTGCCTACTGCCTGTTACTACGACGGCTAGCTGGCTATTCATGGTGGATCGGGACACCATCCGTGGGGCAACACCCGATCCGGAAAATTCCATCGAATCCCATTGGTATTCGCAGGCCTCGGAAAACACCCTGCACGCCATGCTTTTTGGCATTGGTGGCCTCGGCGTTGTTTCTTCTTTTTGGGAGTTTCAGGTTTCCGGCACCCTGCTCACTATCATCTTGGGAGTCTTTGTCACCGGGACCTTTGGTATTAGCTACTTTGCCCACAAACGGGCAGCGAGCTAAGCCATGGACAATCGGCTAAAAGAGATTCGCGAGAGCCAAGGACTCTCGCAGCAGGGCTTGGCCACCGAGCTAGGCGTTTCGCGCCAAACGGTCATCAGTATTGAAAAGGCACGCTACGATCCTTCGCTCCCCCTCGCTTTTCAGATCGCGCGCCACTTTTCCTGCTCAATCGAGGATATCTTTATCCCCGAGGTATAAACGCACACCGCTTCGGTGCTGCGCGTTACTTCTTAACGCCTCCGAAGCGGCGGTCGCGCCGCGCGTATTCCTCGATAGCGGCAAAAAGGTCCTCCGGGGTGAAATCTGGGAAGAGCTTATCCTGGTAAATCATCTCCGCATACGCGGACTGCCACAGCAGGAAATTGGAGGTGCGCTTCTCCCCGGACGGGCGCAGGAAGAGATCCACATCCGGCATGTCCGGATCATAGAGGTGCTGCGCGATGGTCTCTTCCTTAATATCGCGCGGGTTGAGCTCGCCGGCTGCAACCTGCTTGGCGATGTCCCGAAAACCATCCACCAGCTCTGCCCTACCGCCGTAGTTCACACACATGGCCAAGGTCATCTTGGTGTTATCCTTGGTCAGCTCCTGGGCAGCCTCGAGCTCCTTAATCACTGAGCGCCACAGGCGCGGGCGGCGGCCGGCCCACACTACGCGCACACCGCGCTCATTGAGCCACTGGCGCTGGCGGCGCAACACGTCACGGTTAAAGCCCATAAGGAAGCGGACCTCCTCGGGGCTGCGGCGCCAATTTTCCGTGGAGAACGCATACGCGGAAAGGTAGGGAACGCCGGCGGCAAGGCAGGCATCGACGACGTCGAGAAGCACGGCTTCTCCGCGCCTATGCCCCTCGGTGCGCTTCATGCCTTTTTCCTGGGCCCAGCGGCCATTGCCGTCCATGACCAGCGCAATATGGCGGGGCATGAACTCATCCGGGATATTCGGTGGGGTCAAAGTGCGGTTCGGGTCTGGCGTAATCACAGGCTATATTCTACTGCTCCATTACCTGCAATGCGGAAACATTGCGCTCCATGTGCCACTGCAGGTGCGCCCGCGCTAGGCGATGCCCCTCCTGCTTTTGCGCATTCGTTGGATTCGTTGGATAGTTATGCGATAAAAGCCACAGGTGATGCAGGGTTTCCGGATCCACCTCGGCCGCACCCGGCGGCCGGCATTCGTGGCACGCCGCCCCGCCGACCGCCGGGTGAAAGGCGTGGTGCGGGCCGGGCCGGTTGCACTGGGCACAGTTGAAAAGGCTCGGCGCCCAACCAGCATGCGCCATCGCCTGCAGCAAGAACGCATCCAGCGCCAAGGTCGGGTCCGCGGTCTGGAGCTGCCCCAAGGTCGCGGTGACGGATTCGTAGAGGTAGGGGTCATGGTCGGCGTCGGCAAAAGCAAGACGCTCTGCCGATTCCAATACCGCGCAGGCTGCCGTGTAGCGCTCATAGTCCTCAATGAGGCGCGCGCCAAAGTAATCCACCGTATCCGCCTGGGAAATGGTAGCTAGGTTCTTGCCCACATATAGCTGAACATCAAGGTTGACGAAGAGCTGCAGGCGCGAACCAAAGCGCGACTTGGCACGGCGCACACCTTTAGCCACCGCGCGCACGAGGCCATGATCGCGGGTGAGGAGGACGATGACGCGATCGGCCTCGCCAAAGTCGTAGGTGCGGATGACCACTGCGCGGTCACGATAGTTCTCGCGCATATCCGTTTAGAAACCGAGCCTGCCCAGCGACTTCGGGTCAGACTGCCAATTTTTCAACACCTTGATGCGCAGATCCAAGTACACGTTTTGGCCCAGCAGCTTAATAATCTCCTTGCGGGCATTGCCCACGATGCGACGGAAGCGCAGGCCATCCTTGCCCTCGATAATGCGCTTTTGGCCGGGGCGCTCCAGGTACAAAATGGCGTGGATATCCAGCACGCCCTCGCGGGTGCGCGACGGCAGCATCTCATCGACCTGCACCGCCACCGAGTGCGGCAGTTCCGCTTTCAAGCCAGATAGGGCGGCCTCACGAATGAGTTCCTCGATGCGCTTTTCTTGACCTTCATCGGTGATGTGGTCATCCGGGTAGAACTTCGGGCCTTCTGGCAGGTGATCCACGATGACCTGCACCAGCTCATCAAGCTGCACGCCCTCCTTGGAGGACACCGGTATGACTACCGCATTCGGATCCGCCTGGGTAAGCAGTTCGTGCAGGGCCAGAAGCTGGGCGCCTACCTGGTCCTTGCTGGCCTTATCCAGCTTGGTGACGATGCCGATGATCGGCGTTTTCGGCGCAATGGAGCGCACGTTATCCAAAATCCAGCGGTCACCAGGGCCGATTTTTTCATCGGCCGGGATGGTCAGACCAATAACGTCCACATCAGCGTATGTATCCTTGACTACCTCGTTGAGGCGCTCACCCAACAGGGTGCGCGGGCGGTGCAGGCCCGGCGTATCTACGACGATGACCTGTGCATCCTCGCGGTGCACCAAGCCGCGAATGGTGTGGCGGGTGGTCTCCGGCTGGTCAGCGGTAATCGCAATCTTTTGCCCCACCAGGGCATTAGTCAGCGTGGACTTGCCGGTATTCGGGCGCCCGACAAAGGATACGAAGCCCGAGCGGAAACCCTCCGGGGTATCGGTGTATTGCGAATAATCAAGCGGGGCTGCCGTATTCTCGGCGCCTTCCGACACGGCATCATCGGGGTCTGCTGGCAGGCCCTCGAATGCCGCATCAAACTGTGCATCAAAATCAGAACTCATTACCCGCAATAATAGCCCACAGAGCCAAAAACTCCGATTACTTCACGGCAATTTCTACCAGGTACACAGAGTAGGGCTAATCTATGGAGAAACCTCTCTCCCCAGCACACACCGTGCTCACTCTCCGAAAGGTTCCTTCATGCCTCGCAAGTCCCCTGCCCTATTTTTGGGCGCTGCACTTACTCTCTTCCTCTCCGCATGCTCCTCGCCAGATTCTGAGCCATCTCCAGAAACGAGCACGAGTCCCTCCGCAACCTCTTCTTCCAGCACCTCCAGTTCTTCAACCACCACTTCTTCTACCACCAGCAGTGAAGAGACCATGACTGAAGAACCTGCAGAAAGCGTCGCTCCCGAGCCGGAAACCCAACCCCAAGCCGTGGCTGCCGAGCCGGAGCTGCTGTATTGCGATCCGGGAAACTTGACCATCATCGGTACCTTTTCTGACGGCACCGAAAGGCCTACAGAACTATGCGATACGCCGTCCCACCGGCGTTCCGTACGCGCTGAAGAAGTCTGCGGCAGTCTGGACGGGCGGTATAAATACCCCGACGAATGGGCCGAACTGTGCAATGGAGGTCTTCCACCTTCCGATTCGGACTATCCCGATAGCTACGGCGATATAGATGCAGGTTACGCACCAGAGTCTGGCGCAGTTACGGATGCGCCAGCCGATTCGGATACGGGTGCGATTGAAGGCTACGAGTATTAGCAGACAAAAAAGCAGAGCGTTAAGCGACGTCAAGGCCCTGCGCCCGTGGAATCGGGTGCAGGGCCTTGGTGGTGGATTAGCGGAGCTTACTTAAACTCGTCCGGCAGTGGGCCGAGCTGCGGGCCGTCCGGGTAGTACTTCCAGCCGTCCTTGATGCGGACGTCGTCAGCCCAAGGCAGTTTGTACTCGCCCTTGGCCAAGTCCTCGACCCAGGTGAGATAGTTGTCAGTCTTGCCACCGGGGTAGCCCACGTACCCACGGTTGCCCAAGTTGAAGATGTTGTTTTCTAGGCCCCAATTGATACGGGCCTTGTCAGCCAGCTCTGGGAAGATTTCGGCGGTGACGATTTCGCCGGGATTGCGGTGGCCCTCAGAAATCATGTGGCCGTCGTAATTGCAGACGTTGCCTTCACCGAAGTAGTAGAAGGTGTTGTCATAGCCAGCCAGATTTACGGAGGCGGTGTACATGAGGTTTTGGAAGGCATTGGTCTTATTAGTCATGATCCATTGATCCTGCGGCTGAGTGGAGTAGCCAGAGATACGGATATAGACGTTGGCACCCTTATATGCGGCCTCGCGTGCAAGCTCAGGGAACATACCATCGTGGCAGATATTCACGGCAAGCTTGGAGCCTTTCGGGCCATCGCAAACCGGCATACCCAAGTCGCCTGGGTACCACGGTTCGATAGGCGTCCATGGCTGCAGCTTGCGGTAGTGCAGCGCGATTTCACCATCGGAGTTGATGATGATGGCGGTGTTGAAAGGTGGCTTTCCCTCCTCATGGTTTGGCTCCATGATGGAGAAGACGCCCCAGACATCATTGTCCTTGCAGGCCTGCTTGTACTGGTGCACCTTTGGGTCATCAAGGCCGATGAGGAATTCATCATAGGACCAGATTTTGGTGTTTAAGCCTGATGCGGAATATTCCGGAAATACGATGAGGTCGAGGTCGGGGTACCCTGCCTTGGTGGAAGCCACCATGCGACAAATCTCATCCACGTTGGATTGAACATCCTCTGGAGTGTTAACCACGGGGACGGGATACTGCATGAGCGCCAATAACAGGCCGTCGGGGGATGCGCTGATACTGCCAGTGCTTGACACGATGAACTCCTATCTCTGGTAGATAATGTGACAGGAGCCATACTACCGCCTATTTAGTAGTTTGCCACACTATCCCAATTGAACAGTTACCGAGTATGACAAACTCAGTGGGCCGACGGCGATGAAACAAAAGAACCGAGCTGTGGGGCACTTCCCCTCAGCTCGGTCAGAATTCCTTAGGCTCGGCAGGTAGGGCCTAGGCGTGGGTTAAAGCTCCTCGGCGTCGAACTGCATACGCGGATGCGCGAATACATCCTGGGATTGGATGAGCTGGAGCTCAGCAGTATCGGCCTCGTAGGTGTTTTCCAGCAGGTCATACACGGAAGAGGCGGTGCGGCGCAGGGACTCCTTGACGTCGCTAGTCTCGGTGTAGTGGCCGGTAAACAGGGCGGCGGTGACGTCGCCGGAGCCGTTGCGCTTGAACGGCAGCAGTGGCGTGGACACTAAGAAGGCGCGGTCGCCGTCGACGGCGAGCATCTCAATCTGGTCTCCAGGGGTCTCGGGGCGCTTAACGGAGGTAACCAGCACGGTCTTCGGGCCGATTTCCTGTGCCTTCTTCACTGCGGCGAGGGTTTGCTCAAGGGTGCCAACCTCGGAATCGGTAAGGTAGCCCAGCTCGAATTGGTTGGGGGTGATGATATCGGCGACCGGCACAACGCGGTCGCGCAAAAGCGGTGGGATCTCATCGGAGACAAAGCAGCCGGACTTGGCATTGCCCATTACAGGATCGCAGGCGTAGAGGGCCTTGGGGTTGGCGGCCTTGATGCGGCGGACGGTTTCCACGATGGCGTCGGCAATATCGGCGCCGCCCTGGTAACCAGAAAGAATGGCGTCGATCTGCGGGAAGGCACCGCGCTTTTCAATGCCGTCGATGATGGAGGTGACATCGCTAGCCGGAATCATCGGACCGCCCCAGTCGCCGTAGCCAGTGTGGTTAGAAAAGTTCACCGTGTGGACCGGCCATACCTCATGCCCGGCGCGCTGCAGGGGAAAGACGGCCGCGGAGTTGCCAACGTGGCCGTAGGTGACGTGGGACTGGATGGAAAGGATAGTCATAGCTATCTATTGTGCTACGCGGCTTACCCGCCCACAAAAGAAAAAGGAAAATTATTCCTCCGGGCAGTCCTGTGGCTGGCCCACCGCAGGGATTCCGCCGCCGGGAACCTGCTTGTCCAGGTTGGCGCGCTCGGCGGCGTCGGGAAAAGCCTTGGGACCGGAGGGCTTGGGCTGATAAGCAACACCGCGCTCGGCTAGATCGTCGTACCAATCCGCAAGCAGCTCGTTTTGGCGGCCGAACATTTCCTTTTCCTCGGCCGGAGTGGAGTGGTCATAGCCCAACAGGTGCAGGCACCCGTGGACCGTAAGCAAGGCAAGCTCGTGGCCTAAGGAATGGCCGGCGGCTTCTGCCTGGCGCAGGGCAAACTCGGGGCACAGCACAATATCCCCCAGCATGGCCGGGCCTGGGTCGGCGGCGTCGGGGCGGCCGCCTCCTGCAATGGCGCCGGGGGTGAGCTCATCCATGGGGAAGCTCATCACATCGGTGGGGCCTTCCAGATCCATCCAGCGCACGTGGAGATCCTCGATGGTCTTTAAATCCACACAGGTGATCGTGCACTCAGCATCGGGGTTAATATCCATGGCACCGAAGGCATAAGAGGCGACGTCAATTAGCATCTCCTCATTGACGCCTTCGAAGCCGGATTCATTGAGAAACTCGATACTCATTCCATTCCCTCGTATTCTGCGGCTTTCTTATTATCAAAGGTCTCATAGGCATTGACGATGCGCCCGACTAGCTGGTGGCGCACCACGTCCTTGGAGCCCAAGTCAGCAAAGTGAATATCTTCCACGTTGCGCAGGATGCGGCGCACGATGCGCAGGCCGGAGACCTGGCCGTGTGGAAGGTCTACCTGGGAGATATCGCCGGTGACCACAATCTTGGAGCCAAAGCCCAAGCGAGTCAGGAACATCTTCATCTGCGCGGGCGTGGTGTTTTGAGCCTCATCAAGAATGACAAAGGCATCGTTCAAAGTGCGGCCGCGCATATAGGCCAGCGGGGCAACCTCGATGATTCCGGCCTCCATGAGCTTAGGGATCATCTCTGGGTCGAGCATGTCTCGCAGGGCGTCATAAAGTGGGCGCAGGTAAGGGTCAATCTTGTCATTGAGCGTGCCCGGCAAAAAGCCGAGCTTCTCCCCTGCCTCCACGGCCGGGCGAGTGAGAATGATGCGCGAGACCTGCTTGGTCTGTAGCGCCTGCACGGCCTTGGCTACCGCAAGGTAGGTTTTGCCGGAACCGGCCGGACCGATGCCGAAGACCACCGTATTATCGTCGATGGCCTGTACGTACTCAGACTGACCCACCGTCTTCGGGCGAATGGCCTTGCCGCGGCGCTTAACGATGTCCGCCGCCATCGCCGCCGAGACCGACTGCGGCGCCTCCACGGCCACCATGTCCATGGTGTGCTTGACCGTATCGGTGGATACGGCGTGACCGCGGCGGGCGATGGCCTCGAGCTCGTCGAGGATCTTGGCGGCACGGGCCACCTCATAATCGGGGCCCGTGACGGTGACGACATTGCCGCGAGCAAAAAGGTCCGCATCTAGGCGGTTATTGAGCACGCGCAAGTTATCGTCCGCACTGCCCAGCACACTGCTGACGTAGGCGGAATCAAGCTCACATTTCTTCGTGATGATAGGCACGTGCTTTAGGCTACCAGCGCCGCTTACCAACGCTCGGTGCGCATGCCGATTGCTGCCAGCGCTACCATCGCCGCACTTGCCGTGCGCAATACTTCTGGGCCGAGCTTAATGGGCGTGGCACCCGCTTCTTTGAGGCGGGCAAGCTCAGCGTCGCCGATGCCGCCCTCTGGCCCCACGAGCAGGACGACGTCCTCTGTAAGCGGCACGTCCTTAATGGAGGCGGTAACTTCCTCGTGCAATACGAGCAAGGTAGGTACACCCGAGGGATCACTGCCGCGGCCGCCGCTGAATTCTTGGAGGAGCTGCGGGGTGGTCAGCGGGCCACGAACCTGTGGGATGCGGGTGCGGCGGCATTGCTTGGCCGCAGAATCCGCAGCCGCCTGCCACTTGGCCACCGCCTTCGGCGCCTTCTTGCCATCCCATTTAGCCACGCAGCGGTCTGCCTGCCAGGCGATAATCTCATCGGCGCCGGCCTGGGTAGCCAGATCCACGGCGAGTTCGGCGCGCTCGGATTTCGGGATGGCCTGCACCACGGTCACGCGTGGGGTGGGCTCGGGCGCGGTCACAATGGACTCGACCGTACCCTCCAGGAAGTCCTTGCCCGAGGTGTCGGTGATGGTGAGGGTGAGGCGGATACCGGTGCCGTCGATAAGCTCGAGGCGTTCGCCCTCCCCCATGCGCTTGACCGTGACGGCATGGCGGGCCTCCGGGCCGGAAAAACTGAAGGCCTCACCGGTGCGTGCGGCGGAAAGGTCCGGGTGGATGAAGACGGGCAGCGACATTAGCGGCGGAACTTATCGCGAATGCGGCTAAAGAAGGATTCCTCCTGGCCGTCGCCGGTGGTGCGCACGCGCGCGCCCTCGTCGCGGGAGTTGCGGATCTTCTCCAGGGATTCGCGGGTCTTGCGGTCCAAGTCCTTGGGCACAACGACGTCCACGTGGGCAAAGAGGTTGCCATAGCCATCGGTGCGCAGACGCGGCATGCCCGCGCCATCGACCTTGATGGACTCGCCCGGCTGGGTGCCCGGCTCGATATCGATGGTGAGTTCTTCGCCACTTAGCTGATCGATGGTGAAGTTGGTACCCAAGGCGGCATCAATCATCGGCACGCGCACGGTGAGGTTTAGGTCATCGGCGTTGCGTTGGAATACGGGGTGATCCTCCGTGTGGACCTCGACGTAGAGGTCACCGGCTGGGCCGCCGCCGTGGCCGACCTCGCCCTGGGAGGCCATGCGGATGCGCATGCCGTCATTAATGCCGGCCGGGATATTCACGGTGATATCGCGGCGCTTCTTCACGCGGCCATCACCGGCGCAGTGGTTGCACGGATCGGTAATGACCTCGCCAAAGCCCTGGCACTTCGGGCACGGGCGGGTGGTCATGACGTTACCCAAGAAGCTGCGCTGCATCTCCTGGATTTCACCCATGCCATTGCAGTTATCGCAGGTAACCGGCTTGGCCTTGGACTCGGAGCCGGTGCCACCGCAGCTATCGCACAGCACCGCGGTATCCACGGTGACCTTCTTCTTCAGGCCGCTATAGGCCTCTTCCAGGGTGATGCGGGTGCGCAGCAGGGCATCATTGCCCGGTTGGACGCGGGACTTCGGGCCGCGGGAGCCGCCAGCGCCGCCGCCGAAGAACTCGGCGAAGATATCGCCTAGGCCGCCGCCACCGAAGCCGCCAAAGCCACCGGCGCCAGCACCGGCACCGCCGCCCTGCTCCATTGGATCGCCGCCCATGTCCACAATCTGGCGCTTTTGCGGATCCAGCAGGACCTCCTGGGCCAGCGCGGCATCGCGGAACTTCTCCGCCGCGGTTTCATCATCCGGGTTCAAATCCGGGTGATACTTGCGGGCCATTTTGCGATAGGCCTTCTTAATCTCCTGGTCAGATGCGTTCTTATCAACACCGAGGATGCCGTAGTAGTCACGAGCCACTGTAAGAGATATTCCTTCTAATTCGTCTTGTTGGGGTTAGCTTCAAAAAATAATGCGCGGCCAGCTAGTTTACTCGCACTGCTCGCCGGCCAAAATTTCGCTCACATACCGTGCAACGGCAGAGACCCTAGAAATTGTTCCCGAGTAATCCATAAAGGTCGGCCCCACTACGCCAAGGCCGCCGAGTGTGGCCACCTCATCGCCGGTGCCAAGGCCGTAGCCCGTGGCTACTACGGAGGCTTGGCGCAGCTGGTCTTCCTCGTTTTCCTCGCCGATGACCACAGAAACATTGCCTAGGTCCGGCACGCGGGCAAGCAGCTTGAGGACGACAACCTGCTCCTCCAACGCCTCAATAATCTTGGGCAAACCTTCTGGGAACTCGCGGGCCACGCGTGTCAGGTTGGAGGCACCGGCCATAATCAGCCGGTCGGAGGGCTGTTCCACCAGGGTCTCGATGAGCGTGGTGGCCACCTTGAGCACGTGGTGGCGGATATCCAAAGGGGCGTCATCGACAAGGTGGGCGAGCTCCACGGAGGCGTCGCTAAGCGTCTTGCCTACCAGCGCGCTATTGACAATGTCGCGCAGGCGGAAGGTCTGGTCCTGGTCGATGATTTCATCGAGCTCCACATTGCGCTGGTCCACGCGGCCGTTATCGGTAATAAGCACCAGCAGCAGGCGCACCGGGGACAGCGCCACGACCTCGCAATGCTTGACGCGGGAGACCTTGAGGTTGGGCAGCTGGACGACGGCCGCCTGCTTCGTCACCTGTGCCAATAGCTGCACCGAGCGGCGCAGCACGTCTTCCAAATCAACGCCGCCTTCCAAGAAATTGAGCATGGCGCGGCGCTCCGGGGTTGAAAGCGGCTTGACCTCATGGAGGGAGTCAACGAAGTGACGGTAGCCCTGCTGGGTGGGCACGCGGCCGGAGCTAGCGTGCTGCTGGGCGATAAGGCCCTGGGACTCCAGCACGGCCATGTCATTGCGGATAGTGGCCGAGGAGACGCCCAACTGGTAGCGCTCCAATAGCGACTTTGAGCCGACCGGTTCTTGGGAGGCAATATAGTCCGCCACGATGGCGCGCAGGACTTCCTTGCGGCGGGCATCGGTTGAGGTAGACACTATGGCGCTCCTATTCGCTTCGGCGAATGATAAATTCTTTAAAATTCGGGACGGTGTACCGAACTTTACCGTGCTCAGGGGAATAAATGAGTCCTTTGTTTATGAGCTTAGCCCGAACCGGGCCAAGAGCCTTATTATCCTTCCCCAGGCGTTCACCGATTTCTTTTGTTTCCGCTGAACCATCGCCTAAGGCTGCCATGGCACTGAGATAGTCTCTTTCAGCTGGCGTAGCTCGATCCCAGCGAGCTTGGAAGAAGCCTGCGCCTGAAGGAACCAGTCCACCAGTCACGGCAAAAGACTAACAAGAAAATAGCGGAATAGCAGGTTTCTCATCGACCAAGGAAAAACTAACGGGTTTGGTTTCTACTGGAATAAGTCTAAAGGTCTGGGAACGAGGATTAGATTTCTTCGGCGACGAGGAGATCGGTAATGATGCCATCGGCCAGCAGACGGCCGGGCTTGGTGATGCGCACGCGATCGCCGGCGCGTTCGAGCAAGCCACGATCAATGAAGCGCTCGAGGGCCGGGGCAGCGTGGGCATCGAGCCAGGCCTCCGGGATGCCCTCGCGCAGGCGCAGGCCGAGCATGACTTTTTCCATGTGGCGGTCGGCATCAGTTAGCGTTTCGGTTTCCTTGATGGGCAGCTCATCGCGGCCAAGGGCATCGATATAGCGCGAGGGGTGCTTGACGTTAAAGAAGCGCTCGTTTCCTAGATGCGAGTGGGCGCCAGGGCCTGCGCCCCACCAATTGCCATCCACCCAATAGATGCGGTTGTGCTCGCACTCGCCGCCCGGCCTGGACCAATTGGAGACCTCGTACCACTCAAATCCTTCCGCCTCGAGGGCGGTTGAAATCATCTCGTAGCGCCGGGCCAACACGTCCTCATCGGGGGCGGGCAGGATTCCCTTTTTGACCTTGCGGGCCATGCGGGTGCCATCTTCCACGATGAGCGAGTAGGCGCTGACATGGTCCACGCCGGTCTCCAGCACGCGGTCCAAGGTCTGGCGCACATTGTCATCCGTTTCGGTGGGAGTGCCATAAATCATGTCCAGATTGACGTGTTCGAAGCCGGCGGCACGGGCCTCACGAGCGGCAGCGAACGCGCGGCCTGGGGTGTGCGCGCGCTCAAGCACCTGAAGAACGCCGGAGGACGCGGACTGCATGCCGAGGCTGATGCGGGTATAGCCGGCGTCGGCAAGCTGGGCAAAGTACTCCGGCGAGGTGGACTCTGGGTTGGATTCCGTGGTGACTTCTGCGCCTGGGGCTAGGCCAAAGGTGGAACGGACCGTGTCCAGGATGCGGGTAAGCCCCTTGCCGCCCAACAGCGAGGGCGTGCCGCCGCCAATAAATACGGTCTCGGCCGGCCGTTCCACGCGCGCAGCCGCCAGCTCCAGCTCGCGGTCCAAGGCATCCAGGTAGGGCCCGGTGAGATCGCGCGGGCTGCCGAGCTCGCCTGGGGTATAGGTATTAAAATCGCAATACCCACAGCGAGTGGCACAGAAGGGAACGTGGATATACAGCCCGAAGGGTTCAGTCATGGATAAAACCCTAATAGGCGGGGAACAAAATGGCTGAAATGGGGTTATGCATGTAGTATGTTTCCATCTTCCCTAGTAGAAAGGCACCCTCAGTGGAACCTCCCAGTCGATGTCCCTGCCACCTTCTAGGCGGTGGGGAGTAAATCATGTTATCGGCTATTTTGATGATCCTGGCTGGCTTCGTAGTCATCGGCCTCATCATCGTCGCGAACGCATACTTCGTGGCCCAAGAATTTTCCTATATGTCCGTGGACCGCACACAGCTGCGGACCCAGGCTGCTGAGGGGGATAAGACAGCACAACGTGCGCTGGCCATTACCCAACAGACCTCCTTCATGCTATCCGGAGCGCAGCTCGGCATTACGATTACCGGCCTGCTCATCGGCTATGTGGCCGAGCCCCTCGTCGGCCAAGGACTGGGCACGCTGCTAGGTGGTGTGGGCGTTCCGGCCGCAGTTTCTGTCACCATAGGCACCATCGCGGCGCTTTTCATCTCTACCATCGCGACGATGCTTTTTGCGGAGCTCTTCCCCAAGAACTACACCATCGCCGCGCCAATGAAGACGGCGCGCTGGTTGGCTGCCTCCACACAGCTGTACCTGCGGCTTTTTGGCTGGCTTATCCGTTTCTTTGAGTACTCTTCCAATGCCATCCTCAAGGTCTTTGGCATCGAACCGGTAGAAGACGTGGACTCTTCTGCTACAGCCGATGACCTAGAATCCATCGTGGATTCCTCCCACGAGGCCGGCGATTTAGATGAAAATACCTACATGGTGCTCGACCGCCTGTTGGACTTCCCTGAGCACGACGTGGAACACGCCATGATTCCGCGCTCCCGCGTGGACGTCATCGATCCGGATACCACCATCGGTGAGGTTCGCGAGATGATGTCGGCCGATCACACCCGCTACCCCATCATCGATGACGAACATAACCCGGTAGGCGTGGTGCATCTTTTTGATGTCTTAGCAAGCCAGCTACCGGACGCCACCAAGGCCACCAGCATCATGCAAGAAGCCGTGGTGGTCCCGGAGCTTATGCCGCTGCCTGATGTAGTGGAAGAGCTGCGCGATAGCGACCAGAAGATGGCCTGCGTTATTGATGAATACGGCGGCTTCGTGGGCATCGTAACCATGGAAGACTTGGCTGAGGAAATCCTGGGCGATGTCACCGATGAGCACGATATCGAAGAAACCGAGGAGATCACCGAACAGGACGATTCCCACTGGGTGGTGGATGGCGATACGCCGATTGATGAGATCGAGCGCGCCATCGGTCACGACCTGCCTGAGGGCGCCTTTGAGACCGTCGCCGGCCTCATCATCGCCCACTCCGGTGCGCTGCCTGAGGTAGGCGAGGAACACACCATCCAGCTCGAAGCCGAGCCAGATGACTGGGTAGACCACGATGAGGCGCCCGTTCGCTCCATCCGCCTGCGGGTGCAAGAGGTGGACCGCCACGTGCCGTCCGTCCTTGCCATCGAGCTGGTGGAGGATTACTCCGACCACTCCGATGATGACGATGAGAAGGAGGATGCATAATGACTGAATCTTGGTGGTTTAACCTCCTCGTTACCCTGCTCATCATCGCCGCATCCGGCTTCTTTGTGATCATCGAATTCTCCTTGATGGGCGCTCGCCGCAACCGCTTGGAAGAGGATGCGGAAAACTCCCGCACCGCCCGCGCCGGCCTGCGCTCGCTCAATGAGCTGACCATCATGCTCGCCGGCGCGCAGCTGGGCATTACCGCCGCTACCTTCGTGCTGGGTGCTGTGACCAAACCGTGGGTGCATCACCTGCTCATGGCACCGCTGGAGGCCGCAGGCCTACCGCTGGGCATTGCCGACGTCGTCAGCTTCCTCCTCGCACTCTTCGTAGTTACCTTCCTCCACCTCGTTCTAGGTGAGATGGCACCGAAGTCCTGGGCGATTACCCACCCGGAAACCGCCCTACAGGTCATCGCGGTTCCCGCGCGCGGATTCGTGTGGCTCTTCCGCCCACTGCTGAAGTGGATAAACGTCATGGCAAATAAGCTGGTCGCCATGACGGGTGAGGAACCCGTCGACCGCGCCGGTGCCGCCGGCTATGATGCCGAAACCCTGCGCACCTTGGTTGAGCATTCCCGCGAGACCGGTGCTTTGGACGATGACTCCGCCAACCAGATTTCTGATGTCATCGAGCTGGAGAATTCCACCGTTGGCGCCATGGCCCGCGCCCACGGCTCTGAGGTAGTGCCCCTGCCTTCCGACGCCACCGTGGAGGATCTCCAAGACCTCGTGGTGCGCAAGAACATCATGCGCGTGCTGGTCTTTCCCAAAGACTCCCGCGTCCCGCGCGTGGTCCACGTGCGCGATACCCTGCTGGCCGAGCCGGAGACTCAGGTACTCGAGTTCTCCCGCCCCGCTCTTTCTGTGTCTTCTTCTACCACCGTGCAAAAGACACTGGACCATATGCGTGCGCGCAATGAACAGCTCGTCATGGTGGGCAAGGCCGATAAGGACAATGCCGTGTGGATCCTTACCTGGGATGACATCATGGGCCAGCTGTGGCCGCAGATTACCGAGCAGCTAGACAAGGTCACCCCTCCCCCGGCCGTCTAGTTCCTGCCGCGTCCTCGCCCGCGCCCGCTTCTTTGTGGCCGGCGCGGGCTTTACCGTTTTTGCACCCACGTGCAAGGGATGTCGCCCCCGACTGTGGATAACTGTGGCCGTAACTTTCCCAGCCGCCACTTCGCTCACTCGCCTTTCCCTGCAGCCTTGTTATCCACAGGCCCGGCCGCCACCTCCTCGCGCCGGCCGGCAACGTGCCCTTTCCTAGGAGGCATGACACCACCACTGACCAATATCAACTCCATCCGCGCCAACCACCCCACTTTCTGGACCGACCTGAAAAACGGCACCTACCTCAAACTCGCACCGCGCATCGCAGTCCGGCGAGATCACTACCATTACCTCGACTTCCCCTCCCAGCTGCGCCTGCGCGCCATCGCCGCGGCCCGCAGCGCCTATACCGCGGTGCTCATCTCCAAGTCCGCCGCCCGCGTGCACGGCCTGTGGGTCATCGCCACAGCCGAGGAAAAGATTGAAATGGCCCTTCCCACCAATACGCTTCCCCACAAGGACCGCCGCCATCCCGAGCGCATTTACCGCAAGGCCTCCCTTCCCGAACCTGTCCTCGTGGACGGTACCCGCTGCGTTTCCAAGGCCCGCGCGGTTATCGACGTCGCCCGCTACCACGGCTTCACCGACGGCCTCATCGCCGCCGACTCGGCTTTGCGTTGGGGCCTCAGCTGGGAAGACCTCAAGGAAGAGTTTGCCCGCATGGGCCGGGTGCGCAAAAGCCGCATCGTCCGCGCCGTAATCCACCACGCCTCACCTCTTTCCCGCTCTCCCTACGAGTCTTTCGCCCGCGCCCTCCTCATTGAGTCCGATTTCCCCTGGCCCATGTTCTTCGAGGCGTCGTTCACCGCGTTGCCCGGCATCACGACCGCCCTATGCATCAACAACGCCTACCTCATCGACATAATCCCTGCGAAGGCGCTTGCCCATCAGCGTGAGCGCCACCGACGTCTGCGCGAGGCCGGCTTCACCGTCCTCTGCTATACCCCTCGGCAGCTCATCGACCACCCCACTCTTTTCCTGACCGACCTCATTTCCACCATCACCACCAGACAAAAGGCCGCGCGTTCTGCCTAAGTCCACGCTTCTTGCCTCCCGCCTTCCTCTACCCCGCCCTTCGCGCTCACCAGCGGCGCTTTCGCCACGGAATCCGCTGCGCCGGTGAGCGCGAAGGGCGGGCGATGGCGAATTCCTCGCAAGAGAACCCACCGAAACTTCGCCCGCAATAAGGAAGGTCTTACTGATTGATGCGCCATGGGACGCTGTTCTTCGGTAGCATGCCGTGGGTGTAGAAGTAGTCAATGGTGGACAGGATGCCCAGCACCGTGCCGCCGCCTACGAGTGCAGCCAGGAAAGAGAACCCTGCGACGGAAGACATGTCTGCGTCCTTGCCGTCCTTACCGTTGATACCATCGCAGCCGTTCTCGCCATCCTTACCATCTACGCCGTCCTGGCCTGGAACAACCGCAGCTTCGGTAGTGGAAGGCTCGGTGGATTCCTCAGAGGTCGGCTCTTCAGTGGCCGCTTCTTCTGCAGAGATCTCCTCAGTAGAAGTCTCTTCTGCGGACTCGGATGGGGTGGTCTCTGCAGAGGTAGCATCCTCAGAAGCCGGAGCCTCGGCGGTCTCCTCCGCGCCGTCTACGGCGTACGGAGTGATGGACTCGGCGGCGTCTTCTTCCGCGTCGAGTTCTTCCATCGCCTTATCGCCGGCGTTGTTTTCCTCCAGCAGGTTGCCGTCCTCATCGAATTCGATGCCGTTGAGGCTAACGGTATCGTCGGTGGTCCTTTCCTCAACGAAGGTGGTGTCGTCGGCGGCGACGGCGCTAGGAACGGCGGTAATAGAAGAGAAGGTGGCTACGGCCACTGCGCTGGCAATGAGGCGAGAAGTTCGGCGTGCGCCCATAGATTAACTCCCTGTAGGTGTGGTTAAAGAATGAAATTGCGCGCGCCGCGTGTGGATGGTGCTAGGTCACGTCGTTCGCATGGACGGGGAATGCCCTACAGAGCGTTGAGAATATTTTCTACTTAGATTTTTAAGGTTGATCCAGCAACAATACCGCTGAATACAGCACCCAAGCCACTGAACAGGCATAACAAAAGTTATATGGAACGGCCGTTAACCTAAATTTTCCCTAAATGCTTCCCCGAATTGGGGCACCCTAGCGCAGAAAACTTCAACGGCCACCGAGAGAGGGATTCTCGGTGACCGTGAGCATACCCTTGTATAAAACAAGGAAGTCTTAGTGCATTATGCGGTTGTAGCCCGGCGGGCAGCCTCGCGCTTGGCTCGGACCTTTTCTACCACCGCGGCAACGCGAGCGCGTTCCTCTAGGAACTGTGGCGGGTTATGCCCGCGCATCGTGCGCACATAGGCTGGGTGCGTATCGAGCACAGTGTGCTTCCACGCTTGGACCGCAATGAGGGCGGACTCGCCGGTGCGCTTGTACAGGTGCGGCAGGGAGACCATATCGAGGTTGCGGGCCACGGCGTCGGTTTGCGCAAGCACGTACTCGACTACCTCGCGGAGATAATCCGCTACCGCCTGGGTTCGGCAACGCAGGGATTCAGCCAGCTGGTGCACCACGATGGGCTTGGAGATGGGGAATCGCCCATCCAGCAGGCGGGGAGTGAGTTGTTCCGGTTCTTCCACATCATTGACGCCGGAAGAAGCGGCGGAAATGGTACCGGAGCGCACGCCAGAGACCAAGGCTTGGCGCAGGCCCATCAGTTCACCCACGCACCTACCAGAATCCACGCGGGCATCTTCGACGATATCGCCTAGCTCAGCCAGGCAATCCATGCACAGCTCTTCGTCCCAATCCTCGATGGCTTCAATGAGGTGCTCGAGATATTCTGCGACTTCGTCGCCGATATTATAAATTTCTTGTGTGAGCTCGCGGTGGCGCAGCTCGGCGGCGATTTTGTGCATTGGCTTCGAGCCACTCCTTCCGCAGTCTCATTTCTAACCTCTAGTAGAGGTTGAGGTTTGCTGTAACGCTTCACGACTCTATGCCAGATCAGTCGCCGCGGGCGTGCGACACTCCGAAGCCGTTCACAGGTTTATGGCAGGTTCGCCTCTGCTGGGGTGAGGGTGGTGGGGTGAGCTGCACCGAGGGGCATCGGCAAGCACGGCAAAAAGAAACACCCGAGGGAAATCCTCGGGTGTCCCTGCAGTGTGGTTTTAGCGCTTGTAAAGGTGCTCGATGGCCGCAGCATAGCGCTGCGCTACCACGTTGCGCTTGACCTTCATGGTGGGGGTCAGCTCGTTTCCTTCCTCGGTGAGATCGGACTCGAGGATGTAGAACTTCTTAATGCCCTCCGCATGGGAAACGGTGGCGTTAACCTGGTTGATGGCATCCTGCAGCTCCGCGCGCAGGGTGGGATCGGTAGCCAGCTCGCGCATGGGGCGATTTTCCGGAATATTGTGATCCAGTTTCCAACGCTTCAGGATATCCGGATCCAGGGTCAGCAGCACGCCGACGAAGGGCTTGCCATCGCCTACTACCATGGCCTGGGAGATAAGCGGGTGCCCGCGCAGGATATCCTCCATCGGGCCAGGCGAAACATTCTTGCCGCCGGCCGTGACAATGAGGTCCTTCTTGCGGCCGGTGATAACGAGCTTGCCGTCCTCATCAATCTCGCCCAAATCACCGGTGTTGTACCAGCCATCCTCGAGGGCCTCCGCGGTGGCTTCTGGGTTATTCCAGTAGCCGTGGAAGACGATATCGCCCTTGATGCAGATTTCGCCTTCGTCATTGATGCGGAAGGTCACGCCACCCATCGGCGGGCCAACGGTGCCGATAGAGTGATCCACAAAGTCCACCGCGGCTGCGGCGGCGACCTCGGTCAAGCCATAGCCCTCATAGACCGGGATGCCGATACCGCGGTACCAGTGCAGCAAGTCATGGCCCATGGCCGAGCCACCGGTAATGCAATAGTTCACGTTGCCACCCACGCCCTTGCGGATGGTGGAGTACACCAGCTTGTCAAAGACCTTGTGCTTGGCTTTCAGCAGGCGGTCCGGCCCCTCCGGCTTATCCAAAGCCTTGGAGTACTCGATGGCTACCTTCTCGGACTGCTCAAAAAGCAAGGTCTTGATGCCGGAATCGGCCACCTTAGCGGCAGCGGAGTTGCGCACCTTTTCAAAGACACGTGGCACACCCAAAATGACGTTCGGGCGGGAGCGGGCGAACTCGATAGAAATGGTGGAAAAATCGGACCAGTGGTTCTGGGAGGCACCGCGCATGGCCACCGCAATGGATACCGCACGGGCGAAGACGTGTGCCAGCGGCAGGAAGGTCAAGGTATGGCTGCCCGGCACGGCGAAGATGCCAATCGGGTTGGTGCACAGACCGCGGGTCTGGGCCAGCCAATTCCGATGGGTCAAGATACAGCCCTTAGGGCGACCAGTGGTGCCCGAGGTATACACCAGGGAGGCCAGGTCATCGGTGGAGGTGGCCTTGATGCGGGCGTAGACCTCCTCGGTGGCCACGCCGCGGCCCTCGAACTTCAAGGTATCGATGGCAGAGGAGTTAATTTCCAGCACGCGGCGCAGCTGGGAGGGGGAGCCCTTGAGGTTGGGCTCGCCGTCTTCTTGCAAGACCAGGTTTTCAACCAGCTCGGAATGCTCGCGGGTTTCCGTGATGGCGAGCACGGCGCCGGAGTCTTCGATGATCCAGCGCACCTGGGAGGCAGAAGAGGAAGGATAGACCGGCACGGAGGCCGCACCGGCGGCCCAGATGGCAAAGTCCAGCAGGGACCACTCATAGCGGGTGGCGGAAATCAGCGCGACGCGGTCTCCCTGCTCCACACCCAAGGCGATGAGTCCTTGGGCTACCTCAAAAACCTCATCGATAAATTCTTTGCCGGTGACGTTGACCCATTCGTAGTTGGCAGGGCGAGTAAACATCACGCCATGTGGGCGCTTCTTGGCGGTGTCCATCAGGGCGGTCAAGCAGGTTTCGCCCGGCTCGATAGTAAATTGGGCTGGGGTGTGGACTTCTTGCAGGGTCACGCGGTGTCCTTTCGAACAGCTAATTATTAATCTCCGCCTACTGTACCAATCTGTTCCCCAGCAGGCGCGTTGCACCCGTGGCACAATGTGGCCTGTGACTACCCGCGCCTTGCTTGAAGAACTCGCCCAGCGCCACGGTGTGGCCACCAGCTATACCTCCCAGTCTGGTTTCCCCGTCCACGTCGCCGAAGACACCATCATCTATACCCTGCGCGCCTTGAGCATCAATATCGATGACGACCCAGACGATGCAGCATTAACGCAGCTGCTTTACGACGACTACTTGGACCGCTCCTCCCAGCCCCTCCCCCACTGCGTCGTCGCACCGCAGGGCCTAGAGCGCGGGTTTGTAGTCCACGTGCACGCGGGCGATGCTGTCAACGTACACATTGAGTTGGAGGAAGGAGGCACCCGCGAGGTCTACCAGGATCCCAATGATGCCCCGGACGCCAACGTCGATGGCACGCTTTGGGGCGAGGCGAGCTTTCACATTCCCGGGGACCTGCCCATGGGTTACCACGAATTGGTGCTGGAGTCCGGGGGCATCGGCAAGCATGCCTGCCCGCTCATCATTACCCCGGCGCGCCTTTCTACGGCCGATCAATTTGTGGAGCGCCCGATTAGCGGCGTGATGGCGCAGCTCTATTCGGTGCGCTCGGATTCCTCGTGGGGCATTGGTGATTTCCAGGACTTAGGCCAGCTGGCAGAAACACTCGCCCCGCACGCGGATTTCTTGCTGGTCAACCCGCTGCATGCGGCCGAGCCGCTGCCGCCGGTGGAAAATTCGCCTTACCTGCCTACCACGCGGCGCTTTATCAACCCGCTCTACCTGCACATCGAATCCATCCCGGAGCTCGAGCTCCTGCCAGAGGACTTACAGGATGATGTGCGCGAGCTGGCGGAGGAGTTTCGCCAGCGCAACCGCAGCGCCGAGGAAATTGAGCGCGACACCATTTTTGAGGCCAAACTGCAGGTGCTGCGCGAGCTCTTTAATTACCAGCCCACCCCGGAGCGTGAGGAGGCCTTCGTGCGCTACGCCCGCGAGGAGGGCCGTGGACTGCGTGATTTCGCGGCGTGGTGCGCGCAGCAAGACGCCGCTGCGCAGTCGGGCCAGCGCCATGCCGAGGACCTGGATATGGACAAGCTCACGCGCTTTTATTCTTGGCTGCAATTCCTGTGCGATGAGCAGCTGGCCGCCGCGCAGCAGCGCGCACTCGATGCCGGCATGCGCCTGGGCCTGGTGACCGACCTTGCCGTGGGTGTGCACCCGGGTGGCGCCGATGCGGTCAACCTCACCGAATACTTGGCGCCGCAATGTTCGGTAGGCGCCCCGCCGGATGACTATAACCAGCAGGGTCAGGATTGGTCGCAGCCGCCGTGGCACCCACAGCGCTTGGCTGCGGCGGGCTACGCCCCGTGGCGCGAGATGCTCTCCACCGTGTTGCGCCATGCCGGTGGCGTGCGCGTGGACCACATTTTGGGCCTATTCCGTCTGTACTGGATCCCCCGCATGGCCAGCCCGCTGACGGGCACTTATGTCTCTTATGACTTTGAGGCCATGGTGGGTATCTTGGCGCTAGAAGCAGAGCGCGCCGGCGCGGTGGTCATTGGTGAGGACCTCGGCACCCTGGAGCCATGGGTACAAGATGTCCTCGCCCACAAGGCGGTATTGGGAACATCCATCGTATGGTTTGAACGAGATGATGATAACTACTCCCCGCTGCCACAGGAAAAGTACCGCAAGCTGGCGCTGTCCTCGGTTAATACGCACGACCTGCCGCCGACCTTGGCGTACCTGCGCGGCGAACATATTTCACTCCGCGCGCGTTTGGGCGTGCTGAACCGCTCGGTAGATGATGAGCAGCACGATGACATCGAGTGGCAGGCCCGCGTGCTGGGAGCGGTAGCTGACCGCGGCTTATTGCCGCAGCGCGATTACCGCGTGGATCCGGATGGGCGCGCCTCCCGCGGCGCGGAGGAGGATCTCAGCGTGGCCCTGCACCGGTATATCGCTGGCACGCCTTCGGCGCTTGTGTGCACCAGCTTGGTGGACATGGTGGGTGATGTACGCGCGCAAAATCAGCCGGGCACTACCCACGAGCTTTATCCAAATTGGTGCGTGCCGCTGTGCGATACGGCCGGTAATGCCCTACTTATCGAGGATCTTCCTGGGCTGGAATTCTTCCAGCGTTTGGAATCCACCAGCCGCAAGAGCTAGCACTGGATTTTCCCGCGCGGCTCCATCGGCGGGGTCTTTAAGTCCACAGGCCAATGAGCGCGACAATGATGATGAGGGCGATCATTGTCCACAGCGTGAGCGAGACGCGAGACTTGGGCAAGGCGCGTTTGCGCTTTATCGGCTGCGCGCCCGGTGTATCTGTTGCGGCGGAAGACTGGGCGGCGCGCTTGGACTCGGGGTCCCAGAGGCCCTCGCGCGGATTGGCGCGCAGCTCGGCGCGTTCCTGCTGTGCGCGCTCGTTGTTTTCCTCAGCCATGGTGGCCTACTTTAGTGCGGCGGTTGCGCTGCTGAGAAATCACGCCTGCGGCGCGGTTGGCCACGCGGTCGACTGCCCACATGAGGCACCAGGCGATGACCACCATGAGTGGCACGGCAATGGCCACCACGATGATCATTTGTATCCATACGGGCGCCTGCACCAAAAACTGCGAGAGCGTGCTGCCCAAGCTCGTCAACCACTCCATGGCACCTCATCCTACTTGCTCGCGGTAATCTGGCAGACATGTCGAGCGCCCAAATACCCGTTACCGTTGCCACCGCCTCCGGCCGGATTACCGGCGTGCGCCGAGATGGCCTGCACTATTTCCACTCGGTGCGCTATAGCACCATACCCAGCCCCTTCTCCCCCGCCAAGCCACTAGAGGGCACCTGTGACCAGGATGCCCGCGAGCCGCATCCAGACGACATTGCGCTGTCTATTACCGCGCCTGCCGACGCCGCCGAGTGCCCCGTCGTGGTCTATATCCATGGCGGGCGCTACGAGCACGGAACGCACGAAGACCCGCGTCTTACGGGTACGACAAATGCGCGCCACGGCGTTATTCAAGTGCAGGTGGGCTACCGCGTCGGTTTGGCTGGCTTCGCGCGCTTTGATGGCGATGAGGCGGACCGCTACCGCGGCATCGATGACTGCCTGCTGGCTTTGGAATGGTTGCAGGACAATATCGAGGCCTTTGGCGGGGATAAGACCAATATCACTTTGGTGGGCCAGTCCGCCGGTGCAGCGATGAGCCTATGGCTGGCGCGCCGCGATCACTTCCGGGGTGGTTTCCGCCGCGTACTGGCACTCTCGCCAGCATTCCCGCGCGACCGTTTTGAGCACCGCGTGGCGGATCTGCGCAAGTGCCTCGGTGTGTCCATAACGCGCCAAGCTCTGGAGAAATTGGACCCAGAATCGCTAGCCAAGGGGTATGCCAAATTCCGCAAGAAATACCGCTTCGACGTTGCTTTAGGTCCTGCCCCATTGCAGGCCGAGGAGCTGGCGGATATTCCCATCGTGGTGACCTCTACCCGCGATGAGTTCTACGATATGCCCGCCGCGCAGCGCATAGACAAGATGGCGCTAGCCGGTTTTATTACCAGCTACCTTTCGCCCAAATTTGGCATATCGCACGAGCACTTCAAGCAGTGGCGGCAGCTAGCGCACTACGTGGATCCGCAGCGGCCAATGGGCCGTCTCATCGGTGACGCCGCCGTGCGCCGGTGGGCCGCCCAGGTGGCTGCGCATGCCCCAGGCCCGACGTGGATGATGGAGTTTACGCGCACCCATTCCCCCGCGGTGCATTGTGCGGAATTGGGCCCTCTTTTTGACGGAAGCAGAAACGAGGCCGGCGAGGAAACCCCCGCCAGTGAGCTCAATGAATGGCTGCGCCACTTTGCCACCACAGGCGAGCCCGGATTCCCCAGCTACGGCGATGACCATAACGTGCTGGAATTTGGCCTGGATACGGACGAGCGCCGCTTAGCCTATGCCACCTTGGATTATGTGGCCGCGGCCTTCTACGACGAAGATGACCTATAAAACTGGCGCACCGAAATTACAGCGCAGCGCGCAATTTATCGTCCGCTAGCTCGTCAATCATCCACGGGCTAAAGACTCCGGGCATGGCATCGGCCGCGGCGAAAAGCTGCGCCGGCTCGACCCATTGATAGGAATCCACCTCGTCTGGGTTGGGTTCCCACGCGGCGTCATCAGAAAGCTCCACCGTGTACACGGGGCAGATTTCATTTTCTACCGTGCCCGAGGAATCCACGGCGCGATAAGAAAAATCCGGCAGGATAAGCTGCGGGGTAGACAGGTCTCCAGGCGCAATACCCAACTCAAAGGTGGCGCGGCGCAGTACCGCATCGGCGGTTTCCTCGCCGGGGGCGGGGTGGCCGCAGAAGGCATTGGTCCACACCCCGGGCCAGGTGAGCTTGCCCAGCGCGCGGCGGGTTACCAGCACCTTGCCGCCGCAGGTTAGCCAGGCGGAGAAGGCAAAATGCAGCGGAGTATCGGTGGTATGAACTTCGGCCTTGGGAGCGGTGCCGATGGGTTCACCCGCGGCAGAGGCCAAGACTACAAGTTCCGTCATAGATTAAGGTCTCCTACCCAGGTCACGTTGCCAATGTGCAAGCGGGCATTCCACAGGTTGCCAGGCGTGACGTCAAAGCGGTACTGCAGGTTTACCGAGGCGCCCGCGCCCAACGGGTGATCGAGCCCCGGTGGCTCCACGTCTGGGGCAGATTTCTTGTCATAGCGCAAGGAGTTGATCTTGGCCCAGCCGCCGTTGCCGTCGGCACGCTCAAGGGTGGGATCTTCAAAGGCGTCGACCGGCAAGGGCACGTCGTTTTCATTCTTCAGCAGGATGGTCACCACGGAGCCACCGGAATTATTATCGGAATACACTCCTTGCAACTCCCAGCTCACGCCAAGGCCTTTATCCTCAACGGGTTCGGCCAGGTTAGAGGTGACCTCTTTATCGTCGGTGTCCTTGGCCTCATACGGAGCCTCTTCGGAACTGGAGACGGTGATATTGTCCCCGAGCCCTGTTTCTTCCGGCTGGAGAACGCTACATCCGGTCAGGGTCACGGCGAGAACGCTGACCACGCCCGCGCCGAGTGTGTGAGAAATTTTCACCGTGGATGGATCCTTTGCACGCGAAGATTGTTGTATTTCTGCACAAGTACCTTAGCCTACTCCTTCCGGAACTTAGGCATTTACGCTCGTTAACGCCGCATGTGGCATACTGGGCAGTCGCTTAAATCTCTCCTATTTCCTAAATTCGCGCACTCCCCGCCGTTTTGAATTGAGTGTGGTCATTTATGAATTCCATTTTGCGCATCACCCGCAGTGCTTCTGCCCTGTGGCCTTTTTATCTCGGCGTGCTAGCCGCCGCCGCGGTCACCGCGGTGCTGGCTTTGGTCTCTCCCTTTTTGACCCGCCAGGCCACCGATACCATCGTGGAGGCTCTGCAAAACGATGGCCCGGTCGACGCTGCGCTGCGCACCGTTTTACTCTTGGCCTTTGCGCTTTTTCTTGCCGACGCCGCCAATGCCCTCTTCCGCAATATCGGCGGCTATATCGGCGATGTCATGGTCGCGCGCTTGCGCCAAATCCTATCCACTCGCTACTTTGCCAAGCTTTTGGCACTTCCCCAAGGCTATTACGATAACCAGGTCACCGGCACGATCATCGCCCGGCTAGATCGCTCGATTGCCAATATCACGCAATTCGTACAGTCCTTTTCTAATAACTTTTTCACGATGATCATCCAGACCGTCGCCGTGCTGGTCATTACCGCGTGGTATTACTGGCCGCTGGCCATCTTGCTGACTCTGCTCTTCCCCGTCTATATGTGGCTTACGGCGCTGACTTCGAAGCGCTGGCAGAAATTTGAGGCCACCAAAAATGAAAATATCGACTTAGCCAATGGCCGCTTTGCGGAGGTCATCGGCCAGGTCAAGGTGGCCAAGTCATTTGTGAGCGAGACCCGCGAGCTCGACCATTTTGCTCGCCGCTACCGTAGCGTGGTTGATACCACCAAGCCGCAATCCAATTGGTGGCACTTGATGGATACCTTCCGCGGGATTGCCATGGCATTAATCTTCTTGGGCATTTATGCGGTGGTCTTTTGGCGCACGCTCGAGGGCCACTTCACCCTCGGTGACATGGTCATGTTGTTGCAGATGGTGGCCATGGCCAAGCAGCCGGTGTTCATGATGAGCTGGATCGTCGACTCTGCCCAGCGCGCGATCGCCGGCTCTAAAGACTATTTCAAGGTCATGGAAGAAGACCTCGAACCCACCGCCTCGCGCGAGCTGGTAGCCGCCACCACCGGCTCCGATACCCCGCAACTGGATCTCACTCCTATCCCGCCGCTCGAGCCCAGGTCCGGCGCGCCGGTATTTTCCTTTGACCACGTCTCCTTTGCCTACGAGGAAGGCAAGCCAGTGGTGGAGGATATTTCCTTCGCCGCCGCCGAGGGCCACAAGGTAGCGCTCGTGGGTGAGTCCGGCGGCGGCAAGTCGACCTTGGTGAACCTGCTGTTGGGCCTGTACCACCCCTCGGCTGGACACCTCGATGTGCTGGGGCACCGGGTAGACGATCTCACCGCCTCGCGCCTGCGCGCCTCGGTGGGCGTGGTCTTCCAGGAGTCCTATCTTTTCTCCGGCACCATTCGCGAGAACATCGCCTACGGAAAGCCGGGTGCCACGGAGGAAGAAATCGTGGACGTCGCCAAGCGCGCCAATGCCCATGAGTTCATCCAGGCCTTCCCGGATGGCTATGACACTGTCATTGGTGAACGCGGCCTCAAGCTTTCCGGCGGGCAGAAGCAGCGCGTCTCCGTCGCGCGCGCCATGCTCAAAGATGCTCCCATCTTGGTGCTGGATGAGGCCACCTCGGCGCTAGATACCAAGTCCGAGCGCGCCGTGCAGGCCGGCCTAGATGAGCTAATGAAGGACCGCACCACGCTGATTATTGCCCACCGCCTGTCCACGATCGCGGACGTAGATACCATCATCACCTTGGATCGCGGGCGCATCGATGAAATGGGCTCGCCGGCCGAGCTGGCCCAATCCGGCGGCATTTATGCCGAGCTGCTCAAACTCACCCAATCCACCTCGGCTGCGGATCGCCGCCGTTTGAAGAAATATGGCTTTGTCTCCGGCTCTGCTTCCGAAGCCGACGATGCAGAGGAGACAAACGGCTCCGAGTCCGCAACGGCCCAGGGAGATTAGCCAGATGAATAAAAGCGCATAGAAGCGGTGGGGTGGCCGCGGGCTTCGCGTTATGGTTGTGCCCATGGAGTTTCCTAGCCTAGAAGAGTTGCAAGCCCGCGGAACCCGCAAGTGGACCGTCTTTGAAGAAGACGTGTTGCCACTGTGGATTGCGGAGTCCGATTTCCCTACTGCGCCCGCCATTAAGAAGGCGCTGGAGGATATAGTGGATAAGGAAACCTTCGGCTATACCCCAGCCCCCAAGGCCTCGGGGCTGCGGGAGGCAGTGGCTGATTTTTATGACAAGCGCTACGGCTGGCGCCCCAACTCGGATCATATTTTCTGGATCGGCGATGTGGTGCGCGGCCTACTGCTCGGAGTGGAGTACTTCACCCGCGAGGATTCCCCCGTCATCGTGCCGGTGCCTTCCTACCCACCGCTGCTGGAGCTACCGCGTACCGCAGGGCGCGAGAAGATCGAAACTAGCCTGGAGCTCGACGATATTGAGCGCGCCTTCAAGCAAGGCGCTGGCTCCATCCTGCTCGCCAACCCCTATAACCCACTCGGCCGCGTCTTGGATGAAGAGTTCCTCACCAGCCTGGTCGAACTGGCGGAGAAGTATGACGCGCGGATCTTGGCCGATGAAATCCATGCCCCGTTGGTCTATGAAGGGCGGCATATTCCGGTGGCGTCGCTTAGCGCGGCGGCCGCGGAGCGCACCATTACGGTCACCGCGACCTCTAAGGCATTTAATACTGCAGGTCTGAAATGCGCGCAGATGATCTTCTCCAATTCGGCCGATGCCCAGACGTGGAATGGGCTGACTGGCGTGGCCAAGGACGGAACGGGCACCTTGGGCGTATTGGCTGCAGAGACCGCCTACCGCGAGTGCGGCAGCTTCCTCGATGAGGAAGTGGCCTACCTGCGCGAGACCCGTGATTGGTTGGTGGAAGAACTGCCAAAGCGCATTCCCGGGCTGAAGACCAGCAAGCCGGAGGCTACGTACCTGTTGTGGTTGGACTTTGCCGATACCGCCATTGGCGGCAACCCGCAGCCGGCAAAGTGGCTACGGGAGAACGCGAAAGTCGCGCTCAATGAGGGCGATACCTTTGGCACCGGTGGCCCAGGTCATGCGCGGTTAAACTTCTCCACTTCGCGCGAGATCTTGGAAGAGGCGCTTGACCGCATAGAGCGCGCCTTCGCCGCGCTCGACTAAGCGGGACCGGCAGGGGGACGGCATGTATCCTGCATCACCCCACGCTTTGATTTCTCACCATGTGGGCGGTAATGTCTCATTACACGAACAGGCGTGACCCGCCATCTCGGACCGCGAGGACGCACCCGTCCCGCCACCACCCCTCGGCGGAATGGGAGTCCCATCGCATACTAGCTGTACATGGAAAATTAAGGAGCCACAATGGCTACCCCAGTTGCGTCAAGCACCTCCAAGCCCGGCGCCACCATCGTGATCGCGTCACTGATGCTATTTTCGATGTTCTTCGGCGCCGGCAACCTCATCTTCCCACCCATGGTGGGCGTATCGGCCGGCACCAATTTTTGGCCCGCCGTCCTCGGCTTCCTCGCCGCCGGCGTGCTCCTTCCGGTTCTAGCCATTGTTGCCGTCGCCATTTCTGGCCGCTCCGTGCGCGATCTAAGTTCCAACGGCGGCGTGCTTTTTGGCCTAGTCTTTTCCGTGATGGCTTACCTGGCCATTGGCGCTTTCTACGCCCTGCCGCGCACCGGCGCCGTTTCCATGGAAACCGCCATCACCCCGCTGCTGGGTTGGGAAGGCACCATGGCCAATGGCATCTTTAATATCGTCTTCTTCCTTATCGCGCTGTTTTTGGCTTGGCGCCCCAATACCATCATCGATACCCTGGGTAAATTCCTCACCCCAGCTCTGGTAGGCCTGCTGATTATCCTTATCGCCTTGGCTTCCATCAGCAATGGGCGCGATCCGCAGGTCCCCACCGAGGATTATGCTTCTTCCCCCATGGTCACCGGCCTCTTCGAGGGCTATAACACGATGGACGCGATTGCGGGCCTGGCCTTTTCTATCGTGATTGTCGGCTCTTTGCGCTCCAAGGGCTTTGAAACCAAAAAGTCCTTGGTTAACGGCACCATCACCGCCGCGCTCGTTGCCGGTGCGCTGCTGGCCGCCATCTACCTGGGCCTGGCTTGGGTAGGACAAACTATCCCTAATGGCCAGTCCTATGAGTCGGGAGCGCCCCTGCTTGCCGACGCCGCAAATCTCACCATGGGCACCATCGGCCAGGCCGTCTTTTCTGCCATCGTCATCCTGGCGTGCATGACCACTGCCGTGGGTCTTATCACCTCCACTTCGGCCTTCTTTGAAATGCTGATACCCAAGGTGAAGTACCACGTCTGGGCCTGCCTATTTACCGCACTGTCCATCCTCTTTGCCTTCCAAGGCCTAGATACAGTGCTCTCCATTGCGGTTCCATTCATCACCTTCCTGTACCCGCCGGCCATCTCCCTGATCGCCCTCACCCTGATCCAGCCGATGGTTAAGAAATCCGTGGTCTTCTACTGGACCTACCGCTTGGCACTGTGGATTTCTGTGCTGTGGTCGGCGCTATCTGTCATCGCCACCCAAGGCTGGGGTACCGAGGCACTCGATCCCCTCTTGAGCCTGGCACCCGGCCAATCCGTGGACCTGGGCTGGATTGTTCCTACCGCCATCGCTGCGGTCATCGGCCTGGTCATCGATATCGCCACCAAGGCCGGCGAGAAGCACGCCGCTGCGAACCCGCCTGCGGAAGAATCCGCCGAAGCCGACGCCCTGGCCGAGGCCTAGGCCTACTTTCCGCCTGCGCATCCCCCTCCTTCTCCTCGCCGCTGCACTAAAGCGCTGAGACGGAGGGGATTTTTGTGCCGTCCCCTCTCTTTAGCCGCTGCCTTTCCACACCCTGCTCGGAATAGC
The DNA here is from genome assembly GCA_025144025.1 of Corynebacterium sp. p3-SID1241. Lineage (GTDB taxonomy): Bacteria > Actinomycetota > Actinomycetes > Mycobacteriales > Mycobacteriaceae > Corynebacterium. The sequence goes on along the minus strand of JALXWS010000015.1, from coordinate 21,961 downwards.
GTGGAAACGCGTAGCGTTGAGATAGAAGAACCTAAAGAGCATCAAACGAAGGAAGGCCCTCCCCGTGACCGAACGCGCGCATCTTTCCGTCTTGGACTTCTGCACCATCTATGAGGGCGAGACCCCGGCCCAGTCCATTGCCCGCTCCGTGCAATTGGCCCAGGAGGCAGAAAAGCTGGGGTATTCCCGCATGTGGTATACCGAGCACCACAATATGAAGTCCATCATGTCCTCTTCCCCGGCCGTGCTCATCGCCCATATCGGCGCGAAGACGGAGCGCATCCGTTTAGGCTCTGGTGGCGTGATGCTGCCAAACCACTCCCCGTATGTCATCGCCGAGCAATTCGGCACCTTGGAGGAGATGTACCCCGAGCGCATCGATCTGGGCGTGGGCCGCGCCCCCGGCACGGATATGAATACCCTGGGCCGCGCTCTGCGCCGCGATGCCCACTCCGCCGAGCGCTTCCCTGAGGACGTCAAGGAGCTTAACTCCTACCTCGCAGGCAAGTCTTATATCCCAGGGGTTAGCGCCATTCCTGGTGCCAATACCAATGTGCCGATCTATATCTTGGGCTCGTCCATGTTTGGTGCTTCGCTAGCCGCAAAGCTCGGTCTGCCGTATGCCTTTGCTTCCCACTTCGCGCCGCAGCATCTGGAGCAGGCTACCACTTACTACCGCGAGCACTTCCAGCCTTCTGAGCGCTTTAGCAAGCCCTATGTCATCGCCGGTGTCAACGTCACCGCCGCTGAAAACACCCAGGAGGCACAGGAAGAATACGAGCGGGTGTGTTTCAACCGCGTCAAGGCTTTTGCCGGCCGCGGCAAGCACCTCACTGATGAGCAGGTCGAGCAAATCATCAGTTCGTACCAAGGCCAGCAAATCCTAGATATGTTGAAGTACTCTGCGGTCGGCACCGCCGATGAGGTAGCAGATTACCTCGATACTTTCCAAAAGCATGCCCAAGCCGATGAGCTCATGGTCTCACTGCAATCTAGCTCGCATGAGGAAGTAATCAAGAATATGCAGCTACTGGCACAAGGCTGGGAGCTTAATCCGGCACGCGTAGCTGGCACCCCGAGCTAGTCCTCAGCTTTTACTTGGCCTAGATGGTCAATGGGCACCTCGGGAAACAGTCCCCGGAGTTTTCCCTCGAGTTCCCGCGGCCCCAGGTTCGCCTGCTCCGGCAGGCGCGCCGAATACTGCTGCGCTTCGTCCAAGGTAGAAACGCGTACCCCACGCGGAATCAGGGCAAGGAAATTCTGGCCCGGCTCGAGCGAATAGAATTGCATGCGGTCTAGCTCAGCGGCCGGAAAGCTAGCCCGTTGCAAAGGCAAGGAAATTTCCTCGCCAATGCGCAGCAGCGCACGAGATTGGCGGCGCGCGGAGGCCACCAACGCCAACATCGCGCAAAGGGCCCCGGCTAAGGGCATGAGGGCAGCAATGAGGTAGACGGTACGCAAGCGGGTTCCAGCCGGCTCCTGCACTGCCGAGTAAATAAGCACCCCACCGATTACCAGCAGCGCGACGGCGATGATGACAACCACCGTCACCGCCTTGCCCAGGCGCGCGGTTCCACCGGCTTCGCGTACTTCAATCGTTTCGGTGCTCTCATCCACGAAAACTTAGCCTAGCGCGATCCCCTACCGACCTAGCGCTGATAGAGCGGCGCGTGGTCTTTTAAGTAGTGCCTTTCGCCCGAATAGCGCGTAGTTTCTAAGTGACGCTGTTACATTAGCGCGCCTTAGAAAAATGGCATAGCATTATTGTGTTTCGCTCCGCTGCGAAAAGCCCCGGAGAGACTAAGGACAAAGGTTGAATGAGCCCACGCGATAAACAGCAGCATAGAAAGATCGCTGATTACCTGCGAGAACAGATCAGCTCTGGCGTGCTGCAACCAGGAGATTTCTTGCCCAGCGAGGCCGATTTGTGCGAGAAATTCTCCTCCTCCCGCGGGCCGGTGCGCCAAGCGGTTGCAGCTCTTCGCGCCAAAGGGCTTGTTTCCTCCGGCCGCGGGCGGCGCTCGACTATTCTAGCTTCCACACAGGCGGAGCATTTTGAATCCATTTACTCAATTACCAGTTGGTTGAGCGAATACGACGTCAACCCGCAGCAGCACACCCTGTGGCTGGCGCGCCGCCGTGCGCCCCGAGAAATCACCCGCTTTTTGCGCGTGGCCCCAGAACAAAACGTGGTCTTTGTCCACCGAGTGCGCTATACCGAGGACGAGCCCATCGCCGTAGAGCGCATGTATTTTCCCATGGTGGTGGGCAAGCACATTTTGGACTTTGATGCCGATGCGGGCTCCATCCATGCGCGCCTGCGCGAATGCGGCGTGGACTTTGATAATGTGCGTCGCGAGCTCACGCTGGAGGAAGCCACCGCCGAGGATGCCGAGGCTCTCGGCGTGGCCCCAGGCACCCCGCTGTGGCGCCTGCAGATGGAAATATCCAACCACTCCGGCGAACCGGTGGAATTGGCGGTGTACGTCTACCGTGCGGACCGCATGAAGCTGGCTATGAATAGCGTACGTGGGGGCGTTTCACCCCTAGAAGTTATCCCCACGCCGGGAAATCTTGCATAGGTTTCACGGCAGCTTTAGCCACCGGCTACCCTGCTTTCTATGAGAAGATTTCGCGCCGCCAAGGCGCTAGGAAGCCTCGCCATGGTGGCCGCCGTGGGGGCCGCCTCGGCGTGCTCTGCGGGTCATACCGCGGTGGTTGATACCTCCCAGGCAGATGGTAATTCTGCCCTCTCTTCCCTTACCGTGGCGTCCACCTCGGCTGCCACTTCGCTAGATTTCACCACGACAGGCGGTGCTGCCATCCCCGCCGTCCTCATGGACAATGTCTACGAGACTCTCGTGCGCATTGATAAAGACGGCTCTATCACCCCAGGGCTTGCCACCTCGTGGGATATCAGCGATGACGCTCGGACTTATACCTTCGACCTGCGCAAGGGCGTCACCTTCACCAATGGCGATGCCTTCACTGCAGACACCGCTGCCTTTTCCATTAATTACGTGCGCGAGAAGTGGACCAACGGTATCTCCGCAGCCATGGATCCAGTAGAAAAGGCCACCGCGATCGATGACCACACCTTAAAGGTAAGCCTCAAGCAGCCATCGAATGGCTGGCTATGGTCCATGGGAACGGCCACCGGCGCGATGATGACGCCGAGCGGCATGGATAACCTGGCCGCGCAACCGGTGGGCACTGGCCCCTTTGAAGTCGCCAAATTCGCGCCTTCTGAGTTCATAGCGCTCCACGTTCGGGACGGATACTGGGGAAAGCCCGCCGCACAGGATGTCACCGTACGCTACTTCCCGGACACCATCTCTTCGGTCAATGCCCTGCAGGCCGGTGGCGTGGACGTGGTCTGGGGAGTGCAGAACCCAGAGCTGCTCGATGATATTAAAGAGGACATTTCCACCGAGGTAGGCACCACCAACGGGGAGGTGCTGTTGTCCATGAATAATGCCCGAGCTCCCTTCGATGATCCGCGCGTGCGCCAGGCCGTGGGCTATGCCGTAGACCGCAAGGCGGCCAATGATATTTTGTGGAATGGGATGGCCAAGGACACCGGCGGTGCACCCATCCCGCCTACGGATCCGTGGTTCCAAGAAAAGCGCTACTACGACTACGACCCAGAAAAGGCCCGCCAGCTGCTCACGGAGGCCGGCGCGGAAGGCGCAGAAATCACGCTGACCACGCCGACGCTGCCCTACGCGCAGACCGTCGCCGAGTTGCTGTACTCGCAGCTATCTGAGGTCGGTTTTAAGGTAAACCTGGAATCCGCCGAGTTCCCGGCCGTGTGGTTGGGCCAGGTCATGGGCGCGAAAGACTATCAGATGTCGCTCATCTCCCACGTGGAGCCGCGCGATGTACCAACCCTTTTTGGTGATCCGCACTACTACCTCAACTACGATTCCCCGCGCACCCGAGAGCTTTTGGCCCAAGCCGATTCCGCGCCGGAGCAGGACTACCCCAAGCTCATGGCGCAGGCCGTGGACCAGATCATGGCGGATGCCGGCGCGCTGACGCTTATGAATATGCCCAATATCGTGCTCACCCGTTCCGGCGTGCGCGGGCTGCACCCAGATCAGGTCACCGATGCGCTGATCTTGCGCGACCTCGCCTCTGCCGACGCCGCCTCAAACGCCACCAATAAAAGCACCGAAGAGGAGGCCCGATGAGTTCCGTTCGTTCCACGGGGCGGGCCATCGTGCGACCGCTGCTGCGCTTTGCGCTAACACTCTTTGCCGCCTCTGTCATCGTTTTCGCGCTTATGCGCGCGGTGCCGGGAAACCCGGCGCGGGTGGCATTGGGGGTCAATGCCACCGAAGAGGCCGTCGGAAAGCTGAGCTCCGAGCTAGGCCTAGATCGTCCGCTGCTCACGCAGTATTGGGAATGGATAAGGGGCCTATTTACCGGCGATTTTGGGCAGTCTTTGTCCTCGCAGCAGGATATTACGCCGCTGGTGCTTGACCGCGCCCAAGTCACGCTCATCCTCATCGGCCTAGCGATGCTGTTTGCGCTGGCCGGGGCCATCCCGGTGGGAATGTGGCTGGCGTTGCGCAACCGCACCCGCGGCGCCGATGTGGTTTCGGCCGGCACGCAGCTGGGCATTGCGGTGCCGAGCTTCCTCCTCGGCATCATCTTGGTGGCTATTTTTGCCGTACATTTGGGCTGGCTGCCGGCCAATGGGTGGGTACCGCCGAACCAGGGCGCGGGCGAGTTTATCCGCCACCTCATCTTGCCGGTTATTGCGCTGGCCGTGGTGCAAGGTGCGATGCTGACGCGCTATGTGCGCTCAGCGGTGCTGGATGTGCTGCACCAGGATTTTATCCGCACCGCACGTGCGCTCGGTCAATCGCCGTGGGAGGCGCTAAAGCGTCATGGCCTGCGCAATGCGGCGCTGCCGGTGCTAACGGTAGCCGGTGTGCAGCTGACGACGATGGTCGTGGGTGCCGTGGTGATCGAATCCGTCTTTGTCATTCCTGGTATAGGTTCCATGCTCTTGGATGCGGTAGCGGTGCGCGATCTGACCACGGTGCAGACCTTGGTCATGTTGCTCGTCGCCTTCGCCTTGGTGGTTAATGCTTTAACGGATGTGGCCTACCGGTTTATTGATCCGCGCATCACGGCAGGTGAGAAGTAATGAAGCTGCGTTTTTCTGGCTGGCTAGGAGCCTTCCTCGTCGCTGCCACGGTGCTGGTGGCATTGGTATCGCTGGTGTGGACGCCCTATGACCCGACGCTGGCGCACCCGGATATTCGGCTAGCTGGACCTAGCGCCGAGCACCTCCTCGGTACGGACCGTTTTGGGCGCGATACCGCCTCCCGCATCATGGCAGGCGCCCAGATTACGGTTTTTGTGGGCCTTATCGCGGTAGGCATAGCCGCACTAGTGGGGGTACCGCTGGGCATCCTCGCCGGCATGCGGCGTCGCACGCTGGCCGATGCCTTAGTAATGCGCGGCGCCGATCTCCTGCTTGCTTTCCCAGCCCTGCTGTTGGCGATTATTGCCGGCGCGGTGTGGGGCCCATCGACGCTTACGGCCATGATTGCCATCGGCATCGCGGGCATCCCGTCCTTTGCCCGGGTGGCGCGTTCGGGCACGCTGCAGGTCATCACACAGGACTTTATTTCCTCCGCGCGCATTTCCACGGTTCCGGGCTGGAAGGTGGCGCTGCGCCATATTGTGCCCAATATCGCTGGCCTGCTCATCGTGCAGGCCTCGGTGTATTTCGCCCTCGCTATTCTGGCCGAGGCCGGCCTGTCCTACCTTGGCCTAGGCACCGCCCCACCGGCCGCTTCTTGGGGCCGCATGCTGCAAGATTCCCAGTCACTGCTGGGCACCGCTCCCCTGCAGGCCTTCTGGCCCGGCCTGGCCATTGCGGCAACAGTGCTGGGTTTTAACCTGCTTGGCGACGCCCTCCGTGACCTCCTCGATCCCCGCCTGAAAGGATCCGCGCGATGAGCCTGCTCAAAGTAGATGGCCTGGCGGTCACCGCTGCTGGGTCCACCACTGCCCTTTTGGGGCCCTTGAGCTTCGAGCTCGCGGCCGGCGAAAAGCTTGGCATTATTGGTGAATCCGGCTCCGGAAAATCGCTCACGGCACTATCCATCATGGGACTTTTACCCGATGGGGTGCGCGCAAGCGGCTCCGTCACCGTAGATGGCCACGAGGTGGTCGGTGCACGCGACGCCCACATTCGCCCCCTGCGCGGCACAACCATGGCCATGGTCTTCCAAGAGCCAATGAGCGCGCTAGATCCGCTCATGCGCGTGGGCAAGCAACTATCCCAAGCCGGGGTGCGCGATTCCGCAACCGCTCTCGAAGAAGTGGAGCTTGATGCCGACATTGCTTCTCGTTTCCCACACCAACTCTCCGGCGGCCAGCGCCAGCGCGTGCTCATTGCCATGGCCATGGCCGGCCACCCCGATCTGCTCATCTGCGATGAACCGACCACTGCGCTGGATGCCACCACCCAAGATGGCGTATTGCGCGTCATCGAGCGGGTGACCAAGGCACGCGGCACCGCGCTGATCTTCATTACCCATGACTTGGGCGTCATCCGCCGCATGTGTCCCCGCGTGTTGGTAATGCGCCAGGGGGATGTAGTGGAATCCGGCCCCACCGAGCGGGTTCTCGCCCAGCCCGAGCATCCCTATACCCGCGAGCTCATCGATTCCTCACAGCCACCCGAGCTTACATTTTCCCCGGCTACGGCAGAGGATTCACTGGTGGAACTACACCAGGTGAGCAAGCTGCACGGTGCGCAGGCCGCGCTCAGTAGCATCGACTTGCGCGTGCGCCGAGGCGAGCGCCTCGGCATCGTGGGCGGCTCCGGCTCGGGCAAAACCAGCCTGCTCAAGCTCATTGCCGGACTTGACCAGCCCACCAGCGGCGAGGTCAACGTCCGCGGCCGAGTGCAGATGGTCTTCCAAGACCCGCAGGGCTCGCTCAACCCGCGGCTGAAGATTTGGAAATCCATTGCAGAGGCTATGCCCGAAAGCCCCAGCAAGGCTGAGAAGCGCGCCCGCGCCGCGGCCGCGCTCGAGGAGGTCGGACTGCCGTCCGATAGCCTCGACCGCTTCCCGCACGAGTTTTCTGGTGGCCAGCGCCAACGCATTTCCATTGCCCGTGCATTGTGCGGCGAGCCGGATGTCTTGCTGGCCGATGAAGCCGTCTCCGCCCTCGATATGTCCGTGCGCGCGCAGGTTTTGGAGCTACTGGCAGAGATCATCGACAAGCGAGGGCTCACCTTGCTCTTTGTCACCCACGATCTCGCGGTGGTGCGCCACCTGTGCGATAGCGTCGCCGTCCTCGACCGCGGCCAGCTCATCGAACACGGCCCCACCGCGCAGGTATGGTCCTCCCCTAGCACGGACTACACGCGCCGGCTGATCGCGGCCGCCGAGATGTAAAGGGGGCGCTGGTGGGCGTAAGGTAGTCGGGTCAGATAACTCCGCCGAGAAAGGATCCTGCTGTTCCGTGGCCGCCCAGCTTGACTATCCCATCCCGCAGCGCCCCAGCACCACCCAATTGCTCACCGCATTTAATAGCACCTCGGTACGCTGGCCCAGTGCCCTGCGCGCGGGTTTGGCGATTCTCATCCCCGGTGCCATCGCGCTGCTGACCGGCCACGACTACGCCATTCTGCTCATTTCTACCGGCGCGTTTACCGTTATCTTTGGCGAGGGACACCCTTATCGCACCCGCCCGCGCGTCATGCTCACCGCCGGCACCGCACTCATTACCGTCGCGGCCGTGGGCGTGCTAGTAGGCCACCTCATCTTTGCGCCTGGCCACGGCCATTGGTGGCTGCTGCTGGCGGGCTTATACACCACGACATTGGCCGCCGTGTGCGGCTTTGCCCAAAATGCCCTGCGCTTGCCGCCGCCGGGCACCTTCTTTTTGGTCATGGTCGGCGGCGGCTCGGTCATGCTCGCCCGCACCGATGTCACCGTGGGCCAGCTTCTCTTTTGGGCACTGACGGGCATGATAGCCAGCCTCGTGCTGGGCATGGCGCCGGCGCTCATTGACGTACACGGCCCTGAGCGCCGCGCCGTGGCCAACCTGGAAAAGGCCGCGGACGCATTCCACAATGATCGCGATGATTCCTTAGCACGCCACCACCAAGCGCAGACCGCACTCTTTGCTGCTTGGCAGGCGCTTTCCGACGCCCACATTATCCGCGGCGGCCGCATCATCGACTCCCAAGGAGCCCACCTAGTGGAGCGCACCCTTGCTGCCCAGCACACCATCGTGGCGCATAACCGCGCTTTGGATTTAGGAGCCGATTCCGATCAGCTCACCGATAATGTCACCGACGTCGATCCGGAACGCACCGCCATCCCGCACACCCGCCCCACCGGCCGCTACCGCTTGTATCGCGCCGCGGTGCGGGATTCGCACGCCATGGTCACCACCCAAAAGGTGGTTCTTTCGGCGATAATTACCGTACTCGTGGGTCTTAGCATCGGCTTCGACCGGCCGGACTGGGGCGTGGTCTCCGCCTTCCTCATGCTGCAATGGGGACCCAACCATGTGCCGGGCACCGTTCGAGGCATCCACCGCATGCTCGGCTCTGTCGTCGGCGTGCTGCTGTTTTCTATCCTCCATTACTTTGGCATCAGCGGCTGGACGCTCCTGCTTGCGCTGGCTGCGTGCCAGTTCTGTGCCGAAATCTTCGTGGCCAAGAACTACGCCATCTGCGTTATCTTCTCCACCCCACTTGCCCTCCTCATGGGCAACTCCGCCACCCGGCCCCTATTGCCCACCATCCAGGCCCGCTGCGGCGAAATTGTGCTGTCCATCCTCATCGCCACCGCCGTGCTGTGGCTATGGCAGCGCCACGCCCCCGTGCGCAACCAGGCCCGCCTGCAGGTCCGCGCGATGGAATCGACCGCCACCCTGCTCGGCCTACTTTTTGTCAATACCCCGGATTCCGTGTTGTCCGCACGCCGCGACCTGCAATACGAGCTGCTTTCCGAGCGCCGCGCCATCCAATCCCTCGCCGCCGATAGCCCCGAAGCCGTGCGCCAATTCTGGGCTCGCCACATCGCCCTGCAGCACGCCGGATACTTCCTGCTGGACTTTTGCACCACTCACCCGGACCACACCGCCACCCGCGCGGAGCTCGATGCCCTCGTGCGGGAAATCCGTGCCGCCCGCGCCGCCTAGAACAACGGGTATTCTTCGATTACCTCGTAGCGCGGCCCGCCGCTGCGGCCCTCGCCCAAGTGCGATTGCATGAGGTAAACCCGGTCCGCACGAAATTCCGGTCCCCGATACACCGATAACGCGCGCACGAAATCCGCCAGCGCCCACGGCTCGCGGGTGCGTCGGCCGGCGCGCGCGACGGTGAGGTGGGGGCGATGGTGGTTAAAGGGGACGTCGGCAAGCTGGCACTCCGCCATCAACTCCCGCACACCGCGCCCCTGCCCGCCGACGCCTACCCACAGCGTGCGCTGCTCAAAGCTCCCCGCTCCGCTTAAACGCACATCCAACGCTGAGCGCCCAGCCACCGCGTGGGCTAAGTGTTCGCGCACCGCCGCAGCATCATTGGGCTGCTCGCCATAAAACGCCATGGTCAGATGCCAATTATCCGGATCCGTCCAGCGCAGCTCATTAGTAGTTGCCGCGTGGATGGGCCGCAGCGTATGAACCAAATGCTCGCGCGCAGCGGCCGAGGGCAGCAACGCAGAAAAGACGCGGATCATGGCCTAGCTGGCATAGACATTGAGGCGCAGTTCCGCGTCCAGCAGGTGTTCTTCCTCGCGCTCAAAGACGGCGAAGGCATGCAAAATATCCGCAACAGCGGTGGAATTATCATCAAACTCGGGCATGCGATAACTTCTTTCAAACCACAAAGGAGGCACAAGAATCACGCTCGATTCTTCTGCCTCCACATAGTAGCTGACAATGATGTAATTATCCGCCCTTGACCACCGTGACCTGCCAACCAGCATCGCCCGAACGATGGAAATCACGAATCTCATGGCCCTCATCGGCCGCCCACTGCGGAATGGATTCGGTGGCCTGGGTGCAGTCAAAGTCAATAACCAGCGCCTCGCCCGGCTCCAACTCCGCCATGACCTGCTTGGCCTCAATCAACGGGAACGAGCACACCGCGCCAAGGGTATCGAGCGCGTAGCGCCCGCTGCCCAGCGCGCGGGCCTTGTCCTTGGCCTGCGGCTTGGTCTTGAGCGCTACCGCCCCGGTGGCAGTGGCAAAGCTCGGCAGCACCTTATCCTCGGCGGAGACCACCGAGTTATCCACGGATTCCTCGGTGGAGTAGGTCTGCGGCTGCTGCGGCTCACTCTTGGGTTTCAGCCACAGGCGCGCGCCCGCACCTACGCCCAGGGCCATAAAGAACAGCGCTACCCAGCCCTGGAAGCTAAACAGGGAGGTCTCCACCATGCCGTTGCCCACGGTGCAGCCGCCGGCCAGCGACGCACCCACGCCCATCATGATGCCGCCCCAAATAGCGCGGGTCGCGGTCTGCGCATCTGGAACGCGCACGCGGAACTCACCTGCGGTCTTTGCAGCGATAAACGCGCCCACCAATAGGCCGATGACCAACAGGGTGCCCCAGTTCATGCGCGCGGAATCGCCGGTGGCGGTCCAGCGAACGATGTCCGCCGTCGGCGTGGTGATGCCGAGGCCGCCATTGCGGCCAGCGTTGGCCGAAAGCACAAAACCTACCGTGCCAATGATGCCAACGAGCACGGCCGCGATGTTCATGTTCAGCGGCTTGGCGTACCACGACTGACCCAGGTCCACCTTGGGTCGGCCGGCGTCTTTGGCGCGATAGTGGCGCCACAGCAGGAAGGTCACGCCCCACAGGACCGCCACCAGGATCCACGGTGAGATGTGCAGCGCGCCGTGGATGGTGGTGACCGGGAGGCTCCACTGCTTGAACCAGTCATTGGCATCGGACAGCGGGCCGGACTTCATGGCCGCGGCCGAAAGCCCATAAAACAGCAGCGCAATCCACGAGCCGACTAGGCCCTCGGCAGAGCGGTACCACGTGCCGGAGGCGCAGCCGCCAGACAAGATGATGCCAAGACCAAAGATGAAACCGCCCACGATGACGGCTACTGGTTTGAAATCAGCAATCTCCGGAGAGAGCACGTCAGCGCCGGTCAACAGGGTAAGGCCAAAGGCGTGCACCGAAATCAAAATGAGCAGGGCGGTAAAACCACGCCAGGTCTTATTGAGGAAAATATCGCGCAGCATGCCGGTCACGCAGAAGCGCCCGCGCTGCAGCACAGCACCGAAGACGATGCCTGTGAGAAGTCCGGTAATAATCACACTGTCTCCTTGTATCGAGTCGAGGGCTTCAGACTACGCCCTTTAAGACAGATGTGTCTATAATGGATGTACAACCCGGTTCTAAGGTGACAACTGTCCGCCTTTCAGTCGGCCTTCCCTACGCCACCTAAGGCGCCGCTACCGCTCCGGGTACAAACAAGGAGAAATAATGGGAATCCCAGATGACGTAGTACTCGATGGATATACCCTCATCGAACAACACGAAATTGACCACGAGTTCCTGCTGCGCGGCTCACCGCTGGGCACCGGAACTCCCCTGCTTTTCGCACTAAGCATGGTCGGCATTGTGCTGGTTGCGGCCAGCCTCTTCCTACGTGGTGGCAGCCGCGTTGCCGCCGGCCTCGTAGGCGCGCTGCTCACTCTGACCAAGCTGTGGTGGATGCCCGTAGCGCTATGGCAACACTTTGACGACGGCCAAGTCTTTGTCTACACGCTCAAGTACTTCCCGCAATACTGGCCGGCGGCTTCCATCATCGTCGGCGCCATTGCGCTTATCGGTCTAGCTTCCGCCGTTTTCCGTCGGCCCTAGCCGGCCCGGCACCGAGCAGGAGCTAGCCGCCAAGCACTGCAATGGCGATGTGCACCCGGTTGGTGCCATCGATCTTGGCCAGGATGTGCTTCATGTGCGTCTTGACCGTGGTCAGCGAGATGAATAGCTGCTCGGCAATCTCGGCATTGCTCAGTCCTTGGGCCACCAGCTGGGCAATTTCATTTTCGCGCTCGCTCAGCTCGGCCAGCCCGCTGGGCTGAATCATCTCTTGTTCCGGCTGCGGCGGCGTGGCCGCCAGCCCCACCAGGTTTTCTAACACCGTCGGGCTAAGCTGCTGCTGGCCTTGGGCCGCCGCTCTTACCGACGCCACCAGCGCCTCCGGCGCCGTCGTCTTCAACAAAAAGCCCACCGCCCCTGCGCGCAGGGCGTGCAGGATGAATTCGTCGGTATCAAAGGCGGTGAGCATCACCACAGGGATATCGCGCGCGCCGGCGAGCGAATGCAGCTGCGCTGTCGCCTCGATGCCGTCCATGACCGGCATGCGAATATCCATCAGCACCACGTCCGGCTCCTCGGCCAGGATGAGCTCGACTCCCTCCTTGCCGTTTCCGGCCTCGCCGATGACGCTGATGCCCGGCGCGCCTTCCAAGATCATGCGCAGGCCGTGGCGCAGCAGCGGCTCATCGTCGACGAGAACTACACGAATCTCACTCACTTTTCTTCCTTCCTTGGCAGGCGCAGCGTCCACGAGAAGCGTCCTTCCTCGTCCTGTACCTGCAGCGATCCGCCCACAACACTAGCGCGCTCGCGCATGCCGACGATCCCGTACCCACCACTGTGCACGCCTGTCTTTTCCCCAGTCTGGGCGGTGGGATTAGACATGGTGATAGACAGGGCGTCGGCAAGCGTGGCAATGGTGATGGTGACCGGCTGCCCCGGTGCATGCTTGCGGGCGTTGGTCAGGCCCTCCTGGACCGCGCGGTTGAGCGCGTGGCCGGCCATGGTGCTCAGCTCCTCCAGCGATTGCGGCCCCGCGCCCGCCTGGTAGCGCACTTCCACCTCCATGCCCGCCTGGCGGGAACGCTCCACCAGCGATTCCACGCCCTCGCGCGGATCGATGCGCCCCTCGCTGCGCAGCGAGTGCAGCGCCTCGCGCAGATCCCCCACGGCGGCCTCGGCTTCATCGCGAATCGTGCGCGCGGATTTCCGCGTCTCTTCCGGATCTAGGTCCTTACGGTAGGCCAGCCCGCCGGCATAGACCGCAATCATGCTCAGCCGATGCGAGAGCGTATCGTGCATATCCCGCGCAATCCGGTCGCGTTCTTCCTGCCGCGCAAAGTTCTCCCGCGTGGCCATTTCCTCATGCGTGAGCTCCGCCTGCGCCTGCAGCGCAATCATGCGCTCCTTCTGGTTCGAGCGAACCAGCCCGACGACTAAAACCACGATTGCTGGGAGGACATAGGCCAAGAAAAACCCCAGCTTTCCGGGAACGTCGAGCCCCTCGCTTCGCGATAGATCAAAGTCGCCCAACTCCGAGGCCACCATGGCCGTGCATACCAGCGCCATCCACAACCGGCTGCGGCGCGAGGCCGCAGAAAACGCCGCTATAAATACCGAAGGCCGGAACCTAGCAATCGACACCGTCGCCGAAATAATGGTTGCGGCTACCAACGCACTGCGCGGGCCGGGCTGCGTGCTGCGCGGGTCACGCTCCCGGGCGGCATGGCGCAAGGCGAAAGGCAGAAGCATCCAGGTGCCGACCATCACCGCGGCTGTAACAAGCATGCGATTTACTGAGGCATCAGTATCCGCTAGTCGCATCAACGTGACCAGCGTGTCGCCGACGACAACAATTACTGCGATGAGAATTTTCTGCCACAGCGGGCGCTTAAGCATCGCGTCGGATTTTCGGAACAACTTCATAACGCGCACCAGTCTAAGCCGACACGCCGCCGGCGCGGTATCCCCCGCAGGGAGGATTCTCCGGCCTCAGCCACGCGCCTCTAAGACCATAATGGCGATGTGCACGCGGCTCGTGCCGCCGATCTTTTTCAAAATATGCTGCATATGCGATTTCACCGTCGCCATGGACACCACCAGCCGGTCGGCAATCTCCTGATTATTCAAGCCCTGGGCCACCAGCTCGGCGATTTCCCGCTCGCGGGAGCTAAGCCTACCTAGGTGGTTGCGGGCGGTGCGGGTGTGGTGCGAATGGGCGTCGGAAAGCGCGGGGCTTTGCATGCCTACCAGCTTGTCGACGACCTGCGGGCTCAACAACGGCTGCCCCGCCGCGGCCGCACGAACGGCCGCCATGAGCGATTCCGGCGGCGTCGACTTGAGCAAGAACCCGGCCGCCCCGGCGCGCAGGGCCCGCAGGATGAAGGAATCGGTATCGAAGGCCGTGAGCATGATGATCGGCACTGCGTGGACGGACAGAATCTTCTCCACGGCCGCGATGCCATCCATGACCGGCATGCGAATATCCATCAGCACCACGTCGGGCTGCGCGTCGAGCACGGTAGCCATCGCGTCCCGGCCATTGCTCGCCTCGGCCACGACCTCGATATCGGGCCCGTTGGATAGCAGCAGGCGCAGGCCGCTGCGGACTAGAGCCTCGTCATCAACGAGCACTACGCGCAGGGCAACGGCCATCATGCTCCCTTTCCTACTGGTTGATTCCACCGCGCCCGCCAAAACTTCGACGCAACGGGCGTATACGCCACTGTAAATGCCATAAAAATTGCCAGTACTACCGGCACTATCTTGGCGTGGCCCACCACTACGGCGTTGAGGAACGAGGGCACGAGAATCTCGTTTATCTTTTCGAAGAATTTGGGGAAACATTCTATGACTAGCGTGGCCGCAATGAATGTCAGCGCCGTCTGCAAGAGCAACGTCCATAAGTTCACCCGATGCAGCCGCTTATCGACGCCCGGTTCCCCCACCGCCGCAAACATCACCCTCGCCCCTTGCCCGCGAAACTGTGGCACGACGAAGCCACTGCGCTCCACCAGCTCGATGCGGTCTGCGTCTTCGGGCGCATTATCGTCGCTATTTCCGCGCAGGAATTCCACGCTATAGGCCGAGTCATCAGTATCGGTGTAGCTGAGCTTGCGGGTGGTGCCGTCGACCGTGGAAGTAAAAAGGCTGCGCGTGGAATCTAAGTACTTTCCCGTCCATCCCTCGCGGGCCTTGGTCTCTTCTAAGTCGATGCGCATGAGCCCATAATCGGGATGGCGCAGTTGCCAACTCATCTCGCTCATCGTGTGGCCTCCTTGTGCGCTAGCGGTAGCTGGATCCTCCATCTGAATTCCTCGCCTTCGTTTCCTTCCGGACTTCCCTGGTCAGCCGCGATGCTCATACGCCCGCCGGAAAGCTCCACGCGCTCGCGCAGGCCTACCAGTCCGTAACCACCTGTGGTGTCCGCGCCATCGCCCGTTTCGGATCCTGCCTTCTCGCGCGGGACTGGGTTTCGCATCTCGATGTCTACCGCGCCGGCCGCCTCGCGCACCGTGATACTTACCGGCTGACCGGGCGCGTGCTTGCGGGCGTTCGTCAAGCCCTCTTGTACAGCACGATGCACGGCATGCTGCGCCATCGTGGACAGTCCGTCAAAAACGTCCGGGTCGGTACCGTCCGCGTAGGCCACCGTTACCTCTGCGCCGGCCTCCCGCGCGCTCGCGACCAGCTCCTCTACACCGGTGCGCGGGTCCTGAGAAAGGTCTTCGCGCAAGGCGCTTAAGACGGTGCGCAAATCTTCTACCGCGTTCTGGGCCTCCGCGCGGATGGTGCGCGCTGCGTCTGTGAACTCGTCGGGCACGCCCTCGCGCGGATAGCTCAGCGCACCCGCATGGATGGCCACCAGGCTCAAGCGGTGCGAGAGCGAATCGTGCATATCCCGCGCGATGCTCTCGCGCTCCTCTCGCCGCGCATGCTCCACCTTGGCGCGCATCTCTTCCCGGTTCATCCGGGCTTGCTGCTCCACGCGCCACCGCTTTTCGCGCTGATTGCCGCGCTTTTGGCCTACCAATAACCCCGCGACCATCACAACAACAACGAAGATGGCACCAACCCATCCGATATCGTCCCAGGCCATATAGGGGTTAAAGCTAGTTTCAACCGCAAACGCCACCACGAAGCACGCCACTGCGGCCACCGAACGCAAGGTCGATCGGCGCGAGACCATGGAAATAAAAGCCACAACTCCACTAGCCGCACCAAAATAGGAGCTCGACCCCAGGAGCACGATGCAACCGGCGATGAAGCTACGGGTGGAGCCGGCATAGTCGACGTCGGAAAGCTCGCGCGGCTGGTGCTCTAAGGCAAAGGGCAGGGCAATAATAGTCACCACGCCCACCGCAAAGCCGGTGCAGATATAGGGCCCGTACTCCTCAAACGACGGCGAGTATTCCTCAATATCGAAGCTCATCAACGCCACGCCGATGAGCCAATTCGCCACTGCACAAGCGGCAACAATTCCCGCCGTGCTCCACTTCGTTCTGATCATGGCCTAAAGCCTAAACCGGCGGCCATAATCCCTAGGGATGAATTATTTTTGCACCCCGGCCGCATCGCGCATGGCCTTCGTCTGCGCGGACGGATACTCGTTCTCGGTAGCCAGGCGCTCAAAGGCCACGGCCGCCAGCGCTGCGGCCTGCATGCCCAGCACCGAGTCATCGAAACGCATCATCGGCGAATGATTCCACTCGCGCTGATTTTCGGGCTTTTCCGGATTGGCCGTGCCCATCCACATAAACGTGCCCGGCACCTGCGCGAGGACGTAACCGAAGTCTTCAGAAGCCATCATTGGGGCATCAAAAGGCTGGACGTTTTCGGTGCCAAACATCTGGCTCCACAAGGTGGCAGCGAACTGATTTTCTCGCGGATTCGTCTTGGTGGTCGGGTACAAAACCTCGAAATCCACCTGTACGGTGCACCGGTGCGAAGCAGCGACGGAACTGGAGACCTCCGTAATCATCTGCCGCACGGCGTCGATCTTCTCATCGCGCAGCACGCGCACCGTCGCGCCCAAGGCCGCGCGCTCCGGGATGGCGTTATACGCGCCGTCGCCCGCCCACAGGTTGGTCACGGTAATAACGATGGGCTCGAGCGCATCGAAGCGGCGAGTCAGCGCGGTCTGCAGAGACATCTGAATCTCCGCCAGCGCCGCCACTGGGTCGATGGCATCGTGCGGGCGGGAGCCATGCCCGCCCTTGCCCAGCACAGTAATGGTCAGGTTGGACGAGCTAGCCATCATCGGGCCTGGCACGTAGTGGAAGGTGCCCCGGTCCTGCGGGCCGACGTGGAGGCCGTAGGCAGCAATGGGGCGTCGGCCAGCAGCGTCGAGCACACCTTCCTCAATCATCGGCAACGCGCCGCCCGGCCCTTCCTCGCCGGGCTGGAACATAAAGGTGACATCGCCGTGCAGCTCCTCGCGGTGCTCGCACAGAATCCGCGCTGCGCCCACCAGTCCGGCGGTATGCAGGTCATGGCCGCAGGCGTGCATGTAGCCATTCGTCGACGCAAACGGGCTGCCGGTCTGCTCGCGTACCTCGAGGGCATCCATGTCCGCGCGCAAAAGCACCGACACCGGCCGCTCGCCGCGCTGACCGCCGCGCAGCACGGCCACCACCGAGCTCAAGTCCTGGCCCACGTGGATTTCCAGCGGCAGGCCCTCCAGCGCTTCTAGGACCTTCTTCTGCGTGCGCGGCAGGTCGAGGCCGATTTCCGGGTTGCGGTGCAGGTCGCGGCGGAAGTTCTGCAGCTCCTCGAGCATCTCCTCGCCCATTTCCTGGAAGACCTCGGTGGCCATCCGCTCGCCAATGCGCGCCCGAGTCACCGGCAGGGGCGGCAGCTGCTGAGCCTGGCGCGGCGCGGCCAGACGTCCGGGGGTGGTGGGGCGAATCCGCTTGGTCGGGTCAGTCATGAGGGCTCCTTTTCTCGCTTTCGCATTCGAGGGTACAGCAGGTTATCCACAGGCCGCCGGCTGGGCTCGGGGCTGATGTGATGCGTGGGGCGAGTTATCCACAGGCCGACGCGGGTGCGCTACCGCGGCCTGGCGAGGTGTTTTAGGCTCGCCGGCATGACCCGCTTGCAGGACTACGCCCGCCAACTCGCCTCGCCGATGGAACTTCTCGGCGAGGTCTCAGGCGTACCCGAGGCAGATCTGCGCCGCCTGGGCCTGCCCCGGCAGGAGGCCCGGAGCCTGCTTGCGCTTGCCGACGTCTACTTTGGCCCCACCCCCTTCACCCGCCGACAGCGCTCGTGCCGGGCAACCACGCATTGCTTGGCGACGTTGAAGATCATCGAAAAGTACGTCTCGCGCACGAAATCCAAGCGGGATGCGTGGGCACTGCGGTCAGAATTATGCGCTACGGACCAAGACGTGGAGCGGCTCGCGCGCACACGGTTGAAAGAGATGTATCCGCCGCGACAACCGGAAAAGGGCGTGCGGATGACGCGGCGCAAGGGAGGGCCGTCGACGCTTTCGATTACCGGTGATTCCGATTTCATTGCTGACCTGCACGCCAGCATCAATGAGGAGAAACCTCTCGATTCCGTGGAGAATATCTTCTTCCGCGGCGGAGCTACGGCACGGCCTGCCGCGACGACGAATATCATCATCCAACTCGATGAGTTGGATGACATCTTAGGTGGTGGAGGCGAGGAGATCACGCTGCGTCTGACCAATGGTGCCGAAATCAGCGGCGCCAAGCTGGTGGAAAAGCGCCTTGCCGAAAGCGGGATCGTCACGCTTGTCCATCCTTATGAGGGGCCGGTGAACCTGTATCGCACCTCGCGGCAGGCCTCGGATAAGCAACGGCTGATGGCGAGTGCGGAAAACCCCACCTGCCCGTGGGCCGAGTGCAATTATCCGGCGGATAAGTGCCAGATTCATCACCTGCAGGCGTGGAAGCACGGCGGCGAGACCAATATGGCAAACCTCAGCGTGGCGTGTCCGTATCACAACGGCGTGAACGACGACGATCCGCACGCGCCGCCGGTGCGCGGCCGCCTCGAGCGGCGGCAGGGCCGAATAGTCTGGGTCCCGCCCTGGGCCGGGTCGACCTAGTTACACGCTTTGGGCACTCAGGCCGCCGCTTCACCTGACCTCGCAACCACGCCGTGGCTGCGAGGCGGGTGCGGCATGCGTGAAGTGGTGTTTTAATCGTCGGCGTCGGTAGACAGCGCGGCCACGAAGGCTTCCTGCGGCACCGAGACGGAGCCCAGCGTCTTCATGCGCTTCTTACCGGCCTTCTGCTTTTCCAGCAGCTTGCGCTTACGGGAGATATCGCCGCCGTAGCACTTGGCCAGCACGTCCTTGCGCATAGCGCGGATGTTTTCGCGGGCGATGATCTTCGAGCCGATGGCCGCCTGGACGGGCACCTCGAACTGCTGGCGCGGGATGAGTTCCTTGAGCTTTTTGGTCATCTTATTGCCGTACCACTGGGCGGAATCGCGGTGGACGATGGCAGAGAAGGCATCGACCGGGTCGCCGTTGAGCAAGATGTCGACCTTTACCAAGTCCGCGAGTTGCTCGCCGGCCTCTTCATAGTTCAGCGAAGCGTAGCCCTTGGTGCGAGACTTGAGCATATCGAAGAAATCAAAGATGATTTCGCCGAGCGGCATGGTGTAGCGCAGCTCCACGCGGTCCTCGGAAAGGTAGTCCATGCCGCCCATCTGGCCGCGCTTGGACTGGCAGAGTTCCATGGTGGGGCCGACGAACTGCTCAGGCACGATGACGGTCATCTTCACCACGGGCTCATAGACCTCGTTGAGCTTTCCTTCCGGCCAGTCAGACGGGTTGTGGACCCACTTTTCCTCGCCGTCTTCGGCCTCCACGCGGTAGGTTACCGATGGCGCGGTGGAAATCAGGTCGAGGCCGAACTCGCGCTCCAAGCGGTCGCGGGTAATTTCCATATGCAACAAACCCAAGAAGCCGCAGCGGAAACCAAAGCCGAGGGCGACGGAGGTTTCGGGCTCGAAGGTTAAGGAGGCGTCGTTAAGCTGCAGCTTTTCCAACGCATCGCGCAGGTCCGGGAAGTCGGCCTGGGAAATGGGGAAAAGGCCGGAGTAGACCATCGGGTCCGGGTCCTTGTATCCCTTAAGTGGGGTTTCGGCGCCGCCGTTGGACCAGGTGACGGTATCGCCCACCTTGGTCTCGCGGACGTCCTTTACGCCGGTAATGAGGTAGCCCACCTCGCCAGGACCCAAGCCCTCACACTTTTGCATCGTGGGCGAAACGATGCCGATTTCCAGCAGCTCATGGTTGGCGTTGGTCGACATCATGGTGACCTTCTGGCGCGGGGTGAGCTTGCCGTCCACCATGCGGATATAGGTCACCACGCCGCGGTAGATGTCATAGACGGAGTCAAAAATCATGGCGCGGGCCGGCGCATCGGCGTCGAATTCAGAAGATGGCGGCGGGACTAGCTCGCAGACCTTGTCCAGCAGCTCGACGACGCCCTCGCCGGTCTTGCCCGACACGCGCAGCACCTCTTCCGGCTCGCAGCCGATGATATTGGCGATTTCCAGCGCGTATTTTTCCGGGTCGGCGGCCGGCAGGTCGATTTTATTGAGGACCGGGATGATTTCCAGGTCGTTTTCCATCGCCAGGTAGAGGTTGGCGAGGGTTTGGGCTTCGATGCCCTGGGCGGCGTCGACAAGCAGGATAGCGCCCTCACACGCCTCGAGCGCGCGGGAGACCTCGTAGGTAAAGTCCACGTGGCCGGGGGTGTCGATCATCTGCATGACAATCTGCTCCCCCTGCGCGGTGCCGGACTGGGGCACCCACGGCAGGCGCACGTTCTGCGCCTTAATGGTAATGCCGCGCTCGCGCTCGATGTCCATATTATCGAGGAACTGGTCACGCATATCGCGCTCCGCAACCACCTTGGATAGCTGCAGGATGCGGTCCGCCAGCGTCGACTTGCCGTGGTCGATGTGAGCAATAATGCAGAAGTTTCGGATTCGGGCGGGATCCGTAAACGTCGTGGCCGCAAAGTTTTCAGACATACGTCTACAATAGTCGACATGAAAAGCGCCATGCTCACCCGTCTGCGCCAAGCGCTGGGAATCAGCGAGCGCGAGCCAATAGACACCGGCCTGAGCCGCATTAATTCCCGGCTGGGGCTAGATAGGTCGGATGAATTCCACGAGCCCCGCAAGGCCGCCAATATCCGGGTTGAGGCCACCGCTTCCCACCCCCGCTCCATATTTTTTACCCCCGATATGGACGGCCAGGCCGATTCTGGCGAGGTGGTCTGGGTGTGGGTGCCCTCCGAAGGCAAGCAGGCGCCACCGCGCGAGCGCGCCATTTTGGTCGTCGGCCGCACCCGCACCACGGTGATGGGGCTGCTTATCTCCCCCAATCCTAAGCACGCGCTTGACGACGCCTGGCTGGAAATCGGCTCCGGCGAGTGGGACGAATCCGGATGCGATTGTTGGGTGCGCCTCGACCGCCTCCTCGAGGTTTCCGAAGAACAGGTGCGCCGGCAGGGCACGCTTTTCCCAGAACGCAGATTCGAAAGAATCGCAAATAGGTTGCGGGCGCGCTATCACTGGGCATAGCGGCTGCGCAGCGTACGGAAAGGGTTTTGGTGGGAAGGACGCCGTACTGCTATTGTGAGTTGGTTACTTACTTGCCGGGCGCGTTGGTCGGGGCGGGCAGGACCTTGGGTTCGCCCTTCGAATACTAGCGCCGAGCGCACCAGCAAACGCTGGGGTGCGGGAGCAGTCCGAGCAGGTTGGTTTCTACGTCAATCACTTTCGATTACTAAGAGGTATTTTTCATGGCAAATATCAAGTCCAAGCAGAAGCGCGTTATCACCAACGAGAAGGCACGCCGCCGCAACAAGGGCATTCGCTCCGCAGTGCGTACCGAAATCCGCAAGTTTCGCGAGGCTGTCGCTACCGGCGACAAGGCCGCTGCCGAGAAGCAGCTGCGCGTAGCTTCCCGCGCCCTGGACAAGTCCGTATCCAAGGGCGTCTTCCACCGCAACACCGCTGCCAACAAGAAGTCCGGCATGGCTTCCGCTTTCAACAAGATGGACTAAGAGCCAGTACAGGAAATTCCCTCGGTCGCATTTCACGGAGTGCGCCGAGGGATTTTTCTTGCCCCCAATGGGC
>JALXWS010000014.1 GCA_025144025.1 Corynebacterium sp. p3-SID1241 | reverse complement strand
ACAACTTTATATCGCAACATCAAGAAGGAGACGGTTAACCACCGCCTCCTTCTTTTTTGCGTTTTGCTAGCCTCAACAGCATGAACCAAGCGCAAATTTCTACCGTGGTGGAGCAAGTAGAGCAGGGGATGTAGTGTGGGTCTTATGACGCTACGTGGGGTGGCAAAACTCGCGGCGACGTAATGGGTCAAGCCCGTTACCACTCAATCGATCGCATTTCGCCGGATGGGGAGTAAGTGGATAGTACCTAATTCGCTTGGACTTTTGGCAAATTATGACTCTATACATTCTCTATCGGTCTTAGAGACTAAATCGCTGGGAAAACTCTGAATTCGATGGTTTTAAGAAGGTTGCGAAGAGCGTCGCGGTCGACGGAACATGCACGTATGCTTAGGCGTATTCGCATACTGAGGCAATGCACGCGCTATACTGGCTCAACGTGGGGATCACCCCTGCGCCAGGATCGTTGATTTCAAGAAAGGGAAAGAGATGGGGAACCAACGAAATACAGCACGAATTTACCTTTTATTCGCTGCGGTTTGTACTCTATTGTTTCTTATGTCGGTAACTATCGTAGGCAACGTCGCACTGAATTGGATTTTCGGCATCGCTGCCTTATCGGGGTATTTCATGAGTGTGCTTCAAATGATGGTCGAAGCTAGGAGTGAATAGCTGTCCGGCCTAGGTTATTGCTGCTCTACTAGGTGGTGCGTGTAAAGAGGTAGATCGCACTCGAATTGCCGAGGCTTTCCGCTAATAGGGTCGGTGAATTCGATATGGGTCGCTGTGAGATGCATAGGAATACGCATGTCCTCTGCTTCTTCGGGAAAGATTTTTGGATAGACGGGATCACCCAGGATGGGTACGCCGGCCTGCCACATATGGAGACGCAATTGATGGGTCTTTCCCGTTGTTGGTTTTAGCGTGTATTTGCCCAATTTCGGCAGGTGGCCGTGGAGTTTTTCATAAGGGGTGTTATCTATTAGTTCTACTGCGGCCAAAGTGGTAAAAGCATTGGGGCTTCCATCGCCTATGCGGCCTTGGATTTCGCCGGGGGTTTTGGTGAGGTGGGAGGCCCACTGGAGAGGCGTCGGAAAGCGGCGGTATTCGGCGATTGCCTGATAGGTCTTATGTACTTTCTTTTCTGCAAATAGGATTTGGTAGGCGCCCCGAACATCGCGATGTTTGGTGAATAACAAAATTCCGGAGGTAAGTCTGTCTAGGCGGTGCGCCGGGGCGAGTTCGTTGTTTCCCGTCATTCGCCGTAGCTGGACTGTAGCGGTCTGTACGATGTGGCGGGCTCGTGGCATGGTTGCCATAAACGGCGGCTTATCGGCGACGAGGATATGTTCATCCTCGAAGAGGATAGGGACATCGTAAGGCACCGGTGTTTCGGGTGCCGGCATCCGATAGAAGAAGACGTCCTCGTCGTTGCTCAATATGGAGTCGGGCCGAAGCTTGGTCTGATTGCGTAGGACAACCTCGCAAGAGTCAAAACGCGCCTGAAGCGCCGAAGCGTCATCGTCGGGGTGTCGGTGGCGTTGTGCCGAAATGACTGCACTAAGAAAGCCCCAGGCCGTTAAGCCTGCCTCGGGAGTGCGGACACGGGTTGGATTCAGACCGTCTTTAATCGGCAAAGGCGTGAAACCTTTTCGGCGATGTATTAATGTTTTGTCCATGGATTTTAACTCTCTCATTGAACCGGTTGTTGCCTTTTTCTCTGAAGGTATTGGCGCCGTAATTCGCACCGTCCTGGAGTTTGTGTACACCGTTATGTTCCCGTCGAATTCCGAGGCTGCAACCGTCAACCCTCAAGCCTAATCCGTACTACAATTAAGGTATAACCACGGAAAGGACACATCATGGCTAAGGAAGACATTGTAGTCGTTGCCGTCGACGGTTCGGATGCATCGAAGAATGCCGTCCGTTGGGCCGCAAATACGGCTATGAAGCGCGAGATTCCACTGCGGATCGCATCTAGCTACACCATGCCACAGTTCCTGTACGCAGAGGGCATGGTCCCGCCAAAGGAGCTTTTCGACGACTTGCAGGCCGAGACCCTCGAGAAGATCGAGGAAGCTCGCGCCATCGCCCATGAAGTAGCCCCAGAGCTGAAGATTGGTCACACTGTGGCCGAGGGCTCCCCGATCGACATGCTGCTAGAAATGTCGCACGATGTCACCATGATCGTCATGGGCTCCCGCGGCATGGGTGGCTTATCCGGCATGGTGATGGGTTCTGTCTCCGCTTCGGTTGTGTCCCACGCCTCTTGCCCGGTGGTCGTCGTTCGCGAGGATAATCATGTTACGGACTCCACCAAGTACGGCCCTGTCGTCGTTGGCGTGGATGGTTCTGAGGTTTCGCAGAAGGCCACAGCTTATGCCTTCCGCGAGGCACAGGCCCGCGGTGCTGCTTTGATTGCCGTGCATACTTGGATGGATATGCAGGTGCAGGCTTCCTTGGCGGGTCTGTCGGCCGCCCAGTCCGAGTGGGCGGATATTGAAAAGGAGCAGAGCGAGCTTCTGACTGAGAATCTGAAGGAGCCGCGTGAGGAATACCCAGAGGTTGAGGTAAAGAAGCTTATTACCCGTGACCGTCCAGTGAGCGCTTTGACCGAAGCCGCAGAAGGCGCGCAGCTATTGGTTGTGGGTTCCCACGGCCGCGGCGGCTTCAAAGGTATGCTCTTGGGTTCGACCTCTCGTGCACTGTTGCAGTCTGCGCCATGCCCGATGATGGTTGTTCGCCCAGATGATGAAGACTAGAAACCCCTGCTGATAGAGCGCTTCGTCCATAAGGGCGGGGCGCTCTTGTTGTGTGGAGTCGCCTTAGGTAGGGTGCGCTCGTGTACGCTAAGGTATACCCACTAATTTAGGAGGAATATATGAACTTGGGTTTGGGGCTTTTTAGCTCAATTATTATTGGTATTATCGCCGGCTGGTTGGCAGAAAAGATTATGAAGCGCGACCATGGCTTGTTGACCAACCTTATCGTTGGTGTGCTTGGCGGTGTTATCGGCGGCATGATTATCCACTTCCTGAATATTGAGGAAGGCGGTTGGATCTTCTCGTTGCTTGCCGCTACTGGTGGCGCCTGTATCCTGCTGTGGATTGTCGGGCTCATCAAGAAGTAGCCCGAATATAATTCGCGTACATACCGGTTTGTCTATAAAGTATAGATGAACCGGCTTTGTCGTTTTAGAGAGGAACCCATGGCAGAGAAGAAGTCGCGCCGCAATCGGCCCAGCCCGCGCAGCCGGCTGCTGGAATCGGCGACCAAGCTTTTTACCACCGAGGGCATTCGCGTCATCGGAATTGACCGAATTTTGCGCGAGGCGGATGTGGCTAAGGCTTCTTTGTATTCTCTATTCGGCTCCAAAGACGCACTGGTTATCGCCTATGTGGAAGCTTTGGATGAGAAATTCCGCCAAGATTGGGAAAAGCGCACCGCGGAGATGAAGGATCCAGATCAGAAGATCCTGGCCTTTTTTGATAAGGCAATTGACGAAGAGCCAGAGCAGGAGTTCCGCGGATCTCATTTCTTGAATGCAGCAGGCGAATATCCGCGCCCAGAAACTGAAGCAGAACGCGGCATCGTGGCTGCGTGCGTGGAGCACCGCAATTGGGTGCATTCCACATTGACCGCCCTGCTGACCGAGCGCAATGGGTATCCATCCTCCTCGCAGGCGAGCCAACTATTGATCTTCTTGGATGGTGGGCGTGCCGGTGCCCGTCTCACCAAGGAAATTGGGCCACTGCAAACGGCTCGGGAATTGGCTACTCAGATGCTTTCTGCTCCCCCCGCAGATTATTCGATTTAAGGTACTTCCGAGCCTCCATTCGGAGTCGGTTTACCCGCTTCTTCTCTTCCTTGGAGAGGGCGGGTTCTTTTTCGCGTTTGCGCCAGCGGCGGATGCTTTCGCGGCGCATGTTGTGGACATCCTCCGTGAGCGGGTAATTGCGGTGCAAAATGAGCTCGAAGATGGCGGTTTGAATCAGCGTGAATAGGTAGGCGCAGCCCCAGTAAAGGATGATTGCTACTGGGATTGGGCCGGTTTGAGCCAAGTTCCACAGGAAGAAGGGGACGATGAGCAGCAAGAAGCCCATCAGGATAAAGACTCGGCGGTTGACCTTCTGATCAAATTGAGTGGTGCGGAAGCTGCGCACCAAGGAAATGACAGAATTGGCCATGGTAAAGGCAATAGCGGCGATGAGGATCGGGTTGATGAGGTCGCCGTGTTCGCGGGCGAAGTCTGTCAGTGGCGCACCGTAGAAGGTAGTTTCGCGGAAGGCAGAGACGTCCGAAGCATTAAGCATGCCCACGGTGGTGGAGCCGCGCTCAATATTAGACATGCGCAGGAGCACTTGATAGAGACCGATGAATGCCGGAATCATGATGAGCGGGGGAATACAACCGGCCGCGGGGTTGTAGTTGTAGCTCTTCATGAGGTCTTTTTCTTCTTGCATGAGCTCCGCCATTTCCTCGGTGGTGGTGGCGTTGTTCATCTGCTTTTTAATGCGGTTATTTTCGGGGCGGATGAGTGCGCCGATGCGGGCGGAGCGTACGGAAATCCAGTTGAGAGGGACGACGACGCCACGCACGGTGATAACCAGCAGGATGATCGAGATCAGCCAAGCTGTAGATTCACCGACGAAGCTGCTGATGAGCCAGTGCCAGAATTTCATGATTCCAGAAACTGGGTACATGAAGACTTCGTACATGCTTGACCTTTCATGGGCAGTATGGTTTAAGGCATGACTAAAGTTCTTGGGGAACTCATGCTAACCATTGGCGTGGTTCTTTTACTCTTTGCATTCTATGAAGCCTATTGGACAAATGTAGAATCCGGGCAGTTGCAGGAGGAAGCGAGCACCCACCTGGAAGAGCAATGGCGGAATCCCCGGCAGAAACTGGAGCCGGAATTGGGCGAGGCTTTTGCGCAACTGTATATTCCGACATTCGGTTCTGACTACCACTTCGCCATCATTGAGGGCACAGATGAGGACGATCTGCTGCGCGGCCCAGGCCGCTACGTGGATTCTCAGATGCCGGGGGAAATGGGAAACTTCGCGGTGGCAGGGCACCGTGTGGGCAAGGGGGCGCCCTTTAATGACTTAGGTAAGTTGAAGACGTGCGATGACCTCGTGGTGGAGACGCAAACGGAGCGCATTACCTATCGGGTGCTGCCCATCGATGGTGAGCAGGCCGGTTGTTTCAACGGCATTCCACCGGAGTATTCCCACGTAGCGGGCCGGCATATTACGACGCCTGGCGACGTCTCGGTGACCAACCCGGTACCAGAATCGGACGCTGAGCCGAGCCGCGAAATCTTGACGCTAACCACGTGCCACCCACAGTTTTCAAACGCGGAGCGAATGATCGTGCACGCTATGGAAGTAGAAAAAGAGGAGAAATAATGTATCGCGCTTTGTGGAATCTCTTGCCGGGTCCAACCTTTGTAAAAGTGATCCTCGCCATCATCATCGGGGTAGGAGTGTTCTTCCTGTTGATGGAAGTGGTCTTCCCATGGCTGTCGCCGATGATGCCGTATAACGACGTTGCGGTTTAAAGGCCCAAGTTCGCAATCGCTTCTTGGGCGATTTGCTCTGATTTAACGGTTTGCTGCTGGTTGCTCCATACCAGCACCGCGTGCGTGTCCTTTTGCACGGCGTAAACGGCATGATCATTGACCACGCCTCTGCCGCCCTCCCAGCCGTTGAAGGAGGCTGGCTCGGTGGCGTCGATAGGCGCAGCCCAATCTACTGCGGCGCGCGCGTCTTCGACCGTGGGCATATCGCGCACGATGACGGTGGCCTGGGGATCGTCCTGGTAGGACCAGAAAACGCAGGCCGGGGTGGGAAACCGCGTATCGATGCCCTGCTTTGTCAAGCGCTGGCCATTGGTTTCTTCGAGCCAGCCGGGGCCAATATAGGGGCAATCGCTCCAGTCGTTGACCTCTGCGGTCTGGGCCACGTTGACCTTTGGTGACTCCGAAGATTCTGGCGTCGTGATCGGCGCAGGGGCGGGCTCGGATGAATCGCAGCTGGCAATCCCAAAAGTGGCTAAGGCGAGGAGAGGAAGTAGGCTTTTGCGCATGAGCTCCACAATAGACCGGGATACCGATGCGCTCCGCACCGGCATTCATATTCTCACCGCTGGCCTGCTGGTGGTAGGTATATTTACCTCTGTACGGATGCCGCTTTCGCAGGCGGTTATCAACCTATTGCTCCTAGTGGGTTTTGCGGCGGTGTATTTTGCCGGTTCGGTTTACGCGGAATATTGGGCTAGGCCACTGCGCTACCTGTGGCTATGCATCCTTACGGTGCTGTGGGTGGCGGATCTATTCGTGGCACCGGCGGCAATCTATTTGGTATTCGCCATGTTCTTTTTGTATCTGACGGTACTGGATATGGCGGCGGGCATAGCGTGTGTCGTAGGGGCCTCGGTCATCACCGTGGTGGTCCAGATTCCGCAGGGCCTGACCTTTGGCGGAGTCATGGGGCCGGCGGTCTCTGCGCTGGTGACGATAGCGATTACCTACGCCTTCCGGACCCTATCGCGGATGAATAAGGAGCTGATAGAAACACGCTCGCAGCTAGCAGCCACGGAGCGTGATGCTGGCATGGTGGCCGAACGCCAACGTATTGCGCACGAGATTCATGACACTCTCGCACAGGGGTTGTCCTCCATCCAGATGCTCTTGCATTCGGCTGACCGTGATTTGGATAAGCAGGATGCGGATAAAGCGCGGGAGCGAATCGAGCTGGCTCGCAGGACCGCTGCGGATAATCTGCACGAAGCAAGAGCCATGATCGCCGCCTTGCAGCCGCCAACTTTGACTGAAGCATCGCTTGAGGCCGCGTTGACCCGCATGGCGGAAAATTTCGCCGCTACCGGGGACATACACGTGGAAGTTGAATCTGAGGGGGAGGTGCAGCGGCTGCCTATGAAGGTGGAAGCGGCATTGCTGCGGATTGCGCAGGGTGCGGTGGGGAACGTCGTCAAGCATGCAGGTGCTACCCGCTCCCGGATCACAGTGACGTATGAGGGGGATGAGGTGCGTTTGGACGTGGTGGATAACGGCAAAGGCTTTGAGCCGGCCATGGTGGAAAGTGCTCCCTCAGGACTGGGGCATATTGGGCTTGCGGCGATGCGACGCCGGGCGCAGGAACTTGGTGGGGAGCTCATTATTGAATCTGCGCCGGGGGAGGGAACTGCCGTGTCAGTTAGTATGCCCTTAGACAACGGGGTAGATTAAACTTTTGGTTGACAAAGACATCGATAGGAGGAATGTCGTGATTCGGGTCCTATTGGCAGATGACCACGAGATCGTCCGGCTAGGTCTGCGCTCCGTGCTCGAGGGCGCAGAGGATATCGACGTCGTAGGGGAGGTCGCTACGGCCGAATCTGCGGTGTCGGCCGCGCAGGCGGGCGGCATCGATGTCATCTTGATGGACCTGCGCTTTGGAGCTGGCGTAGAAGGGACCCGCGTTATGGGCGGCGCGGAGGCTACTGCGCAGATTCGTTCCGCCATGGCCACCCCGCCCAAAGTCCTCGTGGTCACCAATTATGACACCGATGCGGATATTCTCGGCGCGATTGAGGCCGGTGCCGTGGGCTACCTTTTGAAGGATGCACCACCGCAGGAATTGCTCGCCGCGGTGCGTTCGACCGCGGAGGGGGATTCGGCGCTTTCACCCATCGTGGCCGATAGGTTGATGACCCGCGTACGCACGCCGCGCACTTCCCTCACGCCGCGCGAGTTGGAAGTGCTGCAACTGGTGGCGGCCGGTGCTTCAAATCGGCAGATTGGACAAGATCTCATGCTGTCTGAGGCCACGGTGAAGTCGCACCTCGTGCACATTTATGACAAGTTGGGTGTGCGTTCGCGCACCTCCGCTGTTGCCGCAGCCCGCGAGCAAGGCGTGTTTTAGTTTGCAGCGTTATAAGCTTCTATAACGTCTTGCGGGATTTTGCCTCGGTGCGCCACGGGCAGCCCTTGGGTGCGTGCCCATTCGCGGATCTGGCTGGGATTTGCGCGTTGTGCATCGATATCTGGGGCGATGCGGGCGGCATCCACGTAGGGGGCGAGAACATCATGAAAGCGGCGCGCGTTATCTAGAGAGAGATCAATAAGGTAGTTTTGACCATTCACGCTGAAGCGAACGACTTCTAGCTGGTCTTCAGGGATTAGGCTGTGATCCAAGTCATCGTAAAATTGGGTCACTTCACGGCGGGCCATATTTCCTCCAATTTTTTTACAGCACACCAAGCAGAGAGAGTATTAAACGGTGTATAGGGGTAGGGCGGTTAGGAGATTATCAGTAACTTTTTCTTGCCGAAAATGTTTCTTCCTAAAATTCCTAGATCTTTATGAAAAATAAATAAATGCCACCACCGAATAGGGGGGGGGCGGTGGTGGCATAAATCATCTTATTGACCCAGACGCTGTTGAATCTCCGCGGTAATAGAGTCGATTTCCGAGTCAATCGTCTTGTGCGCGCGACGGCGCTGCTGCTCGGTCATGAACTCGGCATTATCGATGGCGGAGTCTATTTCCTGCAGGCGGTCGCGCACATCGCGCTTGAATCCGGCCGGCACATCCGTGTTATCGAGGGAGTTGCGGATACCTGCGGTGCGTGCCTTGAGTGGTGCACCGTAGCCGGAGAAGGAAGCCATCTGGTCCGAAGTTACGCCGGCTTTGGCGGCCTTTCGCTTTTCACCTTCGGTTTTCACGCCCACGTAGCCACGGTAGATAAGTGGCAGCAGCAGTGGCGCGGCGGTGCGCAGCGCGCCAGCGTAGCGCTTGACGTTATCGGAATTAAAGCGACCGGCCTTGAGTTTGGCCAGCTCGTTCTTGGCCATCTTCTGCTCGTGCTTGCGGCGCTTCTTCAGGCCCTTTTCCTCGGACTTAATGAGGTGCTTTTCCTGCTTGGCCATGAGTTTTTGCTGCCGGCGGCGGTCCTTAGACTGCGCCTTTACTTCGGCTTTGGCGCGGGTCTTTGCGGCTTTTGCCTGGGCGCGTGCTTCTTGGCGGGCCTTTTTAACTTTCTTCAGAATGCTCATTTAGTTTCCCTCACGTTTGGTCGAGTCTGGATTCAACTTTACCTTGCCGTTCTATTAAGCTCACCCGGTGTGGAGGATGTGGTTGTTGCTTCGGACCTTGTGGGGTGCCGCTATCGCCTCGTGCAGCGGCGTGCGCACCCGGAGATGCCGCGTACCCATGCCTCCATCGCCCGCGCGGAACGCCACGCTGCCGCTGTGGACGCGGTCATGCACATGTTTCCTCGGAAGGGTCCCGGCAGATTCCGCCGTATCGATTTAGAAGGCGATGAATGGGAGCGCTCTATGCGCACCCTCGAGGCCTTGGCCTCCGGCTATACGCACATTACTAATGCGGTATTTGCCACTGAAGAGTGGATGGTGCGCGTGGACTTGCTGCTGCGGGAAGGGGATAGATATACCCCGGTTATCGTGTCTAATCACCGCGTTGCACGAAAGAATGAGCAGAGGAAGACATTGGCGGTTCCCACTCATCGTTTGGGGCTGAGTGAGCCGCTCGAGGTGCCGTATAAGCTGCGCCATCATGCGGTAGATGGCTACCGCCTAGCTTTTGCTGCCCGCGCTTTGCGGGATCTCGGGCTCGATTCCGGCTGCGGCGGGGCCATTGGGCAGGACCGCACTCGCGCGTTTTTTACTGAGACGGCTAAGTTCGATCTGGAACGCGCCTGGAATCTACCTTTGCCCAGTGCCCCGGTGCGGGTGAAAGAGTGTGCTAGCTGCCGTTTCTGGGCTTTGTGCGAGCAGGAGTTGGTGGCGGCGGATGATATTTCGCTCTTTTTACCCGGCGACCGAGCCAAGCCTTTTCGCGAGCGTGGGATTACTACTGTGCAAGCGCTTATCGACGCCCACTTGGGCGAACCTTCCCGCCTCGCCGCCGCCTGGCGCGCCGGGGAGGTATTGTTGCGGCGCGGAGGTGTGCACGTTCCGCGTGCGGACGTTGAGGTTGACGTGGACATGGAAGCCTACTTGGACCAAGGCGCGTACCTGTGGGGAGCATGGCATGACGGGGAGTATTTCCCCTTCGTTACCTGGGAACCATTAGGCGGCCGGGCCGAGGCGGAAAATTTTGCGGCATTCTGGCGCTGGTTGATGGATCTGCGTGCGCAAGCTCATGCGGAGGGCAAGACGTTTGCCGCCTATTGCTACTCGGCGCACGGTGAGAACCACTGGATGCGAATGTCCGCGCAACGCTTCGGCGAGGTCGATGAGCTGGAGGTAGAAGAATTTATCGCCTCGTCAGAGTGGGTGGATATGTTTGCCCACGTTAAAAGTTCCTTTGCCGGCCCATACGGTCTGGGCTTGAAAGTTGTGGCTCCAGAGGCTGGATTTGCTTGGCCCGAGGAGGATTTTGACGGCGAAGAATCAGTGAACGCGCGGCGCGAGGCGCTGGCTGGGGACCACAACGCCCGGCAGCGACTGCTGGACTATAACTGTGGAGATGTACAGGCCACCCGTGCGGTCCGCGAGTGGATGGATGCCGGCGCGCCGGGGACTACAGCGCTGTAAACACGGCGTAGACAACCGCCAGGAGCGCGACCCCCGCGTACACCTGGTTCCACTCCGGGCCCGGCTTGGGATCCGGGCCTTCTGCCTTCTTCATCAATACCTGCTTTTGGGCCTTTACCGCGCGGGCGATGAGCACGGGATAGACCGCTAGCGGCAGGATGCACAACAGGGAGGCAACCACCTTCAGTAGGGATATATCGGTGCCTATCCATATCAGCAGCCCACCGTTGACCAAGGTGGCGCGCAAAAGGCCGAGTTTATCCAGCTGCTGCAAGCCCGCTCGAACGGCGGAGGGTCCGCCACCCATGGTGGTGGGCAAGAGATAGCTCATGACACCGATAAGGAGCTGCCCGGCAAACCCAACCAACAAGGCGAGGGTTGGCAGCGCTGGCTCCGGCATAAAGAAGTGCTGCACCGTGTAGTACACCAAAGACAGGACCAGCCATAACGAGGCCATGAGAACGGAAACCGATGCGAAGGTGATGCGATCGCGCGGGTCCTTTGCCACCGTGAGCACATTAGCGAGCCATTGCTGCAGGCTCAGCGCCCAACCGCAGCAGTACACAATGAGGCCCAGCTGAGGAAAGCCGAGGAAGGCACCAATGATGGTTGCGGCTACGCCGACGGCGAGTAGCGCAAAGGAGGATCGCATGTGGCGATTGATACCTTGGGTGCGCCAGATGGAGGGGAAGAGGATGGTGAGAGAGCCGGCTGCGGCCAAGCCGATGAATCCGCCGATATTGGCGGCGATATGGGCGAGCAACAGCGTGGGATGGCCTGGATAGACGGCCAATAGCCCGCCGAAGATGGCACCTACCGGCAGGCATAGGGAAGAGAGCACGTAGGCGCCCACCACCGGGCGGAAGCGCTTATCCTTTGCGCCGCGCCATTGGTGGAAAAGATTTGCCGCATGCCAGGCCATCATCAGGGCGATTAGCGTGGCACCTATCTGGGTAACGATCCAATGCTGGGTCCAATATTCTGTGAGAATCTGGCCGGCCAGTGTGATGATGATTCCGGTATTGAGGCAATAGATGCGAGCCAATTGCACGGGACGGGTAGAGTCAGGAAGGCGTTGCTGGGTGAACTTTTCCGTTAGGTGCTGCGACCATACGATGATGCTATTGCTTACCAACCCGAGGGTGAATAGGTGGATGAGCACCCACCGGTAGTTGGGGACCAAGGTATGCGTTGCACCCACGAGGATAAATACCATCATCCACAGGGATACGGGGCGGGAAGCCTTGCGGTGCCACGTCCGAGCCGACCACTTTTTCTCAGGCATAAAAACGAGTTTAGTCGGTTTTAATCTTGATCCAAGTCAGCGCAGTAAGGGCGAGGGCCACGGCGGTGAAGAAGGCAATAAACAGGGGCCAAGAGAGGGCGTCGAAAAGCAGACCGGCGCAAGCGCCCACTACAGAAGAGCCAAAGTAATAGCAGAACACGTACATGGAAGAGGCCTCCGCGCGGTCATGGGTGGCGATCTGGCCCACCCACCCAGAGGCGGTGGAATGCACCGCGAAGAAGCCCACGGTAAAGGCGATCATGCCCAGAAGCGTCATCGGTAGGTTGCCGGCGCACAGCGCGATGCCAAGGGTAAAAAGCGCGGCAGAGGCGAACAGGGTTTTCCCATGGCCTATGCGTGCGACCAGTGAACCTGCCCGCGCTGAGGACCATGTGCCGGTGAGATAGAACAAGAAAGCCAAGCCGGCCAGCGACGGGGCCAAACCAAAATCGTCGATGAGCCGAAAGGTGAGGAAGTTATACATCGAGACGAACGTGCCCATGGAAAGGAATGCGCTAAGAAATAGCAAGGCTAGGTCCCGATTGGCCCAATGGCTAAATACCACCCGGGTTTCGTTTTTGAGGTGGATAGCTTTGGGCCGGAAGTTGCGTTGTGCGGGAAGCAGCAGCCAGGAAGTGATGGCGAAAGCGAGGGAGACGAGGGCCGAGCCGAAAAGGGCCCAGCGCCAGGTGGATAGCTCCACTAGTCCGGTGGGGATGAGGCGGCCGGTAAGGTCGCCAACGGAGGTGCCGGCGATATAGAGCCCCATGGCCCGCGGCAAGGCGTTGTCATCGAGCTCTTCCGAAAGCCAAGCCATCGCGGTGGCCGGTGCGCCTGAAAGGAGCGCACCCTGCACGCCGCGCAGCAGGATAAGCTGCCAGCCCGCCTGGGCTAGTGGCACGATGAGCCCCACGCTGGTGGCTGCAACGGCGGAAATGAGCAAGATACGTCCGCGCCCAAATCGCTCGGAAAGGATGGACGCTGGCACAACGCAGATGGCAAGGGCCCCCGTGGCGGCCGATACGGTCATGGCGGCCTCTGTGGAGGAAAGACCTATGTTCTTTACCAGTGTGGGAAGGATGGCCTGGGTGGAATACAAACTGGAGAAAATGGCCAAGCCTACAAGGAGCATGGCTACCGTAGCGCGCCGCGTTCGAGTCATACTCTTAAGGCTGCCTCGCCAGGCTGCATGTGTAAAATGTAGAAAAATAAGACAAACAATGCGGAGTATGCATGAATGTAGAGGATATCCGTGGCTTCCTCGCCGTGGTGGAACTAGGTCGCGTCGGCGCCGCAGCCGATGAACTGGGAATTTCCCAATCCGCGCTGACTCGCCGTGTGCAGCGGGTTGAGGCCAGCCTCGATGCCCAGCTGTTCGAACGCGCTGGGCGCACCTTGCATGTGAACTCGCGGGGGCGGGCCTTTGCCGCGGCTGGGCGGGAGATGCTTCGCGCTTACCGGACTGGAAGGGACGATGTGGCCCGTCTCTTGGATCCGGAACGCGGCACCGTGCGCCTAGACTTCATGCATTCGCTGGGAACGTGGCTTGTACCGGACCTGCTGAAAAGCTACCGCGCACAGCACCCGCACGTTGATATTCGTCTGCATCAAGGCGCCGCGCGAGAGCTGGTGAGCAGGGTAGAAAGTGGCGAATCAGACCTCGCCCTCGTAGGGCCGCGGCCGGATGCCGCGCTGGGGTGGCACCAGATTAAAGTGCAGCGCTTAGGCCTTGCGGTGCCGGAAGACCACTGGGCGGCGAACCGGCGGGAGGTGAACCTGGCGGAATGCGCCGCGGAACCATTTATCGGCATGCTCCCGGGCTATGGCACGCGCATGCTTCTCGACGCCCTCGCTGAGGATGCCGGATTTAGCCCCCATCTCGTCTTCGAATCGATGGAGCTTACCACCGTTGCCGGGCTGGTGGCGGCGGGCCTGGGCGTGGCGCTACTGCCGCTTGATGATCCCTACTTGCAGGTGGGAAGCCTTATTCCTCTCACCCCACCGGCGTACCGCGAACTCGGTTTAGTGTGGCGCGCCGGGGATGATGCTCCCCCAGTGCGGCAATTCCGGGAGTTTGTCCGGGCATAGAAAAAGCCGCCCCGGAGGGCGGCGGAAGTAACTAAAGGTGTTACTTGGTAGCTGCAGCGAAGCGCTCGGCAACGTCATCCCAGTTGAAGACGTTCCATACGGCCTTAACGTAGTCAGCCTTGACGTTCTTGTACTGCAGGTAGAAGGCGTGTTCCCACATATCCAGCATCAGCAGCGGGGTGAAGTCGATGGAGGTATTACCCTGCTGGTCAGTCAGCTGCTCGATAATGAGGCGGCCAGCAATGTGGTCGTAGCCCAGAACTGCCCAGCCAGAGCCCTGCAGGGAAGTAGCAGCAGCGGAGAAGTGCGCCTTGAACTTCTCAAAGGAACCGAAGTCGCGGTTGATGGCCTCAGCCAGCTCGCCGGTTGGCTCGCCGCCACCGTTCGGGGACAGGTTCTTCCAGAAGATGGAGTGGTTAGTGTGGCCACCCAGGTTAAACGCCAAGTTCTTGGACAGGGCGCGGATGCGATCCGGGTTAGCCTCGCCGTTGCGCTCCTCCTCGAGCGCCTCTAGTGCAGCGTTAGCGCCAGCAACGTAGGTTGCGTGGTGCTTATCGTGGTGGAGCTCCATGATCTCCGCGGAGATGTGTGGCTCCAGTGCGTCGAATGCGTATGGGAGGTCAGGAAGTTCGTAAACAGCCATTTCTTAAATCCTTTCTTCGGGTACGTGTCCCGATGATAGGCACGGTGGAAAGATTTCGCCATGATTAATTCGAATTGTGGAAATAGAGTGAATTTTAAGTGGCTGAGGAATAGGTTTTCGCAGTACAACGTTGGGAAGAAGGAAAAAGAAAGGAGCAATACCTCATGTGGATGTTTAAACCAGAGCCTAAGTTAGTCCCTACAGATGAGGCCCTGCCGGGGCGAGCTGAGCCGATCCTGGACCCCGCCCCGCACGCGGTCCTAGGAACACCGATTACCGGACCGTGGAAGGACGGGCAGCGCTCCATTCTCATTGCACTGGGCTGTTTCTGGGGCGCAGAAAAAATGTTTTGGGAAACAGAAGGCGTGGAGTCCACCTCGGTGGGCTTTGCAGGTGGGACCACACCGAATCCCACCTACTACGAGGTGTGCCGTGGACTGACCAATCATGCAGAGGTGGTCGAAGTGGTCTATGACCCGCAGCACATAAGCTTGCGCGACCTTGTGGTCAAGGCACTGGAAGCACATGATCCCACCCAAGGCTTCCGCCAAGGCAACGACGTGGGAACGCAATACCGTTCTGCGTTCTATCCACGCACCGAGGAAGAGCGCGCAGAAATCCAAGGCATCGTGGATTCCTACGCGGATAAGCTCAAGGAATTCGGTTTTGGGGATACCACTACGGAGGTAAAGGTCCTTAAAGATACTGATTCCGGGGAATACTACCGAGCAGAAGATGAGCATCAGCAGTACCTACATAAGGTGCCCAATGGATATTGCCCGCACCACAGCACTGGGGTGAAATGCGACTAAGCGTCGCGCCGAATAAAGCGGGCAATCTTCTTGGCCAACTTTGGTGTGAGCGCTTGGCGTGACTGGGATCCTAGGACCTCATCCCAGTACCAGAGCATTTCCTCAAAGTAATTATGCCCATGTCCGCCAGGCACGTTGAGGGAATTGATCTGGTCCAAGCCAATTTGCCACCAAGTAATGAAAGGGACCCAACGCAGTTGCCGGAAGGTATCGGCGTGCAATGCTTCCGGCTGTGGTTCATGAATCCACGTAGGCCTGCGCACCAAGAGGTTAAGATCCCACCACACGATGGCATCGGAAGCATGTTGCGCAATGAGCATGCGGGGGCGGCGCCAAGCATGAGTGAAGTCATTGCCAAAAGCATCGTGCAGCGTGTGCTCGGGGGCCGCCGCGTAGCGCACGTGTTTCCCGCCATCGATAACAGGCAGGCGTTCCAAGGACCCGATATCGCGGCGCAGGCGCTGGGTAAAACGCGTCATGCGGGGCGGGCCGGAAAACACCGCTCCATTGCAGGCCGATAGTAGCTCATCCACATTATGGAAATTGTCCATAATGGCATAAGCCCCTAAGGATTCACCTGCGAAATAGAGCCGCGGTCGGTTTTCTTCTGGAAGCTTGTCCAGTTCTTCTTGCACCACCCGCATT
This sequence comes from Corynebacterium sp. p3-SID1241, assembly GCA_025144025.1. GTDB lineage: Bacteria > Actinomycetota > Actinomycetes > Mycobacteriales > Mycobacteriaceae > Corynebacterium. Next base: position 52,328 of record JALXWS010000014.1, on the reverse strand, counting down.
AGTTCTTGGGCTGCCTGCTTTGGGGAGCTTTTGTCCACAAGGTAGGCAAAAACTGAGGGCAGATAGGAATACTGCATCGTGACGGTGACGCAATCGCCGCCGGTTAGAAACTCATAGGAGGACGCGCCCCAGTTATTGATCCACCCTGAGCCGGCTGGCATTTGAATCACTATGGTCTCCCGCCGTAGCGCACCAGTGCGCTCGAGCTCGGAGCGAATCTTTTCCGCAGATTGCCGGAAGGAGCGGCCAGGGATATATCCGGCATAGATGCGGATGGGTTCCTTCGCATCGATTCCCGTCGCTTTGCGGATATCGCGGGCGCGGGGCCCATTGGATACAAAGCGGCGCCCCTGCTGGCCCAGCGCGGACCACGGCTCGAGCGACCATGGGCTGCCAGAGCGCTCCGGCTCCCACGGCATGGACGTGCCGGGGAAAATCTGCCTATTAATGCGCTGCGCTTGGTGTGAAAGTGAGCGCAACCAGCGCCGAAAAACCACGCGGTCAGAAAGCGCGAAGGCCGTCAGGCTCAGGCCTGCGGTGGCAACTGGCCAGGCGACGAGCGCCGGTACCCAGCGTCCTAGTTGGCGCGACAGCCTGGTGACGGCCAGCTGTGTGGCCTCTCCGATCAACAAAAGAGTCCCGTACCCCGCGGTGCCCGCGGCCAAACCAATCGCTGCCGTGGCGGGTCCGCGTACGAGCTGCTTATTGACCAGCTCCGCCTGCTTTTTCTGATTGCGCAGCGATAGCACGGCATTGAACGCGGTACCGGCGCCGATAGCAAGGTGCAAAATTTGCCGATGCTGCGGCCCGAGACGGTCCTGTGGGCGTTTGCCAATGCTATTGAGCACAAAGCTTGTCGATGCCGCTCCCAAGTGTCCGATGCCCTGGCCAATGGCTACATTGGCGGCGGTTACCCACCAAGGGCGAGGAAGAAGGGAGGGGGAAATAGCTGCCCACGTGGCTAATTCCGCACCCAAAATTCCAGCCGACATATTAGGCGGTAAGGTTTGCCGGCTGGTCATACGGACGATGGGCGTGAGATCCGCGGCTACGCCAAGAGCGATTAGTGCAGCGCGGCGAAGGGCGCGTTTCATAATGTCCGATTGTCCCAGATTTCGGTGGGAATTTCAGTGTGAGATTTAGTCCGTGCAAAAATCTCCAGAAAGTTGCACAATGGAGTCATGGCAAATCATGTAGGAAACAAAGTAGTTCTCATCGGCGCCGGCGACGTGGGAGTCGCTTACGCTTTCGCTCTCATCAACCAAAGCATCGTTGACCACTTGGCCATCATCGATATCGATGAAAAGAAGCTGGAAGGCAATGTCATGGACCTCAACCATGGCGTTGTTTGGGCTCCTACCCGCACCCGCGTGACCAAGGGAACCTACGCCGACTGCGCAGACGCCGATATGGTCGTCATCTGCGCCGGTGCGGCACAGAAGCCGGGCGAGACCCGCCTGGATCTGGTGGGCAAGAACGTCAAGATCATGAACAGCATCGTCTCCGATGTCATGGCCAATGACTTTGACGGTATCTTCCTCGTTGCCTCCAACCCAGTGGACATCCTGACCTACGCCGTGTGGAAGGCATCCGGCCTGGACCACAAGCGCGTCATCGGCTCCGGCACCGTGCTGGACTCCGCTCGCTTCCGCTATATGCTGGGCGAGCTGGAAGACGTTGCCCCGAAGTCCGTACATGCCTACATCGTCGGCGAGCACGGCGATTCCGAGCTGCCAGCAGTCTCCACCGCGAATATTGCTGGCGTGCCGATGTCCAAGAAGCTGGATTCTGATCCGGAGTACGCGGAGCGCATTGAGAAGATCTTTGAAGAAACCCGCGATGCTGCCTACTCCATCATCGACGCCAAGGGTTCTACTTCCTTCGGCATCGGCATGGGCTTGGCCCGCATCACCGCCGCCGTCATCCAGAACCAGGACGTGGCGCTGCCGGTCTCTGCTTATTTGCAGGGCGAATACGGTGTAGATGATCTCTACATCGGCACTGCGGCCGTCATCAACCGTTCCGGCATCGTTCGCGCGATTGAGCTGGATCTCAATGAGCACGAGAAGGAGCGTTTCGATGCTTCTGTCAAGACCCTGAATGACATCAAGGAAGAGTTCTTCGGCTAGTGAAGATTGTCGCCCATAGGGGATACTCCGGAAAATATCCGGAGCTATCCTCTCTAGCTTTTGAGAAAGCCTTAGATTTGCCAATTCATGGCGTCGAGTGTGATGTGCGCTTGACGCGGGATGGAAAGGTAGTAGTCCAGCACGATCCCACGCTGGACCGCACCGCAGGGCGCCCCGGACGTATTTCCAAACTGGACTGGGAGGAATTGCGCGGCGTTGACATAGGTAGGGGCCAGCGCATGATGCTTCTCGACGAGCTTTTGGAGCTACTCGAGGGCAAACCGCACCATCTTTATATCGAAACCAAGCATCCCTCCGGTCAGGGCGACATCTTGGAGGAACAAACGATGCTGCGCCTACGCTACGCGGGGCTTGTCGAAGACCCCCGTATCCACGTCATTTCCTTTTCCCACCATGCGATCCGCCGCATGCAGAATCTGGCGCCCCATATGGATCGGATATATCTTCGTCGCGACTGGGAGCGCCACGTCAATCGCCCCGACGTGATGTTGTCCAAGCCCACCGCGTTAGGCGTATCGATGCTCCGCGCTAAGCTGCAGCCATCAATTATCGGCGCGCAGGGATTGCCTACCTACCTATGGACGGTGGATAAGCCGGAGGACATGAAGTGGGCATGGGCTAATGGCGTAGATATGCTTGCCACAAACCAACCTGAAGTGGCCCTGCATGCCATCGAGCTCTAGTAAGCAGGTATCTTGGAGGCATGGCCAAGAAGAAAAAGAACAAGGAACAGCTGCCGGAGGGCATGTCCCGTCGTCAGGCAAAGCTCGCTGCCCGCGCCAAGGAGCGCGCCGCCCTGGAAAAGGACCCCCGCCCCTATGGCGGGCTTGCTGCCGAAGCATCCCTGGTTGCCCTGCAGGAGTTCGTGCCCTCCGCTTTTGCCAAGCTGGATGTCAAAGGCTGCGATAAGAACGTGTATGTAGCCACCGTCCTGCCGGGTGCTTCTGCAGCACTGATTCGTGATACCGAATTTGGCGGCGATGCTTTTGTGGGCCTGCAGGTACAGTCCCACACCCATAACCCCGGCCGCGACTTGGCTTTCGCCCTGAACTGGGTAAAGAGTAATGAGCCGGGCGCTACCCTGGAATCCACCGCGGCTGATGGTACGGAGCCGAAGCTGGAGGAGCTTATTGATGCCTCCGCGACCCTCGACGTGCAGGTCCACCAAGACTTCGAGTGGTGGATTCCGGAAGGCGCACAGGTTACCCCGCAAATTGCGCAGTCACTGCGTGCAGCCAATGATTCCGTCATCGAGTCCCACCAAGTGGGCGAGGACATCACCGGTGCGGCCTTTTGGGCTAATGCCGGTGGCGGTAAGGCCCACATCCGCTGGGTCCGCCCGACCGACGATGAGTCCGCATTCCTCAATGCCTTGGCTCGCGTTGCTGCCCGCGGCGAGCTGAACCTTGGAGAGGACACCAAGTTTGCTGGTGTCTTCCGCACCCACGGTCTCATCGCCCCGGTATTCGACTTGGATCCAGAGGTTGTCCACACCTCCTATGAGGACCACCTCACCCGTGTAGACAAGGCTTTGGAGGAAGAAATCTCCAATGACGCCCAGCTAAGCGCGGACGAGCGCAAGCAGCTAGAGAACATCAAGTCCCGCCAGGTGACCCTGCGCTAAAGACAAGAATATGGCCCTTCCCAGTAGAGGAAGGGCCATTTTTGATCGCTATTTGAGGGAATCCCACAACCCAGAGGCTGCTTCATCGTCCCAGAGGACGACGTTTCCTACCTCGGTGTCTTGGAAACCGCCGATGGGGACGGTCTCTGTCTCCACACCCGAGCCCATGGCAAGTGCCACGCGGGCGAGGTGCCAGACGTGGTCGCCCTCGCCCACGATGAACGAGGAGGCGGTGTGGTTGATCAAGGAGAAGGCGCGGAATGGGTTGATCAGGGTGGCTGGGGAGGCAACCTTGTCCAATAGGGCGGAGAAGAATTCGCGCTGTCGCTGCACGCGGTCGAGGTCACCCATGGCGGTGGCGCGGGTGCGCACGTAACCGAGGGCATCGCGCCCCTTGAGCTGTTGGCAGCCATCTTGGAGGTCGATGCCGGCCAACGGATCATTGATGGGTTCCTTCACGCACACGTCAACGCCGCCGACGGAATCGACCACGTTGGCCAGACCGCCCATGCCAATTTCCGCATAGTGGTCGATGTGCAGACCGGTCGTGCCCTCAAGGGTTTGGGCGAGCAGCTGTGGTCCGCCGTAGGTGAAAGCAGCATTGATCTTATCCATGCCGAATCCAGGGACTTCCACGTAGCTATCACGCGGGATGGAGACCAGCTTGGCCTTGCCGGTGCGCGGAATGTGCAGCAACATGATGGTATCGGTGCGTCCCTCGCCCACGTCACCACCGGTACCTAATTCTGCTTGCTGTTCCTCGCTCAGGCCCTGGCGGGAGTCAGAACCTACGAGCAGCCAGTTGGTGCCGGCGGTATTTGCCACTTGTTCCTCTGGCAGGGCCTCGATACGGGTGAGTCGGGCATCGGCCCAGAACATGAAGACGAGGTTGAATACCAGCAGAACAACGAGCGCCAAGCCAACGCACCCGAGGGCGCGCTTGGCCGGATTGACCTTTTTGCGCCGGCTGTGCGGGCGCTGCCGGGGTGCGGGGCGCGGCGTGGTGCGACGAAGCGGGCGTTGCTGCGCGCGGTACTGGCTGGGGTAGCGGCTCGGTGTCGGTGGCGGAGTGCGGCGCGGGGGCTGTTGCTGTGGCTGGGGAGCACGAAAGGACTGCTGCTCCGGTTCGACGCGGCGCGGGGTTTGGCGGGCGGAGGGACGGCGCCGAATGGGGCGGCCGTATCGATCCTTGAGGGGACGTCCATCAGCCCCAAGGACGAATTCAGTGGAGGAGCCATCGCCGGCGCGGCGGGCTTCCCTATGTGGATCTCGTCCTGATTCAGTCATGCGCTATACCTTACAAGGAGCAGGGAGCAACGCCTGCTTCGCGACGTCCCCTTAAGGGCTTTTTCACAGGAAGGAATAACCCACGAAAGCGGCGGCGTCGATAAGAAAATGCGCTATGACCAGAGGCCATACCCGCCCCGTGCGGTGGTAGTAATAGCCGTAGATTAACCCCATGATGATATTGCCACATCCAGCGGAAACACCCTGGTAGAGGTGGTAAGAACCGCGAAGAATGGAGCTTGCGGCCAGCGTGGCTGGCAGCGACCAGTGGGCCTGGCGCAAGCGCGTCATAAGCCACATCACCACCACGGTTTCCTCCGCGAAGGCGTTGGCAGCGGCCTTGAGGAGGGAAACGGGGATTTCCACCCAGGCATTGGCGAAGTCGCCCGGGATGACTTCCTTGCTCCACCCCAATTGCAGTGCCGCGAAATACAGGGCGAGCCCCGGGATGCCAATGAGGGCGGCAAGCCCTGCTCCTTCTAGCCAGTCGCGGGCGCGGTGGGCACGGGGCATTATGCGGTCCTTGGCCAGCAGGAAAAGCGCTAAGGCTCCATAGGAAAAGAGAACAGCGGCGGAGCACAGCTGCAGGCCCATATCCACCCAAGCAAGGGAGGACTGGCTGGAATTGAGCGTGACCGATTGCTCGTCGAGCCGCTGCGGTGCGGCCAGGGAATTGATGAGGTTCAACACCGCCCGCACCCCGGAAATGCCAAAGGTGAGGGTGAGGACGATGAGCAGCTCGGCACGTAAAGACTTGGTCATGGGTGCAGGATATGGGCGAGGCCGAGGAGGGCGGCGTCGGAAAGCGTAATGCCTCCCAGGTGTACGCCCACCGGCGGGTGATTGGGTACGGCCCACGGTACGGAAATGGCTGGCAGACGGGCCATGTTGAACAGGGAACCCCACGGCGACCACCGGGTCTGGGCTGCGAAATTCTCCGCATGGGGCAGGGACAGGAAAGAACCAATACGCGGCGGGTCCGTGGTCAGCATTGGGGTGAGGATGGCATCGACGCCCCATTCCTGGGCCAGCAAGCCGGGGAGCTGCCGGACATGCGCCCGCGCCGCGGCCAGCTCAGCGGAGCTAACGCGCCGGCCCTGCTGAGCAATCCACTCGGCGTAGCCTGCCGCCGGGTTGAGCCCCGCTAAGCGGGAGGTAAAGGTCGTGCGGAAATGCGCAAAGGTGGCCCGGGCCTGCGGATACGGGGAAATGGGCACCACGGTGAAGCCGGCTGCCTGTAAGCGCTGGGCGGCCTCGCGGGTGGCGCGCAGATGGTGGGCATCGACGTTGGCATCACAAAACAGCGGCTCTACCAGCAGGCCGATGCGGGCGCGCGGGGTGATCATGCGGTGGCCATGCAGAAAGGCATTATCGGCCACGGTCCGGGTGATAAAGCCCTGCACACCCAGTTCTTTTCCTGCCGGTTTAAAGCCCACCACACCGCAGGCAGCGGCCGGTACGCGGATGGATCCGCCACCGTCGCTGGCGTGCGCCGCGCGCAGCAAACCCCGCGCGACCTGCACCGCTGCACCGCCCGAGGAACCACCCGGGGTGCAGCCGGGGTAGAGGGGATTATCGGGGTGGGGCAGGCCTACCGGTTCCGTATCCACGCGCAAGCCCATCTCTGGAGTGGAGGACTTACCGATGATCAGCGCACCTTGCTCTTCTAAGGCTTCTACGAAGGCATCGCTGTGCTCGGGATGGTAGGTGCGATCAACGTTTCCCAAGGTCGTGGGCATGCCGCGAACATCGCAGAGATCCTTGGCAGAGAGGACCCAGCCGCTAAGCCGGCCGTGGCCGGAGGACTTCCGGTCCATATCCAAGTAGGTAAAACCGTGTTTCTCTGGGGTAAGGCCGTGCAGATCCGCGCGGAGTTGTTCTACGGAAAAGTCCATGGGGCACCAGTTTAGTGGGCTAAGGTGAGGTGCATGACTACCACCATCGCCTTCCTTGGACCGGCCGGAACTTTTACGGAAGCAGCCGTGCACAAGTTTGCTGCGCACCTGCCGGAGGTCGAGACCCTGCCGGTTGGCTCTCCCTCGGAAGCGGTGGCTGCCGTGCGTGCCGGGCAGGCAGACTATGCCTGCGTAGCCATTGAAAATTCCGTTGATGGCGCTGTGACCACCACCTTTGATGCGATCGTTGAAGCAGAACCGGTGCAGATTTACCGCGAGGTGGATATCCCTGTGGCCTTTAGCATCATGACTCGGCCAGGGAAGGGTGATATTCGGCGGCTGAGCACCCACCCGGTGGCGTTCCAGCAAATCCGCGGATGGGTGAAACATAACTTGCCGGAGGTAGAGTTTGTGCCGGCCAGCTCCAATGCCGCCGCGGCCGAGGCCGTAGCCCGTGGAGACGCTGATGCCGCTGCGGCACCAGCACGTGCCGCCGAGATCTTCGGCTTGGAGACTATCGCCCAAGGCGTGGCGGACGTCGAGGGCGCTGCAACGCGCTTCGTTTTGGTGGGAAGGCCCGGAAGGCCCACCGCGCGTACCGGCCAGGACCGCACGAGCGTCATTTTTACCCTGCCTAATGAGCCGGGCAGCCTGGTGGGGGCATTGCAGGACCTTGCGCACCGCGGCGTGGATCTATCTCGGATCGAATCCCGGCCCACGCGTGAGACATTTGGCACGTACCGCTTTTATGTGGATCTTATCGGGCACATTGAGGATCAACCGGTGGCGGAGGCGCTGCGTGCGCTGTGGCTGCGGACAGAGGTTTTGCTGTTCCTCGGCTCTTGGCCGGCGGCAACGCCTGCGGGCAAGCCGCCGCGCGATCTCACCGCGGCGGATGATTGGGTAGCGCGGGCGCGCAGGGGCCAATAATCTAGAGGCATGCCCGGAAGAATCATCCTGTTGCGCCACGGCCAGACCTATTCCAATATTTCCCGCTACCTTGATACACGGCCGCCTGGGGCTGAGCTCACCGAGCGCGGGCGCGACCAAGCTACGGACGTAGGCCGAGAGCTGGCGCAATTGGTAGGAGAACGGGAGGTGGAGTTTAAGTGCTCCGTGGCATTGCGTGCGCAACAGACCGCAATGCTGGCCGCGCGCGCCTTCGAGCAGGAACGCGGCATGCCAGAGTTCTCCCAGCGCGTTGACGTGATCACCGACGTGCACGAGATTTTTGCCGGCGACTGGGAGATGGACGGCAGCGAGGACGCCCACCGTTCGCACATGGTGGCCATGCGCGGCTGGTGCGACGGCGAGCCGGATGCCGGGATGGAAGGCGGCGAGACCCTAGATGATGTGTTGGCACGCTACCAGCCGGTTCTGGAAGGTATTGCGGAGCAGCTTGCCGACGACCACGATGTCATCCTTGTCAGCCACGGCGCGGCCATCCGCGTGGTGACCAAGCATGCCACGGGGGTTGACGCCGACTTTGCCTATACCGGATACCTGCCCAATTGCCGATTTATGGTGATGGAACCGCGCGGCAAAGACTTTGGGCAGTGGACCTTGACCCGCTGGGCGGATACCGAACTCTAGCCCCAGCCCAGGCGGTGGAGCTCTTCTTCCTCAAGGCCAAAGTAATGGCCTAGTTCGTGAAATACGGTGACTTTGACCTGTTCTGCTAGGTCTTCTTCACTGCTTGCCCAACGCTGCAGAGTGTTCCGGTAAATGAAGATGGCATCGGGCAGGAAGCCAGTATGGTCGAAGGTCCGGTGGGGCAGTGCTACGCCCTCGTAGAGCCCCAACAGCATGGGGTTATCTGGGTTTTCATCTTCTACCAAGATGGCGAGGTTGCGCATGCGGCGCACGAATTCCTCGGGTACTTGATCGAGCGCCTCGTTGACCATTTCATCGAAGCGCTCTTCCGATACCTCTACCATTAGGGTGCTGGGGCTGGCACGGGGGCCGCGGACTCGGGTGCCGGCTTATCATCCTTGTCCTCGCGCAGCGGATTTCGCTCGGGGCGCTCCTCTGGCGGCTTGCCATCGATACTTAGCGCCTGGCGGCCGCCGGTAGCGGAACCGGTAATGGCAGAGAAACCGCCGCCTGCGCGTGCGTGGACAAGGGAGCAGTTGACGGATTTGGTGCCCCCATTCCAAGAGGCCTCGGTGATTGAACCCCAGAATGGTTGCAGCGTGGATTGGTAGAGCTGTTCTTCACCGCCAAGGTAGTCCTCAGTGGCGGCGGTACAAGTTTCGGAGAGGAACTTGTCCATATCCTTGCCATCCGGGTAGCCCTCAGGGAACTGCTTGCCCACATCGATGACGGATACGGTTTCCATCTGGTGTGGCTTAGCGCAGTCAACGACGTGCGGAACTTGCTTATCATCAATAGCTAAGCACTCGCCTGGCTTAGAGAGATTGGCCTGCTCGGAGGCTTCCACGTTGCCGGTATTAAGCTGCGGCACGCCGTGATCATCGGTGGTTTGCAAGCCACAGAGCAGGGTGCGGTCGCCGCGATCCCAGGCGGACTGCGGCGGAAGAATGGACGCTACATCGTACTTGCCGTTCGGATCCCACTTGCCGTGCAAGTAGCTCACGGTAGCGGATTCGCATAGCTCATCGCGCAGTTGGTGCTGGCGGGTGAGCGCAGGGCGGGTGGCGTCGGGGCCGAACTCGCTGGTGGGATACACGCTTAGGTCTTCGGTTTTGGAGACCTCGAAGCGATGCGGTTCGGAACAAGGCACCTCCTTAAACCCGGTGGCGGAGCCATCCTGCGCGATGTCCCACGTCAAGCAGGCGCTGGCGTCCGCGGCCGTGAATGGCTCTGGCTTAGCGGCGGCGGTCTCAGAGTTATCTCCGCCATCGTGCTGCTGGGCGGCGGTGGTTTCATCGCCGCCCGATTTGTGGGAGCTGATAACGCCGTAGATGCCCATGAAAACGGCCGCCGCGATTGCCGCAATCAAGACAATCTGGACGGCCACAGCGGAACGCCACGCAGGTGATTTCTTCATAAGGACCTTGATTCTACCTTTTAACCAGGGTGCTGGCTAGATACTGCTCTCCCTAGCCACCCGGGTAGTCAGGTGGTAACGGTCCGTACGGTAGACCGAGGAACACCACTCCACCGGTCTATCGCCCGAGCGGGAGTAGCGCACGATGTGGAGCAGTGGGGTGCCCACGGGGACGTCGAGAAGCGGGGCGGTGTCCGTATCGGCCGAGATTGCAGATACTGTCTGGTCCGCATCCGTGATGGGGACGTCAAAGACGGAGTCGAGGATGGCGTAGACCGAGTTATAGGTGTCATTTTCTAGCAGGCCCGGTGCAAAAGTGGAGTTATACCAACCATCGTCAATGGAATATGGTTCACCATCGCCCAAGCGCAGACGGCGTAGATGAATATGCTCTGTCTGCGCGGGGGTATCAAAAAAGAGCGCCGCGTCTTCCGGGGCGCTACTGCGGCCGCTGGTGAGGATTTTGGAGGAAGCGGTGACGTCCTGTGCGCCCATCTCATCGGAGAAGGATGCAAGGTGGAGTCGAGAGACTAATGGGTTGGGGGCTACAAAGGTTCCCTTGCCGCGGACGCGGCGCAGTTTGCCCGCAGTAACGAGGTCTCCTATGGCGCGTCGCACTGTGATACGTGACACGCCGTACGTCTCTTCAAGTAGCCTCTCGCCGGGTAGGATATCGCCGGGTTTGAGCGTAGTGCGGCACAATTCTTCGAGGATATCGTGCAATTGGGCGTGCTTTGGAACGGGACCGTCCGTAATTGTGCGGGCGGGAAGCTGAACGGCGGACATAACTCCATGATAATTCGCTGGTTATTACCACCGCAAGGTGGTGCGAATACGCTAAACTTACATTCGTGATTGATCTCAAGCTACTCCGCGAAAACCCTGACGTTGTCCGTGCTTCCCAGGTGAACCGAGGTGAGGATCCTTCCCTCGTAGATCAGCTACTGGAAGCTGATGAGCAGCGCCGCGCTGCTATCCAAAAGGCCGACGAACTGCGATCCGAGCAGAAGGCTTTTGGCAAGAAGATCGGCCAAGCCTCCCCAGAAGATCGCCCGGCTTTGCTGGAGGGCTCTAATGAGCTGAAAGCCAAGGTCAAGGAGGCTGAAGAGGCACAGTCCGCGGCTGAGGCCAAGGTAGAAGAGCTGCAGTACAAGCTGGATAACGTGGTCGAAGGTGCTCCAGCTGGCGGCGAAGATGACTTTGTGCTGCTAGAAGAGGTTGGCCAAATCCCCGAGTTCGACTTCGAGCCCAAGGATCACCTTGAATTGGGCGAGTCCCTTGGACTTATCGACGTCAAGCGTGGCGCAAAGGTTGGCGGCGCTCGTTTCTACTACCTCACTGGCGATGGTGCTTTCCTCCAGCTGGGAATGCTCATGTTGGCGGCTCAAAAGGCGCGTGAGGTCGGCTTTAAGCTGATGATTCCGCCAGTTTTGGTTCGCCCAGACATCATGTCCGGTACCGGCTTTTTGGGTCAGCACTCCGATGAGGTTTACTACCTGCCGGCCGATGATATGTACTTGGTAGGCACTTCTGAGGTGGCCCTCGCTGGCTACCACAAGGACGAGATCATTGACCTTTCTAATGGCCCGTTGCAGTACGCCGGTTGGTCTTCCTGCTTCCGCCGTGAGGCAGGTTCCCACGGTAAGGACACCCGCGGCATTTTGCGTGTCCACCAGTTCGACAAGCTAGAAATGTTCGTCTACTGCAAGCCGGAAGACGCGGAAGATATGCACCAACGCCTGCTGTCTATGGAAAAGGACATGCTGGCTGCCATGGAGCTGCCTTACCGCACTATCGACATTGCCGGTGGCGACCTCGGCTCTTCGGCGGCCCGTAAGTTCGATAACGAAGCGTGGGTTCCTACCCAAGGCACCTACCGCGAGCTGACCTCCACCTCGAACTGTACTACCTTCCAGGCTCGTCGCCTATCCACCCGTTACCGCGATGAGAGCGGCAAGACCCAGACCGCAGCCACCCTGAACGGCACCTTGGCGACGACTCGCTGGCTCGTTGCCATTCTGGAAAATCACCAGCAGGCTGACGGCTCCGTCGTCGTCCCTGAGGCACTGCGCCCCTTCGTGGGCAAGGATGTCCTGACCCCGCAGTAAGTCCGCCGTCGTCCTGGAGAGTTATGAACGCTGCGACGAATTTCCTGTACCGCCAGATCACCCACATTGGTAGGGGGGTGACTCTGGCGCAGGGATTAAAAATGCGCCTTTCGGGCGAGGAAAACATTCCCGATGAAGGCGGCGCGGTATTGGTCTGCAACCACACCGGTTACATGGATTTTCTCTTTGGTGCGTTTTTGGCCTACCGCAAAAGGCGCTTAGTGCGATTCTTGGCTAAGGCGGGCATTTTCAAGTCACCAGTGGCGGGACCCCTGTTGAAGGCAATGCACCATGTGCCAGTTGATCGCATCGATGGCAGCGCCTCGTTACAACAGGCAGTACAATTAGCCAAGGACGGCGAGCTTGTCGGGGTGTTTTCTGAAGGGACGATTTCCCGCAGTTTTGAAATCCGCAGCATGAAAAGCGGCGCGTCCCGCATTGCCTATGAGGCAGGCGTGCCGGTTATTCCCCAAGTCATCTTCGGATCGCAGCGCCTGTGGACCAAGGGGCACAAGAAGAATTTGGGGAGGACCAAGACTCCGGTTTTTATTACTGCCTTGGAACCGTACTATCCCACTGGCGATGCGGAAGCCGATACCGCGGAGATTCGCTGCCGCATGCAAGAAGCACTAGAGGCGCTATGGGACCAATACGAAGCCGAGTTTGGCCCAATGCCTGCCGGCGAATATTGGGTGCCTGCCCGTAAGGGGGGTGGCGCCCCCACCCTCGCAGAGGCTGAGGCTCGCGATGCGGAAGTAGAAACGGAGCGCCACCGTGTGCGCCGCCTGCGCGATGACTTGGTGGGGCTTAAAGAACGCGTGTCAGTCACGACGGTGGACCTAGTTCGCAACCGCATGTCGGCTGCTAAAAATGCCGAAGGGACTACGGCAAAGAATGTGGCGCGCACTGCCCCTGAGACCTTGGAGTGGATTAAGACCAACCTCAATGCCGTGGTGGAAGAAGCAACCCGTGGTCTAGATGAAGGCCGCGATAGGGTCGCAGATGTCATGGCCCAGTTGAAGTCCGATGTCGCGCAGGCCCAGGCCTCCATCACTGCAAGTAGCAAGGAGATTTGGGCCGGCTCTGTGGCGGAGCAAGGCCTTTTGGCTGCAGCTACGCAATCTCGCCTAATTGTCTCGCGCCTGCCGCACCGCATGAAGGCGCAATTTTCTTCCATTCCCCGTGTAGTGATGGCGCACAACAGTGCCTTGAATTGGGAGGATGGAGCTTTAACTCCCCGTTTGCGTAAAGCTTTCGCGGATATTTACCCAGCGGCTGAAGTTCTCATAGTGGTCTCTCCTGCCGGTGACATCGATGTTCCGCAAGCCGTGTGGAAGATTGTCCTCGACGAGACTGCTGCGCAGCCGCGCTTGAATATCGCGGCGATGTCGGTTACCGCTGCCACGGCGGCACAGGGGGTGGAGTGCATCCTGCAGGATCTCCAAGCTGAGCCAGAAGAGGCGTTAGTTTTTGCAAATGAACCGGGGGACGAGGAATTCCTTGAGTGGATTCCAGCTGTGGCCTTGGAAACCGCGCCTATTGAGGTAGTGAAGGGAGCCCAAGCGGTTACCTACTCTGCAGAAAAGGCGGGGATGTCCGAAGTGCTCGAGGCGATGGCTCGTCTAGCGAAGGAATAGCGAAGAATTTCCGTCCGCTTTTCACCCCCGCGAGGGGGTGTTTTTCTTTTTGAATGTCTAAGTATTTTAAGAAAACTGACTGCTAACGGGCCTGAAACTTACGTGTGAGTAACCACATGTGTAACTCGCGTCCGTGACTCCTAACATAGATTTCAGGAGATAAAGTCTCTGCAGCCGCGGTGTGATACTTTCCGCCGAAACCACAATTCATCGCTTTTAGCTGTGCTTATGCCATCTCATTCATGGATTAATGGCGCAGGCACATGCAAGCACCAAGGAAGGAGATGCGGTCAGTAATGACCCAGCAAAGCAACCAATCCTTTAACCCTGAATACTTTGAAAATCTATGGAACAGGTACACCGATGAAGACTATGACGTGGTCATCATCGGTGGAGGATCCGTGGGTGCCGGTGCGGCAGCGGATGCCGCTACCCGCGGTCTGAAGACCGCCGTCATTGAAGCTAGCGACTTCGCCGCAGGCACCTCTTCCCGTTCTTCCAAGATGTTCCACGGTGGCCTGCGCTACCTAGCCATGTTTGACTTCCGCCTTGTGGCAGAATCCCTCAAGGAGCGTGAGCTCAACATGTCCACCCTGGCGCCTCACTTGGTTAAACCGTTGAGGTTCATCTTCCCGCTTACCCATCACGTGTGGGAGCGCGTCATGATGTTCGGTGGCTTTACCCTTTATGACCTCATGGGTGGCTCCAAGAGCGTGCCAATGCAAAAGCACCTGACCCGCAAGGGAGTGCTGAAGGTAACCCCGGGGCTGAAGGACGACGCCATCGTGGGCGGCGTGCGCTATTACGACACCCTGGTGGATGATGCCCGCCACACCATGACGGTCCTGCGCACCGCCGCCGAGTACGGCGCTGATGTTCGCACTAATACCGAGGTCATTGGCTTTGACAAGGACCGCGGCGGGCGCATCGTCGGTGCACATGTCCGCGATACTGCCACCGGCCGCGAAACCACCGTGCGCGGCAAGGTCTTCATCAATGCCACCGGCGTATGGAATGACAAGATCCAAGAGATGGCCGGCGTGGAAGGAAAATTCACCGTGCACGCCTCCAAGGGCGTGCACATCGTCGTGCCAAAAGATGCCCTCGATGCGGATGCAGCGCTGTGCTTCGTGACCGAGAAGTCCGTCCTCTTCGTCATCCCTTGGGGCGAGTACTGGATCATCGGTACCACCGATACCGATTGGGAAAAGGGTCTGTCCTTGCCGGATCCGGCGCCGACCAAGTCCGATATTGACTACATTCTGGACCAGGTAAACCAGCGCGTACGCCGCCAGATCACCCGCGATGACATCGTGGGTGTCTACTCCGGCCTGCGCCCACTGCTTTCTGGCAAGTCTGATTCCACCACAAACCTTTCTCGCAACCACGCCGTCGCACGCGTGGCCCCAGGCATGGTTTCCGTTGCCGGCGGCAAGTACACCACCTACCGCGTCATTGGTAAGGATGCCGTCGACCTTGCTGTGAAGGAACTCGGCACCAAGGTCCCAGAGTCCATTACCGAGCAGACCCCAATTTTGGGTGCTGCCGGCTACCACGCCCTGGCTAACCAGGTTCCGTCCCTCGCCCGCCGCTATAACCTGAGCGAAAAGTTCATCGAGCATCTGCTAGGACGCTATGGCTCCTTGCTGGGCGAGGTCCTGGCCCCAGCCGCCGAGGACGCCTCCCTGCTGGAACCCGTGCCAGGTGCCGAGTCTTACCTGTGGGCCGAGGTGCGTTACGCCGTTACCCACGAGGGCGCGCTGCATTTGGAGGACATCCTGTCCCGCCGCTTACGCATTGCCATCGAGTTCGGAGACCGCGGCGTAAACGCTGCCCCGGGTGTTGCTGATTTCGTGGCGCCGCTGCTCGGCTGGAGCGACGCCGAAAAGGAGCGCGAGGTATCCCAATTCAAGGCTCATACCCAGGCCGAACTTGAAGCAGAAGCTGCGGTAACTGACCGCGAGGCCAATGACATCTTGGTCCGCGCAGGATCTGCCCGACCCACCCAAAACGAGGTATAAGTTATGACCGGATTTGATGCATTCCTGTGGGAGTTTATCGGCACCGCCTTGCTGCTCCTTCTAGGTAACGGCGTATGTGCGCTGGTAAACCTGCGCACCTCTGGTGCACGCGGCTCCGACTGGGTCGTTATCGCCCTGGGTTGGGGTATGGGTGTCTTCGTTGGTGCGAGCGTAGCCGATCCCACTGGCGGGCACCTCAACCCCGCCGTCACCGTAATGTTGGCCGTCAATGGCTCGCTCGAGTGGTCCCTGGTGCCGTATTACTGCCTGGGACAAATCCTTGGTGCCATCCTTGGTGCCATCCTGGCATGGGCTGCCTTCAAGCAGCTTTTCGACGCCAATAATTACGATGACGCCGGTAATGTCACCGGCGCCAACAAGAACACGAATGGCATCTTCTTTACCAAGCCAGCACATCCCAAGAACGGTTGGAATGCGGTGACCGAGTTCCTCGCTACCAGCGTGCTGTTGATGTTCATCGCCTTTGGTCCCACTGGGGGCGAGCTTGGTCCGATGAGCTATTTCGCTGTTGCTTTCGTCGTGGTGGCCGTTGGTTTGTCCCTCGGCACTCCCACAGGATATGCCATCAATCCGGTTCGCGATCTGGGCCCGCGCATTGCTTATGCCTTCATCCTTCCCATCCAGGACAAGGGCAGCGCGAACTGGGGTTATGCCTGGGTTCCTATCGTGGCTCCGCTGGCCTCGGCGGTAGCCGTTGGCCTGCTGTCTGTTGCGCTTTAATTCCACCTTCGTACAGGAGACTACACACATGACAACTAAGAAATACGTTGCCGCGATCGACCAGGGAACCACGTCGACGCGCTGCATCATCTTTGATCACAATGGCGAGCAGGCTGCCGTTGGCCAGCTCGAGCACGAGCAGATTTTCCCGGAAAAGGGCTGGGTAGAACACGATCCGGAAGAAATCTGGAGCAATACCCGCCGCGCCGTCGGTGAGGCCCTTGCCAATGGTGATATCACCGTGGAGGATATTGACTCCGTGGGCATTACCAACCAGCGGGAAACCACCGTGGTGTGGGATAAAAACACCGGTAAACCGGTCTACAACGCCATTGTTTGGCAAGATACCCGCACCACCGCTATCTGCAAAGAGCTTTCGGGAGAGGAAGGCCCGGAAAAGTGGCGTCGCCGCACCGGTCTAATCATTAACTCCTACCCGGCTGGTCCGAAGGTGAAGTGGATCCTCGATAACGTCGAGGGCGCACGCGAACGTGCCGAGGCCGGCGAGCTGCTCTTTGGCACCATCGATACTTGGTTGTTGTGGAACCTTACTGGCGGCGCGGAGGGCGATGCCGGCCGTGAGGCCCTGCACGTTACTGACGTCACCAATGCCTCCCGCACGCTGCTCATGGACATCGAAAAGCTGGAGTGGGATGAGGAACTGTGCAAGGAAATGGGCATCCCGATGTCCATGCTTCCGGAGATCCGCCCATCTTTGGGTGATTTCCGCACCGTACGCGAACGCGGTTCGCTCTCCGGCGTGCCTATCCGCGCCATTCTCGGTGACCAGCAGGCTGCCATGTTCGGCCAAGGTTGCTTCCGCGCGGGTTCCGCAAAGAATACTTACGGCACCGGCTTGTTCCTCCTACTGAACACTGGTACCACCCCGAAGTTCTCCGAAAACGGGCTCTTGACCACCGTGTGTTTCCAACGCGAGGGCGAGCGTCCCGTTTATGCCTTGGAAGGCTCCGTGTCCATGGGCGGTTCCTTGGTGCAGTGGCTGCGAGATAATCTGCAGATCATTCCGAACTCCGCGTCTATCGAGAACCTTGCGCGTGAGGTTAAGGACAACGGCGGCGTTTACATCGTGCCGGCCTTCTCCGGTCTCTTCGCCCCGTACTGGCGCGCAGATGCGCGCGGTGTCATCGTAGGCCTCACCCGCTTTGCTAACCGCAAGCACTTGGCCCGTGCCGTGCTTGAGTCCACCGCGTACCAGACCCGTGACGTCGCCGATGCCATGGTTGCAGATTCCGGTGTAGAGATCACCGAGCTGCGCGTGGATGGCGGAATGACCATGAATGAACTATTGATGCAGTTCCAGGCAGACATCCTCGGAGTGGAAGTGCACCGGCCGAAGAATATTGAGACTACCGCCACCGGTGCGGCCTTCGCCGCAGGCTTGGACCATGGCTTCTGGGAAGACCTGAGCGTCTTGGGCAGCCAAGCAGGAGACATGAAGGTATATAAGCCGAAGCGCGAGGAGGAAGAGGTGGAGGCCCTCTACCGCGACTGGAAGCGCGCTATTAAGCGTTCCCTGGAATGGGAGGATAACGAGGACGAGGACCTGAGCTTCTAGCCCTGACGTAAACTCACGGGTATGGAAAATTTCCCAGCCCGCGCGCCTCGCCTCATTGCGAGCGATATTGATGGCACCCTGCTGGACCGCAATCATCGCGTCCCGCGTCGCAACCGTGACACCGTGGCGCGGGCGGTCCAGCAGGGTGCCTACTTTGCGCTTTCCACCGGCCGACCGTTCCGGTGGATAGCGCCCGTGCTGGACCAGCTTTCCATCCGGCCGGTATGCGTGACCTCGAATGGTGCTGTGTTGTATGACTCCGCGGAGGACCGCGTGATGTCTGCCCACGAGCTTTCCCCAGAGGCCTTGGCCGAGGTAGTGGATGTGGCTCAGACCGTGTTGGGCACCGTGGGCTTCGGCGCGGAGCGCGCGGGAGGCTCGCTTGCCGACGCCGTCGAGGAGCTTTTCGTCGTCGAGCGCCACTACTCCGAAAACGCCCTCTTCGAGGGATTCGGCGTGGTCAGCATGGGCGAGCTTGTGGGGCAGCCGGCGGTGAAGTTTCTCATTCGCAACACTGATTACTCCGCCACAGAGCTTTATGACCGCATCGCGCCGCATATCGATCCGGAGCTCGCGCACCTGACATATTCCATGAAAGAGGGAATTTTGGAGGTCGCCGCGCCCAATGTGACCAAACGCCGTGGGGTGGAATGGCTGGCTGCACACACCGGCGTCGCCCAGCAGGAGACGATCGCCTTTGGGGACATGCCTAACGATATTGAGATGCTGCGTTGGGCTGGTTGCGGTGTGGCAATGGAAAACGCCCACCCGGAGGTTAAGGCGGCCGCGGATGCGGTCACCGTTGCTAACCACCAGGCGGGCGTTGCTAAGGTGCTGGAGCGCTGGTTCTAGTCGGTAAAGACGTCTACCTTTTCCGTTTCGGTATTGTAGACAATCTCGCCGCCTTGGAACTTGACGCGGATGTCCTTGCCATTCTTTTCCTCATTGGAGGTGGGAAGTCCCAGCTTGGAGGCATTATCGCCCTCGGACCATTTCTTGGCAATCTCACCCGTAAGCGCCTTGGTGCCAGACTCCTTGGAGGAAAGCACCACGCCATTTTGGAAGAGCTGGTAAAGGATCTTTCCGCCATCGGTGGTGTCTGGGCCGCCCACGGCCAAGCCCAAGACGGGGCTGACAGCATTGAGGACGGAGGTCCAAGATTCCTTGAGTCCTTCGTTATCCGAAACCTGTACGACCTTATTGACAATCTCTGGGATATCGCCGGTGGTAAGGTTGCCCGCCACCTTCTTATCGGTGTCTGGCTTCTGCAGGCGATCGTTGGCAATGAGGACGCCAAAGACTGCGGCCGCGATGCCGGCAAGGGCCGAGATGGTGGAGACCGGTACCTCAACATCGCCTAGCGAGGAGGTAATCTCGTCGCCCACCTGTTGCGGGGTTTTGGGGGCATTGGGCTTGGGAGGCTTTTGCCAGTGCAGATCCGTGCTATCTTTGCCGGACTTGATGGAATCCGCCTTTCGCTTGGTGTTCTTACGGATTTCATCCCAGTGGCGCATGGTGTACTGACCGGGGCACGCCGTGTTGTGGAAATCATTGTGGCCCGCGAAGGCCGGCACGGGGGCCATGGTTCCTGTTGGGAACTTGGAGCCGTAGAAGCCGCCGGAGTACAAGCTAGCCTTGCCCATCGGATCGATGCCGGAGATAGCAGCCTTCCAGCCGGCAATCTCAGCGACGGAGTTGAGCATCTCACGAGACGGCTCCGCTGTCTCATAGTTGCCAATCATGGAAATACCCCAGTTATTGGAGTTGAAGCCACCCACGTGGGCACCCTGGACGGCCTTGTCCAAGCCGCCGTAGCGGCCCTCGTAAATCGTGCCGAACTTATCTACGAGCACGTTATATCCGATATCGCACCAGCCTAGGGTTTGCGCGTGGTACTCGTAGGCGCCGCGAACCTGTGCCGCCGCCTGTGCACGGGTGTAGCTATTGGTGCCTGCGGTGTGGTGCAAGGTCATGGCCTTAATGCCATCGTCGTACGTCGGCTGCTGGCAGCGCTTGGATTCGTCCGCACCCCATCCGGCGCGGGAGACAACCTTGGGCATACCCGCGGTTTCCGCGGTGGGTTCGATAGCTTCGCCTTCTTGGGCATTGCCATCGATAAACACGGCGTCGAGATCCGCAACCTGGGTGCGCTCATCGGCTACAGGGGAGATATCGCCGACGTTATACGCAAGCGGCGCTGGGCGGTTGGCATCAGCGCCCTTAGCGGCCTTGTCCAGGAGGGAGTCCTGCTTCTTGTCCAGGTTGGAACCAGTGACAAGATCGACGTTGGCCATCGAGACCTGAACATCATTGGTATCGCCCACGAAGATGAGCTCGGTGCCGTTTTTGCCCTCGGAGTAGTTCATCGCGTCCATGGACAGCCACTCGCTCCAAGAACCGTCCTGCTGCTTGGAGCGCACGAAGGAGTTGATATCTCGCTTGCCCTCCCAGGTGACGGCGAACATGTTGAAGGGTTCGTCGCGGTGGAATTGTTTAACCGCGCGACGGCCTTCGCCATCGCCTTGTGCAGCAACGGCCGGATCGTCAACGACGATGGATTCGCCGTCGCTAAAGCTGGCGGAGGCGTTCTTTACCTCGATAGGGCCGCTGTTGCCGGAATCTTGGGTTTTGAGAACTTGCTGCCCGCCAAATGCGGCCGTCACGGCGAGTGCGACGGAGGTGACCGCCGCGATGACGGGGGTGGACCACTTTGACCTGGTGGGTACTAGTCGACGTCGTTGTTGCACTGTTATCTCCCTAGGGTTGTGCAGCTGTAAAAGAGGTTGCCAAAAGTTAAGAGCTGATAGTGATGGTACGTTTGAGGCTTTTGTGAAACTTGTTGCGACACGCCGATGCACGGTGTCCGGCATCGAAGTGCAATAAGGTGGAGACCATGACTTCTTATGACCTCATCGTTGTCGGCTCTGGATTTTTTGGTCTAACGGTTGCCGAGCGTGCCGCTAGCCAGCTGGATAAGAAGGTGCTCATTGTGGAGCGCCGCAATCACCTCGGCGGCAATGCCTACTCCGAGGCCGAACCCACCACCGGAATCGAGGTGCACAAGTACGGCGCGCACCTTTTCCACACCTCAAATAAGCGCGTGTGGGATTACTGCAATAAGTTCACCGATTTCACCGACTACCAGCACCGCGTCTTTGCCATGCACGATGGCACCGCCTACCAATTCCCGATGGGCCTGGGTCTTATCAACCAGTTCTTCGGCCGCTACTACTCCCCGGATGAGGCCCGCCAGCTCATTAAGGATCAGGCTGGCGAATTCTCCCCGGAAGAGGCGCAAAACCTGGAGGAGAAGGCCATCTCGCTCATCGGTCGCCCGCTGTATGAGGCCTTCATCCGCGATTACACCGCAAAGCAGTGGCAGACCGATCCGAAGGAGCTGCCGGCCGCGAATATCACCCGCCTGCCGGTGCGCTATACCTTCAATAACCGCTACTTCAACGACACCTATGAGGGCTTGCCTGTCGACGGCTACGCGGCATGGCTAGAAAACATGGCCGATCATGACAATATCGAGGTTCGCCTCGATACCGACTGGTTTGAAGTGCGCGACAAGCTGCGCGCCGAATCTCCAGATGCGCCCGTGGTCTACACCGGCCCATTGGATCGCTACTTTGACTTTGCCGAGGGCGAGCTAGGCTGGCGCACCCTCGACTTTGACTTGGAGGTGCTGGATACCGGCGACTTCCAGGGCACCCCGGTGATGAACTACAACGATGCGGACGTGGACTACACCCGCATCCATGAGTTCCGCCACTTCCATCCGGAGCGCAAGGATAAGTACCCGAAGGATAAGACGGTCATCATGAAGGAGTATTCGCGCTTTGCCGATAAGGGCGATGAGCCGTACTACCCAATCAATACCCCGGAGGATCGCACCAAGCTGGAGGCCTATCGCAAGCTCGCAGCCCGGGAATCCAAGGATAATAAGGTCCTCTTCGGTGGCCGCCTAGGCACCTACCAGTACTTGGATATGCACATGGCCATTGGATCTGCGCTATCCATGTTTGATAACAAGCTCGCACCATTCTGGAACGAGGGTAAGGCGATCGAACAAGAGCGTGGCCACTAAGGGCTATGCTTGATCACCTCTGAGGAAAGGAGGTGACGGCATGGCTGACCGACGTATGTGGAAGATGTCGCCGGAGCGGCTGCAAGAGCATCTGAAATTGCGCAGCCGCGCATCGCGCATTCCCGATAAAAAGAAGGAACAGTCCAAGAAGGCCTGCCGGAACACCCGGCGGGCCTTTCCGCATTTTTGGCGTGGAAAACTACTGGGTTATCCCCAAACGTTTGACTTAACCCACCGTTAACCACTAAAGTTAACTGTAAGTTAACAAATGGCAAACGGGAAAACAATCCGAGAAAGGGGATAACAATGAACCAGTTTGAAACCCTGCGCCAGGATTTGCACGAGAACTACGGCCATGAGTACACGTCCGCAGAGATCGACGCCAAGCTCGATGAGGTAATTGCCAAGCACACCCAAAAGGCCGAGCTTGATGAATTTGTGCCGCTTTTGGTGGAGCGCGAAGTGCGCGAGTACTTCGGTAACCACCGCATTCACGTCCGCTTTGCTGCTGGGACGAATAGTGCACTGGCTCAAGCGGCAGCGGAGCTGACCCGCAAGTATGCCGGCGAGGCCCTCTTTGTAGATACCGCCGTTGCTCACCCAGAAAACGAGGAAGAAGGCCACCTTGCGCACGTCATGAATGAGCGTGGCATGGGTGATGCACCGAATAAGTACCTCGATGAGGTGCGTACGGTAGCGATGCCTGACTACATCGTCTTCTTGGGCCGTGAAGTGGAGCGCGACGAGGCTGGCAAAGACATCAAGATATGGGATATTGCCTCTGCTGAAACCGTGGGGCAGGCGCGCGAGTTGGCAGATGACCTAGAAGCACGCGTGCTCTACATGCTCAATAAGCTGGGCATCGATCCGGTAACCGAGCCGGTGAACGCTTAAAAGCGATAGGGGTTGGGCAACTGGGAGGAGACATTATTATTGGCTACCCAGAAGCCCGCAAACCTAAAGGGCATGTAGTGCGTGCCCATGCCGGGGCGCCATTCGGGGGTTCCTAGTAGTGGGGGAGTATCGCGGTCGCGCTGCGGATACAGCTTTTCCGGCAATGCGCCCACCATGTGGTGGTAGTCCTCCAAGAGGCGCGCGAAGGCAGAATCGAAGTCTTCGCGCGAAAGATCCTGCGCCAAGTCATTAATGCGCTGGGTAATCTGGCGCAGGCTGTCATTATCGGGCTGGCGGGATAGGGCCGCTTGGGCGTCGCCAAGCAGCCATTGCACCTCGCCGGCGCGAACCGAAGTATCGCCGGAGCAGAGCCTTTCTAGGGAATCTACCTGAGCTGCGGCGGTATTTATCTGCTTGAGTGCTTTATATGCCTTCTTGACGGACGCAGCGTGCAGGGAGAAGTCCTGGATGCCTTCCAGCGCCCTAATCGTTGGCAGGGCATCGGTATATTGGCCGAGCAATGAACGCCACTGCACCTTGAGGTAGTCACCCGCCAAGGGGGAATGCAGGGCGTTAATCCGCGCCTCCGTGCGGGCGATGAGCTCTTCGGCCCTATCGCGAGCGCCTTCTATATAGTCAAAGCGCTTGCGCAGCCGCGCACGCCTGACCAGCAGGTATACGATGAGACCAACGGCGCCGAGAACCACGATCACCAAAGTGCCGGCAATAAACAAGGTCCACGTGGGCACTTCCTCCCCGTAGTGCCGGCGCACGGAAGTATCCGCAGCGGCGCGCGTAGCCAAAATCATGCCGACGGTGTAGTTATTGTCTGTCAGTGCGGGCCGCATCTGGTCCAAGATGCCATCCACGCGGCCATCATCGTAAATTTTGATGTCGTGGCATACCTCGGGGCCGCAGTGCACGGCCATACTATTAGGCTCGAAGCCAACAGCAATGACGAGCACATTCTTTTGCAGTCCGCTTTCAGCCATGAACTGGGGATGCTCGCGCTCCAAATCCCGAAAAGGGTATGGAAAAACTCCTCGCCCGAACTTGGATACGTGGCGTAGATGACCTCGTGCACAGAATCCGGAAGAGGAATGGACCGTGCTTGCGTGGTAATGGCAGCTTCGTCCGAGTTACTTAGGATCTGAGCGTGGTCCAAAAAATCCACCGCAGGCTTTTCCGCTGCTAGGGCGGCGGGTGCGCTGGTAACAGCGAGAAGACCTACTGCTACCGCACAAGGAACCCATCTCATGATGTTCCATCATACGGGCTCCCGCGTGTAAACCGTAGTACTCATGCAAAAGCAACTACGCTAAATCGCTGACTACTGTTTAAACCGTTTGGAGAATCGAAGCTATCGTGACTGCCAACAACACCCAGGCCCATGAGCCCCTGCAGCGCATCCTGCTGCCTAAGCGTGGCGAGCCCTTTGATGTGCGGATGCTCTACCTCATTGAGGCCGAGCAAAACCGCGAACGCCTTAGCTGGTTTGACCGCACGTCCGTAACCATCCCTGCCGGCGAGGAAGCCTCTTTTGAGACCTACTTCAATGCCTTCCCGGCTTCTTATTGGCGCCGCTGGTCGCAGCTGCGCTCCGTTATTCTCAGCCTAGACATTGAGGGCCAGGCAAATATTTCCCTATACCGGTCTAAGCAGGATGGCCAGCGCATTTCCGTGGCCAACCACCTAGTGGGCTCCGGCCACCACGAGTTTGAGCTGCCGCTCAAAAACTTCGAGGACGGCGGCTGGCTGTGGTTTGATATTACCGCCGAGCAGGAAACCACGCTTGCCGACGCCGCCTGGTGCTCCCCCCACGCCCCCGGCCCGCAGCTGCTGCCGGACGGCACCGAACAACCGGCGCAGGACAAGCGCGTGGCAGTCGGCATTCCTACCTTTAACCGCCCGACCGATGCCGTGGCAGCGCTCAAGGCGCTGGCCGAGGACCCGGTGGTAGATGAGATCATCGACTACGTCCTCATGCCGGATCAAGGCAACCAGCACCCGGCCGATGAGCCGGGGTACGACGAGGCGGTGGCTCACTTTGGCGATCGCTTCCGCGAATTCCGCCAGGGCAACCTGGGCGGCTCTGGCGGCTACTCCCGCATCATGTACGAGGCGCTGGAAAATACCGATTCGCCCTTCATCCTCTACATGGATGATGACATCGCCATTGAGCCGGACTCCGTACTGCGCGCGGTTCAGGCGGCCCGCTACGCCGCAAAGCCCATCATCGTGGGCGGCCAGATGCTTAACCTGCAGGAGCGCTCCCAGCTGCGCACCACCGGCGAGCGAGTCAACCGCGCCGATTTCATGTGGGGCGCAGCCCCGCACGCCGTCTACGATCATGATTTTGCCAAGTACCCGCTGCGCGCCATTGGCACTCGCGAAACCCACCTGGATCCCAAAAAGTACGATTCGCGCGCGCTGCACCGCCGCGTTGACGTGGAGTATAACGGCTGGTGGATGTGCCTCTTCCCACGCATCGTGGCAGAAACTAACGGCCAGCCGCTGCCGCTATTTATCAAGTGGGACGATACCGAGTACTCCCTGCGCGCGGCGCGCAATGGCTTTCCCACGGTGACTTGGCCGGGTGCCGCCATCTGGCACATGGCCTGGGCTGATAAGGACGATGCTATTGACTGGCAGGCCTATTTCCACCTGCGCAACCGTCTCATTGTTGCCGCGATGTACCACGATGGCCCGGCCAAGGGCATCACCAAGTCCATCTTTAAGTCCACCCTTAAGCACACCATGTGCATGGAATACTCCACCATGGCCATCCAGATTGAGGCCATGCGGGACTTCCTGGCTGGACCAGATCGTCTCTTTGACATCCTGGAGTCCTCGCTGCCACGCATCGCACAGATCCGCAAGAACTACTCCGATGCCGTCATCTTGGAATCCGCCGATGAGCTGCCTGCTCCCACCGGCGCGCCGGGCGTACCCACTCGCAATATCGGCGGCCGTCTAGCAAAGATCAAGAAGATCCCGTGGGCCATCAAGGGCCTCAAACACCTCGTTAGCAAGGAAGATACTGCGCACCATGAGGCGCCGCAGCTCAACCTCACGCCGGATGAGGCCCGCTGGTTCACTCTCTCCCGCGTGGATTCGGCCACCGTGTCCACCGCAGGTGGTACCGGTGTGGCCTTCCGTAAGCGCGACCGCGACCTGGCCAAAGACCTCGTATCGCAGACCCGCGAGCTGCTGAAGGAAATCGAGGAGAATTTCGATGAACTGCGCGCTGAATACCGCGCGGCGCAGCCGGAGCTGACCTCGCGTGAGTCCTGGAAGAAGGTATTCGATGCCCAGTAAGCTATCAGAAGCAGAATCGCGCGTTCTCGAATCCATCCAGGGAGCGGCTTTCGACGTGCCCGGTGTGCTTCCCACCGCCCGCGGGCTCAGCCACTGGGGCGAGCATGCCTTGGGTTGGATGGGCAGCGCTGCGGTGGGGGCGGGCGTCGATAAGCGCCGCCGCGAAGGCTGGATCCGCGTAGGGGCCGCTGCCTTCCTCGCGCACGCCGCCAGCGTGGTGCTCAAGCGCATCGTGCGCCGCAAGCGCCCGGATTATTCGTACGTGCGCGTGGGGGTAAAGACTCCCTCCAAGCTATCTTTCCCCAGCTCGCATGCGACCTCCACCACTGCATTCCTCGTTGCGGTAGCTCGACTTACCGGCCGCAAGGCGCCGCTGTTCGGCGTGCCGGTGATGATGGCATCGCGTATGGTGCTCGGGGTGCATTATCCAACCGATACGGCAGTGGGTGCGGCCATCGGCGCTGCCACCGCGGAGGTCGTGATGAAAGGAATGAAGCATGAGTGATGATGGAAACCAGCACTTTTTCCATTCGGAACCGCACACCTCTGGCGTAGATACCGGCCGCAAGCGCAAGCCGCCGAAGAATCTTGCCGATGGCATGATTAAGGCCCTGCGCCCCAAGCAGTGGGTAAAAAACGTCCTGGTGCTGGCCGCCCCGGCCGCGGCCGGCGCCGATGCGTTATTCCACGGCCGCGTGCTTCTCGACGTCCTCTTGGCCTTCGTCGTCTTTTGCCTCGGCGCTTCCTCCATCTACCTGATTAACGATGCGAAGGACTGGCGCGAGGACCAAGAGCATCCGACCAAGCGCTTCCGCCCGATTGCCTCGGGCGTGCTGCCGATTAAGCTCGCCTATGTCATGGCCGTGGTGCTCATCGGCCTGTCCATCGGCCTGTCTTTCCTCGCCACCGCTGGGCCGCAGCTGGCTATCGTGATGGCGATTTATATCGCGTTGCAGCTGGGCTATTGCTTTGGCTGGAAGCATATGCCGGTGATCGATATTGCCCTGGTGTCCTCGGGCTTCATGCTGCGCACCATGGCCGGTGGCGTAGCCGCGGGCATCGAATTATCTCAGTGGTTCCTGCTGGTTGCAGCCTTTGGCTCGCTTTTTATGGCCTCCGGCAAGCGGTATTCTGAGATCCTGCTGGTAGAACAAACCGGCGCAAAGATCCGCAAGTCCCTAGAAGGCTATACGCCTACCTACCTGCGCTTCGTGTGGACCCTAGCTGCCACCGCGGTGGTCATCTGCTACACCTTGTGGGGCTTCGAGCTCGCTAGCGACGCCCAGACCGGTGGCGTGTGGTACCAGATTTCCATGGTGCCGTTTACCATCGCCATCCTGCGCTACGCTGCCGATGTGGACCGCGGCCAGGGCGGCGCACCGGATGAGATTGCACTGGAAGACCGCACGTTGCAAGTTCTCGCTTTGGCCTGGCTCGCCTGCATTGCCATGGCGGTTTATATCATGCCGTTGTTCTAGACACAGCGGAATCGATATAGAAATTTTCCGCGGGGCTGATAAACTTTCTCCCCGTGCTTAACACCGACCACAAGAGTATCGCCCGCTGGAGCGCCCCGGCGGCCGCCCTTGTGATCGGTGTTTTATCTTTCTGGGGCGGTTTTGCGCGCCGCTGGATTTCCGATGACGGGCTCATTGTCCTGCGCACCGTGCGCAACCTCGAAGCCGGCAATGGGCCCGTGTTCAATATGGGCGAACGCGTCGAGGCTAATACCTCCACGCTGTGGCAGTACCTCATTTTCTTGGTGCGCTGGGTGACCCACGCAAACCTGGAAGGTACCGCTAGTTACTTGGGGCTCATCCTGGCGGTAGCGGCAATGGTGGTTGGCGCGGGGGCGTCGGCAAGCATGCGCTCTGGCGCTGTTCTTCCGGCCGGCGCGCTGGTGTATCTGGCCCTTCCGCCGGCCAGGGACTTTTTCACCTCGGGCCTGGAGTGGGGTCTGTGTATCTTCTACCTCGCTATGCTGTGGCGGCTTTTGCTTCGGTGGTCGCGCCCGCGTCGCCACTCTGGGAGCAATAGCGATGCCTATTGGCTCGCCTTCTGGGCCGGATTGTCCTGGCTTGTACGCCCAGAGCTGGCCCTGTATGGCGGTCTGGTGGGAATCATTCTCCTCGTGTCTCATCGTTCGTGGAAAATAGTCGCTGTCGCGGTGCCGTTGCCGCTGGCTTATGAGATTTTCCGCATGGGCTACTACGGCCTGCTGACCCCACACACGGCTGTTGCCAAGTCCGCGGCTGGATCGGAATGGGGCAAGGGGTTTACCTACCTGGCGGACTTTGCCGGCCCGTACTGGCTCTTCCTGCCGCTTATCGTGCTGGCTGTGGCCGGTCTATGGAAGATAAATCTACGTCCCGCTGCGGTGCGTTCTACTGCCACGGCGACCTATCTTTTTGAGGGTGCGGCGCTTATTCACACGCTCTATGTCCTGCGTGTGGGGGGAGATTTCATGCACGGCCGCATGCTTTTGCTCCCCCTATTTGCCGCATTGCTTCCCATTTTTGTGGTGAGCGTTCGAGCATGGATAGCCTCCGTATTCTGTGCGGTATGGGCGCTAGTTATCGTTCTGCGCGGACATCCGGTGGACCGAAGCATCTACGCGGATGAGATCTCCATTGTGGATGAGCGCGATTTCTGGACCTATGTGACTCAGCGTGAGGATCCTCCCATGCGGGCCGAAGAATTCCTCGGCGCCAAGTTTATGGAGGACTACCAGGAGGGGATCGACGAGCTGGAGGCCGGCGACGCTATGACTTTCCGCTATATCAAGGGGGAAGATAGGTTCTCGTGGATGGCCGCCCCCGCAAATCCCTCGCGCACCGACCCACCGACCGTTTACCTGCTCAATTTGGGCCTTTCTTCCATGAATGCACCGCTGGATATTCGAGTGCTGGACAATATTGGACTTAGCAACCCTCTGGCGGCGCGGCAGCCGCGCATCGTAGGCGGCCGCATTGGGCACGACAAGAGCTTGGATACGTCGTGGCAGGTGGCAGATTCTGCGGTCGATATTGACGAGATTCCGGCGTGGATTGATAAATACGAGGCGGCCAAGGCCCGCGCCGCTCTTGCCGACGACGATTTTCAGAAACTCTTCGCAACCTACAGGGATCCTTTAACTTGGGACCGTTTCTGGAAAAATATTAAATTCTCCCTGACAGACGGACGGACCCTTACCCTCTCTTCGGATCCCTCGGACTACCTGCATTAATCCCTTTAAATGCAGACTTTAGGGCGAACCTAAGCTACACTACCCTGTGACATTGTTATCGATCCGTGACGTTAACGGTATACAGGTTTCGGACGATAAAGCTTAGTGACAATCACCGAGTAGTTTGAAGGAGAAAGATGACTGCATCCATCAAGGGTCGCGTCCTTTCAGTTATCATGGCAGTTGCCGTAGCTTTGGGTCTGGCCGTTGTGGCGGGGTCCCAGCCGGCAGAGGCAGCCAACCGCGATTGGCTGCGCCGTGACGCCACTGGCACATGTGAGTGGGACAAGGTTGCCTGGTGGGTCCAGCGTTGTGACGTGTGGTCCCAGGCCATGGGCCGCACCATTCCGGTGCAGATTCAGCCTGCAAAGCGCGGCGGCAATGCTGCCCTCTACCTGCTTGATGGTCTGCGGGCTACCAATCGCACCAACGCGTGGGTAAACGACGTCAATGCTGCTAAGACCTACGAGCCGCACAACATTACCTTGGCTATGCCGGTTGGCGGTGCCGCCTCCTTCTATGCCGATTGGCAGGGGCCTGCTACCTATGACCTGCAAAATCCGGTCAACTACAAGTGGGAGACCTTCCTAACTAGCGAGCTGCCTGGCTACTTGGAGCGCAATTTTGGTGTTGCCCGCAATAACAACTCTATTGCTGGCCTGTCCATGGGTGCCGGTGCTGCTCTGACCCTCGCCGCAAAGCACCCGAACCAGTTCCGTCAGGCGCTGTCCTACTCTGGCTTCCTGACCACCACGGTTCCAGGTGCTCAGACCATGATGCGCTTTGCCATGCTGGACGCGGGCGGATTCAACATCAACGCTATGTACGGGTCTTTGTTTAACCCGAAGCGTTTCCAGAATGATCCGCTGCTGCTCATTCCGCAGTTGCGCAACACCAACCTGTATATCTCCGCAGCTTCCGGTATTCCGGGTGCCGGCGATAGCCACTACCTGCCGGAGCACCAGGCTGCCGGTGCGGCACTTGAGTTTGGGTCCAATGTCACCACTCGCGTGTGGGAAGGCGCTGCTCGCCTGCAGGGTCTCAATCCAACCGTGGATTACCCAGCCCAGGGTCTGCACAACTGGGAGCAGTTTGGCTACCAGCTCAACCGCTCCAAGCCGCAGGTGCTTAATGTCATGAACGCCTGGTAATTCTCGCGGCTTAATCCTCCTTCCTAAGCGGAAGGGGGATTTTCTTTTGCTCGTATAGTCGAACAAATATACGTCTATCCGTTGCGTACGTCTGGATGGTTGGTTAACCTGTAGGTGTTAGTTCGATTGGGTGTGCGAAACAAGTTCGAGGGGGAGCTGTCATGACTACTGCCACCGCACCACCAAAGCAGGCATATTTTTCTGCTAATGACATGGAAGATACCGTGTGCGTAATGGCCATGGTGCAAAGAATCCAGTCGTGGCAACTTTTTCAGGCGCTATTACCGCAACTGGAAGATGACGTTGATTGCACATTGGCAGTGTTATCCAAAAGGTTGGGGCTGTCTCGGTGGCGCGTCTCAAGCGCAATCCAGGCCCACTTTCGGATGCGCGAGCTGCCGCTTACTACTGCAGTGCAGACAGAGCACTGGATTTTGGACCTTCCGCGTCTCCAGGTCATCGACGTGGAATTACGTCCCCTCGGGAATGATGAAGTACAGATCCAATTGGTTGATGCGGCGTTGGCAGACTTCTTGACTCCTAAGGATCCAGGGCAGCACGTTCCGACAGAACCGGAAATCCGCAACTTCCTGCGCGGATTTATTGACGGGCTGCTCAAACCGGATTTGTCTAAGGTTATCGAGCGTGCAGTGTCGGTTTCCTATTCAGGCGGACAGGCCACGATTGTCGTGAAGACAGATAAAGCAACGGCGGCAGCCATTTCGAGGCATATTGATAAAGCCGCGACACAAGACGGGGGTTCAAAGGCGGAGGCGCTGGAAAAGCTCATTTTCAATCGCACTAGTACCAAGGTGGTAATCAACACCTATCGCACCGGCGAAGACACCTCCCGTGTTTTTATTCCTAGTGCAGGATGGTGCGATCTAGGGGAGTATTTAATGCATGACTCGGTGGTGCGAACCCTCCGAGCCGAAGACGTCCAGCAGTATGTGCCCTCAGAGGAAATTCGTGCCTGGGTGCAAGGGCGGGACGCGACGTGCCGGTGGCCGGGGTGCTCAATGCCGGCGCATTATTGTCAATTGGATCACCGAGTGGAGTACGGCGAAAAGGGGCCTACCAGTGTGGGGAATCTCGTGAGCCTGTGTCAGCATCACCATAACGTGAAGACCGGCGGACGGGTGCGCTACATCATGGACCCGTTCACCGGCGATATTGTCTGGATGTTTGAGGATGGCACTTACGAGGTAGACCGAGCGGCAGGTCCATTGGCGCCACGGAATATTCACTGGAAGCTGACGTGGGAGCGATTCCTCAAGCTCAGAAGGGGATCATTGCAAGGCATGTGAGTCGGGACTATACAGGGGTCCATGTTCGCTATTGAGAATCCAAGTACCGGCAAGAGTGAAGACAAGTTTGAACGCATCGATGATTCGCAGCGCGATGACATCCTAGACCGCTCCACCGCGGCCTACGATGCTTGGCGTGGCACTCGCATCGAGGAACGTGCAGCGGTTTTGTCCCGTGCAGCAGACCTTTATGAAGAGCGCATCGATGAGTTGGCAGACCACATCGGCCGTGAGATGGGCAAGCTAACTCGTTGGGCAAAGGCCGAGGTGCAGATTGTTGCCGATATTTACCGTTACTACGCCGAGCATGCCCACGAGCTGCTCGCAGATGAATACCTGCCGGCCCAAAACGCGCACAAGACCGTAGTGCGTAAGGAGCCGCTCGGTCCGTTGCTGGGCATCATGCCGTGGAACTTCCCGTATTACCAGGTGGCTCGCTTTGCAGCGCCGAACCTGCTGCTGGGTAACACGATTGTGCTCAAGCACGCTTCCATCTGTCCGCTATCCTCCCAAGCTTGCCAGGACATCTTGGAAGAGGCCGGATTGCCGCAGGATGCTTATATCAACATCTACGCTTCCGGTTCCCAGATGGATGCTTTTGTAGCGGATAAGCGTATCAAGGGCGTTTCCCTGACTGGCTCTGAAGCTGCGGGCTCTGCAGTAGCAAAGACCGCGGGCGAAAATTATAAGAAGTCGGTGCTGGAGCTGGGCGGCAACGACCCGTTCTTGGTCATTGATGATGAAAACCTCGAGTGGGTACTGGATCAGTTCAACTTGATTCGCATGTACAACACTGGCCAGGCCTGCAACGCGCCGAAGCGACTTATTGTGCTCGAGGACTTCTACGACCGCACCGAAGGGTACTTGGAAAAGAAGATCGGGGCCATGAAGGTTGGCCCGTACGACGATGAGAATGCAGATATTGGTCCACTGTCTTCCATCGGCGCTCGCGATGAGATTGTAGAGCGGCTGGAGAAGGCTGCAGCCAACGGTGATGCCAAGGTTCGCGTAGGCGGCAAGAAGATTGACCGCGAGGGCGCGTACATGGAGCCTACGCTGCTTACCGACGTCGACCCTTCCGCCGACGTCGGCTGCAATGAAATCTTCGGTCCGGTGGCCATTGTCTATAAGGCCAAGGACGTCGAAGAGGCCATCGAGATTGCTAATAACTCGGACTATGGCTTGTCTAGCTCCGTATGGGGCACCGATTTGGATGCCGCGTTCGAGGTGGCTAACCAGCTCAATGATGGTATGACCTTTGTGAACGAGGCGTCGGTAACCGCAGCAGGCCTGCCGTTTGGTGGCGTCAATCGTTCCGGATATGGCCGCGAATTGGCACGCTGGGGTGTAGGCGAGTTCGTCAACGAGCACCTGTACCGCGTGAGTGGACAAGATAACCCGGGTAATTCCCCGGCAATGTAGCGGCGTGTCAGTCTAGCGTAAGTCTCAAGTTCAACTTAAACTTGAGCACACGATAGACAGCTCACGCCGTAGGCATCGGTCCGGGGGAGGGGAACCCTCGGAAAGGTACCGCGGCAAATCTTCAAGGACGTTTACCTATGCGCAAAAGCACTTCCCCGAGCAAGGCACGCAAGGGCCTTGCAGTGGCCGCAGTACCTACCGCCATCGCCGTGGGTTTGGCCCTGCTGCCAAACGCCACCGCACAGTCTTCTGTAGGCGATCTCTCCTCCGCAATTGAAGGCGATTCCAGCCTGTCTGATCACTTCGCCCCGAAGGAGCCACCCGCTCGTACCCCGTTGAACACCGAATATCCGGATGTTGAGGGCCTGCCGGAAGGCGTAAAGATCAACCGCGTGGAGTACCTGACCAACCGCCACTTGATGGTCTATATCAAGTCCGCGGCCATGCCGGATAAAGAGCAGAAGGTACAAATCCAGCTTGCTCGTGACTGGTACTCCCACCCAGAAAAGAAGTTCCCAGAGGTCTGGGCTTTGGATGGACTGCGCGCGCGTGATGATGAGTCTGGCTGGACCATCGAGACCAATGTTTTGAACCAGTACGCTGACCGCAACGTCAACCTGATTATGCCGGTGGGCGGCGAGTCTTCCTTCTATTCGGACTGGGAGCAGCCAGACCGCGGCAAGCACTATATGTGGGAGACCTTCCTGACTAAGGAATTGATCCCCATCTTGGACCATGAGTACCGCTCTAACCACAAGCGTGCGGTGACTGGCCTGTCCATGGGCGGCACTGCCGCTATGAATTTGGCAGAGCGAAACCCTCACCTGTTCAACTTTGTCGGTTCTTTCTCCGGATACTTGGACACCACCACCCGCGGCATGCCGCAAGCCATCATGGCTTCGCAGCGTGATGCTGGTGGATATGATTCCCGCAAGATGTGGGGTCAGCCAGGCTCCCAGAATTGGATTGATCACGATCCAAAGTTGGGCATTGAGAACCTGAAGGATATGAAGGTTTACGTTTCCGCAGGCTCTGGCAAGGATGATTTTGGCAACGCCAACTCTGTGGCCAAGGGTCAGGCCAACCTCGCCGGCATGGGCCTAGAGGTCATCTCCCGCATGTCGACCCAGACCTACGTGGATTACGCCAAGCGCGCGAAGATTAACCCGGTGGTTAAGTTCCGCCCATCCGGCGTGCACAGCTGGGAGTACTGGCAGTTTGAGATGCAGCAGGCATGGCCGTACATTGCGGATGCCCTCGAAATGGACAAGGCTGATCGTGGTGCGGACTGTGAGGCCGTCGGTGCCATCGCTAAGGAGACCAAGAGCGGTGTTATTGGCTCTTGCTTGAATAATGAGTACGACGTCGCCAAGAAGGGCAAGGCCCAGGACTTTGAATCCGGCACTGCATACTGGTCCCCGGATACCGGTGCGCACGCTCTTTTCGGCCGCATTGGTGCTCGCTACGCCGAGATCGGTGGACCTACCTCGTGGCTTGGTTTCCCCAAGACTGGTGAGACCAAGACTCCGGACGGCAAGGGACGCTTCGTGCACTTTGAGCACGGCTCCATCTACTGGTCCCCAGAGACCGGTGCTTGGGAAATCACCGGCGATATGTTCCAGGCTTGGGGCAAGAATGGCTACGAAAAGGGCGATCTGAAGTATCCGACCGGCTCAGTCAAGAAGGTCGGCGAGGGCTACATGCAGGAATTCCAGAATGGCATTCTGACCCGTAATCCGGACGGCTCCAACCAGGTAGTCCACGGTGCTATCGGCGCCAAGTACAAGGATATGGGTGGCGCGGAATCCGCACTCGGCTTCCCGACGTCCGGCGAGAACGCCGTCGATGGCGGCTTCTTCCAGACCTTTGAGAAGGGCAGCATCTACTGGTCCCCTAAGTCTGGTGCGCACTACATTCTGAAGAGCAAGATCATGGACCGCTGGGGGAAAGCTGGCTGGGAGCAGGGTGAGTTCGGCTGGCCGACCTCTGACTACTCCGAGATTGCCGCTGGGGGCCTGAGCCAGGAATTCCAGCACGGCAAGATCAGCGAGGTCCTGGGACAGGTTCGGACTGAGAAGAAGTAGCCATGCGCAAGCTAGTAGTAGTGGGCGCGGCCCTATGCTTGGCTCTTGCGGGCTGCGATTCCGCCACGGTGGATAGCGAACCGCCGCAAGAGACCGAGGTCGCGCCCCTCGAACGGGAATCGGACGCCCCTACCTCAGCGGAAGAGTCGACCGGTTCTTCCGCAAAGTCTAAGTCTCAGGAAGACCGCGGTGCGCGTGAGATCTCGGAGATCCCGTCCGCCGAAGTCCCGGAACCAGAGGCCAAGTACCTGGGCAAGCTCAAGGACGCTGGTGTTAACGTCGATGGCGTAGAAGATCAGCTCCTAGGCGCGGGTCAAGCAGCTTGTGATGAGAATGACGTTACTATCTCCGCGGTTGCTGGCCAGCTCGTTGAGCAAAACCGTACCAAGATGAGTTTTGAGGAGCTTTCCAAGCTCATTACGGATTCCGCGCGTACAGGGATTTGCTAGGTTTACCTGGTACAACTAATCCATGAGAAAAACCATTACCGTCGTCGCTGTCCTCGTCGTTTTAGCTGTCATCGGCGTGGGCGCGTCGCGTTACCTCAACAGTGGCACTGATGATTCCCCTGCTCCGCGCCCCACGGAGCAGGCTGCGCCGCCGTCACCGCAGCAGCCTGAGTGGTGCCCTCGCGTGGAGTTCATTTCCGCCCCGGGTACGTGGGAATCCGCGGCTGACGACGACCCCCTCAATCCTTCTGCCAATCCGCGCTCGTTCATGCTGTCTATTACGAAGCCGTTGCAGGAGGCCTATGGGGAGGACGTAAAGATATGGACCCTTCCTTATACTGCGCAGTTTAAAAACATCAATGCGCAACATGAGATGAGTTACGACGATTCCCGTAATGAGGGCACCGCAAAGATGAACGATGAGTTGCGTGGCGTGCATGAAAGCTGCCCGGAGACCAAATTCATTCTGAGCGGTTTCTCTCAGGGCGCAGTAATTGCTGGTGACGTGGCCGATGAAATTGGTGGGGGCCAGGGTGCGGTACCGGCGGAAAATATTGCCGGCGTGGCCCTTATTGCAGACGGCCGCCGCCAAAACGGTGTTGGACAAAACCCAGGCCGCAAAGTCGGCGGTGTGGGTGCGGAAATTGCCCTCCAGCCGGTATCCGGTTTGGTTCAGCCCATCGTGCCGGGCGCGTCCATGCGTGGTGCGCGCCCGAATGGGTTCGGTAGCCTGGCAGATCGTACGTTCCAGATCTGTGCGCCCAATGATTCGGTCTGTGACGCTCCGCCGAACGTGTCTAATGCCCTCGAACGTGCGCAGGGATTGATTGCCGCGAATGGCGTCCATGCACAGTACGCCTCCAATAGTGGCGTTATTGATGGCACCACGGCCAACCAGTGGGTTGTGGGCTGGGCTCACCAGCTTATCGACGGCGCGTAACAACTATTCCCCCAACTCCGATAGTTTTATTGACGAAACCATTTATCTAAGGAGATTCGATGGATCTGAAAGCGCAGATGGGGCAATTATTGGCTCCCGAGTTCACCCTGGCCCAGCTGGCGGAAAAGCTCTTCCAATCCGAGGCCGATCCAGACCGCGTGGTGATGCGCCAGTGGGTCTATGGCGAGGAAGAGACTTGCCGGGAACTTACCCGAGCGCAGGTCAATAATCGCATTAAGGTGGTGGCTGGGCGCCTCCAGCAGGTAGCCGAGCCTGGTACCCGCGTGGCCATCTTGGCGGGTAACTCACCGGAGTACGTCTTTGGTTTCTTGGGCGCGCTGTATGCGGGCATGGTGCCGATTCCACTCTATGACCCCAATGAACCGGGGCACGCGGACCACCTTAAGGCTGTATTTGGCGATTGTGAACCGTCTATCGTGGTGACCAACCGCGTATCGGCGGCGGCAGTGCGCAAGTATTTTTCCGCTCAACGCGAGCGCCCGCGGGTTATTTCCCTCGATGCCCTGCCAGATTCTTTGGCTAGCTCTTGGACCCCCGTGGAAGGAGGTGCAGGGGACACCGCCTTCCTGCAGTACACGTCGGGCTCCACCCGAACCCCGGCCGGCGTGGAGCTTACCAATCGCGCGATTATTGCCAATGTGGCGCAGATCTTCCAAGCGCTGCAGCTGCAAATGCCGGCTCGCGTCGTCTCCTGGCTGCCGATGCACCACGATATGGGCATCATTCTGGCCGTATTCGTTACCATTTTGGGCCTTGACTTCGAGATGATGACCCCGCGCGATTTCATCCAGCACCCAAATCGCTGGGTCCGGCGCCTCACCGCGGGCAAGCAGGTCACCTATGCCGCAATCCCGAACTTTGCCTTGGAACTCGCCGCTCGCCATGCCGAGGATGCAGATTTCTCGCACGTGGCCGGCATCATTATCGGTTCCGAGCCGGTGACCGAATCGGCCGTGGACTCCTTCCTTGATGCCTTCAGCGTGGACCGTTCCGTACTGCGTCCGTCCTATGGTCTAGCAGAAGCGGCGCTTACTGTGTCTACCCCGCAAACCGAGAAGCGCCCGGTCATCTCGCACTTTAACCGCGCGGAGCTAGCTGCAGGTCGCGCCGTCATCGAGGATAAATCCGAAGACACCGTTGCCTACGCCTCCAATGGACAGTGCGTGCCGCATCAGCACCTCGCCATTGTGGATCCAGAAACTCGCGCCGAGGTGAAGGACGGCGTTATCGGAGAAATCTGGGTCCATGGTCCCAATATGGCCACCGGCTACCTCAACCGCCCAGAGGAAACTGCTGCGACCTTCCGCAATACGCTGGGTGAGCGTCAACAAGATGGCCTGCCGGAAGACGATTACTGGATGGCCACCGGAGACTTGGCAACCATCGTGGATGGGGAATTGTATATTACCGGCCGCCTGAAGGATCTCATCGTCATTGCTGGGCGTAACCATTATCCGCAGGATATTGAGGGCACGGTGCAAGCCGCCTCCGTGCAGGTTCGCCCGGATTCCGTCGCTGCCTTCTCCGTGGAAGGCAATGACTCTGAGTCCCTCGTTTTGCTGGTGGAGCGCGCCGATGATGCGCAGCCGTCCGGCGATGCCGAGGCAACCGAGGCCATTCGCACCGCGGTCACTGCCCACCACGGCATCACTCCGGATGACATCGTGTGGAAGGCGCCAGGGGAAATCAACCGCACTTCTTCCGGCAAGATTGCGCGCCGTGTAGCTAAGAATAACTATGTAGGAATCTGATTTATCGCTAACAAAGTGACAATATATAGCGATATACCTTTATGCCATTTAATAACTTCCCGTAATGAAAGACCTTTTTATGACCATCGAGCAACTGCGAGCATGGCTGCGTGACTGGGTCGCCCAGACCACCGGTGTTTCCCCCGAAGAGATCCAAGATTCCAAGCCGCTGGAAAATTATGGTCTCTCCTCGCGGGATGCTGTAGTGCTATCTGGCGAACTGGAAAATCTTCTTGGTACCCGCCTCGATGCCACCGTGGCATACGAGTACCCGACCATCGAGCTGCTGGCGGATCGCCTGTTGAACGCACCAGTGGCGCAGCCTGAGGAGCACGCTGCCCAGATAGAGCATGGAACCGATGTTGCGGTTATTGGTCTTTCGGGCCGTTTCCCGGGTGCAAAGAACGCCCTGGAATTCTGGTCCATGCTGGCGGAATCCCGCGCAGGCACTGGCCCGCTGCCCATGGGGCGGTGGTCCGAGTATTCCGCCGATCCGGTGATGAGCGAGAAGATTGCCCAACAAAATACCGATGGCGGCTATATCGAGGATATTGCCTCCTTTGATGCCGAGTTCTTTGGTCTTTCCCCACTCGAGGCAGCCAATATGGATCCGCAGCAGCGCATCCTACTGGAGCTGGTGTGGGAAGCGCTGGAAAATGCTGGTGTCCCCGCCAATGAGCTGCGAGGCACGCAGACCGGCGTGTATATGGGATCGACCAATAATGACTACGGCATGCTCATTGGTGCCGATTCCGCCGAGATGCACCCGTATGCGCTGACTGGCATTTCTTCTGCTGTGGTGGCCAACCGCATTTCCTATGCCCTGGATTTCCGCGGCCCTTCCATCAACGTGGATACGGCCTGTTCTTCCTCCCTTGTAGCAGTGAACCAGGCGATGAAGGATCTGCGCACGGGAAGCGCGGACGTGGCGCTGGCCGGCGGCGTGAATATTCTGGCCGCCCCGCATGCGTCCACGGCGTTCTCGGAGTTGGGCGTTACCTCTCCTACGAGTGCCATTCACGCTTTTTCTGACGACGCCGATGGCATCGTGCGTGCCGACGCCGCCGGCGTCCTCGTACTCAAGCGCTTGGAGGACGCCGAGGCAGACGGCGACGATATCCTGGCCGTCATTAAGGGCTCGGCCGTCAACTCCGATGGCCACTCCAACGGCCTGACCGCCCCGAACCCCGAGGCACAGGAGGATGTGCTGCGCCGTGCCTACGCCGATGCAGGTGTCAATCCGCAGGATGTGGACTATGTCGAGGCCCACGGAACCGGCACTATTTTGGGCGATCCGATCGAAGCTTCCGCTTTGGGTCGCGTGCTCGGCGCGGGGCGTGGGGTCGATACTCCTATTTTGCTCGGCTCTGCCAAGACCAATATCGGCCACTCTGAATCCGCCGCGGGTGTGGTAGGCCTCATCAAGGTCATCCAGGCGATGCGCAATGATGTCATTCCGGCCAATATCAATTACTCGGCGCCGAATCGTTATATCGATTTCGAGGCCGAGCACCTCGAGGTAGTCGAGGATCCGCGCGAGTGGCCGGAATACTCCGGCCGCAAGATCGCCGGCGTCTCCGGCTTTGGTTTCGGCGGCACCAATGCACACGTCGTGCTCACCGATTACCGCGGCACCTCAGCCGAGCGTGAGCCGCAGCTTTCCACCGAAACGGTCGCGTTGCCGGTCTCTGGCCTTTTGCCTTCGCGCCGAGCACGCGCTGCGGCCCTGTTGGCAGACTTCATTGAGGCGGAAAAGCCCGCGCTTGTCGACGTCGCCCGGACTGTCGCCCGCCGCAATCATTCCCGCTCGCGTGCCGTCGTGATGGCTAGCTCCACCGAGGAAGCGGTCAAGCGCCTGCGCCAAGTGGCCGAGGGCAAGGTATCCGTCGGTATTGCCGCTGCGGATTCCCCGCAGGAACCGGGGCCAGTATTTGTTTACTCCGGTTTCGGCTCCCAGCATCGCAAGATGGCCAAGGACATGGTTGCGCTCTCGCCGCAATTCAAGGCCCGCCTAGAAGAGCTGGATGCCATCGTGGACTTTGAGTCCGGATGGTCCATCCTGGGCATCGTCAATGATGATGCCCAAACATATGACACCGAGACCGCCCAGGTGGCCATTACCGCCATCCAGATCGCGCTGACCGACTTGTTCGCTTCCTTTGGCGTGCGCCCAGCCGGTGTGATGGGCATGTCCATGGGCGAGATTGCTGCGGCCTATGCCGCAGGCGGAATTTCCGCCGAGGACGCCATGGTGATTGCTTGCCACCGCGCGCGGCTGATGGGTGAGGGCGAGGCGTCGCTAAGCGATGCCGAGCAAGGAGCCATGGCCGTCGTAGAGCTCTCGGCCGAGGATATTGCCGCGCTCGACGGTAACATCGAGCCCGCCGTGTATACCGGACCCGGTATGACTACCGTGGGCGGCCCACGCCAAGAGGTGCTGGATCTGGTGGAAAAGCTCGATGGTGAGGGCAAGTTCGCCCGCGCTCTCAACGTGAAGGCGGCTGGACACACCTCGGCTGTAGACCCCATCCTGGGCGAGCTGCATGCAGCCATCGCCGGCATGGAAGCCAAGCCGCTGCACACTCCGCTGTTTTCCTCCGTGGATAAGGGCGAGGTTTATCGCCCTGGTACCACCGTGCACGATGAGGATTATTGGCTGCGCATGACCCGCCACTCGGTCTACCTGCAGGATGCCACCGAGGCGGCCTTCAACGCCGGCCATACCCAGCTGGTGGAAATCTCGCCGAACCCGGTGGCGCTGATGGGCCTCATGTCCACCGCCTTCGCCGTGGGCAAGGCCGATGCGCAGCTGCTGTATGCGTTGAAGCGCAAGGTAGATCCTACTGAATCGCTATTGGATCTGCTCAGCAAGCTTTATGTCACCGGCATGCCGGTGGACTTCGGCGCGGTATTTGGCTCCGGTGCGCGCGTAGAGGCGCCCTATACCCAGTTCAACCGCCAGCGATTCTGGACCAATGCCCGCCCGTCGGCCGGCGTATCCAGACTGCCGGGGGCCCGCGTCAACCTGCCAGAGGGCAAGGTTGCCTTCTCTACCAATGCGGACCAGGCGCCGTCTGCGCTGGCCATCGTGGAGGCTGCGGCCGAGGCCGTCAAGCCTGGGGCGCGCATCATCGCTACCGAAGAGCATGTCGATCTGCCTCCGCGCGGTGAGATCACCACGGTGGTAAGCCAGTCCATCGGTGGCATGTCCGTGGCCGTCTACGCTGTCCGGGGTGCGCAGACCGAGCTTTTGGCAGAAGGCTTTGCCTCCGCCCTGGACTTGGGTGGGGTGCCAATCCCGGGCGTGGCCGATGTGCCTGAAGGCTCGAGTGAGCCTGCAGCAACCGAAGAAGTCGATGCCGTGCGCTGGGACCCCACGGAAGAAACCGTGGAGGAACGCCTCGCGCTCATCGTTTCTGAATCCATGGGCTACGACGTCTCTGACCTGCCGCGCGAGCTGCCGCTCATTGACTTGGGCTTGGATTCCCTGATGGGCATGCGCATAAAGAACCGCGTGGAAAATGACTTCCAAATTCCGCCGCTGCAGGTGCAGGCGCTACGCGATGCCTCTTTGGCCGACGTCATTGCCATGGTGGAAGAGGCCGTAGCCGGCGGCAGCGTGGATACCAGCGAGATCGCTACTGAAGATACCCCTGCACCAGAAGAAGACGAACCCAGCCAAGGCGTGGGCGTTGCCCCGCGCGATGCCTCCGAGCGCATGGTCTTTGGTACATGGGCCACATTTTCCGGCAAGGCCGCGGCGGGTGTCACTTCGGCACTGCCAGAGGTGAGCGACGAGGTTGCCACCCAGATTGCCGAGCGCCTAACCGAACGCGCAGGAATCGAGGTCACCGCCCAGCAGGTCCACGAGGCCGAGTCGCTAGAGACCTTGGCTGACCTAGTCCGCGAGGGGTTGGAGACCGAGGTAGAAGGCAATATCCGCGTCCTGCGCGAGGCTGAGGGTCCTGCCGTATTCATGTTCCACCCGGCCGGCGGCACCACTGCGGTCTACCAGCCGCTGACTCGCCGCCTGCCCGAAGATGTGGCCGTCTACGGCGTAGAACGAATCGAGGGCTCGCTCGAGGAGCGCGCCGAGGCCTATATCGAGGACATCCTGCACTACGCTCGCGGCCGCAAGGTCGTACTCGGCGGTTGGTCCTTCGGTGGCGCGCTGGCCTACGAGGTAGCCTACCAGCTACATCAGCGAACCCAGCGCGGCCAAGCCTCGGTGGATATGGCGTTTATTGCGCTGCTAGATACCACTCAACCATCCCACCCGGCCCCGGA
This sequence comes from Corynebacterium sp. p3-SID1241, assembly GCA_025144025.1. Classification (GTDB taxonomy): domain Bacteria; phylum Actinomycetota; class Actinomycetes; order Mycobacteriales; family Mycobacteriaceae; genus Corynebacterium. The sequence continues at coordinate 9,339 of JALXWS010000014.1, read as the reverse complement.
TACGCCGGAAGAAACCCGTGCCCGGTGGGAGCGCTACGCGGCCTTTGCCAAAAAGACCTACGGACTCGACTTCGAGCCGCCGTACGAGATGCTCGAGACCATGGGCGAGGATGCGCTCATGACCATGCTGGCGGAGTTCCTCGCTACTACCAACGCCTCCGAGCACGGCCTTGCCGCCGGCGTTCTGGAGCACCAGCGCGCCTCCTTCGTGGATAACCAGATTCTGGCCAAAATCGACTTCCACCGCTGGGCCGATGTCACCGTGCCGGTCCTGCTGTTCCGCTCCGAGCGCATGCACGACGGTGCGATTGAGCTGGAGCCGCGCTACGCTGAGATTGACCCCGACGGCGGTTGGGGAGTTATCGTTAAGGATCTAGAAATTGTGCAGCTGCAAGGCGATCACCTTGCAGTGCCAGACGAGCCGGCCATCGGCATCGTGGGCAAGCATATGGACGAATGGATCGAGGAGAAGATACGTGGCGGCCAAGCAGACAACCGCTGAGAAACTCGCTGACCTGCGGGAGCGTCTGGACAAGGCGCAGGACCCAGGCAGCGAGCGCTCCCGCAAGCGCCGCGACGAGGCTGGGCGCACCACGCCTCGTCAACGCATCAATGAATTGCTAGATGAGGGTTCCTTCGTCGAAACCGGCTCCTTGGGTAAGACCCCAGGTGACCCTGACGCCATCTATTCCGATGGCGTGGTCACCGGCTATGGCCGCATCTCCGGCCGTCCCGTGTGTATCTACGCTCACGATAAAACCGTCTACGGCGGCTCTGTCGGCGTGACCTTTGGCAAAAAAGTCACCGAGGTCATGGACATGGCCATCAAGATCGGCTGCCCGGTCATCGGTATTCAGGACTCCGGCGGCGCCCGCATTCAGGATGCGGTGACCTCGCTGGCCATGTATTCCGAGATCGCCCGCCGCCAGCTCCCGCTGTCTGGCCGCAGCCCGCAGATTTCCATCATGATGGGCAAGTCGGCCGGTGGCGCCGTCTATGCTCCTGTGACCACGGACTTTGTCATTGCCGTGGATGAGGAAGCAGAAATGTATGTCACCGGACCGAACGTCATCCGCGAGGTTACCGGCGAGGACATCACCTCTGCCGAGCTCGGTGGCGCTCGCCAGCAGGAGCTCAACGGCAACGTCTCTGCGGTCGTTCCCTCTGAGGAGGACGCCTTTGACATGGTCCGCGATCTCCTCGACCACCTGCCGCTGACTTGCTTCGATGAATCACCGGAATTCGCTGCGCCTTCCGACGCCGAAGTGGCAGAAGACGAAGATCTCAACGCCTTCATGCCGGATGACACCAATGCTGGCTACGACATGATGGACTTGTTGACCCAACTGGGCGACGACGCGGACATCATTGAGATTCAAGAGAACTTCGCGCCCAATATGATCACCGCTTTCGGTCGCATCGATGGCAAGACGGTGGGCTTCGTGGCTAATAATCCCATGCACCTTGCGGGTTGCATTGATGCTGACGCCGCCGATAAGGGGGCCCGCTTTATCCGCATCTGTGATGCCTACAACATTCCGCTGGTCTTTGTGGTGGATACCCCGGGCTACCTGCCGGGCGTGGAACAGGAAAAGGTAGGGCTTATCCACCGCGGCGCCAAGTTTGCATTCGCCGTGGTAGAAGCCACCGTGCCGAAGGTCTCGCTTATCGTGCGCAAGGCCTACGGCGGCGCCTATGCCGTGATGGGCTCGAAGAATCTGACCGGTGATATTAACCTGGCGTGGCCGACCGCGCAGATTGCCGTGATGGGTGCGGCCGCTGCCGTGGTGATGATCGCTGGCAAACAGCTCGATGCCGCCGAGACGCCGGAGCAGCGCGAGATGACCAAAAAGATGTTCATGGATTTCTACGATGAGACCATGACTGCTCCGTACGTTGCGGCTGAGCGTGGCTATCTAGACGCGATGATTCAACCGAATCAGTCCCGGTTGGCCCTCCGCCAAGCGTTGCGCCAGTTGGCCACTAAGCAGGAAAACGATCTGCCAAAAAAGCACACCATTGCCCCGATGTAACGTCATGTGCTTGGATAGCATATAAAGAATTAATCCTAGTGAAGGAGTCATCTATGATTTTGTCTAGCGCTGTGGACATCGTCGGCGAACTTATCGGTTTCATCGTCGATATTCTCAATCAGGCAGGCGTACCGGTAAGCTCCAAGTAAGTGGAGCAAAAAATAAGGAGGGTTAAACCCTCCTTATTTTTATTTGCGGGCGAGAAGCCGCCAGCCAAAGAAAAATAGCGCGGACATAACAGTTGCCACGATGAGGAAGCTCCAGTGCGGCAGGCGGCCATTGACTAGCATCCACAGGGCCATGCCGCCCACAACGGCGCCTAGCCAGACGATACCGCCTTCCTTCCACTTGCCCTGCACCTTGGCGGCCAAGATGATGGCCCAGCCGATGAGCGCGCCTACGGCCCATGGCCAGAAGGCATCCACCCAGGTGGAAAAACTTAGCCCGCCGTGGGCGAGGCGGGCGACCACAGCAAAGAGCATCAAAGCGATGATATCGATGATGGGGGCGATTCTCATGCGTTTTCCTTTCGATTCAAGGCGGCATAGGTAATGCCCTTGCGGGCATAGTGCCAGAAGTAGATTACCCAGCCAATGATGGTTATCAAGGCAAAGGAAATCAGGCGATAGATAATTGCCGCGCCAGTAGCATCCACTGCGGTCATGCCGGTAGTAACTAGGGTGGCGATGATGGCGGCCTCCACCGTACCGAGGCCGGCCGGTGTTACCTGAGCGGAACCGGCCAGCTTAGCGGTGAGATACGCCAACGCCACGCCGGCCACAGTCGTCGTGTCCTCGCCCGCGTGCAGGGCTGGTAGGTGGCCGGTAACGGCCCACACACAACCCCATAGCGAGACCATATCGATCAGTCGGTTGGCCAGGGAGTAAAAAGATACCCAGGCGAATTGGCGGCGGGTAAGGTGTACCTCTTCCAGATTCTTGACCTGGTCTACGATGGCTTCGCGCTCGGATCCTTTAATGAGCTTCTGGCGGTTGAGCCAGCGAATGATTTTATCCGGGTGATTGGTCAGCCAGAAGAGGCCGCCGGAGAGCACCAACATGAGCACGAGAGTGCCAATGAGGGACCACAGTGCCATATCTGCATTGAGGAAAAGCACGCCACCCAAGCCGATGAGCACGAGCCACATGGTGGAAATGGCAGAGGACAGGACAAAGAACCACCCACACAGCATGACGGAAGCGCCCCACGTGCGCTGCACGTAGAAGGTGAGGATAGCGGAAAAGGCCGGGCCAGCCGGAAGGGTGGTGGACCAGGCATTAGCGGCAAGTGTTAGAGCGGCCGTCTCCGAGCCCGGGACCTTGACGCCGCCGGCGCGAATGAGCAAGCGCATGACCTCGCCCATGGCAAGTACCGCCACGATGGAGGCGATGACCACGAGTGCTACTGCAGCGGGATCGGAGTGGGACAGCCGCGAGAAGCCTTCGCGCAGGAAGTCCAACTCATCGCGGAAGACATAAATCAGGATAAGCAGGACGATGAGCGAGGCGATAAGCCGCAGCCACTTCTTCACTTATTTATCTCCTTCGAGGCGTTGTTTGAGCTCAGAGAAGGGAACAGTCTTGCCGCGGTGTGTAGTGCCACCGGTCAAAGTGGTGGTGGCGTGGCGCAGCCAGCTAGGTGCCCACCAGTTATCTTCGCGCAGCAGGTGCATGACGGCGGGCACGAGGAGCATGCGGACAATGGTGGCATCGATAAGCAGGGCAAAGATCATCCCATAAGCGATATATTTCATCATCACGATATCGGAGAATCCGAAAGCACCGGAGACCACAATCATGATGAGCGCTGCCGCGGTGATGATGCCGCCCGTATGCGCGGTACCTGCAGCAATGGCCTCATCGGTAGAGGAACCACGCCGGCGGGCCTCCACCATGCGGGAGACTAAGAAAACCTCATAGTCGGTGGATAGGCCATAGACAATGGCGATGATGAGCACCAAGATGGGGCTCATCAGCGGGCCTGGGGTGAAGTTGAGGACATCCGCGCCTAGGCCGGCGACGAACATCAGGGTCAATATCCCCAACGTTGCGCCTAAGGTCAAAAGCGTCATCACGATAGCCTTGAGTGGCAGCACGAAGGAACCAAAAACTAGCGCCATGAGCAGGAACGTTGCCAGCACCACGTAGAGCGCCATCCACGGCAGCTTGTGGAAGAGCGCATCGAGGGACTCCACCTCCATGGCGGGAGTACCGCCCACGTAGAGGTTCACACCCTCAGGGGCCTTAATGTTTTCCAGTTCGTGGACGATCTTCGCGTAATCATCGCGGTCTTCAATGCCGGCGGAAAGAACGGTCGTGCCGTCCTTGGTGGCGGTCGTCGGCGCCATGGGTTCGGTGAGGCCGTCGAGGCCGCGTACCTGCATGACGACGTCGACAAGCTGCTGGTTTGATGCATTTTCCACGACGAGTTTAACTGGCTCCGTGCGGAAGGTGGGGAATTCCTCGTTGAATTTATCCTGTGCCACGCGGGTGTCCTGGTCAGGCGGCAAGTAGGATTCGTTGATGCCGCCGAAGGTGATGCTCATGATAGGCAGGGTGAGTGCGATAAGCAGGCCGCACACGGCGATGGTCAGCCCGCGCGCATGGCGCATTGCCCAACGTGGCAGCTTGTACCACCAGGTGTCCTCGATGGTGCGGGCCGTCCGAGAAGTACGACGCACGGACCAGGTATCGATCTTGGGGCCAAGCATGCCAAAAATGGAGGGCAGGACGGTGACCGAGAGCAGCGCTGCTAGGCCCACGGCGGAAATGGAGCCATAGGCCACGGACTTCAGGAAGGCCTGCGGGAAGAGGAAGAGCCCCGAAAGCGCCACGGCGACCATGGCTGCGGAAAAGGCTACGGTTTGGCCAGCAGTTGCGGTGGTGGTGGCCACCGCCTCCTCGGTGGAGCGGCCCTTATCCAGCTCTTCGCGGAAGCGAGAGACCATAAAGAGGCCGTAGTCGATGGCTAGACCGAGCCCCAGCAGCGTGACGACGGCCTGAGCAAAGACGTTGACCTGGGAGAATCCCGCCAAAATGGACAGGATTCCTAGTGAGCCCAAGATGGAGAGGCCGCCGACAATGAGCGGCATGCAGGCCGCGACGACGGAGCCAAAGACCACTAGCAGAAGGATGCCCACCAATGGAAGGGCGGCTTTTTCAGCGCGGGAGATATCGTGCGACATGCCGACATCCAGCGCATCTGCAACTGCGGTGGCGCCCGCAATCTCAACCGGCGCGGAGGTATCCGTAAGCGCGCCCTGGATGGTGCGGAAATCCCTGAGCGTTTGCTCGTCATCGCCCTTGAGCCCGATGGCTGCGAAGGCTAGTGAATGATCATCATTGACCAGGTTCGGGTTCTTCGTATCGAAGTAGCTGGTCACCGAATCAATTTGGTCGGGATACTCCGATTTTAGCTGCGACAAGTGCTGCTTAGCGGCGTCGAAATTCTCATCGGGGGAGTGAAAGAGCAAGATGACATCGCCGGAGTTATCACGACCAAAAGCCTCTTGCTCGATCTGCGCTGCGCTTGTCGACGCCGCATTGGGATCCTCCCAGCCCTCCTGGCTCATGCGGTCTTCAAGCTGCAATCCAAAGCTCACGAAGAGCGCAAGGATAGCGGCGACGATGATAGCGGGGATGAGCCGGCGGTGTGCGTAGGAAAAACGTCCCCATTTCTCAAACATTGAGGCAGCCTCCTAGCGGTTATTGAGCAGGGCAGCCAGAGGACGGAATGGCTGCAGCCATGCACCACCCTCGGGCAGGTTATCCAGGTTGACGCGCGGCAGCGGTTCGCGGAATACGCCCTCGATATCCTCCAAGTCCACAAAATTGATATCCGCATGGCCTACCGCCCAAGCGGCATGCTCGTGGAATCCAAGGACTGTAACCGGCACCCCTTCGGAGTTGAGTTCTTCCAAAGGTTCTTGGAAGTTCTGGCCATCGGCGGAGGCAACAATGACGCCGGCTAGATCCGCGCGGAGATTGTCGATGTGCTCGAGCATATCCGGATCTACGTCATCGTCTTCGTGGATCTTGGGCTTGGCAAAAACGCCGAAGCCCACGTTGCGGATGGCTTCTACCCAAGGACGGATGACATCGGCTCCGCCCGGGGTGACATTGGTAAAGACATCGGCACGCGGTTCCGCATCAACATCTTGGGCAAGGTGGACCAGCCAGCGGCCGATGGCATCGAAGCGCGGGCGGTGTGCGGCGGTGGGGCGGCCGCCGAGCAGGGAGCCTAGGCCCATGTCCATATTGGGCGCATCCCAGACAAGTAGGTAGGTGCTCATTTATTTCTTCTCCCAGAGGTACTCCGTAATCACGTGTTCTTTATCTAGGCCTTTGCCCTCGAACTTGGTGATGACCTGTCGGTCTACCAACTGCGGGCACTCTGGCCACGGCCAGCCCTTGTAATCGAGGCTCGGCTCGACCTCGACTAGCTCATCTATCCATTCGGCATATCCGGCGTGGTCAGTAGCGACGTGCAACACGCCGCCCTTTTTTAACCGAGAGGCAAATAGGTTCAGCGTGCCGGATTGGATGATGCGCCGCTTGTGGTGGCGCGCCTTTGGCCACGGATCCGGGAAGAATACACGAATGCCGTCGAGGGTTTCCGGCTCAAACATGCGCATCATGACCTCGATGCCATCGCCACGGATCATACGGATGTTCTCGATTCCCTCACGCTCAATCTGGCCCAGCAGTTTGGCAAGGCCCGGCTTGTATAGCTCGACGGCGATGATATTGGTATCGGCCTCTTTCGGTGCCATCGCGGCAGTTGAGGTGCCGGTGCCAGAACCGATTTCTACGATGGTTTTAGCACCGCTGCGGCCGAACCAGGAATCGAGGTCAATGACCTCGTCTTCCAGCACGCGGCCGAGCTCTGCCCAGCGCTTTTCAAAAAGCTCATGTTGGTTTTCGGTGAGCGTACCGCGACGGAAAGTGACGTTGCCTAGGCGCGGGTAATCAAGCTCGTTGTTGAAAACAGCGTTGAAATCGGTCTGTGGTGGGCGGCCTGGGGGCATTTCCCCAGCGCAGGCGTTTTGAGAGTTATTTGTGCTATTCATTGCGGCCTATTTTTCCCTGCTTAGCCCTGCCAAGCAATACGCCGCGCCGTAGGGCACAGGTGACGATGGCCTCCCGGGTATAACCAGTGGGCCCGGTTGGGGGTGGAAGTCGATTGTTTTGACACCTGCAGGGGAGGGTAATAGGCCCCCAGAAAGGGGGATAGGAAAGGCGATTTTTACCACACCACCTTCGTGTGCGCTTGGTGAAGTTCTGGTTAACGTGGTGGATATAACCGGTGCGGTAAAATCTGCGGAAATTATTCGGACTGGCACGTTAATCTTGAGGTGGAAGGCACAGTTGGGGTTTTCTTGCTCCAATTTTCACACCCACCCTCAGGAGAATTACTAATGACCGCCACTATCCCAGGGCTCGTCGGAGAGCTGCCGACTAAAAACGAAAAGCTTATCGGCTGGATCAGCGAGAACGTTGAGCTTTTCCAGCCGGACCAGGTGGTCTTTGTAGACGGCTCCCAGGACGAGGCCGATCGTTTGGCCGGCGAGCTGGTGGAAAAGGGCACGCTTATCAAGCTGAACGAAGAAAAGCGACCTAATTCCTACTTGGCTCGTTCCAACCCTTCCGATGTCGCGCGCGTGGAATCCCGCACCTTCATCTGCACCGAGCACGAAGATGGCGCTGGTCCTACTAATAACTGGGCACCGCCTGCGGCGATGAAGGAGGAGATGACGGAAGCATTCCGTGGCTCCATGAAGGGCCGAACCATGTACGTGGTTCCCTTCTGCATGGGCCCGATTAGTGATCCGGAACCGAAGTTGGGCGTGCAGCTCACTGACTCCGCCTATGTGGTGCTCTCCATGCGCATCATGACCCGCATGGGTGCGCAAGCCTTGGACAAGATTGGTGCCGAAGGCGATTTCGTCCACGCCCTGCACTCCGTGGGTGCCCCGCTGGAGCCGGGCCAGGAAGATGTGGCATGGCCGTGCAATGACACCAAGTACATCACCCAATTCCCGGAGACCAAGGAAATCTGGTCCTACGGTTCTGGCTACGGCGGCAACGCTATCCTGGCAAAGAAGTGCTACGCGCTGCGCATCGCTTCTGTCATGGCCAAGGAAGAGGGCTGGATGGCTGAGCACATGCTCATCCTGAAGCTCACCAACCCAGAGGGCAAGAAGTACCACGTCGCTGCCGCCTTCCCGTCGGCATGCGGCAAGACCAACCTGGCCATGATTACCCCGACCATTCCGGGCTGGAAGGCTGAGGTCGTCGGTGACGATATTGCTTGGCTGCACCTGCGCGAGGACGGCCTTTACGCAGTCAACCCGGAAAATGGTTTCTTCGGCGTGGCCCCTGGCACCAACTACGGTTCCAACCCGATTGCCATGCAGACCATGGAGCCGGGCAACACCATCTTCACCAACGTTGCGCTTACCGACGACGGCGATGTCTGGTGGGAGGAGATGTCCAAGGAGGCGCCAGAGCACCTCATCGACTGGACCGGTCAGGATTGGACTCCGTCTTCCTCCACCAAGGCTGCGCATCCGAACTCTCGTTACTGCGTCCCGATTTCCCAGTGCCCGAGCGCCGCTCCGGAGTACGACGACTGGCAGGGCGTGAAGATCGACGCCATCCTCTTCGGTGGCCGCCGCAAGACCACCGTTCCGCTGGTAACCCAGGCCTTTGACTGGAACCACGGCACCATGATCGGTGCCCTGCTGGCTTCCGGCCAGACCGCTGCAGCAGAGGGCAGCGTCGGCACCCTGCGCCACGATCCGATGGCTATGCTTCCGTTCATCGGTTACAACGCCGGTGACTACCTGCAGCACTGGATCGATATGGGTGAAAAGGGCGGCGACCGCATGCCGTCTATCTTCCTGGTTAACTGGTTCCGCCGTGGCGACGACGGCCGCTTCCTGTGGCCGGGCTTCGGGGAGAACTCCCGCGTGCTCAAGTGGATCATTGACCGCATTGAGGGCAATGTTGAGGCCGAGGAAACCGTCGTGGGCAACACCGCTCGCGCCGAGGATATCGACCTCGAGGGAATCGACTTCGATATCGAGGACGTTCGCGCCGCTCTTGCCGTCAACCCGAAGGATTGGGAAGGCGATATGCAGGATAACGCCAGCTACCTCAACTTCCTGGGCTCCCGCGTGCCGTCTGAGGTGTGGGACCAGTTCCACGCCCTGAAGGAGCGCGTAGAAAACGCCTCTTAAAAACTAGGCTCAGCCAACCCCCAGCGACGTCATTGACGCTGGGGGTTTCGTATTGCCTTACCTAGA
>JALXWS010000013.1 GCA_025144025.1 Corynebacterium sp. p3-SID1241 | reverse complement strand
ATCATTACCTACATATCCGTCTTCCTGTAGCACTCCTTCTGTCTCAGGTTGGGGGCGTACAACTCCATTAAACTTTTCGGGGATAAGGGCTCTACGACCTACTGGATCTGTCCACTGGAAATCGTGTTCCCATCCTTCGTTAAAAGAACACCCATCGAAATCAACTAATACCTCACTCGGCGAACTGAGAGAATGGGAAGCATTCTCTATCGGAATTTTCTCGTACCAAATGTCATGGTCTACTTTTTCCCTTCATCAATCCACTCGAGAATCTCTTGCTTATCAAAACTGGCACCTGCAAAAACCTGGATTGCTGTATCAGGCTTGTCTAGAAAGAAGCGTTTGACGTAGGCAAGATAAATATTAGATATATGCATTGGCCATAGTCCTATTCTTTAACCTTTGCCAGGGATCTTGCGTTTAGCGTGAGCTGGACCCTAACACCGCTCCTGACACTGTCCTCGATTCAGAAAGAACAGATACACCACTTCCATGGGCTTGACCGGATCCTCTTCGAAATCCAACAGTTGGCCTTCTTGGATATCCCCAGTCATTCCTGGTGCGATAGCTGCAAGAGCGGCGAGGATACTTTTTAACTCTACCTCTGAAATTGGTGCGTGGTAGCACGAGTTGTTTGAAACAACTCGACAATAACTAATGCAATTTAGTCGAGTCTTTAAGACGATACCTGCAGGTAAACACTATAAAACAAAGTTGTTTCAAGTTGTTTTGGAATTGACCAAGTGAATGGAGTGCTATACCGCATGAAGAAAAAACCCACAGCCAAAGGTGGCTGCGGGCTAGGAGATGCTCAAGACCTTTAGTGTTTAAGGCTGTCGGCTTACTGCTTGATAGCAGAAACCTCGAGCTCAATCGTGATCTCCTCGGAGACCAGCACGCCGCCGGTCTTCAGCGGCGCGTTGAAGTCGATGCCGAAGTCCTTGCGGTTGATCTTGGTGGTTGCCTCGAAGCCCAGGCGGGTATTACCAAATGGGTCCTCAGCGGTAGCAACGTCTTCAACGTCGAGGTCGACGGACTTGGTGGTGTCCTTAATGGTGAGGTCGCCGGTGACGGTGCCGTTGCCATTCTCGTCAACGTTGAGGTTGGTGGCCTTAAAGGTGATCTCCGGGTACTGCTCTACTGCGAAGAAGTCCTCGTTCTTCACGTGTGCATCGCGGTCACCGTTGCCAGTGGAGATGGATGCGGTACGGATGGTGGCCTGAGCGTTGGACTCAGCGATGTTCTCGGCCACCGTGATGGTGCCTTCAAAATCTGCGAAGTTGCCACGGACTTTGGTGACCATTGCGTGCTTGGCGACGAATCCGATAACGGTGTGGGCTGGGTCGAGTGCGTAGGTACCTGCTGCGAGGGACATAGTGAATACTCCGAAAGTTGTTGTTTGCGTTACACCCCACAGTGTACGCATTACTTCTAAATAGTCAACACTTGAAGTAAATAATTTTAGAACATGCAGGTCATGGACTTTTAAATTCAATGAAAATAAAAAATGAGGCCGAACTGAAGGCGATTTTCCTCAGTTCGGCCGTCAATCTATGGACCATGAATTAAGCCCCGACTGCCGGAGCCTTCCTAGGGCTGTCCGACGAGCTCAATATCTGCGATGGTTGCCTTATCGGACTTGGGCAGCTCGGTAATCATCAGGAGAAGGGCATCGAATTGCTCGTTGGTTTCCTCCAACTCGATATCTTCCTTGCCGCTTTTGAACTTACCGCGGGCTAATTGATGCAGGGAACCAGCCTGTGGATTCTCGGGATTGAAGGTTTCCTGGTTGACGCCGTAGACCGCGTATTTTGCCCCAGTGGAATTGGACTGGACTACTGGCATTACTGCGAGGTGGGTCGGGTTATCCAAGGTGACGAGGACTCCGGTGTCTTCCTCGGTGGTAGACCAGGTGGTGGCCGTTTTTCCGTCGATAAGCGCGGCGTTGTCTTTGTCATCGGGGACGGTGACCGCGGAGGAGGGCTGGAGGCGCACCGGTGGGGTATCCGGGATATCCGTGGTGCCGTTGATGGTTTCGCTGACTGGGTTGGAAGCCTCTACATCGCTGAGCAAGGACATGATCCAGGTGGTCAATGCGGCCATCGCTACGACGAAGATGGTGGCGAAGATACCGATGACGATGACGCCGGAACCGGAATAACCGCGGCCGCCAAAGCCAGGCTCTTGTGCTGGATCATCCTCTTGGGCTGGTTCTTGCTCTGCCTTTACCGGTAGGGCTTCGGGTGCGTCCTCAGGTTCCTCCGGTGCAAAGTCGTGCAGGCGCTGGGCGATGCCGGCCAAGGTTAGCGCCTGTGCCTCTTGCAGCTCCTCCATCTTTTCCTCGCGGCTGTCTTCGTCGGCACTATCGAGCGCGTAGTGCGCATCTTCAACGCGCTGAGCGGCCTCGTCCGCGGGAAGGTTGGCATCTTCAGAAATATCGCGCAGCTTCTTTGGCGAAGGTTCGGTGGACTCTACAAGCAGCTCGAGGGCGGAGCTTAAAGCCTCGCGATCTGTGGTGGCGGAGGTACCATCCAGTACCGCTGGGAAGGCAACCTTGACTACCCCATCGGTAGAGACGCGGAAGCGGTCGCGGTGTTCTACGCCGAGGGTGAGGCCGGCATCGTGGGCAGCGGCGGCGTCGGCAAATAGCGGCGCTGTCGCACGCGCCACGGAATGGGGATCGAGGTTATCGGCCTCCGCTACCTGTTTGAGGGAGGTGCCCTCAAACCAATCCGCCACCACTAGGCAGCCGGTGCGGTAGGACAAGATTTGGATATTATCTGCCACGGTATCGAGCTCCAGCTCGGCAAGGCGGCGGGTATTGCGGGAAATTTCTGCGGAACGACGCGCCGCGATTCCTGGTGTCGAGGGGGCGATAGGCGCCAGGCTATTGGTATCGACGAAGGTCAACGCAACCAGGCGGCCGGTGGATTGTTCGCGGGCTTGCCAGAACTGCGCGCCGGTGACTGCACCGTGGTCCTGCAGCAGGCGGAAGCGACCATCCGATACCGGGGCGCCCGGCACCAACCGCGGGCCACGGACGATGCCGGCGGACATCGGCGGCGGTACCAAGGTGGCATTGAAGGAGTCCTGGGTAAATACCGGGCGGATCTCCGGTACATCCGGCTCCTCCAATTCGATGGCCTTGGAGGAATCGACGGTGATGAAGCGAGACATGCCTGGGACGCGCTGGAGTGCGCGGGCAAGGTTTTGTACCTCCGGCAAGGAGGACTTGGACAGTACTAGGCCGGTAGCGATGAGGAAGACGACGCCAAGTACAACGACCTTGAGCAGCGAGACGATGGAGGGAAGATTCTCCGGGAGGAGGAAATTCACGCCCCAGTACAGTACCCACGAAACGATAAGGCCCACTAGCCCGGCACCAGAAGCCCACAAGACCGTCTGCGTGACGGCCTTGCCGCCCAGGCTGCCGAGCTTTCGCTTGAGCAGGAAGCCGCCGATGACCGCACCGGAGACGAAGCCAAAGCCATTGGCCGTACCGAGCAGAATGACCACTCGGTCCGGGTTGGTGGTCATCAGCGGAGCCAAAAGCGTGAGGACGATCTTGGTCAACGTGATACCGGCGATGATGAAGGTAGGCGTCCATGCTTCCTCACGGGCGTAGAACACGCGAAGGTGCAGTAGCACCAGGGCGTACGGAATGAGCGTGAAGGCGGAGAAGCTGATGGTCAGGCCGAGCTGCTCGGCGCTCTCGGCGCCGTAAGCGCCGTATTGGAAAAGCGCGCGGGCGATGGGAACGCCAAAGCCGGACATGAAGATGACGATGGGGATAAGTGCGATGAAGGTTAGTTTGGAACCCAAGGTGAGATCGTGGACCACGGCATCAACATCGCCGTCGGCGGCGTTGCGGGACAGGCGCGGCATGATGGCCGTTAGCAGCGTCACGCCAATAACGCCATAGGGCACCTGCAGCATGAGCCAGGCATTCTGATAGACCAGCGGAGCGCCCGCATCCGCGTATGCGGCCACACGAGAGGTGATTACGTAGCCCAACTGGGAGATGGCTACGTAGGTAATAATGGCCAGTGCCATGCCGCCGAATTGCTTGATGCGGGCATCAAGGCCCCACTTGGGGCGCAGGTTAATGCCGGCCTTCTTTAGGTACGGTAATAGGATGAGACACTGCACCATTACGGCGGTGGTGGTGCCCAAGCCCAGCAACATGACGTGCGGATCGGCCACTGGAGTGGGTTCGTGGGGATCTAGCTGGCCGGGCAGGAAACGATAAGCCAGCAGCACGCTAATGGAGATAATGTTATTGACCACTGGGGCCCAGGCGCCGGGGCCAAAAATATTCTTCGTATTTAACACTGCCTGGAAAAGGGCGAAGAGGCCGTAGAAAAGGATCTGCGGCAGCAGTAAAAAGGCCAAGGAGGTTGCCTGCACGGCATTGGCCTTGGAATCCTCCGGCAGCATCATCCTTGTTAAGAAGGGAGCGAGTACTACGGAGGCAATGGTGACTATGCCCAGGATCGAAAATGCCAGGGTAAATAGCCGTCGGACAAAGGTCTCGCCACGATCCGTATCTTCCTTTTCCGCGCGTACAAGGACCGGCACGACTAAGGAGGTCAGCACGGCACCCAGAACGATCTCGGTGACGAGGTTGGGGATCTGGTTGGCGCTACTAAATGCGGTGCCCACCGTGGCACCAAGGGTGGCGCCGATGAGCATCTGGCGCAAGAAGCCGGTGATGCGGGATAGCAGCGTCGCGATGGCCATCGTGCCCGTTGCGCGGATGACATCCTGATTCGAGGATTCGGTCTCCGCGTTGCGGCCGGTGAGCGCGGACTTGTCCTCCTCGGGCGGAACGGTGGTGTCCTTCTCCGCCGGAGTGGGGCGCTTTTCCGGTACCGGAGCCGGAGGAGAGGCCTTAACGATGCGCCCGCGGGCACCCGCCGGGGCACGGTTTTCTGCCGGCGCGGCGGCATCCGTCGGGTCAACTACACCTGCAGGTGACTTCTCCACGTGTTCGGCCTCGCGGCCAGTCTTATCAGTCATAGAGGATACAACTTCAACTTACTTATTAAGCCTTTGTGATTTTTTGCGCCGATGGCGGCCTAGCCGGAAGAGCGTGGCTAAGACCAGCGCAAGAGCGCCGGCTATGCCGACGCCATACACGCTTACGATACCGGCACGCGTTTGAACGGCGATACTGATTGGCTCCGAGATGGTTTGCTTTTCTGGGGTGGCAAGCCACAAGCCAATATCCCTGCGGTCGACGTCTTTAGGCATATCGGCTGTCATGGATACAGTAATAGAGCCCTTGGCCGGAATACGGACGCTCTTGGGCGTGTTGAGGCGCGCGCCATCGGGGGAATCGTATTGCAGCTTGGCCTCCACCGGTAGCGGAAGACCGTTTTCGGCCACGATGAGCAGCGGCGATGACTCGGAAACGCGGGTATACACATTGCCCGGTGGGATAAGCGCCACAGAAGAGCGCAGGTCCCGCAGCGTATCCGAATGCACATCCATGGTGTGTGTAAATGTGCGCCGCGCTTCTGTATGACTGCCCAGGCTATCGCGGTTGGTCAGCGAGAGCGCGGTCAGCAGATCCCGGCGCAAAGGCAAGACAAATTCATAGCGTGTGAGCGTGATATCTGGGTCATCGACCATGATATTCATCAGCTCATCGGTATAGCGGGCTTGCTGCTCCGCGCGGACGATATCGGATTCGGCGAAGGCAGCGGGATCACTAAAGGGGCTGCCGGGAATCGAACCGGGCTCCGCGGTCTCCAGCTTGCGGCTGGCAAGGCTGCGCGGATGGGAAGCCCCAGAATCGATAAGCGTTTGGGCAGAGTCGAGCGCGTACTCGGCGGCGCTGGGGTCCAAGTAATTGGGCAAACGTGCCACGGTGTCATCGCTAGCGGCCAAGCTTAATGCTGCGCCGCCGGTGATAGCGCGGGAAAGATCGGAATCGAGCGCGTAGTCATAGCGTAGCTCTGGGTTGGAATATCCCACCGTCTGTGGCTTAGATCCGGTCTGGGCGAGCAGGGCCCCCAAGGAGGCGTCGAAAGTAACGGCACGGCCGGGCCAAGAGGTGTTATCTGCTACTAATGCGGGCACAGGGAGTTGCTGATCTATGTAGCCTGAGCCTACCGCGAGCAGCGAGGTGGCCGGCTTTGTCCCTAAAACTCGCTCGATGGTGTGATCACCGCGCTGTAGTCCCTCATAAGTAAGAAAGGGGTTATTTGCCTTGGTCACAGCTGAAGCATTGGCGTTAGCCCAGGGCATGGACATAAAGCAATCTAGCTCCCGCAAGCGATTGAGCCAGCGGGTGGCACTCTCTTTGCCAGTGCCGGGTTCGAGGTGCACATCGTCATTATTGGTGAACCAGGAATCGCGCAGGCGCTTTGGGCGCTCAGCTTGGGAGGGGCGGGCGGAGCCCACCTTATAGCCCTCCGCCATGCGGCTGACCGTGTCTAAGAGGGCAGGATCGATGGCTACGCAGGCCGCCCCGCGCAGATCGTGATCGGCATAAGTGCTGACTAAGCGGTCGAGGCGGCCGCCCTCCGCCAATTCGCTGGCTAGTTCATCGGAGGAGAGGATAAGGTCTTCTCCCCCAGTGCCACCAGGTACCAAGTCGATATCGGCGCTGATGGGATAAACCACGCTGAGATCGTGGGGTTTGGGGTCCGAGGGGGCATCGCCAAGCGCCGGCTTCTTCCCTTTTACCTGGCCTACCAGGCGCTCTTCTGCAAAGCTGACTGCTTCACCGCCGACGGTGCCGGTGAGGGTAAAAAGCAGTGGATAGGCTCCGGGCTCCTCAATCGCCAAGGTCTGCTCGCCGTGCAAGGAGGTGGGAACCTGGAAGTTAACCTCGCGGGATTCGCCCGGCTGCAAAGGCGCGGTGGTGGTGCTGGGGCCGTAATACGGAAACTCGCCGGTGGCCAGCTGCGTGCGGGCCTGCGCGGTATCCTCAACAGCATCGCCGCGGCGGCTGGTGAGCTGGAGATCCTCCATGGCCTCATCGGTGGGATTGTGCACCCGAAAGGTAAGTTTCAAATCTTGGTCCACGGCGAAGGGCTCGGCCGCAATAAGATCGAGGTTGGCCCGCTCCGGACCGCGCGCGCCCAACCACGTCTGGATATCCTGCGTTTTTTCCGCGGCAGAATCCATTTGCGCCGCTGCATTTGGCAGCGGTAGGCACAAGCCCCACCCCGCTACCGCCACGCAGCCGCCCACGGCTGCCCAAGACTTCAGGCGTTGGCGCATTACCGTGGGGTCACTTTCCCCGCGGCGGCTTCCTTTCGTGCGAGATCGGGAAGGAGATCGTGCGCGATGCGCGCCAGCTTGCGCTCATCGGCGTAGGCCAAATGCTCGATGAGCTCGGAAACTGGGATCCACGAGACTTCGGTGACCTCCGGATCCTCATCGTTCATAATGCCGTCCACAAAACGCAACAGGTGGTGGTGCACGGTTTTATGGATACGCACCCCATCGGAGACGAACCAATAATCAATCACGCCGAGGTCTGCAAACACCTCGCCAAAAATGCCTGTTTCTTCCCATACCTCGCGCTCGGCGGTGACTTCCTTGGCCTCGCCATTTTCTACGTGGCCTTTAGGCATGGACCATAGCAGGCGCCCGCGGCGGTCAAGGCGGCCGATGAGCGCCACATAGAGCCGGGAAAGATCCACCTGGCCATTGGCATCAACGCACTCTGCCAAACCCGAAACAACCAGTCCGCCCGCGGAGGTTTCATCGCGCGTTTCCATGGCCGTGGATTGGCCATTACCACCGCGGTAGGGCTTGCGCTGCTGATTAGTGCGACGCGCGCGATTATCCGGCCGGCGGCGCCGCCTGCGCCGAGACCGGTTGCGGTTGCGGCCGTCTCCTTTGGAGTGGCCTTGTTCTTGGTTAGTCATCCCTGCCAATCGTAGTAGACTCTCACCCGTGAATTTTCAGGACACTCAGCTAATTGGCGTTCTTGCCCGCGCGGAATCCACCGTCTCGTCCCTCAGTGACCTGCTGGGCGGTCTGGTGGAGAAATTCGTCGCACGCGGCTACCCGCTTTACCTTGTGGGCGGCTCTGTGCGCGATGCGCTTTTGGGCCGTTTGGGAAATGACCTGGACTTTACTACCCCGGCCCGGCCTGAGGTGGTTAAGGAAATCCTAGATGAGTGGGCCGAAACCGTGTGGGATACCGGCATCGACTTCGGTACCGTCTCCGCGGCGTATAAGGGTCAGCAGATCGAGATCACCACTTTCCGCTCCGATTCTTATGATGGCCAGTCCCGCAACCCTGAGGTGGTGTATGGCGATACCTTGGAGGGCGACCTCGTGCGGCGTGACTTCAAGGTCAATGCGATGGCCATAGAGCTGCTTGCCGACGCCACCTTTAAGTTCCACGATCCCCTCCACGGCCTTCAGGATGTGGCTGACCGAGTACTCGATACCCCGGATAAGCCGGAAATCTCCTTCCACGATGATCCCCTCCGCATGCTGCGCGCGGCACGTTTTGCTTCCCAGCTGGAATTTCGCGTGGCCGATCGCGTGGTGGATGCCATGCGGGATATGGCTGGCGAAATCCAGCGCATCACCGTGGAGCGAGTGCAGGTGGAACTGGATAAGCTCATCTGCGGCACTGCCCCGTGGGATGGCATTGAACTGCTGGTCTCTACCGGCATCGCGGACTACATCTTCCCGGAGATCCCCGCGTTGCGCATGACCGCGGACGAACACGCGCAGCACAAGGACGTTTATGCCCACTCACTGAAGGTGCTCAGCCAAGCCATGGACCAGGAAGAAGATGGTCCGGACCTCGTCCTGCGCTGGGCGGCGCTACTACACGATATTGGCAAGCCGGATACCTTTGACAACACCGATGGCAAGGTTTCCTTCCACCACCACGAGGTGGTGGGCGCCAAGCTCGCCCGCAAGCGACTGCGGAAGTTGAAGTACCCCAAAGCCACCACGGAGGCCATCGGTCAGCTGGTCTATTTGCATATGCGCTTCCACGGGTTTGGGGAAAATCAGTGGACGGATTCTGCCGTGCGCCGCTATGTCACTGATGCCGGCGATCTCCTTCCCCGATTGCACAAGCTGGTGCGCGCCGATTGCACCACCCGCAATGCGAAAAAGGCTCGCCGCCTCCAGCGCACCTACGATCAGCTCGAGGAGCGTATCGAAGAGATCGGCCGCAAGGAGGACCTAGCCCGCGTGCGCCCGGACCTCGATGGCAATGAGATCATGGAAATCCTAGGTCTTAAGCCCGGCCCCGAGGTGGGCCAGGCATGGTCTTATCTCAAGGAGTTGCGTCTGGAGCATGGACCCCTCGAGCGCGAGGAAGCGATTGCGAAGTTGCGCGAGTGGTGGGATTCTAAACAGTGATGTTTGCCGATAGATTATTCAACGCCCTCGAGCGCAATGACCCTGCCCCCGGCCAGCTGCTCATCGCTGCTCCGGGGATGCTTTCGCCGGAATTCGCCCGTTCCGTCATCCTCGTCATCGAGCACAATGACATGATGACCTTCGGCGTGGACCTGACCAAGCGTTCCGAGGTGGCCATATTCAATGTGCTGCCGGAATGGCTTCCAGTCGTAGCTAAGCCGCAAGCGCTATATATTGGTGGTCCGCTTAATCAGCAATCCGTGGTGGGGCTCGCGCAGACCAAACAGGGCGTAGATCCGGAAAAGCACAATCGCCTCACCCGCCTTGCTCCACGTCTGGCTCATGTGGATCTGCGCGCGGAGCCGGGAGACATCGAACCACTGGTTTCCGGTATGCGTATGTTTGCCGGCTATGCCGAGTGGGGCCCGGGCCAGCTAGAAGAGGAAATCGAGGCCGGCGAATGGTTCGTCTCGCCCGCTTTGGCTCAAGACGTCATTACTCCGGGCCCAGCCGATCTTTGGGCCGACGTTATGAAGCGTCAACCCATGCCGCTGCCGCTTTACTCCACTTACCCGGTCAAAGTGGAAGACAATTAATTCCTATCGCGCTGCAGGCGGTGGGCTAAACTAGCCCGCATGCGCGCGGATATTTCTCAAGGATTACGGGATACATGGGCCGCCGCTATCGGCCTTATTCCCCTCGGCCTAGCCTTCGGCCTGCTCATGGTCCAATCCGGCTTCAGCTGGTGGTGGACACCGATTTTCTCCATCGTCATCTACGCCGGCTCCATGGAATTCTTGGCCATTTCCATGGTCACTGGTGGAGCTACCGCCCTTACCTCGTTGGTTACCGGTTTCATGGTGAACTTTCGCCATATTTTCTATGGTCTCACCTTCCCCCGGCATCGCATTTACTCACGGGTGGGCAGGGCTTATTCCACTTATGCGCTTACCGACGAAACCTATGCCATCGTCTCCTCTCTCCCCACCGATGACCGACCGAGCGGAACGCGCATCCTCACCATCCAAATCTTTTGCCAAGCTCTGTGGGTAGGAGGCGGCATCGTTGGTGCCCTTGCCGGTCGGGTAATCCCTTCTTCCATACAGGGCATGGAATTCGCGCTCGTGGCGCTCTTTGTTGTTTTGGCAATGGATTCTTTCCGCAATAATCAGGATTACCCTCTGCCGTTAAGCGCGGCGGTCTTGGGCATTTTTGCTGCCGCCTTCGCCCCAGGGCAACTCCTCATGGCGGCGCTTAGCGCCTACTTCTTATTGCTAATTGTCCGCTACCTGTCCCCGCGCGTCGACACCTTCCTCAGTCTGCGCCGATCCGTGCACCGTGCGAATTCCAAGGAGTGCCGCTAATGCCCGCTGGAGTATCACTCGCTACCATAGCCACGGTACTGGTCCCCGTTGGGCTTATCACCGTTGTGTTGCGCCAGCTTCCCTTTTCCTTTGTGAAATGGATGAAGGACAGCGAGTTCTTCTCATTGCTCGGTTTGATGATGCCAGTGGGTGTCATGACGATCTTGGTGGTCTATACCGTTCACGGGCAGGCCGGCGCCCCCCGGTGGCATCTGGGCGGCTTTACTCGGCGTGCTCGCTACCTTTTTACTCCACCTGTGGAAGCGCGAGTCAGCGCTGTCTATCTTTGGCGGGACCGCCTTCTACATGCTCCTGGTCAACGTAGTCTTTTAGTCTCCGCAGTTCCTATAGCCCGAACTTGGCGGTGGCTTCGGACCAGAGGGCGTCGAACCGAGACTGGTCTATGTACTGCGCGCTAATGTCTGGGAAGTCATCATAAGTGTCTGGGTGTGGAACGACTTCTTTCGGCTGATCAACGTTTCCCGTGGAACTATGTGGCGTTGCCATTCCGACGATGGCATCCGATGGATCCAGGGCAATCATGCGCACCATGCGGCAGCTGCGGGTATCTTGTTCTTCCATTTCCGCCATATGGATCGCAGAGCCTACCCCTGGCACATTCAGTTTGGTCCGTACGTATAGGTAATTCGTCATGGCATCTAAGTGTAGCTACGGCGTGGAGTGCTGGGCGTACCGGGCCGCTAGCCATGAGCACATCATCAGTTGGACTTGGTGGTAAATCATCAACGGAAGGACTAGTAGGCCTAGGGGCGCTCCATCAGAGGTAAAAATGACCGAGGCCATCGGGAGTCCAGTGGCCAAAGACTTCTTTGAGCCACAAAATTCAATCGCGATAATATCTGCGCGGCTAAATCCTAGCTTTTGGCTGACCTTTTTAGTCAGGCACAGCATAAATGCGACGAAAGCTGCCGCGAACCCTACGAGGAAAGGTAATTCCCACATGGAGATGGACGCCCAAATTCCGTCCACTATCCCTTTGGAGAAGGCGGAATAAACCACCATTGCAATGGATCCGCGGTCTACTACTTTGGTGGCCTTGCTTTGGGCGATTCTTCCTATCCAACGCCGAGTGAGCTGTCCCAGAACGAAGGGAGCCAACAGCAACAGGGCGATTTCTCCAAATACGGAAGTATCGATGTGGATCCCTCCCCCGGTCCCCATCAGGAGCATCACGAGTAGTGGCGTGACGATGACGCCCACCAGGTTGGAGGTAGAGGCTGAGATTATCGCACCGGCCACGTTTCCCTTCGCAATCGAAGTAAAGGCAACCGAGGATTGCACTGTGGAAGGAACTAACGTGAGAAATAAAATTCCTAGGTACATGTCGTGCGACACGACTGCAGTAAGCGGGCGCAGCGCGATACCAGTGAGCGGATAGACCACGAAGGTGAATGCCAGGATGGTCAGGTGCAGGCGCCAGTGCTTTAGTCCATTGAGGGCCTCTTGAGTGGACAGCCTAGCTCCATAAAGAAAGAAGAGTATCGCAATCGCTACGTTCGTCAGTTTGCCGAATATCTCGGCAAAGCTCCCCCTAGCCGGTGCGAGAACCGCAATGATGACTGCGAGAATGATGAGGACGATGAGCGGGTCGGGCTTTTTTAGGCGCTGCAGCATGCTAAGAGTGTAGACCCGTCTCCGCCCCACCCGCATGAAAACGCGGCGCGCACAATGTAATGGCCTGGTTTCACGTGAAACTAAGCCGGGGAGCGTTTAGGCGGTAGTGACGTTCGAACCGTCTTGTTTTACTTCGTATTCCTCCAACGGGTCACGGCCAGGGCCGGAGATGACGCTCCCATCGCTGAGGTTATAGGACGTGTTATGCGCAGTGCAGGTCGCTGTCATGCCTTCAATCTCGGTGATCGGATTGCGTTGGTGGGGGCATGTTTGAGAATAGGCCTTAAACTCCCCTTCTTTAGGCTGGGTAAAGATAACTCCATCCACAATCTTTGCAGAGCCGATCGGGATATCGGTTGCAGCGATCTCCGCGGACGGTGTTGAGCCGCAAGCCGCCGCGTAAACGCCTGCGAAAGTCGTAGCGGTTCCGAGCAAAAACATTCGGCGCGAGCACATAGTCATGCCTCTACTCTAGCCCGCTGTGGCCCCCCAATGTGAGCGAGTTATGGTTTCGTCCAAGGTTTGAGTTTCACGTGAAACACAGTAGTTTAACCGGCCAGAAGCCCTTCCCATGTTTCGGGAGAACCGTTAGAAGTTGGAGTGAGTTCGTAGGTGCCGGAGTCGATGCCCAAGTCATTTACAATGCTGCGTGCGGATAGCTGCGTCTGCGCTTCAGCGACGTTAGAAACTTCCGCCTCGCCTTGCTCGGCAAAGGCACCAATGCCGAAGGTGGAGGCGGCGATGGCTGCGAGGGCGGTTCTTTTCTTCATGCGTTTCATTGTGCCCTTATTGTCGGGCTGGGCGCGTTGAGAAATGGAATGTTCGGAAAGCTTTACGTAAGCTCTATCCTTATTCGCAGGAATTGCAATGGGGAGTTACGTCAATAATGAATGAGAACAATCATTGCTGTGTTCAATCGAAAACCTAGAAGGGTTTATTGTTAGTGACTAAATACGAGGGACGGGGGTTGTGCGTTTAATACCGTCACAGTGTCTAATATAAGGGTTCTTCCTAAGCAATGGAATCCGCCGACACAGCAGATAAAAATATCCCCCTCCGGATGAAGATTGAAACTTCTCCGGAAGGGGTGAGTAGCGCAGTACTGTTTTCTACTTATCCGATTTACGCGCCGCGTGGCGGAGAGCGTTGACATCGACTTGGGGAGCGGCTGTCTCCCCAGCTGCTTCCCCACCGCAGCCGTCGGACCCACAGTTGCAAGATTCCCCGCAACCTTCTTCATTAGCGTGCGCTTGTTCATAGAGGAAAGCGGCTCGCGACCCGAGGTTGGATCCGATAGATAGGGCAAGAACCGCTGCAACGAACGTCAGGGCTGGAATGAGCCACATCCACCCTTCAGCGCGCAGGGCGACTACCCCACCGAAAACCAGACATACTCCGCAGAGAATCCAAAATGGTCCAGCAATGCGATGGGCATTGTCCCATGCTTCGCGGGATTTGCGAATTTCTTGTAGACGCAAGCCAATGTAGCTATTTCCGGGCAAGCGCCTAGTCGTAGCGAGGGTTCCCACTACGATGAGAAATACGGCGAGGACTAAAAATATGATTCCTACTGCGATCATGTATTCAGTTTAACCTTGTAGCGCCTAGATAGAAATTGCCTCTGGGGTGAATGTTCTGACTACGCGGTGTGTCAGGTAGTATGCCTTTAAGGTCGAGTGATAGATATTAGCCCGGCCGTTGCCACTGCACCGCTTTGTTTCGTCTCGGTAATTTTTCGCCCGAGGTGGGACGCTCAACAATGATTGTAAATACATGAATCTCAAGAAGCTCTCGGAATCTTTGTTATTCCGCATTATCGTCGCCATAGTCCTTGGCGTGGTGATGAGCCAATTCGCGCCCGAGTGGTTTGGCCGGGTATTTGCCACCTTCAATGGCCTGTTTAGCAACTTCCTCAATTTCTTTATTCCGGTATTAATTTTTGCGCTAATTGCCCCGTCGATTGCGGGTCTTGGACGCGGTGCCGGAAAGTGGTTGGGTGTGACTGCCGGCATTGCTTACGGCTCAACGACTATTGCCGGTCTTCTTGCCTACGTACTTGCGCACTGGCTTTACCCCACTATGCTGAGTGGCCAAAACTTGGTTACCAATGTCTCCGATATTGATGAGGGCGCGCTCTCTCCTTATTTTGAGGTAGAAATGGCGCCGCCGTTTGAGGTTATGACGGCCCTTTTGCTGTCGTTTTGCATCGGCGTAGCAATGACTACGGTGAAGTCTGACACTTTGTACGCCGTTACCAAGGAATTGGAGAATGTCGTAGTCAAGGTTATCTGGGGCTTCGTCGTGCCGATTCTTCCCTTCTATATCTTTGGCATGTTCCTAAGCTTGGGAATGAACGGTAATTTGGGCGATGTGCTTTCGGCCTTTGCTAAAGTACTGATCTTGGCCGTTGTCATGACCTTGGTTTACCTGGTGGTCCAGTACATCATCGCTGGTGCGATCACGGGTAAGAACCCCTTTAAGGCCCTGCGCAACATGATGCCTGCGTACTTTACTGCCTTGGGCACCTCCTCCTCGGCTGCTACTATTCCCATTTCAGTGGAGTCCACGCTTAAGAATGGCATTTCAAGGCCCGTAGCTAACTTTGTCATCCCCCTGTGCGCAACCATTCACCTATCCGGCTCGATGATTAAGTTGACTCTCTACGCTTTCGCGATTGTCTATATGGCGAACCTAGATATCAGCACGAGCACCGGTTTGGGCTTCATTTTCTTGCTCGGCATCATGATGATCGCTGCTCCGGGTGTTCCTGGTGGTGCTGTGATGGTCGCAGCTGGCCTCCTGGCAGACATGATGGGCTTTGATGATGGCATGGTAGCGCTGATGATCGCTGCCTATATTGCCATCGACTCCGTCGGTACCGCAGCCAATGTCACAGGCGACGGTGCTATCGCGATGATCCTCGATAAGTTCGTGGGCAATCGGGAGGACGCTACTAAGGAAGAATTAACGGACCCAACCGCCTAGGATCTTGTCTAAGCGAAACCCCTCGTCAGTACCGAGCATTTCAGCACTGACGAGGAATTTGCTGTATTTGGGAGAACTACTTTTGTGTGGCGGCTTTCATGCGGGAGACGAATTCGGTGAGCTCTTCATGTAGTGTTGTTTCATTATCTATGCGCCCCGGCGTTCCTTCGAGCGGTATTCCATCCGTATCTGTTTCACGTGAAACGCGTCGGTCAATTATTTTGGTAATGGCGGAGCCAGTAATGGCACCAGCCGCCCCAGCGGCGATGGCATCTTGAACATGGGTAGGCTCGGAGATGCCGAAGCCAAGGAGAACCGGTGGACCGTCGAAGCGCTGTATATTTGATACGACCTCTTCGAGACCGAGTGTCTCGGATTGCTTTTCGGTACCGGTTACGCCATCGCGGGATATTGCGTAAATATATCCCTGCGAACTTTTAGCGACACCTTTCAAGGTCTCCTCGGTGGCGCGTGCAGGGGCAATAAAGATGGGATCAATATCGGCCTTCTGTGCCGCCGCAATAAAGGGTGCGCCTTCGCGTACGGGGACGTCGGGAAGCAAGATGCTATCAGCACCGGCCTTTGCGAACTCCGCGTAGAAGCGGTCGAAGCCGCGAGTAAATGCGACGTTGCCGTAAATCAGCATGCCAATGGGTAGCTCCGGAAACTCGGTACGAATGGTGCTAATCAGCTCCAAAGAGCTGTCCACCGTTGCACCGCCATCGAGCGCCCGGAGGTGAGAAGCCTGAATGGTCGGACCGTCGGCTACCGGATCTGAAAAGGGCACGCCCAGTTCGAGCGCGTCAGCGCCGGCCGTCACAACGGTACGCACAATTTTCAGTGAGTCCTCTGGCGTCGGGTCGCCCAACATGATGAAGGGTACAAACGCGCCTTCTCCCCTTTCGTGCAGGGAGCTAAATAGGTTTTCGTAACGGGTGCTCACTAATTCTCCTCCTGCAGTTCCAGTTCAGGGTGGGTGTCAAGGGTATGGCGGACGTGGTCGATGTCCTTATCGCCGCGGCCGGAGAGGGAGACGAGGAAGGTGATGTCCTCGTCCTTATGTTTTAAGGCATAGGCTAACGCGTGCGAGGATTCGAGAGCGGGAATAATGCCTTCCCTCTTAGAAAGAAGCTGGAATGCTTCGAGGGCTTCGGCGTCAGTAATGCCGACGTATGTGGCACGGCCGCTGGCGTGTAAATGGGCATGCTGCGGCCCTACGCCCGGGTAGTCCAACCCAGCGGAGATGGAATAGGATTCTTCCACTTGTCCATCCGCATTCCGCATAAGGTAGCTGCGGGCGCCGTGCAGGATGCCCACCGTTCCGTTATTGATGGTGGCACCATGCTTGCCGGAGTCCAGCCCTTCCCCACCGGGCTCAGCGCCGATAAGCTCCACGCCTTCCTCTGCGATGAAGTCCGCGAACATGCCGATCGCATTGGATCCGCCACCGACGCAAGCAACCACCACATCGGGTAGCCCTCCGGTGCGCTCCAGCATCTGTGCCTTGGCCTCTTCAGAGATGACCTTGTGGAATTCTCGGACGATGGTTGGGAATGGGTGCGGCCCGGCTGCGGTCCCGAGTAGGTAGTGGGACTCGTGAAAGGTAGCGGTCCAATCTCGGAGTGCTTCGTTCACCGCATCCTTGAGAGTTCCGGATCCAGTATCGACGGATACAACCTTCGCCCCCATCAATTCCATCCGGAATACGTTTGGTTGTTGACGTGCTGCGTCTTTGGCGCCCATATACACCACGCACTCAAGTCCCAAAAGGGCGCAAGCGAGGGCGGTAGCGGTACCGTGCTGGCCCGCTCCGGTTTCCGCGATGATGCGGGTCTTTCCCATTCGCTTTGCTAGCAGCGCCTGACCGAGGACTTGATTGGTCTTATGCGCGCCGCCGTGGACAAGGTCTTCACGCTTGAGGAAGATGCGTGCCTTTCCGCCGAGGTTTCTCGCCTCCGTAATCGGTGTGGGGCGGCCAAGATAATCGCGCAGTAACGTACTTAACTCTTCCTGGAAGGCTGGGTCGCTCTGTGCCTCAACAAAAGCATCTTCTAGTTGGTCTAGGGCTGGGATGAGGGATTCGGGGACGAATTGGCCACCGAACTCACCGAAGTACGCTGGAAGGAGCGTTTCACGTGAAACGGTCATGGTTCTGTTCTTTCTATGAGTGGGTGTAATTACGGATAGCGCTAAACGCTTGGGAAATGAGCGCGGAGTCCTTGCGTCCGGGCGCGTATTCCAAACCTGAGTTAAGGTCTAAACCGGCCGTGGCAACGGACAACGCCTCGTCGAGGTTGCCAATATGCAAGCCGCCGGCGAGGAAAGATTTGCTCTTTATCTCTGTAGGGATGGTGCTCCAATTAAAACGCGTCCCGGTTCCGCCGTTTCCGGAGTCCAAAACGAGCGCTTCAACTTCAGAGAAAGGCTGCCCCGAAAGCGCAGCAAAGTCGGCCTCGCGCATGTTCACGGCACGCCAAATATCCAAGCTGCCGGCTGCCTCGCGTGCGCGGCGGAGGAGCTGCCTCTCCCCTTCCAAATCACCTTGGAACGGGGCGTGTAATTGAAGGGCGTGCAGACCGGGAATGTCGGCTAGCCTTTTCAGTTCGTTGACATCTGTAGAGCGCGTCACAGCGACGTAATCCAATCCCGGCTCCGCCGCGACGATGTGGTGCGCCGTTTCACGTGAAACACTACGCGGAGAATCCGGTGCAAAGATAAGCCCTCCGTAGCGGGCGCCCGCAGCGCGTGCGGACTGTGCAGTCGACGAGGTAGTGATGCCGCACACCTTATTTATTCCAAACACGAGGTCCCGTGCCGCGCGGTCAATATCTCGCTGGGAGGTGAGATGTGAGCCCACGAGGAAGGCGTGAGCGTGCGAGCCTAAGCGGCGAACAGTGGCGTTGTCGCGGATGCCCGACTCGGAAACGATGACCTTTCCAGATGGAATACATTGGGCGAGGCGTTCGGTGCGCCCTAAGTCGATGCTGAGATCGTGAAGGTTCCGGTTATTAATCCCGATGATATCTACACCGAAGCCCACCGCTCGGTTCACTTCTTCCTCGGTAATGGCTTCTGTTAGCACGTCTAGGCCGAGGCGGTCCGCCAATGCCTTGAGCTCGCCATAGGTGTGATCGTCCACGATGGACATCATGAGCAAGATGGCATCGGCGCCGTAATAGCGCGCGGCATAGACTTGTATGGGATCTACGATGAAGTCTTTGCACAGCACGGGCAGGTGGGTGGACTGCGCAACGGTCTGCAGGTGGTCATAGTCGCCGCCAAAGCGCTCGGGCTCGCATAACACCGAAATTGCTGAGGCATAGCGCGAGTAAATGCGGGCGATCTCACCGGGGTGGTACTCCGCGCGAATAAGGCCGAGGGACGGCGAGGAAGACTTGCACTCCATAATGAAGCGGTTGGTGCCTTGGAGGGCGTCGTAAAGCGAGCGCTCCGAGCGCGGAAGATTCGGCAGGTATACATGGGCTAGGCGCTCCCTAATCGCGGGCAAGTGCGTGCGGCGCTTGGCGACGATCTCTTCGAGCACCGTGGGCAATTTATTCTGGACCATCAGGACTCCTCCCCTTGTGCGTAGTTCGCGGCTTCGTGGATGGCGAGCCACCTATCAACGTGGCCGCTATCGATGAGCTCCTTGGCGTGCGTGACTCCGGCCGCAATGGTCTGCGTGGTCCCGTTGAGGTAGAACATCGCACCGGCGTTAGCGGTAATTGCGTCATAATGGGCGGGGGCGCTGTGGCCGGCAAATACCGCACGGAGAGCTTGGGCGTTCGCTGCCCCGTCCCCGCCGGCGAGCTCTGCTAGGTCGTGACGTGTAATCCCGAGGTCCTCCGGCGTCAACTCGTAGGTGGAAATCTCACCATCCTTGAGTTCCCACACCAGCGTGGTGCCGTGGATGGCAATCTCATCGGTGCCGGCGCCGTGGATGACAAGGGCCCGTTCGCGTCCGAGTTCTCGGAACACCTCCGCAATAAGCTGGCCTTGGTCCGGCTTTGCGATTCCCATGATTTGTAGTGCGGGGTGGCTAGGCGAAAGTAGCGGGCCGAGAGTGTTGAAGATGGTAGAAATCCCCAGCGCCTTGCGCACCGGTTGCACATGAGCCACCGCTGGGTTGTAGGCGGGGGCAAATAAGAACGTGAAATTCGAGGCTGTATATTGGCGGACAGCTCGCGCGGCATCCAAATCGAGTGGGATATTGAGTGCCTCGAGGACATCGGCTGAGCCGGATTTGGACGAGACCGATCGATTGCCGTGTTTGACCATCTTTACTCCCCCAGCGGCGGCAACGAGGGAGGCACCGGTGGTGATATTGATGGTATTTGCGCCATCGCCCCCAGTGCCAGCCGTATCCATGACACCTGCGCCGGTGATGGGAAAGGGATAGCCCACCTTCAAAAAGGCTTTGGCTGCTCCAGCCACGTCGGCGAAGGTCTCGCCTCGGGTTCGGATGTGGAAAAGGAGCGCCGCGATTTGGATATCGTCATAGTCGCCGACCGCCAAGGGGGTAAATGCCTCGATGGCCTCTTCGACGGTGGGCTGGTTATTATCTAGGAATGCCTGAAGGGTGTGTAAAGGGGTGTGTTTCATTTTACTGCTCCGAATCTATAGTGGGTGATATTGAAAGTTGGTTAATGCAACGCGCGAGCATCAGCGGTCCGCTCGGCGTCAGGATGGACTCTGGGTGAAATTGCATGCCGAGTGTTAGACCATCAGTTGTTTCGGCTGCCATGGTTACCTTGCCTATGTCCGTTGCTGCATGCGCCAAGGAACGCATGCCTTGAGGGATGTCCGTGCAGCCGAGGGAGTGATAGCGTGCCACCGGAACTTGCGTACCGTGCCTGCCAGGTTGATCGGGACCGGTATCGATAGCAAGGCCTTGGAAGACGGGATGCTGAATGCCGGCCTCGGTAATGACCATCGGGACGGATTTGCCATGCACAGGTCCGCACGACGTGACCGTACCGCCGTGGTGCTCAAGCAGCGCCTGGAAGCCAAGGCAGATACCGAGGATGGGAATGGTGCCAAGGGTGGCACCGACAAGCTCCATCATGCAGCCTGCATCACGTGGATGCCCGGGCCCGGGGGAAAGAACAATTATGTCGGGCTGTGCGTGGAGCACGTCCTTTACCGAAACGGTATTGCGAAATACGGTGGTATCGAAGTCTGCTAGGGCATCGACTAGGTTGTAGACAAAAGAATCGTGGTTATCTAGTAAGATAACGTGTGGCGATTTCATCGCTGCACCTCCAGTTCAGCCCCGTGTGCCACCGCAATGGCATTGAGTACGGCGTAGGCTTTATGCACAGATTCATCGGCCTCGGCCTTTGGCAAGGAGTCCTTGACCACTCCGGCGCCGGCCTGCACTACCGCCGTCCCCCCCCTTTGACATAGGCCGAACGGATGACGATGCAGTTGTCCATGGCACCGTCGCCGCGCAAGTAGCCCACCGCCCCGCCATAGGATCCGCGGCGTTTGCCCTCAAAGCGACGGACTAGCTCGGTCGCCCGCAGCTTGGGCGCTCCCGTCAAAGTGCCCATGTTCATGCAAGCGCGGTACGCATCGAGCGCGTCAAAGTCTGGGTGAAGCCGCGCCGTGACCCGGGAGACTAAGTGCATTACGCGGGAATAGCGGTCAACCTGCAAGAGCTCCGCAACCCGGCGGGTGCGGGGTACGGCCACGCGCGCTACATCATTGCGAGCTAAATCCACCAGCATCGTATGCTCCGCAATCTCTTTTTGATCGGTGCGCATTTCCAGTTCATTGCGGATATCAAGTTCATGGTTCACGCTGCCATCTGGGTTGAGACCACGCAGCCGGGTACCTGCGATGGGATAGAGCTGCACTTCCCTATTTCCCGGTGTGAATTTGAGGTTGGATTCCGGTGACGCCCCAAAGAGTTCATAGTCGGCGCCGCGGACATAGAACATATACGGCGAAGGATTGGTTTCCCGCAGCGTGCGGTAGGCGGCCAAGGCGTCTGGGCATTCCAGGGTGAAAGAGCGGGCCGGAACCACTTGGTAGATATCTCCGGCGTGAATATTGCTTTTGAGCTTATCGACGCCCGCGCGAAATGCCTCATCATCCATATCGGCAACCGCCTTTACCCTCTTTCTTCGCGGTCCTACAGGCGCGGTAGCCGCCGGTTTTGCTGCCAGAGAGTTCAGCTCCTCTTCCAAGCGGCCTTGGTTAGTGTCCCAGCCTTCCAGTCGTGCGGTGCCCTTTAAGTTATCTACCGCTAAGACGGTTTGCGCTACCAAGAATTCAAAGTCCGGGTACTCATTGGAACTGGGGTCAACTTCTGGCAGGGATTCGAAGGTAGCCAAATAGTCATAGGCAAAGCCACCTGCCAGAAAGGGCAATAAGGAAGACGAATAGTCCGCCCTAAGTTGCAGGAATCGGAGGATATCTGCGGTTGATTCGCCCAAGAGCCGTTCCCGCTCGTCAGCTTGCGTGGCAAACTCGAATTCAAATACGGCGGTAGTTGTTTCACGTGAAACCAAGCGGTGGCGGAATCGGTTGGCCAAGGAGGGCAGGAGCGCCTCGCCCGCTTCTGTCAGGGCGCGGGCCTCCACCCGCTGGCCGTGACACGTGACTTTTAGTGCGGCCTTGAGTACAGCCAAACAGTCGAGGTTCTTCTTGGTTTCGATGTCCGCACTTTCAAGCAATAAGGAATCTCTTGGTTGTGCTAGTGCGTCGAAAAGTGCGGCCGCGTCGCGGTCATAACTTATATCGCGGGTGGAGGTATATGGCATTGCAGTGCCCTCTCGGAGGTATTGGGAAGGTAGGAACGGAATATGGGCTTCCGCGAGCAGAGGCACTAAAACGCCAAAAGGCCCGCAGAATGCGAGCCAGAAAATGGGTTGTGAAGAAAGGCCCGCGGGTTACGCGTGCCACCACCAAGCAGTAGTCATGTTCTTCATATCGGTCATACTAACCTAAATTTCTATAGCGCGGAAGATAATGCTGAGAAATATTCTCAAGTCACCGTCTGGTGGCCAAAAGTCATGGTTGGTACGCGTTACCCAAGTGGAATGAGTGCGGTACTGTTGGGTCCATTAAGCAAGAGAGGAAAGGTGATGTAAATGACCTTGAATACAAATGAGGTATTGGCAAAGGTCCCAACCAAGCTTTTGATTGCCGGTGAGTGGCGCGAGGCATCCTCTGGGGAGACCTTCAACGTAGAAAACCCGGCTACCGGGGCGACTATAGCTACACTAGATTCTGCGAACTCCGCTGATGCGGTGGCCGCCCTCGATGCTGCCTGCGCGGTTCAAGATGAATGGGCACAAACCACGCCGCGTGAGCGGGCCAATATCCTTCGCCGTGCATTCGAGCTGGTGCACGAACGAGCTGATGAGTTCGCTACTTTGATGACCCTTGAAATGGGAAAGCCTTTTGCCGAGTCTCAAGGTGAGGTCACATACGGCGCGGAGTACCTCCGCTGGTTTAGTGAGGAGGCTACCCGTGATTATGGGCGCTACTCCCCCGTTCCGGAAGGAACGCTGCGCATGGTCACCCGCCGCAAGCCGGTAGGGCCTTGTCTGTTGATTACCCCGTGGAACTTCCCTCTTGCGATGGCTACCCGCAAGGTGGCCCCGGCCGTAGCAGCAGGCTGCACCATGGTTCTGAAGCCGGCTAAGCTTACTCCGCTAACCGCACAGTACTTCGCACAAACCATGCTTGATGCCGGCATTCCTAAGGGTGTACTCAATGTAGTTTCCGGCAGCTCTGCGTCGACCATTTCGGAGCCCCTGCTTGCCGACGCCCGTCTGCGGAAGCTCTCTTTTACTGGCTCCACCCCAGTGGGTAAGACCCTCCTTAAGGGCGCTGCAGATAATGTACTTCGCACCTCCATGGAACTCGGCGGGAACGCACCGTTCATCATCTTCGAAGACGCGGATATCGACCAGGCCGTGGCGGGGGCCATGGGGGCGAAGATGCGCAATATTGGTGAAGCATGCACTGCGGCAAACCGTTTCTTGGTGCACGAGTCCGTTGCAGAGGAATTTACGCAGAAGCTCGCCGTTGAGTTTGAGAAGCTCGTCGTTGGCGATGGCATGGATGAAGGTGTTACTTGTGGCCCCCTCATCGAAGCCAAGGCACTCGATAATGTTGCTGGCCTAGTGGAGGATGCTGTGAACAAGGGCGCTACCGTGGTTACCGGTGGCAAGCGTGGCGAGGGCGAGGGCCATTTTTACGAACCGACGATTTTGAGCAATGTTTCACGTGAAACTCGCGTAGCTCAGGAGGAAATCTTTGGTCCCATCGCACCGATCTTGACCTTTACCGAGGAGTCCGAAGCCTTAGAGATCGCAAATGATACGGAATACGGACTCGCCTCCTATGTCTTTACGGAAAATTCTGATCGCCTCTGGCGCGTGGCCGATGGCCTTGAATTTGGACTCATGGGATTCAATGCAGGTGTCGTCTCGAATGCCGCAGCCCCATTTGGTGGTGTAAAGCAATCTGGTCTAGGACGCGAGGGTGGTGCTGAGGGTATTGAGGAATACACCACTGTTCAATATCTGGGCATCCGCGATCCTTATGCCAATGTCTAGAGAGTCCACGGCTTAGCGAGGACAAGAAAACCGGCCTGGCCCTCCGTAGGCCCGGCCGGTTGGTACACATGTAAACATTCAGCCCGTAATTAACCCGAATTTGCAAAAATGTGACATAACTGACCGCAACTTTTTATTTGGCCAGTTCAGAAGGCCTTATGCGATTGCAGTCGGCCGCAAAAGTTTGGCGTCGACAAAGCACTTTAGAGCCTTTTGAGTAACCATTGAAGCTCGCGGGGCGTATAGTTCCCCTCCGTATAGTCTAATTTGTATTTCCTTCGTCCGCGTACCGAGGCTTTTTGCCAGCACGTGGAGAGGGAATTTTCTTTTTGTTATTTGGAGTGAGTTTATGACGTCTACTGAATCTTCGGCGGGTAAACCGCGGCTGATGACTCCCACGTTCGCCTTGGCGTGGGTGGCCAATTTTTGCCAGTTCTTGGTCTTCTATCTGTCCGTGACCACCATGGCCCTCTATGCGGTAGAAAGCTTTGGGGCATCGGATACAGTCGGCGGCTTTGCTTCCAGTGCCTTCGTTTTGGGAGCTACCTGCATGCGCGTGTTCTCCGGTTGGATCGTGGACAGTGTGGGGCACAAGAAAGCAGCCCTGACTTCTCTGGCCTTCGTCACGGTTGTAGCTGTGGCGTATTTTTTCGCGCATAATGTTGCGGTCTTAATTTTCGTGCGTATGTTGCACGGTGCGGGCTATGCTTTGACCTCTACCGCGCTCATGGCGGTAGCACAATCCGTCATCCCGCACGAGCGCCGCGCAGAGGGCACCGGCTACTTCGCTCTCGGTACAACCTTGGCAACAGCATTCGGCCCGGCGCTCGGCCTTTTCTTGGCCAATAACATCGGTTACAACACGCTTTTCGCCGTAGCACTTGGCGCAAATATCGTGTCTTTGGTTTTGGCTTTGGTGCTGCACTATCCGGCCGAGGTTTCCTCCGAAAAGCCAGCGTTTAGGCTGCGCAATGCCGTGCACCCCAACGTGGTTCCTATCGGCCTATTTATGCTGCTGGTCGGCATCGCCTACTCCGGCGTGGTTACCTACCTCAACGCCTACGCGCGCAAGGAAGACCTTGCCACCGGCGCTGGCCTGTTCTTTATTGGTTATGCGGTAACCATGCTCATCATGCGTTTCGTCCTAGGCCGCATCCAAGACCACAAGGGCGATAACGCCGTGATGTACCTCGGCTTGGCCGCTTTTGTTGTTGCCCTGCTCCTCATGGGCTTCCCTACCAACGACGTCATGTTGGTGGTTGCGGGTGCCTTCACTGGCCTGGGCTTCGGAACGCTGAGCCCTGCCTGCCAGGCCATCTCTGTGCGCTCAGTACCGGCGGCACAGATGGGCGCGGGAATTTCCACGATGTTCCTCCTGTTGGACCTAGGCATTGGCCTAGCGCCGTTCGGCCTTGGCCCCATCGTTAGTGCAACGGGATTCGACATGATGTACCTCATCCTCGCGGGTCTCGTTGTCATCGCCGCCATTTACTACTTCTTTGTGCATGGACGCTTCCCCAAGGCCAAGGGACACCATCTGAACTTTGAAGAGGGGTAGTACCATATCCGCCCCCCTTTTCGCGCTAAGCAATACAGGCACGTTAGCTATAAGAGCTGGCGTGCTTTTTGTTTTGCGCACACGTCGGTCGAAGAGGCGAAGCTAACGCGCACCCTATTAGCGGGCTATGTGCGCCTATGTAGTTAGGTGCGGAGCGAGTTTTGCTGGTGAGCGGGCAGGCAGCGGGCATCAATAACGCGCTGGGCAAGGGCACGGTCGCCCATTTTGGCGGCAAACGCCATGCGCATGGTGATGTCGTGGCTGGGCGTGGCATCTAGTTCGATGGTATCGCCGGGGCGGATGCGGCCGGGGGAAATGATGCGCAGGTAGGTGCCGCAGTCTCCGCGCGCGGTCCAGCGCTTGAGCCAGCCGCGCTCCCCTAGCCAGCAGGCGAAGGTGGCACACGGTTGGCGGGGCACGGATACCTCAAGCACGGCGGTGCCGATGCACACGCGCTGATTGATGAGCAGAGCAGACAGATCGACGCCCTGCGTGGTGAGATTTTCGCCAAAGCCGCCGGAGGCCAGCGGGCGGGAAAGTTCAGATTGCCAGTAATCCAGTTCCTCGCGGGAGTAAGCGTAAACGGCCTTATCGTTGCCGCCGTGATGTTGGGCGTCACCAATTATATCGCCGCGCACGCCGGACCCATCGCCGTAATGGGGTCCGGGCGCTGCCACATCAATGAAATCTTGCGGCTTTTTGTCGATGCCCGAAAACTCATGCCGCCCGCTCGGGTCCGGCCGGCGGACGGCGACATTGGTGGAGATGACCTGCATGTCTGCCACTCTAGTTCAGCGTCAGCGCCTCTGCGGTGAGAATATCGCGATAAAACAGCTGCGGGGCGAGTGAGACGGCCTCGGCGAGCTGCGGGAGGGCATCGTCAAGCGCGGCGGCGAAAGCAGGGTCAGCCAGCTTCCCATTGGCCACGCCGCGCGCCGTGATGGCGAAGACATAGGAAATAAACGGCATCCACGCGGAATCGCCGAGCTCCGCATTGCCATCGCCAAAGGCATCGAGCGCGAGCAGGGTGTGCAGGACGGACTTATCGACGCCCAACTTTTGCAGCGTTACCCGCAGCTGCATGGCGGTGCTGCGCAGCTTGGAGATGGTGCCCAGGCGGGTGAGGGCAAGATCGTTGGCAAAGCACTCACGCAGCGCGGCAATGCGGTGGGCATCATCGCAGAGTTGATCACTTTCCGTCGACGGCGTGGGAGCCTCGCCCGTGGCGCTCATCAGCAGCATCGGGCGGGTAACATCATCGACCCCAGTGGACGGCACGCGCGCAAGCGAGGCGGAGCCGTGGGCTTCGACGTAGTCATGGGCGGTGTCGGCAAGCGCGGCTAGTAGCGAGGAAGGCTCGCTGGCTGGTTCTTCGCGGCGGAAGCTGCGGGAGACCAATCCGGTGCGGACAAAGGCGCGCATGCGTTGGCCCGGCTCAAAATCCGCGGCCATGAGCGCATCCATGCTGGCGCGCGGGTCGGCCTCAATGTCCTTGATGAGCGCCTCAAAAGTCTCCTTGGTCTTCGGCGCAAGGCGGCGCATGGCCGCGTAGGTGGGCCATATTCCCTCAGAGTTTTCGGTCTCACCGTCTTGGAAGATGATGAGGGCGCTGGCCGGCGGGTACTGAGGTGCGGCCAAGTCGCTGGCCGGCTCATCCTCGCGGAAGTCCACGATGAGATGGCCGGCGCCCAGCAACTCCTCGGGCAGTTCAAAGCCGTCCTCAGTGGGCTCCAGCGGCACCGGCTCGCCCGCGGGATTGCCCAGAGGCCAAGCCCAAGCCAGCAGCTCTACCTCTTCCTCGTGCGGCTGCTCGGGGACGAGGATGCCGTCCTCAATGGTCGCGCGGGAAACCAACGGTGCCTTGCGCACTGTGGCGATGGCGGCATAGATGAGGTCGCTAGCCGCAGTGGCCTCATACTCCATGACGCGACGCTCAACGCTGCGCTTTTGGTGTGCTGCGCGCTCCTTCTCCGGCAGGCCCTCGAGGTACTCCTCATAGGACAGCGTGGACCACAGGAGGTAAAGCTCCAGCGAGGTCTTCTTTGTCAGCGCAGACTTCAGCGCGCGGTTTGGTACCGACAGGCTGGTGGCCGCTTCCGTGGAGCCATTGGCGGTGACAAGGTCTCTAATCTTCTGGTTCTTATCAATAACCACGAACTTCGCCAATGGAAGCGGCTCTGGCGAGTGGATTGTAAAAAGTGCATCGGCATCGAGCTGGTCTGCCAGAATGACCTGCTTATCCAGATAATCTACGGGTTCGGCCGCGGTACGCTTGACGCGGGTACGAATTGTCGCCGGTTCCACTTGGAAGGTCAGCTCATAGCCAGCCTCGCTGCCGATGGTCTCTTCGCGCACGCTCTCGTCCTCACCAAAGACGCGCTGGCCTTTTTCCATCTGGATGGACTTGCCCGGCGCAGAAGCCAAGGCATAGCTAAACGGCGAAAGGTTGCCCAGGGCGTCGATAAAGCGGAAATTGGTGCCGCGCGGACCCTCGTTCTTCGCGCGCATGTGCAGTGATTCTGCGAAGTTGAGGTACTGGATATCCACCAGTTCCTCGTCCTTGTACAAGGTGAAGCGGTAGCGCCCTACCCAGGGATCTTCAAAGGCGTCTGCCGGGAGCACCTCGTGAATGCCCTCCGGTAGCTCGTCCTCCAGCACGGCCTCCTCTTCCCCACCCATGGGGACATAGGTCAGCTCCATGCTGAGTTCGGTATTGGCTATCACTCGCGGCGACTGGGTATAGACCAGCTCGCCATCCAGCCCGTGGGCATTGGGCAGGGACTTGACGGCCATATCCCAGGCAAAGTCGGGGCTGCCGGAGACCTTGATAGTGGTAGGCTCTTGGCGTGCAACCTCCACGGTGAAAGACTGGCTTACCTCTAGTGGGAGGATGGACCAACCTTCCCACGCGCCGTGTGGGCGAGCTTCACCGGCTTTAGCCTTGGAGATCTCGGTACCAATGGGGGCGATGAAGGTATACGAGCCCTTAGATACCGCTGCGGTGGTATCGACCGGCCGATGGGTGGAATCCAGTAGCAGGCCACCATTGGCCACGCCGGTAAACTCCAAGGTGTG
The DNA here is from genome assembly GCA_025144025.1 of Corynebacterium sp. p3-SID1241. Classification (GTDB taxonomy): domain Bacteria; phylum Actinomycetota; class Actinomycetes; order Mycobacteriales; family Mycobacteriaceae; genus Corynebacterium. The sequence continues at coordinate 40,942 of JALXWS010000013.1, read as the reverse complement.
CTCCTCAAAGGAGACGCTGAGGTGGCTGAAAGGGCTCGGCATGCTGATCCACAGCCCGGGCTCCTCGCCCTCCACATAGTAGAACTTGCGGGTGTCCTCGCTACCATCGAGCAGCTGAGAAGACACGGTCCACTGGGGATCTTCTGGCTCATAACCTGCGGTTACGGCGGGTAGGTACAGCTCCAGAGTGTGGCTAGCTGGGGAGAGGCGCAGGTGCGGAATCCCCTGAAATACCGCTGCGTCTGCAAAAGATGAAAGCTGACTGCGAAACTTCTCCTGGCTCATTTACCCCAGCCTAGATCATTTTCATGCAGATCTGCATTTTGGCTGCGAACGGCGGAAATGACGCGAAAACCGGGGGGCGAATACGGCGGGGATGTTGGATGTGCGTGCCCTGCGGAACGCGGAAAGCGTAGCGAACTACCCCGCGCCGGAATGCGGCTATTACACTGTGTGATTATGACTACCCAGAGCGATTCCACTTCGTACCGCTATACCCCGGAGCTGGCGAACCAGATCGAGAAGACCTGGCAGCAGTACTGGAAAGACAATGGCACCTTTAATGCCCCGAATCCGGTAGGCGAGCTCGCCACCAGGGAGGGCGAGTTGCCTAAGGAAAAGCTCAATGTGCAGGATATGTTCCCTTACCCGTCCGGCGCGGGCCTGCACGTGGGACACCCCCTGGGTTATATCGCTACCGATACTTACGCCCGCTATAACCGCATGCTGGGCAAGAATGTGCTGCATACCTTGGGCTACGATGCCTTCGGCCTGCCGGCCGAGCAGTACGCCATCCAGACCGGTACCCACCCGCGCACGACCACTGAGGCGAATATTGAGAACATGCGCCGCCAGCTGGGGATGTTGGGCTTGGGGCACGACCCGCGCCGCTCCGTGGAATCCACCGACCCGGAGTTTTTCAAGTGGACCCAATGGATTTTCCTGCAGATTTATAACTCTTGGTTCGATGAGGAGCAGCAAAAGGCCCGCCCGATTGCGGAGCTCATCAAGGAGCTGAAGGCCAATAAGCGCACCACTAAGGGCGGCCGCTATTACGAGGACCTTAGCGAAGAGGAAAAGGCCGCGGCCATCGATGAATTCCGCCTGGTCTACCTGTCTAATTCCACGGTGAACTGGTGCCCGGGCTTGGGTACCGTGCTGGCAAACGAAGAGGTCACCGCGGAGGGTAAGTCCGAGCGCGGCAACTTTCCTGTCTTCCGAAAGAACCTCTCCCAATGGATGATGCGCATTACGGCCTATTCCGATCGCCTGCTCGATGATCTAGAGCTTTTGGATTGGCCGGAGAAGGTTAAGTCCATGCAGCGCAATTGGATTGGGCGTTCCCGCGGCGCAGAGGTCTCCTTCCCTGCTGAGGGCTACGAGATAGAGGTCTTTACCACCCGCCCGGATACCCTCTTCGGTGCCGAGTACGTGGTGCTGGCCCCAGAGCATGAGCTTGTCGACGCCCTCCTCTCCCCCATCCCCTATGACGATGACGTGGATGAGCGTTGGACCTATGGTCACGATGATCCAAAGGAGGCCGTGGAGTCCTACCGCACCGATATTGCTGCCAAGTCTGATCTAGAGCGCCAAGAAAATAAGGAAAAGACCGGTGTCTTCCTCGGCACCTATGCCACCAACCCGGTTTCCGGCAAAAAGGTGCCGATCTTCATCGCGGACTATGTGCTGACCGGCTACGGCACCGGCGCCATCATGGCAGTTCCGGCGCACGACACCCGTGACTACGAGTTTGCCCAGGCCTTCGGACTGCCCATCACGGGGGTTGTCTCTGGCGGAAACGTAGAGGAAGAAGCCTGGACCGAGGACGGCGCGTTGGTCAATTCCGCCAATGACAAGGGTTTGGATCTTAATGGTCTAAATAAGGTCGAGGCCATTGCCAAGGCCATCGAATGGCTGGAGAAGGATGGGTCCGGGCGCGAAAAGGTGCAGTACAAGCTGCGCGATTGGCTCTTTGCCCGCCAGCGTTACTGGGGCGAGCCCTTCCCCATCGTCTATGACCAGGATGGCTTCGCCCACGCCTTACCGGAATCCATGCTGCCGGTAGAGCTGCCAGAGGTAGAAGATTATAAGCCCGTTTCCTTTGATCCAGAGGACAAGGACACCGAGCCGCAACCACCGCTGGCTAAGGTGCGTGATTGGGTCGAGGTAGAGCTGGATCTGGGCGACGGTCCACAGACCTATTTCCGCGATACCAATGTCATGCCGCAGTGGGCGGGTTCTTCCTGGTACCAATTGCGCTATATCGATCCCCGCAACGACGATACCTTCTGCGATTTAGAAAACGAGCGCTATTGGACCGGCCCGCGTCCGGACCAGCATGGCCCGCAGGACCCTGGCGGCGTAGACCTGTACGTCGGCGGCGTCGAGCACGCCGTGCTGCACCTGCTCTACTCCCGCTTCTGGCATAAGGTGCTCTTTGACCTGGGCTTTGTCAGGTCCCAAGAGCCCTACCGCCGCCTGTACAACCAAGGCTATATCCAGGCCTATGCCTACACGGATTCCCGCGGCGTGTACGTTCCGGCCGCTGAAGTAGAAGAAAAAGACGGCAAGTTCTACTACAACGGCGAAGAGGTCAAGCAAGAGTACGGCAAGATGGGCAAGTCCCTCAAGAATGCCGTGGCTCCGGACGATATTTGCCGCGACTTTGGTGCCGATACCCTGCGAGTTTATGAGATGTCCATGGGTCCGCTGGATACCTCCCGCCCGTGGGCTACCAAGGACGTCGTAGGTTCCCAACGCTTCCTGCAGCGCCTGTGGCGCTTGGCCGTCAATGAGGATACCGGTGAGCTGGCCACTACCGACGCCGAATTGAGCGAGGACGATCTCAAACAGCTCCACCGCACCATTGCGGGCGTGCGCGATGATTACGAGAACCTTCGGCTTAATACCGTTGTGGCCAAGCTCATCGAGTACGTTAATTACCTGACTAAGACCTACCGCACCCAGGCCCCGCGCGCCGCCGTAGAGCCGATTGCACAGTTGGTCTCCCCCATCGCCCCGCACATCGCGGAGGAGCTGTGGCAGCGCTTTGGACATGACGAGACCATCACCTACCAGCCTTTCCCCACCTTTGAGGAAAAGTACCTGGTAGACGATGAGATTGAGGTGCCGGTGCAGATCAACGGCAAGGTAAAGGCCCGCATCAACGTAGCTGCTGATGCTGACCAGGATGCGGTCTTCGAGGTTGCCCTGGCCGATGCCAAGATTGCCGAGCTGACCAACGGTAAGAACGTAGTCAAGAAGATCTACGTCCCTGGCCGGATGGTCAACCTCGTGGTCAAGTAGCTATTCGGCCCAAAACTCCGTGGCGCACAGCGCAATGCCGTGCGCCCGGATTCCTTGGCCGACCTCCAGCTTTTCGTTCACAATGAGCGGCAGGCCGTCGAGGTCGCATACCCAAAACTCCCCCATGCCTAGCTCGTTGCTGTGCTTGGCGATGCCCCCAATAGTCCCCGCGACCTCCACCTGCGGGTTTAACATGCTGGGCTTTAAGTTCCGGTAAAAGCGTTCGGTAGCAGGCGAAGTGAAGGTAAACTCCTCTGGCTCCCCTACCTCGTAATTCAACGCCGCTACCGTCGGCTGCAATGTCCCCTGTAGCTTTTCTCCGCCTACCGGGTTGCCTGCCGGCAGCGCAAACGGTGCATCCGTAAGCGCCGCGAACCGCAAATCACCCGTTTCTACAATGCCGATATAGGGCGTTGCCCGGTATATGGTCCCCGGTGTCTCTTCCCCACCGCGATACGAAGGCACAGCAGCCCATTCCCCTTCGTATTCCATCGCTGTGACCGCCATGCCAGACGAGTCCGCGTAGAAAATCACCCGATCGAAGCCTGGCGCATCCCACAGTTCGTGCTCTGTCGGCAGCTCCGCAATGAGTTCATCTATATCTAAAAAGTCGAATCCGCACGTGCCAAATAGCTTATCCATGACCGCTATTCTAAACGCTTCGCTCCCTTTGGCCGGTCGCGCTTAGTGCCCTTGCGGGCCAACTTTAATCAGCAAACCCCATCGCGTATTTAATTTCTAGACCAATACCATCTCGTTCTACACAGATGGAATATCTCTAGAGATATATATTCAAAAGGAAACCAAATATATTTCCTAGTCAAATATGTTGGCCGAGGAAATTATTTCCTACGTATACCCACTCCAACGTGAAGTAGTAGGAGTTGTCAGGTCAACCCATGTTAATAAGATGAGTTGCTAGATCAACCTCGCTGTATAAACTGTTAAATAAAAACGACTCTAGGAGGATGCGATGCGCTTGGAGCAGAGTGCAGCATGGGGTGACTTTGTCGCCATGCAAGAGGCGTTGCATGCGCGGCTGTCTGGACAGCTCCAGAGCGGCTCTAACCTGAGTGAAGCGGACTACGCGGTTTTGGCGGTGTTGCAGCGCCGCCGAAAAAATCATACGAGACCGCATGAATTGGCGGTGGAGCTCGGGTGGGAAAAGTCGCGACTGCATCGTCAGCTGGTGCGCATGGAGTCCCGAAAATTGGTTTCCAGGCGGGAGGCGCCGGAGTTGGGAACTCGAGCTATTGAAGTCACTGTGACGGAAAAGGGAAGTGCCGCTTTCAGTGCAGCCATCGCGCGGCATACCGCCGCAGTCGATGAAATAGTGGTGGGCACCCTTAGTGATGAGGACCTACATACTTTGGGCAGGATCTCTCGTAAATTGCTGAGAGGGATTGCTAAAAGCGCGGCGTCGTAAAGCTAGTTGTCCGCGCCGACCGGTGCATGTAAAAAGGCACCCGCCAAAACAGCAGGTGCCTTAGAAGAATGGCTAGGCGGGGCCTAGGAAATCTTAAGGACGGTGCGTCCGTGGTGGGTGCCCTCGAGGAGGGATTTGGATTCTTCGACTACGTCTGACAATGGAATGCTATTGGTCAGGGACCCAAGGATGGACCGGTCCAGCTTGCGTGCGAGGAGCTGCCAAGCGTTCTGGCGGTAGTGCAATGGGGCGTCTACAGAGTTGACGCCGGCAAGGTGGACGTTGCGCAGAATGAACGGCAAGACGGTGGTGGGCAGGTCTGGACCGGCGGCCATACCGGTAGAGGCGACGGTGCCGCCCCACACAGTGCGGGCCAATACATTTGCCAAGACGTGGGAGCCGGAGGTATCAACCGCACCGGCATACGTTGCCTTCTGCAAGGGTTTTCCGGCCTCAGCAAATTCGGCGCGGTCCACAATGGTATGGGCGCCCAGCTCGTGGAGGTACTGGGAATAGTCATCCGGGCGGCCAGTCATGGCGTGAACCTCGTAACCGGCATTGGACAGCAGATTCACGGCGATAGAGCCCACGCCACCGGTGGCGCCGGTGACCAAGACGGGGCCATCAGGAAGCCCGCGCAAAGAATTAACGCACAGGGCGGCAGTGTAACCTGCGGTTCCCACGGCGGCCGCCTGTTCTGCGGTGAAGTCTGCTGGCAGCGCGACGGTTGCCTGGGAATTCACCCGTTGCTTTGGGGTGTAGCCACCGTGGCGGAACTCGCCTAGGCCATCACCGAAGGAAGCTACGAGGGTGCCAACCGGGAGGCGTTCCACGTTGGACTCTGCAACGGTGCCGACCACGTCGATGCCCGGAACTAGCGGGCTGGTGCGCATGACGCCACGGTCGCCGGCAATTGCCATGGCGTCTTTGTAGTTCAGCGAAGAATAGGACACATCGACGGTAAGGTCGCCTTCGCCGAGGAACTCTCCCTCTTCAAAGGAGGTCGTAACGGATTTATCTTCGTTGCGAGTAACTAGTAGAGTGCTCATGCTCACCATCGTACGTTAAATGTGATGCAGCAATTTGGCAGCGAATCTCACGGAGAATTTTCAGGCTCGCTTGTTAACTTGAACAACATGACGATGACCACGAGGCCCACCCGCGCCTCGCGCCAGATTGGTGCGCGTGACATGCCTGCTAAGCGCACGCTGTGGCGCAGCGCAGCCGTAGCCTGCGTGGTTGTCATGGTGGCTATTGCAGTAGCTACGGTGGGCAAGCCCTTCATAGATATCCCCGATGTGGTTGATGCGTCTGCGCACGCACGCCGCAGCCTAGATTTGCAGATGTTTAATGGGTTTAATAACCCTCATCCGTGGTGGGGTCCGTGGACCAATACTTTGGGTAACGTATTCCTCTTTATGCCGCTGGGTGCCTGCTTGGTGGTGATGGGACAGAATTCGCGCCGCGTCCGCTTCGGACGCGGCGGCACCATCCTTCTGGCGATGATGCTCAGCCTAGGCATTGAAATTACCCAGTACATATTCTCATTGGGTTTTAGCGATGTCGATGACTTAGTTTTCAATACGCTCGGCGCGTCTTTGGGCGCGTTCCTAGTAAGCCGCAGCGGCGCGAAAGCGCAGCTGCGAGCCGTCCGCACAATCGGTTGGATGGCGGCATTGGGTTTGGGGGCCCTCGCCGCCGCGATTTTGGCCGGAGCTATTGTCTAAGTACCTAGGCTGACGCGGTGGCCAAAATTAAACATATCCAGGGAAGCTCCCTCTTCGAGGCAATCAAACATACCGGCGGAGTCGGTGGGAACCATGCCAATGACCTGTGATACCCCGTAGTCCTCAAGCAGTACCGGGGCCAGTGGGGTGGAGGGGCCCAGGATGACATTAAATGCAGTGCGGGAGAGCTCGAGCAGGCGGGGAGCGGTCTTGTTTACAAAGGCGGACCCGGTAATGAAGACATAATCGCACTCGGGCAGTATGTACTCGGCAGCGGAATCGGGGTAGTCGCCCTCATTGAGCGAACGCTCTAGCATATAGAAATCCGCCGCCTGGGTGAGCGCCTTGGGCGCAAAAGGGAAGTGGCCAATGACCGCGACCTTCTTCCCAGCGACGGCCTCGCGGAAGGGATCGAAGATGTGGGGCCAGGGGGCGTCGGCAAGCGTAAAACCATGCTCATCGGCTACAGAAGGCGTGGCGTAGTAGGAATTTAGCGCGGCCATGCCGAAGGACGCCTCCGAGAAATTCCAGCTCTTGGCCAGCTGTGCAATGGCGCGAAGAGGAACGCCGGTGTACTCGGCGCGCATCTGGGCCGGGCGAGAGGTGGCTGACATGGTCATTGCCATACCGCAGCTAGGACTTTCGGTGTATACCCGGGTCCACCGCGGGCCTTGGGCGGCGCGGGAGACCACTATGTCACGGGGAATGGCATCGATGAGGTCATCGTAGAGATCCCAGGCAGACATGTATAAACCAGCTTTCCCAAATTGTGTCGCACTCTTTGTGTGAAGGCAGTGTAGTCGAATTAGCTGGGACTAACCTATTGCTTTAGTCACATAAATTCGCGACGTCGTGCGCTGCCTGTTTGGCAAAGGGGCTTACCCCGGTAATGGTTGCGGAGCCTGGACCGGTCCAAGTGCCATAGCCCACGAGGAAGAGGCCGTCGACGGTGGGGGAGGTGCCGTCGAGTAGCCGGCGAATGGGGCGGAGGGCAGGCCGGAAACCTGTGCACCAGATGAGGTGGTCTGTGTTGACCTCATCGAGGGAAGAAAACATTGGAGTGGCCTGCAAGAGCCCGGAATCCCGTGCGCGTAGGACCGGCGGGACCATCACAATATCGCCCAGGTTCGAATCCGCGCCGGGGTCTGGTTCGCCGCGCAGCATTGCGTTGAGGCGGGCGCGATTGCGCTGAAAGAGCACGCGCCCGTCAACGTCGTCGGGCATCCACCGCGGGGAGCTGCGGGTATACCAGGTGGTTTCCACACCGGAGAGCACGAGATCGGCCGCGATTTGGGCACCGGAATTGGCCGCGCCGACGACCGCCACGGTAGATCCGGCGAAGTCCGCGGGGCCTTGATAGACGGCGGAATGCCATTGCCTCCCGTCAAAAGTACCGGGGTAGTAGGGGATAAAGGGAGCGGACCACGTACCCGTGGCTGCCACGACTGTGCGCGCGGTCAGCTGCTCTTTACCGGCAAAGACATGGAAACACGCGCCGTCATGAGTAACTTCATCCACTGTGACTGGCCGGCGAATGGGCAGCTCATAGCGCTGTTCATAGCGTGCAAAATAATCAATAACGTGGCTAGCTGGCGGAAAGCCGTCGTGGTGGGGCATAGGCCATCCGGGCAGGTTGGAGGAGGCGGAATTGCTAAAGAGTGTAAGTGACGGCCAGGTATGGCGCCACGCTGCACCGGGACCGGATTCAGCATCCAGGAGGACAAAATCCAGGCCCTTTTTACGCAAGTAATAGCCCACCGCCAGACCCGCCTGGCCGGCGCCGATGACTATGCAGTCCAACATCAGATAAACTTCCTCTCTCGTGCCACGGTCACCGCGGCGGTGCGGGTTTCCACGCCCAACTTTTGAAAGATGTGGATGAGGTGGGTTTTGACTGTGGCTTCAGAAATGAATAGCTGCTTGGCTAGTTCCTTATTGGAGGAACCACTGGAAAGCGCCCGAAGAATTTCTAGCTCGCGGGTGGACAGCGATTCTTGTGGCCGGCCCACACGTTGGGCGAGGAGATCCACCACTTCCGGCGCCAAGGTGCGGCGGTGTGCGGCGGTATTGAGGACGGCCTCGTGCAGCGCCTGCTCCGGGGAGTCCTTGAGCAGATAGCCCATTGCGCCGGCCTCCACGGCGGCGAGAATATCGGCCTGCGTGTCATAGGTGGTCAGTATGAGCACCGGTGGGCCGCCGGCCTCCACCACACGCTTGGTGGCTGCGATGCCATCCATGCCGGGCATCTGGATATCGCAGACCACGGCGTCTACCTGTGGGGCGTCGTCAGTAAAGAGCTTATCCACATCCGCGCCGGTGGAACCTTCTATGACTACCTCGACATCGGAGAAGGTATTGAGGATAGCGCGCAGACCGGCGCGGACCACTGGGTGATCGTCGATCAGCATGACATTAACCATTGCTTCGCTCCTTCAGCGGGATCCGGACGGCTAAGGCAGTACCATCGCCATATTCTAGGTTCATGGTGCCACCTACACGCTCCACACGGGTGCGCAGGCCCGCAAGCCCGAATCCGTGGTCCTTCTCGCCGGTACTAGGGGAGGCGGATACGCCGCATCCATTATCAACGACGTCCAAGGTCACTGCATCCTCGAAGAGACCGAGCGTGACCACCGCGCGAGAGGCATGGGCGTGTTTGATGACGTTATTGAGCCCTTCCTGCGCAGCGCGTACGATGACCTCTTTGATTCGGCCGGGCACCTTGCCGCTTCCAGATACCACCAGTTCGAAGGTGGTTTCTTCCCCCAAAGCCTTCACGCGGCTGCGCATCTGGGACAGCAGGGAAGTGAGCTGGGTTTCCAGTCGCTCATCGGGGCCGGCTAGTTCGCGGACAAAGCGGCGGGCCTCGGCCAGATTCTCGCTCGCGACATCCTCGATGACCGCCAGCTGCTCTTCTTTGGTGCGGGGATCATCGGTGCCACGGGCTGCGCGGGAGAGCAACAAGATGGAGCTAAGGCCTTGCGCTACGGTGTCATGGATCTCGCGGGAGAGGCGCTCGCGCTCCTCCAGCCGGCCGGATTGGTGCTCGCTGGCGGCCAGCTCGGCTTGGGTTTCGCGCAGCTGCTTGGCGATGTCCCTGTGGTGCGCCGCTTCTGCTTGCAGCCGCCGCTGGATGAAAAAGACCGTTGCCGCAAAGGCGGTGCCGATAAGTGGCCCCACGGCCGCAGCGATGGACCAACCTTCTGGGTGCAGCCAGGCGGGGATGAATGCGGCTGCTGCCCACAGCGCGGCGATGGAGACCAGCCCGGGCACGGTGGGCAAGGCGCGCAAAAAGACAAAAATAAGCGGGAATTCCAACCACATGAAATCCTGCGCATGAACCATCAGGCCCAGCCACAACAGGCATAGCCCACCTAGCCATAACCATGTGGGCAGCCAACGTTGTGCGGAGTAGACCACGGCGAGGGCCATGGCTAAGCCGATCACTCGGGCGTCGAGCCGGCCATCCACATAGGCGCGCGCCACGCCGAAGACCAGCAGAAACGCGAACATGGCGTGCAGGCCATAAACCCATAATTTTCGTCCCTTAAACACAACCACCCAGGATATCCGCGCAGGGGTGGACAGTGAATCAACCACTTGGTTGACTGGAGGTTCAGCGAGCTGGCCGATTACTTCTGACCTGCGCAAAGCAAATATAGAAGTATGTTCCTAGCAATCAGAGAAATCACCACAGCGCGCGGCCGCTTCGCGCTTATCGGCGGCACGGTTGCGCTCATTACCCTTCTACTCGTTATGCTTTCCGGCCTGACGGAGGGCCTTTCCAAGCAAAATACCTCTGCGCTGGAGGCCTTGGAAGAAGATTATCCATATATTTCCTTTTCTACCGAGGATCCTTCTTTCAGCGAATCCGAGATGCACGCTGGCGATATCGCCAGCGATGGCATTCCTCTAGGCGCAGCCCAGACCAAGCTGGAGGGTCATGGCGGCGTTACCGTTCTCAGCCTGCCGGCCGGCACCCAGGTTCCGGGTACCGATAAGACCATCCCGGAGCAAGGCGTGCTTCTGCCAGAGTCCATCGACGCGGCCGATACTGTCACCCTAGGCGGCGCCGATTTTTCGGTAGAGGGCACCGTCCCAGAGACCATGTACTCCCACTCCGAGGTGGCGTGGGCCTCCACCGAGTCCTGGCAGCAGATTAGCCATGCGCCAGAAGGTGTGATCGGCACCGCAGCGCTGTATAAGTACGAGGTTCCAGGCTCCGTGAAGGTGTCCAAGTCGTTCTCCGGCCTGGCGGCCTATCAGTCTGAGCGCGGCTCGCTGCTTACCATGCAGGGCTTCTTGTACGGCATCTCCGCCCTGGTCACCGTGGCCTTCTTGACCGTGTGGACCATCCAGCGCACCCGCGATCTTTCGATTCTGCGCGCGCTCGGCGCAACCGTGCGTTACCTCTTGCGCGATGCCCTGGCACAAGCCGCCATCATCTTGGCCGCCGGCACCATTGCGGGCGCCGTCGTTGGTTGGGTGCTTGGCGCGCTTGCTTCCGGCACCGTGCCGTTCGATGTTTCCCTGCGCACCATCGCCGTTCCCGCGGTTGGCATCTGGGCCCTCGGCATGGTCGGCGCCCTTATTGCTACCCGCCGCGTAGCTAAAGCCAACCCACTCGATGCTCTTGGAGGAAATGCTTAATATGTCCACCATTCTTGATATCCGCAACGCTACCGTGACCTACCAGGACGGCGAGACAACGACTACCGCGCTAGCCGATGCCTCCCTCAACGCCGAATCCAATTCCCTGACCGCCATCGTGGGGGAATCCGGTTCCGGAAAGTCCACGCTGCTTTCCGTCGCCGCCGGGCTTATCACCCCGGATTCCGGCTCCGTGCAGGTGGATGGCACCCGCTCCATCATCTTCCAGCAGGCCAACCTGTTGTCCTCGCTCAATGTGCGCGACCAGCTGCTTATTATGGACCACATCGCCGGCCGCAAGTTGCGCCCGCAACGTGCCGATGAGCTGCTGGAGTTTGTGGGCCTAGCGGGCATGGGCAATCGCCGCATGGGCCAGATGTCTGGTGGTCAGCGCCAACGCGTCAATATCGCCCGGGCGCTGATGGAGCAGCCAGACCTGCTCTTGGCCGATGAGCCGACCTCCGCGCTTGATTCCCACCTCTCGCAGGAGATCATCCGCCTTTTGCGCGATGTCACCCAAGAGATGAAGACCGCCACCGTGCTAGTGACCCATGATCGTTCCTTGCTAAACTTTGCTAACCGCGTGGTAGAGGTCAAGGACGGCCACGTTGCCGAGCAGGAGAAGGTTTCCGCGCTCAGCTAGCGTTGCATGGCGAGCAGCCGTGCGATTGCCTGCGGCACGGCTGCGGCAATCTGGGAGGCGGAGCAAATCCCAAAGCCGTCTGGGGTATGGGCGGCAATGGCGGCAGCATGCTGGTGTATGGCCGCGGCGTGCAGGATTTCCATAATGATCGTCTCCGCACTTACTTCAACGATATCCAATTGCGCGAGCGTCGCGCCGAGGATGCCGGATAGCACGTCGCCGGATCCGGCGGTGGCTGCGTAGGAGTGCCCAGCATTCATGCCGTAAATGTCCTGGCCGGGGCCCGTGACCGTGGTGATCCGGCCCTTGTGCAGAACAAAACAGTCGAGCGCAGAGGCAAGCTCCTGCAGGCATATTTCGAGCCCCTCCGAAAGATCGAGCTCGCGGCCGAGCGTGGCCTTATACAGCCGCTCAAATTCCCCGGCATGTGGAGTCAGGACGGCGCAGGGGTGATCGCGTACGAGTTCGCGTAGATCTCCATAGGTCGAAAGCACTGTAAGCGCATCGGCGTCGATAATCGTGGGCAGGCCGAGTTTTAGCACGGCACGCAATTCTGCGGCCGCTTCTGGGTCGGTGCCTCGTCCTGGGCCGATTACCCAGGCTTGGGCGTGGACCTTTTCTTGTGCGCTCGCATGAGGCACTACTTCGGGCAGGCTTGTGGTTACGGAGTCGTTGCCCACGACGCGAACCATCGAGGGCGTAGCGCGCACCGCGCCCGTGGCAGCGAGGATTCCCGCGCCGGGAAAGGCGCTGCTACCAGCGCATACGGCGGTGACCCCGCCGGTGTACTTGGTGCTTTTCGCCCCCGGCGTCGGATCCAAAATCGGCCCCGTGCACCCTACCGGCTTTGGGGCGGTAACCACGCCCTGCTCTCCCGTGAGGACCGGTTCGGATGGCCACTGATAGGGCAACGGGATGGTGGGTTCATTGGCAATATGGCCTACTGGTTTAGCGGTGGCAGAAAGCTCTTCTGCAAAGGAACGCGGGGCACCTGGCAGGAGCAGATCGCACAGCACTACTGTGCCGCATTCCGGGGCAAAGACATGCCCGGCGCGGGCCCAACCAAAACTAATAGTCACATCTGCTTCCACCGCCTCGGCTGCAGCCAACCCGGTATCGGCGTTAATGCCGGAAGGGATATCCACTGCTAGAACCGGAACACCACGCTTTTTGGCTTCGCCGTAGGCCCGTAGCGGCGCACCGGAAAGGCCGCGGGTGGAGGCAAGGCCGGCGACGGCGTCGATAAGCAGGTCGGCTTCTCCTAGACGCTCTGTTATGGTGCCGCCGGCCCCGGTAAAAGCCTGCAGCGCGGGCTCGTGCGCGGCATCCGCCGCGAGGATAGCCGCTACTGAATAGCCTTCTTCCGCCAAGAAAGCGCCAGCGTAGAGGCCATCGCCCCCGTTTCCTCCCGGACCAGCGAGGATAGTTACGCGCTGCCCAGGGGCAAGCATGGCCGTGGCCGTGGCTGCCACGCCGCGTGCGGCCGAGCGCATGAGTTCGTCGTCGTAGTTTTGTTGAGATAGAAGGGATTGCTCCGCCGCGCGGACGGCAGCAACGCTATAGGCATGTCGCATGCCCGCCAGGATAGGCCTTTAAGGAGCCGGCTGGCAGGTGGGGCACCAAAATAGGTTGCGCCCCTCCATGACCTTTTCTGCTACTGGAGTGCCACAGATATAGCAGGGCAACCCGGCGCGGCGATAGACGTAGACCTCCCCGCCGTGGTCATCCTTGCGCGGTTCGCGGCCCATGGCCTCGGGCGAGTGCTCGGGGCGTACGGTATCGATGCGGCCGTGCTCCACCCCATACTCCATCAAATCCACCAGGTCCGCCCACGTGGCGTCAAAAGTTTCACGGGAAACCTCACGGCCAGGCAGGAAAGGGGAGAGGCCGTGGCGAAAGAGGGTTTCCGCGCGGTAGATATTGCCCACGCCGGCATAGAGGTGTTGGTCCATCATCAGCGAGCCAATGCTGCGCCGCGACCTGTGTACCTTGGCCCATAAAGCCTCCACATCGGCGTCCGCGCGCAGCGGATCTTGGCCGACCTTGGCCAGCTGGGTGCGATACTCTTCTTCCGTGAGCAGGCGGCAAAACTGCGGTCCGCGCAGGTTGGCGGCCGCGGTGCCATTATCAATGCGCACCCGGATCTGTCCGCCTACTTCCTCGCGGGGCTCGAAGCGCAGCTTGCCAATCAGACCTAAGTGAATATAGAGGATATGGCGCGGATCTTGGGCGCTAAAGTGCACGAAAAGATGTTTGCCGTAGGTCTCTGCCAGCTCGATGCGCTCGCCATCGAGAAGCTCTGCCTCCGCCGCGAAGCGCCCCTGCGGACTGGTCACGCGCAGCGGCATGCGGCGATAGCCCGCGTTTAATTTATGGGCTAGGCGGTGAATGACGTGACCTTCAGGCATGTAATCCAGTCTAATCGGGAAGAATTTTCGGCCAAACCGGGCGCTAACCAGTTCACTTATTTGCAGAGTCGCAGTAGCGTAAACTCGAAATGCGGAATGATTTAACTCAGGGGAAGGCTTTCAAATCATGACGCAAGAAATCGGCTTTGACCGCGAGAAATACATCGAGCTGCAGTCGAAGCACATCCACGCCCGCCGCGAAGAAATTGGCGACAAGCTCTACCTAGAGATGGGCGGCAAGCTTTTTGACGATATGCACGCCTCCCGCGTTTTGCCCGGCTTCACCCCGGACAATAAAATCGCAATGCTGGAGCGCATTAAAGAGGACGTAGAGATCCTCATCTGCATCAACGCCAAGGATATCTCCCGCCAGAAGGTGCGCGCGGACCTGGGCATCCTTTATGAAGATGACCTGCTGCGCCTGGTGGACGTCTTCCGCAGCCGCGGATTCTTGGTAGAAAACATCGTCATGACCCAGCTGGAGGAAGGCAACTTCCAAGCGGAAGCCTTCATCGACAAGGCAGAGCGCCTCGGCCTCAAGGTGGCGCGCCACCGTGTTATCCCTGGCTACCCCACCAATACGGACCTCATCGTGTCCGAAGAGGGTTTTGGCCGCAATGAGTTTGCGGAAACCTCCCGTGACCTTGTCGTGGTCACCGCGCCCGGCCCTGGCTCCGGCAAGCTGGCCACCGCGCTCTCGCAGGTCTACCACGAGCACCAGCGCGGCAATAATGCCGGCTACGCCAAGTTTGAAACCTTCCCTATCTGGAATCTCCCCCTTGAACACCCCGTGAACCTGGCCTACGAGGCAGCCACGGTAGACCTGAACGATTCCAATATTATTGACCACTTCCACTTATCCGCCCACGGCGAATCCACCGTGAACTACAACCGCGACGTGGAAGCATTCCCGCTGCTGCGCACCCTTTTGGAAAAGCTCACCGGCACCACTCCTTACCAGTCGCCGACGGACATGGGCGTGAACATGGCCGGATTCTGCATTACTGATGACGCCGTGTGCCGCGCCGCCGCCCAACAAGAAATCATCCGCCGTTACTTCAAGGCGCAGGTGGAAGAGGCGCGTGCGGGCTTAGGCACCGAGCAATCCGAGCGCGCCGCAGTCATCATGGCCAAGGCTGGCATCAAGGTTGAGGATCGCCCTGTGGTGGCGCCTGCGCGCCAGCGTGCGGAAGAAACCGGTGAGCCCGCTTCTGCTATGCAGCTGCACGACGGCACCATGATCACCGGCCGCACCTCGCCATTGCTGGGTTGTTCTGCAGCTATGCTGCTTAACGCGCTGAAGCACCTAGCGGGCATCGATGACGATATCCACCTGCTTTCGCCCGAATCCATCGAGCCGATTCAAACGCTCAAGACCAAGCACCTAGGCTCCAAGAATCCACGCCTGCATACCGACGAGGTGCTGATCGCTTTGTCCGTGTCTGCGGCGAAGGATGACAACGCCCGCAAGGCGCTGGAGCAGATCAAGGAACTTGCTGGTTGCGACGTCCACACCACCACCATCCTGGGTTCTGTGGATGAGGGAATCTTCCGCAACCTTGGCGTGCTCGTGACCTCTGACCCAGTCTTTGCCCGCAAGAAGGCGCTGTACCAAAAGCGCTAACTTCAGCATGCTCAAGATTAGGCCCTTTCAGCTTGTGCTGGAGGGGCCGCAGTCATATAAAGGAAAGGTACAAGATTGGGGATCTGCACAGCTGCGGGCCTAAGATTGGGGCGTGACTATTGGCAAAGTTCTCCTGTATTACTGCTTTACCCCCATCGAAGATCCCACCGCAATCATGCTGTGGCAGCGCACCCTGTGCGAGTCCCTGGGGCTCAAGGGGCGCATCCTCATTTCCGAGCATGGCATCAACGGCACCGTTGGCGGAGATATGGAAGCCTGCAAGCGCTACGTCCGCCAGACCAAGGAATACCCCGGCTTTAAGCGCATGCAGTTTAAGTGGTCCGAGGGCGGCGCGGATGACTTCCCGCGCCTTTCGGTCAAGGTGCGCGATGAAATCGTGGCCTTTGGCGCGCCGGGCGAGCTGAAGGTCGATGAAAACGGCGTCGTCGGCGGCGGCGTGCACCTCAAGCCAGAAGAGGTAAATAAGCTGGTAGAAGAACGTGGTGAGGAGGTCGTTTTCTTTGACGGCCGCAACGCCATGGAAGCGGAGATTGGCAAGTTTAAAAATGCCGTCGTGCCCGATGTGAAAACCACGCATGATTTCATCGAGGAAATCGAGTCCGGCAAGTATGACTGGATGAAGGATAAGCCGGTGGTGTCCTACTGCACCGGTGGCATTCGCTGCGAGATCCTGTCCTCGTTGATGAAGAACCGTGGCTTCAAAGAGGTCTACCAAATTGATGGTGGCATCGTGCGCTACGGCGAAAAGTACGGCAATGATGGCCTGTGGGAAGGCTCCATGTATGTCTTTGACAAGCGCATGCACCACGAGTTTGGACAAGGACTCCAAGACCCCGGCTTCATTCAGCTCGGCCACTGCGTGCACTGCGGTAAGGGCACGAATACCTTCCACAATTGCATCAATGAAGACACCTGCCGCCAGCAGGTACTCATCTGTGATGACTGCATCCAGCACGTAGAAACCCAGCACTGCGGCCGGCCGGATTGCGCCGAGGTGGCAGCAAAATTCGTCGACCAAGATTCAAGTCTTGATTAGGAATTGCTAGGTACTGTCAAAACAGGCGTGAGAGCGCAAAAGCCGCGCTCATCAGACGCTTTGCTTCGTCTTAGTGCGAGCTGAGTATTAACCAAAACGTTAATAAGGTTTTACCGCCATTTTACTTGATGCAAAGTACTTTCAAGTATGTTGATTTTTATAGGTTCAGCTTTGACCGTTGCGCTGCAAGATTGTACGCATCGGTGGTAGGCGGGCCGAAGGCTTTCACATTCGCCTTGAGGAGTTTAATTTTATGCCCAATTTTAAGATGAAGGGGGGCGCGTTGCCGCGGCTGCACTCGTTGCCCTAGGTGCGATTTCTGTTGCAGTTCCGTCCGCCGTTGCGGCTGAACAAACTGATGAGACGGTGAACGCGGTTAATGATGCTGTTGGAAAAGAACTGCCTCCCGAGGTTGCTAAGCAATTGGATGAGTGGGCAGCATCTCAGAATCTTGATCTAGATGCCGAATTTCAAGAGGAACCTGTAACTATCTCTACCGAGACTCAAAAGGCTCTTGCTGATAAGCACATTGTAATGTTCAACCGAGCAGGGGTTGAACCCCCACCGGGTTATGTGTATGACCCTTCAAAGGGAAGTCTGAATGACTATTGTACGAAGTCTCCTGATCAGTTCCCCGCTCCTGGCGACAATGCTGATTTCTCTGGCGCATGCGCAAAGCACGACATGTGCTACGGAGCCCATCAGGATCCCGGTGAGCGTGTGGGCTGCAATATTCAACTAAATAAGGACATGGTTCATATTTGCAAGAGCGTTTATCCAAATGCTGCCGATCCGCGTAGGGGAGGCTGTCTTTCTACTGCAGGAACCTATTTTGCTTTTGTGACTGCAGTTCATCCTAGCCAGTGGAACCCTACGATTTCGGGATAAGAGAAGCAAAGGAGAGTAACTATGGCAAGTGGAAAAATCCGTCCGCTTTGGCCTGAATTGGTGGCGGCTGTCTTAGGGGTGGCTCTCGTTCTTCTGGCCCCAGTCAGAATCGGTTGGATCGGCACTGTGGTCATTGTTCTATCTGTGGTTTCCGCAATTACCACGTTAATTTTCTCGAAACAGTCCGCGAAGGTCCAGTTGACAGGAATGATCATCGGCGTCATTGCCATTGCAGTCGGTCTGTTAATCGGTTCAAAAGGCGATGGGCAAACTGCGATCTTCTCGCCGGCCCTTGTTTGGGTATTTGGTGCGGGACTAGTGATGTCGACCCTTTGCACCTTGATAGCTCGAAATTTGAAAGCTAATTCAAATCAAATAGCTTGAGATTTTGAGTCTTTTCTCCGGCGGCCTCGTCTACCTATCGAACATAGTAGGCGAGGCCGTACTCATGCTTGCTGGACTGGGTGGTTAGGTGTTTGTAGGGGCCAGTGGATTTAGAGAGTCAGTACCTATGATTGGTTACGTTCAGCATGTAGTGTAAACGCAGTTGGCAGCGCAGCTAGTCACGCAGGAGAGCTAGTCGCGCGTCGTTTCCCTGCGAAAACAGCCCCACCACCACTGTTGCCACGTGGCGGTGTGCGGGTTGCGTGGCGGATAGATGATGCCGGTGGGTGTGTGCAGTTCGGTCACCGGGCTGATTCCGTGGAGCGAGTTGAGGAACCACAGGGGGAATTGCGCCGCGAGCTCGGGGGTGATGGGGCGCGTTTCGGTGTGAATTCCAAGGTCTGAGGCGCGCCGGGCAACTTGGCGCAGCGTGATGCTGGGCAGCGCCTGACCGGTGGGAAGGATTAGCGTTTCCTCGTCCCAGGCGACGAGCGCGCCGGTGGTGGTCTCCACCATGGCACCGGAGGAATCCACGATGGCGGTGTCATCGGTGCCGTCAGCTTGGTATTCGGTGCGGTAGCGTGCCAGCGCTGGGAAATCGGGGCCCTTGACTAAAGGTTGCGTGCGCGGGTCGGGGGCTTGCACATAGGTCAGCCGGGTAGTTCGGCGCGCAGGGGGCGCGGGGCGAATATCGAGGCGCAGCTGACCGGCGGCGAGAGAGATACGGGGAAAGAGATCGCCGGGGCCGAAAAGTTGAAGCATCGCGGGGATGAACCCGGCCGGAAGTGGGCCGGCCATCGACTCGAAGCGCTGGAGGTGTAGGGGGAGGGCGTTTGAGTGGGCGTCGCCAAGCATCCGCCAAGAATCCGCAACGTCAAAGGGGCCGGGGTGAGGTTGGCTTGGAATAAAGCTGCCGTCGTGCCAGAGGTAGGTGCTCATTGCCACGCCCCCAGCACGGATTGTGCCTTGAGATTGCGCTCTTCTAGCTCGGCCGCAGGATCTGAATCCAGGACGATGGCCCCGCCGGCGCCGATGGTGATCTCACCGGCCGCGCGCACGGCCGTGCGGATGACTACGCTGAGATCGGATTGCCCATCAAACCCCAGGTAACCCACCACGCCGGAGTACACGCCACGTGGGCCTGTTTCGAGCTGGTCAATGATTTCGCAGGTGCGCAGTTTCGGTGCGCCTGTCATAGAGCCGGGAGGGAAGGCGGCGCGGAGAGCATCGACCGCGGTGGCACCGGTGCGCAGCTGCCCAGTAATAGTGGAAACCAACTGATGGACGGTGGCATAGCTTTCTACCTGCATCAACTTGGGCACGCGCACGCTGCCGGGCTCGCATACTCGGGAGAGATCATTGCGCAGTAGGTCGACGATCATGAGATTTTCGGCGCGCGTCTTCGGGTCCGTGGTCAGCAGCGCGGGATCCTGGGCGGCCGAGATGGTGCCTTTAATCGGCTTGGCCTCCACCTCACGGCCGCGCACGGTGAGGAAGCGCTCAGGCGAGGCGCTGCACACTTCCACGCCATCGAAGATGAGGTGCGCGGCATAGGGAGCGGGATTGTGCGAGCGCAGTTGGGGATAGAGCTCCCCCTCGGCCGCGGAAGTGTAGGTATCGGTCAGGCAGACCTCGTAGCTTTCGCCGGCGTGCAGGAATTCTTGGGCGCGCTTAATCCGCTCCAGGTAGCCGGGGCTGCGCCAGGAGCCCGCGCTCAGCGACGCCCCACCGTCCTCTCTCTTGTTTCGTGGTTCCTCCGTGCCCAAGGCGGCTTCCAAACGGTCAAGCAGCCGCTTAGAGCCCTCCCCGGCAAGACAACATAGGTGTGCGGTTTCTGTGTGATGGTCGTAGACGATAAAGGACTGCGGTCGCACGAAATAGGCATCTGGGTAAGGAGAGCGGTGGCTGAGCTCAATCGGCAGGGTTAACTGGGCACACTCATAGCCTAGGTACCCGATGACGCCACCGGTAAAGGGAAGGTCGGGCACATCGGTGATGCGGGCGGCGAGTTCGTGATCGAGGAGGGTGAGGATATCGGGGGCGTCGCCAAGCCGATAGCGGAAAGAGAGACTCAACGCGCCAGCAGTATCGCCGAGAATGGAGTAGCGCCCGCGCGGATCCGCGGAGTCGAGGAAGAAGGCATCGTTGCCCTCGGCGCGCAGGGTGGCAAAGACCCGTGGGCAGTCCACCGCGCCGGGCACCTCGCGGTGGATCAGGCGGAACCCGCCCAGAAAACTGCGCATGATATTGCGGCCGTATTGGGTGAGCACCGACTCGGGGTGGAATTGCACGCCCCAGTGCGGTAGCCCATCTACTTTGAGCGCTTGTATGACGCCATCCTCGCTGCGGGCATGGACGGTGATGCCGGGAGCCTCCTCTATGTGCAGGGAGTGGTAGCGCACCACTTCGAAGTCTTGCGGGATTCCGGCGAAGATGCCTTCGCCTGAGTGGCTGATGGTAGAGACAAAACCGTGGCGCGGCCGCGGCGCACGCGACACCCGGGCCCCAGAGAGCAGGCCTAGCCCCTGATGGCCAAGGCATACGCCCAGCACTGGAATCTCGGCCGACGCTGCGGCTGCAATGAGGCGCCGGGCAGCACCGAAATCCTGCTCCCTCTCTGGCGTGCCCGGGCCAGGAGAAATCACCACGTGAGAAAATTCGCCCGCACGGACGCGCTCGGAAAGCCTTTCTGCTTCGCCGGCGGGAACGACGAGTGGCTCGCGGCCGGCTACTTCCGCAATGAGGTGGGCGAGATTGAAGGTATAAGAATCGTAGTTATCAAGCAGAAGGATCATGGGGCGGGATGTTCTATGCGGCAGCCGAGTCCATGAGGAAAAGCTGGATATCAGTGATGGTCCACAGCATAAAGTTGCAGGCCATCACCCAGAAAATGGCCATCCAACTGCGCCACCGCAGATAGCGGTGCAGCTTACGCACCATGATAACGGCGCAGCCAATCATGCCAAACAAGGGAATGATCGGGGTGGTAAGGCTAAAGAAGGTGCGCTGGCGTTCGGTGCAGAGCCACGCGGCGGTGCCGTCCTCGCATAACGGACCACCCGAGAGTCTAGTGATGAGCGCGACTGCGAAACCATAAAGCGCGGAAAGAACCAGAACACCGATCATGTACCAGATGGCCTGGCGGGTAGAGCGGCGGTTGGCGGCAGCAACCTCTAAGGGGTCCGGTTCATCAGCCAGCTCATCGAAGCTCCGCGGTTCCGGGCGGCGCAGGTTGGCATAGTCCGCATCGGAAGTCAGATCGTTTTCGGGATGCTCTGGGCGCAGGCTCATGCCCCAATCCTAACCACAGGCTGGGTGGACTAGGATAGGCACCCGAATATGCGGTAGGAGCTCCGTGGCAGTAGAACCCAAGAACACGCGTGCAATGGGCCCCTGTGGGGTGGAGGCCATAAGCATCAGATCGCCCTTCTTCCACTTGAGCGAATCCACCGCCCCGCCCCAGCCCGCACCGGAACCGATCTCTGAGGTGACATCCAGATCGGGGAATTTTTCTTGGATGCTATCGCGAGCGCGGTCCAGCATGGCAAGGGAATCCTCGAGCCACTCGGCTGCTAGCTTGAGCGCCATATCGTGCTTGTCCTTCGAAGGGGTGTTGAGCAGTCCCTTTGCCGAAAAGGCAAGCAGACGCAGTGGCAGGTTCCAGCGATTGGCAAGTTCCGCCGCGGCGAGCATCTCATGGTCCTCGCGCGGGCTGCGCTCGGTGATGGCGAAGTTAAAGCGGGTGACGCCGTGCTTGGACAGCTTTACCTTGCGGGGCACCAAACCCAACGGCTGAGGGGAATAATGCAGCAGGGTATCGGCCGTAGAGCCCGCAAAGAAACGGCCCTTGGGCGCTGCTTGATTGGGCCCAAGGATAATGAGGTCTGCCTTGAACTTCTTGGCCATTTCCGTCAGCAGCTGGGGGCGGGAGGGCCCGTCCACCAACAAAGAAGGTTTATCATCCCAGCAGGTGCGTGGGACCCCGGCCTCATCGAGGGCGGCACGGGTAGCGGCGGCGCAGGCTTCCTTTTGGCTCTTAAACCACTTTTTGTACTTCCCCCCGAGTTTGCTGAGGGAAGTCGTAGTCCACGGCTGGAACACGGTAGAGATGACGCGTACTTGGATATCTGCGGTGCGGGAGAGCCACGCTGCGCAATCAAGCGCCTCGGTACCAGAGGAGGAAGGACTCCAAGAGATGAGAATACGAAGGGGTTTATCGGTCGAGCCCTTGCTCAAGGCCGGAAGATGCCCATCGGAAGAATCTGTTGCCATAGGGTATGAACTAATGGGGGACTAAGGTTTTCGCTTCTCTCAATTATCGCGGTATTGCGAAGAAAAATGAAATCACTGCGGGCGAAACTAGCGCTGTTCGCCGTTCATTGTGGGGCGATAGACATCTGCGAGCTTTGAGATAACGGTGGCAACTTCGTGTGCGGTGTCCAAATCTTTCGGATCCAGCCACCGCATGATCTCCGCCAGGGCGGAGGCGCGCTGTTGTGAGACGATGGCAAGCTCAGATTCGCCCAATTGTGTCAGCGCTACCAGAACGCCGCGGCGGTCCTCTTCATCGCGGTGTCGTTCCACTAAGCCACGGCGCTCGAGCTGATAAAGCGCGTTGGACGCAGTAGGCATGCGGATAAGCTCCGACTGCGCAATGGTGGATACGCGGGAGGGACCGCGCATCCGCAGCTGGTTCATGATGGATACCTGCGAGGTGGTCAAAGATGATCCCTCAGCCGTGCGCTGGAAAATAAGGACGAGCTTATTGAGCGCCGGCTGGATGGCACGCGCGACCTCGACCGCATCCTCGTATGTAGATGGGGACTGAGCGGGGCCTTTCTCATCATGTTGCTGCGTCATGGAAAACGATTGTATAGGCCAGTTTCCTCGCGCGGTAGTTTAGAAGTTAAAAAGTTAGCTTCCGTTAATAAAATCTTCTAGCTCGGTGCGCGCCACATCATCGGCTTTTTGCACCGGTGGGGACTTCATCAGGTAGGACGAGGCCGATAATACTGGTCCGGCAACGCCGCGATCGAGGGCAATCTTGGCCGCACGCACGGCATCAATAATGATGCCGGCCGAGTTAGGAGAGTCCCAGACCTCCAGCTTGTACTCCAAGTTCAGCGGTACTTCGCCGAAGGCGGAGCCTTCTAAGCGGACATAGGCCCACTTGCGATCATCGAGCCATTCCACGTAATCGGAGGGTCCGATGTGTACATTGCGGTCCTCGCGTTTGCCGGCGATGGGCGAGTTGTGCAGATTAGAGGTTACGGCCTGCGTCTTAGAGATCTTCTTGGATTCTAAGCGCTCGCGCTCGAGCATATTTTTAAAATCCATATTGCCACCGACGTTGAGCTGCATGGTGCGCTCCAAGCGCACGCCGCGGTCCTCGAAAAGCTTGGCCATGACGCGGTGGGTGATGGTGGCGCCCACCTGAGACTTAATGTCATCGCCGACAATG
The DNA here is from genome assembly GCA_025144025.1 of Corynebacterium sp. p3-SID1241. GTDB lineage: Bacteria > Actinomycetota > Actinomycetes > Mycobacteriales > Mycobacteriaceae > Corynebacterium. The sequence goes on along the minus strand of JALXWS010000013.1, from coordinate 17,368 downwards.
GGGAGACCAGCATCTTCGAATTTCTTGGCCCACTGCGGGTCAGAGGCAATAAAAACCGGCAAGGCATTGACAAAGGCGCAGCCGGCATCGATGGCCGCTTGGGCGTAGAATTTATCTGCCTCCTCGGAACCGACAGGTAGGTAGGAGACTAGGACGTCGGCGCCTGACTGACGGAGTATAGCGGGGACGTCGGCAAGCGGGGCTTCTGATTCTGCAATGGACTCTTGGTAGTAACGCCCCAAGCCATCCAGGGTAGGGCCGCGCTGCACGGTAACGCCCAGCTCAGGGACGTCAGTAATGGAAATGGTGCAATTGCGCGAGCTGCGCGTAGCCTCTGCGAGATCCTTGCCCACCTTGTCCGCATCCACATCGAAAGCGGCAACGAATTCCACATCGCCTACGTGGTACGGACCGAACTGTGTGTGCATTAAACCGGGAATATCTGCATCTGCTGCAGCGTTGCGATAAAACTCCACGCCTTCAATGAGGGACGTGGCGCAGTTGCCGACGCCCACGATGGCGACCTTTACTTTTCCAGACACTTTTTACTCCTTTATATCCATGAGTCGTGGATGCCAGTGACTGCGCAAGACTAAGCCGAAAATTATGCCCTGTGGTGGCATAACACCATGTGGATCGATCAAGAAGAGGTAATTAGGATGATCCGGGTGAATTCCGTTGCCTATAAGCATGTGCTCTCCCATGAGTGGGAGCGCGCCCACCATCTGCGCGAATTTCGCGCCGAGCAGCTCACGCGGGAGGACGTGTGTGATGCCGATTTTCTGCTACGTGCCGCAGCCGAACACCACGGCCGCACCATGGATAAGGAATGCCCTGTCTGTGGCGTGCCTTTGCGGCTAACGCGCTGGGTCTATGGGGAAAATCTTGGCAGGCGCGCCGGGAGCGCCCGCAGTGAAAAAGAAATTGCGGAATTTGTGGCCGAGGGCTTGGAGTTCACGGTGCACGAGGTGGAGGTGTGCCGCAGTTGCCGATGGAACCATTTGTTGCGTTCTGCTACTGCTTTTAACGCGTGTTAGTTTCCGGCGCACCGCCTTAGGCAGTAAGCTGCAATTATTTAGTTTGTGATCAGGGATGAATGAGGACACGAATCAGTGACCGAAAAGGAATCTACCGGCAAGTCCACTAAGGTGGCTCGCCCCAGCAAAAAGCAGGCGAAGAAGAAGCGCCGCATCTGGCCGTGGGTCGTTTTGGCGTTCCTACTGGTCTTTGTGGCACTGCCTGCAGGACTTTTTGCCTACGCATACTCGCAATACTCCGTTCCGGAACCAAAGGACTTGGCCAATAACCAGGTATCCACCATTTACGCTGGCGATAACCAGACCCAGCTCGCCCGTTTGGTACCGCCGGAAGGCAACCGCACCCACGTGCAGTTGGACGAAATTCCAGAATACGTCCAGGACTCCGTGCTTGCCGCCGAGGATCGCGACTTCTGGGATAACTCCGGCTTCTCCTTCACCGGCCTCGGCCGCGCCGTGGTGGGTAAGGTAACCGGCAACGAAGACGCCGGTGGCGGCTCCACTATCACCCAGCAGTATGTGAAGAACACCCTGGTGGGCAACGAGTACTCCTACGTGCGCAAGATTCGCGAACTCATTTACTCGGTGAAAATGACCAATGAGTGGGACAAGAAGGATATCCTCAATGCCTATCTCAACACCGTGTATTTTGGACGCAATGCCTACGGAATCCAGGCAGCGTCTAATGCTTACTTTGATAAGGACGCCAAGGAACTCACCCCAGAGGAAGGCGCTATGCTCGCCGGACTCATTCAGTCCCCGTCCGGACTTGACCCGCGTGTAAACCAGGAGGCTTCCGAGGACCGCTGGAACTACGTTCTTGATGGCCTGGTGGACATGGGCGATCTCACTCAGGAACAGCGCGATGGCATGGTCTTCCCGGAGACCCGCGATCCGGCCGAGTACTCCGCCTACACCGAGGCCCCAGGCGCTAATGGTCATATCAAGGATCAGGTCATTCGCGAGCTGGAAGAGGTAGGCATCACGGAAAACGAGGTGTCCACCGGTGGCCTGCGCATCACCACCACCATTGATATGAATGTGCAGAACAACACCATTCAGGCGGTAGATGATCAGATGGCTCCGTTGCAAAAGGATGCGCGGGCGGCCTCTGTAACCATCGATCCGAAGACCGGTGCGGTTCGCGGCTACTTTGGTGGCCACGATTCCAATGGTTGGGATTATGCTAATGCCCCGCTGCAGACGGGCTCTACTTTCAAGATCATGGCGCTAGCCGCCGCCCTGCAGCAGGGAATTGGTTTGGACACCAATTACTCTTCTGCCCCTTATCAGCTGCCAGGATCTGACTTGGTAAACAACGTGGGCAGCGGTTGCGGTGTGTGTAGCTTGCGCGAAGCTACCAAGCAGTCCTTGAATACTTCTTTCCTCCGCCTGCAGGCGGATCTCAAGCACGGTACGCAAGATACTGCGGACATGGCACACGCCCTTGGTGTGGCCAAGTCCCTGCCCGGAATTGATAAGACCCTGACCGAAAAGGGTAAGCAGCCATTCGAAGGTATCGTGCTGGGCCAGTACCAGTCCCGGCCGCTCGATATGGCTACTGCCATGTCCACCTTGGCAAACCAAGGTGTGTGGCATAACCCCCACTTTGTCCAGCGCGTAGAAAATGCCGCCGGTGACGTGCTTTATGAGCACCCAGATGATGGCGGGGAGCGCCGCGTATCTTCCAACGTGGCAAATAACGTCATCGAAGCCATGGAGCCGGTTGCTGCATGGTCCAATGGCGCACTTGCTGGTGGCCGTACCTCGGCTGCCAAGACCGGTACCACCCAGATGGGCGATACCGGCAATAACAAGGATGCCTGGATGGTGGGTGCTACTCCGCAGTTGGCTACCGCCGTGTGGGTAGGTACCGCAGATAATACGTCTGCCATCTTCGATCAGTACGGCGGCATCATGTACGGCGCGGGCGCGCCGACCAAAATTTGGAAGGCTGTCCTGGATAACTCCTTGGCGAACTCGGAGTTCCAGAACTTCCCAGCCGCTTATCCGATGGGATTTGGCAACACGGGTGCCGGAACCGCGGCACCAGCCTATGACCCAAGCTGGGATAGTGGAGCCGAAGATACGCAGTACTACGAGACCCCAGTTGAAGAAGCGGCTCCGGAAGAAGAGACCAAGCCGGCCCAGCCGGAAAAGAAGCCGGAGAGTCCGAAGCCGGCCCCGAGTCCGCAGCGCGGTAACAATGGCAACAACAACCAGCCACCGGCCCAGCCGGAAGCCCCGTCGTTGGATGACCTCCTTGGCCCCGATGGTGACTTGGCCGATCTCTTAGGGTAGGCGGCAGTGACAGCGAATCCGCAACAGCGCATTCCCGCTTCCGCAGAACCCATGGCCCGCGGGGTAATTGAATTCCTAGGCGGGCCGATGGGCCGTTTTGCAGGCGTGCGCCGCACCCAATGGTGGACCCCGCTGCGTGCCATCATCGCCGTAGGCTGGGTTTTCCTGGCCTGCGGATTCCTTTCCAAAGCCAACTGCGCCGGCGGTACCCGTGGCGAGGACGGCGTCATTAGCCTGAACTGGGCGGGCAACCGCCAATACACCTCTTTTTGTTATAACGACATCATCCCGCTGTACGGCGGCCGTGGCCTAGACGAGGGCGGCTTCCCTTATGCCTTTTCATGGCAGGAGGGCGACCTGACCCGCTACATGGAGTACCCAGTACTTGCAGGTCTATTCCAGGGATTGATGGGTTGGATCGCTCGCCATACATACCCACTGGTTGAATGGGCCGGCATACCGGAGGCTGGGTGGTACTTTGGCCTAACCGCCTTAGTTATGTCCTGCATCTGGGTTGGTGTGCTGTACATGGTCTACTTATTGGTGGGTAACCGTACTTGGGACACCATCTTGGTAGCGGCCAGCCCGCTTATCATCATCCATGCTTTTAGCAACTGGGATATTCCCTCCATCGCCTTTGCCGTGGGCGCGTTGCTGGCCGCCGCGCGCAAGCGCCCTGTGTTGGCCGGCGTTCTCATCGGTCTTGGTACGTCTTTTAAACTCTGGCCGCTCTACCTTTTGGGAGCATTCTTCGTCTTAGCAGCGCGCAACCACCGCTGGATGCAGTTTTTCCAGGCCGTACTCGGCACTGTTGGGGCTTGGATTGTGGTCAATGCGCCGGTGGCACTGAAATACCCGGAGGCATGGCGCGAATTTTTCCGCCTCAACCAAGAGCGCGGTGCGGAGTGGACCACCATCTACTCGGTGCTCAGCCGCAATACTGGGATTAGCTTTAGTCCAGAGTTTCTCAATACCTTCAGCCTGGTGGCGTTTTTGGCTCTATGCGCGGCGATTGCGGTTCTGGGTTTGCGCAGCTCGCGTACTCCGCGCATGGCAGAGTTGGTCTACCTCATCGTTGCAGCCTTTTTGTTGGTCAATAAGGTGTGGTCGCCTCAGTATTCGCTGTGGTTAGTAGTTCCAGCAGCCCTAGCGCTGCCGCGGTGGCGATTGGTCTTTAGCTGGGCGCTTGTTGACGCCCTAGTGTGGCCCCTACTTATGTGGCACATGCTGGGTACGGATAACAAGGGAATTCCGCACGAGCTTCTCGACGTCGCCATTATCGCCCGCGACGCCTTCATTATCACCATGGCCGTACTCATCATTCGTCAGATGTGCGGCAAGACGGCGGATAAGGTGCGCGATGCACATGACGGTCGTGATCCATTGGCAGGAGCATCCGCATGATCATTACCTATATCGGGATGGCATCCATCTTTTTGGGCTTCCTCTGCGTCATGGGGGCTTTTTGGCTCTTTCACAACCGCGAGGATCGGCGGGGTCCAATCACTTTAGGGCTTTTGGCTATCCTTTTCTTGACCATCATTCCAGCGACGGCTGCTGTGTTTTTCGCCGCAACTACCACTGGTTAGATTTCTTTTCGCCGGTCACTTGCGGTACTGTAGTGGGGTTGCTTGACGCAACGTACCCTCCTGCTGCATCCGCAAAGGTGATGCAGCCGAAAACTACTAGACCATAGGAGGTGATGAGGTCCGTGCGTCACTACGAAGTCATGATCATTCTGGATCCTAATCAGGATGAGCGCACCGTAACCCCGTCCCTGGATAAGTTCCTCGAAATCGTCCGCCAGGAAGGCGGCAAGGTTGAGAACCTTGATGTATGGGGCAAGCGTCGTCTTGCATACCCCATCAACAAGAAGGAAGAGGGCATTTATGCCGTCGTCAACCTGGAGTGCGAGCACACTTCGGTTGCCGAGCTCGACCGCCGTCTGAACCTGAACGACACCATCCTGCGTACCAAGGTTCTGCGCACCGACAGCAAGTAGCGGATACTGGGATCAAGCACAATCCACGTAACCGATAAGGAGTAAAGACATGGCACAGGGAGATACCAATATTACGGTGGTGGGCAACATCGTTGCTGACCCCGAGCTACGCTTCACCCCGGCGGGTGCGGCTGTAGCAAACTTCCGCGTCGCCTCCACCCCTCGTCGCTATAACTCGCAGACGAACCAGTGGGAAGACGGCGAAGCTATGTTCCTGACCTGCAACGTATGGCGTCAGGCGGCGGAAAACGTCGCTGAGACCATGTCCAAGGGCATGCGCGTCATTGTTACCGGCCGCTTGAAGCAGCGTTCTTTCCAAACCCGTGAGGGCGATAACCGCACTGTTTTTGAGATTGATGTCGACGAAGTCGGTCCATCCTTGCGGTACGCCACCGCCCAGGTAAACCGCAATCCTCGTGAAGGCGGCAATAACTTTGGCGGCGGCGGCCAGCAGCGCTCGAATAACAATAACCAGGGCGGTTTTGGAGGCGGCCAGCAACAGCAGTCACAGCAGAGCCAAGCTCCTTCTGAAGATCCGTGGAACTCCGCACCACCTGCCGGTGGTTTCGGAGGCGCTGATTCTGAACCTCCGTTCTAAGTCTGTCACCCGCAACTATTCAACTAACTCAATTGAAAGGCAGGGATCATGAAGCTGATCCTCACCGCTGCCGTTGAGAACCTCGGCGCCGCTGGCGAAATTGTTGAGGTTAAGGACGGCTACGGACGTAACTACCTGCTTCCTCGCGGCCTGGCCATCGTGGCTACCCGCGGTGCAGAGAAGCAGATTGAGGGCATCAAACGTGCCCAGGAAGCTCGCGAGATTCGCGACCTGGATCACGCACGTGAGGTCCGCAACCAGCTCGAGCAGCTGACGGATGTCAAGGTAGAGGTCAAGACCTCCGAATCCGGTAAGCTCTTCGGTTCCGTTCAAGCAGAAGACATTGTCAACGCCGTCTCCAAGGCCGGTGGCCCCAAGCTGGATAAGCGCATCGTTGTGCTTCCTAAGGGCCTGGTCAAGAAGACCGGCAACTACCAGGTCGAGCTGAAGCTGCACGCTGATGTTATCGGCAAGGTGAACTTCTCGGTCGTTGCTGCCTAACTAGGCGCACGACGGTCCATATAGACCCAAAGACAACAGCAACGCTTTAGGCCTCAAGTTCCTGCTATGTGAGGTGGCAGGTTCTTGAGGCCTTTAGCGCGTTTTTACCGGGTTGTGGATAACTGTGGACTTTTGTGGATAACTGACTCCCCAGTTTACTTTCCGTTAAAGCGTACGGCGCATTCTTAACCCGCAGGTCAGAGCTTCTATCCACGGATCTGTGCTTATTTTCACACCCTTAAAAACCGCCTCTGAACTGGGGATTTAATTTCTGCTGGTCAAGTCCTTTTTGAGTTATCCACAACCTTGTGCAGGGCAAATATGAGTAGGGGTCCTCTCGACCTGCGGTTTCCACAACGGCCTGTGGATAACTACGAAAGTTATGCCCAGGGGGTGGCTTTGGAGTTCTAGGCTAGACTGAGATTCCGATACGCTCGGTCGCTCGAATAGCTTCAAGGGGGAAGACATGACCAACGCCAGCTTTGATGATGAACACTTACCGCCGGAGCCGCCTCCTGAGGATGGCCCAGCGCCCCGCCGCCGTTTTCAGCAGGAAGAACCAAAGCGCTATGGCGAGTTCCGCCAACCCCCGGCGGACCGAGAAGCAGAACAGGGCGTACTTGGCGCTATGCTGCTCAGTCCTCATACAGTGATGGAAGTCATCGAGGAGTTGGAACCAGAAGACTTCTATTACCCAGCTCATGCATTGATTTACCGTTCCATGCTGGATCTGTATTCAGAGGGCAAAGATGTCGATGCGGTGATCTTGTCCTCTCAACTGGATCGCTATAACAATCTCGAGCGCGTCGGTGGAGCACCGTATCTGCACACGCTGTTGGCTACGGTCCCAACGGCGGCAAACGCTCGCTACTACGCAGAAATTGTGGCTGAAAAGGCCGTTTTGCGCAGGCTCGTTGATGCCGGCACGCGCGTAGTACAGCTAGGTTTTTCTGGCACCGAAGACGCCGAAATTGAATCCGTCTTGGACCGCGCGCAACAAGAAGTCTTTGCCGTTGCGCAGCGTAAGACGGCAGAAGATTATCGAGTCTTGGGTGATCTTATCGATCCCACTATCGATGAGCTAGCCGCGCTACAGCAGGCGGGCGGCGTAGAGCTGGGCGTGCCAACTGGGTTCATTGATCTAGATAAGCTGACTAACGGTTTGCATGCAGGGCAAATGGTCATCGTCGCCGCTCGCCCTGGTGTGGGTAAATCCACACTGGCTATGGACTTTATGCGTGCCTGTTCTTTGCAGCACGGTAAGTCTTCGGTCATTTTCTCTCTCGAGATGTCAGCTTCAGAGATTGTTATGCGTCTACTCTCGGCGGAATCAGAGGTGAAGTTGGCCGATATGCGCGGTGGACGTGTATCCACTGAGGACTGGGCGAAGATAGATGAGACCCTCAACCGGGTTCAAGATGCGCCGCTGTTTATTGATGATTCTCCGAACCTCACCATGATGGAGATCCGCTCCAAGGCTCGCCGCCTAAAGCAGCAGCACGGGCTGGATCTCATTGTTTTGGACTATCTACAGCTGATGTCTTCGGGAAAAAAGGTCGAGTCCCGCCAGCAAGAGGTTTCCGAGTTCTCGCGTCAGCTTAAGCTCTTGGCCAAAGAGCTAGAGGTTCCCCTCATCGCTATCTCGCAGCTCAACCGTGGTCCAGAGGCTCGTACCGACAAGAAACCACAGCTTGCTGATCTTCGTGAATCCGGTTCTCTGGAGCAGGACGCCGATATGGTTATGCTACTGTACCGTCCCGACTCCCAGGATCGCGATAATGAGCGCGCCGGCGAGGCGGACATTATCCTAGCTAAGCACCGCGGTGGTCCGATTGACACCGTCCAAGTGGCGCACCAGCTGCACTACTCCAAGTTCGTCAATATGGCGCACGGATAAATTACAGGTCCACCACCGCGTTGGGATCGCCCAATCGTGGGCCGAGTATGACCAATAACAAGAAAACCGCAGCTGCGGCAAGGGCTAACCAGCGCCACACAGGGAAAAGACGTCCGCCGCACAGGCGTGCCAATACAGCACCGATGAGTGCGCCCACGGTGTTAAATACGAGGTCATCAATATCCGTTCGCCCAAGCGCAAACGCATATTGGCACACCTCCAGCACTAGGCTCAGGCCAAATCCCCACGCCGCAGTAGTTTTAATAGAGCGGCACAGGCTAAACACCAGCATTCCAAACGGGATAAAGAAGGCTGTGTTTCCCGCGTACTCAAATAGCGGACCAAACCAGCTGCCGCCGGAGAATTCATCCAGGGGCACCCAGCGCAGTTCTCGGGCACGCTGATTTTCAGGTTTCCACAAATAGCCGATTTGGTAGAAAGGCTTGAGCGTGGTCAATGCGACCATAACGGCCGTCCACGCGGCGAGGGAGAGCCTACTGAGCAAGCGCTATTCCTTTCTGCTCGGGCAGACTGAAGGCAGCGGCAGCCGCAATGGCAAACGCTGCGGCGAATACAACAAATAACCAGGCCGTCCCACCCGCAGCAAGCAGTGGCGGGACAATAAGTGGCGCCGCAATGGATGCTAGCCTACCGAAGCCTGCTGCCGCTCCCGTACCACGCCCTCGCAGTGAAGTGGGATACAACTCCGGACCGATGGCATAGAGGGCTCCCCAGGCGCCGAGGTTGAAGAAGGAGAGCAGACAACCAGCCAGGATGATCAATGCTTCCGTAGCTGCTGCTCCATATAGGCCGGCCGCTGCTGCCGAGCCGAGCAGGAATACCGCGAGGGTTACCCGCCTGCCCCAGAGCTCGATGAGCCAAGCTGCCGCCGCGTAGCCAGGAAGTTGGGCAAGGGTGATGATGAGGGTAAAACTAAACGATTTCACTAGGGAGAAACCGTCGGCTACTAGCAGAGAAGGAATCCAGATGAAGGCGCCATAGTAGGAGAGGTTTACACAGAACCAAATGGTCCACAACGCTGCGGTCCGCCTTCGTAGCTGCGGACTCCAGATAGACGCTGCGGGGGAAGGTGTGGGGTCTGGGAGGGCATCGTCCAGCGGCCGGTCTTCTGCCGCGGCTTCGAAACTGGCAACGATAGCTTCGGCTTCATCATGGCGGCCCTTGGATTCAAGAAAGCGCACAGATTCTGGTAGACCGCGGCGCACATAGATTGAATACGCGGCTGGCAGCATGCCAAGGGCCAGGGCCCAGCGCCAACCGGATTCACCTGTGCTCACCACGAAAGTGCCGATGATGGCCGCAAGGATCCATCCCAATGCCCAGAATGCCTCGAGAATGACTACCATCCTTCCGCGGACCCGCCGAGGCGCGAATTCGGATATGAGCGTGGAGGCAACTGGTAGCTCGGCTCCGAGGCCCAACCCAACGATGAATCGGAAGAAGATGAGAACCGCAAGTCCCCCAGTTAGCGCGGATGCCCCTGTTGCCAAGCCGTAGATAAGCAAGGTGAGAGAAAAGACATTGCGGCGGCCGAACTTATCTGCCAGCAATCCGCCAAAGGTTGCACCGAGCGCCAAGCCAAGGAAGCCTGCTGAGGCTAACCAAGAGGTCTGGCTAGGACCTAGATCCCAGTGAACGGCAAGGGCGGCCATGATGAACGAGATTAGCCCTACATCCATGGCATCAAGCGCCCATCCAAGGCCGGAACCTAGGAGTAGGCGCTTGTGCTTAGAGGTGACGGGAAGGCGATCGAGACGTTCGGTGCGGCTGAGCATGCGATAATACTATCGCTGAACAGAGAAACCTTTCAGGCGTAGTGAGTTGGTAACTACAAAAACCGAGCTCAGCGCCATGGCAAGGCCGGCCAGTAGGGGGTTGAGCCAGCCCAGCGCGGCCACGGGAATGAGTACGACGTTATAGGCGAAGGCCCAGAAAAGGTTGCCTTTGATAATTGCCAGCGTGCGGCGCGAGAGCCGAATAGCATCAGCGGCGCAACGCAGATCGCCATTCATCAGGGTGATATCGGAGGCTTCAATTGCCACGTCGGTACCCGCGCCCATGGCGAGGCCAAGGTCCGCTTGGGCAAGCGCGGCGGCGTCGTTAATGCCGTCGCCTACCATCGCCACGGTATGCCCGGAGTTCTGCAGTTCTTTGATGCTATTTACTTTGTCTTCCGGGAGGACTTCGGCGCTGACGTGATCGATTCCAACTTCGGCGGCCACGGCGCGCGCGGCCCCAGCGTTATCGCCTGTCAGCAGGTAAGGGGTGAGCCCCAGCTCCTTCATTTGGGCCACAGCGGCCGCCGAGCTGGGCTTGATAGTATCGCGGACCTCAATGATTCCGGCAGGTTGGCCGTCCACGGAGACAACCACCGGCGTGGCACCAGAATCTTGTGCCTCGCGGAACGGTGCTTCTAAGTCACCCAAGGGGCCTTGCGGCTTGCCGACGCCCACCCGGACCCCCTCCACAGTTCCTTCCACGCCGCCTGAAACTACAGCAAAATCAGTAGCTGGTTCCACCGTGCTTTCTCGGGCGATAGCGCGAGCGATGGGGTGCTCGGAATTGTGCTCCACGGCCGCGGCCAGTTCGAGCACGTCACCATGGACGGCGGTGACAGACATCTCTCCGGCCGTGACCGTGCCGGTTTTGTCCATGACGATGGTGTCGACTTGCCGGGTAGATTCCAGGATCTCAGGGCCCTTAATGACAAGCCCGAGCTGTGCCCCGCGGCCGGTGCCGACGAGGATGGCGGTAGGCGTCGCCAAGCCCATAGCGCATGGGCAGGCCACAATGAGGACGGAGACGGCGGCAATGAAGGCTGGCGCCACCCCGCCGAAGAAGAGATGAACAATCAGCGTAAGTGCAGCCACCGCAATTACTACAGGGACAAAGACTTGTGCGATGCGATCTACGAGGCGTTGCACTGGAGCTTTGGATGTTTGTGCATCCGTGACCAACTGGGCCATCTGGGAGAGAACAGTGTCCTCACCAACCTTGGTTGCGCGCACCTCAATGCGGCCCGAAGCGTTGATGGTCGCACCAGTGACCGCATCTCCAGTACTTACCTCAACAGGGACTGGCTCGCCGGTAATCATGGAAGTATCGACGGCCGAGCTGCCCGCCACCACGATGCCATCGGTGGCGATCTTCTCACCTGGGCGGACTACAAAGACATCGCCTACCTGAAGCTTTGCAATGGGCACGCGGTGTTCGCCCTCTGCGTCTAGAACCGAGGCTTCCTTTGCTCCCAAGGAGAGCAACTCGTGCAACGCTTCTGAAGATTGGCCCTTTGCTCGCGCCTCGAACCAGCGGCCGAGCAGTAGGAACGTAATCACCATGCCCACGGACTCAAAATAGATATGATCCATATGCGCTGCATTCGCATCTAGGGTCATATGCATCTTCATGCCCGGCTCGCCCGCGTTACCGACAAAGAGCGCCCACAGCGACCAAAAGTAGGCCGCTGAGGTTCCCATGGTGATTAGGGTGTCCATGGTGAAAGAACCGTGTTTGAGGTTTGTCCACGTTGCTGTGTGGAAAGGCGCGCCGCCGAAGACGAAAACGATGGTGGCTACGATGGCACAGGCCCATTGCCAATTCTGAAATTGCAACGCCGGCCACATCGATACCACCATGAGCGGTAGCGATAGTGCGCCGGAGATAACGGTGCGGCGCAGCAATCCCCCGTCACTGTTCTTCTCGGCTTGTGGCTCCTCCGTCTTCGCCGCCGCCATATCGAAGGCGCCGTAACCCGCACCCTCTACCACCGAAATGAGCTCCTGTGGACTTACCGTCTGGGAGTCGTACTCGATGGCCGCCGCCTCGGTAGCGAAGTTGACGCTGGCGCTTACTCCCTCGAGTTTGTTGAGCTTGCGCTCAACGCGGGAGGAGCAAGAGGTGCACGTCATGCCCCTGACGCCAAGATCCAGGTGGGACATAGTCTCGCCTACTTCAGTGTGTAGCCGGCTTCTGCTACGGCGGCCGCTACTTGCTCGTCGGTGAAATCGGTTCCGGTAACCGTAACGGCGCCGGTGGTGTGGTCAGCAGTGACCTCGCTAACGCCGGAAATTTCGCCGACCTCTTCCTTTACCGACATTTCGCAATGTCCGCAGGTCATGCCCTCTACGGTGTAGTTCTTGGTGCTCATGATTTTCCTTTCTTAAGGTTGGTTTCCGGCCTCATTTTATACCCCATAGGGGTATATGACAAGGATTTTTCATGTACGTTGGGGAATAAAGCAATCCGCAAAGGAGTTAGAATAACCATGGCTACTATCGATGTCACCGAAGAAAACTTTGAAGAAACCGTTACCGGCGAGGGCATTACGCTCGTAGATGCGTGGGCCGATTGGTGCGGCCCTTGCAAGCGCTTTGCGCCGGTTTTTGAAAAGGCCTCCGAAGAGCACACGGATGCCACCTTTGCCAAGCTCGACACCGAAGCAAATCAGGGCTTGGCATCCGCGTTGGAGATTCAGTCCATTCCTACGTTGATGATCTTCCGCGATGGCATCCTTGTCTTCCGTGAAGCTGGAGCTTTGCCCCCCGCGGCCTTGGAGGACCTCTTGAAGCAGGTGAAGGACCTCGACATGGAAGAGGTTCGCCGCCAGGTAGAAGAGCAGAATGCGCAGGGTTAATCCCACCAACTTCCTCGGCGCTTTCTGGTGAGTATCGCTAAACTCGCTAGAAAGCGTCTTTTTTATGACCAAAGGAGAAGATAATGGCTAATCCCTTCAGCAAGGGCTGGAAGTACATGATGAGTTCCTTCGATCAAAAGATTGATGAGAACGCTGACCCCAAGGTGCAGATCCAGCAGGCCGTTCAGGCCGCGAAGGAGCAGCACCAGCAGATCTCTGATCACGCCGCAGAAATCATCGGTCATAAGTCCCAGCTGGAGATGCAGATGAACCGCCTGGTCAAGTCCCAGCAGGATTACCAGTCTCAAACTCAGCGTGCGCTTGAGCTGGCGGATGCGGCAGAAGATCCGCAAAAGGCCTCCGAGTACAATCAGGCTGCCGAAGTTGTTGCGTCCCAGCTGGTTGCAGTGGAGCAGGAGCTAGAAGACGTCAAACAGCAATACGCCGCCGCGGAGCAGGCTGCCGCGCAGGCCAAGAGCCAGCAGCAGCAGTCTGAGGCGCGCTTGAAGGAACAACTAGCGCAGGTTAGCCAGCTGGAGGCTCAGGCGGACCAGGCGGCTATGCAAGAAAAGAACGCCCAGGCTATTGATTCCATGAATCAGCTCAACCCGGACGATTCCGTACCTACTCTTGATTCCGTGCGTGCCAAGATTGAAAAGCGCTACGCCGATGCCCTTGGTGCCCAAGAATTGCAGCACGCCACCGGTGGCGATCGCATTAATGAGATCCAAGCCGCCGGCAATGACATGAAGGCGACTGCGCGCCTCGATGCCATCCGCGCGGATCTTAAAAAGAAGAAAGAGCTCGAATCTGGCGATTAATTTTGCCGGCGAACGTTAATCAGAACTCCACGAATACCTGAGTGGAATCCATCGCGCAGGTTCACGCGCTGGGTTTCGGTCAGGGTGTATTCGTGTAGGGTTTCGCAGGCAAACTGCAATAGTGGGCGATCGATCTCCGGGGGAAGCCCGCCACCGGAGAGTAGATGTGCCTGATCGCGCTGCTCGGTGCTAGCAGCGTTATCAAACCACCACGAGGCGTATTGTTGGCCCACATCGAAGGGCGACTGGAAACCGGCCGAGCTCCAAACTTCCTCCGGTAGCGGAACATATTTGGACCGCAGCTTGCGGCGGGGCGCCATCATTGAAGGCTTCGGTGCCGGCTTTTCCTCCGGAGAGCCATCCGCGGAAGGAGAATCTTCCGTGGACTCTGCCTTTGGTGGCGCTGGCTTTGGAGTCGGTGCCGGGGTGGGTTTCTCGTTGGCGCCGAAGGCGGCCTCAACTTCTGAAGGCTCGCCGCATTCATCCGGTTCCGGCATTTCCTCGTCATCTTGGGGCGTATTTTCGCGCACCACTGGCGGAAGTGGTCCCTCAAGAACCTGCAGTTCCATGGAATCTGCAAAGTCTTCGCGCGGATCCAAAATGGTGGTGGAATCGCAGGCATGGCGCAGTGCGGAGGACATGGAGTCCCAGCCAAACCCATAAAGATGGACGCGGATGCCGTTATCCACGGCCGCTTGAGCGCCGGGAATCATGTCCGCATCGCCACTGACGAGCACAAAGTCAGTGAATTGGCCCTTCATGGCGGCGATGACCATGTCTGCCACGAGGCGGGTATCTACGGCCTTTTGGGTGCGGCGCTCGCCCCATTCGATGAGCTGACCGGTGCGCAGCTGGACCCCTTCGCACGTGCGCAGGGCTCGCTGATAACGGTGTGGGCCGGTATCTGGGATTCCGTCATACCAATACTGGCGTTGAATTGGGGTTCCCAGTTGGTTTTCGATCATCCCACCCATGGTGCTGACTACCTCGGGTAGATCGATCTCTAGCTGTGCGCGGGCCCCCGTTTCCCACGAATTATAAAAGCTTGCAAGCAAGTATGAGGTATCGACAAAGACAAGTGTGCGTTCAAGCATGGCTCCTAAGTTCCGTTCTAATTGTGCTAAATAAAATTCTTTGTGGTTTCCAGTGTGCCCCATTAGTCACAAAACGTCGATAACCTTGGGCAAATTCCCAGCGCAGTGGCAGCAAAAAGTTTTCTCGTTGGAAGTATTGCAAGGGTAGGGTGTTGCCGATATGGTTAGTTACACAACTAACTAACCAACGAACCGAGAATTGATGGATAATTCCACGCAGCCACTTTTCCGCCAGATTGCCACCTTGGTGGAAGATGCCATCGTGGACGGAAGCCTTGCAGAGGGGGATAGGGCTCCTTCCACTAATGAGCTCGCTGATTTTCACAACATCAACCCGGCTACCGCCCGGAAGGGGATAAACCTACTTGTGGATATCGGGGTGCTGGATAAACGCCGTGGCATCGGCATGTTTGTGGCGGAAGGAGCACTGGCAACGATTCGTAAGCGTCGCCGGGCCGACTTCGCGGCGGAGTATATGGCACCGCTTGTCGACGAAGCTGTTCGCCTGGGCTACAACCGCGCCCAGCTCCATGACCTATTTGATCGCGTTGCAGAAAGCCGAGGAATGTACTCATGATTACAACACGGGAATTCACTTTTGCTGATGGCCTCACACACGGCTTAGTCGGCCCCAACGGCATAGGCAAAACCACGCTCCTGCGCAAGATTGCCGGCCAAATCCAATCAGGCGGTATCACGGTCTTTGGAGAGAAGCCCTTTGATAAGCAATCGGTTCTCAACCGGGTTATTTTGATGGGGATTGATAACCCGCTGCCGGATTCCTGGGGCATCGGAAAGCTGGGTGTCATAGGAAAGGCACGCTGGCCGCGCTGGAACGATGACCGGTTTAATGAGCTGCTGGTTCGCTTCGACGTGCCGGCCAAGGCTTATTCTTCCCTGTCCCGCGGGCAAAAGTCTGCGGTGGGCTTCATCTTCGCCGTTGCTTCTGGCTGCGAAGTCATGCTTCTCGACGAACCCTATCTCGGCCTCGATACACAGCGCCGCGAGCTCTTTTATCAGGTGTTGCGCGAGGAGCACGGTCGCACCATAGTCATCTCCACCCATCACCTCAATGAGGTGGCCGGCCTCCTCGATACCGTTTCTCTCATGGGAGATAATCCCATTTCCGGTCCCATCGATGACTTCATCGAGGGAATTCTAGAGCTCACCGGCCCATCTGAGGCTCTCACCGCAGCGGCCGAAGAGCTTGGCCTTCCTGAGCTGACTAGGGAAACTACGTCCTTAGGGGATCGCGTGCTTATCGACGCCCGCTCCGCTTCCACCGACCCCATTTTCCGCACTGCCCAGGCCTACGGCCTGCGAGTCAATGAGGTCTCCTTGGAGCGAGCGGTGCTGGCATTGGAGGGCAAAGCATGAAGCTACTGTGGTACCTAGGCGATTGGTGGAGCTGGTCCTTCTTCTTTTTCGCTTTGCTGGTCATGCCCGTCATGGCGCAGGGAACGTGGAACGTATTCCCGGTGATCTTTTCCTTGTCACTAATACTTACCCTGGCACCAGACTTTAAGAAGTACCAGCTGGTGGGTCTAAGCTCGAAAATCTGGAATGAGCATCGCCGCAGTCTCGTTGCCCTGTGCGCATTAGCGGCAGCTATCGGCGCCCTCACCATGCAGTTGTGGTGGGCATTGCCGATCTATGCCGTCGCAGCGGCGTGGTCTATGTACCGCAGGGCTACTCCTAAACGGGCCGGGTACACCACTACAGGTTCCCAACCCTCAAGCGGATTTGGATGGTTCCCCCGCACCTTGGCTGGGCAAGCAATTTATCGCCCCCAAGTCAAGGCGTGGGGCGCAGCGTGTTTGGCTCCTGCGATCGGTCTTGCTCTCTACAGGTATGAGGACCAGATCCCAATCCTAGGCTTCCTAGGAAGCTTCTGCTGGGCACTGACAGCGGTAGCGCTAGCTGCGGCTTTGTGCAGCTTGCGAGTATCTCTGCGCGAATACACGGTACTTGGTGGAAGCCGTGCTGTTTGGTCCCGGCATACTGCCGTGCTCGGCCTGATACCTGTCCTAGTCGCGAGCACCTTTAGCGCAGTACTGACGAATGACGGTGAACTTGTAGCGGACATCGTGCTGCTCAGTGCCACCTGTGCCCCTGTGGTGGTCAGTGTGGAATTTCTGGGAAAGAAGAACTGGTACCTACCCGCTCTCTATCTGGTCCTCGTTGCCGCGATGGCTCTTCTGCATACTCTGGTGCCGGTCTCCGCGGGTGCCCAGCTTTTGTTGGCGGTCGCCTTCTATGCAGTCTGGGCATTGACGCTGCCCAGCTACATTCGCCGAGCAAATGCACACCGTGGCGGAATGAGTGCCTGGATGGGCATATCTTAAACCACTCAAAAGGAGCGTTGGCCTGGGGATTTGTGTTTGTTTGAGTCGCTGTGTAACTTTATGTGAGTCAGCGCGACCGACAGCGCCCCACAGGGACGGTAAAGTTTCTGGCTGAAGT
>JALXWS010000012.1 GCA_025144025.1 Corynebacterium sp. p3-SID1241 | reverse complement strand
TTATTTAATCTGCGGTGAATTGATAATCCATTGCGGGCAATGGCCTTGGTAGCCAAGGCAGTGGGTGGTTACAACTCCGTAAGGTTTGCCGTCCCTTATCTTGCTGAAGCCAACCACCGTTAATATGTCTGTGGTTTCAACTTTCCGGCACTTCTTAAAAGGTCCCCAACCTGAGCAGGAAATATGATCCATGGGTAGGCGATATTCATAGCGGTCGCCGGAGCGCTTAATTTTTGGCGCATATTTTGTTGAAGCTTGTGAAGCACGAATGGATAGACCGTGTTTGTTCTGGTTTTTCGCCCGAGTCTTTTCCCGAAGGTAAACCAGCTTTCCATTTTTATCCGTCCACTGCGACACGATAGTGTAAGGGCCTTTATTTCCAAAGAAGGATAATTCCGAGTCGACAGAAGTGTCGAGGTTCTTCGAAGCGGCAGCTTCTGTCAAGATTTCCTCCGCTGTAGAGTCATAGCTTTCCACTGTTCCTGGGATTACCCCGAAATCTTCTGTAGGGGCAGAGGTAGATGCATTGGCAGCTGGTTGAGACAAATTAGCCATTAGAAGTAGAGCAGCCATTGTCTTGCCTAGTGCGTTTTTGGTCCAGTATTTCCGCATGATAGAGTCTCCCACTCGTAGAAAATTACTTATCCTAAAAGTACCTTCTCTAATTAACGAAGGGAATGCTCATATGCGTGATATGAAATACAAATTGGATGAGTGGCCGATCTGTATCGCGAGGGTTTCATAACAGGAGAACTATCTGTGCGGAATAACTTCCCTGCATATCGGGCATGTGCCAAGAGGGTGTTTTAGCGTATTTTCTGCCGTATGGCGGGACTGACAGGTGCGCAGATTTACCGATACGGCTGCACCGCCCTAGGCGTTTTTCAACGCCCGATACACCGTAGGGCGGGTAACCCCGAATTCTCGCGCCAAGGCTGCTTTCGACTCCCCCGCCAATACGCGCCCCTTAATCTCCGTCACCTGCTCTGGGCTTAGAGCAGGTTTGCGGCCTTTGTACTTGCCGGCCTTTTTCGCCAACGCAATACCTTCCGCCTGGCGCTCGCGGATAATGGCCCGCTCAAACTCCGCAAACGAACCTAAAATGCCGAGCATTAAATCCGCGCGCGGATCCGTGGTGCCTTTCGCAAAGATAAGATTCTCATGCAGGAAGGTAACAGTCACACCTTTGCCGGTAAGTTCATCAACAGTCCCGCGCAGATCTGTCAGCGAACGGGCGAGGCGGTCAATCGACGACACGACGAGTTCGTCACCGTCGCGCACATAGGTCATGCACTCCCTCAGTCCAGGGCGTGCAGTTTTAGTGCGGCCGGAAATCTTATCCTCAAAGAACCGGTCAATCCTGCCGGAAGCATTGAGTAGTTCTTTCTGGCGCTGATTATTTTGCTCCACTGTGGAAACCCGGATATAGCCCACCCGCTGCCCACGCGAACCAGAGCTTTTGGCCATTAGTCTTCGCCCCGCGAGGGTGTAAAGGCAGCATTCTCCTGTTCTATGACCGCATCACGATACGACTCGATTGCATCCGAGAAGGCATAAAGCTGAATGCCGTCGAGAGCATCAGCGTCAGCAAGTAAAGATGAAGTGCCCCAAGCAGCATAGCTAACCCCCGACGTGTCTACTTTCCGGGGTCAGGCCCCAGCTACACCGGCTGGGGTGCCCCAACCATTCAATCAGCATCCAAGAAGACCAAATCTAACCCCACCAACACGCTGAATCACAAACGTTTAGCCCTAAGCCCTGGAAAACGACTTAAGCCCGCGGATAACCGCGGGCTTAAAATCATTGAGCCTTAAAGCTCAGCAGGAGAAACGCGCTTCGGCAGAACAACCGGGCGGGTACCCGCCAGCTCTTCTACGATGCGTACTACTTGGTTGGAGTAGCCGAACTCGTTGTCGTACCAGACATAGAGCACGAGGTGCTTGCCGGAGGCAATGGTGGCTACACCATCGACAATGCCGGCGTGAGTATTGCCGATGAAGTCAGAGGATACGACCTCCGGGGAGGCAATGTAGGAGATTTGCTGGCGCAGGTCAGAATGCAGGGAGACGTTGCGCAGGAAGTCATTGACCTCCTCGCGCTCTACTTCCTTTTCCAGTTCGAGGTTAAGCACAGCCATGGACACATCCGGAGTGGGAACGCGGATGGCGTTACCGGTGAGCTTGCCTTCGAACTCCGGCAGGGCCTTAGCTACGGCCTTAGCAGCGCCGGTGGCGGTAAGCACCATGTTCAGGCCTGCGGCGCGGCCACGGCGATCGCCCTTGTGGTAGTTATCGATGAGGTTCTGGTCATTGGTAAACGAGTGCGCGGTCTCCACGTGGCCGTGGGTTACGCCGTAGCGGTCATTGATGACCTTGAGAACCGGGGTAATGCCGTTGGTGGTGCAGGATGCAGCGGAGAGAATTTGATCCTCATCGGCGATGTTGTCGTTATTGATGCCGTAGACGATGTTCTTGATATCGCCCTTGCCCGGCGCGGTCAGCAGCACGCGGGAGATGCCCTTGGCCTTAAGGTGCTGAGACAGGCCCTCGCGGTCGCGCCACGCGCCGGTGTTATCTACCAAGATGGCGTTGTTGATGCCATAAGAGGTGTAGTCAATCTCGGACGGATCGTTTGCGTAAATCATCTGGATCTTGGTGCCATTGGCCCAGATGACCTCGTTTTCCTCGTCCACGGAGATGGTGCCGTTGAAAGCACCGTGGACGGAATCGCGGCGCAGCAAGGAAGCGCGCTTGAGGATGTCACCGTCGCCCTTCTTGCGCAGGACGATGCCGCGCAGGCGAACGCCACCATATGCTGCCTCGCGGGCGACGAGCAGGCGGGCCAACAGGCGGCCGATGCGGCCGAAGCCGTAGAGAACGACGTCGGTGGTCTCTAGGTCAACGCCAGCACCGACGATCTCGCACAGCTCGCCTTCCAAGTACATGCGAAGGTTTTCCTCGTTGGATTCCTCCCACCCGAGGACCAAGCGGCCGAGGTCGACGCTTGCGGCGCCCAGGTTCATGTCTGCCAATTCCACCAGGATAGGCAGGGTCTCCGCCGTGGACAGGTGGCGCTGCGCGATGCGGCGGCCATAGCGGTGAGACTTGATGATGTCGATATCGGTCTGGCCCACCAGTGGGCGGCCGAAGATGGTGGTGACAACGTTATTGTTGCGGTGCAGCTGGTGGATGAGCGGAATCATCTGCTGCGCCAGCTCGAGGCGCTCGTTCCAATCATCATGGCCAACATGTGCGTTCGCAGTCACGTAATTCATTCCTTTTCTGTCACGGGGGTGGCATTAAATCTTCAAACATAAATATTAGCGCCTACTACTGTGGGTTTTGGCATAGTTCGTTCAGGATGTTGGCCACAGTACCCCCGTTTATTTTCTCTACTTCGGTGCCGACGAGGCAGTAGGCTACTGCATCATCGTGCTGCGCACGGCGTTCCTTGAGTACGGGGTTCAAGAGCGGGTAAACGGGTGGGAGGTTGGGGTGACTACGGGTGTAATCAGTTTCTAGTCCGCGTGCATACCGGCCCGAGAAGGCACGGGTAGTGACGGTCTCTCCACCGTTGCAGATAAGCCGACGGTTGTAGTCGCTCGTTCCCGCCTCTTCGGTGAGCAAAAATGCGGAACCGCAGGAACATGCGCCGACGCCGTCCCAGGACATAGCGTTGGCTACATCAGCCGCGGTGCGCAGGCCGCCAGCAGCGATGAGAGGAAGATCAGGGGCGGCGGTATGCACGTCGGACACTAGCTCTTCCAAGTCCCGGGAATCGGGAGTCGCGGCTAAGTCCCAGGTTCCGCGATGGCCGCCGGCGGCCGGGCCTTGGACGCACAGCGCGTCGACGCCCCGACGTGCGGCCGCGGTTGCCTCCGCAGGAGTCGTTACGGTGGTCCAGGCCTCTGCGCCCGCAGAGTGGATTCGCTCTATCTGTTCGGGTGTCAAGGTTCCAAACATGGACCACACCACGCGGGCGCCACCGCGCAGGGCTAGCTCCAGCTTTTCTTCAAAGCCAAAGGAATAGTCGGGCTCGGGTAGCGGCTGGCTTTCTGCTTGAGCAAGCTCGCGTGCGGATGCCAAGTACGGCTCGAGAAGTGGATCTTGGGGGCAAAAGAGGTTCACCCCGAAAGGAATGCCGGCGCACTGTTCTATCTGTGTGCGAGCAGAGTCGATACTGGCAGAGCCCAAACCTAGGGTGCCGAAAGAGCCGACGGCATGAGCTGCGTGCACTAGTTCCGGGGTGGTGGGACCGCCGGCCATGGGCGCGGGGATTACGCTACGGGAAAGGGAGCTTATAACCTGACTCATACCACCCCACCCTACCGAGAGAGGAAGCTTGTGCAGTGGCAGCTTTAGGAGATTTTTTCGCGCGAATCTTTGGCTCGAAGGATAAGCCGCAACTAGGACTCACACCGTCCGAGCTTGAGGCGGAATGGCTTGTCGTGGGCTTGGGCAACCCCGGCGCGAAATATGCCGCCACCCGCCACAATGTGGGCTATATGGCCATCGATGATCTCCTCGCAGCTGGTGGAGATGTCCTCGAACCGGTGCGCGGGATGGATGTCCAGGCAGCATCGCTTAATTGGGAGGGCCATAAAGTACTTGCCGTGCGTTCGGGCACCTATATGAACCTCTCGGGGGATCCTGTGGCACCGCTAGCGCAGCAATTAGGAATCGCCCCAGACCATGTAATTGTCCTCCACGATGAGCTCGATCTGCCGGCCAATAAAATCCGGCTCAAGCAGGGTGGCAACGAAAATGGACACAACGGGCTCAAGTCGCTCACAGAGCGCTTAGGCACGCGCGACTATCTCCGTGTGCGCATTGGTATTGCGCGCCCGCCCAAGGGCTCGTCGATTCCAGACTATGTATTAGGCCCGGTGGATACCGGCACGGGCTTTGACGACGCCATCGCCACTGCAGCTAAGGCCGCCCGGCTCATCGTCACCGAGGGGCTAAGCAAAGCCCAAAACCAGATTCACTCGCGCTAACACTGCGAGAATTTCTCTAGGGCCTGGGGGCTGCCGGCGGCGACGATGAAATCGGTGGGGGCGAGTTCGGTGGCGTCGGCAAGCGGGGCCCATTCCCCTTCCGCACAGCGCACCGAAACCAATTGCACGCGGTGAGTGCGCCAGATGGCGGAAAGGTCGAGCGGTCGGCCCACCAATGAGCTAGGAACGGCCATTTGGGTCACGCCGTAATCGGTAGCGATTTCTGCAAAATCGCGGAAGCGCCCACCCAAAAGGTAGGCCACGCGGCGGCCAGTATCGCGCTCTGGCCGGATCACATGGTGGGTGCCAATCTGGCTCAAGATGCGCGCGTGCGCCTCTGAATCTGCCTTGGCCCAAATATCTTTAACCCCCAGCTCCACTAGGTTGGACGCGGTAAGTATGGAATCTTCCAGGTGGGAGCCGATAGCGACGATGACGCGCTCGACCTCCTCCACGCCTAGCTGCCGCAGGGCTTCCGGGTCAGTGGTATCTGCCGCAATGGACTCGGTAAGGTACGGAGCTTCTTCGCGCACGCGCTTTTCGCTGGAATCAATGCCAAGGACCTCTACGCCATTGGCCATCAGCTCGTGGGCAAGCGAGGAGCCAAATCGCCCCAGCCCAATGACGACGACGGGTGGAATATCGATGCCGGCGCGGGTGCGTCCCAACGCCTTGAGAATATTAGCCAAGGAACGGCCTTTCTTCGGGGTAGCTAAAACGCCGGCTGACGGATTTTGCCGCCAGCGCCGCTACCAGGGTGGTTGGGCCAACACGGCCCAGGTACATGATGAGACACAGCACTATCTGCGAGGGTGCAGATAGGCTCGCGGTAATACCAGTGGACAAGCCCACAGTAGCGAAAGCGGAGAGCACTTCGAAGGACACTTGATCACCGCTAAACTCCGGATCGAAAAAGCGCAGGGCCGCCACGCCCAAGGTGACCACCATGACCCCGGCAAAACTCAGGGCTAAAGCCTGGCGAGTTACCGAACGGGGGAGGCTGCGGTGCCCAATTGTGGTGGTTTCCCGGCCCGTAAATTCTGCTGCCATGGCTGCCAAGAGCACGCAGGCGGTGGTGACCTTAATGCCGCCAGCGGTACCGGCAGAACCGCCGCCTATAAACATCAGGATATCGGTGCCCATCAGCGTAATGGGATGCGCCTGCCCATAGTCGATGGCGTTAAATCCTGCCGTGCGCGGAGATGCACTAGCAAAGAAGGAGTTGAGGAGCTTTTCTCCCAAAGACATCGAGGACAAAAGCCCGGTCCACTCCATACAGCCGAAAAAGACCGCACCGGAAACCAAGAGCACGGCCGTAGCCGCCAAGGTCATACGCGCGGTAATTGAAATTCGGTGCACCACGTGACGGTCGCGCCGCACCAAGCGCACCAGCTCCGCCCATACGGGAAAGCCCAAGCCGCCGCCTATCAGCGCGCCGGCCAAGGGCAATAGAATCCAGGCATCGGAGACAAAGGGCACCAAGTTATCGCTATTGGTGCTAAAACCCGCGTTATTGAAGGCGGAGACGGCATGGAAGATGCCTTCCCACACAGCACGCGGAAAGGAGTGACCGTAGCCAATCATCAAACGCGCGGCCACAATGACAGCAATAATAGTCTCGGCCACGGCGGTAAAGGCAAAAGTAAAAATCAGCGTCTTGCGGATTCCGCCTGGGGCGATGGGGCGCCCCTCATAGTCACCGGTCTTGCGTGCTTTAAAGCTTATTCGTCCGGTAATTAGCAGGCCGGATAGCGAGGCCAAGGACATGATGCCAAGGCCACCAAGTTGAATGAGTGCCAAAATGATGACTTGACCGGCCGGGCTCCAAAAACTACCGGTATCCACCACGATAAGGCCGGTTAGCGATACCGCAGACGTAGCGGTAAAGAGGGCAGACAGGAATGAAGCGCGGGCGGTGCCGGCCTCAGCGAACGGCAGCATGAGCAAAACCGTTCCCAGCAAAATGAGTAAAAGAAATCCGGCTGCGGTTAAGCGCGCCGGTCCCCACTGCCGTACGGAAAGCTGGTGTTTCACGCGCTGAAGTATAGACCTGCTTTCGGTGCAAAGAAACTGGTAGCCAGCACCACCCCGCCGCATAGATAGGATTGGTACTATGACTTCGCCAAATAGCACTGCCAAGACCATTGTGATTACGGGCGCATCGGGCGGGCTGGGGGCTGCGGCCGCACGCCAATTGCACCGCACCCGCCCGCAAGACAACCTGGTTATCATCGGCCGCAATCCGGAAAAGACCCGCGCAGTGGCCGAAGAAGTCGGCGGCCAGTACTTTCTTGCAGACTTCGAATCCTTAGGGCAGGTGCGCCGCCTCGCCGGAGAATTGGCGGAGCTGGACCATATCCATGCGCTGGGCAATAATGCTGGCGGCATTTTCGATGGCCCCTCCACCACCGCCGATGGATTTGAGCGCACCTGGCAGGTCAACGTGGTCGCCCCTTTCCTGCTGACCTCTCTGTTGCGCGAGAAACTGCGCGCGGATAATGCCAACGTGGTCCAGACTGCTTCGCTAGCTAATTTCCTCATGTCCAACTTTGACCCGAACGATCCCAATACGCTGGAGCACTTTAGCCCTGAGCGCGCCTACGGCAACGCCAAGTTGGGTGATATCCTGCTCACCCGCTATTTCGATGCCCACGGGCTTAATGCGGTCTCCTTCCACCCTGGAGTGCTGGCGACAGAATTTTCCAAGTCTTCTACTGGCTTAATGTCCAAAATGTATTCTGGGCTGATTGGCAAGACCTTTGGCAAGCCTGCGGAAGGTGGCGATAACCTCGCCTACTATTTGACAGGCACCGAGGGAATCCACTTTGAATCCGGCGAATACTACAACGATAAACGCAAACCCGGCCTGCAGCGCCCCATTGCAAAGAAGCTATCCGTAGCCCGCCGCGTCTTTGATGATCTGGGGCGCCGCCTCAATGTGGAGTGGTAGCGGGAAACCACTAGACTATGCCGCATGAGTTCTGTCGTTTCTGAGGCCTCGCGCCGCCGCACGTTTGCCGTTATCGCCCACCCAGATGCTGGTAAGTCCACGCTGACGGAGGCGCTGGCGCTGCATGCACACGTTATTAATGAAGCCGGCGCGGTCCACGGCAAGGGCAACCGCAAGTCCACCGTGTCTGACTGGATGGATATGGAAAAGGACCGCGGCATTTCCGTGGCTTCCTCGGCGCTGCAATTCGAGTATGCGCCGGAGGGGCACGAGGGCGAGCCCTACATGATCAACCTAGTTGATACCCCGGGCCACGCAGATTTTTCTGAAGATACCTACCGCGTGCTCACCGCAGTAGATGCGGCAGTCATGCTTATCGACGCCGCCAAGGGCCTCGAACCCCAGACCCTCAAGCTCTTCCGTGTGTGCAAGGCCCGCGGCCTGCCTATCGTCACCGTGATTAATAAGTGGGACCGCGTGGGCCGCGAGCCCTTGGAGCTGGTCGACGAAATTGTCAACGAAATCCAGTTGCAGCCCACCCCGCTGTACTGGCCGGTCGGCATTGCCGGTGACTTCCGCGGTCTGGCGCATATCAATGATGATGGCGAGGCCGATGAGTATATTCACTTCATCCGCACCGCTGGCGGTTCCACCATTGCACCGGAAGAGCACTTCGATCCGGATACCGCCGGTAAGAAGGAAGAAGATGTGTGGGAAACCGCCGTCGAAGAGGCCGAGCTCCTCGCTGCCGATGGTGCCCTGCATGATCAGGAGCTTTTTGAGCAGTGCGTAACCTCCCCACTCATTTTTGCCTCTGCGATGCTGAACTTTGGCGTGCACCAGATTCTGGATACACTATGCGCCATTGCCCCGGCTCCGCACTCGCGCGAATCCGATCCGAAAGCGGTAGCGGCTGCCACCAGCGCCATTGATGAGGTCCGCGAAGTAAGCGATGATTTCTCTGGCGTCGTTTTTAAGGTCCAAGCCGGCATGGACCAAAAGCACCGCGATAACCTGGCCTTTATGCGCGTGGTATCCGGTGAATTCGAACGCGGCATGCAGGTCAATCACGCCCAGTCCGGCCGCAGCTTTTCCACCAAGTATGCGCTGACCGTCTTTGGTCGCACGCGCGATACCGTGGATTCCGCTTATCCAGGCGATATCGTGGGACTTGTCAACGCCGGCTCGCTCGCCCCTGGTGACACCATCTATTCCGGCAAAAAGGTCCAGTTCAAGCCCATGCCGCAGTTCGCCCCAGAGGCCTTCCGCATTCTGCGCGCGAAGTCCCTGGGCAAGTACAAGGCCTTCCGCAAGGGCCTAGAGCAACTGGCGGCCGAGGGCGTGGTCCAGATTCTCAAGAATGAGGCGCGTGGTGATGCCTCGCCTGTAATGGCGGCGGTTGGCCCCATGCAGTTTGAGGTTATGCAGGCCCGCATGGAGTTCGAATATAACGTAGAAACCGTCACCGAACCCATCCCCTATTCCGTGGCCCGGCGCACCGATGCCGAGTCCGCCCCGGAGCTCGGCCGTCAGCGCGGCGTGGAAATCTTTACTCGCCAAGATGGCGAGCTCATCGCTCTCTTTGGTGATAAGTGGAAGCTCGCGTTCATTGAAAAGGAACACCCAGAGCTCACCATGGAAACCCTCGTGGCGGATTAAAATCCACACAGCTTCATGTGGCGAAGAAAAAGGCCGCTTCCTGGAACGGGAGGCGGCCTTATCCGTTGCGTGCTAAACCATCAACATCACTGGGACTACGCCGATTTTGACCACCTGGGCGACCACAATTGTGGCTGCATAACCGGTCATGATGCGCGAGTCGGAGCTAACCCCCGTGGCGTAGTTGACCACGGCCGGCTGAGCAAAGATGCCAGAGTGTCCGCCGGCGGTACGGGTTTCGGACTGACCCATGAAGCGATTCGCTACAGCGAATAGGACCGCAACCACCACGGTGACAATGGCGGCGAGGATCATGCACTTCAGACCCATCCAGGAGAATGCGGTGGACAAGAATGCCTCACCGGACGAAAGGCCCACAGACGCCAAGAAGATTACGAGGCCCCACTGCTGGAAGGCGGTATTAATGGAAGCCGGAACCTGCCATGGAATGCGGCGGGTGCGGTGGAGCGCACCGAGGATAAGGCCGGTAATCAGCGGGCCGAGCGCGAAGCCCAACTCGAAAGAAGCACCACCTGGCATCGGTACCACGACCTGGCCGAGCAGGTAGCCCAAGAAGAGGCCACCGCCCAACGCTACCCAGTTCAGCTCGGAGTAGGACTTAATGGAGTCGCCGAAGTAATCCCGGATATCACCCAAGCGGTCAAACTTCACGATGAGCTCGAGGGTATCGCCGGAAGCCAAGTGGGTTTCATTATTTGCCAAGAATTGCTCGTCGCCACGCTGCACGCGCACGATGCGCCCGCCGTAGCGCGAGAAGAGGTTCAACTCCTCTACGGTGCGGCCGGCAATATCCTGGTTAGAAATAACCACGGTTTCAATAACCAGGCGTTTGTCCACGAATGGAGTCTGCGGCTGGCGTTTGCCCAGCATTTGGGTGAGTTCACGGGCCTTAGCCTTGGTGACCATCACGCGTAGAATATCGCCTTTGTGCAGTTCGGGGCGGTCACCAGCCACGCGCACCTTATTGCCGCGGCGGATGGTAGCGATCACAAAGTGATCTTTGAACTCTTCTTCCAGTTCATCGTAGTTCACGTCTTTGGTGACGCGGATGGTGCGGGAACGGAAGATCTTGGAGGCAGAATTATCCTTATCCCGCTTGGCAGGCCAGTTTTGCTTCAGTAGGAAGGCCACAACCAAAATGGCCACTGCTACACCCACAGGATAGCCCAGCGAATAGCCCACGGCAGGTAGTTCTTCACCGGTTTGCTGTTGGGCTAATGCCAGCGACGGCGTCGAGGTGGTGGCGCCGGCGAATACACCAACAGAAGCCAGGGTGTCCAGTCCCAGCATGCCCCCAAAGAACAGGGCTGCGCCAGCGGCGACGATGATCGCAATAGCGGCGGTGAGCATGTGTTTTATCTGCTTAGAAAAGCCCTTGAAGAAGCGCTCGCCGGCAGAGAGCCCCTGCATATAAATAAACAGACCCAAGCCCAGCTCTTGCAGGGAGCTGAGGATGTCTTTATCTAGGTCTATAAATGAGCCAAAGGCCAAACCCACAAAAAGCGTGCCTGCCGCGCCAAAGCGCAGTGGGCCGAAGGGAATCATGCCAAAAAGCGTGCCGAGCAGCACTATGAAGAAAATGCTCAGCCAAATATTTCCATCAAAAATAGCTAACACGCTGGAATAGTTTAGGCATTTCTCAAGAAAGCGCCACGTGAAAGGCTTTTCCATGCTTTGGCCTTCTGGCATTTACACTGGGCATACCGCTTTCCCGGCCGACACCCCACCCCCAGCAGCGGTGCATCTCACAACCCGCGCTATCAGTGAGCTAATCGAGGAGAAATTCCTTCCACCGCGGCCACTGCGTATAGGTTTGCGCCTTGCCCGCTTGGTAGTTCGCACGCAACTTGTGCACATTGCGCTCTGTAGAGGCCACCTGCATATCCTCCGGGAAAAATAGCTGGGCCTTGCCTTTGCGCTCCAATTCCAAGAGCCGGTCTTTGCCGGCGTTGTATAAGGCGGGGCGGGCAATGAGGGCGTCGGCAATAGCGGGGTACCTGCGGAAGATACGGCGGATGAGTGCTGGACGCGCCACCTCGGGGCGCACATACCCGCGTGGCTTAGTACCGATGAAGAAGAATTTTTCATAGCCTGCCTGCTCTGCCTGCTCGATGGTGATGCCGCCGGAAGAGCCCAAAGCGCCATCCACATATGGCGCGCCGTCGATAAAACGCATCGGCATAATCAGTGGCAACGTGGACGAGGCACGCACGCGCACGAAGAGATCCTCTGGGGCGTTGATATCCTCGCGCTGCCAATAAACAGACTCGCCGGTATCTGCCCGTGCCGCCGCCAGCACCATATCGGCCGGATGGTCGCGGTAAGCCTGCCAATCAAAGGGCAGATCCTTATCCGCGGCGCGTTCATAGATATACTCTGCGTTGAAATATCCAGTACCACGCACCAACGAACCCACGCCGCCGAAGCTGGGATTTTTGGCAAAGTCCGTAAAGGACTCCTCCGCACGCCGGGCATCGCGCGATAAATAGTTAACGGTGTGGGATGCCCCAGCTGACACGCCTCCCACCCAGCCAAAGTCCACGTCTTCCTCGATGAGTTTGACCATGCACGCGGCGGTATAGGAATTGCGCATGCCGCCGCCTTCAATAACGAGTGCGGTGTTGCTGGCATCAATCATGGTGCCCCATACTACGCTGGGCCCAATGAAGCGCATTTTCCAGCAATTGCTCGCGGACGAGGAAGGCACCTTCGATATCGAGACGGGCCAGCAACCCCGCACCGGGTTTGCCTACAACCCCACCGGAGTGGCTCTTTTGAAAGTAGATGAGCCCACGCCGGCTGCGATACGCAAAGCGCTCGCGCTTGCCAGGCAAGAAGGCGCGCGGTACTTGGGCACCTGGCGCCACCCAGACGGCCCACTAGTATTCCTTTCCACGGCCGTTACCCAAGACGAGTCTGTAGCCCGCGAGCGCGTCGTCGCCACGGGACAGCAGGCGTACTTCGATCTAGAACGCTGCCGCACCATTGCCGTTCCGGCTCATTAGACTAAGGGCTTATGGGATTAAAAGACGCACTCGCCCGGCTTACCGGCGCGCAGCCCCCGCGCTTAGCGCGCCCCGATTCCACCGCCCCCACCGCACGGGTGGAAAAGCTGGAGATCCACACCGCTGGCCCGCTTATCATTGTGGTCACCAATCAGCCCGGCGCGGAAGTGCTCTGCGAGGTAGCCCGCGCCCGTGAATCCGCTACCTTGGTCTCTCCCACTGCCACGGCTCATTTTGCCGCCACCAACAAGGAGGCTCTACCCATCAAGGATCCTCGGCGCGGCTGGGTTATTCCACTCACGCCGGCGCTTGGCGACGCCCTCTTAGACCACCTCCCCTACCCCGGCGAGTATGAGCTCTCCCCCGCTTTGGCCCTAGTGGTCGAATAAATTCTGGAAAGGACTCTCGCGTGCTCCTCTTACCCTTTGCTGGAAAGAAGCCGCGCATCCATCGCAGCGCATGGGTTGCACCGAATGCCACCATCATCGGAGACGTAGAAATCGGCCCGGATTCCTCCGTGTTTTATGGCAGTGCCCTGCGCGGCGACGTGGGCGCGGTTCGCATTGGCGCTAGGTGCAATATTCAGGACAATTGCGTCTTCCACGTAGAAGAGGACACGCCGTGCGTACTAGAAGATGATGTCACGGTGGGACACATGGCGATGGTCCATGCCGCGCATGTGGAGGCCGGTTCCCTGGTGGGATGTCCTCTTCGCTGCTCTCGCGCTGCGCTATCGGTGCGGGCTCGCTTATTGCCGCCGGCGCCGTAGTGTTAGAAGGCACCGAAATCCCGCCACGGAGCCTTGCCGCGGGTGTGCCGGCGAAGGTGCGCCGCGAGCTCAGCCTGGAAGAATCGCAGTCTTTCATTCCGCATGCGGCGCGCTATGTGGAGTGCGCGCGCCATCAATCCGGTGCGGCGCTAAGCCTGGATGAAGTCACCTTTGATTAGAGGGAAATCACGCCCATGAGGATAAGGAAGATCGCCACGAGGTAGCCACCGAAGAGCGCCACTTGGGTGCTATTGGCGCGAGCTGCGGCAAAGAGCCGGCCCGCCGCTGATTCGGGATGCGCGCGCACCACCGCGATAAATAGGCCACAGATGGTGGGCAAGGAAAGCGCCAAGCTGGCATACCAGACCAAGCCGCCGTATTGTGCCGCCGGAACAATATCTTCTGTAGCCAAGTGCATTAGCCCGTAATAAAAAGGCACCGAGGTCAGCGATTGCACCACACCCATTACGAAGCCGATGAATGTGGTAATCGGTGACGGCGTGCGCAGCGGCTCGAGCAGACGACTTACTAAGGCATTGGGCTGCCCTTTAGATCGCCATGATCCGAAAGCCACCGCAATGCCCACTGCTACAAGCACCCAGCCAGCAATGGGTGAGCTCAAAATGGCCTCAATTTGGTCTTTGACTCCTAGCAACAAAAACATCACCACTGCCGCTGCGACGAGCACCCCGATCCAATCTCCTATTACCACCAATGCAGCAATGCGCCGATACTTACCGCGGGGCAAAATGATGCCAATGGCCACGAGGATGCCAATGAGTAAGGCATTGACGGAATCCAGGAGGGCGAAACTAACGGCGTGGAGCATGCCGGACAGTCTACCGCCCCGTACCGCTATTACCGATACCCCGGAGAAAAGACACCCTATATCTCAATAGCGGCTATTTATGTTCCATCACACAACACTTTGCACGCAACCCGCAAAATTGCGTACACTATGCAATGTTTCCCGAAGGGTCCAGAATTTTCACCCATGGGTTCACTGTTCACTTCCACCCGCGCGCACAGCGTTGCGTGCACATCGCACGAGAAAGCACACTTGATGTCTAAATTCCTCTACCGGCTAGGCAGCTGGTCCTATCGCAAGGTATGGCCCTTTCTAGCCTTCTGGCTGATCGTCTTGGTTGCCATGGTGGGACTCACCGCCGGCTTTGCCAAGTCACCGAACCCCAACTTCTCCATGCCGGAGATGGATTCGACCACCACCCAAGACAAGATGATGGAACGCTTTGGCCAAGACACCGATGCCATGAGCGCTCCCGAGGGCACAGTGGTTATCCAAGCACCGGAGGGCAAAGACCTCACCGATAAGCAGGTGGCCGGCGAGGTGGATAACCTCCTCGGTGATCTCAAGGACACCGGTGCTCTTAAGGACCAAGACAAATTGGTCAGCCCGGTTATGGCCGCCGCTGGCATGGAAAAGCAAATGGGCGAAAAGATGAAAGCCCAGCACATGCCGGAGGAGCAGGTGAAGAAAAACCTGCAACAGCTCTCCCCGCTCAGCGAGGATAAAGCTACCGGTACCGTCACTATTACCTTCGACGCCGATGCTGTCATGGACATCCCGGAAGAGGATATGACTGCGGTAACGGATGTGTTGAACAAGTACGACGAGGGCGAGCTCACGGTCAAGTACCAGGGCAATGCCTTTAGTGCTGCTGGCCAAGAGATGGGTGGCAGCGCCGAAATTATCGGCCTTATCGTTGCCGCAATCGTGCTGCTGATTACCTTCGGTTCCTTCGTCGCCGCCGGCATGCCGCTCATTTCCGCCATCATTGGTGTGGGCATCGGCATCCTTGGCGTGCAGGTATCCACCGTTTTCACGGATACTATCTCCGATATGACCCCGACCTTGGCCTCCATGATCGGCCTGGCGGTCGGCATCGATTACGCACTATTTATTGTTAATCGTTTCCGCAATGAGCTCATTACCTCTTCTGGCCTCAATGATCTCTCTCCTAAGGAACTAGCCGCAGAGCTCAAGAAGATGGATAAGGCCACCCGTGCTCACGCCATGGGCATGGCGCTGGGTACCGCGGGCGGTTCTGTCGTCTTCGCCGGCACCACCGTGGTCATCGCGTTGGCCGCACTGACCATCATCGGCATCCCATTCCTGGGAACCATGGCCATCGCTGCTGCGGCGACGGTGATTATCGCCGTGCTGGTCGCCAATACCTTTATCCCTGCCCTGCTGGGCCTTTTGGGCACGAAGATTTTCGCCGTCCGCGTACCTGGGCCCAAAGTTCCAGACCCAGAAGACGAAAAGCCCACCATGGGCCTGCGCTGGGTACGCCGTGTGCGTGCCCACCCGTGGCTGCACCTTATCGCAGGCGTCGTGTTGCTCGGCATCCTGGCTGTACCATTCGCCCAGCTGCGCCTAGCCATGCCCACCGATGGCACCGCCAAGCCCGGCACCCCGCAGCGCGAGGCCTACGAGATCACGGCCGATGCCTTTGGACCAGGTCGCAATGCCCCGATGATCGCCTTCGTTGATGTGGCTGACGTTTCCGAACAGGACCGCATGCCTGCTTTCCAGGACCTACTGCAGGAAATCAACGGTACTGCGGGCGTCGAAAACGCCCAGATAGTGCAGACCACCGAGAACGGTGATGCTGCCCAAATCATGATTACGCCGACCACTGGCGCAACCGATGAGGAAACCACCGAGACCCTCAACCACCTGCGCGATTACCAGGGTGAGTTTGAAAAGACCGGCGGCTCCTACGGCATTACCGGCATCACCCCAATCTTTGATGACATTTCTGAGCGCCTCAATAACGTGCTTATCCCTTATGTCGGCATCGTGCTGGGCTTGGCCTTCATCGTCTTGATGCTGGTCTTCCGCTCCATCTGGGTACCGCTTATCGCCGCAGCCGGCTTCGCGCTTTCGATGGCCGCGACCTTCGGCATCACCGTTGCCATTTGGCAAGAAGGCATGTTCGGCATCGTCGATGACCCACAGCCACTGCTTTCCTTCCTGCCCATCATGCTCATCGGCCTGACGTTCGGCCTGGCCATGGACTACCAAGTCTTCTTGGTCACCCGCATGCGCGAGGGCTTTGTCAATGGCAAGACGGCCGGCAACGCAACCTCCAATGGCTTTAAGCATGGCGCCCGCGTGGTCACGGCTGCGGCCCTGATTATGATTTCCGTCTTCGCCGCCTTCATCTTAATGGACGAGCCATTCATTAAAACCATGGGCTTTGCCTTGGCCGCCGGCGTGCTTATCGATGCCTTCGTCGTCCGCATGATGATCATCCCAGCCACCATGTTCGTGCTGGATAAGAAGGCATGGCGGTTCCCGCGCTGGTTGGATAAGATCACCCCCAACATGGACATCGAAGGAGAAGCCTTGCACTCCGAACGCGAGGAACTCCTGCGCACGCAACAAGAGAAGATAGGCGAAATACACCGTGGCTAGTCTGCGCGAAGAAAAGAAGCGAGCAACGCGTCAAGCCATGGCGGATGCGGCGGCACGTCTCGTCCTCGACGGCGGTGCCGAAGCCGCCACGATCTCCGGCATCACCGCGGCCGTCGGGGTCTCGCCGCGCACCTTTCACAACTACTTCTCCTCGGTGGCCGATGCCCTGCTGTACTTCACAGCAGACGTGTTGGAATCTTTCGCCGCGGATATTCCCTCCGTGTGCCCTGGCAAGAGCGTTACCGCCGTCTTAGAAGCAGCGTTGCTCGAGTCCTTGGAAGACGAAGAAAAGGAGCTGCGTTCTCTCCATACGCTTTACCGCATTGGTGAGACCTTGGATAACCTCAGCCATACTTCCGAAGAGAGGCGGCGTTTCGAGCGCGTATCTGACACCATCATTTCCGCCTTCCAACAGCGCGGCACTGATTACACGGACTATGAGCTAGGCGTTGTCCTCAGTGCGTGCGCCGTCGGCAGCATTGCTTTCCGGCAGGAGATGGATCGCCGCCAAGCTGCAGGTGAAAACGTCAGCCTGGCGGATAAGAAGAAGCTGGCACAGTCCACTTTTTCCGTCTTGCGCACCCTGGACTAGGCGCTGGCACACAACACGATAGGTTCATTCACTGTTAACCCTGCATGGCCCAAATATACGGGCCATGCAGGGTAAACTTTTCCCTTAGCCTCAGCACGACAACTAGCTCTGGAGAATGACACAGTGAAGATAGCGATTCTTGGTGGCGATGGCTTTTGTGGGTGGCCCGCTTCCCTATTCCTTTCGGATCAAGGCCACGAGGTCGCCATCGTTGATAACCTGTCCCGGCGCGCCATCGACGCGGAACTAGGCGCCGAATCCCTCACCCCCATCGCTTCTATTGAGGAACGCCTGGCGGCGTGGAAGGAGGTCAGTAAGAAAGATATTTCTTTCGCCAACATCGATATCGCTCAGGATTACGCTGGGTTCGTGGAGTTCCTCCGTTCCTTCGCTCCGGATGCCGTCGTGCATTTTGCGGAACAACGCGCCGCGCCTTACTCCATGAAAAGCCCTACCACCAAGCGCTACACGGTGGATAACAACATCAATGCCACCCATAACCTTTTAGCTGCGGTTGTAGAAACCGGCCTCGATATTCACGTCGTTCACCTCGGAACCATGGGAGTCTACGGTTACGGCACCGCCGGTATGCAGATCCCTGAGGGCTACCTGGATATCAAGGTGTCCGTACCGGAGCAGGGTGAGGTGGGAAAGTCCATCCTCTACCCTTCCAATCCGGGATCGATTTACCACATGACGAAGGTCCTGGATCAACATCTTTTTGCCTACTACGCCAAAAATGACGAGCTGCGCATCACCGATCTGCATCAGGGAATTGTCTGGGGCACCCACACCGCCCAAACCCAACAGGATGAACGCCTGATTAACCGCTTTGACTATGACGGCGACTACGGAACGGTCTTGAATCGCTTTCTTGTGCAGGCAGGTATCGGCTATCCGCTTACGGTGCATGGAACCGGTGGCCAAACCCGCACCTTTATCCATATCCAAGATATGGTGCGCTGCATCGAACTCGCACTGGAAAATCCACCATCGCGCGGTGAGCGCGTAAAGATCCTCAACCAAATGACGCAAACCCACCGCGTGCGTGACTTGGCGGAGCTCATCGCGGACATCTCTGGCGCCGAGGTAGCCTATGTTCCCAATCCACGTAAGGAATCGGCCGAAAATGAACTGCACGTATCCAATGAGACTTTTCTGGGACTCGGCCTCAACCCCACGACCTTGTCTGAAGGCCTGCTCCACGAGGTCGAAGAGGTAGCAAAGAAGTATGCCAACCGCGTAGACCGCAGCAAGATTCCGGCCCAGTCTTTGTGGACCGCGCAGCAGGAAGCGGGCGTTCCAGACGCCGCACAGCAGAAATAGACGGCGAACTTCCCCATTATGCGCATCGCCATTGTAACCGAAGTTTTCTTGCCCAAGATTGATGGGGTGGTCACCCGCCTGACCAATACTCTGGACCAGCTAGCGAAGCTCGGCCATGAGGTACGTATATTTGCCACCGGGACTCCACCGGAAACCTATGCTGGATTCTCGGTCACCCGTATCCCCAGCCACGCACTGTGGGTCTATCCGGAAGTTCAGTTTGGCCTACCCACCTTTCGGTTCTTCCGTGCTATCCGGGACTTTGATCCGGATGTCATCCATGCCGTTAATCCCATTTGGACTGCAGCATTAGGCGTTTTTGCTGCAGAGCGCGATGCCGTACCGCTGGTTGCTAGCTTTCACACCAATGTGCCGGAATATACTGAAGCCCTAGGCATTGGCTGGCTGCGGCCGGTTGCTCACAAGGCCATTACGTTTCTCCATAACCGGGCTGCAATCAATCTCTGCACTTCCGGTCCCATGGTGGATAAGGCCCGCGATATGGGCATCCATACCGTGCGGTTATGGCCTAAGGCCGTTGATACGCAGGCCTATCGCCCCGACAACTATGATGCGCAGATGCGCTTTCGGCTTACTGGCGGGCACCCGGAGGCCCCGTTGATTACCTATATCGGCCGAATTTCACAAGAAAAGGATCTAGCACGCCTCAATGAGGTAATGCACCAGGTGCGCACGCGGATGCCGGCCGCGCGCCTCGCCCTCGTTGGCGCCGGTCCCGCGCTAGAGGATTTGCGCGCTCAGTTTGATTCCGCCACCACCGTATTTACCGGTTATCTTTCTGGGGCCGAGCTGCAGGCGGCCTTTGCGGTCGGCGATGTATTTGCCTTCCCCTCTGCCACTGAAACGCTGGGGTTGGTTGCTTTGGAGTCTTTTGCTTCCGGGGTGCCCGTGGTTGGCACCAATGCCGGCGGCATCCCCTTCGTCATCGAGCATGAAAAGACCGGGCTGCTGGTGGATGAGGGCGCCACGAATGAGCACTGGGCTAGAGCCTTGTGCTCTCTGTTGGAGAATCCGCAGGCGCGCCAGCGCATGCGGCGCGCCGCGCGCGAAGAAGCGGAGCGCTACTCCTGACAGGAATCAACCAAGGCTTTGGTAGCCGCCTATGAGTACGCCTGCCGGCACCCGTATCATCATGAGCAACCATGAATGCTTACCACTCCATTGAACGCGCCGCGGACGATGCCCGCTTTATCCGTACCGGAATTAACGCTGCCTTTCGCGAACGCATTGGGAAGGCGACCGACGTGGAATTCAATTTCCTCGGCCCCTCAGCTGGCGATAGCGAAGCAAGCTATGCCACCGACCAGCTCGTGGAGGTACGGGTAAGCTCCGCGCAGCACGTGGCGGATTTTCGTGGCGTGCGTCTCGCCGTCATCGCCGCAAGCACCTGGCACTGGACTACCGCTGCGACCGAGCATTTTGCTGACCTTCCGCAGTCAGGTACGGCCAGCACAGACGTCGACCGAATGGTTGCTTATGCCTCACTTATCGTGGGCAACATGCCGGTGCTGCGCGCCCAGCAGGGCAAGAACGTGGCCATCGTTGCGGTAGAATTCCACCCCTACCTGGACTTTCGCCAAACCTTGCTACGCGGTCTCCAGCACAGCAGCGCGGATACGGACGAGAAAGAGCCGGCCCTCGCGCTTGCCCGCTATCTGGACATGGACTCCACCGAGGAGGAGCCGTATGTGCATTTTTCAGACGGCACCACAGTGCATTTCGAGCAGGCAAGCCACGGCGTGCACAAGGTTTCCGGCATAACCCCGGGCCTGGCGGCTGCCCGGGTCTCGGAGGATGCGTTTTACCTCAGCGCAGAAAATCAGATGTATTTTCAGGGCAACTTTCCCGATGCCACGGTTGAACTCGATGTAGATAAGGCTACCGCCACCGTCTTCTACCGCGGCGGGCAGATCGCCGCTAGCGCTGTGCTCATCGCGACGATCTCGGCAGAAGAATTCACATGGGCGTGGGCCGACCCAGAGCTCAAGAACACCGCGGCGGCTCGGTTGGCGGGCAATCTGGCGCGCTTCGGTGTGGACGAGGTGGTGCCCGAATTGGTGCGCCCTCACCTTCCACTCCAGCTGGCGCGCGGGCGCCAACTCCCGCACCTAGCACTGCCCATCTTGGGTATATGGACGCTGGCGGGCACTACGCTTGCCGACGGCCGCGTGGGCCTCGTCCTCCTCGATGCCCCACAGCTCCACTTGCCAGAACCTACGCCTGCAGCCACCGAGGCAACCTTGGAGGTTACCCCACCTGCTTGGATTGATGCCGATCGCGCCCGCGCCGCTTATGGATCATTTCGCGGGGTGGACGTGTAAAGCCGCGCGGATGGCGCCCACGTCGACGTCGTCAAGCATGGCCGGCTTAAACGCCGCATCGTGGGTTTTATCCACTAAGACCGCACGCACACCTTCGGCGAAATCCGCCCGCCGGTACATAAAGGCGCCCAGGTTGGTTTCCAAGTCCAAGGCCTCGCGCACGCTACTGCATTCCTGCTCGGCGCAGAATAGTTCCATAGCCGCGACAATGGAGGTAGGGCACGCTTGAGTGGTCAATTCCGCCACCAGTTGCTTAAGCTCTGGATAGCCCTCCAAGGCTGCGGTGATGTCCTGCCAAGAGTCGTGGCAGAAGGTGTCCTCGATGGCTTCCATCAGCCCGGCCAACGGGGGATCGCCCGCAGGTGCAGTGGCATGCTGTGCTAGCGCAGTAGCGAGACCTTGCTCGATAAGCGTGGTGGCAAAGGCCTTCCCATCAGGCACGTAGTGGGTGGCTAGCCCGGTCCACAAGAGGTCTGCGGCATACATCCGGTAACCAGTAATGCCCCAAAACTTCGCCAACTCTGGCGATGCTTTACCACGCGTTCCCACCGCACGCTGAGCGGCATAGGCCATGCCGACGTCCGTGACATAGCCAATGTTCATCTCTGGCATGGATGCAAAGGTCTTATCCGTGATCACTCGATGGGAGCCATGGACGGAAATTCCCAGACCACCACCCATGGCAATGCCATCAATCAGCGCGATGACTGGCTTGGGGTACTCCGCGATGTCACCGTTTAAGGTGTATTCCTCCGCAAAGAAGTTATCGACATCTTCTAATGTGCCGCCTTGGATCCCTTCGCGGGCATAGCGGACGTCACCACCTGCGCAATACGCCTTGGGGCTAGTTGAGGTAAAAAGCACTTGCTCTACTTCATCGCAATCGCGCCACTGCGCGAGCGCTGCTGCGATGAGCTCAACCATTTCTGGGGTGAGGGAATTGAGAGCCTTGGGGCGGTTGAGTTCAATAACTCCGGTATGGTTACGGATTGAGGACACAATTGGTGCAGCGTTTGTCATACTCCCTAGTGTGACACACAGCTCACATCGATAGCCACCATTAACTAATTCACAGATAGGTTCGGATTTTGCTCCCACAGCTCATCGCCCTGGATATGGACGGCACCCTACTGGACAGCAACGGCCAGCTTCCACCAGATTTTGCCGCGATCAGCACCCGCGCCCACGAACTCGGAGTCACCCTTGTGCCTGCCTCCGGCCGCCAGCTTGCCACCCTGCAGGAAATGTTTCCGCACGAAGATACCTTCATTGCGGAAAATGGCTCCGTGGTGGTGCACGACAACCGCGTCATCAGTGCTACTACCCTGCCCAGCACGGCCGTTCACGCCGCCGTTTCTGCACTCCGCACTGTCGACGTCCCGCACACCATCGTGCTATGCACACCGGATACCGCCTATGTACACAAGAGTACCGATGACCAGGCCCGCGCAGAGATTGCCAAATACTACAGATCGGTAGAATGGGTCGATAACCTCGATCCTCTGCTCGATGCGGAGATCATCAAGATAGCCGCCTACTGCGCCGATGGCAGCGAAAAGCACCTTTACCAGCCGCTTCAAGCGACCGTCCCAGAACACAATATCGCTATTTCTGGTTCCGCTTGGCTCGATGTCATGGCCAATGGCGTCAATAAAGGCGTAGCACTGCAGACCATGTCGAAGCTGTTGGCGGTTCCGATTTCCCGCACCGCCGCCTTTGGCGATTTTCTCAATGATTATGAGCTCCTCCATGAGGCCGGTACCGCCATCGCAATGGAGAATGCACACCCCAAATTAAAAGAGATTGCTGATCGCATCGCCCCGCCCAATACCGAATATGGGGTCATGACAGTCCTGCGTCAGCTTTTTGACAGCGAAGAGTCTTAGACTCGAATTCTCGCCGCCGACCCGCGCGCCGCCTCGTTACTCCCCCGCGTGGGGAGGGAGGCTTGTGCGCGGGCTAAAATAGTCCGTTTAGTAAATATACGTAGTGCTTTGGGAGTTTTTGTGAAGCAATTTTTGCGCTCACTGCTGGGAAAGAAAAAGCTTGAGCGTTTAGATAAACCATGCACGCCGATCTATCAGCCAGTACAACCCAAAACTGGCTCTACTAGTGCGGCTCAAACCCCAGCTGCGAAGAATGCCGAGCCCCAAAAATCCGACAGCACGGATTCGACTGCGGGTGCAAAGCCCACCACGCCGCAAGGCAACCCACAGGCTCGCTCGAGCAAGGATGTCCAGTCTAAAGACCGAGGAAAGCAGGCATCCGCCCCCACGTCTGCGTCGACCAAGCCTGCATCGGCTACTGCCTCCGAGGACGCTGGTTCACAACCCGCCGCCAAGCCTGCGCAAAAGGAAAACACGCGCCCAAGCACCGTGAAACCACGCTCCAACAAGGATAATTCTTCTAAATCGCAGCAAGCTAAGGCCGCAAAGCAATCTTCCGCAACCAAATCGCCTGCGCGCAAACCTGCCGATGGCAAGACTTCTGCTGCCCAGCCGCAGAAACCGCAAAGCCCGCCACGCTCCCAAACCCAAAAGCAACCACAACCGCGTACACAAGAAAAGAAACCACAGCGTAAACCACACGAACCGGTCCAACAACCGAGACGTGGTGCAAGCTTTAGCGCAACTTCGCCGCAATCCTCCCGCAACGCCGCACCTGCACGTGCCGCTTCCCCCAAGCCAGCAGCGAAGCCGAGCGTGAAGGACTCTATGCCGAGCGAGAAAAAGGCACCGAAGAAGCCCGATCTCCCCACGCAGCGGTCTGCTCAGGCGAAAGCTGCCTCCACCGCTGCCAAAACAAAGCAGCCACAGCCAGCTGCCGCGGCGAAGAATTCCCGCCAACCAGAGAAGGTTCACAAACCAGGCCCGCAGAAGGCTACTCAAGCAGACACAGCAAAACCGCAGAACCAGCCTCAGGTTTCTACGCGCAAGCCTGGCGCTTCCAACCAGAACGCCGCACCAAAGAAGCCAAAATCTCCAGCGCCCAAGAAGCCTGCCGCAAAAGCGGACAATCAGGCTCAATCCAAAAAGCAACCGGTGAAAGCGCCCAAGGAGGGCCAGAACAAACCACAGCCGAAGGAACAACGCCAGCAAGCAAAGCCCTCTGCGCCACAGGACAAAGTAAAGAAGAAGACACAACGCCGT
This sequence comes from Corynebacterium sp. p3-SID1241, assembly GCA_025144025.1. Classification (GTDB taxonomy): domain Bacteria; phylum Actinomycetota; class Actinomycetes; order Mycobacteriales; family Mycobacteriaceae; genus Corynebacterium. The sequence continues at coordinate 45,744 of JALXWS010000012.1, read as the reverse complement.
CCACAGGTAAAACCATCTGATATCAGCCGTGGACTGGCGCGAAAGTCGCAACAGGTGGGAACACCTACTCCGGCTCAACAAGAATCACCGCGCGCCGCCCAAAAGCCGAAAGCAAAGCCGCAGACTGAAAAGCCTCAACCTGCGAAACAGCCCAAACCGGCCCAGTCTAAGAATGGGTCGAAGGCGGCGTCTCCAGGCGCAGGCAAGTCCACTGCGGCGGGCGCTGCCGCGGCCAGTGCTGCTTCCGCAAAGGACAAGAAGGCGCCGCAAACTAAGCCACAGCCGGCTGTGCAGAAGCCAGCCGCACAGGACTCGCTGGCGGATGCTAAGTCAAAGTATCCGCTACAGCAGCAGGCTAAGGACCCCGAAGCCTTGACCACCCCGCCGGAAAGCAAGGTAGTCAAAAAGAAGCGCCATGCTCGCCTGCGCCAGGTCAAGGGGCTCGACGGTCTGCGCGGCCTCGCGGTCATCGCCGTAGTGCTGTATCACTTCTTCCCTTCCCTACTCCCCGGTGGGTACCTGGGCGTGGACCTCTTCTTCGTCCTTTCAGGTTTCCTCATCACGTCGTTGCTGGTGCGTGAATTCCAAACCTCCGGTGGAATCAGCTTGAAGGATTTCTGGGTGCGACGATTCCGCCGCATCTTGCCTGCCGCGGTGTCAGTTTTGGTCATGTGTACCGCGCTTGTGGCGTGGATCGGCGGAGACTTAGCCGTCGGCCTGCGCCAGCAATTCTTGGGCACCCTATTCTTTGTCAATAACTGGACGCAGATTGCTACCTCCCAGTCATACTTTGCGGACAATGAAGTTCAGGTCTTCGCACACTATTGGTCATTGGCCGTAGAGGAGCAGTTCTACGTCATTTGGCCACTCCTTATCACCGGTGTTTTCTTGATTTCTCGCGGCAAGCCGCGCCGACTTCCTATCCTGGTCTCCAGTATTTTGTCTATCGCCTCCGCGGTAGCGATGGCGCTCATTTTTGTACCAGGCGAGGACCCGACGCGTGTGTATTACGGCACTGATACCCACGCTTTCGGCTTGCTCACCGGTGCGGTGCTATCGCTTCTGATGACATCTACCAAGTCAGACCCGAAAGCCGATTCTTGGGCCGCAGCAGGAAAAGCTGAATCCCGCATTGCCGGAGTTATCGGTGCGTTGGCGCTTATTGGCTACGGCGCACAGCTATTCCTGATGCCAGATGACGCGGAGTTCACCTACCGTGGTGGCCTCTTCCTCACCAGCGTGCTCGGCGTGCTTATGGTCTGGGGCGTAGTCCGCGAATACGGCCCCATGACCCCGCTCTTTAGAACCAAGGTCATGCGTTGGTTTGGTCAGCGATCCTTTTCGCTTTATCTCTGGCATTGGCCCGTCATCATGATGCTCAAGGCCCTTTTCGAAGGCAACCAGAACTCCGATAAGTCGTGGATCCTGGGCCTTGTAGCTGTGCCTATTTCCCTCCTTCTGTCTGAGGTTTCCTATCAGTTCATCGAAAACCCCTTCCGCCGCGGTGGCTACAAGAAGACGTGGAAGACTTACTGGTCCTCCCGCCCAGGTTTTAGTGAGTTGCGTGATGGCTTTGGCAAGACCATGTGGCCAGTAGTTCCGTTCCTCGTTATCGCCTCTATTGCGGGAGTAGTTTACGGCGTAATTAATTCCAACGATAAGACTGAGCTAGAACAGCAATTGGAGCAGCTCCAACAGCAAAACCAGAGCAGCAACAACGCTCCTGCTCTACCAAATAGCTCTGCCCCGCTGTCACCCGTAGAGGACAAAGGCGACAAGGATTCGAAGGGGAAAAAGACTCGTCCCATGCCGCAGGGCAAGGACATTACCGCCGTCGGTGACTCGGTGATGCTGGCCTCTAGCGATGCCCTCAAACAACGCTTCCCTCAGATTTACGTCGATGCGGATGTCTCCCGCCACTACACTGCGGGCATTCAGGTTCTGCAGCAGCTCAAAGATTCTGGGCAACTTCGCAGCACCGTATTCTTGGGATTCGGCACCAACGGCCCTGCCTTCCCAGATCAGATTAAGGAAGCATTGGACATCATCGGCAAAGACCATACGGTTGTCATGGCTGTCCCATATGGCGACCGCGAATGGATATCCCAATCACAACAGGATGTCCTAGACGCCGCCAAGGAATACGACAACGTATACGTCGCAGACTGGTGTGGACACGCTCAAGAAGACCCGGCGATCCTCTATTCCGACGGCGTTCACCCGCTGCCGGAGCGCACCGGAGAGTACTCGGATGCTTTCTATGAGGCCCTGAAAAAGTACTCGAACTACGACAAGACCGTGTCCTCGCAGTGCGTATCGCAATAGCGCATTAGCTCGAAGCGGCGTCGACAAGCACTTTGGCTCCCCCCTCCATCGCTCTGCCCTTCGCGCTCACTGGGAACTACCGACGCATCTGTTTCAGCCTCCCCCGTGAGCGCGAAGGGCGGTGTGCTGCGTCCGGTAGATAATCGGGCATAGAAAAAGCTCGTCCTCCACGATGTTGTGGAGGACGAGCTTATAAAAATTCGGGTTAGTCTACGGAGAACTCGCCCATCTTATCCCAACCGGTGCGACCATCGATGTGGACGTTAATGATATCCGGGGTTTCTACGAGGTACTTCGGGAACTCCTCGCAAGAGCGCTTGAAGTGCTCGCTCTGAACGTGCTCAACGTCCTTGCCATCCGCGTAGGACTCCAGCAGCAGGAAGCGCTGGCGATCCTCCGGATCGCGGAACCACTTGAAATCAATGCAACCCGGCTCTGCGTTGCAAGCCTCGGTGTACCAGTTGATTTCATCGAGGAAAGTCTCTGCGTATTCAGGCTTGACGTGGAACTGTACGTTAATCAAAATCATGCCCCGATCCTACCGACACCTTGTTCCTTCGGCATCGTTGCAGTTAGGAACCATGAAGGCAGCGGAATCGGGGCAGGTGAATCGTGGACTACTTGAGGAAATATTCCGCCACATAAATGTAGGTGCCATCATAGGCGGTTGCCACGCCAAATCCGCGCTGAGGGCTAGGGTTTACCGGAACGTCTCGATTTAACCAATTCAGGCGATCTTGTGCTTGCTGCTCGGTCAGGCGGTGAACGGAGCCTTGGCCCTCTTCCTTATGATTTAGGCCGTGGGCTACCCCGCCCTTGTAATCGAGCTTGCCGACGGCACCTTGATCGGCCCATTCCTGGGCAATAGCAGCCGCGCGCGCATCCTTTCGGTGTCCAGCTTTTTCGAGGTGCGTGGAGGTGGCGGTACCCAATTCTCCTGCAACCTTAGGTGCGTGGCCTTCAGGCTTAGCCAGGAATTCCGGCAGCGAGATATTTAACTTTTCCGCAAGCTCATATGCTTGCGGAGGTAAGGTGAGACGAAAATCCTTCACTGCGGTAATTGAATCAAAAGAAAGCTGCTGGGCCTGCGAAGATGCCTGCTGAATCTGCGGTGGCATTGCTGGTTGAGCGGAAGCCACGCTGGAAGTTCCGGATACGACAAGAGCGGTGGACAGGGCGACGATGGATGCACGTTGAGAAAGCTTCATGTCTCTACCGTGCCATAGGGCCTAAGCTTTGGGAAAGGTGGTTCTGGGCTGCCCTGCCGATTCGATACAGCTTTGTTATGGTCCCTGTGCCTTTAAAGCAGTATCGATGATGGGACAATAACCCCCACAGCAGATATGTGTTTCTAAAAGGCTGCGAAAGGCTGTTGACTATTGCTGGACGTATTGACTGGGTTCGCGATCATTTTCGTAGTCATCGGTGTGGGGTTTGTGCTTGCGCACAGGGGTGTAATTGGCAAAGGCGAGGCGCGACTGCAGTTCAACCGCACGGCATTTTGAGCGGCAACGCCGGCGCTGATTTTCTCCGGTGTGGCTAAGTCTGATACCTCTTCCTTTGTGTCGCCGGTCGTAGCAGTAATTGCCGCAGCTTCCGTAACCACCATGGTTCTGTATTGGGTGTGCAGCCGCCTATTCTTTTCCCGCAGCGGTGCCGAAACTATGGCAGGTGCCGCAGCGGCTAGCTATTACAACTCGGTCAATATCGGCCTGCCTATTGCCACCTACGTCATCGGCGACGCCAACTACGCTATCCCAGCCCTGGTCCTGCAAATGGCGGTGCTTTCACCGTTTATTATTGCCCGGCTCAATGCGCAGGGCACAAGCTTACGGTCGATACGGAGGTCCGTAGTCTCAGGGGTTACCGCGCCTGTGGTGCTGGCCGCAGTGGCAGGATTTATAGTCTCCGCCGCGGGGTGGCAGATGCCCGATGTGGCTATGCAGCCGCTGGAGATTCTCGGTGGTGCGTCCATTCCAATGATCCTCATGAGTTTTGGAGCCTCGCTCAAGGGCGATGCACTTTTGCAAGAGGATCGCCTGCCCACAATTACCGCAACCGTTTTGGAACTGGTGGGCATGCCCGCGATTGCACTCGTTGTGGGTGCTGCGTTGGGCCTTGGTGGGACGGAGCTTTATGCAGCGTTGATTTTGGCGGCTTTGCCCACAGCACAAAATGTGTATAACTATGCCGCCACCTATGAGGTGGGAGAAACCGTCGCTCGGGATACTGTATTTCTCACCACGTTCCTGTCGCTGCCCGCGATGCTAGCTATCGCCGCCATCTTTGGCTAGGTAGTAACTAGTAAATACCTACGTCGAGTGCAGCGAATTCACGTTGCAATTCTTCGGGGTCGATGGTTCTTGCTACGTCTGGTCCGGCAATAGCGGCAAAGCCGTCTAATACCGACGCCCCGTAGTTGTGGCCGTGGCCATCGGGAACATCCTTCGCACCGGGCAAATCGGCAGCTACTTGGAGGGAGGAAATTATTGGCATCCATTGCATGACGCGCTCGGCAGAGTACGGGGTTCGCTCGCGCATCCAATCCGGCTCCTTGAAAGCCATCTGCGGCGACCACCAAGCTACAGGATCCGAGGGGTGTTGGATATAGAGCATGCGGGTACGCCCCCACTCTTCTTCCGGCAGCGTTGCCCATTGGCGTACCTGCGCGTCATCGTTAGCAAAGCGCACCACAAGGCCGCCGGCGTATTCGGGGGAAATCTCGGAGGAGCCGGGGTCACGCCTTTCTACGAACTGGGTGCGCAGGCGATTGAAGTGCGGCGGGCCGGTAAGTAGGATTCCGTCCACGGAATTGGCGATATCGCGTACCCCGGAAAACGCCGCTTCAATACCCGTAGTTCCCAAAGACTCGCCGTACAAGTAGAGCTTCGGACGCTTTTCCTCCGGCAATCCGTTCCACCAGTCCACAATAGGGTTAATGAACTCTTCCCCAGCGCGCTCGACTTGGCCACCGCCGGAAAGGAAATGTAAGGCAGAGGGCATCGCGGAGTATTGGGCGGCAGCAATGGCGGTATCGCCGCCGTAGAGCAGCTCAAAAGCTTGAGCGGAATAAGAAGACACCCAGCCTGTACCGGTGGTCATAATAAGGAGCAGGGCCTTGCGGTCTTGGGCGTGTGTGCGCTCGAGTTCGTCGATAAGCAGTTGTGCTCGCTCTTCATTACTGTCGCGGTTGCCTAAGCCAGCATAAGCGCGGATCGGTTCCTTTGCCGGCTTGCCCGTAACTTTTTCCAATTCCATGCGGTGCGCGCCGGAGGACAGGAAGCGCGATCCCTGCAGACCCACGCCATTCCAGTCCACACAGGAGTCCGGAGAACCACTGCGCTCGGCGCTGCTCGGACGCTTGGTGGCGGGATCAGGGTCGGCGTTTTGGGCGGTAAAAATCCTCTCGCCCACGCCAACGATGGCGCCTGGGATGAGGTTTTCCACAGCGTAGGTGCCAACTAGCGCCACGATAATCACCGCGCCCATAACGCGGTAGGCGGCGCGAAAGCGTTGAGGAAAGTGGCTAGAAAGCCAGCGCACGCTAAACCGCAGCACGCGCAGGAACAATAGAAAGGCTAAAAATACTGCGAGGGCGAGAGGGACCACCAGCACGTAGCTGGCAATGGTGGGTGCCGGTGTGGACAAGGCGGCTGCGAGTTGGCGCTGCCAACGCACTGCAAAGATCGCAAAGCCCACCATCCAGATCACAAAGGCACCGGTGGCAATGCGCGAGACAAGGCGGTAGCGCCGAGGTGGCCACGTAGTGGCATCAAGCCAGGAATGCCTGGGAGCTGCATAGCGCACTACGAGTCGATACCAGACAAGCTTGAGCGCGATGCCCAGCATATAACCGAGCCCAGCGCCGATGCCGGAGACGAGTCCTTGGTAGAGCCAGTCGCGTGGCAAGATGGATGGGGTAAGCCCCAAGGTAAAAAGGGCAGCAGCGCCGATAATGCCCCACAGGTCGAGGTGGCCGGCGATATCGGCGATGCGGGCTTCTACCCTTCGAGCTTCTCCCCCAACTCCAGCCATTCCATCTCCAGTTCTTCGTAGGCGCTACGGTTTTCTTTCAGTTCTGCGTCCAGCTCGGTTAAGGCTTGAGTATCGACCTTTTCCGCGGCGGTCGCCATTTTCTCATTGATCTGCGCAGCCGCCTTTTCTAACTTCTGCATTTTGCGCTCGAGCGCGTTCATCTTCTTGGTGATTTCACGCTCTTGCTGAGACGAAAGCTTCTTCTCTGGCTTCGATGCAGCACTGTTTGCCTTCTTCTCGCCCAGGTTAAGCACGCCGGTGCTTTGATGTGCCTCGAGTGCGGCACGCTTGCGCAGGTACTCATCGATGCCGCCGGGCAGGTTGGTGAGTTTGCCATCACCAAAAAGCGCGTAGGTATTATCTGCGATGCGCTCGATGAGGTAGCGATCGTGCGAGATAACTACCATGGTGCCAGGCCAGGAGTCCAGGAGAGACTCCAGTTCCTGCAGGGTATCAATATCGAGATCGTTGGTAGGCTCGTCCAGCAACAGGACATTGGGCTCGGCCATCAGTACGCGGGTGAGCTGCAAGCGGCGGCGCTCGCCACCAGAAAGATCTCCTACCGGCGTGCGCTGACGCTTGGCGGAAAAGCCCAAACGCTCGGCCAGCTGGGAGGCAGAAAGCTCCTTTTTACCGAGCTGGACATAGGTGGCGACGTCCTCGACGGCGTCGATAAGCCGGCGCTCCGGATCCAAGTCATCGAGCTCCTGGCGCAACCAGCCAAGGCGCACGGTTTGGCCCTCGATGCGCTTGCCGGCCGCAAGCTCGTATTCGCCGGCCAAGGTGCGCAGCAGCGTGGTTTTGCCGGAGCCATTGACGCCTACCAGTCCAATACGTTCGCCGGGGGCTAGGCGCCACGTGAGGTGATCCACCAGGGTGCGCCCGTCCGGGGACTTCACGGTGGCATCCTCGAGTTCAATCACCACACGGCCCTGGCGCTGTTTGGAAAAGGCCATGAGCTCGACCTTGTTGCGCGGCTCCGGCACGTCGGCGATCAGCGCCTCGGCAGCTTCAATTCGGTAGCGGGGCTTGGAAGTGCGGGCCGGCGCGCCGCGGCGCAGCCAGGCCAGCTCCTTGCGGGCGAGGTTCTTGCGGCGCTGTTCGATGGCATCGGCTTGGCGAGCGCGCTCGGCGCGGGCAAAGGTCCAGTCGTTATAGCCGCCCTCGTAGGTATCTACCACGCCATCGTGGACCTCCCAGGTCCACGTGGCCACGGTATCGAGGAACCAGCGATCGTGGGTGACCACAACCACGGCTAGGTTGCGCTTGAGCAGGTGGTCTGCCAGCCACTGCACACCCTCCACATCAAGGTGGTTGGTGGGCTCATCAAGTACTACGAGGTCCAAGTCCTGTACCAGCGCGGCGGCTAAGTTCACGCGCCGCCGCTCACCACCGGAGAGTGAGCCCACCGGAGTATCCAATCCCAAATCTACGATGCCCAGGCCTCCCAAGACATCGCGCACCTTGGCGTTAGACGCCCACTCATAGGTCTCCAGCTCGAGGGGCTCGATAATCACTTGGGCGATGGTGAGCTCATCGGGCAGGTCAAAGCGCTGGGTCACCACGGCCATGCGCAGATCCGAGGTATGGGAGACGCGCCCGGAGTCCGGCGGCTCGATGCCGGTGAGTACCTCAAGCAAGGTGGTTTTACCGCCGCCATTAACACCCACAATGCCGATACGATCGCCGCTTTGCACACCTAGGGATACCCCGTCTAGGAGTGTTTTTAATCCATAAGTTTTGCTGACTTGCTCGAGGTTAATCAGGTTTGCCATAACGAGGCTCCATCTTAATACCTCCCTGCGGGTACCCCCGCATCCCCTCTAACTATTGCTATTGGAATTCAGTTTCATTATTTTTCCTATGTATGAAGAACTACACACTTAGCCTCTGCGCAGTCCTCTCCGCAGCGACAATGACCATCGTTTCCTGCTCTGCCCCCACCGAAGAAGAAAAGGATTCCCTCCAGCCCCACGGCCACTCGCACAGCGAGGAAGACACCGCCCATGAGCACGACCACGCTGGCCACTCACACGAAGGCCTCGAGGCCAAAGAAGGCGAGACCGAAGTAGCCCAGCTGCCTACACGCATCGTTATCTCCCATGCTGAGGGTCTAACGTCTTATGATGCCAAGACCGGAAAGACCCTCAGCGAGGAGAAGATGAATGCCTTCCTTCGCTTGAATGATGCCGGTGATAGCCGCCACGTCATGGTCACCAAGGGGGATAGCTTCCTTACCTTCGACACCGGACGCATCACCAAGGCCCACGGGGATCACAACCACTACTACACCGCGAAACCCTCGCTTGGCGACGCCCCTATAAACGCACCGCACGCCGGCCATGTAGTGCACCACGACGGCTTTACCGCACTGTTTTCCGATGGCGACGGCGTAGCCAAGATTTACAAGACCGAGGACATAGGCAAAGACGACGCCAAGCCGGTCAATACCGTAGAGACTGCAGCGGCACATCACGGAGTGGCCGTACCACTCAAGGATGGCTCGGTGCTCATCACTAAGGGCACCGAGGACGAGCGCCACACCATCCAGCACATAGATAAGAACGGCAAGGTACTCACCGAGACCACAGAATGCCCTGGCGTACACGGAGAGGCTGCCGCCGGAAACGGCAATATCTTTTTTGGCTGCGAGGACGGCCCCATGGTCTTCGACGGCAAGAAGTTCCACAAGGTTGACGCTTCCGCTTATGCTGGCGCAGGTGGCTACCAGCGTTCCGGTAATGCTGCCGGATCCGAAGAGTCCGATGTCATCCTGGCTGATAATAAGACCGAAAAGGACGCCGAGGTCGAACGCCCCACCTCCGTAACCTTGGTCGATACCAAAGACTTTTCAGCGAAGAAGGTAGATCTCGATGCCTCCTATTGGTTCCGTTCCCTAGCCCGCGGCCCCCTAGGCGAAGCGCTAGTACTTACCACCGACGGCAAGCTCAACATCATCGACCCAGCTTCCGGTGAAATCACCAAGCAGATCGATGCCATCTCCCCGTGGAAAGAAAATAAAGAGTGGCAACAGCCCGGCCCGATTCTGCAGGCTGCCGATGGCTATGCCTTCATTACCAACGCCCAGAAAAAGCAGCTCGTAGTCATCGACCTCCTTCAAGGAAAGGAGGTCAACCGCTTCGACCTCGGCCTCGAGCCCACTGAGATGACAGTGCTCTAATTACAGCACCACGGCGCCGCTGGCTGGACCTTGGGTAGCCACGCCCTTGGTTCCAGGAATCTCTACCGTCACCTGGGAAACCACCTCCCTAGCCTCCTCTGCCCCAGCACAGAGGAAGGCGCAGGTGGGCCCACTACCGGAGACTATTCCCTGCAACGCGCCGACAGCCATCCCCGCTTCCAAGGTCTTGCGCAGGTCTGGGCGCAGTGAGAGGGCAGCCGGTTGCAGGTCATTGTGCAGGTGCTGCGCCACACGCTCTGGGTCACCGGATATGAGCGCCTGCGAAACCGCTGCGGTGTCCATATGCGGCTCGCCGCCGCGCCCCTTCTCGCGCATCTCATCCAATTTTTGGAACACTTGCGGGGTAGAAAGTCCACGATGCGAGGCGATAAGCGCCCAATGGTAAGTCCCGCGCGCCATCATCGGGGTAAGTTGTTCGCCACGCCCCGTGCCTAGTGCGGTGCCTCCAAGCAGGGTAAAGGGGACATCAGAGCCCAGCGCCGCACCGAGCGCCTCCAAGATCGGCTCGCCTACCGAGTCGATGCCGTAGTAGCCACCATAGCAGCGCTCGGCTAAACGCAGCGCGGCTGCCGCATCCGCCGAGCCACCCGCCATGCCTCCGGCGGTGGGGATGGCTTTATGGATTTCCAGCGCTACCTTCGGCAGCGCCTTCGGCCCGTGGGTGGTGTACAGGTACTGCATAATGCGGTTGACCGCAGTCCACGCTAAATTCGTATAATCCTCTGGAACGCCATTGGCATGGGGCCCTGTGACTGTGAGTCCTTGGATGCGCGGCTTATCCACCTCAGGACTACCTAGGTCCGTCAACGTCACCGTGTCATGCAGCTTCAGAGACTGAAAGACACTCGCAAGCTCGTGGAATCCATCCTCGCGCGGCTCGTCCACACCGAGGTGGATATTGACCTTGGAGTGAGCGCGCGCGGTATAGACGAATGGTTCTTTATCTAGCGGTGCGGACATTTAGATTCCTGCCAATCGTACGAAGTCCTCCACGGCAAGCTTTTCACCGCGCTGCTTGGGATCGATGTTCGCTGCTCGCAGCGCTTCCTCGGCGGCGGCTCCTGAACCAAAGTGGCCAGACAATGCCGCCCGCAGGGTCTTGCGGCGTTGGGCAAAGGCGGCGTCGATAACCGGCCACACCTTAGCCCGAGATTCATCGGTGACAGGCCAGGGGGTTGTGTCGAAGACGTCTATGCGCACTAGCCCAGACTCGATATTGGGCGCCGGCCAAAAGACATTCTTGCCAATGGTGCCGGCTTTGGAGACCTTGCCGTAAAAGCTCGCCTTGACGGAGGGCACACCATAAACCTTGCTTCCTGGCTGCGCAGCCAAGCGATCGGCCACTTCCAGCTGGACCATCACCAGCACGCGGCGAATGGAGGGGAATGTCTCCAGCAGGTGCAGCAGCACTGGGACGGCAACGTTATAAGGCAAATTAGCCACGAGGGCAGTCGGCGCTTCAACATCGGCAGCCGTTACGCGCAACGCATCCTTTTCCACCACGCGAAGCCGCTCCGCAAACTCAGGTGCCCGCTCGACCACAGTATCTGGCAACTGCGCAGCCAAGCGGGAATCAATTTCTACCGCGGTAACCTCATCTACGGCTTCGACCAAGCCCAAAGTCAGAGATCCAAGGCCAGGGCCCACCTCAAGGACGCGGTCTGTAGAATCCAGCTCGGCCGCGGCGACGATGCGCCGAATGGTATTCGGATCGTGCAGGAAGTTCTGCCCCAGCTTCTTGGTGGGAACAATGTCGAGCTTCTCCGCGAGGGCGCGGATCTCTACAGGACCCAAAAGCGCGGCACCGGTGGAATCAGTCATGCTTCTAATTTAGTAGAAGAGATAAAAAGACCGCACACTACACTAGGTGTGCGGTCAGTAAGTCCTTCGGCTTAGCTCAGGCCCAGCTTGGCAGTACATGCCGGCCATGCGCCCCAGCCCTGTGCAGCTTGAACCTTTTCCGCCACCGCGATTTGCTGCTCGCGGGAAGCCTGCCATGCCTCTGGTGCGTACTCGGTACCACCGAATGCGGCCCAAGTAGACGGGGTGAACTGCAGGCCGCCGGAGAAGCCGTTTCCGGTATTAATAGACCAGTTACCCGTGGCCTCACACTGGGCGATGGAATCCCATACGGAGCCATCTGCTACCGCCGGAGCAGCAGCACCGGAATTACCGCCTTCATCCGGCTTTTCTTCCTCGGCCTTCTTAGTGCCGCGTGCAATAGTGGCCGCCTTTGGCTTTACGGTCACCTTTTCCTTGATGACGTCATTGGACTCCTTGGAGCCGTCCTTCATCACCAGCTTATGGGTAATAACGCGCTTGCCCTTAACACCTTCCTCGCGGACCTCTTCGGCGCCTTCCTCCAGCTCTGGGTCGTCCACGAAGTTAGGCTCGGCGTCGAACTCTTCTTCCGAGTCATAGACGGTGGTAGAAACCTGGTCGACCTTGATGGACATGCCATCGGTGACCTTGGTGTCCTTAGACGGGAAAACGCGGTCATCCTCGTCGACGTCAATATTGCGCGCCTTGAGCACGTCTTCGACGGTCTTAGCGGCAATCTTGGTGTAGGTGACCTTGCCGCCATCATTGATCTTGACGATCTTCGGAGAAACAACCTCTAGGTCCATGCCCTCTTCCAGCTGCACATCCTGGTCTACGTCAGAATCACCGGACTTTACAGAAGCACCCTTAACCACGCCGCTCAAGTTACCCAGCAGGTCAGAGACGGTCAGGTCAGTGGTCGATAGCTGCTGTTGCACGCCGTCGATGGTTACGGCCACCGGCTTCGCGGTGCGTACGGAGATCTCATCTCCATCGCCCACGGACTCAGAGGGCGATGGGGAGATGATATCTTCCTCGCCTACTTGGACACCGGCGGCTTCCAGCGCGCCGTCAACGTCCTTAGCAAAGGTGGCCAGCTCCACCTTGTCACCGTTGATGTTCACGGTGACATCCTTTTGTGCTGCAACGGCTACCACGCCGCCGACGGCTAGGGTGCCCAATACTCCGCCCGTAGCCAGACGCAGGGGTAGCGAGCGGGAGTTATTGATGCGCTTAATCTGATGAGGTGACATGCTGAATAAATCTCCAGTAGTGCAGGTTCCAACAATTACAAGAGTTTAGGCCGGCAAGGAAGTCCACACAGGCGTTTCCCTTGCTCAGATCCGCTGCTGCCACACCGCGGGTGGCGCTGCACGACCTTGGAACCTAAACGAACGATTAATAACGATACGATAACAGCAAGATAAAGTCGAAAACCAATTCACCACACGCCTCACTAGACACACAGCTGCCACACCAAACACCCAGGCCACCTCTGACCAGCGAAATTTAGTTTTGTGAAGATCGTCACCTGGGCGTTAACGCAGACCGTAGACGCGGTCGAAGGTTTCATTTACCTCCGCTACGAGCGCCTGAACCGTTTGGTGGCGGGCGCGTGCGATGCACTCATATGTGTGTCCGATAAGAGCCGGTTCATTGCGCTGGCCGCGGTAAGGCTCTGGGGTCATATACGGCGCATCGGTTTCCACCAGAAGTTGGCCAGCCGGTGCCTTGGCTGCCGCCTGCCGCAGCTCTGCATTGCGCTTAAAGGTCACGTTTCCTGCAAAGGACAATACGTAGCCGCGCTCTAGGGCTTCCTCGGCCACCTTCAGCGGCGAAGAGAAGCAGTGCAGCATGACGGTGTCGGGAGCGGGGGCGTCAGCAAGGATGCGCAGCAAGTCCGCATCGGCCTCTCGGTTGTGGATCATTAGCGCCTTGCCGTATCGCACGGCAAGATCAATATGCCAGCGCAGGGATTCCTCCTGCTGGGCCATGGTCGCAGTAGTCTCCGGCTCGTGCTGAACCCAATAGGCATCGAGCCCGGTTTCTCCCACTGCGACGCAGCGCGGGTCCGCCACCATCTCCTCCAGCGCCACCTTGGTCGGCGCATCCAACTCATTGGCGCGTACCGGATGGATAGCGCAGGCAGCATAAACATCTGGGAAGGCATGCGCGGTGGCCAACGCAGCGGCCGACTCGCGGCGATCATCACCAACTGTCACCATGCGGCCGATACCAGCCGTGCGCGCGCGATTCACCAAGACCTCATCGGTGTCCTTATGAGAAAACAGGTGCGTGTGCGCATCAACCAAGCCATTTAAGCCCGGCGCTGGAACGGGAGTAGGACGTCGCTTCTTTTTAGCCATGCCCACAATTGTAATATTGGCTGCCATGTTGATCAGACCCGCTGTCCTTGCGGATGTGCCCGCCATGACGGATACCCTCAACTGGGCTATCGAGCACACAGACGTCATTTTCCGCGCGAGCCCCGCCAGCATTGCAGAGCGCGAAGACTACCTGCGCCACATCTGGAAGGAGGACTGCCCTTGCCTTATTGCCGAGTCTGATTCCGGTGATCACTTGGGCTGGGCGCTCTATGACCCTTACCGCGATCCGCGGGTGTGGACCGGCTGCTATGAGACCACCATCTATCTCTCCCCTACCGCGCAGGGACAAGGCGTGGGCACCGCGCTCCTCGGCGCCCTCGTTGAGGCAGCCCGCGCCGATAAGAAAGTGCATTCATTGCTCGCGCTGGTGGTCCCGACCAATGCGGCATCAGTAAAGTTGCATGAAAAGTTCGGGTTTGAAAACGTGGGTACTCTTAAAGAGGTTTGCTACAAGTTCGATCACTGGCTTAGCCTCGCCCACCTACAACTTCTGGTGTAAAGGAATTTCTATGCATATCCGCCCTGCCGAGCTTGCCGACGCCCCCGCGCTCACCGCCATCTACAACGCCGGCTCCGCAGCGAAACCCGCCGCTAATCTGGTCACATGGCAAGAAGATGTGGCCGAGCGCGAAGAGTGGCTCAAAGACATGTTTAAGGCCGGCTCCCCAGTCTTCGTTGCCGTGCACGATGATGAAATCATCGGTTGGGCGGCCTACTTCCAATTTGTGACCCCAGCCATCTACTACGGCACCGTAGAAGATTCCGTCTACATCGCCCCGTCCGCCCGAGGCAAGGGCGTAGGCTCCGAGCTTCTCGACGCCCTGATGGACTATGCCGCAGACGATGACTACGTCCAGACAATGATCACCTATATCGTCGACACCAATGAAGGCTCAATCGCCCTGCATAAAAAATTCGGTTTCACCGAGACCGGACGGATGCCAAATATTCACACCAAGGATGGAGTACGTCTCGGCTTGGTGCACCTCCAGCTCGACTTCGAGCGCTAATCGCTGCAATTTCTGCTAGGCGTCCAAAACAAGCACGAAATTCCCTCTCCCGGCGTAGATAAGGAGGTTCGTGCTTGTTTTGTCTACGCCGGATACACTAATGGCCGCGTTATGCCCTTAACTTTGCGGGATAAGGGCAATAACGCGGCCGTTTGTGCGCTGTTACTTAGTAACAGGCGCCCACTCTGGGCCGGTCTCGCCTAGTTCTGGATCCAGTTTGGAGATCAGCGGTTTGGGCTTAGACAGGGCAGTGCCTGGCTCAACCTGAATGCGCTCCCACTTTGCCAGCTGGTGGGTGTAGTCACCCATGATGACCGGATAATCATGGCCTTCTGGCGGCAAACCGGCACCCACGAGCTCAACCGGAATATCGTCCTTAACCTCGTGCACTTCTGGCTGTGCAGCCCAGACGCCGCTGCGGCCCAAGGTCTCATGGACCTTTTGCGCGGTAAACGGGAGGTACGGCGTGAGCATCACATTGCAATCAGAGACCGCCTGCAGCGCAGTCCACAGCACGGTGGCTAAGCGCTCGCGCTGGGATTCGTTCTTGGCCAATTTCCACGGCTCTTGATCCGCAATATAAGCATTCGCTTCGCCGACCACATGCATGATGGCGGTAATCGCCTGCTTGAATTTGGACTGCTCTAACAAGGCACCGGCTGTATCAAAAGTCTCCTCCGCCAGTTGCAGGATTTCCTTGTCCTTACCCTCTAGCGCTGCCGGTGCTGGAACCTCACCGAAGTTTTTGAAGGCCATCGACACGGTGCGGTTAACGAGGTTGCCCCATCCATTGGCCAGCTCGTTATTGATGCGGCGGACGAATTCATCCCAAGTGAAGTCCGTGTCGTTATTCTCCGGTCCCGCCACTGCGATGAAGTAACGCAGGGCATCTGGGCTAAACTCAGCCAGGAAGTCCTTGACATAAATGACAACGCCTTTGGAGGAGGAGAACTTGGAGCCAGACATGGTCAAGTACTCGGAGGAGACGATCTCCGTAGGCAGGTTCAGCTCACCGTACTGGTGCAGCTCGCCGCCTTTTGCGCCCTTGCCGGCATAGCCCAAAAGCTCGGCCGGCCAGATCTGGGAGTGGAAAGTGATATTATCTTTGCCTTGGAAGTAATAGTGGTGGGCCTCTGGGGTTTGCCAGAAGTCCTTCCAAGCATCTGGCTGGCCCGTGCGGTAAGCCCATTCGATGGAAGAAGACAGGTAACCAATGACGGCGTCGAACCACACGTAGAGCTTCTTGGCGTTATTGTCTTGCCAGCCCTCAACCGGGATGGGAATGCCCCAGTCGATGTCACGCGTCATGGTGCGCGGGCGCATATCCTCAAGCAGATTCAGGGAGAATTTCAAGACGTTCGGACGCCAGTCTTCGCGCGTGGATAGCCACCGCTGCAGCTCGTCCTTGATGGATGGCAGATCCAGCAGGAAGTGCTCGGTTTCGATGAACTTAGGGGTCTCGCCGTTGATCTTAGATACGGGATTGATCAGATCCACTGGGTCGAGCTGGTTGCCGCACTCATCGCACTGGTCGCCGCGGGCGCCATCCGCCCCGCAGATTGGGCAGGTGCCCTCAATGTAACGATCCGGCAAGGTGCGTCCAGTAGATGGCGAAATAGCGCCCTGGGTGGTCTCTTTAAGCATGTATCCATTGGCATATAGGCCCTTGAATAGCTCCTGCACCACGGAGTAGTGGTTGCGGGTGGTGGTGCGGGTAAAGAGATCGTAGGACAGGCCTAGGTTGGCCAGGTCAGTAACGATCTGGCGGTTGTAGCGGTCTGCGAGTTCGCGTACGGATACGCCTTCCTTGTCCGCTTGTACCAACAACGGAGTGCCGTGTTCGTCGGTACCGGAGACCATGAGTACGTTGCGGCCACGCATTCGCTGGAAACGCGCAAAAACATCAGAAGGAACGCCAAAGCCGGCCACGTGGCCGATGTGGCGCGGGCCGTTGGCGTAGGGCCAAGCAACATTTACTACTACAGACTCAGTCATGGGTCCTACTTTATCGAAGCCAGCTCCTGCCTACACGATCAGGGCAGATATTGGCTTCGCTGGTGAACCGCATGTTCAGCAGAAAGCGCCCACCGCTTCCCCAGTGGAGAGGAAACGATGGGCGCTGGCTATGGGCAGCCCTAAAGGGCGCAGACTATTTGCGCTTCATCGGGTTCTTCAGGCGCTCATTGCGGCGCTTCTTAAGAACCTGAGTGCGCTGATATTCACGGTGCAGACGGCGTTCGCGGGCCATCTTGCGCTGGAATTGCTGTGCCTCGCGGTATTCAAGGTAGATGACATCCTCGCTCAGTGCCTTGTAGATGGCGAACATCAGGCCAATGACAATGAACAGGAACGGCAGTGCGGCAACGATGGTGACGTTCTGCAGGTTGGACAGTGCGTCTTCATTAGCCAGCAGTAGGGTCAGGCCTACCAAGGCGGTCAGTGCACCCCATGCGGCGGATAGCCACGGTTTAGCGGTAGAAGCGCCATTCTGGGACATCGAGCCCATCACCGTGGAAGCGGAGTCCGCAGAGGTGATGAAGAAGGTAGCCAACAGGACTGCCGCAACGATGCCAGCGATGAAGCCGCCAGGCATGGACTGCAAGAGGTTAAACAGCTCTTCCTCAGCAGACTCACCGGTAATGGATTCGCCGTTTTGCTCCATGTGGATGGCGGTGCCGCCGAAGATTGCGAACCAGAGGGTGGATACACCCGCCGGAATGAGGAGGACACCCAAGCAGAACTCGCGAACGGAACGGCCACGGGAAATGCGGGCCAAGAACATGCCCACGAATGGGGACCAAGAAACCCACCATGCCCAGTAGAAGATGGTGTAGCCAGACAGCCACTCACCGGCAGTACCATTCTCGGACTCGGCGGTACGGCCAATCATCTCGGTGAAGTAGTTGAGGTAGTTACCGATAGAACCTGGAATCTGGTTCAAGATGGTCACGGTCGGGCCCAAGATGAACACGAAGATGGCCAGCACTGCGGCGAGAACCATATTCGCATTGGAAATGTACTGAATGCCCTTGCCCACACCGGACATCGCAGACAGCAGGAATGCTAGGGTCAGAACCAACACGATACCGATAACAACGGAGTTCGTCGGGTTATCGATGATGCCGGAGGCCTTCAGGCCAGCCTGAATCTGCAGGGCGCCTAGGCCCAAAGAGCAGGCGGTGCCGAAGACGGTAGCGAAAATAGACAGGATGTCGATGAACTTGCCCACCGCGCCGTTGGCGTTTCGCTCGCCGATAAGCGGCACAAAAGCTTGGCTTAGCAGCTGCTTGCGGCCGATGCGGAAGGTGGAGTAAGCAATCGCTAGGCCGACGATGGCGTAAACGGCCCAGGGGTGCAAAGTCCAGTGGAACATGGCATAGGCCATGGACGAGCCGACGTTGCCGGTGCCCTCACCGGGGGTGCCGTCGCGGTAGTTAGCAAGCGGCTCGGAGGCACCGTAGAACATCAGGCCAATGCCCATGCCTGCGGCGAACATCATCGCAATCCACGATGGCGTGGAAAATTCCGGCTCTTCATTAATATGGCCCAGCTTGATGGAACCGAATTTAGAGGCAGCGATAAAGACAACGAACACCACAAAGACGGTGCCGAAAAGAATATAGGCCCAACCAAAGTTGTCTACGACCCAGGTCAGAGCCGAAGAGGAGAAGTTGGCAAAGTTATCCGGGGCGGCCAAGCCCCAGACGACGATCGCGGCAATCAGCACGCCGGCGATGCCGACGATAGACCAATCGATTGGCATATTGTCACGATCGGCAGCGATTTCCACCTCAGGATCGTCGTAGCGCTCCGGGTGGAAACCATCGGAGTGAATCATATTCTGAAGCTGGCCGGTAGCAGATTGTGCGTCCAGCTGTTCATCTACAGTCTGATAATTCTCAATAGGCTGCTCGCTCGAAGAAGCCGAAGCGGGCTGTGCCTGTGCACCGACCGGTTCCTTTCCTTCTTCTGGCACGCCCGTGCCCATGTTTTCCGAATTTGTCATGAGATATACAGTGGTGTCGAACTGCTAAATTATCAAACGAAACATGCGGAAAATTCGCTGCTCAACGGCATTTCCCAGGAATTTTCCACGGTAATTTGAACGGTTTTTACGCTCCATTTCCCCATGTAAATGGCGCTTTAAGCCACTCGCACACCCGAAAACTATAACAATTCAATTACAAAGGCCCCTTTAGTGAGGCCATCTGTAGTCACCATTAGGTGTGACGCAATCGAGGCTACGGGGTCTTAGGCCTTGCGTGCTTCCAAGGCGGCGTCATAAAGCTCGCGGTTGGAAACTTCAGTCCCTTTCGCTGCCTGCTTGCAGGCATCCTTAAGCCGCATACCCGCTGCGGCTAGTTCAAGTGCCTTGGGCACTAATTCTTGGGCGGTAGCAACCGCAGCCGTACCACCCTCGATCACCACAGTGATCTCTCCCCTAGCGCCGTCCGCAGCCCACTCAGCCAGATCGCTTAAGCTGCCGCGACGGACCTCCTCATACTTCTTGGTCAATTCACGGCATACGACCGCTGGGCGCTCGGCGCCGAGGATATCCGCAGCCTCAGCCAGAGTTTCGGCCACGCGGTGCGGGGACTCGAAGAAGACGATGGCACGCTTTTCATTGCGCAGGGACTCCAACCAGGCCTTGCGGGGCCCGGGCTTGCGGGGAGGGAAGGCATCGAAAAGGAAGTGCCCTACACCCAGGCCGGACAATGCCAGCGCCGTGGGCACGGCAGAAGGGCCGGGGAAACAGGTAACGGGGATATCGCGCTCGGCTGCCGCAGCCACGAGGGAAAGGCCTGGGTCAGAGATGATAGGCATACCGGCATCGGTAACGACGAGGACGGTGCCGGTCGCGGCGGCGTCGATAAGCTGGTGGGCGCGATCCTTTTCATTGTGATCAAAGTTGGACACCACGCGTCCGGAAATCTCAATTCCCAGCGCCTGGGCCAAGTTACGCACGCGGCGCGTATCCTCGGCCGCGATAACATCCGCATGCTCCAATGCATGCATTAAGCGCGCGGAGGCATCCCCCACATTTCCTAACGGCGTCGCGGCGAGAATAACTCCGCGCGGCAGTGGTTCCAGACCTAAAGCAGACATGCTTCTAGCATTCCATACTCTTTAATGCGCGAGCGCGCTGCCTTGTGGCCTACACTCAACCAAGTGACTATTGCTACCGCTGCCCCATCGCGCACCACGCACGACACCGTGGCTCCGCCTGCACCCCGCGCCTACGCGTGGGGCAAGGCTGACTGGATAAGCACTAGCGTCGTCGGCGTGCTCGCGCTCATTACCCGTTTTGTCGGACTGACCGCGCCTGTATCCAAGGGAACGCCCGTCTTTGATGAAAAGCACTACGTTCCACAGGCCTGGGATATTGTCAAAAGCTGGGACAACCTTTTCATTGGCGGCATTGAGACAAACCCCGGTTACGGGCTAGTAGTACACCCACCGCTGGGCAAGCAGATTGTGGCACTATCCGAATGGGTCTTTGGCTATTCCCCCATAGGCTGGCGCTTTATGACGGCCCTTTTCGGCGCAGCCACCGTGCTCTTGACGATGTCCCTGGCGCGCCGCGTCTCCTTATCCTGGCAGGTAGCAACCCTGGCTGGCCTGCTCGCCGTCTTTGATGGCGTGCTCTTGGTCTCGTCCAAGTTCGGCATGCTGGATATCTTCCAAGTTTTCTTCGTCGTCGCCGCCGCTTGGGCGCTAGCACGCGATCATAACCAGATGCGGCAGCGCCTCCACTGTGCCTTTAGCAAAGGTCGAATGGGCTCCTCAGATTTCGGTCCCCGCTTTGGATTCCGCTGGTGGCGGTTATTGGCCGGAGCGTGCTTGGGCCTGTCCTTAGGCGTAAAGTGGTCCGGGCTGTACTTCATCATGTTCTTTGGCTTGATGTCCGTCTTTAGCGATCTCGCGTTACGCAAGCGCTATGGCGTGCGCCGCTATGTAGTAGGCACCCTCGTGCGCGATACTCCGGCGGCCTTGGCTTCTATCGTGCTGGTACCCGTGCTGCTCTACGCGTGGACTTGGCGGGCCTGGTTCGCCTCTGAAACTGCCGTGTACCGCCACGCCAAAGTAGACGGGACCATCGAGGATGGTTCGTGGCTATTGCATCTCCCCGATTCCTTGGCCGGATGGTTCTACTACCACTCTTCTGTCCTGGAATTCCACGCGAGCTTGACTTCCTCCGGAGGCCACCATCACCCGTGGGATTCCAAGCCATGGGCTTGGCTCCTGGCTGCTCGCCCCATCTTGTATTACTCCTCCACCGACCTACAGTGCGGTGATGGCAGCAATGAGTGCCGCAAGATGCTCTACCTCTTTGGCACCCCGGCCGTCTGGTGGCTGGTCATCCCGGCTGTCCTGTGGGGCCTGTGGTCACTTCTCATCCGCCGCAACCGCGCTTTCCTCATCCCCTTAGTAGGTTTTGCCGCTGGCTTCTTGCCGTGGCTCGCGGCCTTTGACCGTCAGATGTACTTCTTTTACGCCACAGCCTTTATTCCCTTTGTCATCGTGCTTATTGCTTTGGCTCTGGGCCAACTCATCGGCCACGGCAGACCGGTGCGTTGGGAATGGCTCCAAAGCTTGGCTGGCGGTTCCGTGCGCTGGGGTACTATCGCCGCCGTGTTCTATCTAGCCTTGGTCGTGGCGATGTTTTTCTACTTCTCGCCGATTTTGTACGGCTACAAGATCCCTGATTCTTGGTACCACTCCATGATGTGGTTGCCCAGCTGGACCTAGCCACGCGCAATCATCATTATTGTGGCTGTGCATTAAGGGACTTCCACCAGGCGCGCACTAAGTAGCCCTTTTCGGCAGCCCAGGCCCACCCCAAACTAATGGTCGCAAGAGCCGTGGCGATAAGGAAATACACCTGCTCAATAGTCATGGTGCCTAGTGCCATATCGCGCATGCCAAAGCCAAACAAGAAGGCAAACATCGTGGCCGATACAGGCAGTAGACCGGTAACCGCCGCGGGGCGCCACGCGCTAAACAACAAGCCACAAGCCATTCCAAAGCGCATCGCTGCACCCTCCATGAGGAGGCTGGCTCGCTCTGGATCCGCGGTAGGATCGAGCACCGTGCCGCCTACTCCCAACGGTACGAGCCCCGAGGCGTGCACGATGAGCACCACAGCCCAGATTGCAAAAATGACCCCCATAAGCACCATGGCGATGCGCGCCACCGTCAGATTGGCTTGACGTGCGCTCGAGGTACGCCGCCATTCCGGCTCCACGCCGGCCAAAATGACCTCGGAGAGGTCCGTTGGCGGTGCCATGCCAGAATCTGCGGGTTCCACAAAATTTAGGGAGCGTGAAAGCGCGGCCGCCTTATCGCGAAAGGCTCGGCATTCGGCGCAGCTTTCTAGGTGGGCATCGATGACGTCCTTAGACAGTTCGGAGTGCTCGCCGTCCAGTTGCGCAGAGACGGCCGCTTGGACCTGACTATGCGTCAACATTGCTGAGCACCCCGTCCATGCTGGCTCGACCGGAACCAAAAATCACGATCATCAACAAAGACACCAGCAACACTAGCGGGTATTCGATTCCGCCATCAGCAGCAAAAAGTCCATTTCCCAGATGGACAAAATACAGGGCGCACCCCATAAGCAACGCAAGGGCGCCGGCCACGAAGGTGGTAAGCAGGCCAACCACCAAGAACGCGCCGCCTGCCATTTCCCCGATTGCTGCAATATAGCCAGAAAGGTTGGGCTGCGGAACCCCGAGGGCGGAGAACTGTCCCACAGTTTCGTCCATGCCAGTTAAAAACATCTTGTCCACGCCGTGTGCGATAAAGATTAATCCGAGAACCGCTCGAAAAATAAACAGTGCGGCATCGCGTACGGCAGGTCTATTCATGCTGAACAGATTACCCTGAACCCCCAACTCAATGCGAAGGCGGTAGGCTACACCCGCTTTCCTGGGAAATTCGCCTTGTGGCGGGGAAGCAACAGCTTTCGGCGCCAAGGGCTGTTTCAATGGGGGCTACGCACACGTTAAAAGGAGAACACCATGAGCGAATCCACAACACAGTCCGCAGAACGCACTACCTTGGTCTATGACGATGATGGCCTTGGCCGTCCGCCTTGGGCAATGTCTTCACCCCTTCTTAAAGAGTATTACGACACCGAATGGGGTCTTCCCATTTTTGAGGAAGCGGCGCTCTATGAGCGCTTGAGTCTAGAGTCTTTCCAGTCCGGCCTTTCCTGGGCCGTGGTACTGAAAAAGCGCGAAGCCTTCCGTGCAGCATTTCGCAATTTCGATCCAGACAAGGTTGCCGAATTTGATGAAGCAGACGTAGAGCGCCTGCTTGGCGACGCCTCCATTATCCGCAACGAAACTAAAATTCGCGCCGCCATCAATAACGCCAAAGCCACAATCGCGCTGCGCGAGGAAGGCGGGCTCGCGGAGTTCATCTGGGCATACCAGCCGCCGGAGAACCTCTACCCCACCGTGATGGAGGATATTCCGAAGAAGAGCTACGAGTCTAAGCTAATGTCGCGCGAGCTAAAGAAGAAGGGCTTTCGCTTTGTTGGCCCCGTCACCTGTTTCGCTTTAATGGAGGCCATCGGCATGGTAGACACCCACCTCCTCGGTTCCCATCGCCGTGGCACCTCTGGGGTATGGCACGAAAGCGGCGTGCCTCACTATGGATTAGCGCAAGAATACGCAGCGATCAAGAGCCAGCAACCAACGCAGGCTGCCGAGGTGCGGAAGGCGGTCGGTTAAGCCTGCGGTAACGCTTAACCGGCGCGGCGGGCCGCTAGGTCATCACGGCGGTTGTAGCCATCGGGTCCTGCATGTGGTCCGTCAAAATCGCCATCTTCGCCATCGCTATAGCTCAGCGGCAGATGCACGAAATCAGGGCTTTCATCATCGATTTCTACTACTACTGCGCCGGGACGGCGCAGGTTGCGCGGGATCTTTAGCGCTTCATCGTCAGCATTGCGCACGCCCAAACGGGCGCGACGCAGATGGCGCACGCGGCGGCGCTGCAGTGCCCGCTCTTGGCGGACCTGGGATCGCAGGGCAACGAGGTAGACCACGGTCAGCACGCCGGCTACGGCAGCCAACCACCAAGTCCAACCGCCGGCGACGATTCCCAGCGCCACTGTAAGAACCACAGCGACGGCTAGGCCCAATAGGGTGCGCTGACGGCGCTGGTAGCGGGTAGCGGACTTTTCTTTTTCCGCCACCGGATCCCAGCCGCCTCGGCCTAAGCGGCTCTGTGCAAATTCCACCTCATCTTCGGACAGGTCCGTATCAATGCCGGCTTCGTCTGCCTCTGCGTCTACTCTTGGCTCATCGAAATCGCCGTCCCCCGCTACTTCTTGTATTGCAGGCTCTTCACCCGCGGTAGCACCAGCATCCACGGTATCGGCCTCGATAGCCTCAGCCTTGTCCACGGCGCCCGGATACATGAGATCTACCGGGGAAGTGTAGGTCTCGTCGTAGTCATAAGCATCGCTCGCCACGGTGGAAACTGCCGGGGCACTAAATACCTCGGCCTCATCGGCGGCTACGTCCTCAGCATCGTCTTTAACGGCGTCGTCTTCATCATCCTCGAGCAGGACGTCATCAGCGTCGTCCGCATCAGTGGTGCCGGCGAATTCTTCGGCATTCGCGTGCTGCGATGCGGGAATAGCAGCGCCCTGCGACTCAGGCGCAGAATCGCTTTCTGTGGAAGTGGCTTCTTCGACCAGTTCCCCGTCGATAGTATCCGCATCTGCTGGGGACGCTTCTTCGTCAGCGACGGCAGAAGTATTAGGAACTGCACTGCTTCCAGTGCCAAAAGGCTGGGACTTGGCACGGCGAGCTGCGCCGGCAATGGTCACGGAGCGAGAAGGGGCCTGGGCAGGCTCGGTTGCAGTGTCCGCGTCATCGACATCCGCGGCCTCGACCATTTCGTAGTCTGTCTCGTCCACGTCGTCGCGTCGGTGGACATCATCGGCGCGCAGGCGCGGACGGCGCCGCCCGGCCACCTTGCCAGAATCACCTTCAAACAAGACGCGGGTATCTTCAAAGGCCTCGCCGGTATGACTCATAGGGCGGTTATTCCTGCCCATTAGCCATGGTGCAAGCACGAAGAGCCACACCACGATGATCGCGATAACCGGCACAGCTGTCGACACGAAAAAGACCTTCCCCTTGAATACAGATGGTGATTCCACCATAAACGGTGAAACCGCACCGTAACACCCAAAAATCGCCCAAATTACAATGTTGTGACTTATGTGAAAATTGAGGTTAAACTCTCAGAGTTCCGTAGGTCATTTCACGCCAACCGGCCAGCTTGACGCAGACGCTCAACGGCGCTGGAAGCGTAATCCTCTCTCACTAAAGCTACGTAATGATGGTCTTGCCACGCTCCGTTTATATGAAGATTGCGCCGCAGGTAGCCTTCGTGCCGGAACCCATTGGTGGCCAAAACCCGGCCTGAGGCTGGATTGTGCTCCAGATAGGTGGCGGTAACCCGATGCAGCCCCACGCGCCCAAAGGCATGGTCAACTCCCAAGGCCGTCGCGGCAGTAGCCACCCCGGCACCCTGCACGGCAGAATGGACCCAATAGCCAATCCAGCAGTCGCGAATGCTGCTATGCTGGATATTTCCCAAGGTCACTTGCCCTACAAACTGACCTTCTACCTCAATGACGAGCGGAACCACTAGCGCCTCCCGTGCGGCAGTGCGCAGATACATCAGATGATTCCACCATGCCTGCTGGCTATGCGCCGCATCCCAAGGCATGGTTTGGGTCGGCTCGACTGGGCGAAGAAACTCCTCGTCCTCGATGCGTTGGCGCCGCCAAGCGTGGCCATCGGAACGCAGAAGCGGGCGCAAACGCATGCGCGCCCCCGATGGAAACACAGCCGAGGAGGGAAGCTGCACGAACGGCGTTGACTCCGGCCAACCGGGGTGCATGTCATCGGCGGGGCCGGTAGCAGGGTGGCGGAATTTGTCCGCCGCTGTGCCAAACGGATCAAGCATTAGCTGCGCTGGGTTAAAAACAAGACATCGACCACATCACCCGGGCGGATCTCCGTTACTTCTTCCGGCACGCGAATCATTGCGTTGGCCTCCGAAAGCCCTGCTAGCAGGTGCGCCGGGGCTCCTGCCGCACCACCGAGGCCTTCTACTAGGTAGTCAGCGGTTTCCGCATCTCGCATTAGGCGGGCACGGATGAAACCGCGGCGGCCGGGCCGGGAATCGATGTGGTTTAGTGCGCGGGCACGCACCACGCGCCGGTGCGCATTACGCTTGCCCAGCGCCAAGCGGATGAGCGGACGGATATATACTTCGAAAACCACAAGCGCGGATACTGGGTTGGAAGGCAATAAGAAGGTCGGTATGCGCTCCTCGCCTACCAAGCCAAATCCTTGGACGGAACCTGGATGCATGGCTACACGGGAGGTATCGATATCTCCCACATCATCGAGGATCTCGCGGATTGCCTCCGCGCCAGCACCGCCGACTGCGCCGGAGATGACCAGCACTTCGCTGCGGGCGATGTGCTTTTCCAACGCCTCGCGGATGCGACGCGGCTCGCCTTCGGCAATGCCCACGCGGTGCACCTCTGCCCCGGCTTCGCGTGCCGCTGCCGCCAAAGAGTAAGAATTAACGTCAAAGACTTGGCCTAAAGCTGGTTCCTTATCAAGGTCTACTAGCTCGCGGCCGAAGGAAATGATAGTGATGCGCGGGCGCGGATAAACCAATACCTTAGAGCGGCCCACCGCAGCCAGAAGGCCAATCTGGGCCGGGCCCAACACGGTTCCAGACGACACCGCCACGTCACCGGGTTGGATATCGTCACCCACTCGGCGCACAAAGTCACCGGAGCGCACTGGACGGTGAGCGGTAACTCGCTTCCGGCCACGGTCGGTCCACTCGAGGGGAAGGACGGCGTCGGCAAGCGTAGGCAATGGCGCACCCGTATACACTCGCACGGCTTGCTTGGGTTGCAGGCGCAGCGGCTGCTTTGAACCAGCCGGAACCTCGCCCACCACTGGTAAGGAACGCTCTACCTCCGGCTGCTGGGGCTCCGCATCCTCTTCGCCCTGCGCACGCTGCTCTTCCTGCCCTTTGGGAAGGCGTACCCTCAGGCCCCGCTCGCCGCCAATATCTACGGCGCGCACCGCATAGCCATCGATGGCTGCTTGCGGAAAGCCCGGCAGCGGCTGGTTAGCCTGCACCTCCTCTGCGCACATTAAGCCCAGCGCGTTGGAAATACCGATGCGCACCGGTTCCGGCGTTGTCGCCGCATCGGTTACCAGCGCCAACTGGTCATCAACTGAACGCATAAGGTCTATGCCCGCCCTTTCTTCGCTTCCGCGTCCTCGGCCCTTGGGAAACCTCCCTAGGCTAGGCCGTGCTCTTCCTCATACTCGGCCATAATCTGCTTAATCGCTTTATACAGCGCGGGACCGTACTTTTCATCGCGCAGGCCAAAATCCACGTTAGCGGGGATATAGCCGCCGGGATTGCCCAAATCATGGCGCTTTCCTTGGTGAACTACCACATGGACGGGCTCGCCTTCCTCGATGAGGAGCTCAATGGCATCGGTCAACTGCAGCTCGCCACCTTTGCCTGGCTTAATGCGGCGCAGGGCAGCAAAGATCTTGCGATCCAATAGGTAGCGACCGGTGGCCACCAGGTTAGACGGGGCATCTTCTACCGCCGGCTTTTCCACCATGCCCACAACCTTTTTCACGCCAGGGGCATCGGTGTCTTCCACGTCGAAGACACCGTAGTTATAGGTCTGCTCGCGCGGGACCTCGAAGGCACACAGCACGCTGCCGCCCAAAGCCGCGCGAACACGCGCCATGTCTGCCATGACGGTGGCAGGCAGCACAATGTCATCAGGGAGCATAACGGCGAAGGAGTCCTCGTCTTCACCAAGCACTTCTTCTGCAAGGCCCACCGCATGTCCCAAGCCCAGCGGCTTTTCCTGCTCCACCGCAACGGGGTGAATGAGCTGGTTGGCGCGCTTAACCTTGGCCACCTGCTCGTTCTTGCCGCGGGATTCAAGGGTCTCTACCAGCTCGGGAAAAGCCTCGAAGTGGCGCATGACCTCTTGCTTATCCGGCGCGGTGATCACCGCGAGGCGGCGCGCACCCACAGAGGCCGCCTCCTCTGCAATGAGCTCAATGCCGGGAGTATCAACAACGGGCAACAGTTCCTTCGGAACCGTCTTGGTGGCGGGCAAAAATCGCGTGCCCATACCTGCCGCTGGAACTACAACCGTGGTGATTCCGCGGGCGGAATCTTCGCGTTCTATAGCCATGCACAATAGCGTACAACGCCACATTATTTTCCCGTGCACCGCTACGCCGTGGGGTTATGATTTATTTATGACCTCTTCCATCACCGCCAAAAACGAGCTGCGCGCCCGCTTGGTCCAGGCCCGCCGCCAACTTTCCTCCGAGGACCACGATGCTTTTACCGCCGCCGTGCGCAAGCATCTCGAATCCGAGCTCACCGAGTCCATGACCGTGGCCGCCTACTGGCCTTTGGGCTCTGAGCCTGGTGGTGCGGACTTTGTGCCGTGGCTCAAGGCCCATGTCTCCCGCGTCCTTCTGCCAATTTCCGGCGAGAATGGCACGCTGACCTTTGCCGAATACCGCG
Source organism: Corynebacterium sp. p3-SID1241 (assembly GCA_025144025.1). Taxonomy (GTDB): domain Bacteria; phylum Actinomycetota; class Actinomycetes; order Mycobacteriales; family Mycobacteriaceae; genus Corynebacterium. The sequence goes on along the minus strand of JALXWS010000012.1, from coordinate 17,335 downwards.
GCAAGGAAGCCATGCACACCAGCCCATTGGGTTTGAATGAGCCCCAGGGCCCAAGCTTTGATAGCAGCGTGCTGGCCGAGTGCGATCTGGTGCTCGCCCCCGCCATGGCAGTAGATGCCAAGGGCAACCGCATGGGCAAGGGCGGCGGCTACTATGACCGCGCGCTAGAGCCGCTTCCCCACGGCAAGCCGCCGGTTTTCGCCATGGTCTACCCCACCGAGTTCGTGGACGAAATTCCTACCGAAGACCATGACCGCAAGGTCGATGCCGCAGTCACAGCTGAGGGCATTACCCGCTTCTAGTCTTAGGCGCAAGGATGGTGCGGGAACCGTTTTGGGGTCCGGGCAGTCTAAAAATATATGCCCTCTTTACATACCCCTCGCCTGCTCTCTACCCTGCGCACACCTGGCCACCGCCGCGGCGTGCTCATGCGCCGCATCATCGCGGTGGCCCTGCTTATCGCCGCGCTAATTTCCGCGCTCTCGGCCGCTAAGGAATTACCGCGCGTTCCCGTATTTAGCCGCGATCTCCCAGCCGGGGCAGAGCTTGCGCTTACCGACGTCGAATTGGCCCGCCTGCCCGCTTCCTCCATCCCCGAATCTGCGGTGGCTAAAGAGCCGGAGGAGCTCAGCGGCCGCGTTATTACCGCGGCGGCTAGCAAGGGTGAAGTTATCACCGATACACGTCTATTGGGCGAGGACCTTGTCTCCAGCCTGGTCGACCCCTCTGGGGGTATGACAGGTCGCATGATCCCAGTTAAGCTCGCCGAGCCCGACATCATTCCGCACCTACATCATGGCGATACCGTAGACGTGGTTACTGCCGTCGGCGCAACTTCTTCCGCTGCCCACCCGGGTGCGACTGAAGACGCCCCCGCAGCGCGCGTCGTTGCTTCCGGCGGCCGGGTGGTATCAACGTCTACCTCCGAAGGTGAAGCCTCTTCCTCTACGGTTTTGCTCGCCTTGCCCAATGACCACGCTAATGATGTAGCTGCCGCGTCACTGAGCCAGCCGCTAACCGTGGTTATCGTGGGTGATAGGGCTCACCCTCAGTAACTCTAGACCTTTCCAGTCAATCCAGTTGTGGTTGTACCCCGCCTGAACTAAAGTTTCGCGATGTCCATGGTTTATACCTACCCTTAGTTATTCCCAGAAAGGTTCGTGCATTTCACCATGCTCAAGGGTTTTAAAGACTTCATTATGCGCGGCAACGTCATCGAACTTGCCACCGCAGTCATCATCGGCTCCGCCTTCACCGCGATCGTCACCGCCGTTACTGACTCCATCATCCAGCCGATCATCAATTCCCTTGGCTCTGCTGAGGTGGACGGCCTAGGCTTCCAGATCACCGACAACAAGAACACCTTTGTGGACTTCGGCGCTGTAATCACCGCAGCGATTAACTTCCTCATCATCGCCGCAGTGGTCTACTTCCTCATCGTCATGCCGATCAACAAGCTCACCGAGGCCGCTAAGCGCCGCCAAGGTGTGGACCCTGAGGCTCCGGCACCAACCTCCGAGGAACTGCTTGCAGAAATCCGCGATCTGCTTGAGGCACAGAAGGCCTCTACCAATGGAATCTCGGGCACTGGTGCTACCGGTTCTACCGACACCGATACCGATTTCGGTTCCACTGGTGGTCGCCACCAGGCCTAGTATTCAGCGATACGCAGCGTTGAAGCCCGCGGTTATAGCTTCTCCAGAAGCGATACCGCGGGCTTTTGTTGTACTTCTTGCATTTCCCTTTGCCCCCCCCGGCCCTATCTAGCCCAAGCCTGAGAGGCTGACCCGTCAGGTCGATTATCCGCCGTAGTGCGGGGGCTGGTTTTCTCTGTAGAATTGCTCACCTCGCTGCGCGGACTCCCCCTCCTCCGGCTCTGCTCCAAGGGATGCATCCGCATCATCCACAGCGACTATGCGTTCTTCATCAGCGCCGGCAGCAGCGCCTCCTCCTGGTTGATCAGCACTGCGATCATAGTCAGCAGCGTCCGATTGGCGGAATACGCGCCGGCGATTAGCACGGGATGTCATAGTTAAACCTGGCAGTTATTGGACGCTGGATTGCTGCAGTTGGTCAATGAGGTGGTGCACCAATGGCGCTAAGGTAGCCATGCCATCGCGTACCGCCGCACGCGACGGAGCGAGGTTGACCACTACGGTGGAGCCAGAAACGCCCGACAGGCCACGAGAGGTGCAGGCATCGACCGCACCGCAGGCTTGGCCGGAAGAACGCAGCGCCTGAGCCAAGCCGGGAACCATCTTGTCGATGACCGAACGGGTGGCCTCTGGGGTTTTATCGCGCGGGCCTACTCCAGTGCCACCGACGGTCAGGACTAGGTCCACGCCGCCTACCACGGCGGTTTCTATAGCTTGGCGGATCTTAGACTTCTTGGAACGCACGACGATGGCACCGTCCACGCGGAAGTTTGCCTCCGCGAGCAGCTCATTTACCAGTTGGGAGGTGCTATCGGATTGCTCACCAGGGTGGTCGGTGACGATTACGATTAGGGCGCGGCGCGGGGCTGCCACGCTATCTTCCTGCTCACTCGCCAGCAGGAAGGCATCATCTGGCTCGGCTACATCCATCAAGGAATCATGCTTGGTCTCGCCCTCCGGCTGTGCGGAGTCGGTCAAGTCGTGCTGCGAATCTGGCATTATTCTCCTTAAGTTAAGGCCGTACGGCCTTTCGGCGGGGTGAGGTAGGGCGCAATCAGCACCTCAAGAGGTCTTGCACAGTAATTTACTCGCCGGAGAGGGTTACCTCTACCTGACGGGAATCATCCGAGCCTTCACGGGTAACCTCCAAGGTCACGGTCGCGCCAAAGTCCTGGGAACGTGCCGCTGCGATTAGCGCATCGGCATTTTCAATCAGACGATCATTGACTCGGGTGACAATTTCGCCTTCCTTCAGGCCCGCCTTGTCTGCCGGGCCGCCGGGCTCAACTTCGGCTATACGGGCGCCATTTCTATCATCGCGCGCTAGCACTTTCACGCCAAGGGTGGGGTGAGTTACCTTGCCGTCGTTAATGAGCTCATCGGCCATGCGCTTAGCAAAGTTGGATGGGATAGCAAAGCCCAAGCCAATGGAACCTCCCTCGCCGGTGGAGTTACTAGACAATGAGGCAATCATGGAGTTCATGCCCACAATATTGCCGTCCCGATCAACCAAGGGGCCGCCGGAGTTACCCGGGTTAACCGCGGCGTCGGTTTGGATGGCGTCGATCAGCGAGGACTCTCCGCCTTCCTGGGAAGCACGCACTGGACGATTCTTCGCGGAAACAATGCCGGAGGTCACCGTCGCGTTCAGGCCCAAGGGTGAACCAACGGCCACAACTTCTTGGCCCACAGCCACTGAATCGGAGTCACCGAACTGCAGGAAAGGCAGGTCCTTAACATCCTTAATCTTCACAATCGCCACATCCGTATTGGCATCGGAGGCAACAACCTCGGCATCATGATTGCTGCCATCGTTCATGGTTACCTGCATCATCCCGCCGTGCTCCGCACCGGCGACTACGTGATGGTTGGTCAATACGTACCCATCCGGGGAAATCACAGAGCCGGAGCCTTCTGCCCCACCAGACCGAGTCACCGTCTGGATGGAGACCACAGCAGGCAGCACCTTCGAAGCCACCTCTTCAACGGACCCTTCTTCCGGCTCCTTGCCGGTACTATTTGCCGTGGGTTGCGCCTTGAGCGCCTCATTGACCACCGAGGTGTCGTTTTTGCCACCGGAATTTAGTCCCACGATAGCGCCAGCGATTGAGCCTGCGGCAATCGCTGCTACAGCGGCCAAAGCGGTAGCAGCACCGAGCCCAATCTTCTTCTTTTGCTGTGGCTGTGGGGGCAGCGGGGTGACCATCGGCACTTCCTGTCCCTGGCCTTGAAAATCCTGCGCCTGCGGTCCGTACTGCCACTGCGACGGCACACCCTGCGCGCCTGACAGGCTTGCCCCAGCTCCTTCGGCACCACCACGGGGCTGGTTCCAGCCTTGTGAATAGGAGCCAGTCTCGTGCGCCTGCGCGCCAGCGTTCGACTGCTCAGGCTCTTCAAAGTTTGGACCACCTTGAATCGGCTCGGTCCGACCCGGGCCTTCCTGGAACGAGCCCTCCTGGGGAGCTCCATCAAAGCCGCGGTAATCGTCATTCCTCATGTTCATGAGAAAACTATGCCTCACTTCGCTTGGTCAAGACTGATACTGTTCTGTAAACCTACTAGGAATTCCTGAAAGGTAGCTGTGTTACTTCACCAGTATAAATGGGCGCATTCTACTCCTGGTTAAACCAGCGCTGAGCAAAGATTTCGCCGCGATCACTCGGGTCTTCTTTGGCTCCTGGTAGTCCATCTTGCGGATCCGCCAGTCCATCGACAAATACCTCGCCTGATGCCGGCTTACCCGGCAAAATTACCTCCATGCGAGTTCCGCCATCATTGGACTCTTTAATCTTGATGGTTCCATCGTGACGCTCAATCACAGATTTAACAATGGCCAAGCCCAGGCCCGATCCCGGCATGGAGCGAGCCTCTGCAGACCTATAGAAGCGTTCGAAGACCTTCTCGCGCTCTTCGAGGGCAATTCCTGGACCCGAGTCATCGAAGCGCAGACGAACTTCGCAGGAAGAAATTTGTTCCATGGACACCCGCACGGTGCCAGTAGCCGGCGACCATTTGGCTGCATTGTCCATGAGATTAAGCGTGGCGCGCCCCAGCGCGAATGGGTCGCCCTCCAGCTCCCACGGCATAAAACGCACCAAGAACTCCACATCTGGTCGACGGCGCCGAGCGCGCTCCAAAGAGGACATCATGACCTCGCACAGATCTACCGGCTCTGGTTCGCGCTCATTGCCATCTTCTCGCGCTAAGTCAACGAGGTCTCCAATGAGCGTCGACAGTTCGTTCATCTGAGACATAACGTCATCTTCGAGGTCCTTGCGGTCTTCATCGCTCATGCCAAAGCCGCCACCACTACGATTCAGCATCATTAATAGCTCAATATTGGTGCGCATGGACGTCAACGGAGTCTTCAACTCATGGCCCGCATCGGCCACGAATTGCGACTGTTGCGAGCGGGATTCCTGCAGCGCCTCAAGCATCTGATTAAAAGAGGTGGTCAATTGCGCCATTTCATCGTTATTCGACACCTCAATAGGGCGCAGATCGTTGGTTTGCGTCACATAATCCACCGCGCGCTTGAGTCGGGCGATGGGCTGCATACCAGTTTTGGATACGATAAGGCCGGCGAAAATCGCCAGCACGATGCCAAGGGCAACGATGGTGAGAAGCACGGTTCCCAAAATGGCGATGATCTCTTGAGTAGGAGCAAGCGACTCTGCTACCACCACGGTAGCTCCTAGGTCATGCCGCTGGGCCAGAACGCGCTCGCCACCGACGGTACGCACAGATGTTTCTGAATAGTCTTCCGTTCGGTGGAAATCTCCGCCCTCGGGAATGGTGTCGCCATAGGAAAAGCTTACGGAGGGAGGTGAAAGGGCGACCCGAGTGCCGGGGTTATAGGACTTAAAGTCCCCAATTTCGCGGTCGATATCATCCAAAAACCGCGGGTCTTGGCTCTGCCGCAATAGGACATCGGCTTTAGCCTCTAGGCGGTCGTCCACCGAGGCAGTCAGGGACATAGATACTACCCAGTACGTTGCCAAAGTCATCAGAGCAACTGCAACAGCAACGACAAGGCCAGTGACAGTAGCTAGGCGCCATCTCAGTGGCGCCCGTGAGGCCCAACTCCCCTGGCGATCAGCGAATTCGGTAAGAGGAGTGGACTGTGCTTTCTCGGAAGCCACCGCAGGGGAGGCGGGCTTCCTTAAAATCACGGATTAGTCTCCCTCAAGCCATATCCCACGCCGCGAACAGTGTGGATGAGGCGGGAATCGCTCTCGCCTTCCGTCTTTTTGCGCAGATAGCCAATGTAGACTTCTAGCGCATTGCCTGAAGTAGGAAAATCATAACCCCAGACTTCTTCTAGGATTTTGCTCCGAGAGAGCACCTTGCGGGGGTTTTTCATGAGGAGCTGCAGCAAGGCAAATTCGGTGCGTGTTAGGGAAATCGCACGACCGCCACGGCTTACTTCACGGGTATCAGCATCCAGCTCTAGATCCTCAAAGCTGAGCTTGCTCTCTACTGGGTCTTCAGCAGCAATGGACTCGGCAGATGCGCGGCGCACCAAGGAGCGCACGCGAGCCAAAAGCTCTTCCAGCGCGAAGGGCTTCGGCAGGTAGTCATCGGCGCCAGCGTCTAGGCCAGCCACGCGGTCTGACACTCCATCGCGTGCGGTGAGGACAAGAATAGGACGATCCCACCCTTCACTACGCAGGGTGCGGCAGACCTCGAGTCCATCCATATTGGGCATCATGACGTCCAGAATCAACAATTCCGGATTCTCAGAGCGCACCGTCTTCACGGCCTCCAAGCCGTCGTTAGCGGTTAGAACGTCGTAGCCGTTGAAACGTAGGGAACGGCGAAGCGATTCGCAGACAGCTTGTTCATCATCCACCACAAGGATTTTCATAGCCCTAATTATTACTGATAGCAGTCAACTTCATGAAGTTGAAAGCAATATTTACCCCCAAAGACCCCCAAAAAAGTTTAAAACTTCCTTCAAACTAGTCTTCAAATAGATAAATCCCCGTAGGCTCTCCTGCTGAGAGCATACGGGGAAGTGACAGAGCAGGCTTAGAACTGCTCTACGTCAACCAGACCAAGCTTGGCTGCCTTAACCAGGCGGCGCGGGATACGGACGGTCTGGCCGTCGATGGTGACTTCCTGGAGGGCTACATTGTCAGCCTTCCACTGGGAGCGGCGTGCGTGGGTGTTCGCACGGGACTTCTTAAACTTAGGAGTTGCCATTTTCTACTCTCCTCCTTACGCGTTCTTCTTCTTGCGGCGAGCCATGCCACCGAAGCGCTGGTTGAAGCGCTCGACGCGGCCGGCGGTATCCATAACGCGCTGTGCACCAGTCCAGAACGGGTGGGACTCAGCGGTAACGTCAACGACGATCAGTGGGTACTCGTTGCCGTCTTCCCACTCCACGGTGCGGTCGGAGGAAGCGGTGGACTTGGTCAAAAAGGAGTGACCGGTACCAGCATCACGGAAGACTACCGGGTGGTAATCCGGGTGAATATCTTTCTTCATATATATTCCCTCAGGGTTGGACTTCGGGTCGGTTCCACACACATCGGCATGGATCGTGCCCGAGTTGGGACGTACAGTTCTTACTCTGTCGACCCCGTACCGTGCGGTATGGGTCAACAACCTGAATTATCCTACAGTCAACTACCCCAGATACGAAATCCCCAACCGGTGCCAACCACTCGTTTCACACACGTTTCTTGCACCACGCTTGCCGACGCCCCGCAGGCAAATGCCACCCCAGCACGGCAAACAGGCCACAAACGACGGCAAGGAAGCGATTAGGTATTTTCCGCCCAAGGCTGTAAGATTTTCCCTTGCTGTTGTCAAAATATACGTTTTACGCCCCGTCTACTGGTGTTTGACGATGACGCCGCACCAGCTCACACCTCACTTCCTGAGCACTGCCACCCTCACTCGGCAGTCGGCGTTCCATTGTTTATAGCCACGATGTGGGCGGCTAGGAGAAAGAAGACCCATGTCGGCTATTTGCCAGGTAACGGGCCGCAAGCCGGAATTCGGCAAGCAGGTCTCGCACTCGCACCGCCGCACTTCGCGCCGTTGGAACGCCAACGTGCAGCGTCGTCGCTACTACCTGCCCTCTGAGGGCCGTACCATCACCCTGAATGTTTCCACCAAGGGCATGAAGATCATCGACCGCGATGGCATCGAGTCCGTTGTGGCTAAGATTCGCGCACGTGGGGAGAAGATTTAAGTATGGCACGTAACGATATCCGCCCGATCATCAAGCTGAAGTCCACTGCGGGCACCGGTTACACCTACGTGACCCGCAAGAACAAGCGCAATAACCCGGATCGCATCACCCTGAAGAAGTTCGATCCGATTGCCCGCAAGCACGTCGAATTCCGCGAGGAGCGATAATCAATGGCCAAGAAGTCCAAGATCGCTAAGAACGAGCAGCGCAAGGAAATCGTCGCCCGCTATGCGGAGCGTCGCGCTGAACTCAAGAAGATCATCAAGAACCCGAACACCCCGGATGACGAGCGCTTGGAGGCTCAGTTCGAGCTGAACCGCCAGCCTCGTGACGCTTCCCCAGCCCGCGTACGTAACCGTGACGCTGCCGATGGCCGCCCACGCGGTTACCTCCGCAAGTTCGGCCTGTCCCGTGTCCGTATGCGCGGCATGGCTCACCGTGGTGAGCTGCCGGGCGTTCGTAAGTCCAGCTGGTAAAGGGGTAATTGCACAATGGCTAATAAGCGCAATAACCAAAAGAAGTTCCGTATGGAGCAGAGCCGTCGCCCGAAGAAGAACCCTTTGAAGGCTGAGGGCATCGAGAAGGTGGACTACAAGGACACCAAGACTCTGCGTCTGTTCATCTCGGATCGTCACAAGATCCGTTCCCGTCGCGTCACCGGTCTGACCCCGCAGCAGCAGCGCCAGGTTGCTACCGCAGTCAAGAACGCACGCGAAATGGCTCTCCTGCCGTTCACCACCCGCTAAACAGTAGCTGGGTATCAACAGCGCACTTTTGCCGCTGGTAAGTGTGACACGGTAAAAGAACCATAAGCTTTCGCCGCCTCCCTCCTTGAGGGCAGGCGGCGAAAGTCGTTTTAACGCTCTATCCCTCACCGCACCGCTTTTCACCTCCACGCTGGCCCACTGTTCATACCAAGGAGTTCGAGGTGTTAGATTGAGTTTATTCGTGTACCCCGCAGCAGCCGGGAAAAAGCCCGCACAAGTGAAAGGCAGTGAGCAATGGCCCTGCACCAATCCCTACTCGATCTCTCCGAGCTCGCCCCGCACTGCCAGTCCCGAGCTACGGCACGCGGTCTGCTCGCAGAGGCCCAAGATATCCTGCGAAATGCGGTAGCCCACCAGGACAACGAGATTGAACTGGCACACTGGTATTCCCGTTTAGTCACGGATATTGTCCGAGCTCCCGGCGTTAATGCCCCTGTGCGTCTGACCGGCGCGGCCGCCCGTGGCGACCAACTGCCGTCCATACCCGTAGAGTGGATTGGCCAGGATGCAGACCTACAGGGCGTCTTCGCTGATGTTGGACTTCAAGCTCAGGAAGCCACCGACTCTATCGCTACCCGAGTAGACGCCGGATTACCACTGGGAAGTGGTGGCGAGCACGCGCTTCTTGAGGAGGCATTGTCTCAGCGCCCGCCTGCGCTCAAGATGGTGGACGGGCTACCGGATCGCGATACCGCGGTGGATATCAAGACCACCCTGCTCTCCCCTATTGCGGCCGTCGCTCGGTGGGCGGCTCCGGGACCGCGCCCGACTGTAGACCGCTTGGCGATTGGCGTGGAGCGCGGTTTACTTAGCGCCTCCGATGCGGAATCTTTAGATCTAGCGTGGCGTACCGGCTACGCTTTAGAGTTGCGGCGCTGGTATGAGCGCGTCAGCGATCACGCGGCGACGCTGCGGGATCTACCACCACTGGACCGTACCGCGTACGGTTCGGCGTGCCGGATTGTATCGGCCACGTTTGAGTCCATTACCCGGCGAGCGGAAGAATATAAATAGTCTCTACGGTGCGGATTCGGAAGCAGTACCTAGTCGGACTTAAGATTGTACAGTTGGTTATTAAAAGTGAATTCTCTTTTGTGAAAGGAGGCGTCCCACCGCATGGCAGGCAATGTCGGTAGGCCGCGCAAACACAGTCCGCGGCGCAGGGGCAATAGCGCCCGCGAGGAGATCTTGGACGCTTCCTCGGAGCTTTTCACCACCCAAGGCTTTGCCACCACGTCCACGCACCAGATTGCAGATGCAGTGGGAATCCGTCAGGCGTCGCTGTACTATCATTTTCCGTCCAAGACGGAGATCTTCCTAACGCTGCTCAATTCCACCATCGAGCCTTCCCTAGAATTGGCCGATGAGCTGGCAGGGACTGAGGCAGATCCGGAACAGCGCCTGTGGTCCTTGGTGGCCGCAGAATCGCGCCTGTTGCTGACCAGCGGCTGGAATGTTGGCCGCCTGTATCAGCTTCCGGTGGCCAATTCTTTAGAGTTCTCGGAGTACCACGAGTCGCGCGATCGCTTGCAAAACCATTTCCGTTCTAACGCCGCCGCCATTGTGGGCGAGGATGATCCGCGCGTGGAGCTGCCCTTCCATATCGCACTTTCGGTCATTGAAATGCGCCCCAACGACGGCAACCCACCCTTTGATGCTTCCCAGTCTGTGCCAAAGACGGCCGCTATGCTTGCCGACGCCGCCTTGGCCGTCCTTGGCGCCACTGTCCCCGCTAACGCCGAAGAGACCACCCTCGAGCTGCTAAAGAACCGCAACGATTCTATCTCCGCGGCCGCCGCCGCAGCGGCCGACCGCAAGAAGAAGGCGCGCTAACTCTTCCTTAGCGCTGCCACGACTCCGTGAACTCGCCCGTGGTGGCCAATCCGCCACCTTCGCGCACACTCACGCCGCTCGGAGTCACAACGATGATAGACGGATCCGCATTGACATAGTAGTTATTGCCGTCTTGAGAAACGTCGCTCGTTTCGAACTGACCATCAAACATCGACGAGCGATAGAACTTGACGCCACCACCGGTTTCACAAATGATGACCCTGCCGTCTGGCCCAGAACCGGCAAACAAGGCACGCTCAAAGCGGTTACAGGTTACGTAGCCACCATCGAGCCATCCGTGCCCATTGAAGTCAGAAATGTAGTTGCCTTCACCCGTCTTATAACCGTCGTCAGCGGAGGATGAGGACTCCTGCTTTTCCGTCTGCGTGACCGTGACCACCGGTGGTTCCTCTGGAGCTTCCTCCTCCTTTGTCACGGTCTTTTTGGCAGCAGTGGTTTCCTCGGCACCCTCCGTTTCCTCATCGGAGTTATTGACCGTGGTCATTCCACTGCCCTCCCCTTTGAAGCTGGGGGCGGCTTCATCCTTAGAGTCGTTGCAACCGCTAAGCGCAAGGCTAGCTGCCACGAGCGGGACTAAGCCCGCAATGATGAGCGAGCGAAGGCGAGAGCCAGAAGTCATTAGTTTTCCTTTCTAGTGTTAGGACCTAACAGGCTGGGTTTGGCCATTGCGTATCGGCTTGAGCAAGGTCCTCGGCCATAGAGGTAAGAACCGATTGCGCGGAGGCGTACTGACCATCGGGGGCAGAGGCAATCATTGCTACGGCGACGTCGTGGCCACCCAGCTGCACTATGCCCATCTGGCGCACATCGTAGGCACCGGCGGGGCTCGGCCCCCAGCCGCCCTTCATAAAGGAACCTGGCAAGGTGCGTAGGCCATAGCTTTGTGTGGGATCGGCGACCCCCATGGCGTCGATAATCGGCTGCGCTGCCTCAACGCAGCGCAACCCAGCCATAAACTTTGCCTGGTTGCCCACGCTCCACATTGTTTGGCCAAAGGCCGTAAATTCCGGGCGGGTGACCTGGGATTGGACCTGGGTGGCGGTATCGCCGGCCTCTGCAATAACGCTTTGGGCGGCCTGTGCGGCAGCAGCTCCCTCTCCCAGTGCCGCCCACGCGGTCTTGGCGGCCTCGTTATCGGAGTAGGTAATCGCGGAAGACACCAACTGGTTATCGGCAGCACGCGTGCGATTTGCCGCGATGAGCACGGGCACCTTGGAGGTTGACCACGCGGCTTCGGGAGCGGTGCGCCCGGCCTCGACGGTGGTGGTGCCATCGGAGACCGCAATGCCCACGTTTCCATGTTCTGCCACGATGCGGTCAAGCACGGCTTGGACGTCACCGGCAGGGGCCTGGGCCGGGGCCGATGGCTCCGTGGAGGCGGACGAGTCGGACTCCGGAGCTGGTGCCATAGATGAAGCCGGGGACGATGCGGCCTTCGTCTCCCCATACAGGGGATCGGCCATGCCGCGTGCTTCGGTGTTGACAAAGGTAGGGGAATTATTCGCCGCGTCCTCGTCGCCGCAGGCGCTTAGGGTGAGCGCCCAGGCGATAAGGGCGGCTGCCGGGCCCCAGGCCCGGCGGATAGGGAATGTCATGGCATTTAGCTTAGGCTAGTGCGCGAAGTGGCGGGTACCGGTCAGGTACAAAGTAACGCCGGCTTCCTTCGCTGCCGCGATGACTTCTTCGTCGCGGATGGAGCCGCCGGGCTGGACGACGGCCTTAACGCCGGCGTCGAGAAGCACCTGCAGACCATCGGCAAACGGGAAGAAAGCGTCGGAAGCAGCGAAGGAACCCTCGGTACGGTTGGCGCCATCGGCCAGGCTGTTGGCGCGTTCGACGGCAAGCTTGGCGGAGTCGACGCGATTGACCTGGCCCATGCCCACGCCCACGGTCGCATTGTCCTTGGCCAGCAAGATCGCATTGGACTTCACCGCGCGCACGGCACGCCATGCGAACTCGAGTTCAGCCAGGTCGGATTCGTTGAGGGCCTCACCTGCGGCCAGGGTCCAATTGGCTGGGTTATCGCCCTCAGCCTGGTAGGTATCGGGCTGCTGGGTGAGCATGCCGCCGGAGATGTACTTGCGCTCTTCGTGCTGTTCCTCGTGCTCAGCCTGCAGCACGCGCAGGTTTTTCTTTGCCTTAAGCACCTCAATGGCGCCGTCCTCATAGGACGGAGCGACGATGACCTCGGTGAAGATCTCCTTGACCTGCTCGGCCATCTCCACGGTGACCTCGCGGTTGACGGCAATCACCCCGCCGAAGGCGGACATTGGGTCGCACGCATGCGCCGCGCGGTGGGCAGCGGCGATGGACTCCTCAGACACGGCGATGCCGCATGGGTTGGTGTGCTTGATAATCGCTACGCAGGGGCGCTCGTGATCCCAAGCGGCGCGCCAAGCGGCATCCGCATCCTGGTAGTTGTTGTAGCTCATCTCCTTGCCATTGAACTGGGTGGCATTGGCAAGGCCCTTGGAACCGATGCGGGTAACGGTGGCCGCCTGGTGAGAGTTCTCGCCGTAGCGCAGCGGGGTGGTTTGTCCCTCTTCGCTGAGCTGATCCACGAACCACTCGGAGACGGCCGCGTCATAATCCGCGGTGTGCAGGAAAGCATCGCGTGCTAGGCCGCGGCGCTGCTCTAGGGTGAAACCACCATTGTTGACGGCTTCAACGGCCTCACCGTAGCGAGAGGGGTCCACGACAACGGCGACAGACGGGTGATTCTTTGCAGCCGCGCGCACCATGGATGGGCCGCCGATATCAATCTGTTCCACGCAGCCATCGAAGTCCGCGCCAGAAGCAACGGTCTCGCGGAAGGGGTACAGGTTGACCACTACGAGCTGGAAAGGCTCTACCTCGAGCTCGGAGAGCTGGTTGAGGTGATCTTCCTTGCGGGTATCGGCCAAAATGCCGGCGTGCACGCGCGGGTGCAGCGTCTTAACGCGGCCTTCCAAGCACTCCGGGAAGCCGGTGAGCTTTTCTACCGGATTGACCTCAATGCCCAGGTTTGCGATTTTCTTCGCGGTGGAGCCGGTGGAGACGATTTCCACGCCTGCCTTATCGAGGGCGCGGGCTAGATCCTCCAGCCCGGTCTTGTCGTACACGCTGATAAGGGCGCGCTTTACCTGCTTGCGGTCTTCGCTCATGAGGAGGATTAAGCCTTTCGAAAAGTCTTAGTCTGCGAGTTGAATAGTTAGTTTCTCGTCATGGACGTCTGCTGCGCGCAGCACCTCCACGATGAGTTCGCGCTCTACCTGTTTGATGCGTTCGTGGAGGCTGGCCTCATCGTCGTCCGCATTCACGGCTACGGGCCGCTGCGCGATGATGGAGCCGGTATCCACGCCTGCGTCAACAAAATGGACGGTAGAGCCGGTGATCTTCACGCCATAATCTAGCGCATCGCGCACGGCGTGTGCGCCTTTGAACGCGGGCAGCAGCGCCGGGTGGGTATTAATGGTGCGACCTTCGAAGCGGTTGAGGAATCGCTCTCCCAGAATCTTCATAAAGCCCGCAGAAACCACAACGTCTGGTTGCGCAGCATCCACTGCGTCAACCAGACGTTGATTCCATTCGGCGCGATCTGCACCCAGCGCCACGACCTCGGTATTAATGCCGTGGTCCTGTGCACGCGAAATACCGCGACATTCCTTATCCGCTACCACTTTTACTACCTGGTAGTGCCCGGCCTGGGCATCCACGATGGCTTGGAGGAGCGAGCCCTTTCCGGAAACGAGCACGACCACTCGGAGTTGATCAGGGTCAGCGGTATAACGCGGGGGCATCGGTGAAGTCACGCGCTACAGCCTAGTCCTTCTCCCCCTCCGCGGGGGAATCTTTGATGGAGGAATTCTGTTCCTCGTCTGTTTCGGCCTCTAGCTCTTGGCTAAGCGGCTTGGCGACGCCCCTTTTCGCCCCTTCGTCCGACTCGCCCGACTGGTCCGACTCGTCCGGCTCGTCTGCTGGAGCATCCTCTGCAGGAGCTTCTTCATTCTCGGTATCTTCGGCGGAATCATCGACGGTCGCCTCATCCTCGACGATCTCAGCGTCTACAATTTCCGGATCGGTAATGGGCTCGCGTTCCGGCTCGGCGGCTGCATCGTTAGCCGCAGCGTCTTCAGCGGAGGCAGCCGGATCAGGAGCTGGTTGGTCCGCCTCCGAGCCTGTGGTGTTCCCTGCTTCGGTCATGCGGGCGGTGCGCCAAGCAACAAAGGCAAAGCCCGCAGCGACAGCGCAGCCCACCACGGCCATCCACAAGGCAGCAAGCCCTGCGGCTGTCCATAGCTGCGGTCCAGTAGCACCGTAGTAGCCGAGTTCACCGCTAACTAAATAGCAGGCAATAAACATAATCACTGCGGAAGCTACCGTAGCTACTAGGACCTCTTGAAAGCTTGGCCGCTTCTTGTACAAGGAATAGACCGCAGCAGCTACGGGGACAATGAGTAGGGCTACGGCCCAACCGGGCATGGACGCCGGGATGCCGCCGGCAATTGGCAGCGGTGGCAGCGGAACCAACTGAGCGCTAAAAAGACTGACCGAACCCTCGCCCACAGAAAACTCCGAGCCCACCAGAACCGAGGCGGCGCTGACGATTGCGTTGGGAAGATATAGCAGGCTCAATAACACCAGCCCGGCAACTCCCATTCCAGACACCGTAGGGTATTCATCCATCATCTCCCCCTGGTGGGAGACGTTAATGAGGAATACCACCGCGAAGAGGACGGTTGCGCCGATGGCGAGATAGGCGAGGTAGCGAAGGGCGATAAGGGTGGCATCGACAAGCAGGCGCGGAAGCCCATAGCGCTTTGCCAAGGCCCGCCACAGGCGCGTTCCCATACCTGCCGCCATGGCGGCTAGATGCAGGACAACAACGCGGAGCAGCGCCTGTGCGAGATTCGGCGGCGAAACGTCATAGACCTTGCCCGCATCCCACAGCATCAGCCAGAAAATAAGGGTAAATAGCACTGGGACGCCGAGCACGCAGGCCAAAAGAATAAGCAGGTCCTTGACACTGACTTTGTGTTTTACCGCACTGCGCACCCGCACTGCCACCACCGTGGCGAGGATAAGGGCCGGCAAGGCCGGCAGGAAGGAAATATGTACCTCGGCAGCCGAAACCGGGGCGAGGTTAAAGACCATCCAGGACTCCGCCACGATGGTGTACCACCACGCCATGGGCGAGCCAGCCAGCAAAAGTCCGCCGAGGGCAATGGCCATAATGATTAGGACAATAACCACATTAGGCACCGCCGCAGTAAATAACAGACGGCGAATGCGGCCGGCCTTAGTCAATGGGGCGGGAGCGCGGCGCGCCTTGGCTTTCGAGCCGGCCTTTCGGGCGACGCGTTGAGCCGACCCAGATGGTTGCCGCACCCCGCTGCTATGGGGTGCACGAGGGGTGCGCTCCGCGCGGACCGTCCGGCCCCGCGCCTGGCTACGCGGGCGGGGCGTTGACCGAGATTGGGGGCTGGTGTTTTTGTTCATCGGCGTCCACTTTGCCACCTTCCGGAAACAAAATCGGGGTGGCGCGACGAGACACCCTCAAAATCACCGCCAATAACCACTACATCTGGAATATACAATTATATAAGGAGTATGAAATCTACCCTCTTTTCACACCTTTAACTCTGATGTAATACTATGAGTTAGAAAGTCACCGAATTTAAGTGACGCACGCGAAGTCAAAGTGGGATCTTTATCGCACCTATACACTTCTACTCAAGGCATGCTGCCAGCTCGTGGGCAATTTCCACGAAGAGCGCCTAAAGAATTCTTAGTTTGGGTTGCCGTTATCTTTTCGAGACGCTACTGTTACATCTCGTTGGTAACAAGAAGGTCACAATCTCGTAACTAACCCGACAGGGATGTAACGCCCTTTTACAGATTGTGAAGATGACGAAAGAAGACCTAATGCGAAGCAAAGTTCAGCGTGGCGCCGGTCGCCATCGCAAGATTGTCACCTCGCAGACCGCCAAGGGCCGCATCGCCGTTATGACGGTTGCGGCAGGCGCAGTTTCCACCGCCGGCGTCGGTGGCGCAGCCGCCGCAAACATCCAGTCCGATAACGCGGCTACTACCAAGACGCAGTCCGTTGACTTCGCGCTCGCCTCCGACTCCACCCAGGTTCAGGACGCTGCCGAAGCTCCCGTTGACGCCACCCCACAGATCCTCAACGTAGCCGAGGCAAAGCCGGTGGCCGATCTTAGTGACCAGCTCAACAAGGCTATCCAAGCCTCCGAGGAACGCGCTGCTGCTGACGAAGCCGCTCGCGCACCTTCCGTTGCCCGCCCTGCCGAAGGCGCATTCACCTCCCCATTCGCTATGCGCTGGGGCACCTTCCACAAGGGCATCGACATCGCCAACTCTCCCGGCACCCCAATCCTTGCTGTCATGGATGGTACGGTCATCGACTCCGGTCCGGCTTCCGGCTTTGGCCAGTGGATCCGCATCATGCACGACGACGGCACCATGACCGTTTATGGTCACATGCAAACTCTTGACGTGGCCGTCGGCGAGCACGTGCATGCCGGCCAGAAGATTGCTGGCATGGGCTCGATGGGCTTTTCCACCGGCTCCCACCTCCACTTCGAAGTTCACCCGAACGGTGGCGAGGCAATCGATCCGCAGCCCTGGCTGGCTGAGCGAGGCATCGACCTCTAAGGCCCACCCCCAACACCTTCTTGCTAAGCGCCGCAGTGGCTTCCCTGCGGCGCTTTTTCATGTCCACAATCGCGGCTTAAGGGACATTTCGTGTGGATAAATCGATGCGGATTCCCGGGACAGCCTTGGGCGATGCCGGGATCTTGTTTTTGAATTGGTTCCAACAGCCTGATCGGTGAAATTAACACCGGACAGTCCTAGGT
>JALXWS010000011.1 GCA_025144025.1 Corynebacterium sp. p3-SID1241 | reverse complement strand
GAAATTTATGGCATACAGAAACCCCGCCACCTGAAAGCTCAAGTGACGGGGTCCACTATGCAGGGGCGACAGGACTCGAACCTGCAACCTACGGTTTTGGAGACCGTTGCGCTACCAATTGCGCCACGCCCCTATTCTTTTATTCCTCAATGCCTAAGCATTAAGCGTTGAAGACCTTACCAGAGCCGTAGTTCGAAACCGAAATTAGGCGGGGCAAGCAAAGCCCTCAGCGCGGTAATAAAAAAGCGCCCTACGGGCGCCTTTCTTTCCCGGTAGCGATGGCGAGAATTGAACTCGCGACACAGCGATTATGAGTCGCTTGCTCTACCACTGAGCTACACCGCCATATTCACCTTGGGGGAATATCTTCCTCCAAACATGAATGGAGCCCCCTGACAGAATCGAACTGTCGACCTTTTCCTTACCATGGAAACGCTCTGCCGACTGAGCTAAGGGGGCACATCCTAGCGTTGAACACATCGCTATTTCGTTGTGCTCTCCGTTGCGGACTCCAATAATCTAACCCGCTTTAAACGTATTACACAAATCGCCACGTCAGAGCCCATAAATATACAGCTCAAGTAGCTTCTTTTTACGCGATGTAAACGTGCTTGAATGAAGGGCGTGTTGGATGACGAGGATCGCCAATCCAGCGATGCCACAAAGCTGTATTACAACTCCGGCTTCGCCACCATCAGCATTACTGATCCGCGCGAGCAGTCCGATAAAGGGATAAGCCAGCTGTGTAAGCGCTTTGCGTTTGCGGACGCTCGCGTGACCGCCACCCCGCCCCTAGGTTCCACCCTGGCGGATCTTGGCAGTGCCGGCTCCTCCCACCTGCGGCGGCGACCCCAAAGGCGCAGAAATCGTGCAGGACAAAGGGCGGCCACTCACATACAGAGCGTTCCACCAAAGACCTCTACCCCGCGTGCGTTTCCCGGCCCACGCGATGCTACCCCCCGGTAAGGTGTCAAGATCATCATCGAGCCTGCCGCTCTTTCCGGCGCCCCATTGTCCTCGCCTGGCAAGCCGCTGCAGCCGACCAGGCGGACTTCGTGAAGGCCTCTGATGGCAGCCCGTGGGGGATGATAAGACAGGAGAGCAAACCTGTTAGTACAAAGCGCCTTAGAAAGGCGTACTTTGCTGGTCCTTTAAGCCGCGATGAGAGGAGTTAGATGAGAACAATGTCCCACCATTCATCCTTAGCAGTTTTGCTAATGATTACGACCGTTATTTTATTTTTGTTCTGCCTCGGCTACTTCATCGGCGGTTTGAATGCGATGTACGTTGCCAAGGCCCTAGCTGAATCGGATTCCACCTCCTTGCCAGACCTTTCTCGCAGGCTCGGAAATGGCTTTTTCTACTTCAAGATCGCTGGGGTTTTCTTAGTTGTTTTCCTCGCTAGTGCCTATGCGGTGTGGCACAAGGCTAAAAGCTCCCACGCCCAGGAACCCAGCCAGTAGATCCCGCCTCACAGCTGCAGGTACGCTTGAACCCCCGCAAGCTTTTGTTTGCGGGGGTTCATTCTGTGCCAGGTAGAAGATTCGAACTTCTGAAGGCAATGCCGGCGGATTTACAGTCCGCTCCCTTTGGCCGCTCGGGCAACCTGGCATGCACTGTGTGGTGCGAGTAAGTACTTTACTACGAACCACCCTCCCACCTACAAATCGCCAGCGCATGGGGGAAGAATGGGCGGGAAAGGAGAGCGTCGCCAAGCAGCTAGCCCACGCGGCGCACCGTGTAATCCGCCAGTTGGCGCAGGGCCTGGCTGGCCGCATTCTCTGGGAGCACGGCAAGCTGTTCTTCTACCGTGCGCAGGTAGGCATTGATGTCTTTTAACGCCTTGTCGCGGCCGCCAGACTGGCACAGAAGCTCGATGGCACGCTCCACCTCGGCATCAGAATGCAGCGGACCGGTAAGGAGCTCACGCAGCTTATCGCCCACTTTGCTCTCTTCCTCCAAGGCGTAGAGCACCGGGAGGGTAAATACGCCCTCGCGCAGGTCCGTGCCTGGGGTCTTGCCGGAGTCCTTCGGGTCGGAGAAGATGTCGATGACATCATCAACGATTTGGAAAATCATGCCGATGGCGCCACCGATGCGGTACAAGGCCGCAGCGTGCTCGGCCGGGGCGCCGGAATGGTAGGCGCCCAGGTAGCCCGCAGAGGCGATAAGCACGGCGGTCTTTTCACGGATGACTGCCGTGTAATGCTCCACCGCATTGGCTTCACCCGCGCCAATGGTCTCGCGCATCTGGCCGGTGACGAGCTCCTCAAAGGTATCGGCAAAGTGGCCCACAGTGTGGGTATCCAGCTCGCTCATCAGGCGGGACGCGTGCGCCAAGAGCGCATCGCCGGCGAGGATGGCCACGGAGTTATTCCACCGAGAATTGGCAGACTCCACGCCACGGCGGCGGTCCGCCTCATCCATGACATCGTCATGATAAAGGGTGGCCACGTGCACCATTTCTACAACGGTGGCGGCCTTAATAACCTCTTCGCAGCCCGGCCGCGGACCATACTCGGAGGCCAGCAGCGCCATCATCGGGCGAAAGCGCTTGCCACCGGCCTTAGACAGGTGGCTGACCTTATCCTTTAGGAAGTCCTGGCCGCGGTCGATTTCACTGCGCAGCTTGTCTTCTACTGCTTTCATGCCCGCACCAATGCGCTCATTGAGCTGCGGATCACCGAGATCCACGTGCGTGGCATGCGATTGACCGTGAGTCATTAAATAGTGTTCCTTGCAACTAAAAGCCAGAGATAATCGATTACCTACCGTAGTCCAAACTGCGCCCCTAAACACACTCGAGGGGTCGAACCCATGCGATGATAGTCCTCATGTCGGAGCAGATCGATTCCCAAACCTATGTCGAGGTCGCCATCATTGGCGCTGGGCCATCCGGAGCCGCCGCCGCGATTCATGCCGCACGCGCCGGTTATGACACCCTCCTTATTGATTCCGCGACATTTCCCCGCGATAAAACCTGCGGCGACGGGCTCACCCCGCGCGCGATGCACCAACTCGATGAGCTGGGTCTTGCGGTCAACGCCTCCTACCGCAATCGCGGCTTAAAGCTGCACGGCTACGGCGGTTCCATTACCGCGCCCTGGCCAGAGACCTACCCTTCCCAGGTCGGAACGGCCCTGCAGCGCTTTCGCTTCGATGCCCTGCTTGCCGACGCCGCCCGCACCGCCGGCGCCACCCTCCTCACCGGCACCCCCGCCACCGATCCGGTAATGAAGGGAAACCGCGTGACTTCCTTCCGCGTGGGCGAGGCCACTGTACATGCCAAGTGGGTCATCGTGGCCGATGGCGTGCGCTCTACCTTTGGCAAGAAGCTCGGCCGCACCTGGCATCGCGAGGAGGTCTATGGCATCGCCGCACGCTCCTATGCTTCCTCTACGCACGCCGATGAGGCCTGGATGCACTCCCACGTTGAGCTCAAGGACGAAAAAGGCGAGGTACAGCCCGGCTACGGTTGGATCTTCCCGCTCGGCCCCGAGCTAGGCCAGGTCAACATCGGCCTCGGTGCTCTCTCAACAGCGCAACGCCCCGCCAAGATCAACACCAAGAAGCTGCTCGAATTTTACGCCGCCCAACAGCGCCCCGAGTGGGGCCTCGGGGACATCGAGCACGTTACCTCTGCCCTGCTGCCCATGGGCGGCGCGGTGTCCAACGTGGCTGGCGCCAATTGGATGATCATTGGCGATGCCGCCGCCTGCATCAACCCCCTCAACGGCGAGGGTATCGATTATGGCTTGGAAACGGCCGCACTGGCCGTAGATCTGCTCGGCCCGAAGGATTTCACCCTGGCCTGGCCGGCCGTCCTGCGCGAGCACTACGGCGAATCCTTCCTCCTAGCCCGCACGGCCGCACGCCTTTTGACCTACCCGCAGTTCCTACCGCTGGCCGGACCACTCGCCCTGCGCGGGCCTATCGGCCGCATGCTGATGCCCGCCGCCGCGCGTCTGATGGGCAATCTCATTACTGATGATGACCACGACCTCATCGCGCGCACCTGGCGCGCCGCCGGCCGCACCGTCTCCTCCCTCCGCCGCGATACTCCCCTCTGGGATTCGACCGCAGCTTAGGCCGGTTTCACCGCTGAATGCAGCGCCACAATGCCAAAGGTGAGGTTCTGCCAGCCGGCCTCGGCCCAACCATTGCGATTGATTACCGCCGCGAGCTCTTCCTGGCCCGGCCACGCGCGGATGGACTCCGCGAGGTAGATATAAGCATCTGGATTAGAGGAGACCACGCGCGCTACCGGCGGGAGCAGGCGCATCAAGTATTCCTTGTACACGGTGCCAAAAATCGGGATCACCGGGGTGGAAAATTCCGCCACCGCAAGGCGCCCACCCGGCTTGGTGACGCGCGCCATCTCGCGCAGACCGAGCTCATAATCGTGGATATTGCGCAGGCCATAAGAGATGGTCACCGCATCAAAAGTATTATCCGCAAAAGGCAACTTCATGCCATCGCCAGCCACCTTAGGCACGTCGCGCTCACTGCCGGCGGCCAGCATGCCGCGGGAGAAATCACACGCCACACACCACGCACCGGACTTGGATAGTTCCACGGTGGACACGGCGGTACCGGCAGCGAGATCGAGAACCTTCTCCCCCGGCTGTAGGTTTAGCCGCTCGCGTGTGCGCTTGCGCCAATGCGCGTCCTGCCCGAAGGACAGCACGGTATTGGTGAGGTCATACTTCTCGCCCACGGCGTCAAACATGCGCGCCACATCGAAGGGCTTTTTATCCAGATCTGCCTTAGACACAAATGATCAGTCTAGGCCACGCGGGCACCAAGGGCACGAGCCGCCCACCGCGGCAGCTCGGGACGCTGGCCCAGAATGGTCAGCGGCACCCGGCGGGTATCCTCCAATACCTCTTCGTAATAGCCCATAAGCTGCTCGCACAGCGCCTTCCACGTCTTGGAAGAAATGGACTCGCGGGCATTGTCCCGCATCTCTTGGTGAAGCTCCGGATTAAGCAGAGCATCCACCGCGTTGGGAAGGTCTTCCACAAAAGTCTTCACGTCCAAAAGCAGCCCGTTGTAGCCTTCCTCGATGAGGTCTACTGGGCCACCGGCACGCGGCCCAATGGTTGGCACGCCGGAGGCCTGCGCCTCTTGAATGGACTGGCAGAAGGTCTCGAACTCGCCGGCGTGGACGAAGACATCCAAAGAGGCATAGGCCGCTGCGAGTTCCTCGCCGGAGAGGGCGCCGGTAAAGACGGCGCCGGGAAGCTGGGCCTCCAATAGCGGCCGCTCCGGCCCATCACCCACGATGACCAGCTGGATATCCTCGCGGCCGTTGAGTGCCGATAGCCGGTGCACGCCCTTTTCCGCGGCGAGGCGGCCGACGAATCCAACCACATTCTTGGTGCCGCTCGGATCCCAGCTGCGGCGCAGCTCGTTAGAGCGCTTAGACGGATGGAAAAGTTCCGCGTTCACGCCGCGGCCCCAATGGCGCACATTCTTAATGTGGTGCTTTTCTAGATCCCGGATGGTCAGCGAGGACGGCGCCAGGGTCATCTGGCAAGAGTTATGAATCGTGCGCAACCACTCCCACACGCCATAGGACAGCGCGGAAGCATGGTACTTGGTGGCAAAGCCGGCAACATCGGTCTGGTACAGCGCCACAGCCGGCACACGTTGCTGACGGGCGGAGAAGGCGCCTGCCGCGCCAAGTACGAAGGGGCTGGCTAGATGGATGATATCCGGCTTGAAATCGCGCAGAGCCTCATCCACCGCCGTGGTGGGAACGCCCACCGGCAACGAGTCCACCAGCGGCACGCGCACGGTGGGCACACGGTAGATGGGGAACCCTAGGTAGTCCGGGATTTCTTCTTGTCCCTCACGGGCACCCGGCGCGATGACGATCGCCTCTTGGCCGGTCTCGTGCAGGTGCTCTAAAACGCGCAGCACGGAGTTGGTCACACCGTTGACATTGGGGAGGAAGGATTCAGCCACGATCGCAACACGCATGCCACCATCATGGCCCATTTTCTTAAGTTTATGGTGAAGCCAGCGGAAAATCTTGGTTAATTATTTCTCCGCGCGGCGGGTAAAGAAGCTAATCAGCTTCCACATCAACCCCGCGATGAGCGTGGCAACCACCCCTACCGAGAGCGCCGGGATGATGGCCAGCGTCCATTCGCGGCCCTCCACTTTTACTAGGTCGGGGTTGTCCTGGGCGTATTGCACCCACACCTGCTGGCCCTCGCCCAGCCCACTGGGATAGAGCAGCCCGTGCTGTGGGGTGTGGTAAATCCCCTCACTGTCTTGGAAATCCACCGTAGTGCGCAGCATGCCCACATCCTTGACCGTGGCCAAAGCGCGCGCGGGGTGGCTGGCGATGGCGTGGTCATTCAGCGCCGGCCCGATGACCATGCCCACCACACCCACCAGCGCGGCCAGATACAGCGCCAGCGTCAGCTGGTGCAGGCGGCGGCGATAGACCGTGGGCGTATAGCGCGGCACCACGGCCGCGTGCGGCTTATGCTGCGGCGGAGCCACTTACTGGCCCACCTTTGCGGTGAGCTTTTCATTGAGCACCCGGCGCGTAGCACGGGTGGTTTTTGCCTCCACGACGGAAATACCGGTGGAGTATTCCTTCAGCTCCGCCAACGTATCCAGCAGCTCCTGCGGGGTGGTAACTTCGCGGTAGTCTGCCTCATAGGCTTCTGCCAGCTTGCCGACGTCCACCCCATGCGGCGTTCCAAACGCCGGCTCGAAGGACTCGCGCAGCGCATCGGCACCCTGCTCGAGGGTCTCGAAGATACCGCCGCCGTTGTCATTGGCCACCACGATGGTGAGGTTTTCCGGCCGCGGTTGGTCTTCTGGGATGAGCAGGCTATTAGCATCGTGCAAAAAGGTGACATCTCCCATGAGCGCCATAACTCGTGGGGCGCGCCAGTTGGTGGGATCCAGCGATTGCGTGGCCAGGGAAATGCCGATGGCCTGGGCGATGGTTCCGTCAATGCCAGCTGCCCCGCGCGGTGAGTACGTATCGACACCGTCGAAGGGCAGGCCTACCAAGGCTGCATCGCGCACTGGGTTGGAGGCTCCCAGCACCAGGGTGTCGTTGACGGCGAGCGTATCGCCCACCGCGGCCGCGACATGCAGCCCGGTAAATCCCAGTTCCTCATCCTCGAGGGTCTCGCGCACAGCTTGCCCGGCCATATCGGTTGCGCCCTCGCAGATCTTCATCCACTCGCGGCTCGGCTCGCCGGTGACCTTGACGGTAGTGCCGAGCCGGGCGTCTTCGCCGCGCTGGTTGGTGAAGTCCTTGGTGCGAGAGAGCACCACCAGCTCAATATCCGGATCATTCATCAGCGCTAGCACGCCACGGTGCAGCGTTGGGTGCCCCACGACGATGACCTGCTCGACCTTGGTATTGACCACATAGTCATTCGCGGAGACCTGCGCCTTGCGAAAGATATGCGCCGCCGCTGGATGCACCGGATGGTACGGGCCCGGCGCGCTCGGCTCCGCGATGGTCGGCACGTCCTGCAGGCCTTCTACCTCCCAGGCCTCATCGCCGGCGATAACCAAAGTGTTCTTGCTCAAGTCCACGGCCACCTCGCCGTGGTCGACAAATTTCGGTGCTGACTCGCGCGCGCCGTCGCCTGAGGTGTGGGCGGGCAAAGTGGCATCGACAAGCGGGGCATCAAAAGCCACGTTGATGTGTACCTGCAGCTTCTCGCGGAAGCGCTGAGCCATCGCCGCGATATCGTCCACACCGGTGACCTGGGTGGTCTCCGCATAGACGCCAAAGATGCCTTGCTGCTCGATGGTCTGGGAAGCCCCCGTACCCACCAAACGCTCCGGCCGATCCGCGCTGATAATGGCCAGCGGCGTATGGGAATAGTGCGCCTCCACCACGGCCGGCAAGGTATTGGCCACCGCAGTTCCCGAGGTCATCACCACGCCCACGTGGCGGCGCTGCACCCGCGCCATGCCCAAGGCGGTAAACGCTCCCCCGCGCTCGTCGAGGCGGGTGTGTACGCGGATATCATCGCGGGCCAACAGGGCCAGCGAAAGTGGTGCGTTGCGCGAGCCGGGGCACAGGACCACATCCGTAAGGTGCCGGGCCAGCTGGGCGGCTACCTTCTCAGCCAACTGCATCGATTCATTCATGCCGCCCGATTTTACCTCCCCGCGCACCATTTCCCTTACCGGGCAGGTGCTTGGTGCCTAGTTCTAAGCGCCCTGCTGGTCGGCCGGCTGCTCGCCGCCGCCCAAGAGATCGTTGAGGAGGTCCTCTATGTTCACGTCGCTGCCACTATCCAGCTGGTCTTGCACCTCGGGTGGCAGCTCGGTCGGGATATCGGAAGGCAGGTCATTCTGGAAGTCCGGCAGCTTTGGCAGCTTATTGGAATTCTCATCCTGCGTATCCGGTTCATCGGTCTGTGTCACGGTGGTGGGCACTTCCGTTGTCAGCGTCTCCGTCACCGGCTCTGGATCCGGCTTATCTGCCTCGTCCGCGGCGTTGCGCCACAGGAAAAACAGCACGGCCGCAGCCAAGACAGCAAGCACAGCGATGGCTGCAAAGACGCCAGCAATGGCGCCGCCTCCGCTTCCCTTCTTCTTGCGCTTCTCCGGCTGGTCTGGGTCATAGTCCGACGGGACCGGCTCGTATTCTGGCTGCTGCGCGTACTGCTGGTTATATTGCTGACCGTAGGCCTGCCCCTGCCTCTGACCGCCCTGTGGCTGGTAGCTCTGGCCGTAGCCTTGCTGGTAGTCACCGGCAGCATCGAATTGACGAGTCTCATTCTGCGGCTGCTGCTCGCCCGGGAAGTACTGCTTGGGGTGCTCGCGGCGCTGCTGGTTACGGCTGGGACCAGCGGCTTTATCGGGCACGCGGCCTATCTGGCGCGTGGCATCATCCGCCGGGCTGGACCAGCTGCGGGTTTCATTATTATCGCCATGGTTTCCGCCTTGAGGGCCTTTAGTAGTCATACATTCTACCTCTACCCCATTTAGCTGTGAGATCCCAGAGAGTTCTCCGATAGCTTACGGGCAGATGATGCTGGCCGCTTTGTTCTCCTGCCGCGCGCGCAAGGCGCGGCCGGTGGCGGTATTTTCCTTGGCTAGCTGCGCCGGGGTGGCATCCGCGATGACCTGACCGCCGTCTTCACCGGCGCCTGGGCCCATCTCAATGATGCGGTCCGCATTCGCCATCACCGAAAGATCATGCTCGACGACGACCACCGTATGCCCCGCATCCGCCAGCTTGTGCAGCTCAGCATTAAGCAGGTCGATATCAGCCGGGTGCAAGCCCGTGGTGGGCTCATCGAGCAAGTAGACCGTGTGGCCGCGGCGAGAGTTGCGCGAGCGCTGCAGCTCGGTGGCCAGCTTAATGCGCTGGGCTTCGCCGCCGGAGAGCTCAGGCGCGCCTTGGCCCAAGCGGAGGTATCCCAAACCAACGGCCTGCAGGGTGGCGATGGCGCGGTAAATCTTGTCCTCTTCGGCGAAGACCTCTGCTGCTTCGTCAACGGTGAGCTCCAAAATATCCGCGATGGTGCGACCCTGCCAGGCCACCTCGAGGGTCTCGTCGTTGAAGCGGGCGCCGCCGCACTCTGGGCAGGTCGTGTACGAGCCCGGCAAGAAGACCAGCTCCACCTCGATCTTGCCCGCGCCTCCGCAGGTGGGGCACTGGCCTTGCTTCACGTTGTAAGAAAAGCGCGAGACCGTCCACTTGCGCTGCTTTGCCTCGTCGGTGGAGGCGAAGAGCTTGCGGACATTATCGAAAAGCCCGGTATAGGTTGCCAGCGTGGAACGCGGGGTGCGGCCAATGGGCTTTTGGGTAATCTGCACGACGCGCTTAACCTGGTCAAAGCCCTCCGCGCTCCTGACGGACCAGCCTTGTTCTTCGGCTTCCTCCTCGTCGGAAACGGCCGTAGCGGATTGGCGCAGTAGGCCGGCGAGCACCGTGCTGACCAGGGTGGATTTACCCGAGCCGGAGACACCGGCGACTGCCGTGAATTGGCCTAAGCCGAAGTCCACATCCAAGTTGTTGATGCTGCGTGCGTTGATGCCGTGGAGGGCGAGGGGGGAGGAAGGGGTACGGGGGTCGTCGGCAAGCACGAGCGTGCGGTTGGACAAGGCGCGGGCGGTGGGGGTATCCGCGTCGTAATCTGAGACCGGGCCCGAATAAACGATGTTGCCGCCGCGCTCGCCGGCCAGCGGGCCGACGTCAACGAGCCAATCCGCCTGCGCGACCAAATCCATGTCATGTTCCACCAAGAGCACGGAGTTGCCGGCCGCGATGAAGCGGCGGCACATCTCCATGACCGCGTCGCGCTCATCTGGGTGCAGTCCGGCAGAGGGTTCGTCGAGCACGTACGCTACGCCGAAGAGACCGGAGCGCAGCTGCGCGGCCAAACGGATGCGCTGCATCTCGCCGCCGGACAGGCTCTGCGTCGGCCGATCCAAACTCAGGTGGGCCAAGCCGAGCTCAAGCGCCGAGGTCAAGGCGGGAAGAATCTGTTTGAGCAGCAAATCCTCGGCCGAGTTCTCCTCCGGATTTTGCTTGCTGAGCACCGCGTGAACCCTATCCAACGGCAGCGCGCCCAGCTCATCGATGGGCATGCCCGCATAGGTCACCTTTAGTGCGGCCGGGTTGAGGCGGCGGCCGCCACAGGTCTCGCACTCACGGGATTCCATATAGGACAGAGTGCGCTTGCGCAGCGTATCCGATTGGGTCTCCGCCAGCGTCTTATTCAAGTAGCTAGCCACCGAGCGCCACGTGCCCTCGTAATTGCGCTGAATCTGGTCCTTGCCGCGCAGAGGTTTGACCGTGACAACGGGGCGCTCTTCGGTAAAAAGGATCCAGTCGCGGTCCTCTTGTGGCAGGTCCTGCCACGGCGAATCCAGGTCATAACCCAAGTTCATCAAGATGTCGTGGAAATTCTTGCCAGCCCAGGCACCGGGCCATGCTTGAATGGCGCCTTCCTCGATGGAGAGGGTGGGATCTGGGACCATGGACTCCTCGGTGGGCTCATGCACCACGCCCGTGCCGTGGCACTGCGGGCACATGCCCTCCGGGGTATTGGGTGAGAAAGAATCCGAGTACAGGCCCTCCGGGTTATCACCGGCGCGCGAATAGAGCAGGCGCACGCTATTCGAAAGCGCGGAGACCGTGCCGACCGTGGAGCGCGCACCGCCGCCGGAGGTAGATTGCTGCAGCGCGACCGTCGGTGGCAGGCCCTCCACCTGGCTGACCTGCGGGTCGACGGCCGAGCTAATGAGGCGGCGGGCGAAGGGTGCTACTGATTCGAGGTAGCGACGCTGGCCCTCGCCGTGAATCGTGCCGAATGCCAGCGAAGACTTGCCCGAACCAGACACTCCCGTGACCGCGACGAGCTTACCGCGGGGCATATCGACGTCGACGTTGCGCAGATTGTGCAGGTGGGCATCGCGGACCTTGATAGTAGACATGTCCTCTAGCGTACGCACAGGTGGCGGGCTGGACAGCGAGCATTGACTGCTCCAGTGTGGAGGTTTCACCAAAGCTTGCTTTAGACCCTATTTAGCAAGGTGCTGCCAGCAGGCGCGAAGGCGGTCGAACCACCAGTCGCGGCGGTCGGCGGGCGCGGCGAGCGCAGCGAGACGGTCTGGGTCGGGGGCGAGGATATCGGCGGAAAGATGGCCGTCGATAAGCGGGCGCGGGGCGGTGACGTCTTCTTCGAAAAGGGAGCCGGTGGCAAGACCGGCGGCGGCCGGGGTGACGTCGATGTCCTCGTCGTCGTAGATGCGCGGGAGTGCGGCGACGGCCGCAAGGCCCATATTGATGCCTATGGAGGTATCGAGCGCGGAGGCTACCGTGATATCCATATGACGCTGGCGCAGGTGCTGAGCCACCTCGAGGACGCGGCGCACGCCGCCGAGCGGGGCGGGCTTGACCACGGCAACGTCCGCGGCCTGCAACTCGGCCACGCGATAAGGGTCCGCGACCTTGCGGATGGATTCATCGGCGGCAACGCGCACAAAAAGGCCGGCCCGCATAAGTCGGCCACGGACCTGGGCGAGCTCCTCAGTGGTGGCACACGGCTGTTCCATATAATCCAGCGGCATCATCATCTGCGCGGCCTCGACCGCCTCATCGACGCTCCAGCCGCCGTTGGCGTCCACGCGCAGGATAGGGATTTCGCCGCGTTGGGTGACGGCGTCGCGGACGGCGCGTACGCGAGCGGCGTCGTCGGCAAGCGTGTGACCCTTTTCCGCCACCTTGATTTTGAAGGTGCGGCAGCCGGGATAGCGCTCCACCACGGCCGGGACCTCGCTGGCGGGCACGGCCGGGATAGTGGCGTTGACCTCGATGGAATCGCGCACCGGCTCCGGGAAGCCCTCATATGCGGCCTCGAGCCCGGCGCGTAGCCAAGCGGCGGACTCGGCCGGTCCGTACTCCAGGAAGGGCGCGAATTCGCCCCAGCCGGCCGGGCCATCGATAAGCAGGGCCTCCCTGGTGGTGATGCCGCGGAAACGCACGGCGAGTGGGAGGGAGACTACGTGAGCGCGGTCGAGGACGTCATCGATATGCATGGTCTTCATGGTAGCGGCCAGTCCGATTTGGTAGCGCAGACGCAAGCCAGCGAGTCCTTCAAGACCAATGAATCAATTGACGAGCAAAGTCTTTTACTGTTTATACCCCTTGGGGCTTCCATAAAGTTACCAAAAATCCCCTAAACGGGTGGAGCAGTGAGTTTTATGAAGACTTCAACAAAATTAGGAGTTAAAATTACATCTGAGAATTGAACCTCAGTAAGCGTCGGCTCGTTTCCGACGTCGAATGCTCCAGCCGAACCTCCGGGTTCGGCTTTCTTTTTATCCGAAAGGACCTATCCCCTTGTCTCTTTCATATCGTGTAGGAATCGATGTAGGCACCTATTCGCTCGGTTGCACTGCCATTGAGGTGGACGAAAACGATCAACCGATCGAAATTTTGAGCGCAGTTTCACTGATTCATGATTCGGGAGTCGATCCGGATCAGCAAAAGCGAGCTGTCACAAGACTGGCTTCTTCCGGCGTCGCTCGGCGTACACGTCGTTTGTATCGTCGACGCCGTCACCGCACAATAAAGCTGGAAAAGTTTCTCAAGGCACGAAGATGGGAAACTTACCCTTTCGAGCATTATCCCGACCCGTATTTTCCATGGAAAGCACGTATCGCTTTAGTTAATAAATACATCGAAAGCGACCAGCAACGTGGTGAATATCTTTCTGTTGCCCTGCGCCACATTGCCAACCATCGTGGATGGCGAAACCCATATTGGAAAGTGACGAGCCTATACTCCCCAGGAGCTCCAAGCGACGCGTTTCAACAGGTTCGCAAAGAACTCGAGGTATCCTCCGGTCGAAAGATTCCGGAAGACGTCACCGTTGGCCAGCTCATTTCATTCGCCCAACTAGGCAAGGATCGGCTCCGCGGCGGAGGCAAACAAAAAGACAAAAAGAAACCCTCAGAAGAAATTAAGCAGGCAGTCATCTCTGCGCGTTTGCACCAGATCGACCATGCTCGCGAAATCAATGAAATCTGCCGCGTTCAGAAAATAGACGATCCCTTAAGAAAGCAACTTCTCGATCTCGTCTTTGCCGCAGAATCCCCTAAAGGAGCGCAGTTAGGTCGGGTTGGGAAAGACCCTCTACAACCGAATTTACCTCGTGCGCTCAAAGCATCAGATGCATTCCAGCAGTACCGAATCGCTGCCCTTACGGGAAATCTCCGTATTCCTCGTGATGGGCATTCTTCTCGACTCAACCGCGAAGAACGCCTCATAGTCTTCAATTATCTGGTCAATCTTTCCCATAAGAAAGAAGCCTCGTGGTTGGATATCTCCGAAATTCTGAAAATCGACCGTGGTGAGCTACGGGGAACCGCCGTAATGACAGATGACGGAGAACGAGCTGGTGCGAAGCCCCCAACGCACGACACGAACCGAACCATACTCGGATGTAAAGTACGTCCTCTTGCCCGATGGTGGGAAGCCGCCACCGATGATGAGCGTGCCGCGATGCTTAAATCCCTATCGAATGCGGATGTAGAAGATTTTGACTCTCCCGCTGGAGCTCAAGTCCAAGCCTTCTTCGCTGATCTCGACGAAAAAGAACAGGAAAAGCTCGACTCTCTCCACCTTCCAATGGGGCGCGCAGCATACAGCGAAGACACCCTTATGCGCTTAACCAATCGCATGATGGATGAAAATCTAGATCTTTATGAAGCCCGTCTAGCCGAGTTCAACATTTCTAAAGACTGGACACCTCCTGCCCCGAGAATTGGTGAACCAGTAGGAAACCCCGCCGTCGATCGCGTTCTCAAGGGTGTCGCTCGGTGGCTAGAAGCAGCGGCTGATGAATGGGGAGTTCCGAAATCGGTAGTTATTGAACACGTCCGTGACGGTTTTGTAAGCAAGTCCAAAGCTAACGAAATCGACCGCGAAAATAACGCCCGCTATCAACGCAATCAGAAGCTCTTTCAGGACATGCAAGAGAGACTCGGAATAGAAGGCAAGCCCCGCAGTTCTGACCTATGGCGATTCCAGTCCGTACAGCGTCAAAACTGTCAGTGTGCATATTGCGGCTCGCCCATCACCTATACCACTTGCGAAATGGACCATATCGTTCCACGCGCAGGTGAAGGGTCTACCAATACCAGGGATAATCTCGTAGCCGTATGCCACCGGTGCAATCTGTCTAAAAGAAATATTCCATTCGCAGCTTGGGCGTCAAAAGTGAGCATCCCCGGAGTCAGCGTTAAAGAAGCCCTAGATCGGACTCGTCATTGGGCAGAAGATTCGGGTATGTCCGCCAAGGATTTCAAGAAATTCCGCAACAATGTTTGTGAGAGGCTAAAGCGAACGGCCGTGGATGAGCCCCTCGATGCGCGGTCTATGGAATCCGTCGCGTGGATGGCAAACGAATTGCGAGGACGAGTGGCCCAAAGGTTCTCTGACAGCGGCACCGTGGTTAACGTCTACCGCGGTTCATTGACAGCCGATGCACGTCGAGCAGCTGGAATCTCCAATAAGTTGCGGTTCATCGACGGCACAGGAAAGTCACGCCTAGATCGGCGTCATCACGCTGTAGACGCTGCTGTAATTGCTTTTACCCAGAACTACGTGGCAGAAACTCTTGCTATTCGCTCAAATAAGAAGCGCGAGGCAGAGCTTGTACAAGCTGCTCCTCAATGGAAGGAATTCACGGGGGCCGATGATGCGCACCGAGCAGCTTGGAATGCGTGGCTTCCAAAAATGCAGAAGCTAGCGCTTCTACTTCAGGAAGCTTTAGATGACGACCGAATCGTTGTCACTTCGAATATCCGACTTCGGCTTGGCAATGGCCGAGCACACGAGGACACGATTGGAAAACTAAAGAAAGTACGGCTTGGTGATGCGATTTCCGCTACCGATATTGATCGTGCTTCTACCGAAGCACTGTGGTGCGCCTTAACTCGTGAAGATGATTTCGATGGAGAGTCCGGACTGCCAGCAAACCCGAACCGCAGAATTCGAGTCAATGGCACATGGTACGACGCCGACGACGAAATTGAGGTATTTCCCGTCGGAGCTGGTGCTATCAAGCTTCGTGGCGGATATGCAGAACTCAGCCGCTTTCACCATGCGCGAATTTATAAGATTCAGGGCAAAAGTAAACCTGTTTACTGCATGCTCCGCGTTTATAACCATGACCTCAACCGAAACCGAAACGAAGACCTCTTCTCTGTCGAATTGAAGCCGCAGACAATGTCGGTTCGCCAAGCTGAGCCAAAGCTCCGGAAAGCGCTAGCAGAGGGCACTGCCGAGTATTTGGGGTGGATAGTCGTCGATGATGAAATTTTCGTCGACACTTCGAAATTCAACACCGGACAGATTGCTGAAATGCAGAGTGAGTTTGGGCAGGTCTCCCGCTGGCGAGTAGACGGATTCTATTCGGAGTCACAGCTGCGATTACGCCCTCTTCAGTTCAGTTCTGAGGGTCTAAAGGATTCTGCTCCGGAAGGAGCCAAAAAGATTATCGATAGCCGTGGCTGGCGTCCCTCCATAAATCAACTCTTTTCCAAGGGAAAAGTGACGATCATCAGACGGGATTCTCTTGGCCGAGTAAGGCTCACCAGCGCAGCTCATTTGCCCACTACGTGGAAGGCTGAATAGCTTATGAACCCAGGATGGCGAGTAGTCGATTGCCTAAATTTCCACGGATCACTTAAGTACTCTCGAGGACAACTCGTCATCCAGCGCGATGAATCACCTGAGGTGCAAGTTCCTCTCTCTCAAATCACTATTGTCCTCATTGGAACTAAGGCCTCAATTAGCGGCGCTGTACTGCAAAAGTTTAGCGAGTACGACATCGCTCTCTTGGTTTGCGACTGGCGAAATATACCAGTCTCTGGTGCCTACCCGTGGGGTGGTCATTCGAGAACTGGTGCCCGCCAGCAATCCCAATCCCAACTGTCAATTCCCAAAAAGAAACAAGCATGGACGCGAATCGTCGCTTCGAAAATTTACGGTCAGGCTTCAGTCCTTAAGGCCTTGGAATTGCCAGGAGGCCCAGAACTTTTAAAACTCTCACGATCTATCAGATCTGGAGATCCCGAGAATGTTGAAGCCCAAGCCGCGAGGAAATACTGGTCTTTCATTTCTCGCGATAAGGCTTTCTCTCGGATCCCTGGTGCAGGAGACCCAGGATGGAATTCGGCTCTTGACTACGGATATACGCTCCTACGTGGCCACGGCATACGGGCAATAGCAGGAGCAGGACTATCGGGAACACTTGGAGTATTTCATCGTGGACGTGGAAATAGCTGGGCTCTGGTGGACGATCTAATGGAGCCGTTCCGGCCTATGATTGACCAGATAGTGTTTACCGATATCCAATACGGACAACCATTAGGCCCCGCTCAAAAATCAGCAATTTCAGAGCACATGAATGGTGCTTTCAATAGTTCTGGAAAAACTTTAAGCACTGTTTTTCAAGAGTTTGGACAGCACTACGGACTTTACGTTGAAGGAGCAGTCCGCGACCTTAGCGTTCCTCGATGGGAAGGTGTCATAAATGCCAGCGAAGGATAGCGAGCCCATGTGGTGCGTAGTGATGTTTGACCTGCCAGTGAAAACCAAGTCACAAAGTAAAGAAGCAAATAGATTCCGAAACCATCTCCTCGATCTCGGATTCTGCCGCTCCCAGTTGAGCGTATACGTTCAATATTTCCCGTTAGCCTCCCGGATCGCAGCAACAGTTAAACAAATAAAAACAGAACTTCCAGACGGCGGAGATATTAGGATTGTTTCAATTACCGACAACCAGTGGGCAAAAGCTATCCGGTTTTCCAAATCTGAGCCAGCTCAGATAGAAGAGAAGCCCGCTCAATTGCTAATTTTTTAACGGCGATCGCCAAATAAACCCCAGTTAAACGGCCGTTTTTCGACCGCACTGAAGTCTATCAGGGGTAATGAGAACTGAACCCCAGCGCCTAAAGAACTCGTGCGCGAACTCGTGAAGTCTATCAGGGGTAATGAGAACTGAACCCCAGCTACCTGGCCGACACCATCAACAAGGTTGGAAGTCTATCAGGGGTAATGAGAACTGAACCCCAGCATTTCCGCTAGTCGCGGAATGCGGCCGGAAGTCTATCAGGGGTAATGAGAACTGAACCCCAGCGGTAAGTGCCACTGCCATGCGCTCACAGGAAGTCTATCAGGGGTAATGAGAACTGAACCCCAGCTCTTGCGCATTCAAGGCAACTTGAAGGTGAAGTCTATCAGGGGTAATGAGAACTGAACCCCAGCGATAATTCATATCGACGGATTCCACATCGAAGTCTATCAGGGGTAATGAGAACTGAACCCCAGCACGTGCCCGCCTTTGCCCTCAACTCTAAGAAGTCTATCAGGGGTAATGAGAACTGAACCCCAGACCCAGCAATCATGAACTGCCCCAGAGGCGTTCGTTTGCCGGGTCCGATTCCTGCGGAAATCTATCAGGAATAGTGAAGACTAGCTTTGCTGTTTAGCTTCTCCGAAGCTTGGAAATTACCTCCACCAACCATTGACCCCTCCCCCGCTCTGCGCTATTTTGAGAACCTATACCGATAAAGGAGGAATTATGCTGCTAGCTGAGGCATTGGCGGAGCGCGCCCAGGCGCAGGAGCGTCTCAATAGCCTGCATGAGCGGCTGCTCACCGTGGTTCGCGTGCAGGAGGGCGATACCCCGGAGGAGGATCCGCAGGAGCTGCTGCGCGAGCTCGATGGCGTAGCCGGGCGCATCGATGAGCTGGTGCAGGCCATCAATGCGACGAATATCGCCACCGCCTTTGATGAGAAGAGGAACTTGATGGAGGCCCTCGCGCTTCGCGACGGCCTCTTGCGCAAGCGCCGCATCTACCACGATCTAGCACAGCGGGCGGGCACGCGCTCGGATCGTTATTCCCGCAACGAGATTAAGTTTGTCTCCACCATCCCGGTGGCGGATATGCGCAAGCGTGTCGACGATCTATCTAAGCAGTACCGCGAGCTGGATACCCGCATTCAGCAGCTGAACTGGAATACCGAACTGAAAAACGGATAGTCATATCGCGCGCTACGTAAAGCGCGCGATGGTAGCCCACACGCCTGCAGCGAGCAGGCCCCCACCCTGGAGGGGAAAATCCTGGGACACAGGCCCCCTTTAGCGCTTTAAGGGGCGGGGAGTTCGAGTCTCCCCATGGCATGGAGTACCGCGCTGGTATGGCGTACACGGGTATTGTGCGGGGCAACAACCTCGCAGTATCGCGCATTGATTATTACCAGCCTGCTGGGCAGTGTGTGTGGGTGAGGGTTGGGAATGGGGACTATTCTTCTTTTGCCACTAAGCTGGCCGTTATGAGCGAGCAGAGAAAATATAGCACCGATAATCCGTTCCAGCCGGAGTTGTGGCATTCCGTAGAGGGGTTTGAAGACCTTACGGATATCACCTATCACCGGCTCAACGGCGAGGGCCGCAAGAACGGCATCGTGCGCATCGCCTTCGACCGCCCGGAGGTACGCAATGCGTTTCGTCCGCATACCGTAGACGAGCTCTACCGCACCTTGGATCACGCCCGCCGCACGCCGGATGTGGGCACGATCTTGCTCACCGGCAATGGCCCGTCCGAAAAGGATGGCGGCTGGGCGTTTTGTTCCGGCGGCGACCAGCGCATTCGCGGCCGCTCCGGATACCGCTACGCCACTGAGCACGCCCATGATGACGCCACCGCGGATGAATCCACGGTCGACACCGCCCGCGAGAAGGTGGAGGGCGGTCGCTTGCATATCCTCGAGGTCCAGCGCCTTATCCGCACCATGCCCAAGGTAGTTATCGCCGTGGTCAATGGTTGGGCCGCCGGCGGCGGACACTCGCTGCACGTGGTCTGCGATATGACGGTCGCCTCCCACCAAGAGGCGCGCTTCAAGCAGACGGACGCGGACGTGGGATCTTTTGATGCGGGCTATGGCTCGGCGTATCTGGCCAAGATGGTGGGCCAGAAATTCGCCCGCGAGATCTTCTTCTTGGGCCGCACCTACGATGCCCAACGCATGTACGAGATGGGCGCGGTCAATGAGGTCGCGGACCACGGCGAGCTCGAAGATGCCGCGATCCGCATGGGTCAAGAGATCAACATGAAGTCCCCCACTGCCCAGCGCATGCTGAAGTTCGCCTTCAACCTCACCGATGATGGGCTTATGGGCCAGCAGGTCTTCGCCGGCGAGGCCACCCGCCTGGCCTATATGACCGACGAGGCCGTCGAGGGCAAGGAGTCCTTCCTAGAAAAGCGCGAGCCTAATTGGGATAGCTTCCCGTACTACTACTAATGCTTATCGCTTTTTGTATCGGCATTGCCGTCGTTGCCACGGGTGCGCTCGTGGCCGGGCGCATTGTGTTGCTGCGCGGCATACGCAAGGCGGAAAAAGACGAAACCCGCCCCTTCGACGGTTAAAATCGCCTCCGTGACTATCCTCTCCCCACTCCCGGTTGACCCCCACGCCCCGGCCGCTATCCTCCCGGACTTGGAGGCCTCCATTGCCGGGCAGGCCTGCTTTTTGCCGCTCCCGCTTGCCGACGCCACCCGCGCCACCCTCCTGCGCAATACCCAACGCGCCGGCGAGCCCATCGACCCCAGCATCGCCCTGGTGATGTCCACCTCTGGCTCCACTGGCACGCCGAAAGGCGCGCAGCTTACCCCGGCAAACCTCGTAGCTAGCGCGGATGCCACCCACCAGGTGCTCGGCGGCACCGGCCAGTGGCTGCTCGCCATGCCGGCCCATCACATCGCCGGCATCCAGGTACTAGTGCGCTCGCTGGTGGCGGGCGTGGATCCGCTGTGCATGGATCTCAGCGAGGGCTTCGATATCCCTACCTTCGCCCGCGCGGCCGCAGAGCTCGACCGCACCGGGGACCGCACCTATACCGCGCTCACCCCGCTGCAGCTAGCCAAGGCTATGGATTCGGTCGAGGGGATCGACGCGCTGCGCACTTTCGATGCCATCCTGGTCGGCGGTGCGGCCATCAACCCCCGCCTGCGCGCGGCGGCTGAGGATCTGGGCATTGCGGTGGTGGCGACGTACGGATCCTCGGAAACAGCGGGCGGCTGCGTCTACGATGGCCGGCCGATCCCCGGCGCGCAGGTCCGCGTCCAGGACGGGCGCATCCTCTTGGGCGGGCCCACCATCGCCCATGGCTACCGCAACGCGCCCGAACACGAAGCCTTCCGCGAGTCAGGCTGGTTCGCCACTTCCGACGGCGGCTTCATCGACGCCGGCACCCTCACCGTCACCGGCCGACTGGATAATGTCATCGACTCCGGCGGGCTCAAGCTGCACCCAGAGGCGCTGGAAACCGAAATCCTCAAGGTTAAAGGCGTGGACCATGCCTGCGTCGTCGGCGTGCCACACCCGCGGCTCGGCCAGGCCATCATGGCGGCGTACACCGGCTGGGCCGATATCGCCGATATCCTCGAAGCCCTCGAGGACGCCGAGCTTCCCCGCTGGCAGATACCGAAAGACATCAAGCGCCTCGCGGAATTTCCCACGGCCGGGCCAGGCAAAATAGACCGCCGGGCGGTGGCGCGCATCTTCGGCGCTTAGCCACCTTCCACGTCGCGCACCGCGATATCGCGCGCCGCGGATTCACCGAGGGAAAAACTGGCTCCATTATCCACGCTGACCTCTAGGAGGCCGGCTACCGGCGGGGCAACGACGGTCAGCCGCACGCCCGGCCGAACCCCGTGCTTGTCCAAGTAGCGCAGGAATTCGCCATCGGCGTCAT
This sequence comes from Corynebacterium sp. p3-SID1241, assembly GCA_025144025.1. Classification (GTDB taxonomy): domain Bacteria; phylum Actinomycetota; class Actinomycetes; order Mycobacteriales; family Mycobacteriaceae; genus Corynebacterium. Next base: position 51,459 of record JALXWS010000011.1, on the reverse strand, counting down.
TGACCTGTTCCATAGTGACGGGAGAGTTGGGTGGGACGTCGGCAAGCGTAATGCGCGAGAGCGGCTCAGCCGTGCCATCGGCCGCCGGAATGGGATCGCCGTGGGGATCGCGCGCAGGGGCGCCGAGGAAAGCATCGATGCGCTCGACAAACCTATCGGAGGTCGCATGCTCTAGCATTTCGGCTTCCTCATGCACCTCGTCCCAGGTATAGCCCAAGGTGCGTACCAAAAAGGTCTCGAGCAGGCGGTGGCGGCGCACCATGGCCACGGCCAATTCGCGACCTTCCCGGACCAACCGGACGCCAAAGTAACGCTCGTGTTCCACGAGTCCCTTGGCTGCGAGGCGCTTGACGGCCTCGGAGGTGGTGGGCAGCTTCTGGCCGGCAGCCTTAGCCAGATCACCGAGCGGCATGGCGGTATCGCGTCCCGCCTTTTCCTCATGGTTCCACAAAATCTTGAGGTAGTCCTGGGTGCGTTCGGGCAGCTCGCTTACGTGCATTCACCCCATCGTAGTTCATCCTATTGCTTCCATGAGTTTCAATATGTATGTTTTTAGAAGTTCACTACATTGAACTTTGGTATTCATTTCTAATTTAAGGACTTTTCGTTGCAGAAAACCACCGCACTTCCCCTGGCCGTACTGCTCGCCGCTACTACGCTAACGGCCTGCTCAAGCGGCGATGACAACCACGGAGATAGCCTAAAAATCTTCGCCACCACCGGCTACTTGGCCGATGCCGCAGCCAACCTCGCCCCCGAAGCCGATATCACCACCATGGTCGGCCCCGGCGGTGATCCGCACACCTACCAGCCCACCACGCACGATATCGAGGCTATGAAGGACGCCGACCTCGTACTTTGGAATGGCCTCCACCTCGAGGCCCAGATGGTGGACCAGCTCAAGTCTCTGAGAGAAAAGCAGCTCGCGGTGGGCGATCAGCTCGATGAACAAGATCTCCTGCCCTGGCCGGAACAAGGAAAGGGCGGCGAGCAACTCTATGATCCGCATATCTGGAATAGCCCCAAGCTGTGGAGCCAGGCCGTTGAGAGAATCGGCGACAAACTTGGCGATATCGATTCCGAGCACGCCACGGACTACTCCACTGCCGCCGATAACTACGAAAGCCAGATCGCCGCTGCGCAGGACAAGGCTAAGAAGGAACTCGCTACTGCGAAGCCCCGGGTGCTCATCACCGGCCATGATGCTTTCAACTACTTTGGCAAGACCTTCGACTTTGACATCCACGCCACCGATTTCGTGACCACCGAGGCCACAAAATCCGCCACCGAGATTTCCGCTCTGGCCGATACCATCGCCGATAAGAAGGTCCCCGTCATCTTCAAGGACAATCAAGCCAACCCACAGGCCATCACCTCGCTGCAGCAGGCCGTGGAGTCCCGCGGCTGGAAGGTTACCGTCTCGGACGAGGAGCTCTTCGCCGATACCCTCGGACCCGACGCGCCCACCGATACCTACCTCGGGGCTTTCGAGCACAACGCACACACCGTGGCAAAGGCCTTAAGCTAATGCTGCGCGCCACCCACCTCACCGCAGGCTATCCGCGCACGCCCCTGCTTGCCGACGCCACCTTTGCCCTCACTCCCGCCACCATCACCGGCCTCGTGGGCGCCAACGGCTCCGGCAAGTCCACCCTTGTGCGCACCTTGGTGGGCTTGCTTCCACCGCTTAACTGCGAATCGCTCACCTTTGATGGCACCAACCTTGCCCATTTCCGCCATCGGCTCGGTTACATGCCGCAGCACGCGGATATCGATTGGGATTTTCCGGCCACGGCCTTCGACGTCGCGCTTATGGGCCGCACCGCCGGCCTGCGCTGGTGGCAGTGGCCGAGCCGCGTCGATAAGCGCGCCGCTCACGACGCGCTCGCCCGCACCGGAATGCAAGAGCACTCGCACCTGCCCATTTCGGCCTTGTCCGGCGGCCAGCGCCAGCGTGTCTTACTCGCTCGCACGCTCGTGAGCGATCCCGAGCTCATTATCTTGGATGAGCCCTTTGCTGGGGTCGACGCCGCAAGCCAGCGCGCCATCATGGAGGTACTGCAGAATCTGCGCGCCGATGGCGCCACCATCCTGCTGGTCCATCACAACTTGGCAGAAGTCGCCGATTTCTGTGATGAGGTCCTCATGGTAGGCCAAGGCCGCCTCATCGCGGCCGGGCCTACTAAGCAGGTGCTCACCGAATCCGCCATCGCCGACATGTTTTGCCTGCCCTCATGAACCCACTAGAACTCTTTCAGGATTTCACCTATACGCAGGCGCTTTTGGGGACGGTACTCATCGGAGCCTGCGCCGGCGCGCTCGGCCCGCTGGTCTATGTGCGCCGCACCAGCCTGCTCGCTGATGCCATCTCGCATTCCTCCCTGCCTGGCCTGCTGGTCGCCTTCGTCGTGGCTACGGCCTTAGGGTGGGACGGCCGCAATATCTGGCTGCTTTCTGCCGGCGCCATCCTCACCGGCACACTGGCCGTCGGCTGTATTCACCTGATTCCACGGCTGGCCCCGCTCGGCCCGACCACCGCGATGGCCGCTACGCTTACCACATTCTTCTCCATCGGCATGCTGCTCATGCAGCATATTTCCCGCCAGCCCTTGCCCGGCAAGGCCGGCATCCAGGATTACCTGCTGGGAAACGCGTCCACGCTCACGCGCGCCGATGTGAGTTCTGCGCTCGTCATTGGCGGCGGCGTCTTGCTAATTCTTTCTTCGGTACACACTCGGCAAGCCACCGTCGCCTTTGACGCCCCCTTTGCCCGCGTAGCCGGCATTCGCACCACCGCCTTAAATGCCCTCAGCTTCCTCTCCTTAACCGCCGTCACGGTTATAGGCGTCAAGGTGGTCGGCGTGGTCCTCATGGTGGCCGTAGTCATCAGCCCGGCCGCGGCCGCCCGCCCCTGGGTTCACCGCCTGCTTCCCTTCATTGCACTAGCCGGCTTCCTAGGCGCGCTTACTGCCGCCGTGGGTTGCTACCTTTCCATCGCCTTTGGCCCGCTGCCTACCGGCCCCATCATCGTGCTGGTGCAAGCCGCCACCGTAGCGTTCAGCCTCATCACCAGAAAGCTTCGACCATGACCCTTGCCGCTACCGCTTGCCTGCTCGCCGTCCTTACCGCCGTAGCATGCGCGCTGCCCGGCACTTTTGTAGTTCTACAGGGACAGGCCATGCTTATCGACGGCATCGGCCACGCCGTCCTCCCCGGCATCGCCGTGGGCTACCTTTTAACCTCCGATATCGACTCCCCACTGCTGCTTATCGCCGCCGCGGCCGGTGCCCTGGCCGTCGCACTCGGCACGCGGTGGCTGCAGCGCAGCGCGCTGGTTACTGCCGACGCCGCCCTAGGCCTCATCTTCCCCGCCCTCTTTGCCGCCGGTGTCATCCTCATCTCTACCCGAATGAGCCACGTACATATCGATGTCCACGCCGTCTTGGTTGGCGATGTTAACCTCGCCGCCTTTTCCAATCCCCACTACTGCTATGTCATGGCCGCCGTGCTCGCCGCGAATGCGATCTTTTTCGTCCTTTCCCTGCCGCGTCTTGCTGCTATATCTTTTGACGCCGCGTTCTGCACCGTGCGCGGGGTCCACTCCCGTGCTGTACAGACAACGTTTATGGCGGTTGTTGCCTGCACGGCTACTGCCGCTTTCCACGCCGCCGGCGCCATGCTGGTGATCGCCTTGATGGTCTTTCCCACCATGACCGCGCGGCTTTTCACCCGCCGCGTGCCTACCCTAATGCTCGCCGCTTGCGGCATCGCGGCACTCAGCGCAGTCGCAGGATTCTGGCTGGCCTATTGGCTTGATGCGGCCACCTCCGCCGCGATGACGGTCACCAATGCCACTCTTTTCTTCGCGGCACTAGCTGCCTATCGGCTGCGCCGTCGCGCCTACCTTGGCTAATTGCCGCCCGCGCGTGCCGCAGTGGCACAATAGTGGCTATGTCTGCCTCCAAGTCTGCCCCGCATTCCAAGGACCATTCCGCCGGCCGTTTCTCCGCCACTGCCCAGGATTGGCTCGAGGGCGCACGCCCGCATACCTGGGCCAACGCTTTTGCGCCCGTCGTTGCGGGCACCGGCGCAGCCTTTGGCATCGGCGGCGGCCACGTGGGCCGCGCGCTCCTCGCACTCATCGTGGCATGGGCGCTTATCATCGGCGTGAACTATGCCAATGACTACTCCGACGGCATCCGCGGCACCGACGACGACCGCACCGGCCCACAGCGCCTCACCGGCGGCGGTCTGGCCCGCCCGCAGCACGTAAAGCTCGCGGCCTTTGCCGCCTTCGCCGTGGCCGGGATGGCCGGCTTCGCGCTCTCCCTCGCGGCGCACGCGTGGTGGCTCATCCTCATCGGCGCGCTGTGCATCGCCGGCGCGTGGTTTTATACCGGCGGCAAGAATCCGTATGGCTACCGCGGGCTCGGCGAGGTCGCCGTGTTCGTCTTCTTCGGGCTCGTCGCCGTGCTCGGCACCGAATTCACCCAGGCCGGCCGCCTGTCGTGGTCGGGCCTCGCGCTAGCCGTGGGCATCGGCGCGATGAGCTCCGGAGTCAACCTAGTCAATAATATCCGCGATATTCCCTCCGACGCCGAAACCGGCAAGATTACCCTCGCCGTACGGCTTGGCAATGACAAGGCTCGCCTGCTCTTCACGGTGCTACTCCTGCTACCCTTCTTGCTGACTATCGGCATCGCCTTTAGCAGCTGGCTCGCGCTCGCCGGCTTGGTCTACTTCCCCTTCGCGCTGCGCGCCATCCGCACCGTCAACCGCGGCGCCCAAGGCCCCGAGCTCATCCCCGTGCTCGGCCTGACCGGCCGCGCGATGCTCATGTGGGCCGTTATCGAGGCCGCAGCGCTTATCATCGTCTAATCCTGCGCGGCGCGGCCTTCCAGTTCCGCCTGGACCCAGCGTTTGTGGGCCTTGCGCTGGGCGGAGTACTCGGCCAGCGTTTGGGTGGCCTCGATGCGCCACTTTTTAAAGATGAGCATCGATAGCGGCAGCGCAACGAAGAGCGCCAGCAGCGCCGCGACGAGCACTGGGATGGGAAAGTCGATGGCGATAGATAGCAGCTCGATTACCACGGTCAAAGCAATAAAAAGCACTACGCGGGCGAGCCCGTACTTCCACAGCGCCGCGCGCGAACGGCGGCGCAGTTCTGGGTCCGGCTTGGGTGGCTCAGGATTATGCGTCATGGGGGTTGATTGTACGCGGTGCAGGTAGAATTCCACGCATGGGCCGAATCATCCTCCTCTTACTCTTTGTCCTCGCCGCCTACTTGGTGTGGAAGGCCTTCGGGCCCTCCACATGGAAAAAGCGCGAGGTGGAACAACCCCGCGCTATCAAGGGCCCCGACGATGATGAGGAATTCCTCTGGAAACTGGAAAAGGAGCGCTTCAAACAGCGCCGCGCGCAGGAGGCAGAAGAAGAAAAACGCCGCCAGCGCCGCAAACGCGACGCCGACGGCGAAAAGGATTAGGATTCCTTCGGCACAAACCGCATCTCCAAGCCGAGGGCCTCGGCCACGGCGGTAATCTTTTCCCACCGCACGCCCGCTCCCCCATGCTCAATGGTGTGGAGGGTGGAGCGGGAGATACCGGCGGCGTCGGCAAGCTGCTGCTGCAAAATGCCCAACTCGCGGCGGCGCTCGGCAAATTGTGCGCCTAGCCCCAAAATCACCGCATTATCACCAGCCGGCTTGCCGAGCTTATGGCGCGGGCTCGTATGCTCCGCCATTTAATTCAGCCCCGCGTAGGAATGCAGGCCGGACACAACCATGTTGATGAAGAAGAGGTTGAAGACCATCAGCGCCATCGCCATGACATTGATCCACGGCGCCGCCTTGCGGAAGGCCGGCGTCGCACGCGCATGCAGGTATGCGGCATACAGGATCCAGGTGGCAAAGGACACGGTCTCCTTCGGGTCCCAGCCCCAGAAGCGGCCCCAGGCGGACTCGGCCCAGATGGCACCCAAGATGATGCCCAGACCCAAGGTCGGCAGGGTGATAACAGCCAGGCGGTAGGCCAGCTGGTCAATCTTCGCGGCAGAAGGCAACGGGCGGGCTACAGCACCGAGGAGGCCATGCTCGGCATGCTTTGGCTGTGCCATACGCAAAAGAGTCAGCAGCGAGACAATGCCGGAGATAATACCGATGGACGCGCCCAAGGAAACCACGGTGACGTGGATAGGCAGCCAGTGCGACTGCAGCGCCGGCACCACCGGGGCAGACTCGGCATAGAGCTTGGTGGATCCATAAAACATTAGCGCCAGCACCGGGGTGAGCAGCCATGGCCACACGGTGCGCCACTCCTTGCGCTGCATGGCCATATTGCCCACCAGCAGCACACCGAAGCTCACCATCAACACGTACTCGTACAGGTTGCCAAATGGGAAGCGGCCGGTAGCCAGGCCGCGCAGCACAATCGCCGCGGCGTGCAGCGCAATACCTACCCACATCAGCGCGCTGGTCATGCCGCCGAGCTTATCGGCCTTGCGCTCCTTTTCCTTCAGCTCATCGGCCGTGATTCCGGAAGAGGACTGGGCAACCTCACCCTCATAGCTTTGCTTGTCGACGCCCCCAGCGCCCGCACCCACCAAGACCTTCGCGGCTTGGGACTTCACGGCGCGGCGGCCCTCAATAATGCCCTGCATGCGTCCGTAGTAAAACAGCGACAAAAAGAGCGCGACGCAGTACACCACAAAGGCGGTCTGTACCGCGATATCTGAGAAATTAGACAGATTCTGATCGATCTGCATGAATGCTCCTAGCCTTCACACGTGTGGGGGTAAGTGCTGATTACCTTACTCAGCGAAACAGCCTAATCCAACTTTTGTTGGACTAGGCCGGCGTACTAATCATCGGTATAAAGCTCGTCTTCTTCGACTTCGTCTGGGTCCGGCAACTCCAACAGCGCTCGGTGCAGCTCGTGGAACTCCTCGGACCAACCAGCACGGTCGGTGCGGGCGAGGCCGCCCATCTCCACGTCGGTGCCGCCGGCCGCGTTCGGCCGCAGGCGGATGTAGACGCGGCGGCGCTTAATTATCAGCGATCCCACCAAGGAAATGAGCATCACCAGCGCGGAGACCAGCACCCACTTCTGGAAGGGATCATAAGAGACCTGGTAGTTGGCGAACTCGCTGGCGCCGTCGAAGGTGATCTTCGTGCCATCGTCCAGGGTTACGTCCTCGCCCTGGTTGAGGTTGACGCGGTCAATCTTTTGTAGCTGGCCGGACTGCACCAGGTTCGGGTCCAGCGAGAAGAAGGACTGCGGGGTGCCGGTGTCCAGGCCGGCATCACCGCGGTAGATATCGATGGCCATCGCCGGATCATTCAGGCCCGGATACGAGGACTGCAGCAGCTTGCCGTTCTCGCCGGACCACTCGGCCGTGGGCGCGAAGAGGCCCTGGATGGCGATCTGGTTCTGACGGCGGTCATAGAGATCTGGATGCATGCCTGCCGGTGGGTCGAAGCGCATCGCGCCGGAGGATAAGAAGAAGGTCGTGTCATTCGGCTGGAACTGAATGGTCTGGGTGCGCTTTTCGCCATTGGGCCATTCCACCGTGACCGTCGGCGCGTAGCCGTGGCCCTGCAAGTAGACGCGGTTGTGCGCCAAGCGCAGCGGGTGGTTGACCTTGAGCTCATAGTCCTTCCACTCGGAGTCATCCTTGTAGATATCCTCGCCCTCCGCATAGGAGACGTTGGAAGTAAACATCTCCGCTTGACCGTTGGGCAGGTATTCCGCCGCGAAGTCGTGGGCTATGAGGCAGAAGGGGTGGAGCCCGGTGCCGTCGAAAAGCGGGCCGGCGCGGAAGGAATCAAAGTTAGACGTGGAGGTATTGCAGAACTCCGTGGACTGGTCCAGGGTCTGGCCGCCGCCCTGGGAGCCGGACTCTGTGACCACGATGACCTGGCCCTCGTAGTTGACTAGCTTGCCGGCCGCGACGGTAACCAAGATGGCCACCAGCGCCACGTGGAAGATGAGGTTGGCCAGCTCGCGGCCATAGCCGCGTTCCGCGGAGAAGGTGTGCACGCCGGCGCGGTCCTCTTCTGGGGAGTACTCGGCCACGCGCCACTTTTTTAAGCGCTTCTGGATTTCCGCGGACAGCTCCTCCTCGTTCTTTTCCGAGTGCCCCTCGGCCGCCAGTGGCAGCTTGTGGAGATACTTCGGCGCGCGCGTGGGCGGGGTCTTCCACGCCGTGTAGTGATTCCAGGAACGCGGCAGGATGCAGCCCACCAGGGAAATGGCCAAGAGGACGAAGATGGCCTGGAACCAGACGGACGAAAAGACGTCGAAAAGCTGCAGCTTGTCGTAGATCTTCGCTACGTTGCCGTTGGACTCGATGAAGTCCTGCACGTTCTGCTCGTTGAGGTCGCGCTGCGGAAGCAAGGAACCAGGAATCGCGGCCAGCGCCAGCAAGAAAAGCAGCGCCAGTGCCGTGCGCATGCTGGTCAGCCAATGCCAGGCTTTGCGGAAGTATTTCACGTCTCTCCTAAATCAGGGTTGCGCCAAAGTTGCCTGTCCACTGGCGGATGAGGCTGATGAACTCGCCCCACAGGCCGGTTACCAGGGCCAGGCCGACGAGGATCATGGCCACGCCGCCGATTATCTGGATGGTATGCGAGTGCTTGCGGGCCCACGAAATCGTGCGCATCGCCCGCGCAGACCCCAGCGCCACCAGAAGGAACGGCAGGCCCAAGCCCAGGCAATAAAAGATGATGAGCAGCACGCCGCGCGCGGCCGTCATTCCCTCGGTGCCGGCCGATACGGAAATAATGGCGGCCAGCGTTGGCCCCAGGCACGGCGTCCAGCCCAGCGCGAATATCCCGCCAAGCAGGGGCGCACCCAGCCAAGTGGTCCAGCGCTTCGGAGCCATGCGGGTGTCCTTCTGCAGCGCCGGAATCGCGCCCAAGAAGACCACGCCCATCAGGATGGTCACGCCGCCGCCGATGCGCATGAGCATTTCCTCATTGAGCCGGAGCGCGGAAATCGCGCCGAATACCGAGACCGTCGCCAGCAGGAAAACCACGGTGAAGCCTAGGATAAACAGTGCGGATGCAAGGACAACGGCCCATTGCCTGCGCTTGCCGACGCCCACTCCCAACTCACCATCAAAAGTAACCTCGCCGCCCACCACGCCGGCCAGGTAGGAAATATAGCCGGGCACCAGCGGGATCACGCATGGGCTGGCGAAGCTCACCAACCCCGCCAGGGCGGCCGCGAGCAGGCCCAAAATAAGTGGGCCGGAGGTCGCGGCCTCGGCAAAGGTAGTGCCGATGCTCGCTGCGTTGTCCATTTATTCCTTTTCTAACTTATCCACTACGTCCATCACATCTTTAGCGGTGATGGACCGCAAAAAGACCGTAGCCGGGCGGTGCTGTTTATCCAAGACGATGGTGGTCGGAACCACAGAGGTGGGCACACCACCCAGGGCCGCAGCGGTCTTAAACGGTGGATCATAGATGGAGGGATACTCCAGCCCGTTGTCTTCGAGGAAATCATTGGAAACCTGCGGGTTATAGTCGCGCACATTGATGCCCAAGACGGTGCCGATTTTCCGCTTTTGGAGCTCGGAGTGAATCTCTTGGAGATCATCGGCCTCGGAACGGCAGGGCGCGCACCACTGGCCCCAGGAGTTGAGCACGACGATTTCTCCGTCATAGTCCTCCAAGGAGATGGTCTTATCCGTATCGCGCACATTATCGCCGGAGAACGTGCGCAGCGGCTTGCGCTCGGATTCCTCGTAGTTGATGACCTTTTCGCCGCCGGGCGTAATGAACTCGAAGTTGCCGCCGGTAGCCACCGCGTTTTGCGCGTTATCGGAATCCTGCGAGCAACCAGCTAGCGGCAGGGCGACGGCCGCTGCCGCTAGCACTGCGCCGACTGCGCGTCTGCGTTGTAGTGCCATTAAATCTCCTGCGCCGGCGAGGAGTAGAAGATATCGGTGACCTGGTTGTCCTCGAAAAGCAGCGAGGTGACCGAGGCCAGATCGCATTCGCGGTTCCACGGCGCGTGCGGCAGGCGCTGGCCCAGCACGGTGCGCTGCACCATCACGATGGGCAGCTGGTGGCTAACCAAGATTGCCTCGTGGCCGGCCGCGGCGGTGCGGGCGCGCTCGATGGAGCCCAGCATGCGCTCGGCAATCTGCTCATAGGGCTCGCCCCACGATGGCTCCAGCGGATTGACCAGCAGCGGCCAGCGGCGCGGGTTCCACAGCGCGGAGCGCAGGCCCTTGGTGCGCAGGCCCTCGAAGCGGTTGCCGGACTCGATGAGCGTCTTATCGACGTCCACGTCCAGCCCCGTTACCTCCGCAATCGGCTGCGCGGTTTCCTGGGCGCGCTGCAGCGGCGAGGCCGCCAGGTAGGTGACGTCATGATCACGGAAGGACTCCGCGGTGCGCGCCGCCATGGAATGCCCGCGCGAGGACAGGTGATAGCCCGGGATGCGTCCGTAGAGGATCTTCTCTGGGTTGTGGACCTCGCCGTGGCGCACGAGGTGAACGATGGTGCGTGTCATGTCTCTCCTTAGTGTGCGGGACGCGCGGCGGCCGCAGCCTGGGCGGCGGGTTTGAGGGCGGCTTCGATGAGTTCAAAGTCGGCGTCGTTAAGCGCATCCGAGACAAACCAGGTCTCAAATGGGCTCGGCGCGATGTAGATGCCGTTATCCAGCAGGGCGTGGAAGAACGGGGTGAAGCGGAAGGTCTCGGCCGCCTGCATATCGGTAAAGTTGCGGCCCTCGCCCTCGGCAAAGCGGATGGAGAACATCGAGGACGCGCGCTGGATATGGTGCGCTACGCCCTCGGCCGACAGCGCGGAGGAAATCATGCCGGTCAAGCGGTCCGCGTTGGCCTGCAGGCGCTCGTAGAGCGATTCATCGGCCAGCTCCAAAGACTTCAAGCCGGAGGCCATTGCCACCGGGTTTCCGGATAGCGTACCTGCCTGATAGACCGGCCCTTCCGGCGCAAGGTAGTCCATGACTTCGGCGCGGCCACCGAAGGCAGCGGCCGGCAGGCCACCGGAGACGACCTTGCCAAAGGTCACCAGGTCCGCCGCCACGCCGTCGACGCCGTACCAGCCCTTATAAGAGGTGCGGAAGCCGGTCATGACCTCGTCGAGGATAAGGAGGGCGCCGTCTTCATGGGCGACGTCGGCAAGCGCGGCGTTGAAGCCCTCCGCCGGAGCCACGGTACCCATATTGCCGGCCGAGGCCTCCGCAATAATGCAGGCAATCTCGCCGGGGTTCTGCGCAAATGCCTCGCGCACGGCCTCGATATCGTTATAAGGAACAACGATAGTATCGGCCGCCGTCGCACCCGTCACGCCCGGAGAATCCGGCAGCGCAAAGGTCGCCACACCGGAACCGGCCGAGGCCAAAAGCGCATCCACATGGCCGTGGTAGCAACCCTCAAACTTCAGCACCTTGGCGCGGCCGGTGTAGCCGCGGGCCAGGCGTACCGCAGACATGGTGGCCTCGGTGCCGGAGTTGACCATGCGCACCTTATCGGCCGCGGTGCGCGACACAATGGCCTCCGCAAGCAAAGCCTCACCCTCGGTGGGCGAGCCAAAGCTCAGACCGCCCGCAGCCGCCTTCTGCACGGCCTCCACAATCTCCGGGTGGGCGTTGCCGTGAATCATCGGGCCATAGGAACTGACCAGGTCAACGTACTCATTGCCGTCGACGTCCCACAGGCGCGAGCCCGCGCCGCGCTCAATCACGCGGGCCTGACCACCCACGGAGCCAAACGCGCGTACCGGCGAGTTCACCCCGCCCGGAATCACCTTGGAGGAACGCTCAAACCACTGTTGCGACTGGGAAGTATTAGGCATGTCTGACATTCTAGCGATTCGCGCGCTATACAAAAGTTGGACTGCGCGATTCACAGTGAGCCGCTAAACTTCGGGGCGTTGCACTTTTCAATTCGGGGGGATTTTCCATGCAGCGCACTCTCATTTTCGCCATCCTGGCCGCTTTCTGCCTCGCCGGCTGCGCCCATCCCGAGCGGCCGCTGCCTACCTCGGTGGGTGCCACACCGCTTGCCGACGTCCCCTCGTGGCAACCCCCTCCCCGTCCGCTCACCCCGCGCGATCTGCCGAGTAAGGACCCGTCCCCTCCTCCGCCTCCGGCCGCGGAGCCTTCGTCGACGGACGCGGCGCCTGCTCCCGCGCCCGGACCTGCTTCGCATCCTGGCCCGACGCCCGCACCCCAGCAGCGGCCCGCACCTGCACCGGCACCCCGCTCGCAACCTGCGGCGCCGGCTCCGCGCCCGCCCGCGCGGGATAAAAGCGGCCTGCCAAACCTGAATATCCCGCCTCACGAGGTCCGCGGGCGCATCGAGGACGCGGTGCCTGATGTGCCCGCCGTGCCTGCGCCCGCCCCGCCGGAGTTGCCGCTGCCGCCCGCGCCGCGCATTCCGGGCCGCTAGCTCACCGCTTTCAGCCCCACGATGCCGCCGATGATCATGACGAGGAATAACACCTTCCACGCCGTGGCGGCCTCGTGTCCAGCGGCGAAGGAATAAATAACCGCCACCGAGGCGCCAACGCCCGCCCACACCGCATAGGCCGTGCCCACCGGGATGCTGCGCATCGCCCACGCCAGCCCGCCCATGGAAATTGCGCAAGCCACGAGGAAAATGAGCGAGGGCCACAGGCGAGTAAAACCAGCGGACTTATCCAGCGCCGCCGCCCACACGGCCTCGAATGCGCCGGAGAAAATCAAGATGAACCACGCCATAGCTGCTTCCTGGCCGTCTTTTCGCGTCGCCGGGTACGGCTCCCTCGTCCGGGGCCCGCAAGAAAGGCGGCGAGCCTGCACTCAATGATGGCACACTGGGAAAGCATGAGGATTGCATTTCTTGGAACTGGCCGCATGGGAACCGAACTAGCCCGCCGCCTGCTCAATGAGCAGGACGACATCGAGATGACCGTCTGGAACCGCACCGCCGAACGCGCCCAGCCACTCGTGGAAGAAGGCGCCGAGCTCGCCGCCACGCCCAACGACGCCGTAGCGAACGCCGAGGTCATTATCACCTCGCTCTTCGGGCCCGACGATGTCCGCGAGGTCGTCATCGAGCCGCAACTCATCCCCGCGGGCGTGACGTGGATCGATACCACCACCGTCTCGCCCAACGATGCCCGCGAGTTCGCCGCCGCCGTGGAGACCTACGTCCACGCCCCGGTCGTCGGCACGCTCGGCCCGGCCCGCGAGGGCAAGCTCGGCGTCTATGTGGGCACGCCCGACGACGCCCGCCGTGAGAAAGCCATGTCCCTCGCCGAGTCCTGGGCGGGCGAAGACAAGCTCATCGGAGTGGAGGCGGCGGCCACGGCGGCCATCGGAAAGCTGCTGGCGAACCTCGCGCTCGCCGTCACCGCCGAGGGCCTGCTCGAAGCCCTACAGCTCGGCGAGTCCGAGGGCCTGGACTCCGAGGTGGTGCTGCAGATGCTCGATATCACCGGCCTGTCCTTCATCGCCAATATGAAGGCGCCGTTTATCACCGGCGAGCGCAATACCGACCCGGGCGATTTCACCGTCGACGCCCTGGCCAAGGACGCCAAGCTCATGGAGATGACCTCTACCAAGCCGCTGCCCGCCCTTACCGCCGCCATCGGCCGCTTCGAAGAGATGCAGGCCATGGGCCACGGCAATCAGGACTTCTCCTCCATCTTCGTCTTCCGCAATAAAGGCTAGTTATCCACAGGTCCGCCGGGCGTGCGGGCCGAAATTCTCCCTTTCGGCCCTAGTTATCCACAGGTTTGCGCGCTCGTCCTCGCGCGGGTTGCGCGCCGTAGCTTAGGCTGCGGGGCATGACAGCTCTTCAGACTTATCTCGCGGCCTTGGCGCCCGGCATCGACATCGTTGCCGGGTGCGCCGGCATGTCTGAAGACCAGCTGAGCGCCGCCGGGGCGCCCAATAAGACGGCCCGCACCTTGCTCACGCTTGCCGACGCCCTCTTTGCCCCCACCTCCTTTACCCGCCTCCAACGCCAGGCGGTTACCGCCGCCCGCCACCGCGCCCACCCACTGCCCACGCTGGAGGTCATCGAGCGCTACGCTTCCCGCGCCAAGACCAAGCGCGATGCCTGGCGCCTGCGCGTGGAGCTATGCCGCACCGCCGCCGATACCGATGAGATGGAAAAGCTGGCGCGCAAGAAGCTGCGCGAGCTCAATCCCCCAGCCCCGCCGCGCCCCGGCGTGCGCATCCGCCGCCGCAAGGACGCGCCGTGGACCCTCGCGATTACCGGGCCATCCTCGCTCATCGCTGACCTGGAATCCAGCCTGGACGAGGACGCGCCCCTCGACTCCGTTGCGGAGCTCTTCTCCCCTTCCGGCGCCGCCCCAGTCTCCCGTCCGACCATTACGACGAATGCGATCATCACGCTCGACGAGCTCGACCGCATCATCGACGGCGACGGCGAAGAAATCACCATCCAGCTCACCAACGGTGCCCGCATCACCGGCACGGAACTCGTCTCGCGCACGCTGGCAGAGCGCGGCCTTATCACCCTCGTTCACCCCTTCGTGGGCGCAGTCAACCTCTATCGCACGGAGCGCATGGCCAGCGAAAAACAGCGGCTCATGGCTGCTGCCGAAAATCCGGTGTGCCCGTGGCTGGAGTGCAACTACCCGGCGGATAAATGCCAAGTGCACCACTTGCAGGCGTGGCGGCACGGCGGCAATACCAATATGGCAAACCTCGCCACCTGCTGCCCGTACCACAACGGCGTCAACGACGACGATCCAAATGCCCCGCCGATCCGCGGGCGTCTCGTGCGGCGCCGAGGTCGCGTGGTGTGGCAGCCACCATGGGCCGATCCCGCACCGGCTCCCAGCCCGGATGCGCCCGTTCCGCCGGCCCCGGCGGATCCCCAGCTCTAATCCCCAGCCTCGCCGCAAGGCAGCAGGTAGCCCTGCTGCCTCTTTGGCGTGCCCACACCAAGCCGCAGCGCGGATCGGACAGCGCACGGCGTACGATGCCGTGACAGGCGGGCTGCGATTGCTAGTGGATACGGCTAGCAGGCACCGCTAGCGGACGATACGCCCGGCGGCAGCGCGGGCATCCGCGATGACGTTAGGGACGCCAACCCCGCCGGCCCAGGCACCGGTAGCATCGATACCCGGCGTCGCTGCCAGCGCACCGCGCGCGCCGGCCACGGTTTCGAGGTGGCCGGCGTCGTAGCGCGGCAAACCGCCGAACCAACGTTGGGTAAAAATCTCGGCGACGCCCGCGGCACGGCCGTCGAAGCCGGTGAGTCGCTGGAGGTCGTCGAGGGCGTAGTCGACGAGGTCATCCTCCTCGGCGCGGACGATGACATCATCGCCAAAGCGGCCGAAGGAGGCGCGCACGAGAGCCCCGCCGCGCCCTGCCAAGTGCGGCCACTTGCGCGAGGACAGGGTGAAGGCCTTGGCATGAACGTCGTCTTGGTCGGTGGCGACGAGGATGCCGGAGTTCTGCGGCAACGCGTTGCCGGCCGGGTCCGTGTCAGACTCGAATTTCAGGCCCACAACTGCCGACGCCGCCAGCTTCACCCCTTTCAGCCGCTCCGCCGCCTGCGGGGCAACCTTGGGTAGCAACCGCGCTGCGGTCGGTGCCGGGGTGGCCACCAGGACGCGGTCAAAGGGAGCAGTGTCGCCGGGTGCGCCGGCTAGGCGGAATTTTTCGCCGTCGCGAGTGATGCCGGAGATGAAGGTATCGAGGTAGATTTTGGCGCGGGATTGCTCGGCCAGTGCCTCATAAAGTTCTGCGTATCCACCGCGGAAGGTCTGGAAGACGGGGCCGCCGCTGCTCGGCTTGGCCGCGCGGGCCTCTTCCAACGAGCGAACCGCGGCCGAGAGGGTGACTGGGCCGCGCTCGGAGAGCGCGTCGAGGGTCTCGGCCAGCGCTGGGATGGTCGCGCGTAACCCCAGGTCATCGGCCGAGCAAGAGTACACGCCGCCGAGGAGGGCGGAGATGACGTGGTCTACAAGGTCGTCGCCAAACTGCCGGCGCACTAGACGGCCCACGGAGACGTCGCTGCCGGCCGTCCACTCGAAGGGCTCCTCGTTGTCGATGCGGCGCGCAGTCTCGGCCGAGACCAAGTGAGCGACAGGCTCCGAATGCGAAGGAATGCCCATCATCCCGCCGCGCGGCAGTGGCTTAAGCTCGCCGGAGTACACCAGCGAATGCAGGCCGGAGGGCTCGACCAAGCTGCCGCCTAGGCCGAGGGATTCGATAAATTCCACGGCGTCGCGGCGGCGGGCGAGGAAGGCCTCTGCCCCCATGTCGGTCGGGCCGTCATTAAACGGCACGGAGTACAGCTTGCCGCCGATGCGGCCGGCGGCCTCGAAAACCTCTACGTCTTGATCGCGCAGCTCGTAGGCGGCCGTCAAGCCCGCCAGGCCGGCGCCAATAATGGCAATACGCATTTAGCCCTCCTCGTGGATGATGGATACGGCGCGGGTGATTGCCTCCGCGTCGGTAGTTGGCAGGACCCCGTGGCCGAGGTTCCAGATATGGCCGTCGATATCGCCGCGCTCGCGGGCCCTATCGACCTCGCTGCGGATGGTGCGCACGGCCTGGCGCACGGCGTCGTCGCCGGCAAAAAGCATGGCCGGGTCGAGGTTGCCCTGCAGCACGCGGGCACTCACGCGCTCGGCCGCGGCGTCCATGGGCACGCGATAATCGACGCCCATTACTTCCGACCCCGCCTCCGACATGGCCGGCAGTAGCTCGCCGGTGCCGACGCCGAAGTGGATGCGTGGAATCTCCACGCCGGCCAGGATTTCCCGCGAGTACGGCAGTACGAACTCGCGGTAGTCGCGCTCGTTGAGGTATCCGGCCCAGGAATCAAAGAGTTGCATGGCATCGATGCCGGCGTCGACCTGCACCTGCAGGAAGCGGGTGATGGTCGGCACTAGGCGGCGCATGAGCATGTGCCAGGTCTCCGGATCGGCATGCATGAGAGCCTTGGTGCGCTCGTGGTTCTTGGATGGCCCGCCCTCGATGAGGTAGCTGGCCAGCGTGAACGGCGCGCCAACGAAGCCGATGAGTGCTTGGGTGTCGGTGAGCTCGGCCAGGATGCGGGCAATGCCTTCGGTGACCTCGGGGACGTCGGTCTCTAGCTGCGGCAGCTTGCCGACGTCCTCCCTACTCCTTACCGCCTGCTCCATCACCGGCCCGCGACCCGGCACGATATCGACCTTGACACCCGCGGCCTTAAGCGGGACGACGATATCGGAGAATAAAATGGCGGCGTCGACGTCGTGGCGGCGCACCGGCTGCAGTGTAATCTCGGCCAGCAGCTCAGGCATGAAGCAAGAATCGAGCATGCTAATCCCCTCGCGGGCGGCGCGGTACTCCGGCAGCGAGCGGCCGGCCTGGCGCATGAACCAGACTGGGGGGCGGGAGGGGATGCGGCCGAGGGCGGCGTCGATAAGCGGGGCACGATTGAGTCGAGACATGCCCCAATTATGAATCAAAAGTTGGAGTGAGGGCTAATTAGCCACGCAAGCTGCGGTCCTTGATGAAGCGGTTGGACTGCGGCTGGAAAAGCAGCGCGAGGGCGACGATCAAGGTGATGGGGATAATCAGCAGCCCGAGCCCGCCGATGCCAAGTGCGAGGGCGGCGATATTGGTAAAAAGCGCGAACGCGATGACCACGGTAATGATGCGGCGTGCCCACTTGGACCCGCCGGCCAGTTGCGCGGCAAAAAGCGCGAGCAGGATGGCGCCGACGGCATTGGTCACCGCGACAAAAAGGCGATTGGAATGGAGGTACTCCGCGACCTGCGCATTCTGCGGCTCTGCCTGTGGCCCGCCCGAGCCGAAGATGCCCACCATGCCGCTCACCAGCATGATCACGGCGCTGACGACGAGTACCCAATATGCCCAACGCAGGGGCCGCGGCCATACGTCGAGGTTCTCGTTGGCGGAGGAGTTTCGGGCCGCCCGGTTATAGTCCCGGGGCCCGGGCCGATCGGTATTGCTCACCGCTCATCCTCCCGGTCGGTCCGGTCAGCGCGGTCGCGCTTGGTGCCGTCGCGCTTGCTGCGCTGGTCGCGCTTGGAACGCTTGCGCTCTTCCTCGGCGCGTTTCTTCTCGCGCTGCGCTTGCTCGAGTTCTTTTTCCAGCTCGCGCATCTGCTCGAGCTCGCCGGTGTAATCCAGGGTATCGGCCCGCACGGAGAAAATCAGGCCGAGCACCGCCGCGACACCGACGAGAATTTGCACCATGCCATCGGCGGCAAAGAGCCAATCGGGCACGTCTGCGCCGGCTGGGGTGACCATAAAGGTCAGCAGGATGCGGAATCCGAAGTAGAGCGAGAAGGCGAACCACACGCGGCGCGAGGTACCGGCCCGCTTGCTGCGGTTAGCAAGGGACCGCAACAGGAAGGCCAACAGCACGATAATCGCCAGGGATATGGCAGCCGAAAGAGCGACGGAGCCGTAGGCAGCGGTGCGGAGGAAGGCGTCGGAAAGCTGGGCTTCATCCACGCCGGCCGGTGCGGACTTTGCCATCTCCTTGGCCTGTGACATGAGTACGTCGTGGTTGAGCAGCGTGAGCACCACGTTGAGCACCTGGTGCACGGCCTCGCCGCATAGCGCGCCCAGCCACAGCCACAGCATGTACGTCACGGACTCCGGCCGCGTTTTTTTCGGCGCCGTTTGCTGCTGGTGGTGTGGACCCCGAGGAGCGCGCTGGCCCTTCGGGGCGTCCGAGTCACGCGGACCGAGCGGGGCATATTCCGGCATGGGTTCGCGCTGTGAACGCGGCTGCTGCGGGCGCGGGGCAGGGGCGGGCGACGGGGGCGTAGCAGTCACAGGGATCCTTTACTTGAGCAGGCGGGCGGCTTCGGTAGCGAAGTAGGTGAGAATCTGATCGGCTCCGGCACGCTTGAATGCGGTCAGCGACTCGAGCATGATGGCCTCACCGTCAATCCACCCGTTGGCGGCCGCGGCCTTGACCATCGCGTACTCGCCGGAGACCTGGTAGACCGCAACCGGCACGGGAGAAGTCTCCGCCACGGCCGAAAGCACATCCAAATAGGGCAGGCCGGGCTTGACCATGACGAAGTCTGCGCCCTCTTCGATGTCGAGCTCGGCCTCGAGCAGGGATTCGCGGAAGTTGCGCGGATCCTGCTGGTAGGTGCGGCGGTCACCCTCGAGGGAGGAGCCGACGGCATCGCGGAACGGGCCGAAGAAGGCGGAGGCGTACTTGGCGGAATAAGCCATGATGGCCACATCCTCGTGGCCGGCTTCGTCGAGATCGGCGCGGATGGCGGCAACCTGGCCGTCCATCATGCCGGACGGGGAAACGATGTGGGCGCCAGCGCGGACTTGGGAGCGGGCCATGTCTTGGTAGAGCTTGACGGTTTCGTCGTTAAGCACGCGGCCCTTGTCATCCAGCACGCCACAGTGGCCGTGGGAGGTGAACTCGTCGAGGCAGGTATCGGCCATGATGAGGAGGTCATCACCGAATTCCTCGCGCAGGCAGGAAATGCCGCGGTTCAAAATGCCCTGCGGGTCCCAGGCGACGGAGCCGGTGTCATCCTTTTCTTCCTCCAGCGGCACGCCGAAGAGGTCGACGCAGGTCACGCCGGCCTCCAGCGCCTCCTCGGCCGCGCGGCGCAGCGAGTCGAAGGTGTGCTGATAGACACCCGGCATGGAAGGAATCTCGCGCGGGGCGTCGAGACCGTCCACGATGAACATGGGCAAAATCAAGTCCGAGGGGCGGACCTGGGTTTCGGCCACAAGGTTGCGCATCTGCGGGGTGGTGCGCAGGCGGCGTGGGCGGCGGGCTGGGAAGGTGCTCATTGGGTACTCCTTAGAGCGAGACTAAAACTTATGCTTTGTCGACCTTAGTAGCCTTCTTACGCGAGCGGCGTTTCTTGCGCGGCGCGGGCAGGTTTCCGGCGGCGCGGAGGGCGGCGACGTGGTCTGCGAGGGCGTCGACAAGCGAGGGCACGTCTGCGACCTCGGGCACGACATCGACGCGCAGGCCCATCTCTTCCGCGGCCGCTCTTGCCGACGGCCCGATACACGCAATGATCGTCCGCTGGTGCGGTTTGCCCGCAATGCCCACCAGATTGCGCACGGTGGATCCGGAGGTGAAGGCGACGGCGTCGAAGCCGCCGGTCTTGATCATGTCTCGGATCTCGGCCGAAGGCGGGGCGGCGCGGACGGTGCGGTAGGCCACGACGTCATCGACTTCCCAGTCGAGGGCCTTGAGACCGTCAACCAGGGTATCGGCCGCGATATCGGCGCGCGGGAGCAGGACACGGCCGACGGCGTCGATATCTTCGACGTAATTGGGAAAGACTTCAAGCAGGCCTTCGGCGTTCTGCTTTTTCTTGTGCGGCAAGAGCTCCGGGACCATACCCTTGGCGCGGATGGCGGCCGCCGTTTTGGTGCCCACGGCCGCGAGGTGGACGCCGGCGAAATCGCGAGCGTCGAGGCCGAGTTGGGCGATCTTCTCCCATACCGCGGTCACGGCGTTGACGGAGGTAAAGACAATCCACTTGTAGCGGCCCTCGACGATGCCCTTGATGGCGCGGTCCATCTGCGCCGGGTTACGCGGCGGCTCGATGGAGATGGTGGGCACGTTTTGCGGGATGGCGCCGTAGCCGGCCAGCCGTGCGGACATCGGGCCGGCTTGTTCCTTGGTGCGCGGGACGAGCACGCGCCAGCCGTAAAGCGGGCGGTTTTCCCACCACGAGTACTTGGTGCGGTCGTCGATGCTGCGGCCGAGGGTAACGACGAGCGGGCCGGAAAGGTCCGCGTCGAGCTTGCCCATGGTACCCAGCGTGGTCTCGTAGGTGCGCTGCAGGCGGGTGGTGCCGTGGACGGTGACAAAAGCTTCGGTCTCGGCCGGCATGCCGCGCTTTTGCAACTCGTCAGAGATAACCGGCAGGTCTTCCTTCGTGGCCTGCAGGACGATGGGCTGGGTGGCATTGGCCAGCGCGTCCCAATCGGCGCCGTCGGTGACGTCGGCTTCGGTATAGGTCGAGCCGAGCGCAATGCCGGCAAAGGACGGCACGGTAGACGGCAGGGACATGCCCGGCACCACCTGGAACTCCAGGCCGGCAGACGCCACGGCGTTGATTTCGGCCTTGATGGACTCGCGGTGCAGCGGGTTGCCGGTAACGAGGCGAATGACATCCTCGCCATCGGCCTCAACCAGGCACTCGCGCAGCTGGCCGACGATGTCTTCGGCCGGCTCGTACAACACTGCGGCCGTCGGCGGCGCGGGGCGAGGCGGTTTGCGGCGCGCGCCCTTGGCCTTGGCATCGGCGCACATTTGGGCGTATTCGGCCTCGGCGGCGTCGAGAAGTTCTTGCGGAACGGGCAGCGCGGCGGCAACGGCATCACGCACGCCCTGCATGACCTGCGGATCGGTCACGGCGATGGCACTATTTGCCAGAACCTCGCGGGCGCGGACGGTCAGCAGGTCGGGATTACCTGGACCTGCGCCCACAAAGACGATCTTGCCCAATTGGGTGTCTGGCGCGGCATTGCTCATAAAGTTCTTTTCTAAAATCGGGCGCGCGGCACCGCGCACGGACATGATCGCATGCGGTGTGGGTCCCCGCGCCGGCGGTGGATGACACGGTCATAACGGCCAAAATCCCAGGCCTTGCGTCCTGGGATTCCCTTAAAGGGGGCCGGATCATTGCGGGACAATGATCTGTGGTATCTACACCTTAAATTATTAGCGCCTAAAGGCGAAATTACTTCCCCAGCAGCTCGGCCGCGCCACCGGCGAAAAGCTCGTCCGAAATGCGCGCGCCGAGCTCGGCAGCCTCGGCCGCAGGGCCGGAAGCGGTGGCGGTGAGCTGGCGGGATCCGTCGAGCGCGAAGACGCCACCGCGCACAGTGAGTTGGTCGCCGTCCCAACGGGAGGTCGCGGCGACCGGTGCGGTGCAGCCGGCCTCGAGGCGGGCCAGTACGGCGCGCTCACCGGCAGCGGCGGCCGAGGCACGCTCGTCCGCGATGGCATCGAGGGCCGCAGCAGCCTCGGTTCCGGCCACGGCCTCGATGGCGAGTGCGCCCTGGGCCGGCGCCGGCATGAAGACCGTAGGCTCAAAGATTTCGGTGGCGCGGTCCGCGTAGTCGCCGCGCAACAGGCCGGCGTAGGCGAGTAGGACGGCGTCGAGCTCGCCGTCAGTGACCTTGGACATGCGGGTATCGATATTGCCGCGCAGCGGGCGAATCTCCAGGTCCGGGCGGAGGGCGGCCAGCTGGGAGATGCGGCGCGGGGCGGAGGTGCCCACGCGCGCGCCCTGCGGCAGCTGCTCCAGGCTCAAACCATCGCGGGCGACGAGCGCCTCGCGGGAATCCTGGCGCTGCGGCACCACGAGGCGGAAGCGTTCATCGGGCGCGGTGGGCAGATCCTTGAAGGAGTGCACGGCAATATCGCATTTGCCGGCGTAGAGCGCCTCGCGCAGCGCTTGGGTAAATACGCCGATGCCGATGCGCTCGACCGGCGCCATGTTGACGTCGCCGGCGGTGGTGACGATGTGGAGTTGGGAATCAAAGCCGGCGTCGATAAGCCAGTCGCGCACATGGCCCGCCTGGGTGGTGGCGAGCTTGGAGCCGCGGGTACCAATCTGAAACATTTAGGCCTCCTTAGTCATGGTGGGCAATTCATTGACGGCCACGGACACACCGGAGCCTTCCAGCTGCAGGCCAAAGAGTTCCTGCAGGGCGTTCTCGCTGCTGACACTGCTTTCCGACGCCGCCAGCTTCTTCGCCCGAACCGTCGGCTCATGCAGCAGCTTATCGGCCACGCGCTTGAGCGCGCGCTGAACGTCCTCGAGCTGCTTGCCCGCGAGCTCGGGGTGCTTGTGCTGCAGGCGCGCGGCCTCGCAGTCGACGAGGTCGGCCGCGCGGCGGTGCAGGGCGCCTACGGCCGGGGCGACGTCGCGCACGCGCTGGGCCGAGGTATAGGCAGCCAGCTCTTCGTCGACGATGCGGCGGGCCTGCGCGTGGGGGCTGGTGCCGGCCGCGATATCGGTATCGGCGGCCGAGAGCGACTTGCTCAAGCGCTCGATATTGACCAGATCCACGCCTTCGGCCGCGGCGGCGGCATCGTCGATATCGCGCGGCAGGGAGAGATCGATGAGCATGAGCTCGCGGCCGGCGGGGATATCGGCGGCCGCGATGGTGAAGTTATCGGCACCGGTGGCGGAGATGGCAAGGTCGACGTCGGAAAGCGCGGCGGCGCGCTCGGAAAAGTCCACAACGCGGGTGGCAACGCCCGCCTCCTCGGCGTGGCTGGCCAGGCGCTCGGCGCGCTCGCGGGTGCGGTTGGCCAACACCAGCTCCTTGATGCCCAGCCGGCCGGCGTGGGTGGCGGCGAGCGACGCCATAGCCCCCGCGCCAAGGACGAGCGCGGTCTTGCCGGCTAGGTCTTCGGTGTCGAGGCGCTGCAAGGCCTGGTCGAAGGCGAATGACACCATGGACGCGCCGGCCTCGTCGATATCGGTCTCGGAGTGCACGCGCTTGCCGGCCCGCAGCGCGGCCTGCGCCAGCGCGTGGATGCGCGGGCCGACCGTGCCCTGCTCCGAGGCGGACTGGTAGGCGCTGCGCACCTGGCCGATGATCTGCTGCTCGCCCACCACCATGGAATCCAGGCCGGAGGTCACGGACATGAGGTGCTCGGCCGCGGCGTCGGCATAGCGCACGTAGAGGTAATTGCGCAGCTCCTGCTCGCGCACGCCCGATACCTGGGTGAGCACGCGCACGACTTCTTGCACGCCGGCGTGGAAGGAGTTGGTGACGGTGTAGACCTCCATGCGGTTGCAGGTGGAGATGATCATCGCCTCTGATAGCGACTCGGCCGCTACTAATTGTCCGCAGGCGGAATCCTGGACCGCGCTATCCATGCTCAGTTTCTCCAGCAGCGCCACTGGCGCCGACTGGTGGGACATGCCCACGACGAGCACGCTCATGCACAACACTCCTCAACCCTTTGATTGATTTTAATCCTCCAAAAGACTACCCGTCGGTGTCATGGATCCCGAATCATCCGGCTAATTCGGCCGCCAGCTCCTTGTTATCTACTTCCCAGCAGGCAAACTCCTCGCCGTCGATGACCACGACGGGCACGCGATCGCCGAACTCCATGGTGAGCTCCGCATCCTCATCCACGTTGCGCACGGCAAGCTCTGCGCCTGCCTGCTTGACGACGGGGGTGATCTGCTCCCTCACGCGCGCACAAGAACCGCAGGTGGTGCGCACCATGAGCTCGACGAGATGCTGTGACATATTCTCCTCACAAGGTGGACGGCGGTCGAAACCATTACTATGGACACGTTAGTCCACCCCGCGTTTGCGAAAGCTGTTTGTCTCACTCGTGTCCGCTACCACTCCCCCAGGCTTCCCCGAATCTCCCCGTGAATTCTTGGCCAATTGGACCGCCTCGCGCGGCAATCTGCGTAATTTTTTAGAAAACCAGGCGCTCGCCCCGCTGGATGAGGAATCCCAGCGCACCGCGGGCGAGGCCGCGGCTACTGCGGCGTTGGAGGAATTTGGGCTGGAGTTGGAAGATTTCGCCTCCGGCGTGGATTCGGTAACCGGCTCCTATGATGCGGCCGGCGCGCAGCGCATCACGGCCCAGGATCCGGACGTGCCGGTGGATGTGGGCGCGGCGGCGTTTTTCGACGTCGACAACACCCTCATCCAAGGTTCTTCCCTCGTAGAGTTCGCCTTCGGGCTGGCACGCAAGCGCTACTTCCGTCTTTCCGAAATCCTGCCGATTGCGTGGAAGCAGCTCAAATTCCGCGTCTCCGGCAGCGAGAATGCCAAGGACGTGGCCGCCGGCCGTGCGCAGGCATTGGAGTTTGTCAAGGGCCGCAGCGTCGACGAGCTGGTGGAGCTATGCGAGGAGATCGTGGACGCCTCGCTCGCCCGCCGCGCCTACCCCGGCACTACGCAGCTAGCGGAGATGCACCTAGCCGCCGGTCAGCAGGTGTGGCTGGTAACGGCCACCCCGGTCCAGCTGGCGCAGGTGCTTGCGCAGCGCTTCGGATTCACGGGCGCGCTTGGCACCGTCGCGGAAGTCAAAGATGGCAAGTTCACCGGCCGGCTGGTCGGCGATATCCTGCACGGCCCCGGCAAAAAGCACGCCGTGGCCGCGCTCGCGACCATCGAAGGCTTGGATCTTTCACGCTGCACCGCCTATTCGGATTCCGCCAATGACGTGCCCATGCTGTCCATGGTCGGCACCGCCGTAGCCATTAACCCGGACCGCAAGCTGCGCGATATCGCCGGCGACCACGGCTGGCTGGTGCGGGACTACCGCTCCGTGCGCCGCGCCATCCGCACCTATGGCCTGCCGGCGCTGGCCACCGCCGCCTTTTCCTATGGCGGCTGGCGCTACTACCGGAAGTAGCGGGCGCGTGCGGTGCCGCCAAGCATGCAAAAACCCTCCGCGCTAAGGCGGAGGGCAAGAAGCGGGCTGGGTTTACTTGCCCAGCTTACGACGCTGCACGCGGGTACGGCGCAGCATCTTGCGGTGCTTCTTCTTGGCCATGCGCTTGCGGCGCTTCTTAATAACGGAACCCATGGAGTCCTCACTTTCGTTTAGTACGTACTGTCAAACTTGTCAGCGCTAAAACGGCGAAGGTGCACTCTTGCCGCCTTGGCCTCACGGACCGCGGGCCACATCAGCGAGCCGACACGAATGCACACCATCTTACCCAGCACCCAGCCCGTGACCAAAAGCGCCCCTAAGAAACGACAGCGCCCACCACCGCTGACCACGAGGGCCAACAGAGGTGGGCGCTGTCTATGCGGCGCGAGTTGCCTAGGCTCCGTAAACGGATGCCTCCAGGTACTCGTTGACGGCGGACTCGTGAACGCGGAAGGAGCGTCCGACGCGAACAGCCGGCATTTCGCCTGCGTGAACCAAACGGTAGACGGTCATCTTGGAGACGCGCATAATCTCGGCGACCTCCGCGATCGTCAGAAAGGTTCCCTTTTCTTCATTTGCCATATATATCTAACCCTTCAGCTCGTTACGCGCTGTAGGCTTCCCCTCCCACAGGACTTCACGCACGTGCTTGCCCTAGCCTATCGTGAAACATGTGACTAATGCGACCCAAGTGCCAAATTTTTTCACAGCATTCATTAGGGTTACCCCTAAAGCGCTGCTTAACACCCTCCCCAGCGCTCCCGGGTGGGTACACCCCCCACCACGGGGAGGTCGCAGCCAACGCCGCTAGCCGAGCTCCTTGGCCTTGTCAGCGCACGCTTCTGCGGCGCGGTAGAACGCACCGCGCAGGCCGGACTCCTCCAGCTCGCGGACGGCGGCAGCAGTGGTACCGCCCGGCGAGGTCACCCCGGCGCGCAGCTGGGTGGCCGAACGCCCGGAGCTAGCCAGCATCTCACCGGAGCCGGCCGCCGCCTGGGCGGCGAGCTTCTCTGCGACGTCGCGGGGAAGGCCGAGCTGTACGCCGGCGTCGACAAGCGCCTCTGCCACAAGGAAGAAATAAGCCGGGGAGGAACCCGCCAGCGCGGTGGCAGCGTCAATATTCTTCTCCGGAATGACCGCGACCTCGCCTACGGCCTCGAGCAGCTCGCGCACGCCGTCCATCTGGGCATCGCTCACGTGCTCGCCGGCCGCGCAGGTGCACATGCCGCGGCGCACCAACATGGGGGTATTAGGCATAACGCGCACCACCGGCACGCCTTCGCCCGCAGCGCCCTCCAGCTGCTCCAACGTCAGGCCTGCGGCCATGGAAACTACCACGGCGTCCTTTGCCGGCTTAAGGCCCTCGAGCAGGTCGAGGATGGCATAAGGCTTCACGCAGGCGAAGATATAGTCCGCGCCGTCCACCGCCGCCGCATTATCGCTGGTGACGTTGACGCCATAAGTCTCTTTGAGTTCCTGGCTGCGCGATTCGGTGCGATTGGTGACCGTGATATCCGAGCCCGCAAAGCCCGATGCCACAAGTCCCGAGGTCAAAGCCTCACCGATCTGTCCGCCGCCTAAAATTGCAATCTTTGTCATAGCCTCCACCATGCCAAAAATGCGTAACCCCGGCTACCACGTGGGGTAACCGGGGCATCGGCAAGCGGGGCTTAAAGCATGACCAAAAGCAGCGGACCAAAAGTCAGGATGAGGCCGGTAAAGCCGGCTAGGAACATGGAGAACCCGTCACGCGCGGTGCGCAGCGCGTGGGTCACGCCGACCATAATTGCGGTCACGCACACCGCCAGGACGGCAACGACGAGGCGTGGGAAGCTATCCCACAGAATTTCAAAGCCCTTGAAGATGACAATCGCCAGCAGGATGCCCGCAACAATCATCAGCAGGATGGATACTGGGTTGAGCTTCTCGTGCTCTTCTTCGACCCAGTCTTCGTCGTCTTCGACCTTGGGTAGGTTGCCGGTTTCCTCGGCATTCTTAGCGACGCCCGCCTTCTTCGACGCCGGCACCGCCGCAGCCGTGGCTCCGCCAGCTGCGGCGGCTCCAGCGCCTGCCGCCGCCGCACCCGTGGCCTTGGTGCCCTTCTCGGCGCGCTCCTTCTCCGCAGCGGGCTTCTCAGCCGCAGCCTTGTCAGCGGCAGGTTTTTCAGCTGCTGGCTTGTCAGCCGTGGCCTTGCCAGTCGCAGCCTTGCCAGTCGCAGCCTTGCCAGTCGCAGCCTTGCCAGCGGCCGGTCGCGCGGCGGCGGCCTCGGCCTCGTCCGCCTTTTTCTTATCCACGCGCTGGATTACCGCGGTGTCATCGGCGGAAGGCTGGTTCTTCTTCGCAGCATCCTTCGCAGCTGGCTGCGCCGCCTTAGCGGCGGGCTTTTCTGCAGCCTTGGCCGCAGCCGGTTGCGCTGGCTTGTCGGCAGGTTTTGCCACGGGCTTTTCTGCCGCCTTTTCTGCGGCCTTCTCGGCTGGCTTGGCGGCGGGTTTCTTCGCCGAGGCGGAGTCGGCCTTCTCCTCGGGCTTGGGAGCGCGGATGACGGGGGCATCCTCGTCGATGGAGACGGAGGTGTGCTTGGCCTCGACAGGAGCCGCCTTGACCTTCTTGAGGTTGCCGGTCAGCTCCGCAACGGAGATGCCGCCCTCCTCCAGACTGCGGCGATGGCGGCGTGAACGCTTCTCGTCCTTGCCGTCCTTTTCGCCGCGGGCCTTCTTATTGCGAGCCAGCAGCTCCGCCACGGTCAACTGGTTTTTGTCAGCCATGATCTCTTCCTATTCCAATCCCTTGTCGGTCCGGCGCAAAATGACGCCCTCACGCAGCGCCCACGGGCAGATTTCCAGCTTCTCGATTTCCAAGGCTCGCATGGATGCCTCGGCCACCAGAGCGCCGGCAACGATCTGGTGCGATCGGTTAGAACTTACACCCTCTAGGTCCGCTCTGTCTGCTGCAGTCATGCGAGAGATGAATGAAATTAACTGCCGCAGACCCGGCGCGGTCAGCGTGCGCTTGACATATGGGCCGGCAGACGAGGGTGCGGCACCTGTCAGGCGTGCCAGTGTGCGGAAGGTTTTGGAGGTACCCACGGCGAGGCCAGCCGGGCCCATCGCCTTCATCTGTTGGGCAACGTCTTCTAGCTCCGCATCTATATAATCGCGCAGCGCGCTGACCTTCTTTTTCTCTGGTGGGTCGGTGTCGAACCAATTATGTGTCAACCGGCCGGCGCCTAGGTCAAGGGAGAAGGCGAGGTCAGGGTGCTCGTCGGTACCGGTGGATAGCTCCAGCGAGCCGCCGCCGATGTCTAGGTTGGTGATGCGGCCGGCAGACCAGCCGTACCAGCGGCGAGCGGAGAGGAAGGTCAGCCGGGCTTCTTCCACGCCGGAGAGGATTTGCAGGCGTACGCCGGTTTTCTTTTCTACTTCATCGAGCACGGCTTCCGAATTGGGAGCGGAGCGCACCGCCGAGGTCGCGAAGGCGATAAATTCCGCGCAGCCGAGCTTCTCCCCCAGCTCGCTAGCTTCCTTTACGGCGCTGACCAGCTTCTTTACACCCTTTTCATGGATGTTCCCCTTCTTGTCCAGCTGCTCGACCAGCCGGAGCGGGGTCTTCCAATCGCTCATCGGAGTGGGCCGTCCGCCCGTCGCGGCGTCGACCGCAACGAGGTGGACGGTATTGCTTCCGACGTCTAATACACCTAATCGCACACTAATAGCGTAGTAGGTCTACCGTGGTTAGGTGTGAATCGCCCAGAATCTGACACGGTATATCTAGGTTTTCCCGCGAGCTCGCCCGCGGCGGCGTCGATAAGAGCGGGCCGCGAAGAGGCCCCCGATTTCCCGCGGGAGTGGTTTGAATTTACCAACCCGAACGATCCGCACCACGTCTTTTCTATCGACCTGACTTGGGTGGAATCGCACTACAGCTGCCAATTTGGGACGTCGGCGTGCCGAGGCATCGATAAGCGCCAGCCCGAGGTGGGTTGCTGCGTGCATGGCGCCTATATGGCCGATGAGGAAGACCGCGATCAGCTTTACGACGCCGTCTCGCGCATGCCCGCCAAATATTGGCAGCTGCGCCCAGCGGGGGTAGATGAGTTCCTCGCGCAGGACGCTACGGACGAGTTAGAGCCGTGGCTGGAGTGGGACGAACTCGATGGCGAGGACGGCGAACCGGAACCGGCGTTGAAAACGCCGATTGTGGATGGCGCGTGCATTTTTGCTAACCGCGCCGGCTGGGCTACGGGCACTGGCTGCGCGCTGCACCAGTGGGCGGTCGACGCCGGCGAGGAGCTCACAGTGGTCAAGCCGGAGGTGTGCTGGCAGCTGCCGCTGCGCCGGTACGAAGATTATGAGGAACGCCCAGATGGGCAGGAGATTTTGCGCACCCAGATCGGCGAGTATGACCGCCGCGGTTGGGGAAATGGCGGCGAGGATTTTGATTGGTATTGCTCGGCCGATTCTGCCTGCCATGCCACCCCGCTACCGATGTGGCAATCGCATGAGGACGAGCTGGTAGCGCTCATGGGCCGCGAGTCCTATGAAATTTTGGCCGCGCACTGCAAGGCCCGCGCGGCGGCGGCCGAACATGGCGTCCAGCTCACGCAGCACCCAGCCAGCGTAAAAGCCGGCAGCCTGCGGGCAGAAACCCAGCAGGCGGAAAGCTAAAGCTCGAATTTATAGCCCAGCCCGCGCACCGTAACGAGGTGCTTCGGGCGGGAAGGTTGCTCCTCAATCTTGGAGCGCAGGCGCTTGACGTGGACGTCGAGCGTCTTGGTATCGCCAACATAATCGGCGCCCCAGATGCGGTCAATGAGCTGGCCGCGGGTGAGCACGCGCCCGGCGTTGCGCAGCAGGTACTCCAAGAGGTCGAACTCTTTGAGCGGCATGGATACCGGCTCATCCGCAACGGTTACGGTATGGCGTTCCACATCCATCTTGACGCGGCCGCCCTCCAGAATCTGCTCGGCCACCTCCTCGGACGCATCGGCATCGGCCCCAGCGCCGGAATCGTGGCCGCGGCGTAGCACCGCGCGGATGCGGGCGATGAGCTCGCGGGAGGAATAAGGCTTGGTCACATAATCATCGGCGCCTAGCTCGAGGCCGACGACCTTATCAATCTCGGAATCGCGCGCGGTGACCATGATGACGGGCACGGAAGAAGTGGAGCGCAGCTGCTTGCACACCTCGGTGCCAGACATGCCGGGCAGCATGAGGTCTAGAAGGACGATATCGATGTCGTTAGCGGCAAACCTTTCCAGCGCGGTGGGGCCGTCGTGCGCGATAATCGGCTCGAAGCCCTCCTTACGCAGGAGGAATGCCAGCGGATCTGCCAGCGACTCTTCATCTTCAACGATGAGGATGGTGGTCATTGTGCTTTATCCTTTCGATGTGCTGCAACGCGTGCTACTGCACGCGGGAGCCCAGGCGCCGCCGCATCGACGGCTTCCTGATTCTCATTATCCTTCATGCCAGCTTCCTGCGCCGGCTTTTCTTCCCTGTAGATGGGCAACTCAATGGTGAATGTAGAACCCGTGCCCGGCCGGGACCACAGTTTGATGTTGCCGCCATGGTTGGCCACCACGTGTTTAACAATTGCTAATCCTAGGCCAGTGCCTCCGGTCTGCCGCGACCGGGCTTGGTCTACGCGGAAGAAGCGTTCAAAAACGCGCTTCTGATCATCCGGCGCGATGCCGATGCCGCGATCCGTGACGCGGATGAGCACAACCCCGCCATCTACCACTTTTTGGGAGACCGATACCGGCATTTTCTCCGGCGAGTAGTTAATCGCGTTGGATACCAGGTTGGACAGGGCGGTAACCAGCAGGGACCTATCGCCTTTGACCTGCACGCCGACGGACGCGCCGCGGTTGAGCTCGATGGAACGGGCCTCGGCGGCAAGGTGGTTGCGTGAGAGGGCTTCATCGACGAGATCATCTACAGCCAACGGTTCCATCTCCGGCAGGGCCTCGGCACCCTGCAGCTTGGACAAGGAGATAAGTTCGCTGACCATATCGGCCATGCGGCTGGCTTCCTTGTAGACCTTATTGCCAAAGTACTCCACGGTTTCCTGGTCACCGGCGTCTTGCAGCAGGGCCTCGGCCAGCAAAGCGATGCCGCCCACGGGCGTCTTGAGCTCATGGGAGACGTTGGCCACAAAATCACGGCGGGCGGACTCCATGCGGACGTTTTCGCTCTCATCGGCGCCGTAGATGATGACAAAGCGGCCGTCGTTAAGCGTCAGCGGCTTAATTACCGCCTTGACCTGCGTGACGCGGTGGCCAGTGCGGCGCTTAGGAATAGCAATATCGACGGTGCGCGTCTCCTTGTCCTCGAAGACATGCTGCGCGGTCTCCCATACCTCCGGGTTAACGGCGCGGTCATGCACCAAGGACATCTCGTGCGCGGCCGGGTTAGACATGACGATCTCTTGGCTGCGGTCTAGCACCGTCAGGGCCGTCGGCGAGCCTTGCACGGCCAAGTGCAGCACCTGGCTGACCGTCGTGACCTGGTTGGCCTCGGCATCGGTGGATTGGCGGTAGCTGGCAATGCGGCCCCGCAGCCAAGAGATGGCAGGCAGAGCCAGCCCGCAGGCCACCACGCCGGCGGCAAAGGAAAGAATCAATTCCACGTGTCTAGCCTATCCATCACAAAGTCCCCAGGGAATACTCCCCGGGGACTGAGGCGCAGAAAGTTACTTGCCGCCCTGCGCAGCAACGGCGGCGGCACCGGCCGCAGCGGCTTCCGGATCCAGGTAGGTGCCGCCCGGATTGACCACGGAGCCATCCTCCGTGATCTCGTATACCAGCGGGATACCGGTCGGGATATTCAGGCCAGCAATATCATCATCGGAGATATTGTCTAGGTGCTTGACCAGTGCACGCAGGGAGTTGCCGTGCGCGGCGATAAGCACGGTCTCGCCCTTCTTGGCGCGCGGAAGGATTTCCTCCTCGAAGTAAGGCACGAAGCGAGCGACAACGTCCTTCAGGCACTCGGTCTGCGGGACCTTATCCAGGTCCGCGTAGCGGGGGTCATTGGCCTGGGAGTACTCGGAGTCATCGGCCAGCTCTGGCGGACGCGTGTCATAGGAGCGGCGCCATGCCATGAACTTTTCCTCGCCGTACTCTTCCTTGGTCTCAGCCTTATTCAGGCCTTGCAGGGCGCCGTAGTGGCGCTCGTTGAGACGCCAATCGCGCACTACTGGGATCCAGTGACGATCGGCGGCATTGAGCGCGATATTTGCGGTGCGGATAGCGCGGCGCAGAAGAGAGGTATAAAGGACGTCCGGCAGAATGCCTTCCTGCGCGAGCAGCTCGCCGCCGCGCTTGGCTTCCGCCTCACCCTTTTCGGTCAGGTCTACATCGACCCAGCCAGTGAACTGGTTGGACTCATTCCACTTGGATTGGCCATGGCGAAGGAGAATTAGCTTTCCGTTAGTCATGTTTCCAGCATGCCACGAAATGGCTCCCGGCGTAGGAGGTTTAATCTCCACTTGCCCGCCGTTGATGGCAGTCTGGAACCTCGATATGGCTGGCCTCGTCATAGATTTCTGCGAGCGCTGCGGCGGAGCTGGCCCAGCTAAAACGCGCGGCGTGGGCGACGGCGGCTTCGCCCATGGCGATGCGCATGGGGTCGTCGTCAAGCATGCGGGCCAAGGCATCAGCCCAATCCTCCGGATCGTGCGAGTGCACCAGCAGGCCAGTTTCCCCGTCAGCCACGGCAATGGGTAGCCCACCGACGGCGGCAGCAACCACCGGCGTGCCAGAGGCTTGGGCCTCCAGAGACACCAGGCCGAAGGACTCGTTATAGCTGGGCACCGCCACAATATCAGCCGCGCGGTAGACCCCCACCAGTTCCTCCGGCGGGCGGGCACCCAAAAAGCGCACCCGCTTATCGACGCCCAACTCACGCGCCAACTCCCTATATGCCTCCGGCGCTGTATTGGCCCCCGACGGGCCACCGCAGATAACCACCCGCAGGTTGCGGGTCGGCTCGCGGCGGAAGAGCTCGGCCGTGGCGCGGATGAGGACCTCCGGGCCTTTGAATTTTTGTAAGCGCCCAACAAAGGCCACCACCTTGGTGTGCAGCGGAATGCCCAACTCGCGGCGGGAGCGCTCGGTATTGCGGTCCGTGCCAGGGGTAAAAAGCTCTACGTCGGCGCCGGGCGAGACCACGCGAATGATGTCTCGCTCGGCATCATAGTGTTCGGCCAAGTCGCGGGCTTCTTGCTCGGTATTGACCACCAGCAAGTCCGCGTTATCCACCAATTGCTGTTCGCAGATGCGGCGGGCTTCGGATTCCAAGGTGTCATCCGCCGTCCGCGAGGCGTTTTTCACTGCGGCTAGGGTATGCGCTGTGTGAATAAGCGGGATACCCCAGAGATCCCGTAGCAGCCAGCCCACCTGGCCAGAAAGCCAGTAGTGGGAGTGAATAAGCTCATATTTCTTGCCCTGCCATTTGGCAAATTGCACCATGCCGCCGGCGAAGGCGGCTAGCTGGGTGGGCAGGTCCTCCTTGTCCAGGCCCTCATATGGGCCCGCGACAATATTGATAACGCGCAGGCCGGGCTCGACCGCAATGATTTCGCCCTGGCTCGGCCGGGTGGCGCGCGTATAGACGTCTACCTCGATTCCCCGGCGGGCTAGTTGGCGGGCGATATTGAGGACGTAGACGTTCATTCCGCCCGCATCCCCCGAGCCAGGTTGCTCGATGGGGGACGTATGCATAGAGATCATTGCGATGCGCATGGCGCTCTATTCTAGCGGCGCTATACTGGCCCCTGCCAGAAACCTACGCTACCGAAAGGTATAGTTTTGTCCGCATACGAATCACAGGCTTGGCTCCAGTATTACCCGGAATGGACACCGCACCACCTCGAGTATGGCGAGACCACGCTGCTGGACATTTACGACAATAATCTTGAGGTTAACGGCGATAAGCCAGCCACCTACTTCTTCGGACGCACCCAAACGTATGCGGAACTGGACCGGCAGGTTCGCGCTGCGGCCGCCGGCCTGAAGGCCTTCGGTGTGCGCCCCGGTGACCGCGTAGCCATCGTCGCGCCCAACTCGCCGCAGTACATCGCGGCGTTTTATGCCATCTTGAAGCTGGGCGCCCAGGTGGTACTGCACAACCCGCTGTATACCGCCCACGAACTGGAAGGTCTTTTCCAGGACCACGGCGCGCGCATCGCCATCGCCTGGGACAAGGCTGCGCCCACCCTGGAGAAGCTGCGCGCGACCACCAACCTGGAAACGGTCGTGTCCATCAACATGATCAACGCCATGCCAACCCTGCAGCGCGCCGCCCTGCGCTTACCTATCCCGCCACTGAAGTCCAAGCGCGAGCAGCTTTCTGCTCCGGCGCCTAATACCGTGCCGTGGGAGACCCTAGTGGGCAACGCCATCGGCGGCGATGGCAGCGATATCACCACGCCGCAGGACGTGGACAAGGACACCATCGCGCTTATCATGTACACCTCTGGCACCACCGGCGCCCCAAAGGGCGCCATGCTCTCGCACGGCAACCTCTTTTCCAACCTGATGCAGGGCAAGGCGTGGGTGCCAGGCCTAGGCGATAAGCCAGAGCGCATGCTGGCCGCCCTCCCCTTCTTCCACGCTTATGGTCTGACCATGAACGTGACCTTGGCGCAGTTCATCGGCGGCGAGCTCGTTATCCTGCCGAAGCCGGATATATCGCTCATCATGCAGTTGATGAAGAAGCACACCCCGACCTGGGTTCCGGGCGTGCCGACGCTCTACGAGCGCATCGTCAAGGCCGCCGAGGAGCAGCAAATTCCCATCAAGGGCGTGCGCGCGGCCTTCTCCGGTGCTTCTACCCTGCCTTCGGACACCGTGCAAAAGTGGGAAAATTACACTGGCGGCCTCTTGGTGGAAGGCTACGGCCTCACCGAGTGCTCACCGATTATCGTGGGCAACCCCATGAGCACCGACCGCCGCCCCGGCTACGTGGGCATTCCCTTCCCGGATACCCAGGTGCGCATCGCCAACCCGGATAACCTCGATGAAACCCAGCCCGATGGCACCGAGGGTGAAGTTTTGGCGCGTGGGCCACAGATTTTCAAGGGATACCTCAATAACGAGGAGGCCACCGAGGCCGCCTTCCACGGTGAATGGTTCCGCACCGGCGATATGGGCGTCATGGAAGAAGATGGCTTTATCCGCCTGGTCAGCCGCATCAAGGAAATCATCATCACCGGCGGCTTCAACGTGTATCCGGGCGAGGTGGAAGAAATCCTGCGCGAGCACCCAAGCATCGATGACGTCGCCGTGGTGGGCCGCCCGCGCGAGGATGGCTCCGAGGACGTCGTGGCGTGCTTGGACCTCGCCGATGGCGCAGCCCTCGACCCGGAGGGCCTCAAGGACTACTGTCGCGAGCGCCTGACCCGCTACAAGGTCCCGCGCACCTTCTATCACTTTGAGGAGCTGGCCAAGGATCAGATGGGCAAGATCCGCCGCCGCGAGGTCCAAGCAGACCTCATCCGCCGCCTCGAAGCCGAACAGAACTAGCATGTTCCGCCTGATCGATAGCCCCCTCGGACCCCTGCGCCTGCAGGCGAGCCCGCGGGGGCTTTCCCGCGTCGAAATCGCCGCAGCCAGCACCCCGCAGGAGACGGCAGTCAGTGTGGACGAAGGGGTCGCAGGAAAGCACAGCGCGGACGTACTCGATGCCACCCAGGCGCAGCTCGCGGAGTATTTCGCCGGCCGGCGCCGCGCCTTTGAACTGCCCCTAGACCTGCCTGAGACGACGGCATTCCGCGCCGCGGTGCACGCGCTGCTGGCGGAGATTGGCTATGGGGAGACCGTCACCTACCGCGACGTCGCCAAGATGCTCGGCCGGCCCGGCGCGACGCGGGCCGTGGGCAGTGCGTGCGGGACCAATCCCCTGCTCATCGTGCGGCCGTGCCATCGTGTGCTGCGCAGCGATGGCGGGCTCGGCGGCTACGCGGGTGGGCTAGATGCCAAACGATTTTTGCTGACACTGGAAGAAAACTAGAGAGCTTCTTCGCGTTTGGGATATGCTATCCCCTCAGAAATAGTTTTTGTAGCCAAACGAAAGGTTTTTCGCGTGTCCGCTTCCACCTCCCGAGCCTGGCTCGAGCACTACAGCGACTGGACCCCACACACGCTGGACTACGGCGATAAGACCATCGTCGACTACTACCGCGATAACCTGCGGGCCAACGCCAACAAATCCGCCACCTACTTCTTCGGCCGCACGCAAACCTACGCGGAGCTTGATGCCCAGGTGCGCGCCGCTGCGGCCGGGCTCAAGGCCTTTGGCATTCGCCCGGGTGACAAAGTGGCCATCGTCCTGCCCAACTGTCCCCAGCACGTCGCCGCGTTCTATGCGGTGCAGCTACTTGGTGCCACCGTGGTCGAGCACAACCCGCTCTACACCGCCCCGGAGCTGGAAGGCCTGCTCAATGACCATGGCGCGCGCGTGGCTATCTCCTGGGATAAAACCTCCTCCACACTGGAAAGGCTGCGCTCAACGACCCCGCTAGAGACCATCGTCTCCGTCAACATGGTCGATGCCATGCCACCGCTCAAGCGCCTCGCGCTGCGTCTGCCCATCCCGCCGCTGGCCGCCAAGCGCGAGCAGCTCACCAGCCCCGCGCCCAATACCGTGGAGTGGTCCACCCTCATCGGCTCGGCCATCGGCGGCGATGGCTCGGACCTCGATGTCCCCGAGATCTCCCAGGACGATATTGCGCTCATCCTCTACACCTCCGGCACCACCGGAAAGCCCAAGGGCGCCCTGCTCTCACACGGCAACCTCATTGCCAACGCCATCCAAGGTAAGGCCTGGGTGCCACAGATGGGCAAGCAACAAGAGCGCTTCCTCGCAGCGCTGCCCATCTTCCATGCCTACGGCATGACCACGCTGTGCGTCTTCAGCATCTACCTCGGCGCCGAGCTCATCCTTGTCCCCTCCCCACAAATGCCGCTCATCCTGGACGTCGTGAAAAAACGCACGCCTACCTGGCTGCCGGGCGTGCCCACCCTCTATCAGAAGATCATGGACGCGGCGGAAGAAAAGGACGTGGACCTAAGCGGCATCCGCAATGCCTTCTCCGGCGCCGCCACGCTGCCCGTAGAAATTGTGGAGCGCTGGGAAACCATGACTGGCGGCCGGCTCGTGGAAGGATTCGGTATGACGGAGACCTCCCCGGTCCTTACAGCTAACCCCATGAACGGCAAGCACCGCCCCGGCTATGTGGGCGTACCCTTCCCGGATACGCAGGTGCGCATTGCTAACCCCGAAAACCTGGATGAAACCCAGCCCGATGGCCAGCCGGGTGAAATGCTCGCGCGCGGCCCGCAAATTTTCCAAGGCTACTTTGGCAATGCGGCCGCCACCGAAAAGACCTTCCACAATGGCTGGTTCCGCACCGGCGATATGGCTCTCATGGAGCCGGATGGCTATATCAAGCTGGTCAGCCGCATCAAAGAAATCATCATCACCGGCGGCTTCAACGTCTACCCCGCTGAGGTAGAAGAGGCGATTGCCCAGCACCCCGACGTGGTGGACGTCGCCGCCGTAGGCCGCCCGCGCCAGGACGGCTCGGAGGACGTTGTCGGCTGCGTTACCTTGCGCGATGGCGCCGTGCTCGATCCCGAAGGTTTAAAGGAATTCTGCCGCGAGCGGCTGACTCGCTATAAGGTCCCGCGCACGTTCTATCACTTTGAGGATCTAGCGCGCGACAATCTGGGCAAGATTCGCCGCCACCAAGTGCGCAAGGACCTGCTCGAGCTGCTGGAGGCAAAGGCCTAAACTTAGCGGCTATGGCAGATATTCACTACGGCGCTACCTTGACGGATTTCTTCGCGGCGGCTGTCGCGAGGTTTCCGCAGCGCCCCGCCACTTACTTCGCCGGCCAGACGCTGACCTATAGCGAACTCGATGCCCAGGTGGCAGCCGCGGCTGGGGCCCTGCGCGAGATGGGCGTGCGGCCCGGCGACCGCGTGGCGATTCTGCTGCCTAATTGCCCGCAGCATGTGGTGGTATTCTTCGCCATCCTGCGCTTGGGCGCGGTGGTGGTGGAGCATAACCCGCGCTATACCGCGCACGAGCTCACCCCGCTGCTCGCCCACCATGGCGCTCGCGTGGCGATTGCCTGGGAGGATATCGCCCCCACCGTCTCCGCGCAGGTAGAGACCACCATCTCCGTCTCACTCACCGAGCCACTTCCCCTTTCCGGTGCCCCGGTGGAACCGCACCCTGCCACGCTTGCCGACGCCGCCCTTATCCTCTACACCTCCGGCACCACCGCCCGCCCCAAGGGCGTGGTCTTAACCCACGGCAACCTCGCGGCGAACTGCCTGCAGCTAGAAACCCAGGCCCCGCTGCGCGCCGGCCACGAGCGCTTCCTGGCCGCGCTGCCCATGTTTCATTCCTATGGTCTGACGATGAGCGTGCTGCTCGCGGTACGCTGCGCGGCCGAGATCATCCTGCTTGCTGCCCCACACACCGACGCGGTGACCGCGGCCCTTGCCGCGCGCCGCCCCACCTGGATGCCGGGCGTGCCGACCATCTACGAGCGGGCCATGGCGGCCGCACCTGTCGCCGCTAGTTCAGCCGCCCCCACGGATCTTGGCGGGGTGCGCTATTCCATCTCGGGCGCGGCCTCGCTCCCCTCGCGCATCATCGATCCCTGGGAAGCACGCACCGGCGGCATGCTGGTGGAAGGCTATGGACTTACGGAAACCTCTCCCGTGCTGACCATCAATCCCCTCGATGACACCCGGCGCGCCGGCACCATCGGCCTGCCGCTTCCGGATACGCAGCTGCGCCTCGGCGATCCCCACGACCTCAGCCGCACCCAGCCGGATGGCGAGGCCGGCGAGATCCTCGCCCGCGGACCGCAGGTCTTTGGCGGCTACCTTGCCGACGCCCCCGCCACCGCCGCCGCCTTCCACGACGGCTGGTTCCGCACCGGGGACATGGGCGTGCGCGAGCCCGATGGCCATATCCGGCTGGTGGGCCGGATCAAGGAAATTATCATCACCGGTGGCTTCAATGTCTATCCCGGCGAGGTTGAGGAGGCTTTAACCTCCCATCCCGATATCGCCCAGGCTGCGGTCGTGGGCGTTCCTCGCTCCGATGGTTCTGAGGACGTCGCCGCCTGCGTGGTCCTTGCCCCCGGCGCACGGCTCGACGAGCCTGCCTTGCGCGCACACTGCCGCGGCCTGCTGGCGCGCTATAAGGTCCCGCAGCGCTTCTTTGCCATGGATGAGCTCGCCGGTGATCAACTAGGCAAGCTGCGCCGCCGCGAAGTCCAGCGCGATCTCCTCGCCCTACTCAACCAGGGCTAGCTCTCGTCATACTCTTTCCGGCGCACCGCCTTTTCATAGATGCGCTCGGATCGTTCCTCTAAGTCCCGCTGGGCACGAGCTTGGGCTTTGGCGGCGGCGTCGGAACGCGGCGGGGCTTGGATATGCCGCGCGGCGAGCAGGCCTAGTTGCAGCTCTTTGGCGCGCAGGATTTCCGCATCGAGTTTGATGCCTAAAATGAGCATCGTATTAGATAGCCACACGGCCATGAATACCGCCATGATGAGGCTGAAGGCGCCATACACGCTGGCACCGGCAAAGCGCTGGGTATAAAGGGCGAATGCTCCCCACACCACGACGTTGGTGCCGAGCGCCACCACGGAGCCTAGAGTTATCCACCGAAAGCGCGCCGGCCGCACATTCGGCGAAAAGTGGTACAAGACGGCAATCAACGTCAGCACTACCACCACGGTGAGCGGGAAGCGCAGCCAATTCCACACCGGCATAAAGATTCCGCCCAAAAAGTCCGCGGTGCCTTGCATCTCCAGCTTGCCGGCCAGCGGTTCGACAACACCGCTCACGATGGTATCGCGCAGCAAATTGGCAAAAAGCACGATGACCGCGCCGATGACTAAGACGATGGTCAGCCCCCACATCAGCGCCCAGGTACGGATAATCCCGCGACCTTCTACTCGCCCGTAAACGGTATTAGCAGTGCGCGAGAAGGCGCGCACATAAGCCGAGGCCGCAAAGAGCGAAACCAGCACGGATACCACCAGCGCAAAGGCGCCTTGAGCCGCGGAACCGATAATGGAGCCGACCAATTTTTCGGCCTGCTCCGTCATGGAGCCCGGCACATAATCTGCAATAAACTGCGAGGTTAGCTTATGTACCTCGGCCTGCCGGGAGGAGAAGATGAGCGTGGCAATCGAATAGGCCGCGAGCACCGTTGGGGCAAAGGCCATGAGCGTGAAATACGTCATCGTGGCGGCGCGATCCAACAGGGCATCGTGGAAGAAGTCCGCCCACACGCGGCGGATAACCAGCCCCCAGCTTTCCTTGCGCAGGCGATTGCCACGGGCCAAAGGATCTACATTATCGGTGTGGCCTTTAACCCTGACCACGGTGGGCGCAGAACTCGGCACGATTTTATCCGCACCCTCATAGACGGATGTGCCCACCGGAGTCGCCGCAGCGCTCGGCTGCTCGCCGCTCGGGTATTCGCCGATTGACTGCTGGCCGGTTGACTGCTGGCCGGTTGGGGGTTCGCCGGAAGGCAGATCGCCCGCAGGCTGGGCGCCGACAGACTGAGTGCCGGCAGGCTCGGCACCCGCAGCGTCCGCGGTGTTCGCGGCGCCAGGGACCTCGGCGGAATCGTCCAGTGTGCTCATATTATCCCAGCGTATGCGGTAAAGAATCTATTTCAGGAAGTGACACTCAGCTGTGATTACACTGGGGAGGCATGACTGACCAGAATGAAAAGAAGCTCAACGTTAAGTCCTTCGAACTCGACCACCGCCTAGTTAGCGCCCCGTATATCCGCGTGGCCGACCGCACGGACTTGGGCGGCGGCGTCGAAATCATTAAGTACGATCTGCGCTTCTGCCAGCCGAACCAGGATCATCTGGATACCAAAGCTCTGCACTCGGTGGAGCACATGATGGCAAACTTCATGCGCAATTACACCGATAAGCTCATCGGTTTCGCCCCGATGGGCTGCCGCACCGGCTTCTATGCCATTACTAACGGCATGGAGCAAGACGAGCTGCTGCGCGCGGTGGAAGGCGCGCTCAACGATATCCTCACCGCTACCGAGGTACCCGCAGCCAACGAAGAGCAGTGCGGCTGGGGTGCGCACCACAGCCTGGAGGGCGCACAGGAAGCAGCCCGCGCCTTCCTCGGCGCTAAGGATGAGTGGCTCCAGGTCATGGCGGCCTAAGCGAACGCATTCGCCGGCGCGAGAGGCACCGAACTGAAAAAGCAGCCACGATAGCCCCGAAAACCACGCGGTTTAGGGCGTTATCGTGGCTACCTTGTGGGTTTTAGGCCTGTGCAAAGGCGCGGTCGCGCGCTACTCGTCGAGGGCGAGACCGATCCACACGGGTTCGGGCACGAGCTCCACGCCGAAGGCCTCACGAACGCCGTCGCGGATGGTGCGCGCAAGGTCCACGATATCGGCGGCCGTGGCCTCGCCGCGGTTGGTCAGCGCCAGCGTGTGCTTCGTCGAGAGCGTGGCCTGGCCAGAGCCCGGGTAGCCCTTAGCAAACCCGGCGCGGTCAATGAGCCAGGCAGCGGACAACTTTTCCCGGCCAGTCTCGGCAGACGGGTGGCGGGGCATGGAGTCTGCGGTGGCGTTGCCAAGCGTGGCACGGACCTTGGCCTGGACGGCGTCGGCAAGAGCGGAGTCCACCACCGGATTGGTAAAGAAAGAGCCGGCGGACCAGGTGTCATGGTCGGTGGGGTCGAGCACCATCCCCTTGCCGCGGCGGAGCTTTAAGACCTCCTCGCGGACCTCGGCCACGGGGCGGCGCTCGCCCGGATTCTGGGTGAGCTGACCAAAGCGCAGCGGGCGCGAAAGGTCCTCGGTATCGAGCTGTAACTCCACCTCCAACACTACGGCGCGGCCGGTGAATTTCAGGTTGGAATAGCGATACGCCAGCTCCAGATCGGAGGCGGGAACCCATTCATCGCTATCGGTGCGGCGGTTATAAAGGCGCACGCGGGTAAGAACCTCGGAAACTTCCGCGCCATAGGCGCCCACATTCTGCACGGGAACCGCACCCACGGTGCCGGGGATGCCAGATAGGCATTCGATGCCGCCTAGGCCAAGCTGCACGGAACGGGCCACCACGTCATCCCACACGGCGCCGGCCTGCGCGCGCACCACACCGGTTTCGGTATCCATGGAGACCTCATCAAAGTCAAGGATGACCGCGACGAGGTCCACGGCACCATCGGCCACCAGGAGGTTGGAGCCGCCGCCGACGACTATGATCTTCACCTCGGCCCGATCTAGGGCACGGATGACGTCCACGGCGGCTTCGGGCTGCGAGCAGCGCAGCGCGGCCTGCGGTTTTCCGCCCACACGCAGCGTAGTCAGATCCGCAAAGGTGGCGGTGGAATCCAGTTCCACGCCCTCGATCGCTGTGAGCTGTTGCGTCAAAGATTTATCAAACACGCCTACCAAGGTAGTCTGTTAGGCATGTCAACCCGTAGTGAAAACACCGTAACGATTAATCAGCCCATCGAAAAGGTCCACCAGGCGCTGCTCACCAAGGAATACTGGGAGTTCATCGTGGCCAACCTCTCCCCTGAGGCGGGCCAGGTGCACGACTTCAGCGATAACGTTGCCACCCTTTTCGAGGTTCTGCCGACCACCCTGCTGCCAGAGGCAGTGCGCGCCATGGTCTCCCAGGACCTGAAGGTCAAGCGCGTGGTTACCGTGGGCGAGCTCAACGGTGAGGCCGCTGATGTTAACTACACCGCGGATGTTAAGGGCACCCCGGTGGACTTCAAGGGCGATATCTCCCTGGCTGGCGAGGGCGAGATGACCAAGCTGTCCTACGTCAACGAGATTTCCGTCAATATCCCGATGATGGGCGCCGCCATCGAGCCGAAGGTAGGCGAGTCCCTGGCTGAGCTCTTCGATAACGAGGGCAAGCTCACTGAGCAGTGGATTTCTGAGAACGCCTAAGTTCTACAGAACCGAAATCTATGGCCGACCACGCACATAATCTGCGCGCCAGCGCAGCTGCGGGTCGGCCTTTTGGCGTTATTACCCGCGGTACCACCAACCACAACCGGCTGCGCCGCTGCGATAGGTGGATGCTCGCGCACCCAGAGATTTCCGCGCTGCTGCGGCACGTGGACAAGCCGCTGGCGCTCGATGTGGGCTACGGGGCCTCGCACGCTACCACCGTGGAGTGGGCGGGGTGGCTGCGCCAGGTGAATCCACAGGTAGACGTGCGCGGGTTAGAGATCCACCCGGATCGGGTGCTGCCGCCGCGCGATGGCGTGCGCTTCGAGCTCGGCGGCTTTGAGCTGGCCGGCTACCGGCCGCAGCTGGTCCGAGCATTCAATGTGCTGCGCCAGTATGACGTGGACCAGGTGGAAGAGGCCTGGCAGACGGTGTGCTCCCGGCTCGCCCCGGGCGGCTTCTTTGTGGAGGGCACTTGCGATGAGCTCGGCCGGCGCGCGGCCTGGTTGCTGCTGGATGCCCACGGTCCGCGGACACTCACCCTGGCGTGGGACCCGTTCGATGTGGCGCGCCCCTCTGATATTGCCGAGCGCTTGCCCAAAATCCTCATCCACCGTAATGTGCCCGGCGAGCCCATCCAC
This sequence comes from Corynebacterium sp. p3-SID1241, assembly GCA_025144025.1. Lineage (GTDB taxonomy): Bacteria > Actinomycetota > Actinomycetes > Mycobacteriales > Mycobacteriaceae > Corynebacterium. The sequence goes on along the minus strand of JALXWS010000011.1, from coordinate 7,437 downwards.
GAGTTGCTTAAGGCCGCCGACAAGGCTTGGGACCACGCGGCGGGGTGGGCGCCCTACGGCCCGCGCGTGCGCTGGCGCATGGCAAGAGCCGCGCTTGCCGACGCCCCCTTTAATATCCACGCCGTCCGCCGGCGCCTGCGCGATAATGTGCTCACCGTGGACTGGGAATCGGTGGCGCCGCAGAGCTAATTTCCCCGCGTTGGCGTGACGATGCGGCGCAGCTGTGAAGTGCCTAGCAATGTGTCCGAAGGCTCCCGCAGACTTTGCCCCACGCCGTCTCATGCGCCACACTGGTACGCATGGCTTCGAAGAGATCGGCGGGTTCACTCGCCTGGAAAATCATCATTGGCATCCTCGTAGCACTGCTCGTGCTCATCCTGCTGGCCGAGTTCGGCCTGCGCTGGTTCATCGGCCACCAGATGACCTCGCAATTTAACCAGGCCGCCGAAGAAGAAGGTATCCAAGTCAAAGAAGACCCCTCCGTCAGCTTCGGCGGCAGCCCACTGCTATTGGGCCTATTTAGCGGCTCCATTTCCCAGATGGATATGACCACGCCGTCCACCCTGCAAATCGACGGCACCGAGATCAAGGGCCAACCTGCCTCCGAGATCCACGTGGAAGATATGAGCACCGACCAGGAGAATCCGGTAGCCGGCAAGCTACGCGCTTCTACCACCGTGCCGGATGACTACCTGCTGGCATCCTTCCAGAAGGGCATTTCCGAGCAGGCAGGCAGCGAGAAGGTGGGCAATATGGTGGTTACAGAGATCACCGCCAACGAGCAAGACCACGTGCTGGACGTGAAGTTCGCCGGCGGCCTAGCCAACCTTTCGCTAGAGCCCACGACCCACGATGGAAAGCTCGATATCCGCGCCACCGAGGCCTCCATCTTTGGCCTTGAGCTGCCGGATCAGGCCACCGAAGCCATCTCCTCCGCACTGCAGAACGGCATGTCAGATCAATTCGTGGGTTCTGACATGAACGTCGATTCCGTAGAGGTGCTCGATGGCGAGCTCAAGCTCACCATCACCGGCACCGATGTTCCGATGAATGACATGGATAAGCTGGCCGGCGGCGGTGACTCCGCGGGCCAGGGCGGGGCCACTGGCAATGGCACGCCGCAGCAGGACGCGCAGGAGAAAGCCGCCTAAACCACAGCGGCGGGAAATTCGAGGACCGGAAGCTTGGCAGCGGCCAACGCCGGTCCTTTTTTCGTCTCCTCTTCCCCGCCACCGGATTCCTCGTTGTCCACGGCGGCAGAACTGCGCACAATGAGACGCTGATAACCGGCCTGCTGTGCAGCCGTAACCGCGGCATCCGCGGCATCGGCCGCATCGGCCGCATCTGCGCCCACAGCCTCCGGCACGATGAGGCCCAAGCGAGCCGGATCGGGGCAGGCTTCCCGGATGGCAATGAGCTCGGAGAGCACGGCATTGGCATCCGTCACGGTCTCATCGAGGCTGACCCACACCTCGCTGGCACCCGATTGGATGGCTAGACGCGCCTCAGAGGCCTTGATGAGCGTGTGGTGGCGGCCGGTGGGATAACCGGCGACGGAAATGACCTCGGCCGCACCGGCCCCCGCAGCAATGGAAACATGGTGCGGAGAGACTAAGACGGTGTTATCGGCGGCGTGGTCCTTGAACGTCGCGGCCGAAGCAGCAAGCAGATTAAGCATTAGTAGCTGTAATCACCGTTGATGATGGCCTTGAGCTGCGGGCGCACATCAAACCAGTACACGCCGGTAATGACCGCGCCGATCCAAGACAGAAAGGTCATGCCGGTTGCCATCGCTACCGCCGAACCCGCCAGCAGGCCTACCCACACCCACTTGCCCTGGCGGTCGCCGGCGCGGAAGGCATCCTCGCGCGTGGTAGCGGCGAGAATCGCGCCGATGATGGCGGTCAGGGCGAGGACCTGGAAGAGGTACCTGTCTAGGTTCAGGGCAAGATCATAAAGAAAATACATGTAGTTTAATTCTGTGGATCGTCAGTCTCGATTACTTCGCCATCGATAATATTATCGCCCTGCGAAGGAGCCGAATTCTGTCCGGGGCGCGGCGCATTCTTCTTTTCCGCGCGGCGGGCCTGGGCGGAATTATAGGCGTCCATGACACCCCCACGGGTCTCTTGATAGGCGGTAGTGAACTTGCCCTTAGCAGCGTCGAAAGCAGCGGACTCACGGGTGCCGTCCGCGGCCTTCTTCAAGGAAGCACCAAATTCCTTCGCGGTGGTGGTGGCTTTATCTACTAGGCCGTCCTTGCCAGTGTTGCCATAGGGGCTCTCAGCCTGCGCGCCATGAGCGTGCTGGGTGCGTTCTTCTTGCAGGCGGCCGCCGAAGTCCTTGGCTACGTCAAAGGCAGCGTTGCCGGCATCCTTCAGGGAATCGAAAATCTTCTTATTATCGCTCATTGCTCATTACTCCTTTTGTCTAAGCACCAAAGATCAGGTGATTGATCGCGAATATCACCAATCCTGCCAGGGAACCGACGACTGTGCCGTTCAAACGAATAAACTGCAGGTCCTTGCCCACCATGAGCTCGATATTTTGGGAGGCTTCCTCCGCATCCCAGCGCTTGATGGTCTCTGGGATAATGGCGATGATTTCCGGGGCGAATTTCTCCACCGCGTAGCGCGCGGCTTTATCCACGAGCGCATTGGCCTGGGCCAGGAATTCGGAGTCCTCAAGCAAACGGTGCGCCAGCTCTTTTACCTTGGCCGTAATCTTCTGCCGCAGGAACGACTCCCGGTCATTGAGCTGGTCAATGAGCGTGGTAGAGACCGTGCGCCACATGGCCGCCGGTGCCTGCTGGGCTTGGTCGGAGGCGAGCATTTCTTGCTTGATTCCCTCGATGCGCCCGCGCATGTCCGCATCCCACTGCAGGTCTGAGGCTAGTTTGGACAGGTTGCGGCGAATGGCCAGGCGAGCCTCATGGTTGCCATTGCGGCGCACCTCATCGGCGAAGTCCACGAGCTCGGTATAGACTTTCTCCCCCACCATCTCGCGGGCAAAGCGCGGCGCCCACCCCGGCATGCGCTCGTCGATGGCGGTGACCACGGTCGGCTCCATGCTCAGAATCTTGCCGTGTGCCCACTCAATGAGGTCGTCTTCCAGCGGACGAGCCTTGCCGTCAGCAATATAGCCCTCCAGCAACCTGCCCAGCGGCGGGCCCCACTCGGGCTCGGCCAGGCGGTCCATGACTTGGGTGCGGATGAATTGCTCTGCCTCAGCTGGGTCGAGATCCTCCACCACGCTGGCAGCACGCTCGCCAATCCACGCGGAGACCTCCTCCGCCTTGCCGGGTTCCATCCCCTGGCGCGCCAGCCATAGCGGCAGCTCCGCCTCCCGCACCTTGGCGCTGAGCGCATCCGCGGTAAGGAAGTTCTCCTCCACAAAGTCACTTAAGGCATCGCCCACGCGGTCCTTATTATTTGGAATCAGCGCCGTATGCGGGATGGGCAGCCCCATCGGCCGGCGAAATAGCGCAGTCACCGCAAACCAGTCCGCTAGGCCACCCACCATGCCGGCTTCGGCCGCTGCACGCACGTAGCCCACCCACACAGGTGCCCCGCTTTCCGACGCCTGCCACCACGAACACCCCAAAAAGATCACGGCCGCACCAATCAAGAACGACAGCGCAATCGCCTTCCACCGCCGCAGGTCCGCCCGCCGGGCCTCCTGGTTACCGGCCTGCGGAACGGGAGCAGCACCCGACGATGCCGGCTCCAGTGCCGATGCGGCTGCCGATTCGAGGCCTTCGTCCGCGCGGTGCGTCATGAGTTCTCCTTGGGTTGGGAAGGTGTATTCGGATTTCGGCTATTAAGCCTAGTGCGTATTTAAAAGCACTCGACCTCTGCCTTCAGTAGTTAAGTTTATGAACGAAGAATGTGAGCATCATCCTGAAGTCAGGTTCCTTGGAAGGCGTCTTAGAGTACCTAGGGGTTCAGGAAACCACATTTTCGCTAGAACTCGGTTCATTAATTATGGACGCCTGTCAATGCCCTCTTCGAGTTCAAAATTGATCCTCACGGAAACAGCCCGCACGTCCGGTGTCGACGATGCCACGGACGAGTTCTTCCCGTTCATTGACGCCATTGACCTTGCCAAGCAATTATTGGGCCTGGCCTAACGGCTCGTTAGGCTGCCGCCCAAATCAATAGATTTGGTTGCCACCAAACGCCCTTCATTACAGGTACGTCGTGAAAGAATTAACAACTAAGACTTACCTACCCACCTTAGAAAGCCATGACTACACCAGAATCCCTGATCACTCGCCTGGCGTCTCCAGACGCCACGGGGCGCACTGAAGCCGACATTCAGTCCGACATTAAGACCCTACTGATTACCGCCGACTTTGACCTGGACACCCCACGATTGGAAGAGCAGATCGGTGACGGATCTCGCCGACGAATCGACATCGCCACCGGCGCTACTGTCATCGAAGTGAAAAAGCGGCTCACCAATGAGACCGCCGACGCTGACTACATCAACCAACTCGCTGGCTATGTCACCACCCGCATGAGTCAAGATGGTTCCCGCTACAACGGAATCCTCACCGACGGGAAAACCTGGTGGCTGTTCGAGCAGTCCCCTGCCGATGGCTCCTTCGCTCGGCGCAGCACCTTCGAGCTTGCCCCTGGAGCCACCGGGGTCGGTCTTATTGAATGGCTCCAAGCCGTGCTGGCTACTCGGAGCAATATCACCCCCACCCACGCCAACATTGAAAGCCTGCTCGGAGCCTCCTCTCCCGCCTACGGCCAGGACGTGGCCTACCTGTTGGACTTGTATGCCCAAGTTCGCACCAACCCTACTGTGGGATTGAAACGCGACCTGTGGGCACGTTTGCTGCGCAGTGCGCTGGGTACCGGCTTCGATACGGACAACGACAAACTGTTCATTGATCACACCCTGCTGGTGGTTGAAGCCTCTGTGATCGGTCACGCCGTGATGGAGCTTCCCCTCGACGATTTGCTCCAACACCCCGAGCGCCTGCTTAGTGGTGACGAGTTCCGACAGGCCGGGATCTATAATGTTATCGAGTCCGGCTTCTTCGACTGGATTCTTCTTGCCGAGGGAGGTAAGCAGTACCTCTCCCGCATCGTGAAACGCATTCAAATGTTCGACTGGTCAGGCATTGACCACGATGCGCTGAAAATCCTCTACGAGTCGGTCATCAACGCCGATGTGCGTAAAGGCATGGGCGAGTACTACACCCCCGACTGGTTGGCCGAAGGGGTCACCGCCAAGGTGCTGGATAAACCGTTGAAACAATCCGCCCTCGATCCGGCCTGCGGATCAGGCACGTTCCTCTTCCAAGCAATCCGGCGGATTATCACTGCCGCCGAAGCCGCCGGGTGGGACTCTCCCACAATCGTCGAGCACGTCCAAAGCCACGTTTTTGGCCTCGACATCCACCCCGTGTCCGTACTTTTAGCCCGTGTAACCTACTTACTTGCGCTCGGCGAGCACCTCCACGACCGCGGGGACGTGTGGGTACCGGTACACCTGGGGGATTCGATGCAGTGGTACCAACCCGGCGACCACGAGGAAAACGTCGTCACCATCAACACCGAAGGCGTTGACCTTGCCGATGTTCAAAACGCCACCTTGTTCTCCATCGCCCGCACCCTGACCTTCCCCCTAGATTCAATGGGCGACACGGACACCTTCGACCAGCTGGTCACCGCCATGACCGATCGGGCGAAAGAACACACCGACCCCACAGCACCGCGACCCGAGATTAATTCGGTCCTCAAGAAGTTCGGAATCACCCCGAGCAGCAAGGACTACAGCCTACTGGCGGAAACTTTCACCACCCTCTGTGAGCTTAATGCCGAAGGCCGCGACAGTATCTGGGGCTTCTACATCCGCAACCAAGTCCGCCCCCTGTGGCTATCCATGCCCAGCAGGCGAGTCGATGTACTCATCGGCAATCCACCGTGGGTGGCCTACCGGTACATGACCCCTGACCTTCAAGAGAAATACCGAGCCTTCGCCGACCGCTACAACCTATGGCACGGCGGTGAAGTCGCCACCCAACAAGACCTGGTGGGACTGTTTGTCACCCGCAGTGTCGCCAAGTACCTCAACGACGGTGGAACCTTCGGCTTCGTCACTCCACTGGCTGTCTTGTCGCGGAAAGCCTACGAAGGCTTCCGGGCCGGTCGATGGGGGACGTATCTACGCGGTGAGTTCACCGAAACCTGGGACCTGGACAAGATGCGCCCACGCGGGTTCTTCCCTGTCCCATCAGCAGTGGTCTTTGGCACCCGGCATACCTTCCATGACCCCACCAAGAGCAGCGAAGAACCCGCCTGCGGGTTCCCGCCAACCAAGAAGGTGCTGTCAGGCCTGCGAGTCCGCAACGACTGGCCGGCCACCTACGAGGCGTTGACCATCACCGAGGTAAAAAACGTCGAACTGAGCACTGACCCTGGTGATCGCTCCCCCTACAACGACCTCGTCGTCAACGGAGCCACGATCTTCCCGAGAATGCTGTTTTTCGTCGAGGAGCAGACCCAAACAACCTCCCGGCTAGGCAGAACGCAGGGAACCACCACAGTGGAGTCCTACCGCACCTCGCTGGAAAAAGAACCGTGGAAGTCCCAACCATCTTGGTCAGCGACCCTGCCCAGCAGGTACGTTTTCGACGTTCATCTTGGCTCCACGACCATCCCATTTGGCCTGCTAGAACCGTGGCGAGCCGTATTGCCTATTGATCGCCAGCAGTTGATGGACGAGCAGCAGATCAACAACGCGGATAACAGTATGCGGGACTGGTGGCGTGACGTGTCCCAACGCTGGGAGACCAACAAAACCAAGCAATCCAAGCTGTCATTGCTGGAGAATCTGGATTACCAGCGCAAGCTGTCAAAGCAGCTCAATGCCGTAAAGCATCGGGTGGTCTACACAGCATCGGGAAATGCTATTGCGGCAGCACGACTCGTTAATCCCCGCGCGCTGACAGAGCACGCTCTGTACTGGCTTCCCGCTAGTGGGGAGGATGAAGCGAAATACCTCACCGCAGTCCTTAACGCACCGGTGACAAGCGAGTTAACGGCGGAGTACCAATCCCGTGGACTGTTCGGCGGTAGGCATATTGACAAGAATGTGTGGCGGTTGCCAATCCCGAAATTCTCCCCAGCTGATCCACTGCACATGCAGCTGGTTGACCTCGCCTCCAGGGCCGAGGAAGTCGCAGCCGGAGTGGACGCGGGAAACTACGGCTTCCAGAAACACCGCCGACTTGTGCGCGACGCTCTCGCCAAGGCCGGGATCACCGAGCCGATGAACACAGCCGTGAAAACCCTTCTGGGCGAGGACAACTAGAAAAAAGGGGTGTGGTCGCCTGCGGAGCTGTCGCGCCCACACCCCGCGTCTTGTGGTGGTTGTAGAAGAAAAAGTGGGCGCATCTATTACCACTGCGGTATCTCGCTT
>JALXWS010000010.1 GCA_025144025.1 Corynebacterium sp. p3-SID1241 | reverse complement strand
TACAAAATTCGCTTGAAAGTAACCAACCGGCTACCTCGCGGCGACTTGGATTAATCTAGCCCACCACAACCAAACAACACAAACCTGCAGGGCAGGACATAAAAATGAAAAATGACGCCCTTCCAACAAGTGGAACGGACGTCATCTACCGCTGCTTAGCTCAACTTAGCGCCAGCAAAGTTCTTCTTGCCTCGGCGCAGAACTAGCCAACTTCCGTGAAGGAGATCTTCCACAGACGGCTCCCACTCTGCCGATTCGATGCGCTGGTTATTGACGTAGGCGCCGCCTTCCTTGATGGTGCGGCGAGCTGCCCCCTTGGAATCGGCCAAACCGCTGACCACAAGTAGGTCAACAATGGTACACGGTTCGCCGGCGTCAATTTCCGCGACGGTGGTTTCGGAAAGTGCGCCGGCGAGGGTCTTCTCGTCCAGCTCGGAAAGTTCCGCCTTACCAAAGAGTGCTTGAGCGGCAAGCTCGACAGCTTTAGTTGCCTTTTCACCATGAACCAGATCGGTCATCTCTTGTGCCAGGCGGCGCTGCGCTGCGCGCTTGTACGGCTCCGCTTCCACGGCGCGCTCGTATTCGGCGATTTCCTCCTGCGTTAAGAAGGTAAACCAGCGCAGGTAGTCGATGACTACAGAGTCACCAGCATTGAGGAAGTACTGGTACCAAGAGTAAGCGGACGTCTTTTCCGGATCGAGCCATAGCTTGCCGCCACCGGTGGACTTGCCGAACTTCTGACCGGAGGCGTCGGTAACCAGCGGCACGGTAAGGCCGTGCACCTTGGCGCCGTCGACACGACGATTGAGGTCAACACCGGAGACAATGTTGCCCCACTGGTCACCGCCGCCGATCTGCAATACGCATTCGCGCTCGCGGCGAAGCTGCACGAAGTCATTAGACTGCAGGAGCATGTAGGAGAACTCTGTATAGGAAATGCCGTCGCCCTCGAGGCGCCGCTTGACGGTATCGCGGTCCAGCATCGTGTTGAGGGAGAAGTTCTTTCCCACATCACGCAAGAAGTCGATGACGGACATGTTCATGGTCCAATCCGCGTTATTGACCATGGTGGCGGCTTGCTCGCCGTCGAAGTCGATGAAGCGACGCAATTGGCCCTTGATGGCGTCAAGGTTATGCGCCAAGTCTTCCTCACTAAGCATGGAGCGCTCGCCGACATCGCGCGGATCGCCAATGAAACCTGTCGCGCCACCTGCCAGGGCGATCGGGTGGTGCCCAGCCTTCTGGAAGCGGCGCAGCATAATGAGCGGGACCAGGTGGCCGGCGTGGAGGGAATCACCGGTTGGGTCAAAGCCGCAGTACAAAGCGATAGGTTTCTCGCATGCCTCGCGGAGGGCTTCAAGATCTGTGGACTGGTTAATCAGCCCGCGCCATTGCAGTTCATCAATGATATTCATGGAAGGTCTTTCTACAGTTCGAAGTTAAGCTGGCCATTTCTGGGCGTGGTCTACAAGCATGACTGGGATGTCATCCTCAATGGGATAGGCAATGCCCAGCCGCTCGTTGACGAGGACCTGTTTTTGTTCCAGATATGTCAAAGGGCCCTTGTCTTGCGGGCAGACAAGGACCTCTAGCAACTTCGGGTCAAGACTCATGCGTCATATCTTAGCGGGTAGCGGGAGAAGTTGTATCCCCCTACCCCCCTTGGCCTTAGAGCAGGGACGGAACGTTAGCAACCAAGGAGAAGAGATCCTTGGGGTCATCCGGGTTGGCAATGATGTCGATCTCGGACTCCAAGTCCGTGCCCTTGACGGAATCGCGCAGGTAACGCAGCGCGGAGAAGTCGTTGATAGCGAATCCAACATCGTCGAAGAGCGTGATCTGCTCGTCGTCATCGCGGCCGGTGGTCTGACCGGTGAGTACCTGGTAGAACTCGACGACCGGGAAGTCTTCAGGCTTCTGCTGGATTTCACCTTCGATGCGGGTCTGCTCTGGGAACTCTACGAAGACCTTGGACTTGTCCAAGATGGAGCTCTCCAGCTCGGTCTTGCCCGGGCAGTCACCGCCGACGGCATTGAGGTGAACGCCTGGGGCGACATGGCGTTCGGCCAGAATCTGGTTCTGAGCCTTGTCTGCAGTGCAGGTGGTGATGATATCTGCGCCCAAGACCGCCTCGTCGACGCTGGAACAAGCAGTGATATTAAAGCCCAGTGGCTCCAAGTTGCGCTTGAACTTTTCTACCGCCTCAGGGTCGATGTCATAGATGGTAATGTCCTCAATTCCCATAACGCCGCGGAAGCCAAGCGCCTGGAACTCGGACTGGGAGCCGGCACCGACCATGGCCATGCGCTTGGAGTCCTTGCGAGCCAAGTGCTTAGCCACCATGGCGGAGGTGGCAGCGGTACGTAGTGCGGTAAGCAGCGTCATCTCGGCTTCGAAGGTGGGGTAGCCATTGTCGACGTCGGCAAGCACGCCAAAGGCAGTAACGGTCTGGAAACCGCGAGCCGGATTGGATGGGTGACCGTTGACGTACTTGAAGGAGTACTCCTTGCCATTGGAGGTAGGCATAAGCTCGATAACGCCGAACGGAGTGTGGGAGGCAACGCGCGGAATCTTGTCGAAGCGCTCCCACTCGCGGTAGTCCGCCTCGAGATAGTCCACCATTCCGGTAATGATGTTTTCTACGCCTTCGCGCTGAATCCAGCGCGCCATATTTTCTACGTCTACAAATTTAACTGCGTGATTCATAAAAGTTCCTTTCTAGTTCTTAGGGTGAAGATCTGTTTGCGGTGCGGCCGGGAAGCTGGAGGTTGGCAGATGCTTGGCCTTCCTCTCTTCCGCGATGGTGCGAATGCGGTCGCGCCATACGTACCACATTGCCATAAAAACCGGAACGAGGAGCAGGGTCGATGCAAGTGCAAAAGTGCCGATTGGATAATCAAAAGCCATCAAGATAATGACTAGGCCAATGAAGATGAGCACTGCCCAGTCTCCGCCTTCGCCAAACGGCGAGCGGTATCCCGGTCGGGTGTAGCTTCCGCTCTTGGCCAGGCGCACAAACTTGAGGTGCGCGAGCGCAACTGCCGCCCAGGACGCCAATGTGCCCAAGGCTGCCAGGTTGAGCACGATTTCAAACGCCATCTCCGGCACCACATAGTTGAGGAAGACGCCTACCAAGCCCACCAAGGCCGCCATGACGATGCCGCCGTAGGGAACACCAGACTTGGACATGCGAGCACCAAACTTCGGGCCGGAGCCGGAGGTGGACATGTTGTACATAATGCGGCCGGTGGAATACAAGCCGGCGTTGAGCGAGGAAATCGCAGCGGTGATAACGACAAGCTGGAAAATCGGGGCCGCCACACCTACACCGAGGGACTCAAAGAAGGTCACAAATGGCGACACGTCAGCGACGTAAGTGGTGTACGGCAGCACGAGCGTGAGCAGCAGCACGGAGCCGAAGTAGAAAACTAGGATGCGCAGCAGCACGTTATTGACCGCACGCGGGATATGCTTTTCCACATCTTTAGTCTCACCGGAGGTGGTGCCGACAAGCTCAATGCCGGCATAGGCGAAGACGACACCCTGGATGACGATCACGGCAGGCATCAAGCCATTAGGCAGCCAGCCGCCATAGTCAGAAATGAGACTAAAGCCGGTCGGGTCGCCACTCGGGTGGCCGAAGATGAGGACGCCGATGGCCACCAGCATGAAGATGATCAGCGCAACAATCTTAATCAGCGAGAACCAATACTCCAGCTCGCCGAAGATTTTCACCGAGAGCATATTGAATACCAGGATGCCGCAGATAACTACGAGGGCAAGTGCCCACTGCGGAACGGAATCGAGCCACGACGTGTATTGGCTAAACCATTTGATGTAGATAGCTACGGCTGTGCCATCCGCCACCAGGGTCATGGCCCAATTTCCCCAGTACAACCAACCGGTAACAAAGGCGGTCTTCTCGCCGTAAAACTCGCGGGCATAGGAAACGAAGGAGCCGGAGCTGGGGCGATAGACGATGAGCTCGCCAAGAGAACGCAGGATGATATAGCCGAAGAAGCCACAAATGAGATACAGCACCGCGAGAAACGGTCCGGCGTCTTGCAAACGACTTCCGGTGCCCAGAAGCAGACCGGTACCGATAGCAGAACCGATGGCGATCATCTGCAGCTGGCGATTGCCCATTCCCTTTTGCAGGCCGTGGTCTTCTGAGGCGTAGACCGCCCTTTCATTCTCGTGTGGTCCATCCGGGGACGGCGGAGAATTTACTGTCATAGGAAAGATCGTCCTTTCATTACGGTGAATGAGTCTGTTAGGTCACATTCCCTGCAAGAATACTAACGCACTACACTGTTACCCATGTCACCACTACCCCCAATATGTTCAACAACGCTGTTGACAGGTTGAGAACGGGGTCAATCTCCCACCCCCGCAGCGAAATATAAAAGAACCGCATGGCCAGCGACCATGCGGTTTTTAAAGAGCACCGAGAATTAGCGCAGCGGCTTCTGCGCCCACGTGCGAGCAGCCGCGGCACGCTCGCGGACAGTCTCGCGCTGATCAGCCACGCGGACACCAGCGGTGCCGCCCTTGGTGGCACGGGAGGCCACTGCTCCGTCGATAGTGAGCACTTCACGGACGCTAGGCTTCAGCCGCTTGTCGACGCCCGCCAAATCCTCATCGGTGAGCTCCACTAGGTCAACTCCCCGCTCCTCAGCGATGCGCACGCAGGCGCCGGACGCTTCGTGCGCCTCGCGGAAAGGAACGCCTTGGCGAACCATCCATTCAGCCAAATCGGTAGCCAGCGTAAACCCGCGCGGAGCCAACTCGCGCATGCGGTCCTCATGGAAGGTAAGCGTCGATACAAGACCGGTCATCGCAGGCAGCAGCAGGTTAAGCTGCGCCACCGAGTCAACGATCGGCTCCTTGTCTTCCTGTAGGTCGCGGTTATAGGCCAGCGGCTGAGCCTTCAGGGTGGATAAAAGGCCAGTGAGGTTACCGATAAGGCGGCCAGTTTTGCCGCGGGTGAGCTCCGGAACGTCCGGATTCTTCTTTTGCGGCATGATGGACGAGCCGGTCGACCATGCATCATCCAGAGTGACGTAGCCGTATTCCGGCGTGCACCAGTAGATAATTTCTTCCGAAAGTCGGGACATGTCGACGGCAATCTGCGCCAAGACGAAAGCCGTCTCGGAGGCGAAGTCACGAGCCGCAGTGCCATCCAAGGAGTTCTCCGCGGCGGCATCAAAGCCGAGTTCCTCCGCAATGGCTTCCGGATCTAGCTGCAAGGAGGAACCGGCTAGAGCGCCAGAACCGTAGGGCGATACAGCCAAGCGCTTATCCAGGTCCTGCAGACGCTCAATATCGCGTAGAAGTGGCTGCGCATGGCCCAAAAGCTCATGCGCCAAAAGAACTGGCTGTGCCGCCTGCGAGTGAGTTTTGCCCGGCATTATGGCGTCCGGATGTGCTGCTGCCTGATCGGCCAAGGCATCCACCAAGTCGCTCACCTGAGCCGCGGTATCGCGAATGGCATCACGTACCCACATGCGGAAAAGCGTGGCCACCTGGTCATTGCGGGAGCGGCCAGCGCGCAAACGGCCGCCGACTTCCGGACCAACGATTTCGATCAGCCCGCGCTCCATCGCACCATGGACGTCCTCATCCGTGGGCGCTGGGCGGAACTCACCAGAGGCCACCTTTTCCCCTAGTTCGGTGAGCCCGGAGAGCATAGTGTCCAAGTCGACGTCGGAAAGCAAGCCCGCTTTGTGCAGCACCTTGGCATGCGCCTTGGAAGCAAGCGCATCGTAGGGTGCCAATACCCAATCGAAGTGGGTAGAAACGGAAAGGGCAAACATCGCCTCGGAGGGGCCGCCAGAAAAGCGGCCGCCCCATAGGGCACCCTCATTAGTCTTATGCGGTTCCATGTGCTCCTACTTCTGCGCGCTGGTGAGGAAACCGCCTTCGCGGTCACGCTGGTTGGAAATCTGAGTGGACAGGCCGTGGAGCTGCACAAAGCCCTTTGCGGCAGTCTGGTCGAAGGTATCGCCAGTATCATAAGTAGCCAGGTCAAAGGAGTACAGCGACTGGCCAGAACGGCGTCCGGTGACCGTGGCGGTGCCGGCGTGCATGCTCAGGCGAATATCGCCAGTGACATTTTCCTGAGACTCCTCGATGAAAGCATCCAGGGAACGCTTCAGCGGCGAATGCCACAGTCCGTCATAAACTTCTTCGGACCAACGGGCATCGGTCAAGCGCTTGTACCGAGCCAGCTCGCGCTCTACAGTGACATCCTCCAGCGCCTCGTGAGCCTGGATGAGCACCATTGCGCCTGGGGCCTCATAGACCTCGCGGGACTTAATGCCCACTAACCGATCCTCCACCATGTCGAGGCGGCCAATGCCCTGGGCACCTGCACGACGGTTAACCTCTTCAATGATCTGCAGCGGGGACTTCTTTTGCCCATCAACGGCTACCGGAATTCCCTTTTCAAAGGAGATGATGATCTCATCTGGAGCATTGCCCAAGCCGGGGTCCTCGGTGTAGGCATAGAGATCCTTTGTCGGCGGATTCCACAGATCCTCCAGGAAGCCGGTTTCTACGGCGCGGCCCCACAGATTCTGATCGATAGAAAATGGTGAGGACGCGGACTGCTCAATGGGCAGATTAATTTCCTCGGCGAAGGCGATCGCCTTATCGCGCGTCCATGCATAGTCACGTGCTGGGGCAATAATCTCCAGGGAAGGGTCCTGGGCACGGAAGGACACCTCAAAACGAACCTGGTCATTGCCCTTACCGGTGCAACCGTGGGAGACGTGCGTGCCGCCGAATTCCTGGGCTGCCTCTACGAGATGCTTGGTAATAAGCGGACGAGAAATTGCCGATACCAACGGGTACTGCTTCATGTACATGCCGTTTGCCTTGATGGTGGGAACGCAGTAGTTTTCTGCAAACTCATCCTTGGCATCAATGACGATGGATTCTACGGCACCACAGTCCAGCGCACGCTGGCGTACCGATTCCATGTCCTCGCCGCCTTGGCCCAAATCTAGGGAAACGGCTACGACATCGCCTCCGGTCATCTTTGCCAAGTACGGGATGGCAACAGAAGTATCAAGGCCACCGGAGTATGCCAGAACTACGCGTGCGGACATGGAAAATCTCCTTAATCGTTTGGAAAGAATTCAGCTAAATACATATTATACGAGCTGGCCGGTGAATGCCAACGCGGTCTTTAAATATTTCGAGCGGTTAGCGTTACCGCCAGATCCGCGCCAGTCACACCCTCGCGCGCTAATACGAAAATGGTGTCATCACCAGCAATACAACCAATGACATCGTGCAGACCTACCCTATCAATGAAACTAGCAAGGTACTGGGCAGCGCCCGCTGGGGTGCGCAGCATTGCAATATTGCCGGAAGAATCGTGAGAAACCACCAATTCATCCAGCATGCGACGCAACTTTTCCCGCGGCCCGCCCACTTGGTCCTCGAACTGCTCCAATTCACCGCTGACCACATAAAAGGAACGCCCGCCGTCACGCTTGATCTTTTTCGCACCCAGTTCGTCCAAGTCTCGCGACAAGGTGGCCTGCGTGATGTCTATCCCGTCTGCAAGAAGCAGCTCCGATAATTGCACCTGGCTGGTAACGCGATTGCGATCCAAAATCTCTAGGATTTTGGCCTGCCGAGCATTACGGGTGGTCGGGGTGTTCATTACTTAGTTGATCTCCTTATTTATTCCGAGCAACCAGACAAGAAGCGCCTTTTGCGCGTGCAAGCGGTTGTCCGCTTCATCAAAGACTCGCGACTGCGGACCATCAATAACCTCAGTCGTGACCTCGTTTCCGCGATACGCCGGCAAACAATGTAAGAATATTGCATCTTCATTTGCTTTGCTCATTAAGGTCGAATCAACTCGATAAGGAAGGAACGGCGTGCGCCTATCGCGGCCATCGTTTTCCTGGCCCATCGAAATCCAGGTATCGGTAATGACAACGTCTGCCCCCTTTACCTCATCAACATCGTCTGAAATGGTGATGTTGCCGCGCTTGCGCGCGCGGTCCACAAATTCCTGGCGCGGCTGGAATCCCTCGGGCGCGATAATAGAAACGTCCATGCCTGCGGTGGCAAAACCGATCATGTAGGAGTTGGCCATATTATTGTCACCATCCCCTAGGTAGACGGCCTTTCGGCCGCGCAACTCACCTAAGTTCTCACGGCAGGTCAGAAGGTCAGCAAGAATCTGGCAGGGATGCAGGTCATCGGAAAGCGCATTGACCAAAGGCACAGTGGTTGTCTCTGCCATCTCGAGGAGATTGGCGTGGTTAAAAGTACGCCAAACGATAGCTTCCACATAACGCGAAAGCACCGCCGCAGTATCTTGATAGGACTCCCCCTTTCCCATCTGGGTCATGGAGGTATCGACGGTGATGGCACGCCCTCCCATATTGGCCACCGCAGTCTCGAACGAAAAGCGCGTGCGCGTAGACGTCTTATCAAAAAGCACGGCCACAGTCTTGGGGCCATCCAAAGGGCGCTCTGCGAAGGGCTCCTTCTTTAACTTTTCTGCTAAATCAAGGATGGTCGTTTGTTCTTGGGTGCTGATGTCATCATCAGCTAAAAAGTGTCGCAGGCTCATGCCAGTTCCTCCAATATGGTCCGGAGTGTGTTCAGTGCTGTATCAAGTTCTTGCTGGGAGATAATTAAGGGCGGAGTTAAGCGGAGGACATTCTCCTTAGGTGCATTGAGAATGAGTCCCTTTTCCAGCCCGCCGTGCACAGCCTGCTTTGCCACCGGTGCATTTAATACAACTCCCAGCATAAGGCCTCGGCCACGTACGTGGTCCACATTCGCCAGATTTTCTAGCTTTTGGCGCAGATAATCCCCCTTGCGGGTAACTTCCGCAAGAAACTCCGCATCCACGGTGTCAAGGACTACATTGGCCGCAGCACAGGCCACGGGGTTACCGCCAAAGGTAGTGCCATGAGTGCCGGGCGTAAATAGGTCTCTTGCTCGTCCTCGTGTAATCATCGCACCGATCGGCACCCCAGCGCCCAGCCCCTTCGCCATAGTGATGACATCCGGACGTACGCTTTCTATCTCGTGGGCGAAGAACGCCCCCGTGCGGCCCACACCCGTTTGGACTTCATCAACGATAAGCAATATGCCGTATTCTTCACATAGATCGTTGACTTTCTGCATAAATCCGCTAGGTGCCGGTATAACCCCAGTTTCTCCCTGCATAGGCTCAAAAATGATGGCCGCAGTATCCTCTGGATTCAGCTCAACCAGCTGGCGTAAGTAATCCGCGTCCCCAAAGGGATAAAACTCTACCCCACCCGGCAACGGACGAAATGCGTTTTGCTTATCAGGCTGCCCCGTCAGAGCTAGGGAACCCATGGTTCGGCCATGAAAACCGTGCTTAGCCGCAAGTATGCGGTGACGACCTGTCAAACGCGCAAGCTTAAATGCGGCCTCGTTTGCTTCCGCACCTGAGTTGCAAAAGAATACACGGGCGTTGGCGTCTCCGACACGCTCAATGAGCTTCGCCCCCGCATCCAGTACGGGCTGAGTGGCAAAGAGATTTGAGGTATGAACCAGATTTTGCGCTTGGTGGTAAACCGCCTGCGCCACGTGCTCATTGCCATAGCCTAAGGCGTTCACCGCAATTCCTGCTAAAAGGTCAATATAAGAATTGCCCTGTTCATCGGTCAGCGTTGCGCCGTGACCAGAGACTAGTCCTATAGGCGGGGTCCCATAAGTATCCACCAACGTCTCCCGCCACCGTTCGGTCAACATCTTTGCCGCGTTCACGCCGCATCATCCTTCCTAAAAATTGTTCCTTCGGGATAGTCGTGTTTGTCATAGTCATTGGGCAGCACCATGGTGCCAATGCCACCCGGGGTTAAAAGTTCAAGGAGTACCGAGTGGCCAATCCGCCCATCGATAACGTGCGCTGCGGACACACCTGCCTCTACTGCCTTCAAGCAAGACTCCATCTTGGGAATCATTCCCGAATCCAGTCGTGGGAGAAGGCTGACGAGTTGGCCGCAATCGATTTTGGAGACGAGGGACTCGCGATCCGGCCAATCCGTATAGAGTCCTTCCACGTTGGTAAGAATGACAAGGCGCTCCGCGCCTAGTGCGCTCGCTAAAGCACCGGCCGCGCTATCGGCATTGATGTTATAAATAGCGCCATCGTCACCAGGGGCAATGGTGGAGACCACCGGGATGCGCCCTGCCTCAATGATGTCCATTACGGCTGCTGGATTGACCTCTACGATATCTCCCACCATTCCGATATCGGTAAGCTCGCCATCGACATCTACCAGCCGTTTCGTCGCGCGGAAGAGGCCGGCGTCCTCGCCAGAGGCCCCCACCGCATAGGGCCCGTGTGAGTTGATTAGGTTAACGAGACCACGCCCCACCTGCCCAAAGAGCACCATGCGCACCACATCCATGATTTCCGGAGAGGTCACGCGGAAGCCTCCCTTAAACTCCCCCTCAATGCCAAGCCGATGCAGCATGGAGTTGATCTGCGGACCGCCACCGTGCACCACCACAGGCTTTGCTCCCACGGTGCGCAGAAAGACCATATCCGCTGCAAAAGCCGCCTTGAGTCGCTCATCCACCATGGCGTTTCCGCCGTATTTCACTACCACTATTGCGTCTCGATAGTGCTGGAGCCACGGGAGCGCATCGGCTAAGACGGTGGCGCGCTCTTGGTCGTTTAATCCACTCAACATTTTCATCTCCTCCTTAGGAGCTATAGGCCGAGTTGATTTCCACATAGGCGTGGGAGAGGTCAGTAGTTCGCACAAATGCAGCACCTGCTCCTCCCGTACCTAGGTCCACGCGAACATCAACATCGGTGCCACTAAGGTCCACCTCGCGTGCACCAGGCGCTCCTGTTGAAGCTAAGCAAACCGGTTGGTCATTGAAAAAGACGGAGATGTTGTCTGGGTCCATATCTGCATCGGCCATTCCCACCGCCGCAAGGACGCGGCCCCAATTCGGATCAGAACCGAACATGGCGCACTTAAAGAGGTTGTCGCGCCCCAAGGTCCGTGCGGCATTGAGAGCTTGACTATTGGTGCCCGTGCCTTCGACAGTGATCTTGACCCTTTTGGTAACCCCCTCCGCATCGGCTTGCAGTTGGTCCGCAATGTCACTGCACACCTTTAGGATCGCGGTTTCGAGTTCTTCTTGGGTGGGTGTTATTCCCGAGGCCCCAGAGGTTATAAGTATCACCGTGTCATTGGTGGAGGTGGAACCGTCTACATCCAAAGTGTTGAAGGTCTTGGCCGCAGCTGCATCTAGAGCATGCTGGAGGGCTGGAGCCTCTACCACGGCGTCGGTAGTCAGGCATACCAACATCGTGGCTAGCGAGGGGGCCATCATGCCCACGCCTTTCCCCATGGCGCCTACCGACCAGCCGGATCCGGAATAGGAAGCCTCTTTGCTTACGGTGTCCGTTGTTAGTATCGCCGCAGCGGCAGCACTGGCACATTCCACATCCGTGCCCAGGTCATTCGCCACTGCGCGTGCTCCAGCTAGTGCCCTATTCATGGGCAACGGCTCCCCAATAAGCCCCGTCGAACATGCGGCGATATCGTCTTGCGGAATACTCAGGGCATGGGAGACCTCAGCTACCAGCGCCTCGGCGTCTTCATCTCCCCGCGCCCCATTGCAAGCGTTGGCGTTTCCAGAATTGAAGACGACGGCGCGGAGCTGTCCATCAGCCACCGCCTTGCGGGAGATCTTCACTGGAGATGCCACCACGCGGTTGCGGGTAAACACTGCTGCCGCATCAAAGCGAGGGCCACTATTAACAACTAACGCCATATCGGGCTTACCGGAGAGCTTAATGCCTGCGGTAGTTGCGCCGGCGCTGAAGCCGGCTGGGCTAGTAATTCCATGTGTACTCATTGTTTCTCCTAATTTTTATGGGGCCACAGCCGCTTGCGGCAGGCCCAGAGTTTCCTCCCAGCCAAGGGTGAGGTTCATGCACTGCACCGCGGCACCGGCGGTACCTTTGCACAGGTTGTCTAGCGCGGAAGTCACGATGAGGCGTCGGGCCCGCTCGTCCACAAGGGCTTGGAGGTGGACCATATTGGTTCCCACTACGTTTTGGGTTTCTGGCTGCTGGCCTGCAGGAAGCACATGACAAAACGGCTCTTGCGCATAAAATTCACGGAAGGCAGTGTCGACCTCGCGCTTGCCGACGCCCCCTTTCAGCCCCGCCGTAATCGTCGCTAGAATTCCGCGCGGTAAAGGCGCGAGAACAGGGGTAAAGCTTACGGAGAGCTTGTCTTGTGAAAAGGGCTGCAGGTTCTGCAGAATTTCCGGGGTATGCCGATGTATTCCGCCGGGTTTATATGCCTTAAGGTTTCCCATGGTTTCTGCACCGAGTTGTGCCACAGAAGCCTTCTTTCCGGCACCGGACACACCCGTAATGGCTATGGCAGATAGCTCGGGCTCGATCAGCCCGTGGGCTACAGCTGGCAACGCACCTAGGGTGATAGCCGTGGGAAAACACCCCGGCACCGAAACGCGGTTCGTACGGCGCAGCGCATCCCTATTGCCGGGAACCTCAGGAATGCCATATGGCCAGCTTCTTGCGTATTCTCCCTCGTAAAAGCTCTCCCAGTCTTCCTTGCTGCGGAGACGAAAATCTGCTGCGCAATCGATCACCGTGGTTGATTGCCCCACCTGCTGGGCAATCGTTGCGGAGTGTCCATGGGGTAGTCCTAAAAATACGATGTAGTGGCCACGCAGGTTTTCAGCCGTAGTTTCCGCGATGACACGGTCAGCAAGCTGCGGGAGATGCGGCATGACTTCACAGACTTTTTGACCCGCGGTGGAGCGGGCGGTAAGCGCACCGATGCGCAAGTCCCCTGCCTTATAAGCTGGGTGAGAAAGAAGCAGGCGAAGTATTTCGCTACCTGCGTATCCGGTGGCACCTGCAATTGCAACTGAAATCGTCATACCGGTGACTATAGCAATAAATACAGTCCAACGTATGTTATTCAGTCAACTGTTCACACAACACGCGGTCAGCGGCTCACAGTAACTGAAAAGTGCATGAAAAAAGGGGCGGTGAGTTAAATCTCACCGCCCCGTCTTCAGCTCTTTACTAGGCACGCATCTCGGCACCCAGGCGTTGCTTGGCCAATTCCGCAGCAGCTGTGCGGTGCTCATTGACTTCCTCGTCCGTCAACGTGCGATCCGCTGCACGGAACAGAAGCTGGAAGGCCAAGGACTTCTTGTCCTCACCCAACTGCTCACCGCGGAAAATATCGAAGAGCTCCACGGATTCGATGAGCTCACCTGCCCCCTCTTCGACGGTGGCGCGCACGCGCTCGGCCGGCACATCCTCATCAACTACCAGGGCAATATCCTGGTGCAATGCGGGGAACGAAGACAGCACTGGCGCCGGGAACTTTTCCTCTAACGGCATGGCAGTAATGTCTAGTTCCATTGCACAGGTGCGTGCCGGCAGGTTCAGCGCCTCCAACACCTGGGGGTGTAGCTCACCGGCATACCCCAGCACCACGTCGGTGCCAGCAACCTTGACGGCGGCACACCGGCCCGGGTGCCAGGGCAGAACCTGGGCCGCTTCTAACTCGATATCCACACCGGCGGCGCGAGCAACCAGCTGGGCGGACTCGATAGAGTCGGCATAAGAGTATGCACGTCCCTCACCCCAGGGGCCTTCGTGCTCGATATTGCCAGTTGCCACCGTCACAACGTGTAGTGGCTGCTCTGGCAGGGTTTCGAGGAGATCAGAAACAACCTGCTCCGAAGGACGCTGCTCCACGGAAGGCATGGGCGAGGACTCAGCAC
This sequence comes from Corynebacterium sp. p3-SID1241, assembly GCA_025144025.1. Lineage (GTDB taxonomy): Bacteria > Actinomycetota > Actinomycetes > Mycobacteriales > Mycobacteriaceae > Corynebacterium. The sequence goes on along the minus strand of JALXWS010000010.1, from coordinate 60,974 downwards.
GCCTAAACGCCACCTGCTGCAGCCCGTACAGAGCAAGGTCGCTGCGGCCACGTGCAACGTTTCGGCCGATGGCCTCTAGCATATTCGGTAGCAATGTCGTCGACAGGATAGCCTTGTCGGCCTCGAGCGGATTCTGCACCGCTACAGTGCGGCGGCGAGCATCATCCTTGTCCAAGCCCCACACATCAAAGGTGTCGTTCGCCACGAACGGGGCCGGCAATACCTCTGCATAACCGGCATAGGCCAGGCCGTGACCAATAGCGCGGCGACGCTTCTGCGCTGGGGTTAGACCGCGACCGCCGGCCGGAGTAGGCAGGACGGTAGGAATGTCCTCCAACCCCTCAAGACGTAGGACCTCCTCAATGAGGTCAACATCCATAGAGATATCGGTGCGCCACGATGCAGGCATTACCTGCAGCATTTCACCCTCATCGACAACAGTGCAGCCGACTTCCTCAAGGCGGGCAATGACTGTCTCACGGGAGTAGTCAACGCCTGCGTACTCGCTTGCCTTTGCGGTGCGCAGCGCAATGGGCTCGCGCTTGGCGACGTCCCCGATAAGCGTCCGGCCCTCCTCAATAGTGCCGCCCGCCAACCTCTGCAGAAGCGCACACGCGGTGTCCAAGGCGGCCTCAACAATCGCGGGATCCACGCCGCGCTCGAAGCGGCGGGAGGACTCGGAAGACAACTTATGGCGGCGAGAAGTGCGCGCCACGGTAATAGGATCCCAGATGGCTGATTCGAAGACCACATCATTGGTCTCCGCCGAGATCTCGGAGGTAGTGCCGCCCATGACGCCGGCTAGGGATTGGATTCCATTGGCATCGCAAATGACCACGTCTTCTGCAGAAAGTTCACGCTTTACATGGTCCAGAGTCTCGAACTTCTCGCCTTCCTCCGCGTTACGGACAACGAGGTTTCCTTGGATCACATTAGCGTCAAAGGCATGCATCGGGGTGCCCAACAACAACATCACATAGTTAGTAATGTCCGTAGGCAGGTTCACGCTGCGCTGACCGCAGAGCATGAGCTCGCGCTCCAGCCAGAACGGGGTACGCGCCTGCGGGTCTATACCGCTTACTTTGCGGAGGCCGAAACGCTGCGCCTTGGTCGCGGGGTCTAGAGTGACGTCGATAAGCGAGCCCTGCGCCGCCGGAACAGCAGAGGTATCAATTCCAGCAACCGACGGATCCTCGGCAATATCGGCAAATTCTAGATCGAAAGCGGAGGCAATCTCACGGCTCAAACCACGCGCGGACAGGGCGTAGCCGCGGTCTGGGGTGATGTTTACGTCAAAATCGGTATCGTACAATCCGATAATCGGGCGGGCATCCTCGCCCACTTTATCGGCAACTTCCTCGCCCAAGACGATGATGCCGTTGGCCTGTGCGCCCAATCCCAGCTCCGCGCCAGAGCACATCATGCCATTGGAGATGTGATCGTAGGTCTCGCGGGCCGCGATCTTGAAACCACCTGGCAGCTCCGACCCAGGAAGGGCCACGACGACATAGTCATTCAAGCGGAAATTCCGGGCACCGCAAATAATGCCCTGCAGCTCGCCCGTGCCATTGGCCTTGCCTACATTGACCTGGCAGTAGCGGATGGGCTTTTTGAACTGAGTAAGCTCTTCGATCTCTACGACCTGGCCAATGACCACCGGACCAGTGCTTTCCGGAACAGCTGCGTAGCCTTCGGTTTCAAAACCGACGCGCACGAATCCGGAGTCCATATCGGCAGCAGGAACGCTCCAACCAGGGTTCTTAGCGCCCAGGATGCGGGTGACCCAGTCTTGGGAAATAAGCATTAGTGTTTCAATCCTTTCTGGGTTTTAAGCCTGTACGCCAAACGGCAGGGTGAAGCGGACATCGCCTTCGACCATGTCGCGCATATCGGTCAAGCCATTGCGGAACTGCAGCGTGCGCTCAAGGCCCATGCCAAAAGCAAAGCCCGTATATTCCTCCGGGTCAACGCCTACAGCACGGAGTACATTAGGGTTCACCATTCCGCAGCCACCCCACTCGATCCATCCGGCGCCGCCCTTCTTATTGGGGAACCACACATCGACCTCGGCAGAGGGCTCAGTAAATGGGAAGTAGTTCACGCGCATGCGCGTGGTGGTCTCCGGGCCGAACAGCACCTTCGCCAAGTGCTCTAGGGTGCCGCGCAGGTGAGCCATGGTTAAGCCCTTGTCTACGGCTAAACCTTCTACCTGGTGAAAGACGGGAGTGTGGGTGGCATCAAGCTCATCGGTGCGGAATACGCGACCCGGGCAGGCAATATAAAGTGGCACGTCGCGGTCTAGCATGGTGCGCACCTGAACCGGAGAAGTATGGGTACGCAGTACCTGCTTAGAGCCCTCGCTGGAAACGTGGAAGGTATCCTGCAGAGTACGTGCTGGATGATCCGGCTTGAAATTCAGAGCATCGAAGTTAAAGTACTCCGCCTCAATTTCTGGGCCATCCGCAATTTCCCAGCCCATGCCGATGAAGATGTCTGCAATACGCTCAGACAGTGTGGTAATTGGGTGAAGCGCACCAGTTTGTGTGCGGGTGGTGGGAATCGTGACGTCTACGGTCTCTGCTCGCAGCTGTTCCTCGCGAGCCTTCTGTTCCAAGACATCCTTAACCTGGGCAAAGCGCTTTTCCATTTTGCCGCGGGCCATGTTGACAGCCTTGCCAGCGCTCTTGCGCTGGTCCTTGGGCAGCTGCCCCAATGACTGGCGAGCCTGCGGAATATAGCCGCCATCTCCTAGGTGCTCGCGTCGGGCTGCAGCCAACTCATCGAGCGTTTCGGCTGCGTCGAAGGCTTCGATAGCCTTATCGGCCGCGGCCCCAAGAGCCTCTTCGGTCAATTCGATCTGCGGTGTATCGGACACGTACTTCGTACCTTCTTCTCGCGCGAAAACTAACGCGTGCAATCTTACTCTGTCACCAGGGAGCTGACGGCCCCAGGGACCCCCATTTCATTCGAGCTCGGTTTAACCGCGGTCTTGTGCCTTTGCCGACTCATAGAGACAGATGCTCGCCGCAGTTGCAAGGTTGAGGGACTCAGCACGTCCACGCAGTGGAATACGCACCCGCAAATCCGCTTCTTCCAGCAGCTCGCCCAAGCCATGAGCCTCGTTTCCAAAAAGCCAAGCCGTAGGCTGGGACAGATCGGCCTCCGCAAGGTCTACTTCCCCATCGGCGGCCGTAGCTACAATTTGCATACCCGACTTACGCAGCTGCCCCAAAACGTCTTTAATGTTGGGGTCTCGCGCTACCGGAACATGAAAGAGTGAACCGGCCGAAGCACGTGCTACCTTGCAGCTAAGGGGGTCAACAGTTTCACCTGCAAAAATGACGCCATCCGCCCCCATTGCATCTGAGGTCCTGATTAGAGTTCCCGCATTTCCTGGCTCCGAAGTGAGCACGGGAACAGAGACCAAACTTGGCTTGCCGTTAAGGATTTTGCCCGCGGACCACAGCACTGGTTTGCAAAGCGCAAAGATCCCCGTGGTGGTGGCCGTATCAGACAGGTGCTTTGCGGCTTTATCTGTAATCGGGTGAACATATACACCCATGTATCCACAGGCGGTAATAATTTCACCAAAACGTTCAGCTGCTTTGTCTGTTACAAATACGTCAACAGCCGCTCCAGTCGATACCGCCGCATCCACGGCATTTTCTCCCTCAATTAGGAATTGCTTCGCCTTCTTGCGGTTAGCCGCACGGTGCAGCTTGGCTGCGTTGACAATGCGCGGCGTGCGTTCAGTAAAGGCAGAGTCAAAATCCAAATTCATGGCTACTACCCTACCTACTAGTTGCCTAGCCCCAAGCTCAGCCCCTGCTGCGTAGGCAAAATAAAAGTCCTGTTGCCGATTTGGCAACAGGATCACAATGTTGGGTGCTACTTAGCTAGTGGCACGCCGCGGGCGTCCTTATCGTAATCACCGGCGCCGGCAATGATCATAATGAACTCAATAAAGACCCAGATTCCGACGATGGCCCAAAACGCGAATCCGAGCAAGAACCAGAAAGTAGCCCAGCCCAAGATATTAAGCACCAGCTGCGCTACGCCAAAGCTCGTGCGGCCGGTATAAAAGTTATGCGCGCCGAAGGAGCCCAAGAAAAAGCACAGAAGCAAAGTCGCGATCCAAGACTTTTGCGGTCCCTGCGCCACATACTGCTGCTGCACCGGATAGGAGCCCATATTCGGTTGTGGTGCATAGCCTTGGTTGTACTGCGGCTGGTAACCGGCCTGCTGGTTATAAGGGTTGTACTGCTGGCCCTGGTTGTTGTCATAGGAGTGGCCAGAATACTCGCCGTTTTCTGGTTGGTAGCCACCATTTGGGCTTGTCACAGGGAAATCTGCTCCTCGGTCTCGGGGTTACTCGGGGTCTCGACCCAATGTAGCATGCGAGACCGAGTTCACTAGACAGATAGAGCGTAAAACCAACAAGGCCCGCTTCGCCTGGCACATAAGCCGGAGAAACGGGCGTTGTATTCCTAGTAACTAGGCAGCCTTAGGAGCGTTAACGTCTTCAGGAAGGGCAGCCTTGGCAGCCTCGCACAGTGCGGAGAATGCCTCGAAGTCATTGACAGCAAGCTCAGCCAGGATCTTGCGGTCAACCTCGATCTCAGCCAGGCGCAGGCCGTGGATGAGACGGTTGTAGGTGATGTCATTCATGCGGGCAGCAGCGTTGATGCGCTGGATCCACAACTTACGGAACTCAGACTTACGAGCGCGACGATCGCGGTAAGCGTAAGTCATGGAGTGCAGCCACTGCTCCTTCGCCTTACGATACAGGCGGGAGCGCTGGCCGCGGTAGCCCTTAGCGGACTTCAGAATCGCGCGACGCTTCTTCTTTGCGTTAACTGAGCGCTTTACTCGTGCCACAGTGATACTTCCTTAATTCGAATTGTGATGGCGGATGTGGGTTGATTCGGCGCTATTATGCGCGGCCGAGCAGGCGCTTGACGCGCTTGGTGTCAGGCTGTGCGACTGCCTCGGTGCCCTTCAGACGACGGGTACGCTTGGACGGCTTGCCCTCCAGCAGGTGGCGGCGGCCAGCCTGCTCACGGCGCAGCTTGCCGGAACCGGTCACCTTGATACGCTTTGCGGTGCCCTTGTGGGTCTTCTGCTTCATGAGTATTAAGTCCTTAAATCCTACGTGGAATCTGGTCTACTTCTTGCCCTTGCGAACCGGACCCAAAACCATGGTCATATTGCGACCATCCTGCTTGGGGCGGGACTCAACAACGCCAACTTCAGCGACGTCATCGGCCAAACGCTCCAAGAGGCGGAAACCCAGCTCCGGACGCGATTGTTCGCGGCCGCGGAACATGATGGTCACCTTGACCTTGGATCCCTTCTCGAGGAAGCGAACTACGTTACCCTTCTTCGTCTCATAATCGTGATCATCGATCTTAGGACGGAACTTCTGTTCCTTCACCACGGTCTGCTGTTGGTTCTTGCGGGCTTCGCGAGCCTTCTGAGCCTGCTCGTACTTGAATTTGCCGTAGTCCATGATCTTGGCCACTGGGGGCTTTGCCTTCGGTGCTACCTCAACCAAGTCAAGGTCAGCCTCATATGCAAGCTTGCGAGCATCATCGGTACGGACGATACCCACCTGTTCACCACCGGGGCCTACCAGACGGACCTCGGGTACTCGGATACGCTCATTGATGCGAGCTTCAGCGCTGATTGTGGTTCTCCTCGATTAGGGGGTGTATGAGTAAGTAGTTCACCTACCGGGACCACAAACGAATCAAACCCGGTCTGCCAAAGACAGCCGGGAGTTCTCACAGTGCCAAGCACAACTGCTTGGTTACCTTTACCTTTATCCTACGAACATCGTTCGCGGCTTCGGGTGGGAGATACTCCGCTTGTGACCCACGAACCTCGAAAAGGCTTCATGGGCGGTAGTGGCCTTGAGAATAGCAGCTTCTTCCCTTCCCACCAAATCGCAGCTCGTCTAACGATCTTCGCATTGGGCAGCTGGTTCAATGTTGCCTTCATCCACCCCAGCTTCAACGATGTCGACCAACTGATGGGCGAGGTAATCTACCGCTGGCTCGGCCTCCGCATAATTCTCCCCATCCGTAACCACAGATAGCGCTATGCCGACGCGTTTTCCGGCAACCTCATGAACACCAAATTGGCGGTAGGTGTACTCATTTTCTTCGTCATCCAAGCCCCAGCCGCTTTTGGCGCGGGTTTGTTTCTCCTTAGACAGACCAACCTTCTGCCAGGACACTATGTCCTTGAGCACCTTGTGCACGTAGTCCGCCTCTTCAATACAGGGTAGTTGGGCGCCGAAAACCGCCTGGTCTTTTAATGGCCACGTGGAGTAGCCGAAGGCGGTGTCGTGGATATCCGCATGCGATCCATGGTCATCGAGCAAATCCCTCACTGCTTTATCGGCCGAGCCTTCATTCCATTGCACCTGTGACCACAAGGAGTAGGCGGCATCGTTATCTGATTCTTTGATTGCCAAGTCGACCAGGCTCTTATCCGCACCGTCTTTAAGCGCCGCGATGGCGATGGGAACTTTGATAGTGGACCAGACAGGACCCTCGCCTTTATCACCCGCGGCGATAGTGTCGTCACCGGCGGAAATGGCAACGCCAACCTGGGCATGATATTTCTTTGCGGTCTTGTCCACCGCACGGTCAAGCTGAGTGCGCACGAGGTTCTGGTCCGGCGCCGAAGATGTAGTCGAAGACGCTGGGGCACTTTCTGTCTCGGGTTCGCCAGAACAAGCGCTCACTGTCAACAGGGTGAGTGCTGCGAGCAGGCTGACGCCAAGGCGTTTATTTTTCACGTTTCCCTACTTCAACATGTCCTTCAAATAGCTACCCGTATAGGAGCCTTCCACCTGTACTACATCTTCTGGGGTTCCCTGCGCCACCACAGTGCCGCCGCCGGCGCCGCCTTCCGGCCCCATATCCACAATCCAGTCTGCGGCCTTGATGACGTCGAGGTTATGCTCGATCACTAGCACCGAGTTGCCCTTGTCCACCAAGCCTTGGATAACCAACATCAGCTTTCGAATGTCCTCAAAGTGCAAGCCGGTAGTCGGCTCGTCCAAGATGTAGATGGTTCGGCCGTTGGTTCGCTTTTGCAGTTCCGAGGCGAGCTTGACGCGCTGCGCTTCGCCACCCGAGAGCGTGGTAGCAGCTTGACCGAGGCGCACGTAGCCCAAGCCGACGTCGACAAGCGTGGCAAGGTAGCGGTGAATGGAGTTGATGGGCTCGAAAAAGTCCGCAGCCTCGGAGATGGGCATATCCAGGACCTCGGCAATGTTCTTGCCCTTGTAGTGCACTTCCAGAGTCTCGCGGTTATAGCGAGCGCCCTCGCAAACCTCGCACGGAACGTAAACGTCTGGCAAGAAATTCATTTCGATTTTGATGGTGCCGTCACCCTGACAAGCCTCGCAGCGCCCGCCCTTGACGTTGAAGGAGAAACGACCGGCCTTGTAACCACGTACCTTGGCCTCTTGGGTTTCCGCAAAAAGGTTGCGGATTTTGTCAAAGACGCCCGTGTAGGTAGCTGGGTTCGAACGCGGGGTACGGCCAATTGGGCTCTGATCCACCTGTACCAACTTGTCTAAGTGCTCCACACCCTCGACGCGCTTGGCGCGGCCTGGGACCTGGCGTGCGCGGTTGAGCTTATTTGCCAAATTCTTGGCTAAAATCTCATTGACCACCGTGGACTTGCCAGACCCTGACACGCCGGTGATGCACACCAATACGCCCAAAGGAATCTCCACGTTGATGCCCTTCAGGTTATTTTCGCGCGCGCCGACAACCTTGAGGATCCGTTCCTTGTCAATCTCTCGGCGGTGGTCCGGTACGGCGAGGACCTTTTTGCCAGAAAGGTACTGGCCGGTGAGGGACTCTTCTACCTTCTCGATTCCAGCAGGCTCGCCTTGGTAGACCACCTCGCCGCCGTATTCACCGGCACGCGGTCCGACATCGACGAGCCAATCGGACTCCCGGATGGTGTCCTCATCGTGCTCAACCACAATGAGGGTATTGCCAATATCGCGCAGGCGCTGCAGGGTCTTAATAAGACGCTGATTATCGCGCTGATGCAGGCCGATGGAAGGCTCATCGAGCACGTAGAGAACCCCGGCTAATCCGGAGCCAATCTGGGTAGCCAGGCGGATGCGCTGCGCTTCGCCACCTGACAAAGTGGAGGCACCGCGGTCAAGGGTGAGGTAGTTCAAGCCCACGTCCAGAAGGAAGCGCAGGCGGGCCTGGGTCTCCTTGAGCACCGCACCGGCAATGATTTCCTCACGGTGTCCCAACACCAAGGAGTCCAAGAACTCGGAGGCGTCTTCGATAGAAAGCGCACATAACCCAGCGATGGACTGCTCACCATGAGTGGTAGACGCCAGGCGGACGGCTAAGATTTCCGGCTTCAGGCGGGTCCCCTTACAGGTGCTACACGGCACGCGGCGGGTGTACTGCAGCAGGCGGTCCTTTTGGGAGTGGGAATCGGTGGTCTCTAGCTTGCGGTGAATGAAGCCGGTCGCACCCTCAAACGGCGCCGTCCAGTTGCGCTGCCGTCCGTAGCGATTCTTATACCGGACCTGCACCTCTTCATCCGTGCCATAAACGAGCGCGTGGCGCTGTTCCTCGGTCAATTCGCTCACCGGGGTTTTAGGGTCAAACCCCATCGCCTTTCCTAGGCCCTCCACCAGCTTGACAAAGTACCGGGAGTTCGGGCTGGAGTGCCATGGCTGAATGGCGTCCACCGCGGGCGCATCTGGGTCTGGAATCAGCAGATCTACATCGACTTCCAGCTTGGTGCCCAAGCCATCACACACGGGGCAGGAGCCAAATGGGGCGTTGAAAGAAAAGGCGCGGGGCTCATACTCTTCGATGGTCAATGTGTGGCCATTCGGGCAGGCGGCCTTCTCCGAGTAAGTGTGGGTAAGCTCTTCCTTATCCACGAACTCGATGGTCACCAAACCTTCTGCTAGGCGCAATGCGGTTTCCACCGAATCGGTCAACCGTTGCTTTTGCGAAGCCTTTACCTGCAGGCGGTCAACCACTACCTCAATATTGTGCTTGATCTGCTTCTTTAGCTTAGGCGGATCGCTGAGCTGATAGGTCTCCCCATCCACGCGGACGCGGGAATAACCTTGGGCCGACAGGTCCTGGAAAAGATCGACGAACTCTCCCTTGCGCTTGCGCACCACTGGTGCGAGGACCTGGAATTTCAGCTTTTCTTCCAAGCCGAGTACCGCATCTACAATCTGTTGTGGCGTTTGGCGCTCAATTACCGCATCACACTTGGGGCAGTGCGGCGTGCCAGCACGGGAAAACAGCAAGCGCAGGTAGTCGTAGATCTCCGTAATCGTGCCCACCGTGGAGCGCGGATTGTGGTTCGTTGACTTTTGATCGATGGACACTGCCGGGGAAAGGCCATCAATAAATTCCACATTCGGCTTATCCATCTGCCCCAAAAACATGCGGGCGTAGGAGCTTAAGGATTCCACGTAACGACGCTGGCCCTCAGCGAAGATGGTGTCAAAGGCCAGCGAAGATTTACCGGAACCCGATAGGCCGGTAAAAACAACCATTTTATCGCGGGGGATATCAATATCCACGCCCTTGAGGTTGTGTTCGCGGGCACCGCGCACCACCAAACGATCAGCCACTGTGCTCAGACCTCCAGTCCTAAGGATTGCACTCTCCACTCGAATGTACCCGTAGGCTAGGACACATGACTAACGAGCTTCAGCTACATCAGATTTCCGTATCCGAAATGGACAATAACTGCTACCTTCTCCAAGCAGGCAAGGAAGGCTTGCTTATCGACGCCGCCGATAACGCCCCCGCCATCTTGGACATGGCCCGCGAGGCTGGGGTAAAGATCACCGCCGTGCTCACCACCCATCGCCATTGGGATCATGTGCGCGCGCTTGAAGAGGTCCTCTCCGAAACCGATGCCACCCACTACGCCTCCTTTCTGGACTCCCCAGCCATTCCGGCCAACGTGGACGTGGAGCTGCGCGACGGCGATACCATTGACTTCGCAAGTCTCCATCTGCCCGTTCGCATCTTGCGCGGCCACACTCCAGGAGGGGCTGCTCTGATTGCCACTGTTGAAGGCATCACCAACCTCTTCGTGGGCGATTCCCTCTTCCCTGGCGGGCTGGGCAAAACCACCTCCGAAGGAGACTTTGTCCGCTTGTATAAGGATGTAACAGGACGCATTTTTGATGAGTTCCCAGACAACGCCATTGTGCGTCCCGGCCACGGCAAGCCCAAGACCTTGGGGGAGGAACGCCCCAAGCTGGGTGACTGGTGGGAACGCCGCTGGTGATCCAGCGGCCAATTTCCGCGTACAATGGTCTGGCACACGATAGATCTAGAACAACGAGCTAAGGAGCTTTAAGGACTATGATTCGCAAGCTTGCCCGCCCCATGCTGGCATCCGTTTTTGTATGGGAAGGCGTAGATAATCTGCGCAACGCGTCCGAGCACGTGAAGGAGACTGAAGGCTTCCTCAAGACCGTGCGCAAGGCCGTTCCTTCTGAGTACCAGGGCTATATCCCTAATGACCCAGAACTAGTTACCCGCGCCATCGGCGGCGCGAAGGTCGGCGCCGGATCCACCTTGGCTCTGGGCAAGGCACCGCGCACCTCCGCTGCGGTTCTGGCTGCCGCTACCCTGCCTAACCTGATTGCTAAGAATAATTTCTGGGCTGCCGGCAATAAGGAAGAAAAGGAAGCCCGCCGCAACGGCTTCATTACCAACACTGCCCTGCTCGGTGCCCTATTTATCACCACCCAAGACACCGAGGGAAAGCCTTCCATGCGCTGGCGCGCGCAGAAAGCAGGCAAGCGCACGAACAAGAAGATTCAGCAGGCTCTGCCAACCAAGTCCGAGTCTGAGCAAAAGCGTGAAGAGCTTTCTGCACGAGCTAACGAACTGTCCACCAAGGCCGGCGACTGGTTCAATGAAACCTCCGCTAAGGCACAGGCCTATGTAGATGACAACAAGGATGACTGGCAGTCCACTGGCCGTGGCTTGCTAGACACTGCAAAATCTTATGTGGACGATGCCAAGACCTATGTGGAAGACAACAAGGACGACTGGCAGGAGTCCGGACGCGGTTTGCTGGGCAATGCCAAATCCTTCATTGAAGACTCGGTCGATAACGCCAAGTCCTACGTAGAAGACAACAAAGGTGATTGGCTAGAGGCCGCACAGGCCAATCGCGAGACCGCCCGCACCGGTGCCGTCAAGGCAGCTACCAAGGCTCAAGCTCGTGCTGACAAGGCCGTCGCCAAGCTGGAGGGCGCAAAGTCCAAGCACGCAACCAAGAAGGCCTCCAAGCGCGCAGATAAGCTGCAGGAGGAAGCCAATAAGAAGATTGAGGCTGCAATCAAGAAGCTGGAAAAGCGCAATAAGTAGCCACCAGATCTTCGGCCGAATATCTCGGCGGTGACACACGGCCCAGCTAAGAGCTGGGCCGTTGTTCTTTGTCACGGCACGGTCTAAACTCGTCTCTCCCCTTGCCGGACAGCGTGCCCGGCGTCTCTTCCCTAAAGACCGATTTCCAAGGAGTCACGTGAACCCAGCATCCAAAAAGCACGCGGCAACTGTAGGCTCCACCGAGCACAAAGCCATCGCCGCAGAGCAAGAATATGTGGACAGCCTATTCTCCCGGCTCGACCATGAGGTGGCAGCGGCCAATGAGAAGCTTAATGAGGTGCAAGCGAATGTAGATCCTTCCACCCCAGACGCGGATGCTTTAGTGCGCCGCGAAACCGAATACCACGGGTTACAGGCCAAGCTAGACCGCCTCAACGTTGCCCAAATGGGTCTGGTCTTTGGCCGCATTGACATTGACGCCCCTGGCGATAACCCCACCCCGGAGGGATTCGATCGCCGCTATATCGGGCGCATGGGATTAGATGCACGTGAGGAGGACTATCGCACGCTGCTCTTGGACTGGCGAGCCCCAATGGCACGCCCATTTTATTTAGCCACTACTGCCCAACCAGAAGGTGTCAGCACCCGCCGCCAAATCCGCACCAAAGGGCGCACGGTCACCGGGATACATGATGAAGTGCTATCTGGCCCCGGTGTGCGGGAAGAAGAGGCGGGAGTAGCCAGTGAATCTGCGCTCTACCACGCCATGCAGCGTGCTCGCACTGGGCACATGGCATCCATCGTCGAGACCATCCAGCGGGAGCAGGACGAAATTATCCGCGATAACACCCGCGGCGTGATGGTAGTAGAGGGTGGGCCTGGTACTGGCAAGACCGCCGTCGCATTGCACCGAGTGGCCTACCTGCTCTATACCCACCGCGAACTTCTATCTGCCACCGGCGTTCTTATCGTTGGCCCCAATAGCAGCTTCTTGGACTATATTTCACGCGTGCTGCCAGAGCTTGGTGAGACCGGCGTGGTGCTGTCAACCATTGGTGGCCTGTTCCCCGGAATGGACCCAACTCACGAAGAAGACCTCATAGCTCGCGAAATCAAAGGCAGTGCAGCCATGGTAGAGATACTCTCCACTGCAGTTAAGGCCTATCAGCTGCTTCCCGATGCCCCTCGCGAACTCTTCGTTGATGGGCTCAGCTTGAGCGTTACCCCCGGCATGGTCAAAAGCGCACGTACTAGGGCACGCCGCTCGCGCAAGCCGCATAATGAAGCGCGAGGAGCTTTTATCGAGCACTTCGTCGAAGACCTCGCCCAGCAGATGGCTGAAAAGGTAGGAACCGATCCGCTCGGGGGGAACAACCTGCTATCCCGCGCCGATATCGACCAGTTCCACGATGACCTTGCTGAGAATGTGGGGGTTATCGCTTTGGTCGATGAGTTTTGGCCCGATCTTCATCCCACCGACGTGCTTGCGGAGCTATTGTCCTCCCGCGAGCGCATTGCGGTTGCCGCCTGGGGTTATGACGAAGAAACTCAGGAGGCCCTCTACCGCGCCGATGGACGGGCCTGGGCCGATTCGGATGCTGCCCTCCTGGATGAACTAGCCGTTCTTATCGGAATGCCCAATCCTGAGGAGAAGAAGGCGGCTTATGATGCAGCTTGGCGCGAACAAGTGGCGGACGCGGAAGATGCCCTCGACATCCTTTCCTCTTCGGAGTCCACCGATAACGACGATGACATGTTTGAAGCCGAGATCCTTTCGGCTCACGATGTCATCGATGCCGAAACCCTAGCTCACCGGCAAGAGGTGCGCGATAAGCGGACGACCGCCCAACGCGCGCGCGAGGATCATACGTGGGCATACGGGCACATCATCGTGGACGAGGCCCAAGAACTAACGCCGATGGAATGGCGGATGCTCTTCCGGCGTTGTCCATCCCGGTGGATGACTTTGGTGGGAGATACCTCCCAGACCGGTTCCCCGGCTGGTGTGGATGACTGGGGCGAAGCTTTGGAGCCGTTTGTGGCGCAGCGTTTCCGGCACCATTTTCTCACCGTCAACTACCGCACGCCGCAACCGATCACCGAGCTAGCCAATGACGTACTGGAGATGATTAATCCCGAGGCCACTCCGGCTACTGCCATCCGGGATGGAGTACCGGTGCGCAGGATCAAGGAAGGAGACTACGCCCCGGGCGTATATACCGAAGAAGACGGCAGGCTCACAGCGGTTATCGACGCCGCCTCAGCAGAGAACTACAAAGGCCTCGAGTTTGACCACGTGGTAGTACTAGACCCGCAGCGCATTGTGGATTCCTCTCCACAGGGCCTGCAGAACCTTTATGTCTGCATTACTCGTGCCACCCAAACGCTGACCCTGGTTGGTAACTGCGGCGAAGTTCTTTAGCCTGCCGTAAGCTTTAGGCCATGGCTCTTTCTGACATCGTGCGCAAGGCTGAAAGCTCGCTTAACTCCATTACTCTAAAGCGCTCCCAGCGCCGCGGATGGCAGCCCCAAATTGTGGGCTATACCGGCTACGGCACCACCGAACACGTGAGAATCTTTGGCCGCGTGCTCATGCGGGACCCTGAGGAAGGCAAAAGGGACACCTGGGGAAAGCGCGGTTACCAACAATTTCTCACCATCCAAGTAGGCCACCATGATGTAGCAGTCACAATTGGCGAACAGACTGTCTCTGGAACAACCGATAGCAACGGCTATATCGACCTGCTCGTCCATAATCACGGCTTGGAGCCTGGGTGGCATACGGGCACGGTCGAAGCCGCTAACGCGAAGCCCGTAGCCGTCGAAGTACTCATCGTGGACCCGGAAGCAAAAATCGGAATAGTCAGTGATATTGATGACACGGTGATGGTCACCTGGCTGCCACGGGCGCTCACTGCTGCATGGAATTCCTGGGCTAAACGCCCAAGCAAGCGCCAATCGGTTCCTGGAATGGCGGAGTTTTATGCCCAACTGCAACGGCGCTATCCGCAAGCACCGGTGTTCTATCTATCCACGGGCGCATGGAATACCTTTGGCTCGCTTAAGCAGTTTTTGTCTCACCATGGCTTTCCCGCTGGCCCTATGCTGCTGACGGATTGGGGCCCTACCGAGACGGGCTTCTTCCGCAGCGGACAGGAGCACAAGCGAGTGCAGTTGCGAAACTTGCTGATCGCGTACCCTGATATGCAATGGATATTGATCGGTGATGATGGTCAACACGATCCTTTGACCTACGGCGATGTGGCAAACGAACATCCGGACCGAATTCATTCGGTGATCATCCGCAACCTAAGCCCGCAGGAACAATTGCTTTCGCACGGTTCACTAATCCCTTTGGCCGATGCCAATGAGGAGGGCAACTTTGCCATTCCCCTAATTCAAGGCGCAAACGGCAGGGCTATCACCACGGCCTTTAACGCCGCGCACCCTGAAGAATAACGCGGCGCTTAACGACGAAATCCGCCCTAGTCTTTCTATATTCAAAGGCCAGGGCGGGTTTTGATACCGAGCTTAGCTTACGGTGTGAACGATCATCACATCGCAGTCAGACTGGCGAGCAACATCTGCTGGAACGGAACCCAACAGGCGACCGGTCAAGGAGTTGATGCCGCGGTTGCCGACAATGAGCAAGTCAGCCTTGTTGTCATTGACGATGGACATCAGGGCCTGAACTGGAGTGCCAGGGCGAACAGCGGTCTCGACCTTGGAAGCACCGAACTTCTCGGCGTGTTCCTTGGCGTCCTTCAGGTTAGCTTCGGCCTTCTCATCGCCCAGAATAGTAACGGAATCCTGGCGCAGGGTCTTAGAAGCCTGCTCCTGATTCTCGTAGTAAGCACAACCGATGATCAGGGTGGAATCAAAGGCGGCGGCAATCTTAGCTGCTCGTTCCACTGCAAGAAGAGAAGACTTAGAACCGTCAGTACCGACAACGATCGTGTTGTAGTCGCTCATGATGACCTTTCTTTGTGGGTGTGTACCCGGGATTTTATTTAGCCTACAGGGGCATTACTGCCAGTGTAACAACGAAAAATGATTAACGTTTCTCGCTGGTATTAACAACGACGACGTCCACCTTAGACTTGTGGGTCAGTTCCGTGGGCACGGAACCGAAGACTCGACCACGAACGGAATTAACACCGCGGTTGCCCACCACGAACAGGTCCACATCATAGTCTTGGCCTACTTCCAACAAGGCTTTAACTGGGTCGCCGGATTTGCCCACTATTTCAATGTGTTCCGCACCCTCAGACTCGGCGATCCGGGTGGCATTGGTGAGGTAGGTACCTGCCATGTCCTCACTAATAACGGGCAAACCGGCTTCGTCACCCCTAGGAGCTCCCAGCATTGATCCAGCGTGGTTATAAAATGCCGAGATGATAATCAGTTTGGCGTCGTACGCCCGTGCCATGGACGCCGCTGCGCGTACCGCGCGCAGGGAGGTTTCAGAGCCATCGGTGCCGACGGCAATGTTTTTATACGTAAGCATTATTCTCCTTGCAGTTGAACCTTTACATAGAGCCAACTAAACGGCGCTTCTGGCACTCCTCCAGTATAACTAGCACGGCTGTATATAGAAGCACCCTTGGAAACAATCATCCCTTTCAGGGGGAGAAAGCTAGATTCCTGCCTCCTTCAATCCTCGCAACTCCTTTTTGAGATCCGCGATTTCATCGCGCAAGCGCCCTGCCAACTCGAATTTAAGCTCGCGCGCGGCAGCACCCATCTGTGCCGAAAGGTCGTCGATAAGCGCTTGCACCTCGTCGGTAGCCATACTGGAAATATCGCGCTTTTCCACCACTGCAGAGGGATCGGAGTCCGATTCTTCCTCCCCGCCTCTTTCATAAACCTGATCTAAGATATCCGCAATCTTCTTGCGCAGCGGTTGCGGGTCAATGCCATGTTCCTTGTTATAAGCTATCTGCTTTTCGCGGCGACGCTCGGTCTCCTCAATCGCCTCTTGCATAGACTCGGTGACCTTATCGGCATACATGATGACCTCGCCCGAGACATGGCGCGCGGCGCGACCAATAGTCTGGATGAGCGAGGTAGTCGAGCGTAAAAAGCCTTCCTTATCCGCATCCAAAATAGCCACCAGGGACACCTCCGGAAGGTCAAGGCCCTCGCGCAGAAGGTTGATGCCAACCAAAACATCGAACTCACCTAGTCGCAATTGCCGCAACAACTCGACGCGCTGCAAAGTATCAATATCCGAGTGCAGATAGCGCACCTTAATGCCCTGCTCCAGCAGGTAATCGGTGAGATCTTCTGCCATGCGCTTGGTCAACGTGGTCACTAGGACACGCTCTTGCTGGGTTATGCGGGTGCGTACTTCATCGATAAGGTCATCAATTTGGCCCTTGGTGGGCTTAACGGTCACCTTCGGATCTACCAAGCCGGTGGGGCGAATTACCTGTTCTACGTACTCGCCGTCCGAGGACGTAAGCTCAAAGTCCCCTGGTGTTGCGGACATATACACGGTTTGGCCCACGCGCTGCTCAAACTCATCGAAGGTCAACGGGCGATTATCCACGGCCGACGGCAAACGGAATCCAAACTCCACCAAGTTTCGTTTGCGGGACATATCCCCCTCAAACATGCCACCAATCTGCGGAACGGTGACGTGGGACTCGTCAATAATGGTGAGAAAGTCCTCTGGAAAGTAGTCCAGCAACGTTGCTGGCGCAGAGCCAGCCGGGCGACCATCCACGTGCCGAGAGTAGTTCTCGATGCCGGAGCAAAAACCTACCTGCTCGATCATTTCCAAATCATATTCGGTGCGCATTCGCAGCCTTTGTGCCTCCAGCAACTTGCCGCGGTTTTCCAGATCCTCCAGGCGCTCGGCCAGTTCTTCCTTGATGGCAGCTACTGCCTTTTCCATGCGTTCTGGCCCGGCCACGTAGTGCGTAGCCGGGAAGATGCGCACCTCATCTACTTCTTCGATGACATCTCCGGTCACGGGGTGGATGTAATACAGCGAATCAATATCGTCACCGAAGAACTCGATACGCACAGCACGTTCCTCATAGGCTGGAATGATGTCTACTGTATCGCCCTTGGCGCGGAAGGTACCGCGGGTAAAGCCCACGTCGTTGCGCTCATATTGGATATCCACCAGCAACCGGAGGAAACGGTCACGATCCAGTTCCTCATCCACGGAAATAATGACTGAGCGATCTAGGTAGGATTGCGGAGTACCCAAACCATAAATACAAGACACAGAGGAGACCACTACCACGTCTCGGCGAGACAGCAGCGCCGACGTAGCAGAGTGGCGCAGGCGCTCAACGTCCTCGTTGATGGAAGAATCCTTTTCGATATAGGTATCTGTCTGCGCGATATAGGCCTCAGGCTGGTAGTAGTCATAGTAGGAAACGAAGTACTCCACCGCGTTATGCGGCAAAAGCTGGCGCAGCTCATTGGCCAACTGCGCCGCGAGAGTCTTATTGGGTGCCATTACCAATGTGGGCCGCTGCTGCTTTTCGATGAGCCAAGCGGCGGTAGCAGACTTACCTGTACCGGTAGCGCCCATGAGAACGACATCGCGCTCGTCTCGATTAAGCCTGTCATTGAGCTCTGCGATGGCGGAAGGCTGATCGCCTGCCGGCTCATATTCCGACACAACCTGAAATTCGCCAGGGGTGCGCTCCACCTCGCTGACGACGCGGTGCTCGGAATTTGGAATAAGGGGATGTTCAGCAGCAAAAGCCATGCCCACTACTCTACTGTCTATGCAGCAAAACTAGCTACGTTCAAGGTAGAGAATCCTGCGCGGTGCGAAGCCACTGGTCTAGCTCGCCAGTGGTCTCCCATAACGCGTAGACAGAGGAAGTCTCAGGGCGCATGGCGCTATTGATGTGCCTTCGCAGCCAGGCCTTAGACTGCGGCGTGAAGAGCGGCGCAAGATCTTCGCGGTCTATACCTTCCGGCAGTGCATCCGCAGACAGCTTCAGCAAGGCGCCTAGGGCGATCATGGTCTCCGCATCATCTGAGTCCAAAGGCTCTGCAGCGCACGATCGCTGAAATGATTTGAGATCGAAAGAACCATCGCGCAAGCCCGCGAGCAATTCTCGCGCCGCGTGATTATCAAATGGCCCAGTATCCCACGTTCCCACGGCCGGTAGCTTAAGGCACTAAAGTTAACGAGACTTCGAAAGCGCGTGAACTTTAATTACCCAACGGTTAAACCTTGGGTGACTCCGATTCAATGCTGTCCAAAACTTCGTTAGTTCGCGCGCGCAGCTGCTCTAGCGAACCATTGTTATCAATGATGTGCGTAGCTGCGGCTCGGCGCACCTCGTCCGGCACCTGGGCAGCAATGCGCCGGCGCGCGTCTTCCTCTTCAAGACCGCGCGAAGCTACGAGGCGACGAACGCGTTCTTCTTCATCCACATCAACCACAATGACGCAGTCCATGTCTTTGTCTAAGCCATTATCCACCAGAAGGGGCATATCGTAAACGGCGAAGCCATAGCCTTCCTCACGTGTCAACGCGAATTGGCGCTGCGTTTCCTCTTGGATGCGTGGATGAGTAATGGAGTTCAACAACTCGGTGTGTTCTTTGTCCGCAAAGGCTCGCCGAGCTAATTCCTTGCGGTTGAGGCTGCCGTCCGCCAGCAGGATATCTTCTCCGAATGCCGACGCCAGCTCCGATAGAGCGGGCTTGCCAGGCTCGACGACGTCACGTGCAATGCGATCGGCGTCGACCACACGCCACCCGCGTTCGCGGCAAAGCGTTGCGACCGTTGACTTTCCGCTGCCAATACCGCCCGTAAGGCCAATGAGTTCCATGGCAGCCACCCTACGCGAAAAGGAGCCCCACCATACGCAATGGTGTGGGGCTCCTCTGTCGAATCGAGGCGTCAGCGTTCCCTTACTCCGCTGCTTCCTCCGGCTTCGGGGGAATGCGGAGCAAATCATCACTCGGGGTAACCCGACCGGCTTCACCGGAGACCGCGCCAAACTTGGTGGCGTTAGTTACCACAACCGGAGTAATCAGGTTATAGCCCTTGGAACGGATGAATTCCGGGTCAAAGCTAATCAACTTATCGCCCGCGGAAATGCGTTGCTTCTTTTCCACGTGAACTTCGAAGCCTTCGCCGCCCAGTTCCACGGTATCGAGGCCCACGTGGATGAGCAGCTGCACGCCATTGTCAAGGCTTAGGCCGACCGCGTGGCCGGATTTCTGAACGGTGAGCACCTTGCCGTCGGCAGGCGCATAAACGGTGCTGCCAGTTGGCTGGACCGCCATGCCAGGCCCCAACTTTGCCCCAGCAAAGATCGGATCCGGAACCTCCGAAAGGTCAACTGCCTCGCCCTCTAGAGGGGACTCCAGCACGATGGAGTCCTGCCCAGCCGGCTTGGCGGCGATGCCGGTAGCAGCAGCGCCCGCAGCGCTGACAGGAACGGCTCCACCCTTGTCCGAGGCGTCTTCCTCCGCCCCCTTGTGGGACTTGAACTCCGAACGCGCAGCTACCTCTTCAACAGACTCACCTTGTTCGCGCGCAATTCGCTCCAAATCTGCTTGCTTTTCTTCCGCGGTGCGGTATCCAAAGAACAATGTCAGGAGGAAGGAGGTCACGAACGCGACGGTGATACCGAGGGCATATCCCAACTGCGGAGTCATGGCACCGGTCGTTAGCGCAGAGGTGAAGACAAAGGCCTCGGCTCGGACATCGAAAAGACCGATAACTGCGCCACCCAGCGCACAGCCCGGCAACAGCCTGTAATAGCTTCGGCGGAAACGCAAAAGGATGCCGTACAAGGATGGCTCCGAGACGCCGCCAAGCATGCCTGCGGCGAAGGCACCAATGGAAACCTGGCGCATGGCATTGTTCTTTTCTTTGAAGGAGATAACCATGACCGCGCCCACGACGCCGAAGCAGGCGAAGTTCCATGCGCCCATTGGCCCCTGAATGAAGTCGTAGCCATAGGTAGCGATGTTTTGGATCATGATGACGTTAAGTGGCCAGTGCAGGCCCATGGGAACCAAGAATGGGTACAGCAGTGGAATAACGATTGCCAGGATAAACGGCGAGAAATCGTTGATCTGGTAAAGAACCCAAGAGATGCCATTGCCCACACCAATGCCGAACGGGCCAAGAAGAAAAGCCGTTGCCGGGATCATAATAAGCAAGGAGAAGAACGGCACGAAAACCATGTGCACGGCGCTCGGAATAATCTTCTTAAGGCCCTTTTCCACCCAGTACAGGCCAATTGCGGCCAAGATGGGCGGGAAGACTTGCGAGCCATAAGAGTTGATGACCAACGGTAAACCGAAGACATTGACGCTATCGCCCTGTTCACCAAGGGACAAAAACTCCGGAGTCAAAAGTGCTGCCGGAATAGCAGCAGAAACCCACATATTCGCGCCCAACTTCTGGGCTGCAGTGGCACCGACCATCACCGGCAAGAAGTAGAAGACCGACTGGTACATTGCATGCGCTAGACGGAAGCCTTCCGGCTGCTCCTCCAGCGGAGCGCGGAAATCCTGGATGCCAGCAGTATCCGCCAAGATCAACAGCATGATGATGAGCGAGGCGCCCAAGAGTGCCCAGAGCACTGGGCGGAAGGTATCCGAGAGGAATTCGAAGCAGTAATCTACCCAGTCATACTTGCCACGAACACCGTCATATTCCTTCTTAGAGGAAGAATCCTTGTCGCTAGAGGCATTTACACCAGGCTGCTTGACTATTTCGCTGTAATAATTAGCAACGCCGCCGCCCATAACCACCTGGTAGCCGTGGGCGCCTTGGGGCACGGTTCCTAGTACCGCTGGGTCACTGTCGAGCTTTTCCTTGTCAACTTTCCCCGCATCAGCAAGTTGGAAGCGAAGGCGCGTTGCGCAGTGCGTAAGCGACGTGATGTTATCGGCGCCGCCGATGCTTTCAACGATGTGGGTGGAAGTGTCCTTAACAGATGTCACTTCTTACTCCTCAGTTCAAAACTATTCATAACCAGTAGTGCACTGGCTATAACGTCACAATTGAGTATAAGAGCATTCCCACACGAACAAAAGCCCGTTTTGTGGACTTCTCAGGGACTTTCTTCCTGTTTCCACCTTTGTTGACTGGTCAAAAGCGTTTAATCCTCTAACCGACTAGCAAACGATTGCACTATGTGTTTCAAAAATCACAAAAGCCGCGCCCACCCCATCGTGGTGATGGAGCGGGCGCGGCCCTGCAGCTGTAACGCTAAGCCATAGAACTCAGCGTGAACTAAGCGGTTATTTTAGTTGCCAGCGAGCTTGTCACGCAGCGCAGCGAGCTGCTCGTCGGAAGCCAGGGAGCCGCCAACCTCTGCCTGAGTCTCGGATGCCGGAGCTGCATCGGAGGAATCAGAGGAGTAGTTGGAGGACTCTGCAGACTCAGCAGCCTCAGCGGCCGCGGCGCGGTTGCGCTCGATCTGAGCGGTGTGCAGGTTGAAACGACGCTCGGACTCTGCGTAGCGCGCCTCCCAAGCCTGACGCTGCTCGTCGAAGCCTTCCTTCCACTCGTTGGTCTCAGGGTCGAAGCCCTCAGGGAAGACATAGTTGCCCTGCTCATCGTAGGAGTCAGCCATGCCGTACTTGGACGGATCGAACTCTTCGGTGTAGTCCTCGTCTGCCTGCTTAACAGACAGGGAGATACGACGACGCTCGAGATCGATGTCGATAACCTTGACCATAACTTCCTGGCCAACGGTGACAACCTGGTCCGGAACCTCGACGTGGCGCTGAGCCAGCTCGGAGATGTGAACGAGGCCCTCAATGCCCTCCTCGACGCGAACGAAGGCGCCGAACGGAACGAGCTTGGTGACCTTGCCCGGAACAATCTGGCCCACAGCGTGGGTGCGGGCGAATACGCGCCACGGATCTTCCTGGGTAGCCTTCAGGGACAGGGAAACGCGCTCGCGGTCCAGATCGACATCCAGAACCTCAACGGTTACCTCGTCACCAACGGTGACAACCTCGGATGGGTGATCGATGTGCTTCCAGGACAGCTCGGAAACGTGAACAAGGCCGTCGACACCGCCGAGATCGACGAAGGCGCCGAAGTTGACGATGGAGGAAACAACGCCCTTGCGGACCTGACCCTTCTGCAGCTGGTGCAGGAACTCGGAGCGAACCTCGGACTGGGTCTGCTCCAGGTATGCACGGCGGGACAGGACAACGTTATTGCGCTGCTTGTCCAGCTCGATGATCTTTGCTTCCAGCTCCTGGCCGATGTATGGCTCCAGGTCACGGACGCGACGCATCTCAACCAGAGATGCAGGCAGGAAGCCACGCAGGCCGATATCCAGGATGAGGCCGCCCTTGACAACCTCGATAACGGTACCGGTAACAGGCTCTTCCTTGGCCTGCAGCTCCTCGATGGCGCCCCAAGCGCGCTCGTACTGTGCACGCTTCTTCGACAGGATCAGGCGACCTTCCTTGTCCTCCTTGGTGAGAACAAGAGCGTCAACCTCATCGCCGACCTCGACAACCTCGTCTGGGTTGACGTCGTGCTTAATGGACAGCTCGCGGGAAGGGATAACGCCTTCGGTCTTGTATCCGATGTCCAGCAGTACCTCGTCGTGGTCAACCTTGACGACGGTACCCTCGACAATGTCACCATCGTTGAAGTACTTGATGGTGGCGTCTACAGCTGCGAGGAAGTCCTCTGCGGTTCCGATATCGTTAATCGCAACCTGCGGGGTGTTAGAAGATGGCATATTGAAAAAATGCTCCGAATAAATGTAGGAAATCGAAATTGGACAACTGCGCGTCTCTCGAAAAAAGCTTGCTAAGCTGCTCAAATACAGCAAAAGAGGAAATATTCGATCCCGCCTCGTAATTGCTTAAAGCCTTCCTACAGGGGCTTAGAACAACCCGCGGCATAGACACGCCCGTTCAACACTACATCTGTCCAGCTAAAAGGGCAAATACACGGACCAACTATTTCGCAAAGGAATTTCTTCCACCGTGACTTCCCCCTCGCACGCAAACCAGGCCTACTGGGATAGCGACGCCGCCAATTACCACGCCGAGCACCCCGACTACCTATCTTCCTTTTACTGGTGCCCAGAAATGCTGCACGAAGACCAAGTGCACCTGCTAGGCGACGTCTCGGATTCTTCTGTCCTGGAAATTGGCTGCGGGTCCGCACCGTGCACCGAGTGGCTCCAGACATGCACGCACTTCTCCACCGGTTTCGATATTTCCCGCGGCATGCTCAATCATGCTGCACCCGGACTCCCCTTAACGCAGGCCGATGCCCTGTCACTCCCCTACGCCACGGACTCTTTCGACGTAGCCTTCTCAGCTTTCGGCGCCTTCCCTTTTATTGCAAATCTCGGCCTAGCGCTAAAGGAAATCTCCCGGGTCTTGAAACCAGGCGCCCGTTTTGTTTTTTCGGCCAACCACCCAATGCGCTGGATATTCCCTGATGACCCCACCGATCTCACCGCCGATATCAGCTATTTCGATCGCGCTTATCTGGAGCAAGACCACGATGGCAATCTCACCTATGCGGAGTTCCACCGCACCATCGCCGACTGGTTTCAGGCCTTACAGGGTGAAGGTCCGTACCTCATCGAGCGCATCATCGAACCCGAATGGCCAAGGGAGCTCACCACTACGTGGGGCCAATGGTCGCCAGAGCGAGGCGAAATCTTTCCCGGCACGATTATTTTCGTCTGCCGCAATTCCCGCTAACCTATGGGCATGATTCTGGATCGAATTGGCCTTCTCTTGCGTCGCGGCCTCGCATGGTGGATCGACGCCTTCCTGGCAGCAGCCGTGATCGTTGTGGCGCGATGGGCAATCAATGCGCTTGCCGACGCCCCCTTAACCGGCCAAGCCCTCGAGATTTACAACGCTGTGGCCCTCGCCCTAGTTTTTTATGCCTACCGCGTATGGGCCGAGGCCACTAAGGCCACTTCGCTAGGAAAATGGTCGCTCAAGCTGGAGATCGTTGCCACCCACCCCGGTGTGCGCGCGGCCTGCTTGCGCAATTCCTGGCTGTTACTTTCTATGCTCACACTGACGGGAGTGCCGTTTGTTGTGCCGTTGTTACTCGGCGTCCTAAGCGTGAGTGTCCTCGCCTTCGGCCAAACCCCTTTTGACATGCTGGCCAATTGCCTAGTCAAGCGCCGATCTCAGATGGACACGCCTTCTTTTCGCGGCACCAAGTAATACAGAAGCGCTAAGACTACCAGGACAGCGAACATCCACGAAGATGGGAAGAGGAATGCTAGTGCCGTAGCTACAACCATCACCGCGGCGGCCGTTAGCCTCCTAACCTTAGGGTTAGGTGCCAAACGGGCGTTAGCCATGGCACCCCCCAAATACGCCACCGCAATAATTCCGTACCCGATTACACTTGCCCTATATTCTGCAAGATACCGTTCGAGCCCGAAGTCAGCAATATCGGTGGCAGGAAAGGTTACTTGAATGGCCCACAGGCTTTCAAAGAAGCGCAGGCTCCATTTATTCGTCTTCTCTTCTAACGTCACTGCTCGGCAATTCCCTTCTTGGCTTTTCGACTTACACTCATAACTTTTTCCGCACAGAAAAGGCTACCTAAAAACTTAGTGCGCATCCCGCCACAGCTTTTGAACTTTCCGCATTGCATAGCCGGGCATGCCCAAGTCCTCAATGTCTTGCTTATTCCACGTTCCGCGGACCTGGCCGTCCACCACGATGGCGCGGCGAAATACTCCACGATTTCCCGGTACCAGTGCTTCGTGGACCTCGTTTGTCATCGCAAATAGACGGTCTTGATAACCCAAGATGTACTCGTCAAATGCTCCCAGCAGCAATACCGATTGCTTCTTTCTTGCTTCGGCTATTTCCACTATCTCAGCCGAAACAAGGTCCTGGGATTCTTCTCCACAGCGCACAATGTCCGGCGCGAGGTTTTCGGCTGCGGGCCGTATCAGTTTTTGTGAGAGCTTTGCCCACCAGGCAAAGTCCCGCAACGTTGCGGGACCGTGAGTGCGAAAGTACCGAGTCATCAGCTCCGCGGTCGCCGCGACTTTATCGCCGTTGAAGGTCTCCTCTAGCCCCGGCAGATCCACCGGTGTGATGAGCTGATCGGCTCCTGAATAGACGGCGTGACCGCTTTCCATTGCTACGCGCACAACATGCCAAAAGGGTACGTCGGGCAACGCTGTTACAGCCCGCTCCTTGAGTTCGGCGCGCGAAAGCGGATTCTCAATGAGCTTGTTTACCTCCGCCCGCAGCTCGGCTTCACCCTTGCGCCCTTTGGCGCAGAGTTCGGTTATCCAGCCTATGTCCTTGATAGAAGCCGCGAAAAGCGTATTGCGCATGGGATACCCACGCACAATGTTTCCAGCATCCGAATGGTCTTTCGCCCGCAAAGACAGTGACCGGCGCACCGAGTGCAGGTCCTGGCCTTGCATTACGCCGAAAGCGCGGGCCACATCCTCAGCACTCTCCCACCGCCGCACGGTTAGGCCTTGCGAGGCGAGCCTCAGACGCGCCTTTTCCCGGCGGGAAAAAGTAACCGAGCTAGTGGGCTGCGGCATCCCAATCCTTGCCTGCACCGGCGGAGACCTCCAGCGGCACGTTCAGCTCGATCGCTGAGTCCATCTCACGCTCGAGAATCTCTCGGACCTTGTCGGCCTCACCGGGGGCGACTTCAACTACCAATTCATCGTGCACCTGGAGCAGCACGCGAGACTTCAACCCTTGCAGTGCGCGGTCCACGCGAATCATCGCTACCTTAATGATGTCTGCGGCAGTGCCCTGAATCGGCGCATTAAGTGCTGCGCGCTCCGCGTTCTCGCGTGCTAGGCGGTTATCGGAGTTAAGCTCTGGCAAGTAGCGGCGACGGCCGAAGAGCGTTGCCGTGTAGCCATCCTTGCGGGCTTGGACCACGACTTCATCGAGGTACTTCTTCACGCCGCCAAAGCGCTCAAAGTAGCTTTCCATGATGGACTTTGCTTCCCCGGCCGGAATGCCCAATTGCTGGGATAGGCCGAAAGCGGAAAGTCCGTATACCAACCCATAAGACATGGCCTTAACCCGGCGGCGCAGCTCGGGTGTCACTTGATCAACGGGAACGTCGAAGACTCGAGAGCCAACATAGTTGTGTAGGTCTTCGCCTTCTTTGTAGGCCTCGATGAGGCCTGGATCGGCGGAGAGGTGCGCCATGACACGCATCTCAATCTGGGAGTAGTCCGCAGTCATGAGTTCATCGAAGCCCTCGCCCACGATGAAGGCAGAACGGATCTGGCGGCCTGCTTCGGTGCGCACGGGGATGTTTTGCAGGTTGGGTTCGGTGGACGACAAGCGGCCGGTCGAGGCCACGGTTTGGTTAAACGTGGTGTGAATGCGGCCGTCAGGCTGCACGGTTTTGACAAGGCCTTCCAGGGTGGTCTTCATCTTCTGGTACTCGCGGTGTGCCAAGAGGTGATCCAGGAAGGGATGAGGGTTCTTAGCCGCGAGCTGTTCAATCTCCTTGGCCGCGGTGGAATAGCCCGTTTTCGTCTTCTTAGTCTTGGGCAACTCGAAGGTCTCAAAGAGCACTGTTTGCAACTGCTTTGGCGAGTTGAGGTTGAGCTTGTCATCGCCGGCAAGCTCGCGGGCGGCACGTTCTTGTTCGGCAACCTGCTCTACAAAGGCATCCTTTTGCGTTTCGAGAATGTCAACGTCAACAGCGATTCCGGTAGCTTCCATGCGCGCCAGGATGGTTACCAGGGGCAGTTCTAAGTCGGTATATAGCTCGAAGGAATCAATGTCCTGCAGTTCCGCGGTCAACCTTTCCGCCAGCTCCATAATGGCTGCGGCTTGATCCACCAAAGTGGAATCATCCAGGAGGGAAAGCTGCTCCGTGGCGGTGCCGAGGGTCTTTTGGAGGTGGCGCTGGTAGACGTCGGCAAGCGCGTAAGTGCGCTGACCTGGGCGAAGAAGGTAGGCGGCAAGGGCTGTGTCATGGGCAATGCCGGCCAGCTCTATCCCACGACCAGCAAGCATATGAAAGGCCGCCTTTGCCTCGTGGAAATACTTCGGCGCATCAGATGCCAACCACTGGGCTAGGGCCTTATCGTCCTCAGCAGAAAGATCGCCCAGCTCCACTTGCAGGCCGTGGCGTTCCTGGTCCACGAAAGCAATCGCAGACGCATCGCCCTGTCCCGGGTTTCCCTCGCCTTGGACATACACCGCGACATGCTCTCGGCCGGGCAGCCACTGGGACAGCGGCTCATCATCGATGACCGTCTCGAGCTCTTGGACTTCCTCGGTCTGCTCGGCCGCCTCAGCACCATCATTGGGAATGGCTGCGAGTACGCGATCGCGCAGGTTGGTACCGAACTCCAGGTCGTCGAACTTGGCGGCAACGTCGGCGACCTTGGCTTCCTTAAAGGCCAAATCAGCAGGACCGACTTCTAAGTCCATGTCCGTAATCATCTGGGTGAGCTTCCGGTTCATCTGCACCTGCTCGATGCGCTCGCGGAAGTTATTGCCCACCACGCCCTTAATTTCCTCGGCGTGCTCAACCAGTGATGCCAAGTCCCCGTATTTGACAATCCACTTAGTAGCCGTCTTCTCGCCCACCTTGGGAATACCCGGCAAATTATCGGACGGATCGCCGCGCAACGCGGCAAAGTCTGGGTACTGCGCGGGGGTGAGACCGTACTTCTCTTCTACCGCGGAAGGGGTAAAGCGGTGGAGCGTGGATACGCCCTTCATGGGATAGAGCACCGTCGTGGACTCATTAACTAACTGCAGGTAGTCACGGTCGCCGGTGACGATGAGGGTCTCATAGTCCTGTGCCTCGGTTGCGAGAGTGGCCAGGATGTCATCGGCCTCGAAATTCTCCCGGGACAGAGTGGTAATTCCCAGTACCTCGAGCACCTCGCGAATGAGGTCTACCTGACCCTTGAATTCCTCCGGCGCAGCCTCGCGCTGGGCCTTATAGTCTGGGAACATCTCGGTGCGGAAGGTCTTGCGCCCCACGTCGAACGCCACCGCAATGGCGTCGGGGGCCTCTTCCGCCACGATATTAGAGAGCATCGATAAGAAGCCATACACGGCATTAGTGTGCTGACCTCCTGAGGTGGAGAAATTATCCACCGGCAGGGCATAGAAGGCGCGAAATGCCATGGAGTGGCCGTCAATGAGCAGAAGTCGAGGCTGATTAGTAGTCACCTGCCCCATCCTAGAGAAGCACGCCGACATCCGAACACCCCGGTGCAGATTATGTGGATGACGTGGGCATTCCCCCACTACCCCTGACCCAATTAGGAATTCGTCGATGCTCTGCGCTACTATTTTCACAGTCAAAGGCAGCCAGCCTTTACACTGCGCCCCTGTAGCCCAATTGGCAGAGGCAACGGATTCAAAACCCGTCCAGTGTGAGTTCGAGTCTCACCAGGGGCACTTTTCAGAAAGACCTCGGTGCCACCATGCAGGTGGAACCGAGGTCTTTGCTTTAGTCCAGCTCAGGCAGCGTAGGTAGGTGGTACTTGCGCAGCGCTGCGTTGATCTGCGGGATGGAAGCCTTCAGCTGCGGTAGTGCTAGACCCATGAGTCCGGCCACGCCTGCGATGCCGAGGATTGCTCCCAATATAGCGGGCGTTGAGCTCGTACTGGAGCTCAACGCGGAGCTACCCGTGGCAGGCTGCGTGGTATCGGCCGGCTTGCCGGAATCGTGCGCACGGGCGGTAAGCCATTCTTTCTTGCCCAGGACGCCCTGGGTCAGGCGGGTCTCGCCGATCCAGCCATACCACGGGTCCTGCGGGCGCTGGTTATCAAAGCCGCCGCCCATAACCCACTGCAGGTCACGCGGGAGAAGGCCTTCGGCGCCTACCGCATTGCGCAAGATAGGCGCGCCGTTGATGAACATCTCCACGCTATCGCGCTGCGGATCGTTAACCACGGCGATGTGCATCCACTCGTCCTTGGGCACCTCGTGGGACCATACGGTAGAACCGCTTCCCTGCTTCGGCTCCGCCCACCAGCGCAGCTCGCGGAGGTTGGAGATACCAAACATGACGGTGGGGTCCGTGTCATCAGAGCCGTCGACCAACTTATTAATGGCAGAGTCGCGGCTCAGCGCACTTCCCCAGCCATGTTGTGCGCCATTGAAGTCTTTAGGAATCTTGACGAAGGATTCGAAGGTGTACCCCTTGGTGGTATCCACACTATTGGCCGTCGCGTCCTTGTCGGTGCGGAACTCGGCATTGCCTACCTTGCCCGCTGGGTCGGACCAGAAGAGTGAGCCGGAATCAGAGGACAGCGGGTGGCGGTCAGAGCTATAGGTCACTCGATCGCCTAGCATGGCGCCAGAGCGATGCAGGTCGCTGCCGGAATCGCTGGCAATATCGGGGATGGTGGTGCCTCGGCCGGCAGGGGCGCCGTCGGCAAGCGCATGGCCGTCCTTGTCTCGGGCCTGGCCCGGGCGCCAGTGGAATACCGTGTGGTCATTCTTGGCAAAATCCTCCGCGCCTTTGGGAAGCTCGTCCTCCGCAATGGTATAGGGCCTAAAGCCTTCAGCGGCGATGTCACGGGCACGCTGCGCTAGGTCCGGCTGGTGGCCCTCACCCACTGTGAAATCAGGCGCGAAAGAGGAAAAGCGCTGCTCAAAGTCGAACGGAATGGCGTAGCTATCGCCCTTATCATCCAGGGTGAGCTTGTCAAACTGCGTCAGCTCCTCATGCGGCTTTTGTGCGACCCACGGAGAGAGCGCGGTCATCTCCAATTGCTTGCCGGAAAGATCAAATTCAAGCACGCCCAGCAGTCCGTTGCCGCCCTGGTAGGCCATCTGATAGTCCTGCAAGATGGAAACGACGTCGTGCCCGGCATCATTCTTATCCACGCGATAGCCCGCGCCGTGGTGATGGCCACCCATCACCAAGAAGATCTGGTCGTTGCCCTTGATGAACTTATCCCACAAACCCTTGCCGTAGTCGTCAGAATAGAAGACGTTTCCCTCGCCATCGATATTGAGGGCTTCGTGCGTGGTGACGATGACGGGTAGATCGGGGTGCTTATCGATGATGCCTTGCGCCCACGCAATAACCTTCTCATCGGCGCGCCACCCCAAGGCCAAGTTGAGGTATTTCTGGCCCTCGGCTTCAAAGATATGAGCCTCGGAGTCATTGTTGATGGCCGTGTAGCGTTCCTGGAAAGTCTCCGGATTAGCGGCCTTGGCACGATCGGCACTAAACCACTTGTCATAAGGGTGAGCCGACGCACCCTCCACGTCCATGTCGTGATTGCCGGGCAGGATGGAGTAGTTCAGGTCCGAATCATCGAGGACCTGCATGGCCTTATCGGCCACCTGCCATTCGCCCTCCACATTCCACTGGTCCACGACATCGCCTAAGTGGGTCACGAAGTCCATGTTCAGCTCGTCTTGGTGGTCCACCAACCATTGGGTTTGGGCCAAGTAGGGTTCACTGCCATAGCGTGCCTGGGCAAGATTTCCGGTCTCCGGGGTGGAATAGCGAGAATAGAACTGGGTATCCGGCAAAACGCCGATGCTAAAACGGGAGCCTTCGCTTGGCGAAGCCCCTTCGGGCGCCCCCTCCGCTGCGCTCGCTGCGGGAACAAAGATGAGGTTTCCCACCACTGCAGTTGCGGTGACTGCAGGCAGGACTAATCGATTCAACATAGAGAGTCCTTCTTTCTTGAAGTACATATGGATATAGGAGAAAGACGGGAATACGCCCGAGATCCTAGGCAGTCAAGCTTTCTAATAGTTGACATTCTCGTAAACGAGACACTGAATAAAGGGAAACTTATCGTTTCCGCTGGCAGGACTGTACGCCTAAGAAGGCGCCGTATATCCTGCCCCAAACTGCATAGTTGCAATAGGGTAGATTAAACTGACAGAATGAACTTCAATCCAGCATTACCTCTACAGTTGGGTAGAGACCTCTCCCTTTCTGCGGGCAGTAACCAGCCGCCTGGCGATGAAAGATATGCACCACTTTTTACAGCGGAACCCAGCGCCTAGACCAAGCACCAGATTTCTCCGACCCCGCTAGGCCAGTCGCTCTCCGTCCCAGCCATCTCCTAGGTAGATTTTTAATTTATGCAGTACATTTTGAACGCAATCCGCGGCGCCCTCATCGGCATGGCCGAGCTGGTGCCTGGCATCTCCGGCGGCACCGTGGCGCTCATTGTCGGCATCTATGAACGCGCAGTACACAACGCCAATGATTTGATCTCCGGCCGCTTCAAAAAGGTCGAGTGGGCCTTCCTTCTTTCCGTAGCCATCGGCATGTTTGTCGCCGTATTCGGAATGTCTACGGTGTTGTCCAATTTTGTGGACAATCACGTGTCCGCATCTGGCGCACTATTTTTAGGCATGGTCGCAGTATCTATTTTTGTGCCGCTTTCCATGCTGACCAAAGCCGAGCGCCTCCGCCCATCCTCCATAATCGCATTTGTGGTCGCCACGCTTGTGATCTTCTTTATTACTGGCTTTACCTCCGAGCCGCACGGGGACCCCAACCTCATCGTGGTTTTCTTCGCCGCCGCCATAGCCGTCTGCGCGCTCATTCTGCCGGGAATTTCCGGTTCGCTCATTCTGCTTACCATGGGCCTTTACCAGCCCATCATCGGCGCGGTCTCGGACCGTGAAATGGGCACTATTGCGGTTTTTGCTGCAGGTGCCCTGTGCGGTCTAGCAGCATTCATCAAGGTATTGAATTTCCTTCTAAATAATCACCGCGCTCCCACGCTTATGGCTATGGCCGGTTTCATGCTTGGTTCACTGCGCGCCCTGTGGCCTTGGGGAGCGGACCAAGATGCCTCCAGTGGGGTTATCGTGGGCATGTTTATCCTCGGCGCCCTCATCGTTTCTGCCTTCATTTTTGTAGATATGAAAAAGGCTCAGTCCATTGCGGAAAGGACGGCGCAGAACTAATGCCGCGCACGTTTTCTCGCCGCTCAATTGCCGCTGCGGTTCTCATCCCTACACTCTCCCTGAGCGCCTGCGTTACCAACGAGGAAGATTCCACCCCGGACGGCTGGGAAGAACCCCATTCCGCTATGGTGCCGGAAATTGCCGCCATGTACCAAGACAATGATGGTGTCCTCACCGCCGGTACCAACCCGCCGTACGCACCATTCCAGTTGAAGGATTCTCACGGCGCGCTCCAGGGCGTGGAGCTGGATCTGGCTCGGGCGGTAGCCGGCGTCTTAGGCCTCGATTTCCAGCCGATGGAACAGGACTTTTCCATGATTCTGCCCGCCGTGCAGTCGGGTCAGATTGACATGGGTGTGTCTGGCTTTACAGATAACCCTGACCGCCGCAATGAATTCGACTTTGTGGATCACCTCTACGCTGGTATCCAATGGGCCGAGCGGGTGGATGGGCCTAGGAAAGTCGACCCGGATAACCCCTGCGGCTTGACGGTTGCGGTGCAGCGCACCACGGTCTCTGAAACCGATGATGTTCGGCCCAAGCAGGAAGCCTGCAGTGGCGATCTCACCGTTTTGTCCTATGACACCGGCGATAATGCCGCGCTAGCCGTCTTGATGGGGCGTGCGGATGCCCTGTCTGCGGATTCCCCAGTGACGGCGTGGGCGGTCAATCGCTCCGAAGGAAAGATGCAGCAGGCAGGCGATATGTTCCAGGCCTCACCTTATGGCTTTGCCGTTCCCAAAGATTCGGATTTGGGCAAGGCTTCGGCAGCAGCGCTCCAACATCTCATCGAAACCGGCGAGTACGCAGAGATTTTGTCCCGCTGGGGCATCGAGGATGGATTAATAGACCAGGCAATGATTAATGAAAGGCCGATCAATGGTTAACGAGAATGCGGCAACGCCTGCTACGGCCACGCCCAAAGATAAACCCGCCAAGATTGAAGCGCGCCCACTACGCCACCCGTGGCGCTGGGTCTTCGCTGGCGTGCTCATTGTGCTGAGTGCGTGGTTTATCATCGCCTCTGCACGCAATGAGGCTTTCGGCTGGGGAACCTACTTCCAGTACCTCTTTGATAAGCGCATTGCTATTGCTTCCCTGCACACCATCGCCATCACCATCTTGTCGATGATCATCGGCGTTGTGGGCGGTGCCGTACTCGCGGTCATGCGCATGTCTCCCAATCCGGTCCTACGAACCGTATCCTGGATTTTCCTTTGGGTCTTTCGAGGCACCCCTATCTATGTCCAACTGGTGTTCTGGGGCCTGCTCTCGGCCATTTATCAGTCCATTAATTTGGGCTTTACTGAGGTGTCCCTGCAGACCATCCTCACCAACGCCTTCTTCCTTGCCGTGATGGGTCTAGGTCTCAATGAGGCAGCATATATGGCCGAAATCGTGCGCTCCGGCATCACCTCGGTGCCGGAAGGTCAAAAGGAGGCTTCCAAGGCCCTCGGCATGTCGTGGTGGATGACCATGCGCCGCACGGTACTTCCGCAGGCTATGCGCATTATCATCCCGCCGACCGGCAATGAGTTCATTTCTTTGCTGAAAACTTCTTCCCTTGTTGTTGCCATTCCTTATACTCAGGAAATCTTCGGCCGCACCACGGATATTTCGGCCGCTCTTTTCCAGCCGATCCCGCTGCTATTGGTTGCCGCATCTTGGTACCTCGTGGTTACTTCCCTACTGATGGTGGGCCAATACTTCTTGGAGCGCCGGTTTGAGCGCGGCGCCACCCGCGAGCTCACCGGCCGCCAACTTGCTGCGCTAGCAGACGCCGAAGGCACTATCCCCCGCAACGTATCCGTTATTCCGGAGGCAAAAAACTAATGGCTACTCCCATGATTTCCGCCCAGAACGTCCATAAGTCCTTCGGACAGCTCGAGGTCCTTAAAGGCATTGACCTCGAAGTCCAGCCCGGCGAAGTGGCTTGCCTATTGGGCCCTTCGGGCTCCGGCAAGTCCACCTTCCTGCGCTGCGTGAATCACTTGGATAAAGCTACCGCAGGGCGCTTATACGTAGACGGCGAGCTTATTGGCTACCGTGAGAAAAACGGCACCCTATATGAAATCAGCGAGAAGGAAGCAGCCGAGCAGCGATCCGATATCGGCATGGTCTTTCAGTCTTTTAACCTCTTCCCCCACCGCACGGTGATTGAAAACATCATCGAGGCCCCAGTCCAGGTGAAGAAGATTCCAGAAGACACTGCCCGAGCCCGCGCCATGGAGTTGCTCGAGGATGTCGGCTTGGCGTCCAAAGCCAATAACTACCCGGTGCAACTTTCCGGCGGCCAGCAGCAGCGCGTCGCTATTGCTCGTGCGGTGGCCATGAACCCTAAGCTCATGCTTTTCGACGAACCCACATCCGCCCTCGACCCCGAACTCGTCGGCGAAGTGCTGCGCGTAATGAAGGACCTCGCAGCCGAAGGCATGACCATGCTCGTAGTTACCCACGAGATGGGATTTGCCCGAGAGGTAGCCGACAAGGTCTTTTTCATGGACGGCGGCGTAGTTATCGAATCCGGCAGCCCAGCCGAGGTATTGGATAACCCGCAGCAGCCACGCACCAAAGAATTTTTGGCCTCGCTGCTTTAACGCCCGCAGCACTCGGCTGAGTGCCTGACTCGCAGATCTACGAGAGCGTCAAAAGACCCCGAATCAGCGCACTAGCCGCGCCAAGGCTAGCAACGCTAAGGGATAGCACGCGGGCCTTTTCTCGCGTCACGCGCTCGGCAATGCGGGTGCCTGCCCAAATACCAACACACATCCCTAACACGCCGGCGGGCCACATCACCCAAGGCAACCCGTCGAAATTCGCTGCCCCCGTCAGCGTCTTGGTCAGCACCGAAAAGAATCCACCCACCACAAAGATGGGCTGCAACGTTGCGGCGTAGACCTGTTGGGGCCACTTCGCCGCCTGCGCATAGACGGTAATTACTGGGCCTGCCACTCCGGCCAAAGTATTGGTGAATCCGCCTAGAATGCCCGCGGAGATGGCAGGACCTATTCCTGCCATTGCCGGAACGAATTTCTTCCCGAACGTAACTACGGCAAGGGCGACCAGTAGCGCGGCGCCTACTACAACCATGAGGCCTGCGGTATCCATGCGCCTAATGAGCAATGCTGCGGCCAAGGAACCAATGACCATGACCGGGGCAATGAGCCCGAATTTCTTCCAGTTGACGTTTTCGCGGACGGAAACGGTGGTCAAAATCGCATTTACGCAAGCTAAGACGTTGATGACCAAGATGCCTTCTACAGGCCCCATAATCAGCATCAGGATAGGCCCACCGATGAGGCCTAGCCCCATTCCAGAAACCCGCTGAAGAGTCGAACCGGCTACGACAACGAAGAAGATGACCAGTGCAAGGCTCACTTGCGGTATTTCTCCTTTACCGCACGCCCCACAGCGTCTGGGAACATCCCGGTAACATCACCGCCGAATCTTGCCACCTGCTTGCACAGTGAGGAGCTAATATAGCCATATTTTTCGTCCGTGAGCAAAAAGACGGTATCGATTCCGGAAAGGCGCCGGTTCATCTGTGCCATGGGCAGCTCGTATTCGTAGTCTAGGGAGCTGCGCAGCCCCTTCACCAGCACGTCCACGCCGTGGTCCGTGGTGTAATCCACAAGAAGTCCGGAACAAAAGTCCACCTTAATCGAGGGATCCACGCTTTGGCGGATAAGTTCCATTCGTTCATCCACGCTGAAGAGACCAGAAGGCTTATCTGGGTTACCGGTTACCAATACGGTGACCTCATCAAACATCTGGTTCGCACGGTTGATGATATCAATATGGCCTAAAGTAACTGGGTCGAAAGATCCTGGGCAGACGGCTTTAGTCATGCTGTATTCGCTCTCGTTTCTTAAGTGGATTAGTCTTCGGCTTCCTCGCTGCCGGAGCGGGTAAAGACCGCCATATCCATGCGGGCGATACCAAAGGTGCGCTTTTTGAGCTTTTGGCCGGTGGGCTCAAACCCTGCGGGCCACACCGTATCCGGGGATTCGACGTGGCGCTCGATTACCACCATCGCATGATCAGTAAGCACTGGTTCGATAGCGGCAAGGAGTTCCTCTACCTCATCAAAGGCATAGGGCGGATCCGCCAGCACTAGATCGAAGTGCTTGCGCGGTGCACTAGCCAGGTAGGTGTCTACCTTCATCTCATGTACGCGCACGCCGGGGTGCTTGACGACGCCCATATTGTGCCTAATGACCTTTACCGCATCCGCCGAAGATTCCACTAGCACGGCCTCGTCTGCGCCGCGGCTAGCTGCCTCGAGACCAAGCGCACCGGAGCCGGCGAAAAGGTCGAGCACCGAAGATCCAGCGAAACCCCACCGTGCATTAAGCGAAGAAAAAAGCCCTTCACGGGCGCGGTCTGCGGTGGGCCGGGTTGCTTCTGCGGGTACCTTAATGGTGCGTCCGCGGGCTTCTCCGGCGATAATGCGCGTCATTTATGCTTCTCCAATCTCCATCAAGAGGTCCCCGCCTACTACGTCACTAAAGTCAGCGACCGCAATGCGGTGTACCTTTCCCGGGCCCGGGCATTCTACGGGGGCCTCGAGCTTCGTGGCTTCCACAGTCGCGAGAGGAACCCCAGCATCTACCGTGTCACCCACGGCCACGTGGCAGCGGACAATGCCCGCGAAGGGGGCGTAGATTTTCATGCCTCTAGGTTAGCCTTTCTTAGTTCTTCTCCAAGAATTCTTGTTCACTTTCGCTCAAATTGCGGGTGAGTTCTTCTGCCAGCTCGGGATTGCGCAGCACCATCGCGCGCGCGTCGGTATGCGTGCGCTCTACAATGTCTTGATCATCTGCCAGATTCAGCAATCGCAAGGTACGTTGCTTGCCCGATTGCGAGGTACCCAAAATGTCGCCTTCTTGGCGCTGCCGTAAATCGAGCTCGGCCAACTCAAAACCGGAGGATGTCTCCGCAATCTGATTTATGCGTCGAAAGGATGGGGTGTTATCAGCTGCCGTGGTATGCAAAAGACAAATGGAGGCATTTCCCCCGCGCCCCACGCGGCCACGCAATTGATGCAGCTGGGAGACTCCAAAATGCTCAGCCTCACGGATGAGCATAACGGTGGCATTGGGAACATCCACGCCCACCTCGATGACCGTGGTTGAGACCAAAACATCGATCTCTCCCCTAGCAAATGACGTCATGACCTCATCTTTATTCGGCATCTTTCCATGCAAGATCGCCACACGTAGCCCCTTGAAGGGCCCATTTTCTAGCTGCTCCGCAAGCTCGAGGACCCCGCCTTTGTCTTCGATCCGGGGGCAGACGATATAGGCCTGGTGGCCGTGGGCTACTTCCTCCCGAATCCGCTCGAGGGCGCGCAGCACCCAAGTGGGCCGCCACTCAGCTACCACTGCCGATTGGATGGGTTTGCGTCCGCCAGGCAACTCGGTAAGAGTCGAAACAGCTAGGTCACCAAAGACGGTCATCGCAATGGTCCGGGGGATCGGGGTCGCCGTCATCACGAGAATATGGGGGCTTAGTTCCTCACGTGCTTTGGTGCGTAAGCTATCGCGCTGCTCTACACCAAATCGATGTTGTTCATCTACTACCACTAGTCCCAGATTGAAAAACTCAACGGCTTCTTGGATGATCGCATGGGTTCCAATGATGATGTCCGCGTCGCCGGAGACAATATCTAGCAGGGCCTGGCGCTTTTCAGCTGTGCGCATAGAGCCGGTCAGGAGCACCACCTTGACGCCCTCTGGCACCGCTGTTCCGATAGAGGCAGCATGTTGAGACGCGAGCACCTCAGTAGGCGCCAGCAACGCAGCCTGGGTGCCTGCATCAACCGCCTGCAGCATCGCACACGTGGCAACCATGGTCTTGCCAGAGCCGACCTCACCTTGCAGCAACCGCATCATGGGTAGCGGACGAGCCAGGTCATCTTCAATCTCGTTGATAACGCGCCGTTGCCCTTGGGTAAGTGCGAAAGGCAGATGCTTTAGCAGCTCCTCGCGAAAGCCTCCTAGCGTAGCCGGCATGGAAATGGCAGTACGAGCTTCGGCATCGCGTTGGCGCAAAGCCATGACGAGGCCAATCGACAACGCCTCGTTGTATTTGAGCCGTTGAATAGCCCGATAAGGACCTGCCTCCCCAGGTTCGTGGATCTCTCGCACCGCCTTATCGAGGCTGATGATCATCTGATAATCCAACGGTTCCTCAATCGACGGGGTCTTCGATAAGACGTAGTGAATGGCGCCCATGATGTACCACGACGTGACCTTGGACGTAGCGGGGTACACGGGGATCCATTCTCGCTCTAAGAGGAGCTTGTCCAACCTGCCGAATTGCGACAGGTTCCGCAGCGAACCGGTGGCCTTCGGCCGATGCTTCTTTCCAGATTCGGGAGTCGGCTGACGGTAATCATCTAGCTCGCCTTCGGGACGGCCAAAGGCATCGATCTCCACAAAGTCTGGCTGTTGCAGCTGCGGCTGGTTGCGGAAGAATTTCAGCTTGCCGCTCATCATGACCCGCTGCCCGGGATGCAACATCCGCATGACGTAATTGGCATTGAAGAAGGTAGCAATGATGCTGCCATCGAGCTGCACATTGATAATGGTGGTCTTGCCCGTTTCAAGGCGGTTGAATCCGATGATAGTTCCGGTAACGGTGACGATTTCGCCCTCCGCGGCATCGCCTAAGCCGACGTCCTTGTTATGGCGGATATAGTCTCGCGGATAATGGGCTAAGAGCTCGCCGCAAGTCTCATACCCCAGCGCTTTGGTAATCTTTGCGGCGTCTTTCGCTGCAAGTACCTCGGTCAAAGGGCGATTATCCTGCCAGCCGAGCATTACTACTCCACTCCGATTTCAGTTGCGATATCTGGAACTTCCAGCGCCATTACATCCACGTGAAGGTGCTGGGAGATTTCTTCCTCGTCTAAGTCAAGCGCGCTCAAAATGGTGACCTGCTCCCCGCCCTCTGCTAAAAGGTCGCGGCAAGTGGCGATGATTGACTGCGGCGTCTCCTGGCTCGGATAGGCCACCCGCATAGACTTGGCAGCATCGCGCATGGCGGCGACAACGGCCCCGGCATCCGAATTGTCCGGTTCATAGACTGAAATCGCTGCTAACGCTGCAGCTAGCGATTGCGCGGGGACAACTCGCCCAGCCCCTGTATCTGTGCTTAGTCCGGTCGCGAGAACAATGTCCTCTTCCTCCGCTGCAATAGGATCATCTGGAGAAACCACGGTAACCCCCGCAGATTCCAAAAGGTCGGTAATAGGCCCTGGAGGTGCGGCGGCGAAAACGCGACGAGAAACCGGCTTTCCAGCAGCGGGTTCGGCGTAAGGAGGCAGCACCTCAATGCGCAGGTTGGTCACCTTTCCCGCGCAAAAGGCCGTCTCGATGACGGTGCCAGCTTGTTGGGAATGGATGTGTACGTTAGCGCTGTGTTCCGTGGCGCGGGCGATGACCAGGCTTTCTCCCAACGAGTTGAGGGAGGCCTGTAGTGCCTCTATGTCTCCTTCGAAAAAGAAGATTACCTCCAACTCGGTAACTGTCTCCGGCTCGGACAAGCCGGTGTGCCCAGCGGTTCCCTCAATTTCCGCCAAGAGCGATTCCAAGAGGATCACCAAACCGGCCCCTCCGGCGTCTACCACTCCTGCCTCGCGCAGTGCTGGCAATTGCGACGGCGTGTGCTCTAGGGCGGTCCGCGCAGCGGTAATGGCAGCGCTGACAATGCCGTGCAAGTTAGCGCTAGAGCGCGCGGCCGCGTTTCCCGCAGCTTCTGCGGCGGCCCGCAGAACGGTGATAGCTGTGCCTTCTACCGGCTCCGTGATGGCCCGGTCCACCAGTTCCACGGCCTGCTGCAGCGAGCGAGCGAACACGCCGCCATCGATGACCGAGTCCACCGTGGATTCGGCCACTCCCCGTAGAAGCTGCGAGAGCACCATTCCGGAGTTCCCGCGCGCACCACGTACAGCGCCGAGCGCGAGGGCATCTGCTACATCGCCTCCATTGTTGAGCTCCTCCACCGCGGCTTCCATAGTGTGCGTCATATTGGAGCCGGTATCGGAATCAGGTACGGGGAACACATTGAGCGCGTTGATTTCATCGCGGCGATGGGATAGTTCGCCCACGGCGCGGGTGGCCCAATTGCGCAATCCCTGGGCATCCAGCGTGCTGGGGTATGACATGCGCAATAGTTTACAAGCGCCAGTCTATTTCCTGCGCCCCTTGGTCCCGCAAAAGGGCGTTTGCCCGGGAAAATGGGCGAGAACCGAAGAAGCCACGGCTGGCAGAAAGCGGTGAGGGGTGCGGGGACTTGATACAAGGGACGTCGGGAAGAAAGCGCTCACATCCTTGTGCGTCGCGGCCCCACAGGATGGCCACCATCGGCGTGCGGTTGAGTGCGCGAATGGCGGCCTCGGTAATTTCCTCCCACCCAATCCGGCGGTGCGATCCGGCCTGGCCAGGGGCTACGGTAAGCACCCTGTTGAGAAGCAGCACACCTTGGTCGGCCCATGCCCTTAAATCACCATCTTCGCGGCCGGCGATACCCAGGTCATCGCTAAGTTCTCGGTAGATATTGACCAAGGAACGCGGCGGTTTCACTCCTGGGCGGGTGGAAAAGGCCATCCCCATGGCGTGGCCTGGGGTGGGATAAGGATCTTGGCCAACAATGAGCACGCGGACATCGTCCAGCGGCATCTGGAGTGCGCGACACACGTCCGAGGCTGGCGGCAGGTACTCTTGGCCGTCTAGGGCCTGGGAGATCTGTGGCCACTGCTGCTCTATTACCGGTGCCAACACCGGCTCCCAGGACGGGTGATAGGTGGGATGCATGGTTAAAAGCTCAGCCAGCCTTTCTGATAACTCGGGGTCTTGCTACCTACCGTAACCCCGCTGCCGCGAATAACGGTGCCAATCTTGCGGAAGCCGGAGGGCGCTTCCTTTGCAGTGGTACCCACGAGCGTGTGATCTTCACCGCCAGAAAGCACCCATTCCCATGGGTCACAGCCCAGAAGATCCGCAGCTTGGCAGAGCAGGTCCTCCGGCTGCAAGGCCTCCGGATCCAGATCCACGCGCACGCCGGAGTGCTCCGCCATCGTAGTGCAGTCTTGGATCAAACCATCGGAATTATCCGTCATGGCGGTAACCCCTGCGGCGCGGGCGATAACGCCGCGGCCGGGGTTGAGCCAGGGGGCACAGTGGGCGTCGATAAGCGGCTGCAGGTGCTCGTGTCCTGCAGGAAGATCTCGACCGAAGCGCTCCAACAAGGCCAGGCCCGCAGCAGAGTGGCCGATCTTTCCGTGCGCTACTACGTGCTGACCTGCCCGCGCGCCATCCAAGGTCAAGGCGGGAAGGCTGCCGCCAAGGAATCCAACGGCCGTGATATTGATGACTAATAGATCGGACTGGGTGAGATCACCGCCTACCAATTCCGCGTTATAGAAAGAGCTATGCTCCGCAATGCCCTCTGCGATCCCCCGCACGAAAGGCACCGGGGTATCACCTGGGGCGGCAATCGCGAGAAGCGCGGCAACGGGGCGCGCACCCATGGCCTCAATATCGGCAAAATTGCGCAAGATAGCCTTCTTGCCAATCTCGCGCGGGGTAGACCACTCGCGCAGGAAATGACCTCCCTCCACCATCAAATCGGTGGCCGCCACGGTGCGGGAATTCGGCGGCGCACTGGGCAGAACCGCGGCATCGTCTCCATTGAGCCCACTGGAGGCCACGGAGGTAATTTCCCGGATGGCGGCGCGTTCTCCCACATCTGCGAGAGTCTGAGTTAAGTTCACCAGCTTCCTTTCGATACTATGAGCCCTTATGACATCCCAATTTAACCGCACCGCGATCTTCATTTCACTTGGGTTGTCCATAGTGATGGTTCTGGCGGTCCTCTTCGGCGCAAAGTACGTATTCAATAACATTGCCAAGGCACCCGTTGCGGTCTCCCCCGTGGAGTCCAAGGAATCGGATTCACAAGCCTGCCATAGCTTTATCGACGCCCTGCCGGATACGGTGATGGATAAACCGCGTGCAGATATTGCCGAGCCCGTACCTTCCGGCGTCGCGGCCTGGGCTACTACCTCTGAAGATAAGGTCACCGCCCGCTGCGGAGTAGATATGCCCTTCCAGTACACCGAGTATTCACAGCCCCAAGACGTAGACGGGGAACAGTGGTACCAAGTTCGCGATGCCACCCCCGGCTCCAACCTGACCACCTGGTATTCGACCCAGCGCTTCCCTATTGTGGCGATGACTTCCTCCACCGACGCCACGCCGGACGAGCTTAACGACGCCCTCTCGGCCCTCGATGAAAAACCAGCCACCGCACACGAGGCGCCACTCAAGGCACTCAAGACAGGCGATGACCAGATGTGCACCGAAGTGGAAAAAG
This sequence comes from Corynebacterium sp. p3-SID1241, assembly GCA_025144025.1. GTDB lineage: Bacteria > Actinomycetota > Actinomycetes > Mycobacteriales > Mycobacteriaceae > Corynebacterium. The sequence continues at coordinate 18,343 of JALXWS010000010.1, read as the reverse complement.
CCCTGCCGGATTCGGTAGCTGAGGGCTATCACCGTCGCGAAGTAAAGGAAAAGAATACCTATGTGTGGAGCGCCGATGGCCGGGAAGAAATCGTGGCGCGTTGCGGCGTAGCCAAGCCAGAAAACTATCGCTCCGGGGTCAAGCTGCAACAGGTCAATGACATTCCGTGGTTCGAAGACACTACCTTGGCGCACGGCACAACGGCGGGCACTTGGTTTGCCCTCGGCCGCGAAGACTACCTCGCGCTACACGCTCCCCAGGATGCGGCGCAGGCGGCGCTGGTAGAAATCGGCAACGTACTCGCCGAGCACACGGACGAAAAGTAGAGCGAGTTCGGCCCTACTTGGCCAGGGCCTGCTCGATGAGGGCCTCTAGCAGAGCGGGATAGTCCACGCCTGAAGCAGCGAGTACCTGCGGGTACATGGAGATCGGGGTAAAGCCCGGCAGAGTGTTGATCTCGTTGATATACACGGAGTCTTCGGTAACGAAGAAGTCTACGCGGGAAAGACCCTCACAATTCAAGGCTTCGAATGCTTTGATTGCCATATCGCGCAGCCGCTCGGTCAATTCGGGTGCAAAAGGCGCAGGGATTTCGGCAGTGACCACGTTGTCGAGGTACTTCGTGTCGAAGCCATAAAAGCCCTCATCAGAGTCATCGATGCCCGCTAGCAGTGCTGGGACGGAGGCCAGCAAGGTGCCGTCGGCATAGTGTAATACGCCGATTTCTACCTCTTGGCCTACGATTTCCGGTTCCACCAGAACCTTGTCATCATCTTCTAGGGCGAGGTCAACAGCTGCAGGGAAATCCTCCCAGGTAGTGACCTTAGATACACCAATGGAGGATCCACCGCGAGCGGGTTTTACAAAGACGGGAAGGCCCAGGCGCTGCTTTTCGTCCTCGCTGATCTCGGTGCGGCCTTTGAGAATGACCTCAGGCGCTACAGGCAAGCCTGCTGCTACCAGCACCTTCTTGGTAAATTCCTTGTCCATTCCCACTGAGGACGCCAAAACTCCCGGCCCGACATAGGGCAGGCCGGAAAGTTCAAAGAGGCCTTGGACGGTGCCGTCCTCGCCAAAGGGGCCGTGCAGGATGGGAAAGACCACATCGACCTCAGCAAAGAGGGTGCCATCGGTAACGTTATGAAACTGCCCTCTGGCCGTGGGGTCGAGCGAAAGCGTCAGCTCCGCGCCTCGGGTGACCTCCGGCAGGACGCCATCGACAATTTCCAGGCCTTCGGTGGTTCCTGGTGTCCACGTGCCCTCGCGGGTGATGCCGATAGGCACCACCTGGAATTTTTCCGGGTCGAGGTGGTTCATGATCGCACCTGCGGACACACAGGATACGGAGTGCTCGGTGCTACGGCCGCCATAGACAACGGCCACGCGGGTCTTTTCAGTCATGCCCGCAGATTTTACCCTCGACCTACTCCGACTTCTTGGACCGACCCATCAGAGCGATGATCATATCCTCTACCGCCATGCCCTCGTAACAGACGCCATAGACCGCATGGGTGATCGGCATCTCTACCCTAGCCTGCTGGGCTAGGCGGTAGATAGAGTCACAGGAGTAGACGCCTTCCGCAACCTGGCCGTTGGTCACGGCCTTGGCCTCCTCAATCGTCCCGCCCTGGCCCAAGCAGTAGCCAAAAGTGCGGTTACGCGACAACGTCGAGGTACATGTTGCTACCAAGTCGCCCAAACCGGCCAAGCCGGAGAAGGTAAACGGATCGGCTCCTAGCTCCACACCAAGACGGGTAATTTCTGCCAAACCGCGGGTGATTATGGTGGCCATCGTGTTATTGCCCAAACCCTTGCCGGAGGCGATACCGCAAGCTAAGGCGATAACGTTTTTGCAGGCACCGCCGATTTCCGCCCCAATTACATCAGTATTAGTGTATGGGCGCAGGTACGGCGCAGCCACCGCGGCCTGCACGCGCTGGGCGCGCTCTTCGTCAGAGCAGGCAATCACCGTGGCGGCTACCTGGCCGGCAGCAATCTCCTTGGCCAGATTCGGGCCAGAAAGCACGGCGACACGGTCTGCCGGCACATCCGCGGCGTCCATGATGACCTCGCTCATGCGCTTAAGCGTTGTGGTCTCTACGCCCTTGGAAATGGAGACCAACGTAGCCGCTTTGGGCAAATGGGGTGCCCACTTCTCCACATTGCCGCGCAATGTTTGGGAGGGAACGCCGAATACGACGACATCGGCAAGCGCCAGTGCCTCTACATCGTCGTGGGTGGCCCGCACCGCAGCCGGCAGCCGGGTATCCGGCAAATAGTCCGGATTGGTGTGAGTCTCATTGATGGCCTGCGCCAATTCCGCGCGGCGCGCCCACAGGCGAACGTCATTTCCGGCGTCCGCAAAGACCTTGGCCAAGGTAGTGCCCCAAGAACCAGCGCCCATCACAGCAACGTTAACCATGGTGTCTCCTTCAAACTTCAGATATATACCCAACCTTAAAGCATGCCTTTTTACTGTGGGCAAGGATGCACGACGCGCCTACCCCGTGGGACAATGGGCCCTTAGACACTGTTTTGACGAACACAACAACTGTGGAAAGGCTCCGTGGAGGAAGACCATGCCGAATATTAAAAAAATGCACGAAACCGACAAGGACCAGCAGCACGAGGAATTTATATCCGGCCGCCACCAAGAAATCCCGGTGGACCCAGCCAAGGAATTTCACCGCACTACCCTTGCTGCTGGTGCCGTTGTCTGGCGTGGTACTTCGCAGAATCCGGAGATAGCACTCATTCACCGCCCCCACTACGATGATTGGTCCCTTCCAAAGGGGAAGGTGGACCCTGGCGAGTCTTTGCCCACCACAGCGGTGCGAGAAATCTTCGAAGAAACAGGCTTTAGTGTGCGGCTTGGCAAGCTTATTGGCAAGGTAACCTACCCAGTCCAAGGCCGCACCAAGGTCGTTTACTACTGGGTGGCAAAGTATCTAGACGGCACCTATTCCACCAATGGTGAGACCGATGAGCTGCGCTGGCTGCCCATCGACGAGGCGCAAGACCTCCTGTCCTACGACGTTGATACCGCGGTAGTGGCCAAGGCGGCTAAACGCCTACGCATCGCGCCCGCTACCCGCGTGCTTTATGTGCGCCACGCACGCGCGCATGAAAGGGGCAGCTGGCAAGGCGATGACAACCTGCGGCCACTGGATAAAAAGGGCCGCCGCCAAGCAGAGATGCTGGTGCCGATGCTGAGCGCCTACCAGCCCACCGCGATTTATTCAGCCTTGCCCCAGCGCTGCCAGCAGACAGCTGCCCCGCTCGCCGACGAACTGGGCAAGGACATTTCCATCAACAAAAACTTTGGTGACGAGGCCTGGGAGAACGACCCAGAAGCGGCCAAGAAGGCCTTTCGCCGCGTGGTAAACGAGGGCGGGGTGCCCGTCGTTGTCAGCCAGGGCGAAACCATTCCTGGCATAATCGAGGATCTCGCCCCGAAGTTTCTTAAAAAGCCGGTTGACAAACTCAAGTTTAAGAAGGCTTCTGTATGGGTGCTGTCCTTCAACGAAGGGGAGCTAACCGGCGCCGATTACCTGGCTAGCCCACTGCCAGTGCGCTAAATTCTCGGCCCGTCGCACTCAGCAGCTTAGGCCCTGCTTATCCACCATATTCGGTGGACAGGCAGGGCCTTGTTTTGTTCCTAGGCGGTTTCGATAATATTTAGCCGCGCATGCCCAAAGTGCGGCGGACGAACAGCACGGCGATAAGAGTCTGCAACGCCGGAAAGATCAGCAGACCCACTACGGTAAAGCTGAGCACTGCGTGCAACACTATGAGCAGGACACCCAGCAGAATGGTTACCCCCACATTCTTCTTAGCTACCTCAATGGAGGCGCCAAAGCATCCACCAACGGAAAGCTCGGGGCGTACCGCCTTAACAGCTGGCATCCACCAGAAGAAGAAAAGGGCAAATAGGCCAGGAATGATCAACAGCAAAAAGCCGAGGCCGATGATAAGGTTCGAGAGAAAATAGACCGCCATGAGCCCACCGGCGTTTTTGAAATTCAGGAAATCCGTAAATTGCAGCTCTCCTGTTTCAATCTGCTTATTGGCAGCCCTGTACCACGTGCTATATGCCCACAGTATTACTAGGAACATAGCAATAAGGGCGATGGCCATCACAGCAATGAGTCCGCCGGTCAGCGCACCCTCAGCCCCTGACCCGCTGTCCGCCATGCCATCGATCGAGGTCCCGCTTGCTGCCAGTACCGCTACAAGTAGTAGGTAGATAATGAAAATAACAATCCCTTGGAGCAACGGCCCAAAGATCCACTGCGCCCAGTTGCGACCAAAGTATCGGAACCCATCGCCTATGGCCTGGATGGCGTCTACATCCTCATCAAGGATGTTTTCGCCGGAATAGTTACTTCCGGCGTAGCCAGGCTGACCGTAAGGACCCTGCCCATAGGCAGGCAACTCATTGCCAGACCCGGGATACCCGGCACCGTTGTTTTCTGAATTGAAAGAATCATTATTCGAATAGGGGTTGCTCATAAGTCTAAAGCTAGGGGGATACTTTGCCGCAGCAAACTGGAGCAAACAATTGTTATCTATACGTTACCGAGTTATACCCCCAACAACTCCCCCAATAAGCATGCTTGAGATTCTTCTTTGAAGGCGCGGAACCCCCTACAGTGCCTCCTTCCGATAGGACTGTGGGGTACTGCTACTAGCTCTAATTCAATGGCAGTTTTTTATGGAGCAGTAACGGAGGGTTTGAAGTTGGCGCGCCGCGATTCATAGCCAGCGATTGCGTCTTCGTTACGAAGGGTGATGCCGATGTCATCGAGCCCCTCCATCAACCGCCACCGGGTGTAGTCATCAATGTCGAAACGGTAGATGCTCTCTCCCACCGTTACTGTTCGAGCCTCCAGGTCCACGGTTACTTGGGTTTCTCCAGATTCCAGCTGCTTCCAAATGAGTTCGATATCTTCTTGCTCCATTAACCCAGTAAGCAATCCCGATTTTCCCGCGTTACCGCGGAAAATGTCCGCAAAGCGGGAGGAAAATACGGCGCGGAAGCCATATTCACTCAGCGCCCATACTGCATGCTCACGGGAAGAACCGGTGCCGAAGTCGCTGCCGGCGAATAGCACGGAGCCATCCTTAAACTGCTTTTGGTTAAGCACGAAATTTTCATCGGAGCGCCAATTGGAAAATAGCCCTTCAGAAAAGCCGGTACGCTTGACCGATTTCAGGTAGCGCGCTGGAATGATTTGATCAGTATCCACGTTGGAGGCGCGCAGAGGCACGCCCGCTCCAGTATGGGTAATAAACTTCTCCATTGTCAATGCCTTTCTTAGCGCTTAATTCAGGTCAGCAGGGCTAGACAGGTATCCAGTCACGGCAGTAGCGGCAGCAACCTGCGGGGAAACTAGGTGGGTGCGGCCACCGGGGCCTTGTCGACCTTCGAAATTGCGGTTGGAGGTGGAAGCCGAGCGCTCCCCTGGGGCTAGTTGGTCTGGGTTCATTCCCAAGCACATAGAGCAGCCAGCGGTACGCCACTCAGCGCCGAATTGCCTAAAGACCTCATCCAAGCCCTCCTCTTCGGCTTGGGCCTTAACAACCGCAGAAGATGGAACCACCAGCATCCGAGTATCGGAGGCAATGGTGCGCCCTTTAACCACCGCGGCTGCGGCACGCAGGTCCTCAATACGGGCGTTCGTACACGAACCCACGAAGATGGTATCAATCTTGATATCGCGCAACGGTGTTCCTGGCTGTAGGTCCATATATTGAAGGGCCTTTTCCACAGTGGCCTTTTCATTATCGTCACCGCAGTCTTCTGAATCTGGAACATTCTCCCCCAGGGGCAGGCCTTGACCTGGATTGGTACCCCAGGTAACAAACGGGGTCAACGCTGAGCCATCAATCTCGACGACGGTATCGAATTCTGCCCCCTCATCTGTCGGCAGTGTTTTCCAATACTCAACTGCAGCATCCCAGTCCGCTCCCGTGGGAGCGAATTCGCGGCCCTTGACATACTCGAAAGTCGTCTCATCCGGAGCAACCATACCGGCACGCGCTCCCGCCTCGATGGACATATTGCAGATAGTCATGCGCGCTTCCATGGACATCTTGCGGATAGCCTCGCCACGGTACTCAATAATGTGGCCTTGTCCACCGCCAGTACCAATTTTCGCAATGATCGCCAAAATGAGGTCCTTAGCGGATACGCCTTCCTGCAATTCACCAGTAACCTCAATGGCCATGGTCTTAAATGGCTTCAGGGACAGCGTCTGGGTGGCCATCACATGCTCTACTTCTGAAGTACCGATACCCATTGCGATGGAACCAAATGCACCATGGGTAGAGGTATGCGAGTCACCACAGACAATGGTCATACCTGGCTGGGTAATGCCCAGTTGAGGCCCCACCGTGTGGACAATACCCTGCTGCGCATCACCCATAGAGTGCAAGCGCACACCAAATTCTTCGCTGTTTTTGCGCAAGGTCGATACCTGGGTACGAGAAACCTCGTCTTTAATCTCCAAAAGATTTCCGGACTTAATGCCTTGGGTGGGAACGTTGTGATCCTCCGTGGCCAGATGCAACTCGGGGTGGCGCAGCTGGCGCCCGGCTAGCCGCAATCCATCAAAGGCCTGCGGGCTGGTAACTTCATGTAGGAGCTGAAAATCAATAAAGATGAGGTCCGGTGCCCCGGCATCGCCCTGCTGGACAATGTGATCTCGCCATACTTTTTCTGCCAAAGTCAGCTTCTGGTTCATAAACATCACTCCACACTTGAAATCTCATAATTTGGGACGTAGATTTCATTGTATGGGAGAGTATAGCGCAGTTTCCGGAATTAAGGTGTTGGATCGAGCAATGGCCATCATGATGGCCGCTGCCAACCACCCCTCCACACTCAATGAACTATGCGAAACCACTGGGCTACCTCGGGCAACGGCACACCGCCTTGCCACCGCACTCGAGGCACACCGCATCCTCGTTCGCACCCCCGATGGAAAGTGGAAAGCCGGTCCAGCCCTGCCTGGCAATCGCGACCATCTACTCGAAGCAGCGGGACCAATTATGGAAAAGCTCCGTGAGCGCACCGGCGAATCCATCCAGCTATATGAGGTCACCGGAAATACGCGTACCTGCATTGCCACTAGAGAGCCAGAGTCGGGCCTGCACAACGTCGTTCCAGTCGGACGCCAACTGCCACTAAGCTCAGGCTCAGCCGCCCGCATTATCGCCGCATACGTGGATATTAATATCGACGACGCGCTATTTACTACCGAAGATATCGACGCCGCTAGGAACCAGGGATACTCCGAATCCATCGAGGAACGCGAAGCCGGCCTAGCCTCCATCTCAGCACCGATTTTTGATTCTTCCGGAACTTTCCTTGCAGTTTTATCCATCTCTGGATCCGCCGAACGCTTCCGCCCCTCCCCTGCACAGAAGTACGCCAGCCTGCTCACCTCAGCTGCCCAAGAGTTAAGCCAGCTGCTCTAAATCCCCTTCCTTCAGCGCCCACCACCGCTACATCCCGGCTAGTGGAGGGCGCTTTTGCTGCCCTGCGCAATGAAAGTTCTGACAAATCACCTTTAATTATTGAAACTAAATTGAAAATACGCTTTAATGAAAACGTAGTGAAAATCAGAACCTCCCACCAGAAAGGGCGAGTCATCATGACACACACCATCCACAAAGACCACGACCACACTCACGGAACCAACTGCGGCCACATATCGTTCCCACACGGTGACCACACCGACCACACCCATGGCGAAGGCTGCGGCCACGTTGCAATTCCGCACGGCGACCACGTGGACTACTTGCATGACGGCCACCGCCACGCTGCCCACGGTGACCACTACGACGAGCACTAATCGCCGGTCGGGGTAGACCGCCCTCCCGTCGCGCCGCCAAGACCCATTTCGTCGCTGGGTCAAGGCGGCCTTTGCTTTTAACGCCACACCACAGAAGTCCGCCGATCGTGTACCACTAGAAACTTATCTGCTAGCTCGACAGGACGCACTCTCTCATTTCTGTTAAAACTGACAGTCAGACTATTAGTTCTTTCCGTTTGGGTGCTACGGTTCTTCGAGTGATTACTAGTTGGAAGATTTTTCTCCAAGATTTTGTCCGCTTGTGGCGGACCCCGCAGGTCTGGGTGATCCTCATCGGTTTGATGATTACCCCAGCCCTGTATTCCTGGGTAAACATCTCCGGTTTCTGGGATCCCTACGGAAACACAGAACACCTCAAAGTTGCTGTAGTTAATGAGGACGAGGGAGCCTCCTCGGAGATGACCGGCCACTTAGACGTAGGTGGGCAGATGATTGATAAGCTGCACGAGAATGACAAGCTAGGCTGGCAGTTTATAGACCGAGAGGAAGCCGAAGACGCCGTCAGAAAGGGCGACGTTTTTGCTTCAGTGATCGTTCCCAAGGATTTCTCGGCTGATTTCGTCAGTCTTTTTAAGGGAACATATTCGCAGCCCACGCTGGAATACCACGTCAATGAAAAGCTCAATGCTATCGCGCCGAAGATTACCGATACCGGTGCCTCGACCTTGGATACCACGATTAGTTCAACTTTTAATGAGCAAGTCGCGGATTCAGTAGCCACGGAATTAAAAAACTCCGGTGGGGATTTCAGCCAGAAGATTACCAATACCGCGGGCAAGACCGCGGATTCTTTTTCCGAGACCGCAGATACGGTTGCCAATTCCCGCAGCCAATTGGCCGATGTTCATTCCACCATTGATGAGGCGCGCCCGACCATTGACCAAGCCCGTGACTCACTCGGCACGGTGCAGCAAACTGTCGATGATGCTCAGGCAGCGCTAAACCAGGTCAATTCACTCACCGCCGAGGTGCAGCGAGAGGTTACTTCCTTCTCAGATGACGCCACCGCGGCGTATGTGGAAGGCACTACCGCGGTAGCTGATGGCACAGCCTCTGCCAACGCAACTGTGGGCTCTGTATCTGGCAAGCTACGCGGTGCCCTCAACCGCGTTAACGCCGCCTCTGCAGGAGCTGCGGGCATCGTGGGCGAAGCAGATCGGGCCATAGACCAACTCGATGAACTTGCATCCTCACCGGCCCTGCCGCCGCAGGTTTCGCAGCAGATCAAAGACCAGGTGGGCGATCTGCGCGAGCGCAATGCCCAGAACCGCGCTGTCCTCGGTGACTTAGACGCACTCAACGGCGATACCAACGACACCATCGATTCACTCAATAAGACCACAGGCATGCTGGACAAAATGGCTGCGCAAACGCGCGATGATTCCCATGCGTTGCGCAATAATGTAGCCGAAGGATTGCCCAAGCTCAATGCCGCGCTTGCCGACGTCACCGCTACCGCCGGCAAGCTATCGGGCTCCCTCGAGAGCCAAAAAGCACTGGTTGGACAAACCGATGGGCTCTTGGGCGGCGTCGACGAGCAGCTAAGCCAGGCCCAGCAAGTAGTTGAGCGCTTTTCTGTGGACCTCGATGGCATTGAAGAAGGCCTCCGCGCCTCCCGCAGCGATGTGTTGGCTTTGAGTAACATCGCCAATAACAACTCCATCCTGCAGTCGGTAAAGGGACTTAATACAGATGAGGTCTCTTCCTTCCTTGCCTCCCCGGCAGAAATGGAAAGCCACGCCGTATTCCCCGTCAAGCACTACGGCTCCGGCATGTCCTCGCTATTTATTAACCTCACGTTGTGGATCGGCGCATTCATGCTGCTCATTATCTTCCGCGCAGAGGTTGATCCGCAGGGCCGGAAGAACCTCACGATTACTAAGGCATATCTGGCTCGATTCCTTTTGCTTTCTTTCTTCGCAATTGCCCAGGCCCTCATCGTGTCTATCGGTAACCTGGCCATTGGTGTGGAGCATGCCAATGCACTTGCCTACGTCGGCACGGCAGTCATCGTAGGACTGTGCTTCCTGAGCATTACGTATAGTTTGGTGTCTACCTTTGGCCATGTAGGCCGCGGCATCGCGGTGGTCTTTGCCTTCATCCAGATCCCTGGTGCTTCAGGCATCTACCCAATTGAGATGACACCAGACTTCTTCCGCGCAGTACATCCTTTCTTGCCGTTTACATACGGCATCGATGCCATGCGCGAAACGGTCGGTGGCTTCTACGGCAATCATTACGCTCGCGACATTGCCGCGCTTATTGGAATGGCCGCAGTTGCCTACCTCATCGGTACGCTGATGCGCCGCGGCCTATCAAACGTCAATATGCTGGTCAATGATGAGCTGCGTAAGGGCGGGCTCGTCATCAATGAGCAAGTCCATCTCATTGGCAGCCGTTATCGCTTCACGGACCTTCTATATGCCTTGAACGACCGCGAGGCCTACCAACAAAGCTTGGAAGATAAGTGGAGCATGGCTCGCAAGAATTACTCCCAGCTGATGAAGATTACCGTAGCTGTGGGGTTGGTCCTTATCATTGCTTTGGGCATCTATTCGCGCATTACCCCAGCAGAAAAGGCCATTATCTTTGGTCTTGCTTGTCTGGTTACGCTCATTGCGGTGGGCGTTATTTGCTCGCTCGAGTACATCAAGCAGAGCATCGCGCACGATAACCGCCTGGCGGATCTTAGCGATGAGGAAATCCAAGAGCATCTCGAGCATCAGCGAGAGCATCCCAACCGCTATCTCCTCGAGGATTTAGACGAGGATTCAGCGACCGCCCAAGGCGCTGACACCAAAGAAATGCCCGCCGTTGATGATGCTGACACAGGAAAGGGAGAGTAAGTCATGAAAAATATCCTGACCATTCTCCGCGATGACCTCCACGCCATCCGCACCAACGTGATGACTGCAGTCATCATCTTCGGCCTTGCCATCATTCCGCTGCTTTTTACCTCTTTCAACGTGTTGGCTAGCTGGGATCCTTTCGCCAATACCAACCAGCTCAAGATCGCCGTCGCCAGCGAAGATGAAGGACAGGAAAGCGACCTCGCCTCCCTAAAGCTCAATTTAGGCGATGAGGTTCTCTCGCAACTAAGCCGCAATCACGATATTGACTGGGTCATTACGGATAGCGCCGATGCCGTCGAAGGAACCAAGTCCGGCGAATACTACGCCGGCATCGTCCTACCCAAGGATTTCAGCGCAGATCTACTCACCTTCTATGTGGAAGGAACAGAGCCAAGCAAGCTCAATCTCTACACCAATGAAAAGAAGAATGCGCTGTCAACCACCATCACGCAAAAGAGTGCAGACGGAGTCATCCAGAAAATCGATGAGTCCTTTACCCGTGTGGTATCCAATGTCGGCCTCGGCGTAGTTTCCGATCTGGATAAGTACCTCAACGAAGACGATACGCAAACCGCACTGAATAACGTCCACAACCGCATCAATAACGTGAGCACTCGCCTCGATGCTGCTTCCGGCACGGTGGGTGCGTTAAGCGATCTTGTCGGTTCCACTCTGCCGCTTACGCGGGCCGCGGATAACATTCTCTCCGAGGCGGGCCGACAAGCCACAGAGACAGAGAACGACCAGGGCGAAAACCCGATCGATATTCTGCGTTCTACCCTCAACGAGTCGGCCGGTTCGCTCGATGCATCTTTGGCTGCAACGACGCAAAGCTACGATGCACTTTCTGCCCAGATTGAAGAGCTGCTCAGCAATGCCAGCACCACCTCTGCACAGACTGCGCAAACCTACCGCACGGCAGCTGAACGCGTGGATGAGCAGACGAGGGCATTTGAGGGAGTCCGCACTTCCATCAAGGACCAAGCCGATAAGCCAGCCCTGCCGGCTCCAGTCGCAGGCGGCTATAAGGCCGTGATGGGCCAGCTCGATGCCTCTATTGCACAGAGCAACGCGCTGCATGATTCGCTGGTATCTACCGCCGATGATATTGAACAAAACAGGGGGACATCCCAAGAGTCGCGCCAGCGCACAAAGGATGCCATTGCCAATGCGAAGCAGGCGGCTGAAAAGGCACGCAGTTCCTATAACGAGAACCTCAAACCGCAGCTAGATCAGCTCAACCAGAGCGTCTCGGTTGTCGCGGACGATATTGATGCTGTCAAGCAGGACATCGCAGGCATTCGCTCCTCGGTTTCCGAGGATGACGAGTCGCCACAGCAAAGCCTGGCGCGCGCCCGCGATACCACTGCCGGCCTTGCCGGCACCCTGCGGGAGCAAAGCGGCCGTTTTGCGGACATGGGCCGCAAGATCGACGAGGTGCGCCGTGGCGGCGATTTGGCCAAGCTGGCGGATATCGTCGGCAACGATCCAGAACTGCTTGCCTCTCGCATCGCCGCTCCCGTGGCTGTAGACCGCCAGCCGGTCTACCCTGTCGCTGCCTTTGGCGTGGGTATGACGCCGTTCTACCTCACCTTGTCGCTATGGGTAGGCGCCCTTCTGGCATGCGTGCTGGTGCATACCAACGCCGAGCGTAAATACTTGCGCAAGGACGAGAACGGGAAGTACGACGAGAGCGAATTCACCCGTGGTCAAGCGTTCTTCGGCCGCTTGGCCACACTCGGCCTGGTCGGCCTCGCGCAGGCCACCTTGGTGGTTCTCAGCCTCATCTTCTTCGTCCAGATCGAGCCTGCTCACCCATTCATGCTTATGTTTGCCGCATGGATAGTCTCGCTGGTGTTTATGTTGATCATCTATGCACTTGTCATCACACTCGATAGTGCCGGCAAGGCCTTAGCGGTGTTGTTGCTCGTGATACAAGTCTCCGGCTCCGGCGGCGCGTACCCGCTGCCTTTGCTGCCTGAATGGTTCCAGAAAGTGAGCCCGTGGCTGCCAGCAACGTACGCCATTGATGCTTTCCGCAGCGCCATTGCGGGCACCTATCACGGTGATATTTGGCGCGAGTTGGGCATGCTACTGCTATTTACCATCCCTGCACTCATCGTCGGCCTCGTTCTCCGCCGCGCCATGGATGCCTATCACAAGCGCCTTCAGAAAGCGATTAAGAAGACGAAGGTTATGGCGTAGCCACGCTTGCCGACGTCTCCCCTCCCACCCTTCCTACACCGCCCACCAAGCCCTTTTCACGGTTTGGTGGGCTTTTTCATGGTCGGGTCCCACGCTAGTGCCCGAAAGACCTAGAAGGGGCTGGAAAAGCCGAATACGCATCCGCTAGGAAGGACTCGGATACCCTTTATCGCTAGGTCTAGCTCCTTCTTAAGGGATTCCCTCGAACACAGCTATCGGGCACGTAACCACTTACAGCCCACCTGAGTCCCTACTGAAGGACCGCTACGGGAATCTGTGCCCCCGCTCTTTACCTCAGCTCCTATACCGTCCCGCGGGCAGGACGGTTAGCCCTTGGACATCGAGGCCTGCCCTACATGCCGCTAGACCGGACAGGTCTTAGGGAAAGAAAAAGCTGCGAACCATGTGGCTCGCAGCTTTCCGTTGGTACCCCGTACGGGATTTGAACCCGTGTTACCGGCGTGAGAGGCCGGCGTCCTAGGCCGCTAGACGAACGGGGCGCGTTCGCAGCAATCGCACACTGTGCGTTGCGGACTTGTTAAGAGTAAACGATGGGTTAATTCAGCACAAATCGCGCGGTCAAGGAGAGTTTGAGGGCAGGCGAAGGAAAACGCAAAATTCCCGAGTCCGGTACTGCAGTGAGGGTTCTTCGTGGCCGAGGTGCGGATCGAATCAGTGGTTATTCCGCAAGCAATCTGTGGATAGTCCGTGGCCGAGAACGCTGTGCTAGTAGGACTCGGGATGGCGCTGTGCGTCGAAGTGCATATGCTGCAGGCTCCTATACTTCATGCAAACGTTGGTGGGAAGGAAGTTGTGGATTATAGCGTTACTACCTGGCTGTGCTTTCGGGCTGTGCGCCTTGACTGTGGTGCGTTTCGTTTTCTGTCACCCGCTCTCCTTTCTGTTTGTTTTCTGCTGTACCTGCAGTCTATGCCTGCACGTGCAGGACAGGAAGGGTTTTGCGCAACTTCGCGGTGGTCTTAACCCTGGTTCCATTGGCAGGACGCGGCTAACTGCACGGACGAGCCCAATGGCCTGGGGTAGGTTATAACCAGTTTTGCTTGCGCCGTGTCGCGCCCCAGACTGTCGCTAGAAAAAGACATTGCCCCGGATATGAAAAATCCTCCAACCTTTAGGTTGGAGGTCTTTGTACCCCGTACGGGATTTGAACCCGTGTTACCGGCGTGAGAGGCCGGCGTCCTAGGCCGCTAGACGAACGGGGCATAGAACTAGTGAGCCTGCCGTTTAAAGCATTTTCACTGCTGGCCTACCAGGACTCGAACCTAGAATGGCGGTACCAGAAACCGCTGTGTTGCCAATTACACCATAGGCCATTTGCTAACTCGCGTTGGAAGCTTACTGCCTTCCGGCTGTGCCCCCTTGCTCGCTGCAACGTGTAATAACTATAATGATCAACGCGTAAACTGCCAAATCGCCAGCGCACACGCCATTTTCAGGCCAGTAGAATGGTCAATAAAAAGGCGGCGAATGACAGCGCTGTAGTTCAGCTGTCATTCGCCGCATCGAAGGGCGGGATTAGATATCTATCGCCGCCTTACGGGAGGCACTCCTCCTACTGCGTCGCCGGCACGTAGGGAGTCACCTCGCGTGCGGCACGCAGCCGAGCAAGGGTGGACTCCTTACCCAGCAGCTCCATGGACTCAAAGAGCGGTGGGGAAACCTGGGCGCCGGAAATAGCTACACGCAGTGCACCGTAAGCCTTACGAGGCTTCAGCTCAAGGTCTTCAATGAGCGCCTTGGAAAGGGCTGCCTCGATATTCTCGGTCTTCCACTCGGCAACACCCTCGAGGGTTTCGATACCTACCTCAAGAGGCTGCACTGCCTCTTCCTTGAGGTTCTTCTTCGCGGCCTTTTCATCGAGCTTTAGGTCGGCATCCGGGGTCACTAAAAAGCTCATGAGACCATAGGCATCAGACAGAGTCTTGATGCGGGTTTGTACAAGGTCTGCGGCGAAGGCGAACTTCTCACCGTCATAGTCAGCCGGGAAATCCGTGTATTCGGTCAAGTAGTTACGCAGACGGAAGGCAAACTCTTCTGGGTCTAGCTGGCGGATGTGATCCGCGTTGATGGCCTCGAGCTTCTTCTGGTCAAAGCGTGCGGGATTACCCAGCACGTCGTGGACGTCGAAGTTTTCTACCAAGTCATCCATGCTGAAGATGTCCTGGTCCGCGGACAGGGACCAGCCCAACAGGGACAGGTAGTTGAGCATGCCCTCCGGGATGATGCCGTTATCGCGGTGGTTAAACAGGTTGGACTGCGGATCGCGCTTCGACAGCTTCTTATTGCCCTCGCCCATCACGAATGGCAGGTGGCCAAACTCTGGGGTGAACTCGGCAACGCCAATCTTCTTAAGGGCGTCGTAAAGCGCAAGCTGGCGTGGAGTGGAAGATAGCAGGTCCTCACCGCGCAGCACGTGGGTAACGCGCATCAGCGCATCATCAACCGGGTTAACCAGGGTGTAGAGCGGTGCGCCGTTGGAACGGGCCACAACGTAGTCCGGTTGAGTCTCAGATTTGAAAGTCATCTCACCGCGCACCAAGTCGGTCCAAGTCCAGTCCTGCTCTGGCATGCGCAGGCGCCACACAGGTTTGCGGCCTTCAGCCTCAAAAGCATCGATCTGCTCCTGGGTGAGGTCACGGTCATAGTTGTCATAGCCCAGCTTTGGGTCGCGACCAGCAGCCTTGTGACGCTCTTCTACCTCTTCGGCCGTGGAGTATGCCGGATATACAAAGCCACCCTCAATGAGCTTGTCTAGGACCTCCTTGTAGATGTCCATGCGCTGGGATTGGCGATAAGGCCCAGCTGGCCCGCCCACATCAATACCCTCGTCCCAGCCCAAGCCAAGCCAAGTCAGGGAGTCAATAATGGCCTGGTAAGACTCCTCAGAGTCGCGAGCCGCATCGGTGTCCTCGATGCGGAATACCAGCTTGCCGCCGGTGTGGCGGGCATACGCCCAGTTAAACAGTGCGGTGCGCACCATGCCTACGTGCGGGGTGCCGGTTGGTGATGGACAGAATCGAACGCGTACTTCAGTCATGCCAACCATCGTAGTGGAGCCCGCAATCCCAGTCCGCACCAGTCCAAAGTGGCCCCACACTGCCCCGGCGCGCGGGCCACTTACACTCTGCACCTACACACAAATAGGGGTAAACGGTAATGAATTTCATTACGAAGACACAGGTCAGTGAACCTGGCTTCCATTAGCCTTAACAGAATATGGGAATCATTTTCTATAGTTTCTGATGAACTTGTGAGAACTACAGAAAGGCCTTCCCAACAGTGGCTTCCCCACGCATCCGTTTCCTTGCCACGCTGAGCACGTTGGCGCTTATAACTCCCGCCACGGCCGTCGCCGGCCCCGATGACGGCAAGCACATTGCTACCAATACCCACGTTGACTCCCCCAAGTCCTTTTGGGAAAACAACGATTTTGTCCTGAAATCCGAGTTTGGCGACCAGGCACCACCGATCGCAGACACCGTTGCGTGGGTGGGCAGGGGCTTTAGCGCTACGGACGGCAGCAACCAGTATCTTTATACACTGCCTGAAAACGGCACGCAGGACTATATTGGGGCGCCCGGAACCACTTACTACACCGCCCCACACCAGGTATCGGGAAATGCTTCGCCCATCTGGCTAGGCTTTGGCGCAGATACTTCGTTGCCTACGGATAAGTTCCGCGATGGCGTAGCTTTCCTTGACTTACTTAGCGTCGATGGCCCCGGCGAGGTCGAGCTTTTTACCAATAAAGATGACGAGGACGGCACCCAACTGCACCGTATGCTCGGTTCCTTCCCAGATTCACCACACTCGGCCTACCTCGTTGCTGGGACGCATACCCACAACTCCACGCTTTTTACCAAGCCTGGGCGATACCGCCTGACCTACCGCACCAGTGCGCGCGGAAAGGACGGCCAGCTCATAGCCAATGAGCCTCAGACCACCACCATCCAAGTAGGCGGGCAAAAGCCCAAAGAGGAAAAGACGCCGAGCCTCAAGGAACGCTTCGCGCAGTCTGCGGCTGGCAACGCCGCTGCTGCTGGCTACAGCCTGCGCATGGCGCCCAAGTCCAATCCCGAAAAAGACGGTGACGACAAGCTCACCACCATTTCCTTCGACGCCAAGAACAAGGCGCAAGGCACCCTCACGCTACTTATCGACGGCTACTTCCTCACCGACCTTCCCGTCAAAAACGGGCATGCTCAGTGGGACGAATATATGGGCCCCGACCCTTCCCAGGTACAGGCCGTCTTTACCCCAGAGGGCGATGCCCCACGCTGGATATCCCAGCCCCTTGATTTCCAACCCGGCAAATCCAGCCACACCGATTCTTCTGCCGCCGCTGATACGTGGCAGGAAACCTCCCAGCCGCGCCAGCTTGCCCCCACCCAGGAAACCGAGCTAAAGGAGCTCGGCTACACCATCCGTATGCGCAAGCAGGGCAATGGGGGCACCAAGATCGTGGTGGATACTGACGATAAAAACTTCAATGGTCTGCTCACCGGCGGGCTCTATGACACTAAAGGGGCCGAATACCCCACCGTTGACCTGGAAACTCCTATTACTAACGGCCACGGCGAGGTCGCCTTTGATGAAGGCGAATATTTCAAAGGCTATTTTGCCAAAGTTAACCTCCTCCCCCATTCCACAGTGAAGGCCGGACATGCCAGCAGTGTTATCACCGAGTCCTTTGCTTTCGGCGAAAATTATGAAGCCAAAGGGAAGTTTTCCACTTCCACTGACGAACCGGGGACTACTCCCGGCGAGCAAGACCCTTCTTCTTCAGCACCCCAGCCAGGCACCGAGGAGCCGCAAACCGGCAATGCGCAATGCAGCGACAAGTACCTATTAGACCGCGGGCATGTAGACATCATGGCCCAGCCAGACGAGGGAGGCTTTGCAACAGTTCTGCGCGATGATACGGCACAGGTAGACAAGAAATCTGTTGACCGCAAACTCGATGACGTGGTGCTCGGCGTACACGATAATGCACTCACCCCGCGCAATAAGAAGCTCGCGGGCAAAGAGTTCGATTTCCTAGGAAAGCCCGGTGAGCGCTTCTATCACCTGCCGCAAACCCAGGATCAAAACATCATTTGGCCAGGCTATAACACCCAGGACCTGGATTATTCCTCAACCAAGGACAACGCCGTCAACCTCAACTTGAAGCCTACCTCCACGCCGGACGGTGCCGAGTGGGGCGCATTCATCGATGGCTCCCATGGCAAGGGCTTTTCGGTCCTCGCCAATTCTGCGGCTAAGGACTACACCATCGAAACCAACTTTCCGGCTCATACCCATACGCACTGGGCCTTTTCCAAGCCTGGCTTGTACACCTTTGAGGCTACCTATACGGCCACGAGCACGGACGGCAAGGAACTAAAG
>JALXWS010000001.1 GCA_025144025.1 Corynebacterium sp. p3-SID1241 | reverse complement strand
GCACCGCTAAACTACTTTGCTAGTATGAATGCAGCTTTTGGTCAGCCACCTTTAAAGGAGTGCGGCCTAAGTAATTGAAAATTGCACAATTCACGGGTGCTTGCGCGCTGCTCTGTTTTGCAGCTGTGTCGGGCTGAGATGCCACAGATGTTGTGGCGAACCGTTGAACCTGATCCGGATAATGCCGGCGAGAGGGAGGAAATTATGACTACTAATACACGTGTGTCCGCTGCCCCGAAGCGCAGCCTGAATTGGCGCGTGGTCGATATTGTGGTGGCATCCGTGTTGGGAGTGGCCAGTGGCTTTGTGTTCCTAGGGTGGAATGCGGTGGGCTATGCCTGGTTTGAGGCCATGGATGCCGTAACACCGGGTCTGGGCGGTATTGCTACGGGTATTTGGCTTATCGGCGGTGTGCTTGGTGGCCTGATTATTCGCAAGCCAGGTGCGGCTGTCTATGTGGAGGTTCTCGCCGCAACCGTCTCTGCGGTGCTGGGCTCCCAGTGGGGCATTAGCACCCTGTACTCCGGCCTCGCACAAGGCATTGGTGTGGAGATTATCTTGGCAATTTTCCTCTACCGTAAGTTTGGTCTGGGGGTTTCTATCTTGGCCGGCATGGCTGCCGGTTGGGGTGCATTTGTTCTGGAGCTATTTCTCTCCGGCAACCTAGCGCGAAGCTTTGAGTTCAAGATTATTTACCTGGCTACACTGAGCGTCTCTGGTGCTATTTTGGCCGGTGCGTTGGGCTACTTTGTGGTCAAGGCGTTGGCGAAGACCGGTGCCTTGGATCGCTTTGCCGCAGGCCGTGAACAGCGCGCTTAGGGCGTGTTGTTTCGGTGTCTGATTTTTCGACGCTGGCGGGAAACGCCACCAAGATAACCGCCCGTGGCTTTGGGTGGACCCATGCAGGGCGAAAGCAGCCGGCCTTGGCCGATCTAGATTTGGTCATTGAGCCAGGCGAGCGGGTGCTGCTGTGTGGTGACTCGGGATCGGGTAAGTCTACTTTGCTGGCCGCGATGGCTGGAGTGCTCGGTTCCGATGAGGAGGGAACTCGCACGGGCGAGATTCTTCTTGAAGACTCCACCGGCATGGTGGAGGAACCGGGGCGCTCCATCCCGGTAGGGCTGGTGCTCCAGGACCCAGACTCGCAGGTGATCTCCGCGCGTGTAGGGGATGATATTGCTTTTGGCTGCGAGAACCTGGCCTACCCGCGTGAGGAAATTTGGCGTCGGGTAGCGGCTGCCAAGGATTTGGTGGGTCCTTTTGTACCGCTGGATTTCCCTACCGAGAGGCTTTCTGGTGGCCAAAAACAGCGTCTGGCGTTGGCTGGTGTCATTGCGATGGGCGCGGGTGTCGTGCTGCTGGATGAGCCCACGGCCAACTTAGACCCCGATGGCGCGCGAGATGTGGTGCGCGCCGTGTCCGCGTTGGTGGAGCAAACCGGTGCGACGCTAGTGGTGGTAGAACACCAGCACGCGGCATGGAAAGGCGTGCTCGAGCGCGCGGTGGAGTTGGACCACGGGCGCATAGTCTCCGATGGTCCCTTCGCGGAGGTGGCCCAGCGACGCCAGGTTGAAGGATTACCGCAGGCACGCCGTTTGGGCGAGGCCGAACTGGCGGGGCGCCGAGCCGCGCTGTGGAGTACGGACCTAGTGACGCGGTATGGGCCGCCGCGCACGATTTCGCTGCCGGCGGGATCGTCGACCGTCATCACTGGGCCGAACGGCGCAGGTAAATCCACGTGGCTGATGACTATGGCCGGGTTATTGCCGGCGAAATCGGGCGAGATTGGTGTCGCCGAGTTCGTTCGTCGTGGGGTCATAGGGCCGCCGCTGCGGTGGAAATCGCGGGAGCTGGCGGACCGCATTGGATTTGTCTTTCAAAATCCGGAGCACCAATTCGTCGCCCGCACGGTGGCGGAGGAGTTGCGCGTGGCACCCAAGGTGATGCGGGTAGACCCGCCGGAGGAGAGGATTGCGCAGCTGGTGGAATCGCTGCGACTGGAGCATTTACTGGAAGCTAACCCGTTTACGCTCTCTGGTGGGGAGAAGCGCCGTTTGTCGGTGGCGACTGCGCTGGTGACCGCGCCGGAGGTGCTGCTTTTGGATGAGCCCACCTTTGGGCAGGATCCGCAGACCTTTGTGGAGTTAGTGCGCCTGTTGCGGCAGTTGGCCGATGATGGCACCACTATTGCTTCTATTACGCACGACCCGCTATTTATTCAAGCCCTGGGGGACCACCGAGTGGAGGTGCGCGGTGCCTAATCTTTTGCGCGGAGCCAATCCATTAAGCCGCATCTTTTTGATGTTCATTTGGGTCACCCCACTATTGGCCTCCATCGACTGGGTTTCGGCCGCGGTGTCGCTGGCGTTGACGCTAACAATCGCCCCGCTCTGCGGAGTGTCGTGGGTGCGGCTCTTTAAATCCGGGTGGTTCTTGTTTCTTATTGCGCCGATTTCCGGCATTTCCATGCTGTTATACGGCGAGCCAGGTGGCAAAGAGTATTTCAGTTGGTGGCTGGTGCAGGTTACCGAGAATTCCCTTACTCTGGCGATCGCCATTACGCTGCGCGTTTTTGCCGTGGCTCTTCCCATGGTGGTTCTCGCCCGCGATATTGATCCCACGGAGTTGGGGGATGCGCTTTCGCAGATTATGAAGCTGCCCTCGCGCTTTGTCATCGGTGCTGTAGCCGGTGTGCGTATGATGACGCTCTTTCAATCCGACTGGCACTCGTTGGCCATGGCACGCAGGGCGAGGGGGCTGACGGACGTCGGAAAGCTGCAGCATCTTGCGACCATGTCCTTCGGGCTTTTGGTGATTGCGCTGCGCCGCGGTGGCAAGCTGGCGACGGCCATGGAGGCTCGAGGATTTGGCCGCACTCCACCCGGCGGTGGGCAGCGCACCTGGGCACGCGAATCGCGGCTGCATGCTCGTGACATGTGGATAATGGCTCTAGGTCTCCTCCTAGCATTCCTACCGGTGGTAGTTTCGGTAGGGACTGGGGCCTGGAGATTCTTCGGCCTATAAAACCGCGAAAGCAGTGATGCACACATTATGGATTTTGATAGCGAGCAAGAACGCCTCTTAGAGGACGTCATCAAGCTGGCAGCATCGCGCAAGCGGGCATTTAAGCCCGTGACCGTGCTCATTGATGGACCTTCCGGTGCAGGCAAGACCTGGACCTCTGCGGCACTGGCAGAGCGCACCGACTGGCGGGTAGTACACCTCGATGAGTTCTACCCGGGCTGGCATGGGCTGGAGAAGGGCTCAGAAATGGTGCATGAACAGGTCCTGCGCACCATGAACCCCGGCTATTGGCGCTGGGATTGGGAGGCAGACGCCCCTGGAGACTGGGCTAGTCTGGACGTCCGCGATGACCTTATTGTCGAAGGCGTGGGCTCGGTAACCCCGGCCAATATCGCAGCAGCAAAGGAGAGGGGGGCGGTAATTAGCGTGCTTATCGACGGCCCCCGTGACCAGCGCCGCGAACGCGCCATCGCCCGCGAGCCCGACTATGAGCAGTGGTTTGAAACCTGGGAAGCACAGGAAAAGGACTACTTTGCTACCAAGGCTGCTGAGGCGGATTTAGTATGGGAATGGTCCTAGCAGGAGGAAGGAGCCGGTTGCGTTTTGTATCAAGCGCGATCGGTTTGCTACTCTAAACGTCAGTTCACTATGCGTGCCATCTTGGCGCGCGGTGAAGAGTCTGATCCTTTACAAGGCACCGGCCTTGGAAAGAGTTCTGGACATGCGGCAGCGCCCCGGGAAAGAGCGCCCATTTTTGCATGTTTGGTTCCTTTCTTTTGGTTTCGGTGCGATTCGACAGAAAGACTGTTAAATGCCAACAATTCAGCAGCTGGTCCGTAAGGGCCGCCACAGCAAGCGTTCTGAGGTGTCTACTGCTGCGCTGAAGGGTTCCCCGCAGCGTCGCGGTGTATGCACCCGCGTGTACACCACCACTCCTAAGAAGCCGAACTCCGCACTGCGTAAGGTTGCTCGTGTTCGCCTGACCACCGGTATTGAGGTTTCCGCCTACATTCCGGGTGAGGGCCACAACCTGCAGGAGCACTCCATGGTCCTCGTTCGCGGCGGCCGTGTGAAGGACCTTCCAGGTGTTCGTTACAAGATCGTCCGCGGCGCTCTGGATACACAGGGTGTCAAGGACCGTAAGCAGGCACGTTCCCGTTACGGCGCAAAGAAGGGACAGTAATAAACAATGCGTAAGAATGCTGCTCCGAAGCGTCCTGTAGTCAAGGACCCAGTATACAACTCCGAGCAGGTAACCATGCTCGTCAACAAGATCCTCCAGGACGGCAAGAAGTCCACCGCAGAACGCATCGTCTACGGCGCTCTCGAGGCTTGCCGTGAAAAGACCGGTACCGATCCGGTTGGCACCCTGGAAAAGGCACTGGGCAATATTCGCCCAGACCTCGAGGTTCGCTCCCGCCGCGTCGGTGGCGCTACCTACCAGGTGCCGGTTGAGGTTCGCCCTGACCGTGCTAACACCCTGGCACTGCGCTGGATGGTGACCTTCACCCGTCAGCGCCGTGAGAACTCCATGATCGAGCGTCTCGCAAACGAGATCCTGGATGCCTCCAACGGCCTCGGCGCTTCCGTAAAGCGTCGTGAGGATACTCACAAGATGGCAGAGGCCAACCGCGCCTTCGCCCACTACCGCTGGTAATTTCAGCACCCACACCAATGGCCCAAGCAACGAGAAACAAGTTTCGCGCTGGCCGTCGGCAGAAATGCTGCCGCGGCAACACAAAACTCCATATCTCTTGCTTGGGTTATTTTTTGCCCTAATGGGTGTGAATTCTGAGCGGTATGCCCGCCCAGTCCAGCGACATCGTGGACTGTCCAGTACACTGAAGCGATGGAAGTCTAGGGGCAGGATGCTCCGAGGACGGCCAAATAGTGGCAAAAATATACATGACCTTATCCATGCAGGCGTCATAGCCAGAAACCTGGTCACGGCGTCGACGACTATTAAGTTGGGGTATAAACGTGGCACAAGAAGTGCTTAAGGATCTGAACAAGGTCCGCAACATCGGCATCATGGCCCACATCGATGCTGGTAAGACGACGACCACCGAGCGTATTCTCTTCTACACCGGTATCAACCGTAAGGTGGGCGAGACCCACGACGGTGCTTCCACTACTGACTGGATGGCACAGGAGAAGGAACGCGGCATCACCATTACCTCCGCTGCCGTGACCTGCTTCTGGAACAATAACCAGATCAACATCATTGACACCCCGGGTCACGTTGACTTCACCGTTGAGGTTGAGCGTTCCCTCCGTGTTCTCGATGGTGCCGTTGCAGTCTTCGACGGTAAGGAAGGCGTTGAGCCGCAGTCCGAGCAGGTGTGGCGTCAGGCTGCTAAGTACGACGTTCCGCGTATCTGCTTCGTCAACAAGATGGACAAGCTGGGCGCAGACTTCTACTACACTGTATCCACCATTGAGGACCGCCTGGGCGCTAAGCCGCTGGTAATGCAGCTGCCTATTGGTGCTGAAGATGACTTCGACGGCATCGTTGATCTGCTGAACATGCAGGCACTGACCTGGCGCGGCAAGGTCGAGACCGGCGCAGAGCCTGTTGTAGAAGATATCCCTGAGGACCTCAAGGAGAAGGCTGCGGAGTACCGCGAGAAGCTGGTTGAGACAGTTGCTGAGTCCGATGAAGAGCTCATGGAAAAGTACTTCGGCGGCGAAGAGCTCACCATTGATGAGCTCAAGGCCGGCATCCGTAAGCTAACCATCAACTCTGAGGTTTACCCGGTTTACTGCGGTACCGCATACCGCAACAAGGGTGTGCAGCCACTGCTGGACGCTGTTGTTGACTTCCTGCCTAACCCGCTGGACGTCGGCGAGGTTATCGGCCACGAGGTGGGCAATGAGGATAACCAGCTTACCCGTAAGCCTTCCGTGGAGTCTTCCTTCTCCGCACTGTCCTTCAAGATTGCAGCTCACCCGTTCTTCGGCCAGCTGAACTTCATCCGCGTGTACTCCGGCCAGGTAACCCCGGGTACCGAGGTTATGAACTCCACCAAGGGTAAGAAGGAGCGCATTGGTAAGCTCTTCCAAATGCACGCCAACAAGGAGAATCCTGTTGACCAGGCAGATGCCGGCAACATCTACGCAGTTGTTGGCCTGAAGGAGACCACCACCGGTGACACCCTGTGTGACAAGGATGACCAGATCATCCTCGAGTCTATGGACTTCCCGGATCCGGTTATCAAGGTGTCCATCGAGCCGAAGACCAAGGCTGACCAGGAGAAGCTGGGTAACGCCATTCAGAAGCTTGCCGGTGAGGACCCGACCTTCACCGTTGAGCTGGATGAAGAGACCGGCCAGACCGTTATCGGCGGCATGGGCGAGCTCCACCTTGACGTGCTGGTTGACCGCATGAAGCGCGAGTTCAAGGTCGAGGCAAACATCGGTAACCCACAGGTTGCCTACCGTGAGACCATCCGCAAGAAGGTTGAGTCCATGGAATACACCCACAAGAAGCAGACCGGTGGTTCCGGCCAGTTCGCAAAGGTTATCTGCACCATCGAGCCGTACAACCCGGACCCGGAGACCCTGGAAGAGGGAGAGTCCGCAACCTACGTCTTCGAGAATGCCGTTACCGGTGGCCGCGTGCCGAAGGAATACATTCCTTCCGTTGACGCGGGTATCCAGGACGCCATGCAGTACGGCTACCTGGCAGGCTTCCCGATGGTCAATATTAAGGCCACCCTGGAAGACGGTCAGTACCACGACGTCGACTCCTCCGAGATGGCCTTCAAGCTGGCCGGCTCCCAGGTATTCAAGGAAGCTATGGCCAAGGCTAAGCCGGTTCTGCTGGAGCCGATGATGGCCGTTGAGGTTGTCACCCCTGAGGAGTACATGGGTACCGTGAACGGTGACATCTCCTCCCGCCGTGGCCAGGTCTTCGCTATGGAAGACCGCTCCGGTGCGAAGGTTGTTAAGGCTAAGGTGCCGCTGTCCGAGATGTTCGGTTACATCGGTGACCTGCGTTCTTCCACCGCAGGCCGCGCAAACTTCACCATGGTCTTCGATTCCTACGCTGAGGTTCCTTCCTCCGTGGCGCAGGAGATCATTGAAGAGCGCACCGGCGCTGCTAACTAAGAGTTAGCCCCGTCTCTTCCGCGGTTTGTTCGGGCTGGTAATCTTCGCCAGTAGATGCCAGACCCGCCGCGGGGCGGGAAACTGGACCAGGGTAGCGGCGGGCTGAGTTTGCAGCTTAGTTTTAAGGTTGTGAATTGAGCCGGCCGTTACCCTCCCAGGATCCATTAAAAAGATTCTTGTCGAGGGAAATGGCCGCGATTTTTCGCGGGGTTACCTCCTATAATGGCGGTTTGAAAAAACTGCGACATAAATCTAGGATCGTGTAACTGGCACGTAAAGAAAGCGTCATTAGCGCTTTGTCCCACTGACTGTGGGTCGGGTGCCAATGACAACTGTCAACCACGTGGCTGCGAAGGTCGTAGCCACCATATAGTCCAGGAGGACATACAGTGGCAAAGGAGAAGTTCGAGCGTACGAAGCCGCATGTGAACATCGGCACCATCGGACACGTCGACCACGGCAAGACCACCACCACCGCAGCGATCACCAAGGTTCTGGCTGACCAGTACCCTGAGGAGAACGAAGCGTTCGCGTTCGACATGATCGACAAGGCTCCTGAGGAGAAGGAGCGCGGTATTACCATCAACATCTCCCACGTTGAGTACTCCACCCCGAAGCGCCACTACGCACACGTTGACGCTCCGGGCCACGCCGACTACATCAAGAACATGATTACCGGCGCTGCTCAGATGGACGGCGCTATCCTAGTTGTTGCTGCAACCGATGGCCCGATGCCACAGACCCGCGAGCACGTTCTGCTTGCTCGCCAGGTTGGCGTTCCTTACATCCTCGTTGCACTGAACAAGTGCGACATGGTTGATGATGAGGAAATCATCGAGCTCGTTGAGATGGAGATCCGTGAGCTGCTCGCAGAGCAGGACTACGATGAGGAAGCTCCTATCACTCACATTTCCGCTCTGAAGGCTCTTGAGGGCGAAGAGAAGTGGGTACAGTCCGTCGTTGACCTGATGGAAGCCTGCGACAACTCCATCCCGGATCCGCAGCGTGCTACCGACCAGCCGTTCCTGATGCCTATCGAGGACATCTTCACCATTACCGGCCGCGGTACCGTTGTTACCGGCCGTGTTGAGCGTGGCCGTCTGAACGTCAACGAGGACGTTGAGATCATCGGTATCCAGGACAAGTCCCAGAACACCACCGTTACCGGTATCGAGATGTTCCGTAAGATGATGGACTACACCGAGGCTGGCGACAACTGTGGTCTGCTTCTGCGTGGTACCAAGCGTGAGGACGTTGAGCGCGGCCAGGTTGTTATCAAGCCGGGCGCTTACACCCCGCACACCAAGTTCGAGGGTTCCGTCTACGTCCTGAAGAAGGACGAGGGCGGCCGCCACACCCCGTTCATGAACAACTACCGTCCGCAGTTCTACTTCCGTACCACGGACGTTACCGGTGTTGTTCACCTGCCAGAGGGCACCGAAATGGTTATGCCTGGCGACAACGTTGAGATGTCCGTTGAGCTCATCCAGCCGGTCGCTATGGACGAGGGCCTGCGCTTCGCTATCCGCGAGGGCTCCCGCACCGTCGGCGCTGGCCGCGTTACCAAGGTTATCGAGTAATCGATACCCCGTAACCGCTCAGTCGAGCTTTAGAAGAATCCGCTTCACCGCTGGTGGGGCGGATTTTTTGATCCTTCTTTCATGGTCGCCCCATGTGGTGTTCGTGCCGTTCGTACGATTCTTCTGGGCTGCGATGGGCCCGGGCTCCTAGGGCCGGTATAGTCTGTAGGGATATGGATGATCCCACCCGCATCGACCCCACCCTCGAGTCCCTCCGCCGCGCTTGGGAGGGCCAACCCGATCTGAGCCTTCCCACCTTCTTTGCCATGCTGGCTAATCGAGGAATCGGTTGGGGTGCTAGCGATACGGAGCTGGTAGCAGAATTGGAGCGCCAAGCGGCCGTCCACCCGCCCCTGCTACCTTTAGAAGGCGGCCGCGTTGCGGCGGGGGAGTGGATCGTGCTTGCCGACGCCCCTGCTTACCGCATTACCGCTACTTCCACCCACATCATTGTGCGACGACCCGATACCCAGCCCGTGGTGTGGGCCTATGATTCCATTCGCCCTACCGGCCCCGGCCGCCCCTTCACCATTCGGGATACGGAGGGGTTTGAGCACCGATTCGGAGTAGTCTCCAGCCTCATGCGGCTCAATACCGAGCGCCCAGCCCTTGAAGGCCTCAAGCGGCAAGAGCTCGGTGATTATGTCTTTGTTCTTCGCTTTTCCGAAGCTATCGGGGTTCTCGACCACGGCCTGCACCTATTTGCCAAGGAGAGGCGACACGTGTCCCGCCAAGAATATCCTTGGCAATGCATAGAACAATGCCGCCCCGGCGAGGAACTGGAAATTATCCTCGGGGGCGGCAAGTCGGCCCGCCTTGGGGCCGTCAAGGATGTCTTGGTGGCAGAAACTCCGAATCCGCTATTCGGATAGGTCCTTCATTGGGCCTACCTTGCTGAACTGCAGCTTGTAGATAGTGTCCAAATCGGCGTCGGGAAATGCTGCGCGGAAATCGTGCTCATTGGTTTCCACCGCGCCGGTAAGCCGCTCCACGGGGGCGTCCGGATTCGCTGTCACCGTGAATTGCAGCGTGGGGCGTGCGCGGTCATAGGCCACGAGGCGTTCTACACGCTCTACGCCCTTCACGGCGTCTAGGTCCTGGGCTACCGCACCGGCGATAGCATTCATGGAGGTGGTAATGGAACCCTTATCATCTGACGCCGCAGACTCCACATGATTGAAGCGGCGGTGGCGCAGATTAGCCACGACGATCCACAGCCCCACGATGAGGAGCAGAGCTGAGCCGCCGGCTAGCGCCCAGACCCACCAATCATTGTCCGCCAAGCTCTTCCACGTATCGTGATCCACCCACAGGGCCAAATACTTGGCAAATTCCACGTCAAAATGGATGAGAAGGGGCCATACGCCCAAGGCAATCAGGATGATTCCGAGTAGACCGAGCAGGATGCGGTCAAAGGTCGCAAGCTTTCTAGACATTATTATCCAACTCCGGAATCTTCTCTACGGTGACGATGACCTGCGGCGGGTTCTGTAAGGGGGCCAAGCACTGCGTCACAGCGGTCTCCACCCGGTCTTGCAGCTCGGTGTCTTCGGTATCGCCGTGGACGGTGACCTTTGCAGTTTTGCTATCTGCCGAGGTTTGCGCGGAGGCAACGCCGGGTACGCGGCGAGCGGTGGCGGAGGACACGCGGGCAATATCCACCGGTCGCATCCACATCGAGGCGGTATCCGAAGCCAACTGGAGGTGCGTTGTCCGCCGCGTCTTGAGTGCGGCGATGACGAAGATGAGGCCTACGACGATGGAACCAACGCCGGCCCAAATCATCCAGGTTTGGAGGTCTTTGGTCGCAATGAGGTCTAGCACCGGCTTTACCCAAGACTGTGCATCGGAACCGGAACCCACCAGCCAGGTCTCGCGCACGCCGACGATGCCCGCGGCAATCAATAGCAGCCCTAAGATTACAGCCCAGGTGCGCACCGCCGGGGAAGCCTTGGGTTGTTGCCCAAAGTGCGTTGGCGCATGCTGATCAGCCATTATTGCCTCCTTGTGGGCGGTACGGGTTAATGGAAATGGCGCGCAACGGTTCAGGCCGTGGCGCATTTACATGTAGCGAGCGAGGATTGGCCGGGGTAATCTCGATGGGCTTGAGCGGTTGCAGCTGCGGCACATTTACCTCGCGTGGAGACACGGCTTTGGGCGCCTGCACGCGGCGAGGGGTCCATTCATGTCGAATCTCGACCTCTCGCAGCGGTAGTGGTCGCGGGGTAGATACCTTGGTTTTCTTTGCCAACGGGCGAACCTCACCACTAGGCAGCAGTTTGGCCGGGCGCGGAGCCTCGACGCTGCGCACACGCACCGGCTGCGGGGAAGAGATCTCGCGCAGCTGATGGTCGGGAAGATTGGCAGAAACGCTACGAACCTTAGCTTCGCGCGGGGTGGCAATAGAGCGCACGGCGATATCATCGCTCGGGGTAGCAATATGATGCACCGGTGACTCACGTGGGGTGGCAATGCTGCGCACGTCTACCGAGTCTGCAGTGACCGGCTGCCACACGGGCGAAGGCTTGATATGGGGCGCTACGGTAGCAGCAACTTGGCGCTTTTTTACCTGTGCCGCCGTGACGCGGGTACCGAGAACGGAACCGCCCACGGTGACGTTGACGCGCGTGGTGGAATATCCGGTGTGCGCGGCTATGGCCTCTGAGATGGCGGCGCGTGTGTGCTCTGCCACCGTGGTTACTGGGGAGGGCCAGACCACGCCGATGGTGGCGTTGACGGCAGCTACCTCGCGCTCGGGGTCCATTTGGACCGAGACCCGTGGAAAACCGCGGCCGCCGATGCCCGCTAGCTTGGCTTCTATAGCCTTGGTGCCGGGCACGCTAGCAATCGCGGCGGTAACGATGTGTTCCATGGTCCGCAGCGAGATACGCGTGTGGCCCTGAGTGGAACTATCTGTCATTAACCTTGGCCTTTCTCCTTACCAATGAGGCCATTCCACACAGAGGTGAGATCGATACGGCCATCAAAGTGTGCTCCCACAATGCCGCCAATGGCAGCAAGGAGTATGGCGAGCAAAGTAGGACCCCAGCCTAGGTATAAAAAGAAGGCAAGAATGAGGCCGGAAATGATGCCCAAAGTGGTGTAATTCTTCATTATCTATTCCTTCGATGGAGCAGCGGATAAGCCATCTACGGCGTCAGAAAACTCAACGTCAATGCGCTGCAGTTCGGGACAGGTCCCACGGGCGGCGGACCGAATATCTTCTGCCAAGGCATACAGGTCCGGCGCGGCGCTGATATCAACGCGGATATTGATCTGCAGGTGGCGGTCATCGCGTGGATTAGGCCGCCGCATGCCGGTGATGCGCTCGCCTGGAAAGTACAAGCTCACCGAACCAAACGAACCGCCGTCGAGCGCGGCGACACCGCGGACCTGCTGGACTGCCTCCGCAATAGCACGGGCGTGGCCTACCTCGAGCTCAAAACGTGCTCGGGGTTCAGACATTGGGCTTAAGCCTGACCCTGGTTCAAAGCGGCCTGATCCTCAGCCTCGGCCTCTTCCTTCGGCAGCTTGACGTCGTGGACAACAACGTCAACGCGCTCAACGCTCAAACCGGTCATGCGCTCTACCGCATTCATGATGTTGCGGCGGATAGCCTCAGCGAGCTCGTGGATGGCTACGCCGTACTCAGCGCTGATGGCGATCTCGATGCGAGCGGTGCCTTCAGTTACCTCTACGTCCACACCCTGGCGAACATCTTCGGAGGCACCAAAGGACTCGCGGATATTGCCGATCATGCGGGCGCCGCCACCGCCCAAGGAATCCACGCCGGAAACCTCGCGGGCAGCGATGCCGGCAATCTTGGAGACAACGACGTCATCGATGGTGGTGGTGCCGTACTGGGTCTCCAGGTTGTTATTGACCTCGCGCTCCTCGGAGGCAGGAACCTGATTTTCGGTGCTTTGTGCAGGAGTCTTGTTCTCAGACATGGGCGATTGCGCCTTTCTTTGTAGGATGGTGCATGAACGCGATATTTAGATATCTAGGCAGGACAAATTGTCCGAGGCCATTGCCTCCGAGCTTAGATACTTCTCCGGCAATCGTGGGGTGCGAGACAACAAAATTTTCCAAAACGTGATTTTTGGCACGGTTTCGTGTGCGGTTTGAAAAACTGCAGCCCAACGTGCTTAAATACATAGGTTGCTTTAACAGGGCAGCGAGAACCGAGATTCCGTGCTAACGGCGGACGTCGCCAAGCACACCCTCGGGGAGACGCTGAGCTGGTAAAGCGAACATGACACCTTCGTTGTCGCCATGCTTTAGGGAAACCTGAAGCATTGACTGGAAGGTCATCCGATCGGGCTAGGTCCGCGTTAGAGCAGTGACACCCCGAGAAGATGGACCGGAGAAGGGGCATGGCAAATAAACAGCGGCAGTAGACGAATGGGACACTCTCCACGTGTAATGCGTGAAAACCGTCCTCTTCACAATACTTTGACTTCGGGTCTTGTACCCCGTCGAGAGCACTGCGTTCTGGCACTTGCCATGTACCGCACCTCTTGGTCGTCATGACAGTCAGACCACTGGCGTTGTGTCAGGCCCCAAGCCCGGACAACGTTATAGAGAAATCGAGAAGCAATTTCCCACCGCTTCACGCCCCGGAAACGCCGGGAATGTGAAAGTGGGGAAGCGAGGAAGAGGATAAGCGTGGCGGGACAAAAAATCCGCATTCGGCTGAAGGCCTATGACCACGAGGCTATCGACGCTTCTGCAAAGAAGATCGTCGAGACCGTTACCCGTACCGGCGCTCGTGTAGTTGGCCCAGTGCCGCTCCCAACCGAGAAGAACGTATACGCAGTTATTCGTTCTCCGCACAAGTACAAGGACTCTCGCGAGCACTTCGAGATGCGCACTCACAAGCGCCTGATCGACATTCTCGACCCAACCCCGAAGACTGTTGATGCTCTTATGCGCATCGATCTTCCGGCAAGCGTCGACGTGAACATCCAGTAAGCGACTTTGGTGGAGAACAAATAATGAGTGAAAACGAGATCAAGGGCATTCTGGGCAAGAAGCTCGGCATGACCCAGGTCTTCGACGAGGACAACCGCGTTGTACCGGTTACCGTCGTCGAGGCAGGGCCATGCGTTGTCACCCAGATTCGCACCCCCGAAACCGATGGCTACAGCGCCATCCAGATCGCCTTTGGCGAAATCGACCCACGCAAGGCAAATAAGCCGGTTGGTGGACACTTCAAGAAGGCTGGCGTCACCCCGCGCCGTCACGTTGCGGAAATCCGCATGGACGACACCTCTGCATACGAGGTTGGCCAAGAGGTCAAGGTGGACATCTTCGAGGGTATCTCCTTCGTTGATGTCACCGGTAAGACCAAGGGCCACGGCTACGCCGGCGGCATGAAGCGCCACGGCTTTGCAGGCCAGGGCGCAGCTCACGGTAACCAGGCCGCTCACCGCCGCGTTGGCGGCATCGGCGGCGCTGCTACTCCGGGCCGCGTCTTCAAGGGCAAGCGCATGGCTGGCCGTATGGGCCACGACCGCGTGACCACCCAGAACCTGAAGATTCAGAAGATCGATGCCGAGTCCAACCTGCTGCTCATCAAGGGTGCTATCCCTGGTGCGCGCGGCGGCCTCGTCACCGTTAAGACCGCAGTGAAGGGCGGTGCACACGCATGAGCAACCTCAAGCTAGACGTCCACACTTCCGAGGGTAAGACCAACGGCTCTGTAGACCTGCCAGCTGAAATCTTTGACACCGAGGCATCCATTGCTTTGATGCACCAGGTTGTTAACGCTCAGCTTGCTGCTGCACGCCAGGGCACCCATGCAACCAAGACCCGCGGCGATGTCCGCGGTGGTGGTCGCAAGCCGTTCCGCCAGAAGGGTACCGGCCGTGCACGCCAGGGCTCCATCCGCGCACCGCACTACACCGGTGGCGGCACCGTCCATGGCCCACAGCCACGCGACTACGCACAGCGCACCCCTAAGAAGATGATCAAGGCTGCTCTCTTCGGTGCACTGTCTGACCGTGCTCGCAACGAGCGCATCCACGTCATCGAAGAGCTCGTACCGGGCCAGAAGCCGTCCACCAAGTCGGCCAAGGCCTTCCTCGAGTCCCTGACCGAGCGCAAGAACGTGCTGCTGGTCATCGGCCGCGAGGACATCAATGCTCGTCGTAGCGCTAATAAGCTGCCTAACGTCCAGATCCTGGACGCTGGCCAGCTCAACACCTACGACGTTCTCTACTCCGATGACGTTGTGTTCTCCGTTGAGGCGCTACACACCTTCATCAACCGCGCAACCGGCGCGGATAAGGAGGAGAACTAATGGCTAAGATTTCTAACCCACGCGATATCATCATCGCCCCGGTTGTATCCGAGAAGTCCTACGGTCTGATGGAGCAGAACGTATACACGTTCTACGTCTCCACGGACTCCAACAAGTCCCAGATTAAAGATGCCGTAGAGCAGATCTTTGACGTTAAGGTTGACTCCGTGAACACCGTGAACCGTGCAGGTAAGCGCAAGCGCACCCGCACCGGTTACGGCCAGCGTAAGTCCACCAAGCGTGCATACGTGACGCTCCGTGAAGGCAGCGACTCCATCGACGTCTTCGGCGGCGGCGCTTAAGCGCCACCGGAGAGCCGAAAGGAAAAGGAAGAATTATGGCTATTCGCAAGTACAAGCCGACAACTCCGGGTCGCCGCGCATCCTCCGTTTCTGAGTTTGACGAGATCACTCGTTCTACTCCGGAGAAGTCCCTGCTGCGCCCGCTGAGCAAGACTGGTGGCCGTAACAACTACGGCCGCATCACCACCCGCCACATCGGCGGTGGCCACAAGCGCCGTTACCGTCTGATCGACTTCCGTCGTAACGACAAGGACGGCATTCCGGCAAAGGTCGCTCACATCGAGTACGACCCGAACCGCACCGCTAACATCGCACTGCTTCATTACGTTGATGGCGAGAAGCGCTACATCATCGCCCCGAAGGGCCTGAAGCAGGGCACTATCGTCGAGTCCGGTCCAAACGCAGATATCAAGGTTGGCAACAACCTGCCGCTGCGCAATATCCCGACCGGTTCCATCATCCACGCTGTTGAGCTCAAGCCGGGCGCCGGCGCTAAGCTGGCTCGCTCCGCTGGTGCTTCCATCCAGCTGCTGGGTAAGGAAGGCAAGTACGCAGTTCTGCGTATGCCGTCTTCTGAAATCCGCCGTGTGGACATCCGTTGCCGTGCCACCGTCGGTGAGGTTGGCAACGCTGAGCAGATGAACATCCGCTGGGGTAAGGCCGGCCGCATGCGCTGGAAGGGCGTACGCCCGACCGTCCGCGGTGTCGTTATGAACCCGGTTGACCACCCACACGGTGGTGGTGAGGGTAAGACCTCGGGTGGTCGCCACCCTGTGTCCCCATGGGGCCACAAGGAGGGTCGCACCCGCAACCCGAACCGTTACTCCAACAACATGATCGTGCGCCGTCGTCGCCCGAACAAGAAGCGCTAAGAGGAGGTAAACAATGCCACGCAGCCTTAAGAAGGGCCCGTTCGTCGATGAGCACCTCCTCAACAAGGTGGATGCTCAGAACGATGCAGGCACCAAGCAGGTCATCAAGACCTGGTCTCGCCGCTCGACCATTCTCCCCGATTTCATCGGTCACACTTTCGCCGTCCATGACGGCCGTAAGCACGTGCCGGTTTTCATCGAGGACTCCATGGTCGGCCACAAGCTGGGCGAGTTTGCACCAACCAAGACCTTTAAGGGTCACGTCAAGGATGACAAGAAGGGACGTCGATAAGCGATGAGTGAGACCATCACCTCCGCATCCGCCACGGCCCGCTACGTCCGCGTCACCCCGATGAAGGCACGTCGCGTGCTCGATCTGGTCCGCGGCAAGTCCGTAAGCGAAGCCCTGGCTATCCTGAAGTACGCACCGCAGGGTGCTTCCAAGCCAGTTGCCAAGGTCGTTGCTTCTGCAGCCGCTAACGCTGAGAACAACTTCGGCCTCGACCCGCGCACCTTGGTCATCTCCGAGGCTTATGCCAACGAGGGCCCGACTATGCGTCGTTTCCAGCCGCGTGCACAGGGTCGTGCATTCATGATTCGTAAGCGCACCAGCCACATCACCGTGGTTGTCGAAAGCCAGCAGGAAGGGGCCAAGTAATGGGCCAGAAGATCCATCCTCACGGCCTACGTTTGGGCATCACTTCCGACTGGAAGACCCACTGGTTCGCCGATAAGGACTACGCGAACTACGTAGCCGAAGACATCAAGATTCGTAACTACCTCAACAAGGGCCTCGAGCGCGCCGGCATTGCCGACGTCGTTATCGAGCGCACCCGCGACCGCGTCCGCGTGGACATTCACACCGCCCGCCCGGGCATCGTGATTGGCCGCCGCGGTGCTGAGGCTGACCGCATCCGCCGCTCGCTGGAAAAGCTGACCGGCAAGATGGTTGCCCTCAACATCCTCGAGGTCAAGCAGGTAGACGCAAACGCAACCCTGGTTGCTCACTCCATCGCGGAGCAGCTGGTCAACCGTGTCGCATTCCGTCG
This sequence comes from Corynebacterium sp. p3-SID1241, assembly GCA_025144025.1. Classification (GTDB taxonomy): domain Bacteria; phylum Actinomycetota; class Actinomycetes; order Mycobacteriales; family Mycobacteriaceae; genus Corynebacterium. The sequence continues at coordinate 263,258 of JALXWS010000001.1, read as the reverse complement.
TGCAATGCGCAAGGCTATCCAGTCCGCCATGCGCCAGCCACAGGTTAAGGGCATCAAGATCCTGCTGTCCGGCCGCCTGGGCGGTGCAGAAATGTCCCGCGTTGAGCGCTACCACGAGGGTCGCGTTCCGCTGCACACTCTTCGCGCCGAAATCGATTACGGCACCGCAGAGGCCCACACCACCTTCGGCCGCATTGGTATCAAGGTGTGGATCTACAAGGGTGACGTCGTCGGTGGCGTACGCGAGTCCGAACTGAACGCTCCGGCACAGGGCCGTGGCCGTGACCGCAATGGTCGCTCCCGCCGCGGTGGCCAGCGTCGCCAGCGTGCACAGCAGAAGCAGGAGGGCTAATCCATGCTGATTCCTAAGCGTGTTAAGTACCGCCGTCAGCACCGCCCGAACCGTCGCGGCGTGTCCAAGGGCGGTAACCGCATCAACTTCGGCGATTACGCTATCCAGGCTCTTGAGCCGGCGTACATCACCAACCGTCAGATTGAGGCCGCACGTATTGCCATCAACCGCCACGTCAAGCGTGGTGGCAAGGTGTGGATCAACATCTTCCCGGACCGTCCGTTGACCCAGAAGCCGCTCGGCGTTCGTATGGGTTCCGGTAAGGGCCCGGTTGAGAAGTGGGTGGCTAACGTTAAGCCGGGCCGCGTGCTTTTCGAGATGAGCTATCCAAACGATGCCGTTGCAATTGAGGCTCTGCGCCGCGCTGGCCAGAAGCTTCCTTGCAAGGTCCGTATCATCAAGAAGGAGGACCAGTTCTAATGGCAACCGGTACCCCCGCCCACGAGTTCCGTGAGCTCGACAACGCTGAGCTGCAGTCCCGTCTGAAGGAGGCGAAGGAAGAACTGTTCAACCTTCGTTTCCAGAAGGCCACTGGCCAGCTGACCAACAACCGCCGCATCGGCACGGTTAAGCGCGACATTGCCCGCATCTACACCGTTCTGCGCGAGCGCGAGCTGGGCCTGTCCGTTGCTCCGGGAGCTGAGGCTTAATCATGAGTGAGGCTAACGTGACTGATTCCAAGAAGGCACCTACTCCGAAGAAGGAGAAGGTCAAGGGCGCTCCTAAGGTTCGCACCGGCTACGTAGTATCCGACAAGATGAGCAAGACCATCGTTGTCGAGCTGGAAGACCGCAAGCAGCACGCCCTGTACGGCAAGATCATGCGCTCTAACAAGAAGGTTAAGGTGCATGATGAGGAAGAAACCGCAGGCATCGGCGATCTCGTACGCATCGCTGAGACCCGCCCGCTGTCAAAGGACAAGCACTTCCGTCTCGTTGAGATTATCGAGAAGGCTAAGTAAAAATTAGCCAGCGCAGCCCCTGCTCCGAATCTTAGGGTTCGGGGCGGGGGCCTTCGCCGTTTTAGGACTTCTTTACGGCCGGGCCCTGCCATAAAACCAGTAGGGTACCCACGTGACGTCGGCGGTATCTAGGCCCCATTCATTCACCGCGAGGCCTCGCACGCTTTTTGCTAGCCTCCCCTCGCCGGAAGCCCATACGTACCTTGGCCCCGGCGCACCGGCATAGTCCGCTCTCAGGGCGGCAACGACAGCCTCCGCCTCCTCGTGGGGTTGGGTATGAATAATCCGCAGGCTGCGTACGCGCGCCTCCCAGCGAGCTGCGAGGCCTGGTTCTACCTCGTCGTTGCTGGTAACCACGGCCATAACGTCGGTGGCCCGAAGCACTTCCGGGTTATGGTCTTCTTGGTAGGCCAAAATGTGCCGCAGCGCGGGCAGGGCGGATGCGTCGGCGACTAGAAGTTGTGGCTTCTCGGTTGGCCGCCACAGGTCGTTGCAGGTGAAGAATCCCGCTGTATCCCCGGCTTGTGCGCGGCGAATCCACCGCGAGCCAGGTCCTGAATCACCGTGTGTCACCACGTCGACATCGACTGTGGCCGCCTCCGAGTGGAGCGCGCGGATGGTGTACCAGCGCAGGTCCGGCCGCCTCTCCTCGTCGATCGCGCTCACAGCCGAGCGGAGGTTTATGCCGTCGACGGGAAAGGGCGTAAATTCCTGTCCAGTTTGGGGCATGACGAGTCCAAAGAATTCATCGGGGCCGCAGAGGGTGTATGTCCGGAACGCCTCGGCATAGAACGTGAGCCGGTGCAAGCGCGGACGGATTCGTCTATTGGCGGTCAAAGTAACGGGGATGAGTTCGTGCGCAGACATGGGGCCGATTGTAGAGAAGGGTTCATGTGTCTAATAAATTACTATTTTAGTTTAGCCTTGCCTAATCGTCCCTATGCGTTATAGGGTAAGCAAGGCTATTTTCCTCCTTTATTGAAAGGCTTAACCTCATGAAGATTTTCGGCCGTCGCACCATGGGCGCAGTAGCGATGCTTTCCGCCGGAGCCGTAGCTTTAGGCGGTTGCTCGCGCGGTGAGGGCGATGAAACAGCTCAGGCGACCGACGCTGACAGCGAGCAGCGCGTGGCTAGCCTGGGTCTAGGTGATGCCGACACGCTGCTTGCCCTGGGGATCACTCCCGTAACGGTGGCGCCGTGGGGTGCTGAGGGCGATAGCGACCCTTCTGGCGTCGGCCCCTGGGCAGAGGAACTTTTGGGCGAGGCAAAGCCTGAGGTGATTTATAATACCGCAACTGGATTTACGGCGGATACCTTTGAGCAGGTCACCGCGGCTGACCCCACCCAGATCATTGCGGTGAACCAGGCGGTGGATGCACGCACGAAGGAATCCCTGGAAGAAATCGCGCCTACTACCGTCAAGCCGAACGGCTATGAAGACTGGCAGGTGCCCTGGGAAAAGCAAGTAGAGACCATCGCGGATGCGGTGGGCAAAGAAGACGAAGGCGATAAGCTTATCGATGACACCGAAAAGGCCTTCGAGGACTTCCGCCACGAGCACGCGGAATTGCAGGATAAGTCTGCGGCTATCGTCATGCCTTATGACGGCAAAATTGGCCTATACACCGAGGAGGATGGGCGTGGACAATTTATCGAGGACCTTGGCATGGAGATCCCCGATGCATTGCAGGGTGATGGCGGCAGCTTCTTCGTCGACATTGCCCCAGAAAACTACGCGAAGCTTAACCAGGTTGATTACCTTTTTGTCCTAGACTACGATGGCTCCTCCGCAGTCTTGAAGAAGGATAAGACCTTCCAAGGCCTCGACATTGTCAAGGATGGTCGCGTGCGCTACTTGGATACGGATACCGGCAATGCCATGAGTATGCCGAACCCGGTGACCATCCCCTGGGCAGTAGATAAATTTGAAGAGAAGCTGTAATTGTCAGCAACCACGATGGACGGCCAACAAATCCAGTCGGATTCCGCAGCAGATAGTCCTACGATCACCGGCACCCCCACACCGGTAGTGGCCCGGGCACAGAGTCATAAGATGCTCCTTGTCGCCTTCATCCTCGCCAGCCTGGTGTTGGCGGTGGCGTCTTTGGCGGTGGGATCCCGCTCGATTCCGCCCGGGGAGGTTATCGCTGCCCTGCACGGGGCAGGGGAGCAGGATATCCGCGATATCGTGTGGAACCTGCGCCTGCCGCGCACCTTCTTGGCTTATTTCGCCGGCGCGGCCCTTGCTGTGGCCGGTGTGCTGGCGCAATCGTGGACCAGAAACCCGCTAGCGGATCCAGGATTTATTGGCGTTACCGCAGGCGCGTCCTTCTTCGTTGCCTTAGGCACGGTCATTGGAATTGCTACCTCCACCACCATGCGGACTACCCTCGCGCTCGCTGGTGCGGGTATCACTACGTTGCTGGTCTTAGCCGTCTCGCGGCGGTTTGAGGATCCCCTGACGCTCATTCTGGTGGGCGCCGGCGTCTCCGCAGCCCTGGGATCGGGCGCGATGATCATCGGTCTATATTCCACGGACGTCCTCGATAGCATGCGACGGTGGACTATCGGCTCGACCTTTGGCCGCGGCCCAGAAGATGTCGCGATCGCGGGCATAGGGCTCGCTATCGGCGTGACGTGTGCGGCGATGGCGGCTAGACCCCTTGACCTTTTGGCCATGGGGGAGGAGTCCTCCCTCGCCTTGGGCGGATCACCCACCACCGCACAGGTAGGTGCGGCGCTCAGCGTCGTGGTGCTGGCCGGCAGCGCAACGGCAGCAACGGGCCCCATTGCCTTCGTCGGCTTTGCCATTCCCCACATCGTGCGGCGAGTGGTGGGCCCTAGCGTTGCCACCTTGCTTTTGCCCTCCGCAATCTTGGGCGGTTGTTCTGTGCTTGCCGCCGATATCATTGGCCGTCTCATTGCGGGTAGCTCGGAGCTGGAGATGTCCATCGTTCTCGCGATAGTGGGCGCACCTTTCCTCATTTGGGGTGCTCACCGCGGCGTGGGCAGAGGGTGGGGCAATAACGTATGACCGCAATCAGTACTGCTTTAAAAGCGCAACAACGCCGCCGGCACGTGCGCGTTCTCGCTTCCACGCTGGCATTCATCCTCATCGCCCTTAGTGCGTACCTAGTGTTACTGGGGCAAGGTCCCATGGCATTGAGTCCGCGGCAGGTCATCGACGTCCTCACCGGAGGCGGCAGCAAGAACCACATCAGGGTGGTGTGGGACTTGCGCCTGCCGGTTGCCATCGCCACCGTCATCGTGGGCGCCGCCCTCGGCCTGGCCGGTTCTTGGACGCAAACCATGGCTCGTAACCCGCTGGCCTCGCCGGATATTTTAGGCGTTACCGGAGGGGCATCGGTGCTGGTGGTCTTGGGCACCGTGCATTCGCGTCCCAGTTTCGCCGAGGGTATCCCGGAGTTTTGGTGGCGGGCATGCTTGGCGACGATCGGCGCCCTCCTCGTTGTCATCCTCCTCGCCGTTTTGGGTGGCATCGGTACGAGTAACCGCATCGTCATCGTCGGTATCGCCTTATCGCTGATGTTTCAAGCCATCGTCGCGTATTTGATGCGCAGCGCCCAGATCCTGCGCGCTGCGGAGGCGCAAACTTGGCTCGCGGGATCGACTGGATTTGTGCACATGGAGGTCATCCTCCCCCTCCTGGCGGCATTAGCGCCGTTTCTCGCCATAGGCATCTGGTGCGCGCGGGAGCTGCCGCTGCTTGCCCATGATGATTCCTCCGCAACCACCCTGGGCGTGAACATCTCCCGCCAGCGCGCCCTCCTGCTTATTGCGGCAACCGGTATCAGCGCCGTGGTGGTCTCGGTGGTGGGACCCATTGGGTTCATCGCGCTGCTAGCGCCGCACCTGGCGCGGATGGTGGCGCGTACTCCGACGTCATCGCCGCTGGCATCGGCAGCCGCGGGTGCGGCATTGCTGACCGTGTGTGCTGTGATCGCTGGTGTTATCCCGGTAAATGCGCCGGTGGGTGCGGTTTCCTCGGTCATCGGCGGCTGCGCCTTGGTGATATTGGTGTGGAATGCGGCCGGGCGCAGCTAAACGTAGTACCCCGGCACAGCGGGGAAACGGACAAGTACGGCGCCGGATGGTGCTACATAGTCATACGTGGATGAAGGAAAAAATATGACGAATAATCAGCCGAAACAGCCCACGAGCCCGAAGCCTCGGTGCAGCCTCCAAGCCACCGGCATTCATGCTGGATATAAGGATGGCGGGGATATCCTTGCCGGCGTTGATCTGCACGCCCGCGCCGGCGAAGTCACCACGCTCATTGGGCCCAATGGCTGCGGCAAGTCCACGCTGCTGAAAACTCTCTCGAAAATCCTGGCCCCGCGGCGGGGCAGCGTCATGGTCGGGGAAGCTGACCTACATGCGATGTCCGCGAAAGATGCCGCGCAGCAGGTGGCGCTGCTGCCACAGCACCCCGTGGCCCCCAATGGGCTGCGAGTAGGCGAGCTGGTCGCACGCGGGCGTCATCCCCATCAAGGAAGGATGCGCGGCCTTTCCGCTACGGACCGGGAGATCATCGCGCAGGCCTGCGAGGCTACCGCAATTGTGGACTTCCTCGATCGTGATATCGCTTCGCTATCGGGTGGGCAACGCCAGCGCGTTTGGCTGGCGTTGGCGCTGGCACAAGATACGCCTGTGCTGCTTCTCGATGAACCCACTACTTTCCTCGACCCTGCTCATGCCATGAGCATGCTGGAGCTGGTTCGCGCGCAGGCGCAGGCGGGCAAAACGGTAGTAATAGTCCTGCACGATCTTATGCTGGCGGGCCACTATTCAGATTCCATGATGGTGATGAAAGCCGGCGATATCATCGCTCGCGGGGCGCCGAAACAAGCGCTATCTCCGAAGGTATTGGCGCAGGCCTACGGAATCGAAGCTGAGGTTTGGGACGATCCGGAGAGTGATGCCCCCATCATCGTTCCCCGACGCGTCGTAGCGGCGTAGTAGCGGAAACCTGCCGATAGTGGCTGTTTCCCAGACTCTCTAGCTGACCTTTCGTTGTAAATCTAGAAAGGAAATTGCCACTACAAAAAGGTTGAGCACACATCCCGCGCCGAGCAAAAAGGTGCCGATTCGATAGGAACCTGTGCCGACAGCCGCCATATTGCCGTAGATATAGACCCAAATTCCCCAGCCGATGAGCAGCACGAGGCCGGTCAGACCAGAGAGTAGGCGGAGGCTACGAGGGGAAATGGGGGCGAAGAATTTATAGGCGGCGTCGACAAGCACGCAGGCCGCAAGCCCCAGACTCAGCCCGCCGGTCAACCAGACAGGGAGTAGGGCGGCGGTACCAAAGACTACGGGCAGGATGAAGGCGAGAAACGCGAGGAGAAAGAGCGCGGCGTGCAGCCACAGGGTGCGCTTGATGTAAGTCATAGCGAAGACTCTACTTCCTCGCGCCGCGGTGGGTTGGCGCCCTTCCGGGAGACGGTGATTCCTGCAGCGGCCGCGGCGAAGGAAAGCAGTTCCTTCCACTCTGCAGCGCCCAGTTGGGCGAGCGCGGAGGAGTCGAGCCCCCGCTCGTCAATTTGGGTCAGCAATGCGGCCATGATGGTATCACCGGCGCCGATGGTATCGGTAACGGGGACTTGGGCGGCCGGCACGTTTAGCGAGGTCTCGCCGGACTGCATGCTAAGTCCCTCCCCGCCGCAGGTAACTATTACAACGGGTACCTGGGAGATAAGGTCGGGGCCGAGGAAATCCACCTCTTCGCCAGAAAGCTTAAGCAAGGTGACGTGAGGGAGCAGGTCCACTAAGAACGCGCGGTGCTCTGGGGTGGCGTAGAAGGGCCGGATATTCGGATCCAGGGCGACCAACGTGCCTTGGGCGGCAAAATCCTTCAGCAGTTGCGCATAGCGGGAGGCACCAGGTTCAAGGGCGAGGGAGACCGTGCCGAAGCACGCGATATCGGCCGGCACTAAACGTGGTTCGACCAAGCGGTCGGCCGTGCCCTCGATATAGAAGTTATAAGAGGCCGAGCCGTCCTCATGGATGGTGGTAACAGCCAAAGTGGTGGGCTCATCGCCGCGCTGCAGGTGAGTGGTGGTGACGCCCTCGGCCTCGAGGCGGGCGACGAGCTCCTGCCCAAAACCATCGGTGGAAATGCGGGATTGGAATTCTACGTCCGCCCCTAGCCGTGCCGCAGCGATGGCCACGTTAAATGGTCCGCCGCCCAGCGCCGGCGTGTGGTCGTTCAAGCTGCCTGGGGCCACGGGAACTAGGTCCACCAGGCATTCGCCGCACACATGAATAGTCATATTTTCATAGTATCGGTGATATGAAGGGCGATGAGGTCAAGCGGGGTGATGTTCTTGCCGAATGAGATATCGACGCCATCAAGGCCGCCGGCCTTCCGGTAACCACCCCGGTGGTGGTCTCCAACTCCAAGAAGACCGGCCCCGTTATTCCTACCGAGGCCTTCCGCCCCGGCGAGCTCATTGGCTCCGGCACCGATATCTTCACCGTGGACCCCAAGCCCGCCGTAGTACCGGTACAGACAGCCTCGCCGGCTTCCGAATCCGCGTCTTAATGCGCCGCATCCTTTACAAGTCAACGGTGGGCTCTCGAGCCCATTACATTAGGTCCATAGTGATCAGGCCGATCTGAGGAAAACTACTCCTCAGATCGGCCTTTTCTACCTCAATTAAGCCTGATCAGATCGGCCTTAACTCGGATGGGTCCTTGACCCTGCGTGACCGCAGTTTTAGTCAGGCATACAAAAAGCTGCGCCGGCCGGACCGAAGCCCGACCGGCGCAGCCAGTCTCAATTCAGTTTCCTACTTGGTAGGAAGGCTCTTGCTTAAGCGAAGAACTTGCGGCGTGCGGCGAATGCGCCAGCAGCAACCATCGCAGCTACAGCCAGTGCAGCCAGAGCCTGGGCAACGGAGTTGGAGCCCGTCTCAGCGGACATACCACGTGCGGAGTCTGCGGACTCGCCAGCAGCTGGGGCAGATGGAGCGGAAGGGGCGTCAGCCTGAGCAGCGTCGCCCTCAGCGAGCTGACCGCCCTGGGCGATAACTTCGTCCTTGTTGGCGTTCAGCATCTGCTCGGAAGCAGCCTTCTCCTCAGCGGTCGGCTGCTGGTTCTTGCGTGCCTCGTCCTTGACGTAGGTCTTGCCATCCTGGGACAGGTACCAGGTGATGCCACCGATGATCAATGCAGCTGGCAGTGCCAACCAAGCCAGCTTCTTCTTGTCGAAGCCTGGCTTCGGATCCTCAGACGGGAACGCCTTTGCGTAAGCGTCACGCATCTCGTCGGTGATCTCTTCGTTTACCAGAGCTGGGTCGTTAACGTAGATAGCCGGATCCTTCAGGCTCTGGTACCACTCGTTGCCCTCTGCGTCCTTCTTGGTGGCAGGAGCAGGAATTGTGGAGGTGTCCTGCTGCTCCTTCACGAACTCTTCTGCCTGCTCAGGAGTCAAGCGAACAGGATTGCCTGCGACCGGCTTGGACAGCCAAGAACCGTCTTCCTGCTTGAAGTACTCGACACCATCGACGGTAATCGGATCGGCAGCAACATCATGGCGTTCAATATCGCTGGTGCCCTCTTCAGCTGGGGTGTCTTCGGTAGCGGTATCTTCATCCGCAGACGGGGTAGGCATCTCGGTCAGGGGCTTGTCCTCTACCGGATCCGGAATTTGGGCCTGAGCAACAGCTGCGCCGCCAAAGGCGAGCGCGCCGGTCAGAACAGCAGCGGTCAGGGTCTGTGGCAAACGGTTCATGTGTTTCTCCTTCGGGAAATATAGGTACGCGCCAAAAAGCAGATGTCTTTCTTGACGCAAACCACACTAGTCACATCGCTCTCAATTGTCACCCCAAAAACTTGAGTTAACTGGAATTTTCATGTGTTACACGTGTGAAAGTTGGGAAAATTTAGAACATGCGTGCCTGGATAGTTGCACCGCAAGGCTTGAACGTGCGAACTAAAGTCCCAGATAGAGCGATTAAATACGACGGGCGAGGAGAATTGACCTATTCGAAACAAGACTTTATGGGGGTATCCGGGGGTAATGCAGGGAATATTTTGGCGTTAGAGGGGGCGTCGGCAAGCAATAGGCAGTGTTTTGGTAATGGTGTGCGCGTGTGGTTGAATGTATAGGTTGCAAAAGCTGGTCGGCCCGTAGTGGTGCGTTTCCGAACCGCCGGTCCGAGACCCTTCGGCACAGTCCGTTGTAAAGGCTTGAGCATCGCAAGTTTGTAGACCGCGTGCGGCAAGGACGGAAATCTTACCGCACATCAATCCAGGTCAGGAGACCCATAGTGATTCAGCAAGAATCGCGTCTGCGCGTCGCCGACAACTCTGGTGCACGTGAACTGCTGTGCATCCGCGTTCTCGGCGGCTCTGTCCGACGCTCCGCTGGCATCGGCGACGTCATCGTTGCGACTGTCAAGGACGCTGTCCCAGGTGGCAACGTTAAGGAAAACGAAATCGTAAAGGCGGTTATCGTCCGCGCGAAGAAGGAAACCCGTCGTCCAGACGGCTCCTACATTCGCTTTGACGAGAACGCTGCAGTTGTTCTCAAGGGCGATAGCGAGCCTCGTGGTACCCGTATCTTCGGGCCGGTTGCTCGCGAACTTCGTGACAAGCGTTTCATGAAGATCGTTTCTCTCGCACCGGAGGTGATCTAGTCTTATGAAGATCCATAAGGGAGATATGGTGATCGTCATTTCGGGCCCAGATAAGGGCGCGAAGGGCAAGGTCATCGAGGCATACCCAAAGCGTGACAAGGTCCTCGTTGAGGGCGTTAACCGCATCAAGAAGCACGTCGCAAACTCTGCTGCCGAGCGTGGCGCCGAGTCCGGCGGAATCGTTACCCAGGAAGCTCCGATCCACGTGTCCAACGTTGCGATCGTTGACTCCGAAGGCAACCCGACCCGCGTGGGCTACCGTTTCGACGAGAACGGCAAGAAGGTCCGTATCGCGCGTAGCAACGGGAAGGACATCTAAAAATGAGCGAGAACTACACCCCGCGTCTGAAGACTCGCTACCGCGAGGAAATCCGCAAGACCCTGAATGACGAGTTCAAGTACGACAACGTCATGCAGATCCCTGGCGTCACCAAGGTCGTTGTCAACATGGGTGTTGGCGAAGCCGCACGTGACTCCAAGGTCATCAACGGCGCACTCGAGGATCTGACCGCTATTACCGGTCAGAAGCCGCAGCTGCGTCGCGCTAAGAAGTCCATTGCGAACTTCAAGCTGCGTGAAGGCATGCCCATCGGTGCACGCGTTACCCTGCGCGGCGACCGCATGTGGGAGTTCCTGGACCGCCTGCTGACCATCGCGCTGCCACGTATTCGTGACTTCCGCGGTCTGTCTGATCAGCAGTTCGACGGCCACGGCAACTACACCTTCGGCCTGTCCGAGCAGTCCATGTTCTACGAGATCGACATCGACAAGATCGACCGCCCTCGTGGTATGGACATCACCGTCGTTACCAGCGCTACTAACGACGACGAGGGGCGCAAGCTCTTGCGCGAGCTCGGCTTCCCGTTCAAGTAAATAGAGCGCTAAGAAATCCCAACTCCCCGGAAGGGGCGTTGGGATTTTCTAGTTTTACCGAGCAGCTTGACTTCAAAGGTGCGCAGGCGCCGGCTTCTGCGGGTGTGGCTTAGGCGCTTTCGGTCTCTGTGTGCGTGGTGCCCTCATACTGCCAGCCGACGACCGCGTTACGCACTGCCGGCTCCAAAGGGTTGGCAGGTTGAATGCAACTGATGGTGAGAAGGCGGCCGGGCATGGGGCCTTCGCCCCAAATAGAGGCGTCGTCAGAAAGCCCCTGTTTATCTGGGTCGTGTAAGTCGGTAGCCGTATAGATGAGCCAGTTCTGGCCGGAGTTCTGTGTGCGCACGTAGAGCTTGTCCCCCAGATGAACCTTGTGCTCATTCGCGGAACCATCGTAGAGGTTATTGAAAACGCCTGGCACGCCCGCACCGGTATGGCCGGCAATGACCACGATGTCCTGGGACGTCGTGCCCGGCAGAGAATAAGGGCGGTCTTCGGCAGTATAGGTGCAGGCCTTATTCATGGAGTCCGGATTGATGGCACCGTTTACTACGCGGCAGGAGCCGTCTTGAAAATCGGCATGAACCTCAATGGCTGGGATGAAGAGCTCGACTGCAGGTGAAGGGTCGATGGCAGGTGCCTCTTCTGCAGTGACTTCATTGGTCTCTAGACCCGCTGGTGGGTTGACCACCCGGTTAATCGTGCTGGCGAGTAGCACCGTGGCAACGATGCCGATAACCACGCGAAGGATGCCGGAGGACTTCCATACCTTTTTGATCCGCTCCCACAGCGTGGGTTTGCGGCGGTGTCGGGGAAGTGAGGTGTCCTCAACGCGGCGCGGTGGGCGGCGGCGCTGTTGTTGGCGGGTGCGCGTTTCGGTCTGGCGCCATTGGCGATCAGCATCTGTGCGGTCGGATCGCGATGGAACGCTGCGGCGCCCGTTAGCGGGAAGCCGATTCGGTTCCCTCCGCGGCCGGTAGTGGGAATCCATGCGACCTCCGAAGAGAAAATACGGGTGATAGGAAAGTTCTAGCTTACAACGCAGTGTTATGCATACCCGGAATTGACGCGGAATCAGGTGGTCAGGATAAGATTAGAAGGATTTAATACTCTTTGATTAATGAGGTAGAAATGTCTCTCAATGATGCCACCAAGGCGGCGGCCGTCAAGAAGGTCACCTTATTAGATGAATCCTTCGCTCGCTTTGCAGTTCGCGCTACCTTGGCCGGCGTGTACCTGTGCATCGGTACCGCCTTTGCCGGCGTGGTAGGCCAAGCTGTCAATGGTGTAGCGCCGGGTTTGGGTGCTGTGGCTTTCGCCCTGTTTTTTGGTGTCGGCCTTTTTGCCATTTTGCTCTTGGGCGCGGATCTAGCTACCGGCAACATGATGTACATGGTCTATGCCGCCAGCAATAAGCATGTGGCGTGGGGCAAGGCCTTTTACTTGCTGCTTATTACCACCATTTTCAACCTGGTGGGGGCGATCATCTTTGCCGCCATTATGGCGATGTCCGCCAAATTTGCTGACCTAGATCCCTCGCACCTTCTGGTATCGGTTTCTGAAGGCAAGCTTATCAAGTCCCCGCAAGGCATGCTGGTAGAGGCCATTGCCGCGAACTTTGTGGTCAACATGGGCATCGTCGGTGCCATCTTCGCCAAGGATGCAGCTTCGAAGTTCTTTGTCATCATTCCGATCATTGGCGCTTTCGTGGCTTTAGGCCTAGAGCACGTTATCGCGAACTTCTGCCTGTTTAGCATCACGCTATTCGCCTCCGACCCGGTGCCGGCAGCGTTGACGGCCGGCAACGTGGCTCTCAATTGGATCCTGGTCTGGATCGGCAACTTTATTGGCGGCGGCCTTTTGGTTGGCGGCGTCTACGCGTGGCTCAATCGCGGCCCGGAGGCCTACCGCGACTAAGCGAGTTCACCGGAATACAGATTAAAGCGGTCACCGCGGGCGAAACCGACGAGTGCCATGCCAGTTTCGCGGGCAGTCTCTACCGCTAGGGAGGAGGCGGCGCTCACAGCAACGAGCATGCCGAATCCGGCCATTGCGGCCTTTTGAACGAGTTCGAAGCTGGCGCGCGAGCTCATGACCAAAATGAGGTCGTCTGCGGGCAGGCGGTCTTCTAAAAGGAGGTGGCCGATGACCTTATCTGCGGCATTGTGACGGCCAATATCCTCGCGGATGACTACCGGTTCACCGTCTAGGGTGAAGGCGCCGGCGGCATGGATTCCGCCGGTCTTCTTAAATTCTTTTTGCTCAGCGCGCAGAGCTTCGGGAAGCTTGGCCACGACATAGGGATCTACCGGAACTTGGGGAATCGGGTAGCGCGTCTGCTTGGTTAATGCTTCTATAGAGGAGGTACCGCATACACCACAGGCGGAGGTTGTGGTGGTCAAGCGCAGATCGCTGAGGTCGAGCACATTCTTTTTTGTAAGTTCGACGTCGAGCAAATTGTAGGTATTCATGCCTTCGACGGTGGCGCCGGCGCAGTAGCGGGCCTCGGCGACGTCGCCAAGCGAAGCAATGTGGCCTTCCGAATGTAGGAAACCGTGCGCTAGCTCCACGTCATGGCTGGGAGTGCGCATGGTGGTGGTAATGGTCTGACCGCCCACGCGGATTTCGAGTGGCTCCTCGCCGGCGACGGTATCGGCGCGGGTATCGATCTGCAGACCATCTCCCAAGCGGACCTTAGTGACGGCGAAAGTGGAATTCTTGCGGCCGGCCATTACCGTAGTACCTCCTTTAGGGCGTCAATATTGCTACGGGCTTCATCCACGTTGCTGGAGGCAAGGCCCACGAGGAAAGCAGTAAGTGGGGCCGCGGGGCGGGAGCGATTGTGCGCGACGTCCTTGGTGAGGTCCAGGATCTCGCGGGTGAGTGCGGTTGCCTCCTGAGGATCAAGGCCGAGGAGACGGGCGGCTTCTTCGAGCCACTCGTGTGCGGATTGGATGGGGTCCTCGTGCGTCTCGCTCATGACTAACTCCTTATATGCGTTCGTGCAGGTCCCGACTTTAATGAAGGAGTGGGACCATTTGGAAAACCGCAGGTTATGGCGTATCATAGTACCTCGTGCTTGCGCTGAGGCGTTGGCGTGCCTAAGTCATTGCGAATTTTGGTGCGCTGAGCTGCAGAAAGCGCCGAGCCGATGCAAGAACTGAACATCAACTTTGTTGTAGGCCCCTCGCCGTAGATAGCGGACCGTTGTCTGAATCAAAGGGTGGCGAGCGCCTCGCGGTATTGACCGTGGGGAGCGTGAGTAGCCCGAAATCACACGGAGAACGCTTTGGTGAGCACGGGAACCGCAACGAGAAAGGTACACGGTCACTCATATGACTATGACTGATCCTATTGCCGACATGCTGTCGCGCGTGCGCAACGCAAGTAATGCGCACCATGACACCGTGTCGATGCCTACCTCCAAGCTGAAGGCAAATATTGCTGACATCTTGAAGCAGGAAGGCTACATCGCTGACTACACCGTTGAGGGCCACACCCTGTCCCTCGAGCTGAAGTACAACAACCGCGAGCGCTCCCTGTCTGGCCTGCGTCGCGTGTCTAAGCCGGGTCTGCGTGTGTACGCAAAGTCCACCGAACTGCCACAGGTCTTGGGCGGCCTGGGCGTGGCTATCATCTCCACGTCCCACGGCGTGCTGACTGACCGTCAGGCTGAGGAGAAGGGCGTAGGCGGAGAAGTTCTCGCCTACGTCTGGTAAAGGGAGGTTTGACACATGTCTCGAGTCGGTCTAGCACCAATCGCCGTACCAAACGGCGTCGAAATCAAGATCAACGGCCAAGACGTTGAGGTTAAGGGCCCTAAGGGCACCCAGAGCGTTAACGTTCCAGAGCCTATCGCCATCAACCTGGAAGACGGCGTCCTGTCCGTCTCCCGCCCTGATGACCACCGCAAGCACCGTGCGCTGCACGGTCTGTCCCGCTCCCTGCTGAACAACGCCGTTGTTGGCGTGACCGAGGGCTACACCATCAAGATGGAAATCTTCGGTGTTGGCTACCGTGTTCAGCAGAAGGGTAAGGACCTGGAATTCAGCCTGGGCTACTCCCACCCGATCCTCATCGAGGCTCCGGAGGGAATTACCTTCGCAGTGGACGGCGCAACCAAGCTGTCCATTACCGGTATTGACAAGCAACTAGTCGGACAGATCGCCGCTAATATCCGCCGTCTGCGTAAGGACGATCCTTACAAGGGCAAGGGTATTCGCTACGAAGGCGAGCAGATCCGTCGCAAGGTCGGAAAGACGGGTAAGTAAGCAATGGCAAACACTGAAAACACCAAGCGCACTCCAGTCGGCAAGGATATCTCCTCCCGTCGTCGCGAAGCACGCGCACGCCGTCACTTCCGTATCCGTAAGACCCTGCGTGGCACCCCTGAGGCACCGCGGCTGGTTCTTCACCGCTCCTCCCGCCACATGCACGTCCAGGTCATCGATGACCTGGCAGGACACACCCTGGTCTCCGCATCCTCCATGGAGGCGGACGTTCGTGCACTCGAGGGCGATAAGAAGGCCAAGGCCGCTAAGGTAGGCGAGCTGGTTGCCGAGCGCGCAAAGGCCGCTGGCATCGAGCACGTCGTATTTGACCGCGCAGGCTACAAGTACCACGGCCGCGTCGCTGCGCTGGCTGACGCCGCACGTGAAGGTGGTCTGAAGTTCTAATGATCATCGTCAACGGAAACATCAACGGAAGGAACGCCTAATGTCGGACCGTGAACAGCGTGACGGCGGACGCTCCGCCGAGAACAACAAGAACAACCGCGGTGGCAACGGCCGCCGCAACGATCGTCGTAACCATCAGGACAACGAGCGCGATAAGTACATCGAGCGCGTTGTGACCATTAACCGCGTCTCCAAGACCGTTAAGGGTGGCCGCAACATGTCCTTTACCGCCCTCGTCGTCGTCGGTGACGGCCAGGGTCAGGTTGGCGTTGGCTACGGCAAGGCCAAGGAAGTCCCGGCCGCAATCCAGAAGGGCGCTGAAGAGGCTCGCAAGAACTTCTTCCGCGTTCCAATGATTGCCGGCACCATCACCCACCCGGTTGAGGGTCGCGACGCAGCTGGCATCGTCATGATGAAGCCTGCCGCACCTGGTACCGGTGTTATCGCTGGTGGTGCTGCTCGTCCAGTGCTCGAATGCGCTGGCGTGCAGGACATCCTGTCGAAGTCTCTGGGCTCCGACAATGCACTCAACGTCGTCCGCGCTACCGTGGACGGCCTCAAGCAGCTGGTTCGCCCTGAAGAGGTTGCCGCACGCCGTGGCAAGTCCCTCGAAGAGGTCACCCCGGCCCGTATGCTGCGCAAGCGCGCAGGTCAGGAGGCATAAACAATGGCTCTGAAGATTACACAGGTAAAGGGCCTGGTGGGCACCAATCCGAACCACCGCAAGAACATTGAGGCTCTTGGCCTCAAGCGCATCGGTCAGTCCGTAGTGAAGCAGGACACCCCGATCGTTCGCGGTATGGTTCAGAAGGTTCGCCACCTGGTCACCGTCGAAGAAGTGGCAGGGGAGTAAACCATGGCTGATATCATCAAGCTGCACGACCTGCGCCCAACCGCAGGAGCAAATAAGCCTAAGACCCGCGTCGGTCGCGGTGAGGCTTCCAAGGGTAAGACCGCTGGTCGCGGTACCAAGGGCACCGGTGCTCGTAAGCAGGTACCTGCTGCTTTCGAGGGTGGCCAGATGCCGATCCACATGCGTCTGCCTAAGCTGAAGGGCTTCAAGAACCCGAACCACGTTGAGTACCAGGTAGTCAACGTTGCTGACCTTGCTGAGAAGTTCGCAGATGGCGGCGACATCACCGTTGCTGACATCGCAGCTGCTGGCCTGGTCCGCGCTAATAAGCCGGTCAAGGTTCTGGGCAACGGCGACATCAACGTTAAGTTGAACGTCACCGCTGATAAGTTCTCCAAGTCTGCTGTAGAGAAGATCGAGGCTGCTGGCGGATCCGCCAACACCAAGTAATCTCTTTCAAGTAGATTTTCGTCCCCCTCTCCGTATTAGCGGGGCAGGGGGATTTTTCATGCGCTTTTCTTGGGGGGCGGACTCTAGTGATCGTGGAAACACTTCCTATGTTTTGGTTGTGTTTGGGTAGGGACCGCGGGTCAAATTGTCTGACAGGAGACCTTTATTGATTAATAGGGTTGCAGGTATGGCGATATATATTCATTGTCGTTACAGCCAATCTTAGTTTGCAATCATCTACATCTAAGGTGATTCTTATGTCGTCTATTTCCTCCCTGCTTGCTACCGCAGTCGCTGCAATCATGCCCTTCGCGGGTTCCACCGGCCCAGTCGATGCTCAAGATCAGTTGTCCCAGCCGGATCCGGCGAAGACCGGCCAGCAGTCCGCACCAGATCAGCAGCCGGGTGCCCATGCGGAAAACGGCCGCATCACCGGTTACAAGGAGATGTCATCAATGGTGGGACTGCAGAAGGCTCTGAAGAAGTCGATCCTGGTTTCAATGGTGGCAACCTGCAAAGCGGCAAGTTGGCTGTGCAACGCGAGCTGGCACTAGCTACCCAGGAGGTGGGCCACGAATTCATGAATATTGAGTTCAAGGATGACCACTCCGCTCACGTGACCTTCCCGGAGACCTATAACCCCAGAAAAGGATGAGGCGGCGGTTCAGCGCATCATGGATGCGCTGAAGATCAACGGTTATGACAACGTCACCGCTGCATACTAAGCAAAGCTTTATCCTGTAAAAGGAAAGAAGAAAAAGGGTGGAACGCTCGGGGAGGGCGTTCCACCCGTTGTGCTTTGCCTCGCCTCGTATCAGATGATGCGTTGACACCTGGAGGGATGGGGAAGGCTAGGCCTCGTCCACGGTCTTCTCATACAGGCCAGGGAAGCGGTCGCCTGGATCGGTAACCGCTTTGATGGTGGCGGGAAGATTGCCGCCGTAGAGTTTCTCGAACTTTTCCCGGGAATAGAAGGCCTCAGAGTAGAGGGACTTGTGTCCGCCAAGCTCATTGACCTTGGCTTCGATGACGCGGTTGAACGCGCCGTTATTTGGAGCGGAGGGATCCACGTGATCGCCGTCCACACCGGACCAAAAGCCAACGTTGACCCAGGTCTGCCCGGGGCGAAGTGGGTAGAGCGGCCAGGGGTCGCTCGAATTAGAGGCGATGTCGCCCGTGCCTACCAGCTCGTCCACACCACCGCGCAGTCGGATTGGACAGAGCCACACCGGCTGGATATCGGAAGCATTAAAGAACCAATGGAGGAATTCCGGCAGGTTTTCTGGAGTGACCTCGATATCTTGAACCACGCGTTCAGCACGTGGCTTGCCGTGGGGCTTTTTGATGAAGTTATATTCCAGCTCGTATTTGCGGTCGAGCCGGACCAATTTCCAATAAAAAGAGCTGCGGCGCAATTCGCGCGGCCACACCTTGCGCACCTTGGGGTTCTGCGCACCAAAGGCGCGCGAGCACCAGAACCAGTCGGTATCCCAGCGCCAGATATAATCGCGGATGGTCAGGCGGTCGCGCCGGATGCCAGAGACGTGCTGGAGGCTGCGGTAGTAGATCTTGTCCCGCGTGTAATCGGAGGTTGGGCCTTCCTCATCGGTAAAGCGCGCGAAGACCAAGTACGCCTCATCTTCGGAAAACACTACGCCGTCGAGGCCGTGTACCGGCTCGCCGCGGTGGGTGTGGGAAGAAGCGACGTCGGCAAGCACGCGGCTGGCTTCTTCCACGGTGTGGAAACGCTCCTCGCGCAATTCCACAAAGGCGGGCACGGGCTCCAGCTCGATCTTAAGGCGCACTGCATAGCCCAGCGAGCCATAAGAGTTAGGGAAGAGGCGGAAGAGATCCACATTCTCCTCGCGGGAGCAGGTCAGGATCTCACCCATGCCCGTAAGCACGTCCATCTCGAGGACGGACTCGTGCGGCAGGCCATTGCGAAAACTCGTGGATTCCACGCCCATGCCGGTGACCGCACCGCCGAGCGTAATGGTCTTGAGCTGCGGTACAACAAAGGGCATCAGGCCATGAGGAAGGGTGGCATCGACGAGGTCCTCATAGGTGCACATGCCTTGGACATCGGCCGTGCGGGCTACCGGGTCGACCTCGATGACGCCGCCGAGGCCCGAAACGTCTAGGCCCGCTTGCTCCTCGCTGCGGCCGCGGAAAAGGTTAGACGTCTTCTTAGCTAGGCGCACACGCTTATCGGACGGAACTGCACGGAAGCTGGCCAGCAGCTTATCGACGCCCTCATGATGCGCCGCCCACCCCACCGGCTCGATGGGCATGGCATCCACTGGCCGCGGTCGTGCGGCGGAGAGGCGTTCGCGCAAGTTATCAATGAGTGTCATGGAAGGCCTCCTTAAAAGCGGCTATCTTCCCACCAGCGGCGCTCAGGCACACCGGCGCGGGAGCCGGCCTCGCCCAGCTTTACGCCGAGGAAGTGATAAAGGTTGATAATATTTCGCTCAAAGCCCCATTCGGATCCGGCCATATAAATGCCGTAGAGGCGGGCGGTTGGCAGGCCCACGGTGGCGCAGGCCTCATCCCAATTTTCCTTCAGGTTCTCGCACCAATCGTGCAGCGTGCGCATGTAATCAAAGCGCAGAGACTCGGTGTGAATGACTTCAAAGCCATTGTCCTGCATGGCCTTGGTGACGTTGCCGGAACCGGTGAGCTCGCCGTCGGGGAAGATATAGCGGTCAATGAAGCCGCCCTTAGGCGTCTTGTGGTTATCCGGGTAGGTGATGTTGTGGTTGAGCATCAGGCCGCCGACTTTCAGCTTGTCGTGGAGGAACTTGAAGAAGTCGTTGTAATTCTTCACGCCAATGTGCTCGATAATGCCAATGGCGGAGATGGCATCGAAGTCCTCTTCGGTGATATCGCGGTAATCCATAAAGCGGACCTCCGCGAGGTCTTGCAGGCCTTCCTCTTCAATCATGCGCTGGCCCCACTCGGCCTGCTCCTTGGACAGGGTTACGCCAACGGACTTCACGCCTCGGCGTGCCGCGTAGCGCACCATGCCGCCCCAGCCGCAGCCGACGTCTAGGTGGCGGTCGCCTTCCTTGAGGCGCAGCTTGTCAAAGATGAGGCGGTACTTATTCTCCTGCGCCTCCTCCAAGGTGGCGTCTGGGGATGGGTAGTAGGCGCAGGTATAGGTCATGGAATCGCCCAAGAAGAGCTCGTAGAAGTCATTGCCCACGTCATAGTGGTCTGAAATGACGTCTGCATCGCGCTGCTTCGAGTGCTTAGAAAGGCCATCGTGCAATTTGCGGCGCAGCCAAGAGGCGCGCTCTACCTCGGGAACGGGCTGGATCTGGAAGGCGCCCATGGACGCCAGCGAGCGCACCACGCGTGCCAGTGTCTTCGCATCCGGCTTTTCAAACTTGTCGTACATGGCATGCAGGGCGTCGAAAATGCCATAGGGGTGGGCCGGGTGATCGCCGTGCACCGTGATGCCGTCGGTGACATAGGCGCGGGCGAATCCCACATCGCCGGGATGGGTGGCTATAAAAGACAAGCCTTCAAGGCTATTGATGGTCACCTTGTACTGGGCATCTTCGGGTCCAGTAGCGGAACCATCGAAAGCTTCCCAGCGGAAGGGATTCGGACTAGGGATAAATACGTCGATGATCTCAGCAACGGTCATCGGCGTGAATTTCTTGCTCATCTGATCTTCTTTCGCAACATTAGGTTCACACCAATAACGGCCTCGTGGCGCAGGAACCCGCGAGGTCGGAGATTAAAAAGGGAATTGCGCGATGGCAATACCCCTTCATGGTAAACCCCGGATACCAAACGTGCGAAAGAAGAAGCAATCATGGTCACACTATTGGGTCTTAATGTGGCTATGCCGGGCAAGGCTGGTAGGGTGATGGGGTCATAAGTGTTCAACCGTTCCTGAAGGAAAGCTAATTTTCCCCTAAGCCATTTGGCTCAGGGGGGTCCAGTTTCCTAGGGGCAGATGAGTTCCACCTCCGCGAATGGACGCGAAACCCTCCCTAGATTTCGCGTTCGGCAGCGGTAGGCCAGGAGGATTTTGTAGTGTCCGCCATTTTGCAGGCTTTCAAGGATGCCGACCTACGTAAGAAGATCATCTTCACCATCGTGATGATCATTGCGTACCGCGTCGGCGCACAGATTCCATCTCCGGGTGTTGACTATGCGTCCATTGCTGGGCGCTTGCGCCAGCTGACCGAACAGTCCGGAGATCTCTACTCCGTCATCAACCTCTTCTCGGGTGGCGCGTTGCTGCAGCTGTCGATCTTCGCCATCGGCATCATGCCGTACATTACGGCCTCGATTATTGTGCAGCTGCTGACCGTGGTCATTCCGCGCTTCGAGGAATTGAAGAAGGAAGGCCAGTCCGGACAGGCCAAGATGACCCAGTACACCCGCTACTTGACTCTGGCGTTGGCGCTGCTGCAATCCTCCGGCATTGTCGCGCTGGCAGACCGCGAGCAGTTGCTGGGCCAGGGTGTACCGGTCTTGGCAGAAGACCGTAACTTCTTTACCCTCATCGTCCTCGTGGTCACCATGACCTCTGGTGCCGTACTAGTGATGTGGATGGGCGAGCTCATTACTGAAAAGGGTATTGGCAACGGTATGTCCCTGCTCATCTTCGCCGGTATTGCCACCCGTCTGCCTACCGATGGTGTAAGCATTCTGCAGAACAATGGCGGCCTTGTCTTCGCTATGGTCGCCGCTGGCTTGGTCATCCTGGTCGTGGGCATTACCTTCATCGAGCAGGGCCAGCGCCGCATCCCGGTCCAGTACGCCAAGCGCATGGTAGGCCGCCGCCAGTACGGTGGTTCCTCCACCTACCTGCCGCTGAAGGTCAACCAGGCCGGCGTTATCCCGGTCATCTTCGCTTCCTCCCTCATCTACATGCCGGTGCTAATTACCCAGATTGTTAACTCTGGCTCCTCTGGCACCCCGGATAACTGGTGGCAGCGCAATGTCATCGCGCACCTGCAGGCGCCATCCTCCTGGCAGTACATTGTGCTGTACTTCGTCCTGACCATCTTCTTTGCTTATTTCTACGTTTCGGTGCAGTACGACCCAGCAGAGCAGGCGGATAATATGAAAAAGTACGGCGGCTTTATCCCCGGCATTCGCCCGGGCCGCCCGACCGCAGAGTACCTTGGTTATGTGATGAACCGACTGCTGTGCGTTGGCGCCCTGTACTTGGCGGTCATCGCCATCCTGCCGAATATCCTCTTGGACCTCGGTGTGGGTAGCTCGTCCGCCAGCGGTACTTCCGCCTTTGGCGGTACGGCCATCCTGATTATGGTCTCCGTCGCCTTGACTACGGTCAAGCAGATCGAATCCCAGCTACTGCAATCTAACTACGAAGGACTACTTAAGTAATGCGTCTTGTACTTCTAGGACCTCCCGGTGCCGGCAAAGGCACCCAGGCAGCCATCCTCAGCGAGAAGCTGAACGTCCCGCACATTTCCACTGGCGACCTGTTCCGCGCCAATATCGGCGAGGGCACCCCGCTGGGTGTAGAGGCAAAGTCCTACATTGATGCAGGCAAGCTGGTGCCTACTGACGTCACCGCCCGCATGGTTGAGGATCGTTTGAATCAAGATGATGCCAAGAATGGCTTCCTGCTGGACGGCTTCCCACGCACGACCGAGCAGGCTGACATCTTGGAGGAGCTGCTGTCTAAGAAGGGCGAAAAGCTCGATGGCGTGCTCAACTTCGAGGTTTCTGAAGATGTTGTGGTCGAGCGCATGATGGCCCGGGGCCGCGCCGATGATAACGAGGAGACGATTCGCACCCGCCTCGGTGTGTACCGCGAGGAAACCTTCCCGCTCATCGAGCACTACGGCGATGCCATTATTCCCATCAAGGCCGAAGGCACCGTGGAAGAAATCAATGCCCGTGCCATGGAAGCACTGGGTAAATAAGCATGGCTTTTCGACGCCGCAGTAAGCGCATCCCCGCCCGTACCCCGGGTGAGCTAGACGCCATGCAGGCTGCCGGCGAGATCGTCGGTAAGGCACTGCAGGAAGTCCGCGCTGCTGCGGCGTCTGGCGTATCTACCCTCGAGCTCGACGCAGTGGCAGAGCAGACCATCCGCGATGCCGGTGCCTATCCCACGTTTAAGGGCTACGAGGGCTTTCCTGGTTCCATTTGCGCCTCCGTCAATGACGTCATTGTTCACGGCATCCCCGATAAGGAGACCATCCTTGCTGAGGGGGATCTGGTTTCGATCGATTGCGGAGCTACCCTCGACGGCTGGGTGGGCGATAGCGCCTGGTCCTTTGCCGTAGGGGAGCTGGACCCCGATGTGGATGCCCTCAATAAAGCCACCGAATGGGTCCTCATGGAAGGCATCCAGGCTATGGTTCCAGGCAATCTGCTTACCGACGTCTCCCATGCCCTCGAACAGGCCACCCGCCACGCAGAGGAAAAGTTTGGCGTAGATCTTTTCATCGTTGACGGCTACGGCGGACACGGCATTGGCCGCACCATGCATGAGGATCCGTACTTGGCTAACGAAGGCCGGCCAGGCCGCGGCCCGCTGATTCAAGAAGGTTCTGTGCTGGCGATTGAACCCATGCTAACTTTGGGCACAGAGGATTCTGCCGTGCTGGAAGATGACTGGACGGTCGTCACCCTCGATGGCTCTTTTGCCGCTCACTGGGAGCATACGGTGGCCGCCACCGCCGATGGTCCTCGAATTCTCACTCGCCGCTACTAATACATATTCCCAAAATTGCCTGTTCAACTAGGCATATATCCCCGAAAGGTTTATACTCACAGCCATGTCGAAATTTAGCTTCCGCAAGATCCGCGCCACGGTTGCAGCGCCCGCTGTGGCTGGCGTTATGGCCTTGAGCGCCACCGTTGCAGCTCCTGCCGCTACCGCCCAGGAGATTCCTAACCTGGATCAGCTCAGCTCCAAGGCAAATTCCGATCTCCACCATCTCTCTTCTCAATCTGGCCTGGATAAGCTCACTGCTGACGCTAAGGCACAGCTGGACAATTTCTACGGCCAGACTCGCGAGCAGGCATGGAATACTCGCAACCAGGTTCTGGACCAGGCAGAGAAATTCTCCCCTGAACTGGCTCCTAGCGTCCAGACTGCAGTTGACGGTGCTGTAGAGTTCCTATTCCCAGGCCTGATCGCCCAGAAGAACGAGGAAGCACGCAAGGCCCGTGAAGCCGCTGCCCGCGCTAATGCCGAACGCGTTGCCGCGGAAAAGGCACGCTCTGAGGCAGCCGCCCGTAAGGCAGAAGCACAGCGTCGCGCTAACCAGTTCGACCGCGGCCCGTGCCCGGCCGATGCGAAGGTTTGTGTCGACCTCAATGGCCGTCGCACCTGGCTGCAGGATGGCGGCAAGGTTTCCTACGTCTCCCCGGCAATGTCCGCCGGCATGCGCGGTCAGGAAACCCCACGCGGCACCTTCCACGTCAGCCGCAAGGTAGAGAACGACATCTCCCGCGAGTTCAACAACGCGCCGATGCCGTACTCCATTTACTTCACCAATAACGGCCACGCTTTCCACTTGGATGACCCGGCCGTTGATTCCAATGGCTGCGTTCACCTGCCGCCAGACGCTGCAAAACGTTACTGGGATAACGTGCAGGTTGGCGATAAGGTCTTCATCTACTAAGACTTTGGCGCTACCGCGCTAACTGAGTCCCCCGTGCCGGTTCCTTGAAAAGGAAAGCCGGTGCGGGGGACTTTCGCTATTTATTTCTCCTCACAAATTTTCCTCCCTTCGGAAGGAAGGTGGGGGAGGGAAGTAGGTGGACTCGGCGGTGGGCGTCGGAAAGCGCAGCGGTTTGGAAAACGTGTCGCTGCAGCGTATGCTGTTAAGACGGTGTATAGCGTCAGCGAGGCTGGCGCCGATACGCCCCCGCAGTAGACAACAAACATGCAGGTGACGGCACACTTGTCCGGCACCAGAAAAGTAGAGGTTATGGCTAAGGAAGGCGCAATCGAGGTAGAAGGCCGCATTATCGAGCCTTTGCCGAATGCAATGTTCCGTGTCGAGCTTGACAACGGACACAAGGTTCTTGCACACATTTCTGGCAAGATGCGTCAGCACTACATTCGCATCCTCCCAGAGGATCGCGTGGTTGTAGAGCTGTCTCCTTATGACCTTACCCGCGGACGCATCGTCTACCGCTACAAGTAAAGACAGTAAGCCTCCTCACCCAAGGGCGAACCCTAGGTTCGCCCTGTCCACCTCAGGCGACGGTGGCCTGAGCCCGCACTGATAAGCAACCCAAGGATCCCGGCACGGCCCGGGCGAAGCGTTGCATGGAGCGGGACGGATGGGGAGAAAACCGCCGTAACAACCCGAAAGGACACGCCATATGGCACGTCTAGCTGGTGTTGACCTCCCCCGCAATAAGCGCATGGAGGTCGCTCTCACCTACATCTACGGCATCGGTCCAACCCGTGCCAAGGAACTGCTAGAAAAGACTGGCATTTCTCCTGACCTGCGCACTGACAACCTGGATGATGACCAGCTGTCGGCGCTCCGTGACGCAATTGAGGCTACCTGGAAGGTTGAGGGTGACCTCCGCCGTCAGGTTCAGGCTGATATCCGCCGCAAGATTGAAATCGGTAGCTACAAGGGCCTGCGCCACCGCCGTGGCCTGCCTGTACGTGGCCAGCGCACCAAGACCAATGCGCGCACTCGTAAGGGTCCGAAGAAGACGATCGCAGGAAAGAAGAAGTAATTCATGCCTCCAAAGACTCGTTCCGGCGCGCGCCGTTCCGGCCGTCGCGTCGTAAAGAAGAATGTGGCCCTCGGCCACGCATACATCAAGTCCACCTTCAATAACACCATCGTCTCGATCACCGATCAGACCGGTGCTGTTATCTCTTGGGCATCCTCCGGCCACGTTGGCTTCAAGGGTTCCCGTAAGTCCACTCCGTTCGCCGCGCAGATGGCAGCCGAGAACGCTGCTCGCAAGGCAATGGATCATGGCATGAAGAAGGTTGACGTATTCGTCAAGGGTCCGGGCTCCGGCCGCGAGACCGCCATCCGTTCCCTGCAGGCTGCAGGCCTCGAGGTTTCCTCGATCACGGATGCAACCCCACAGCCGCACAACGGCTGCCGTCCGACCAAGCGCCGCAAGGTTTAAGGGAAAGGAAGAGGTAAGAAAATGGCTCGTTACACTGGCCCCGCTACCCGCGTATCCCGCCGTCTTCGCGTCGACTTGATCGGCGGAGATATGGCATTCGAGCGCCGCCCGTACCCACCGGGACAGGCTGGCCGCAACCGCATCAAGGAATCTGAGTACCTGCTGCAGCTCCAAGAGAAGCAGAAGGCAAAGTACACCTACGGTGTGCTGGAGCGTCAGTTCCGTCGTTACTACGCAGAGGCTAACCGCCTCCCAGGCAAGACCGGCGATAACCTGGTTATCCTGCTTGAGTCCCGCCTGGACAACGTAGTCTACCGTGCAGGTCTGGCACGCACCCGCCGCCAGGCTCGCCAGCTTGTCTCCCACGGTCACTTCACCGTGAATGGCAAGAACATCAACGTTCCTTCCTACAAGGTCACCCAGTACGACATCATTGATGTCCGTGACCGCTCCAAGAAGATGGAATGGTTCGAAGATGCTCAGGACGCCCTCGTCGATGCCAATGTGCCGGCATGGCTGCAGGTTGTTCCTGATACCCTGCGCATCCTCGTGCACCAGCTGCCCGAGCGCGCTCAGATCGACATTCCGCTGCAGGAGCAGCTCATCGTCGAGCTTTACTCGAAGTAAACTGTTATACCGCACGGCCTGTAATGGCTTGGCGGATAACCAGGAATCTTCGAACCCGAAGATTTTTACCCCTCTACCGGCGTCAAATAGCGGTCGCCGAAAAGGAGAATTTCAATGCTCATTTCCCAGCGTCCTCAGCTCACCGAGGAATTCATCGACTCGTCTCGTTCCAAGTTCGTCATCGAACCGCTCGAGCCGGGCTTTGGCTACACCCTCGGTAACTCGCTGCGTCGTACCCTGCTGTCCTCCATCCCGGGTGCAGCGGTAACCTCCATCAAGATCGATGGTGTTCTCCATGAGTTCACCACTATCAACGGTGTGAAGGAAGACGTTTCCGAGATCATCTTGAACATCAAGAGCATGGTGCTTTCTTCCGACTCCGATGAGCCGGTTGTTATGTACCTGAGCAAGGAAGGCCCGGGCGATGTCACCGCGGGCGATATCCAGCCGCCGGCTGGCGTGGAGATCCACAACCCGGATCTGCACATCGCTTCCCTGAATGACACCGCTAAGCTGGACATTGAGCTCGTCGTCGAGCGCGGCCGTGGCTACGTCCCAGCCGCTCCTACCTCCGGTGAGATCGGCCGCATCCCGGTCGACCAGATTTACTCCCCGGTTCTCAAGGTCTCCTACAAGGTCGAGGCAACTCGTGTTGAGCAGCGCACAGACTTTGACAAGCTGACCATCGACGTCGAAACCAAAAACTCGATTTCTGCCCGCGATGCCCTGGCTTCCGCCGGTGGCACCCTGGTCGAGCTCTTTGGCTTGGCTCGCGAGCTGAATAACGCCGCCGAAGGCATCGAGATCGGACCCTCCCCGCAGGAGACCGAGTACATCGCTGCCTATGGCATGCCGATCGAGGACCTGAACTTCTCCGTCCGCTCTTATAACTGCCTGAAGCGTCAGGAGATCCACACTGTGGGCGAGCTCGCTGAATGCACCGAGTCCGACCTGCTGGATATCCGCAACTTCGGCCAGAAGTCGATCAATGAGGTAAAGATCAAGCTGGCTAATCTGGGCCTGGCTCTCAAGGACACCCCTGAGGACTTCGACCCGACCCAGCTCGAGGGCTACGACGCAGAAACCGGCGACTTCAAGGACCCAGCTGCTGAGGATTCCGAGTAAAGAACCCCCTGACTTGCGGCAATATTTTTATTGCCGCGCGCTCAACTTTTTACCGCATACGAGGAGTACACAATGCCAACCCCTAAGAAGGGTGCCCGTCTCGGCGGCTCCGCCAAGCAGCAGGCTCACATGCTGAGCAACCTGGCAGCCAGCCTGATCGAGCACGGCGCTATCAAGACCACCGATGCCAAGGCGAAGGTTCTTCGCCCGTACATCGAAAAGATCATCACCAAGGCTAAGTCCGGCACCGTTGCTGACCGCCGCGCAGTGTTGAAGCTCATCCCGCGCAAGGATGTTGTTTCTTACCTGTTCGACGATGTTGCACCGAAGTTTGAGAACCGTGAGGGTGGCTACACCCGCACCATCAAGCTGGACAACCGCACCGGTGACAACGCCCCGATGTCCCAGATCTCCCTCGTTCTCGAAGAGACTGTGACCTCCGAGGCTAACCGCGCTACCCGCGCTGCCGCTTCCAAGGCCGCTGAGGCTGAGGAAGCTAAGGCAGAGGAGGCTGCTGAGACCGAGGCATCTGCCGAGGAGACCGCAGCTGAGGAGTCCGAGGAGAAGTAATTTCCCTTCGGCCCTAGCGCCTCGCCGCCGTCTTTCCCGTCCGTGGGAGGGCGGCGGCTTTTTCATGTTTACGCTTGGCGGGCCTTGCCTCCAGCGCCAGACCTAGCGTCGGCGAGCAGAAAACACTCCGGTAGCATGAAGCCCACCATGACTGTTGCAGCATCTACCACCCCAGAGGGGCCGGCGGACGGATTCGTTCGCCTGCGCTTGGACTTGGCCTATGACGGCACGGATTTCCACGGTTGGGCCAAGCAGAAGGGCGGTCTTCGTACCGTGCAGGGCGTGCTGGAAGAAAAGCTGGCGATGATTGCTCGCACAGAGGTCCCGCTTACGGTCGCTGGCCGGACGGATGCCGGTGTTCACGCTCGTGGCCAGGTGGCGCACGTGGACGTTCCTACAGAGATGCTGGATCAGCGCTCGGTGGCGGGGGACCCAGGAAAGCTGGTGCGTCGGTTAGCAAAGCTCTTGCCAGAGGACGTGCGGGTGCATGGCTGCGAGTTTGCACCTGCAGGCTTCGATGCGCGTTTTTCGGCGCTGCGGCGGCACTACGTGTACCGGATTACCACCAACCTGCGCGGCGCGCTGCCGACCCGTGCGCGGGATACGGCCGAGTGGATTAAGCCAGTGGATATCGATGCCATGCAGGAAGCCGCCACCGCGCTGGTGGGCCTGCATGACTTTGCGGCCTTTTGCAAAGCCAAGCCGAATGCCACGACCATCCGTGAATTGCAGGATTTTTCCTGGCGAGATGTTTCAACTCCAGAAGAACCAGAGCTTTTTGAAGCCCGCGTGAGCGCCGATGCTTTTTGCTGGTCGATGGTGCGCTCCTTGGTAGGGTGCTGCCTGCGTGTGGGGGAGGGGCGCCGCGGTGCTGACTTCGCCGCGTCGCTGCTCCAAGAGACGAAGCGTTCCTCGAGCATTCCTGTGGCCCCGGCAAAGGGGCTTTCGCTAGTTGCCGTTGATTACCCGGCGGCGGACCAGCTGGCGGCGCGCGCAGAAGTGACCCGCGAAAGGCGCAGCGCCGATTAGCGCCCAAGTGGCGGTGGGCTGCCACCTGGGTTAGCCTGTGTGCTGGGTGTACACAGACTTTTCGGGGGAAAATCATGGCACGTCCGCTGCCTACTACCAAGGCCCAGGTATCGGGCCATAAATTCTTGCGTCGCCGCGTCGAGCATGGGCTTGTGCTGGGCGATATCCGCATGATTCATGATCCTTTGGCTAGGCGCCGGAAAGCTCTACTTTTCGGTGGGGTCGGCGTCGCCTTCCTGGCGGTAGGGTCCGGTATGTTGGCATGGTTGCAACCAAGTCCGCAGCCAGGCGATGCGCCGATCGTTCGCTCGCAGCAAGGGCAGCTCTTTGTGGATGTCCACGACACCTACCACCCAGTATTCAACCTGGCGTCTGCACGCATTATCGCCGGGCAGGCAGCGGAGGCGCAGACCATCGGAGATGAGCACCTGCAGGAAGCCTTATTGGGCTCGCCGGTGGGCATCGCGGATGCGCCGGGGTATCTTGCGGCCGAAGGCGAGTCCCCACAACAGCAGTGGACAGCTTGTTTGGCCGGCAAAGATGAGGCTCCCGCCGCGGAGAGCCCGACCAGTATTGGCGGCCAGCAGGTCGCTTCGCAGGAGGTCATTGTCCTAGCCGAGCCTGAGCAGGAAGGCTTGGGCCAAAAGCGAGCCGCATTAGTAGACTCTGAAGGCACGCAGTGGCTTATCACTCAGGAAGGTCGCGTAGCGTTGCCAGATCCCTCCAGCACTGAGGGGCGCGTGGTGCGGCGCGCCATCGGCGTGGAAGACAGCACCCACACCTGGCCCGTGCCTCCCGAGCTGCTCAATGCTTTTGAGGAGCTGCCACCGCTGAACTTTTCGGCCGATCCGCCCGAGGTTATCGACACCGGCCAAGGCTTATGGGCGCGCACAGCCAAGGGCGTAGCAGAGCTCACGCCCACCCAAGCGGAGATGCTTACGGGCCTAGGGGCCAAGGAATCGGCAGCTTCGCCGCAGGAGGTAGCCGCGCTTGCCGACGCCCCCTTAAACCTCAACCTTCCCTCCGCGTCGTTCCGTTTCTTAAACCCAGACGACGGCTGGATGTGCGCGGGCAACGAGGGCGGCGGGGTAGTGGTACCCGCCCAAGCAGGTACCGTTGCCTTGGCTGGCAAGGCGGTGGCACATCGCTTCGGTGGGCTCAATGCTGGTGGAGTAGGTGCGGACAGCGGCCATGGTTATCACGTGGTCTCGCCCACGGGCCAGCGGCACGAGGTCAAGGATAAAGAGACCTTGGAAGCCCTGGGTACAGGCGTGGGCGCGCGAGTACCGTGGGAGATCCTGCGGCTGTTGCCGGAAGGTTCGGCGCTGAGTCGTGACCAAGCCTTGCAGGTCAGCTCTTAGGCCGCATCCCTCGCCAGGCTGCCCATGCAGCTAGTGAGAGTACCAAGCCGCCCAGCACCCAGGAACTGCGTTGGGGTGCACACGATGCGTTTTCTTCGGCGGGTTCGATGGCCATCGCCCTGGTGTCAATGCCCGAAGCTGATTCCACATGGGTGAGCACCGTAAGCGGGTCGATGAATCCGTGCCCCGGCTGCGCGGCGTCTTTCAATCGGTCGCGGAGCGCAGCCGGGCTATCGTTGGGAAAGCGCTGCGCCAGCAATGCAGCCGTGCCGCTGACCACCGGCGCGGCAAAGGACGTGCCATGGAACTGTGCAGTGCCATCAGCGCCCTCCTTGCCATCGGCCCAGCCTCCTGCGGGGTTTAGAGCAAGTGGCACAAATCCTTGCGCGGCAAGCTGGGGACCTTCGGCCGAATTCAGAGAGTAGTCAGCGAGTTCATGAGAATCCGCTTGGGCACTCACCGAAAGCACCGTAGGCGAATCCGCTGGAAAGACGCGGTCACCCATTTCACATCCGCCAGAAGAGGCATTGCCAGAAGCAGCAATGACCAGCGCTCCGGAGTTCTCCGCGTGCGCTAAGGCACCGTCCAACCGAGAGGTATCCACCTGCGCGGCCACATCCGGTGGGACGCAGGAAACCACAGAGACATTGATAATGCGGGCGCCGGCATCGGCGGCGTCATCAATCGCCTGGGCCAAGGTATCCAGCGAACCAGTGGTGCTTTCTTCTTTCTCTTTGCGGTAATGCGCGCTGGTCTGGCGCACGGCATAGATCTCTGCCCGCGGGGCGATTCCTATATCGTGGCCCGCAATGACACCGGCCACTACGGTTCCGTGCAAGTCGCAATCGCGGTGTGGTTCGGGATCCTCTGGGGCGACGAGGTCTGCGCCGCCGCTAAGATTCCGCAGTTGGTCGTGGGGCTCCACACCCGTATCGATCACGGCTACCTTTACGCCTTCACCAGTGGCAAAGGAATGGAGGCGAGCCCGGTAATCGCGCTGATCTTCGTTGGGCTGAGGCGATAGCGGTGAGGCATGCGCGGTCGCGCACTCGTGATCCGGTTCGCGGGCAGCAGCGTTCGGTGCGGAAGTAGCTACAGCCGCCAGCACGACACCAGGCAGCATCGCGGCGGCCGCGTAAACGGAGAGAGTACGACTTCGGCCTACGTGAACGGCAGGAAATCGGCAGCGTATCATCCCAACCCCCTAATAAGCACGAAGATACCCGCAAGGTGCAAGCCCAAGGGAAGACTAGCGGCAATGGCTAGCGATTCGATGCGTTCAAACCAAGCAATAGTCGTGGGCTCCAATTCAGCAACCTTGGGCGCCCACAGCGGGGCACTTGTCATCGCTGCCAAGACCAGGCCGGAGACGAGAGCCGGTGCCCAAGAAGCCACAAGCCCCGAATCCGCCACGGCGTGGGTAGCGCACAAGCAGGTTGCAAGGCACGAGGCGATGGCAAGCAGCATCAGCGCCCAACTAGCCAGCGCACGACCGTGTCGAGCGGCGTGCATCACCACGGCCCCCGCGACGGTAACGCACAGCGCTTGGACGAATCCTAGGCCGGTGTGCTGGGTACCAAAGAGCACCGCAATGTATTCGGCGAGAGAATCAGGGGCACCGCTGGTCGGCGAAAGAGCCGCGCCACTACCCGTAAGCGAGAGGGCGAAAAGAGCCGGAATGAGGCAGAGCGCAAGGCCACAGCATATTCCCTCGTAGGCGCGCCCGGCCCGCTGCGCGCGGGTATCCACATCTGGTTGTAGGGCATCAGATACCGCGAGATCTTGGCCGGCGGTGGGCAATTGCGGGACCTTGAGACCGGCAGTGGCGATGCTTGCCGCTGGCGCT
Source organism: Corynebacterium sp. p3-SID1241 (assembly GCA_025144025.1). Lineage (GTDB taxonomy): Bacteria > Actinomycetota > Actinomycetes > Mycobacteriales > Mycobacteriaceae > Corynebacterium. The sequence continues at coordinate 230,754 of JALXWS010000001.1, read as the reverse complement.
GTGGCCAACAGAATGATGCCTGCGATGATGGTGCACGCGGCGGCCGCCGTACCATGACTGATGTGCAGCCCCGTACCGAGACCCGGCAGCAGATAGCCGAGGGTTGCAACCAATAAAAGCGCCGCTACGGTGAGCGCTGCTGCGGTGGTGCGCACCGTACTCAACCTGGTGGCGTGGCAGGCAAGCTGAACAAGGAGGAGGGTGGAGCTGGCAGTTAGGGCGGCGAAGGGGACGTCGCCAAGCGCGGGCGAAATTGCCACCCAACCGCACACCATGCCGGCCGCCAAGGTGAGGTGTACTAGCGAAAGCGCCCGAGTCCACAGCGCTAGCAAGAAGGCACCGACGGACAAAGCCGCCCAGGCTGCTATAGGCGGGGCTGAAGCCCGGGCCAAGATGAAAGCAGCAAGCAGCCCCGCCCATGCCCAGACGGTGGGAAGAGCGGCAGTAGAATCCTCTTCGGCCGCGGCGGCGAGGGATTCTGCGGCATCCCGGATTACGGGCGCGGGTCGGCGCTCACGCGGGCTCAGGACAAGAATTGCGCCTTCCGTGAGCGGAGTGGCGGCCAGCGGTGCGGTGAGATCGATGGCGCGGCCAGAAACAGTGCTGGCACGCCAAGGCTCGGAAATGGTGGGAGCGTCCACCAAGTCCGTGATTTCGGCCAAAAGCTCGCCCACGCTAGAACTTAGCGGCAGCGCCACGTCTGCTTCTTTGTGGAAAGTGCCGGCGTGTATGCGGATGGTAAGGCGCAGGTGGTGCGCCGTAGAAGTAGTCATGATTCCCCCAAACTTTGAATGGATTGTGGGCGTCCCCCTTGCCCAATGCCACATATTGTGGCTTACTAGAGGCGACGTGTCCACCGCAGCGCGGGGAATCTTGGCAGGGGGCCAAGGGCGTTTGGCGCGTGGCTCGGGGGAGGTATTAAGGCATGCTTGGGATCGGGGAGACCCGCGTGATCGAGCCGTTGACCATGCCGTTGCGGGATACAGCACCACCGCTGCCCACCGGCAGCATAGAGGCCGAGGAGGTTCCAGAGGCGGTGCGCCCGCAACCGGTGCCGCTGGTACGGTTGCTTCTTCCGGTGGTGATGATTGCGGCGATGCTCGGCATGGTAGCCCTTATGGTGCTGGGTGCGGGAAGCTCGCGCCAGATTAGCCCTATGGCCTTGATGTTTCCGCTGATGATGCTAGCGAGCATGGCCATGATGTTTGGGTCCAATAACGGCGGACAAGATCCGGATGAGACTCGGCGCACCTACCTGCGCCACATCAAAGCTCTGCGGGAAAAGGCGCTGCGGAATGCGGCCGCGCAGCGCGCGCATGAGACCTATCGCCACCCCGCACCGGGGGAGTTGAGCGTGATGGTGGGCTCGCGTCGCATGTGGGAGCGTGGACCCGATGATCCGGATGCCCTCGAAGTTCGCGTGGGAACTGGTCCCACCACCTTGTGCACGCCCATCAACGTGCCGGATTCTGGCGCGACTGAGGATCTGGATCCAGTGTGTGCGGTAAGCATGCGCCAGACCATCAAGGCGGTAGGCACCGTGCCCGATATGCCAGTAGTCATTCAACTACAGGCGTTTCGCTTCCTGTCAGTTTCCGGAAGCGCATGCGCGCGCAACAGCGAGTCTGAGGACCCCGCGCGCGATATGGTGCGCGCGATGGTGCTGCAGTTAGCCTTAGCCCATGGTCCAGAGACCTGCGGCATCGAAGCCACCGGCGGCCAGTGGGAGTGGCTGAAGTGGCTACCGCATGCCCGCGAGCCGGAAAAGGCGCGCTTTCGCATCCTCGTGGCCGATGGCGTATTGACCACCGGTACTGAGGATTTCTTTCACGATGATTCCTACACCACCATCATCGAGGTTGGCGGCGCGCCGTCTTCTGCCCTGGGAGTGCGCGCGGAGCACGAAGGCCTGTGCCTCGTAGCAGGACAAAAGCTGCAGGTGGCTACCGCAGCCGGCGTAGAAGTGCTCGGAGACCCAGATGGCATGAGCGCGCCTTCCTCTACGTTGCTCGCGCGTAGCATGGCCGCTTTCCGACGCCCCGATAGCACCGCCGGCCGCCGCGGTACCGACCTCATGGGGCTTTTAGGCTACCGCGACGTAGAAGAACTGGCTGCTAGCGGAATGTGGCAGGGTCGAGAAGGATCGGCACGCCTCATGGTGCCCATTGGCATCGATACGGTAGGCCAGCCCGTCACGGTTGACCTAAAAGAATCCGCGCACGGCGGCATGGGCCCGCACGGCCTGTGCATTGGTGCGACGGGCAGCGGAAAATCTGAGTTGCTGCGCACCCTAGTGACCGCGCTTTCCGCCACTCATAGCCCAGACGAGCTCAACCTCGTATTGGTGGATTTCAAAGGCGGTGCGACCTTCTTAGGCTGTGATCGCCTGCCGCATACCTCCGCGGTGATTACCAACCTGGAGGAGGAATCTACTCTGGTAGAGCGCATGTATGATGCCATTTCCGGTGAAATGAACCGCCGGCAAGAGCTCCTGCGCACCGCCGGGAATTTCGCCAACGTTGGCGAATACAATGCCTCCGCCACCGCAGTGGATGAGCACGGGCCACTGCCAGCCTTAGTTATCGTCGTCGATGAGTTCTCGGAGCTTTTGGGCCAGCACCCAGACTTTGCGGAACTTTTCGTTGCCGTCGGCCGCTTGGGGCGCAGTCTCCACGTGCACCTGCTTTTAGCCTCCCAAAGGCTCGAGGAAGGCCGATTGCGGGGGCTGGATTCCCACCTGTCTTACCGAATCGGCCTGAAAACCTTCTCCTCGGCGGAATCCCGCCAGGTGCTCGGCGTGACCGATGCTTACCATTTGCCCGGCCAACCCGGCGCGGGCTACCTCAAGTCCGATGCCGAAGCACTTACCCGCTTCCAAGCCTCATATGTTTCTGGCCCTTTGCCGCGCCGGGCGCTAGCCAGCGTTTTCTTAGACGGCCACAGTGCTTTGCCCAGTGGCCGCGTGCAGCTCTTTCATGGCTGGGCGCAAGAGGTAGAAGATGCCGGCTCGGAGGTGGTTCTCGATGAATCCACTACGGTGCTTTCTGAGGTCGTGCGTGCCGCCGCACAAGAAGCCCAGTTGCGCGGGCAGTCGGCCCACCGCATCTGGTTGCCGCCGCTACCGCCGGTCATTGAACTATCCGCGTTGCCGGGACTTTCTGCCGCACATGACGCGGGTGCGACCTCGACCGCAGCAGACCAAGGCCAGTTGCTCGCCCCCATCGGCATTATCGATAGGACGTACTACCAACGCCAGGATGAACTGATTATTGATTTCACCCAGCACGGCGGACATATGGCCCTGTGCGGTGGCCCGCAGTCCGGCAAATCGAGCGCGCTGCGCACCATCGTCTCCGCACTGGCGTTGCGGCATAGTCCCCGGGAGGCGCGCTTCTACGTCATCGATCTTGGCGGCGGACAGTTAGCGTCCTTGGACCGTTTGCCCCACGTATCGGGTGTAGCCGGGCGCGAGGAAGGCGAGAAGGTGCGCCGCATCGTGGACGAGGTAGCAGGGTTTATCCGCCGCCCAGAACAACGTGCAACCTTCCTCGTTATTGATGGTTGGCACCATATAGGAACCTCGAACGCAGAGTTTGAAGATCTTTCGGAGAAGGTCACCGAGATCGTTGCGGATGGCGCCTCCGCCCATGTGCATGTAGTTATTGCCACCTCGCGGTGGACCACGATGCGCCCCGCTATCCGCGATCTCATTGCCAACCGCCTCGAATTGCGCTTAGGCGAAGCCCTGGATTCGCTCATTGACCGCAAGCTGCAGCAAAAGCTCCCCAGCGCGCCAGGGCGCGGGCTCACTTCGGCAGGGGAGAACATGCTCTTGGCCCGCACTTCTAACCAAGACATCGCCCATATTTGTCGCGTCCATGCTGCGGCCGACCCAGTTCCGAGCTTGAAAATGCTGCCCGCAGTGCTCACCCCAGGCGCACTTGCAGCCCAAGGAGAGGTACTCGCTGGAGAGATTGCCTGGGGCATTGGTGGGCGTGACCTCGATACGCTGACGTGGAATCCGTCTCGCGAGCCGCACCTCGTGGCAATCGGCGCGCAGGGGTGTGGCAAATCCACCTTCCTGGCGCAGATCATGCGCGGGATTAGTGGCTTCGCGCGCAAAGACGCGCGCCTAGTGGTCATCGATCAGCGCCGCGCCCACTTGGGAACCTTGGACGAAGACATGGTGGCCGCCTACGCCGCAACACAGTCCAGCGTCCAGGAGACCATCCTAGATACCGTCCGCACGCTGGAATCCCGTCTTCCAGGTCCGGACATTACGCCAGCGCAGCTTGCCGCGCGGGATTGGTGGGAGGGCCCAGATATTTACCTGGTCATTGACGATGCTGATCTGTTGAGCGATATCGCCTTATCGCCTCTCCTGGAGCTGCTCCCTCACGCCCGCGACATCGGCCTGCATCTAGTCATCGCCCGCAAATCCGGCGGCATCGGGCGAGCACTCTTTGGCCAGTTCTTCTCCGCCGTGCGTGATCTTCAGCCAGCGTTGCTGCTTTTCGACGCCGACCGGGACGAAGGCACCATCTTTGGCTTAAAACCCAGCCATCAACCACCCGGCCGTGGCCAATGGAGCATCCGCGGCGAAAACCTCGGCATTGCCCAAGCAGTGTACACAGAAGGAGAGAAGTAAATGACCACCCACCTGAGCGCCGATCCGCACAGCGAGCCCCCTACCTCCAATGGAGATCTAGCCAGTGCAGAACCGATTACGGTTACTATCCTGGATGCGGCCACTATCTTTGAAGGTCCCGAAACGGTCTACCGCTATGACCTGCCGGGAACCGGCATTGTGGAAGGCTGGGCCTTAGGCCAAGTCATGGACCAGATATCCAAGATGGCTGGGCCATCCTGGCCGGAAGTAGAAGCTTGCGTGGTTGCAGATACTTCTGGCACCGATATCGCGCAAGAAGCCACAACCATCATCTGCCGGCAATTGGAGGTAACTGGGGTACGCCTTGTCGACCCAGAACCAGCTATCTCTCCGTTGGCTGCACGATACACAGCAGCTCCATCGCCGCATCCAACTGCCCAGTCCACTGACTCGGCTCCACCCACCACGGTGATGGAAGCACCTGTGCATGAAGAGCCAATTGCGCCTACTTGGTCTGATCGTCTGCGCGGTTGGCTCGGAGCTATCGATATCTTCCACGTGGCCATTGCAGTGGTCATCATTGCTGTAGCCGGGGCTTCCTGGTGGGCTATCGGCGCCCAAGCATCAAGCAACGACGATGCCGCTCCAGAGTCCTCGCGCCCGCAACCACGCGCGGCCGATCCCGGGCGCGATAGCACCCCAGAGTCCGCGCCCGCTTCGCTAGAATCCGAAACGCCAAGTGCACAGAAACCTGGCAGCGAAAAATTAAACCCAGGGGAGAAGCACCTCGACGTCGAGGGAATGTCCGTGGTTGTACCTAGCGGATTTCACACCAAGGTCGAAGATGGCCTAGTTACTGCCACCGGTGAGGATCCCAACCTGCGCATCCTTTTAGCAGCGGATGAAATGTTTAACGTTCCGGCTGATGCCCTTTTTAAAGAAATCCACGCTCAAGTGGACGAAGACCCAGACCTTCGCGAGGCCACCGAAAAGGCTGGCCGGCTGAGTTATACCGAAGATCCCGGAGACGGCTCATTGGTGGAGTGGACTACTTGGGAGGACCGCGGACATCAAATGTCCGTGGGCTGCCACACTCGCCACAATGCCAACGCTGTACAAAAGGCAGCCTGCCGCATGGCTACTGAAAGCTTAGTCAAAAAATAGTATTAAAAATTTTGCTTAAGCCGGGAACCGTTTGGCCGAAAACTCAGTCCAATAAAGGTGAGAAAGCACAGCTGCGAAACGCAGTTGCTTTTTCGGGGGAAACACTTACTATCTCACCCGCCCTAAGGAGGGGCGCACTCTTATGTCTCAGACTTTTAAGACACAAGCCGATGTCATGATTTCCACCGCCGGCAAGGTCGATAACACCAATGATGAAGTCCAAGGCGAGCTCACCCGCCTGCAGGGTGTTGTTGATTCCGTGCGCGGCAGTTGGGCCGGCCAGGCGCAGGTCTCCTTCGATGACCTGATGCAGCGCTATAACACCTCTGCACAGCAGTTGCGCGAGGCATTGGCCTCCATCTCCGACAATATCCGCAGCAATGCCCACAACTTCGACAACGTGGAAGCAGAAAACACCCAGGCCTTTTCCAACGTTGGCGGCGGCCTCGCCCTCTAAACCACACCGCATACTGCACCGTTCCACAGCCAAAACGCTATAGATTCACAGAAGGGAATCCACCACCACATGTCCGAGATCAAGTACGAATTCGGGGCCATTTCTTCCGCCGCTGCCGATATCAACGCCACCTCCGGTCGCATTAACAGCACCTTGGCAGACCTGAAGGCTCGTCTGCAGCCGATGGTGAGCACTTGGGAAGGCGAGTCCGCCGTGGCGTATAACCAGGCACAGGCCAAGTGGGATAAGGCATCCCAGGAGCTCAATACCGTGCTCGCCACCATCTCAAAGACCGTTTCCCAAGGCAATGACGCGATGAGCGACGTCAACCGCCGCGCCGCTGCCAGCTGGGGCTAAACCTCACCACTGCGAGTCCATTCCCGTATTTTCTCGGTCGGGACTGCGGTGCCACATGCCATATCCGGTTGGCAGGAGGCGGACGCGGCCGCAGCCGCGGCTGAGACTAGAGCGTGTACACGCTTTGTTATCTTTTCCTAGCTTTCAAGTCGTACTTCTTCTAGTCCACACCCACGAGCCGGCACCTTCCATTTGAACTGCGGAAGGTGCCGGTTTCGGTGTTTTGGTCTTTGGGCAGGTGAGCAAGTAGGGTAGGAGACCTATGTGTTCGCTCGTCGGCAAGCAGCTGGCGAAGAGCTCCCTGCAGGTCTCCACCGGCCGCTGTACGGGAGGGAATGGATGCTTAGCGCTGGCCGGCAGTTCCGAGACAGACTTTCAAGGAGTCAAATTGTCTACTTTCCACCCAAAGAGCGGTGACATCACCCGCAAGTGGTACGTCATCGACGCTACTGATGTGGTGCTGGGCAAGCTCGCTTCCACCGTTGCAGACCTCCTGCGCGGCAAGCACAAGCCACAGTTCGCACCGAACGTTGACACTGGTGACCACGTCATCATCATCAACGCTGACAAGATCCACGTTTCTTCCGTCAAGCGCGGCCGCGAGATGCGCTACCGTCACTCCGGTTACCCGGGCGGCCTGAAGTCCATGACCCTGGGTCAGTCTTTGGACGCCAACCCAGTCCGCGTTATCGAAGAATCCGTTGCCGGCATGATGCCGCACAACAAGCTCTCCCGCGCTTCCATCAAGAAGCTGCACGTCTTTGCAGGCGAAGAGCACCCGTACGCCGGCCAGAAGCCGGAAACCTTCGAGTTTAAGCAGGTGGCACAGTAATGTCTGAGCAGAACATCGACAACAACGTAGCCGACGCTGCTGACATCGCTGCAGCAAGCGCCGCTACCGAAGAGTTCACCAACACCATCGGTGATTCGTTGGCTAGCGCCAACGCGGAGACTGAGGCAGAGGTCGAGGCTGCCGCTCCGGTACACGAGGGTCCGATCCAGACCGTCGGCCGCCGTAAGCGCGCCGTCGCTCGTGTTCGCCTCGTTGCTGGCTCCGGCCAGATCGTGGTTAACGGCCGCGAGTTCGGCGAGTACTTCCCGAACAAGCTGCACCAGCAGGATATTCTCACTCCGCTGACCCTGCTGGAGCGCGAGAATCAGTTCGACCTTAAGGTCACCGTTAACGGCGGCGGCCCAACCGGTCAGGCTGGCGCCCTGCGTCTGGCTATCGCTCGTGCACTGAACATCTACAACCCGGCTGACCGCACCACCCTCAAGAAGGCTGGTCTGCTCACCCGAGATGCTCGTGCAGTTGAGCGTAAGAAGGCTGGTCTGCACAAGGCACGTCGCGCACCGCAGTACTCCAAGCGTTAATCTCGCTTTTACTGCGCGCGCAAGCGCTACGAAAGCCGCTGCTTCCTTTGGGAGGCGGCGGCTTTCGTCGTTTTATGGAAGCGCGAACGGAAGGAATATCGCTCAGTCCGTCGATAAACCAAAAGCTTGATTTCGCCTAAACCGCCCCAACATGCAATCGCTGGGCACAGACGTGCATAATTGACTGCATGACTCGACTTTTTGGAACCGATGGCGTTCGCGGCCTCGCGAACAAGAAGCTGACCCCGATTCTGGCTTTGCGACTCGGCCAGGCCGCTGCAGAGGTTTTTACCGCTAAGCGTGAATCCTATGAGCGCCAGCCGCTGGCCATCATCGGCCGCGACCCGCGTGTTTCTGGTGAGATGCTGGATGCGGCGATTGCGTCCGGTTTGGCCTCCCGCGGTGTCGACGTGGTCCGCGTGGGCGTGCTGCCGACCCCAGCAATTGCCTACCTGACGGATGACTACGGTGCGGATCTCGGCGTGATGATTTCCGCCTCCCATAATCCAATGCCGGACAATGGCATCAAGTTCTTCTCCGCCGGCGGAAAGAAGCTACCTGATGAGGTAGAAGACCAGATTCAGGCCACCATGGAAAACCTCACTGAGGACGGACCTACTGGCACCAAACTGGGACGTATCATCTCAGAGGCCCCAGACGGACGCGAGCGCTACCTCAATCACTTGAAGGAAGTGGTCTCTACGGATTTGAGCGGCATCAAGGTGGTCGTGGACACCGCCAATGGTGCGGCCTCCAAGGTCGCTCCTATCGCCTATGAGGCGGCCGGTGCTGAGGTTATTGCTATCCACAATAAGCCGAACGCCTTTAATATCAATGAGGACTGCGGTTCGACGCATATTGAAAAGGCACAGGCGGCCGTTGTCGAGCACGGCGCCGATTTGGGCCTCGCACACGACGGCGACGCTGACCGTTGCCTGGCCGTGGATGCCGAGGGCAATGTTATTGACGGCGACCAAATTATGGCGCTGTTGGCCGTGGGCATGAAGGACGATAATGACCTGCGCTATAACACCTTGGTAGCAACCGTGATGTCCAACTTGGGCCTGAAGCTGGCGATGCAGGAACAAGGCATTGAGGTGCGCCATACCGCGGTGGGTGACCGCTACGTCCTTGAAGAGCTCAACCGCGGAGACTTCTCCTTGGGCGGCGAGCAATCCGGCCACGTGGTGCTGCCGGATGATTGCACGACTGGCGACGGCACCCTTACCGGCCTGTCCATCATGGCGCGCATGGCAAAGTCTGGAAAGTCCCTCAAGGAATTGGCATCGGTGATGACCGTGCTACCGCAGGTGCTCATTAACGTGCCGGTTTCTGATAAGAGCGTCATCATGGATGCCCCCGAAGTACAAGAAGCCATCGCTCAGGCCGAGGAAGAACTTGGCGAGACCGGCCGCGTCTTGCTGCGCCCATCTGGCACAGAGGAAGTATTCCGCGTCATGGTAGAGGCAGCGGACAAGGAGCAAGCCCGTAAGGTTGCAGGGAGGCTTTCCGCCATCGTTTCTTCGGTCTAGAGGCACTGCTTGGTGCGGAAGATTTTTGTAATCCGAGGGAACCATTTGGCGCAATCCCCAGTCCAATGAAGGTGAGAACTTTTACCGCATATGGATTTGGGGGAATACACCAGTGTCTGAGGTCTTTCTTCGCCCCTCGGAGGCGATGTCCGCACTACGACAGGTCGTAGCCGATAACGACGAACAACGCGACGCCCACTGGGCTGAGGTGCCGAATTTTCCGGTGGCGGCGGCCGGACGTAGTTTTGGCGGCCACGGTGAGCGTATTCGCAATGTCTTGGCGCGCATCCATGAGCGTGGTGGGCAGCGGTTGGATAACTTATCTGCCACCGCCCACGCCGCTCATGAACAGGTGCGCGCCTTCGCCGATTTTGATGAGTCCTTTGGCAGCTCCTTTGCACGCGGCAGGGAGGCTGGCAGCAAGTGAGTACGCTGACAAAATCCCTGTTGGGGGACTACTCTAACGCTATTTCTCAATTTCAATTCGCCTGCCTGGGCAGCTACTCGGGCCCCAGCATGCCGATGAATCTGCTAGGCGAGTTAGTCGGTGCGGTTGATGGCATTGCGCCCGAAAATTTGGTGAAAAACACCGTTGCGGCCGTGGGCGGGAACCGTCCGAAAGGCGGCGGGGCTGGCCTAGCGGGTTACTTGCAGCAGGATGATTCCCAGATTGCGCAGGGCGCCATGCGCGAGCATCTGCGCGGTGTGCAGGATGATTTCGATGTTGACCGCCAGGATGCCGCACACCTGACCAGCTCGGCGGAGCAATGCTCGGGTGCTATTGCTGACGTCGTCGATGTCTCCGATACTGCCTTAACTGAGCTCATCTCAGCAGTCATCCCGTTGCTGAACATCTTGTCCATGGTTGCTACCAAACATCCGCTGGCTAGGTTTATTATTCCCATTCTTTCCACCATCGGTGGGCGCGTTATCGAAGAGACGAATCACAATATCGCCAGCACCTGTCGTGACCGCGATGATGCGATCGAGTTGTGCTATAGCGAGTTTGAATCGCGCTGCGAGTGCGTGTGTGAGCGCCCCATGCCGGAAGAATGCCCTGCGCCGGAGAAGCCCATGGATGATGCCTGCCCCGCACCCGTAGAGAAGTGCCCAGAGACTCCAACTCCCACGAAGCCGATGCCGGAGCCTGATTCCAAGCCGGAATCACACCACGCCACCTCCGTTCCACCACAACCGACGCCTCCTTCGCCACCGCCTACTCAACCTGAGGAATGTCGCGCACCGGAGCCAATCAGCACACCCGAGCCCGACCCCGAGCCCGATCCTGCAGCCAAGACAGAAATGCACACGGAGACCTCATCAGAGCACAGGGCTGAGTGCCATTGCCATGAATGCACTGAGCAATCAAGCACCGACCGGCCAGTACAGTCGGAGCGCGAAGTAGAGACCACTAGGCCGGCGCAGGCGGAGATTATCCCGCCGCAGGAGGCACCGGAACAGCCGCAACCGGTAGAAGAGCCATGCCCGGAACCAGAATCTAATCCAGAGCCGAAGCCCAAGCCAGAAATGGATACCGAACCCGCCTCTGAATCGGCCACAAGCGAAGAACCACTGTGCCCAGAGAATACCGGGGAGAGTACTGAAGAATGTGTCGATACTACCCAGACCAGCTCAGAAGACTGTGAGATTGAATCCTCCTGTAGCGGTAGCCTCGGCCTGGTCGGTGCCGGAATCGCTTTGGTCGGCGTGGGCCTCATCATGGAAGGCGCCGCACAGTGTTGGGAGAATATGTCCGAAGTGGATTGTCCGGTGCAAGAACCCGAGCCAGTACCTGAGCCCGAACCGGAGCCATGCCCTGAGCCTAAGCCAGAGCCCGAACCGGAGCCTTGCCCTGAACCAGAACCAACCGGTGACGATGGTGTCATGACGCCACCTCCAGAGCTTTCTCAGGTAGAGGAGCCTACGCCGCCACCGGAGAAGGTGGCGCACCTTCAAGCCGCTGGTGCAGCGGAGACGCCAGCCCCAGCACCGGCAGCCGAACAGGCTCCTGCACCAGCGCCAGCACCTGCGCCGAGCCCGGAACCGGCCCCTGCACCGCAGCCTCAGGCAGCACCCCAGCCGGAGGCAGCGCCTCAGCCGGAGGCAGGTCCCGCGCCAGAAGAACCATCCATTAAGGCACGAAAGGCAGGTCAGTGGTAATGAAGAACGATTTTGCGGAGTTTGCGCAGGGCTTTCGGGAAAGGACGGCTAAACGCCTGCTGGAATTTGAAAAAACGCTAGCAAAAGCGCAAGACGAGCTTGAAAAATCCGCAGATAAGGCCATGCAGGAGGCGCGAAGGGAACGGGGACAGGTGGGACGTCGGCAAGCGGCAGCGCAAAGGCCTAGATATGGCGCTGCCCCGGCGCGCTCACGAAACGCGTCGGGGCAGGTGCAATCTGTGCTGCGGCGGGGCTAAAGCCTTAGGCGTCGCGGGTTACGCCGGCACGCTCGGCGAGGTCCTCGCCCACCAGGCTTTCTACCTTCTTCGCGCTTGCCTCTGGATCTGCAAAGGCGGCGTAGGTGGAATCGTCATTTAGGGTGGCTAGCAGGAAGCCGGTGACCAAACCGCGGGCGATTTCGGTGGGGCCGGACTGGAAAGCGGCGGTGCCGATTGCCAGCTTGCGCAGGCGATCCTCAGTAAAGCCGGCGTGGCTGCCTTTGTCGATGGCGCGGAAGCAGACCGGACCATTCCAATTATGGGCCAGCTTGGCGGGGTTGCCGGCGTTGAAAATGTCTTCCTTGCCAGCACCGATGACCAAGCCCGGGGTGTTGATACGACGGGCGGCTTGCACCGCGGAAGGCGCGGTGATGGAAGGATAAATGGCAGCGACGGCGGCGACCTTCTTATTGTCCAAAGCGCCAAGTACGGCCGTGCCACCGCCCATACCGTGGCCAATCATGCCGAGCTTGCCCGGAGAGACCGTAATATTGCCAGCGCCCAGCTTTACCCCAGCGGCAATCTGCAACGCGGATTCCATATCCGCAGCTAGGTTGCGGTGGTTGGGGAAGGGGCCAGTCTCAGAATCGGGGGCTACCACGACGATGCCCCAGCTAGCCAGGTGGCGCAGGGTGGCGTGATAATCCTTAATTTTGTGCATCCAGTCATGGCCAAAAGCCACGGCGGGCAGGCTCTGGCCCTCCGCGGGGGTATAAACCTTGCCGGTGATTCCGGCATAGTCAAGGTCGCCAACCAAAACTCGGTTGCGGCCACGCTTCGACAACGTTGCTAGATGTTTCTTCAAATTCGCAGACACGCATTCCAGGATAGATGAAGATTACCCGCTAGGCGGGAAAGGGTGCGGATTTAGCTGAGAAATGTCTGCGCATTATCCAGCTCAGTCGCGGGTGTGGCGGCAAGGCTTTACTAAGCCCCTCCTAACTTGCGCCCCTGTGCGTAGGGGAGTGCAATGTGTGGGCAACTACATACTCGTTCATTTCTGGGAAGGCAGGCTGCGGTACATGACTACCGGCGTCGTTGATGTGGAAGAACTTTCTACTCGTTATGGGATGGAAGTAAAGACCGAGGTCATTGATCGTGTGGCACATGCCTCCGATGCCTCGCACTACCTGTACACCCCCAAGGCGGTCATTGAAGCTCGCTCCGCCGAGCACGTGGCCGCCATCTTCCGTGCGGGCCGGCAGCAGAATATTCCGGTAACCCTGCGCTCCGGCGGCACTTCCCTTGCCGGCCAGGCTTCCGGTGATGGCTATCTGGTGGATGTGCGCAAGCACTTCCGCGGCATCGAAGTACTTGATGAGGGCAAGCGCGTGCGCGTCCAGCCTGGTGCGACGGTGCGTCAGGTCAACGCCCGTCTGGGGCTGCGCAACCGCAAGCTCGGCCCGGATCCGGCCAGCGAGTCTGCCTGCACCATCGGCGGCGTGGTGGCTAATAACTCCTCCGGCATGGCCTGCGGCACTGAGCTCAATACGTATAACACTCTGGAATCGTTGACCTTCGTGCTGCCTACCGGCACCGTAATCAACACTGCCGATCCGGACGCAGACCGACAGTTCCAAGAGCAGGAACCGGAGCTGGTGGAGACACTTATCCGCTTGCAGCGCCGCGTGCGCGATAACCAGGAATCCGTGGATATTATCCGCCGCCACTTCCAGCTGAAAAACACGATGGGCTATGGTCTCAATTCCTTCCTCGACTTTGATAGCCCGGTCAAGCTCTTTGAGCACCTGCTTATCGGTTCGGAAGGAACCCTGGCCTTCATTGCGGAAGCGGTTTTCCGCACGGTGCCGATTTCCAAGCTGACCACCACCACGGTGGCCGTATTTAATGACCTCACCGCTGCCACCAAGTCCCTGCCGGCCCTGCTGGATACCGGGGCGGCCACCCTGGAGCTAATGGATTCCGCCTCTATTCGCGTGGGCCAAGGCTTTGATAAGGTGCCGCAGGCCATCACTGGTTTCGATGTGGACCAGCAGGCCGCGCTGCTCATTGAGTACCACGCGGATGCAGAAGAAGCATTGCGGGAGAAGGAAGGCAAAGGCTCGCAGCTGCTGCGCGAATTGCCGCTGCAGTCGCCGGCTGCCTTCTCAGCCGATGCTGCATCCCGCAATACCGCATGGAGCTTCCGCAAGGGGCTCTACGCCCAGGTGGCTGAGGCACGTCCATCCGGGACGACCGCCCTTTTGGAAGACATCGTGGTGCCCGTCGGCGATCTGGCGGATACGTGTTCTTCCCTGCAGGAACTCTTTGCCCGCTATGGCTATGACGACGCCGTTATCTTCGGGCACGCCAAAGACGGCAATATCCACTTCCTGCTCACGGACCGCTTTGAAGGAGATGACGCCATCGGCCGCTATAACGATTTCAACGAGGGCATGGTGGACTTGGTCCTCTCGGCCGAGGGTAACCTCAAGGCAGAACACGGCACCGGCCGCGCCATGGCACCATATGTGCGCCGCCAGTATGGCGACGAGCTCTATGAGGTTATGCAGGAACTCAAGCGTGCTTGCGATCCCACCAACACCATGAACCCAGGCGTCATCTTGGACGATGACCCGGACGCGCACATCAAAAACATCAAACTCAATCCCACCGTGGAAGAGGAGGTAGACCGCTGCGTGGAGTGCGGCTACTGCGAGCCGGTCTGCCCGTCGCGTGACCTCACGCTTACCCCACGCCAACGCATCGTGGTGCGCCGCGCCCGCAAGCGCGCGGAAGAAGCCGGCGATACCCAACTCGTGGCCGAGCTGGATGAGGCCTATGAATACATGGGTATTGAGACCTGCGCCGTGGACTCGATGTGCCGCACTGCTTGCCCAGTAGGCATCGATACCGGCAAGTTCATCAAGCGCCTGCGTCGCGAGGAGGCCCAACCAGCGCAGCAAAAGCTATGGGGCGCTGCCGCGAAAAATTGGCGGGTCGTTAGCCAGGGCGCTGGGCTAGCGCTGACCGGAGCGCATCTGCTGCCTACGGACCTAGTCAAGAAGGTCACCGATGTGGGTCGCAGCCTCATCGGCACCGATAACCTGCCGCAATACCAGCCGGAGTTGGGCAAAGGCGGCAAGTCCCGCGGCCACTTGGCCGGGCGCGTGGGAGACCGCTACGCGCAGACCACCGGCATTTACCTGCCAGCCTGCGTCAACACCATGTTCGGCCCGCAAGGCGGCGGCAAGGGCGCTACCGATTCCTTCCTCGCCCTCTTGGAGCGCGCCGGGGTAGCGCTGGAGGTTCCGCAGGGCATCGACAAGCTCTGCTGTGGTACACCATGGTCTTCCAAGGGCATGCAGGCCGGCCACGATGCAATGGAGCAGCGCGTGCGCGATATCGTCATGGACGCTACTGATGGTGCGCGCCTGCCAGTTATCGTGGACGCCAGCAGCTGTACCGCCGGTTTCAAGGACATGCTGGAATCCGTGGGCATTACCGTCATTGACGCCATTAGCTTTACCGCCGATACCCTCCTGCCACAGCTCGATGTGCAGCACCCGGTCGCTTCCGTGACCGTGCACCCCACTTGCTCGTCTTTCCAGCTCGGCATGATGGAGGATTTAGAAACGGTAGCCCGCGCCGCGGCGACCGAGGTCCACATTCCTACCGACTGGAATTGCTGTGGTTATGCCGGCGATCGCGGCATGCTCCACCCGGAGCTTACAGAGGCTGCTACCCGCGCCGAGGCAGCGCAAGTCAAGGAAATCGGCGCGCAGTATCATGCCTCGACCAACCGCACCTGTGAGCTTGGCCTAACCCGCGCTACCGGCGAGGATTATCACCACATTTTGGAACTTTTGGAGCAGGCGACGCGCTAGTTTTCCCAGCGCATTAGCGGGTGGGGTGCCATGCCCCGCTTGCCGACGCCCCCGCCCGCCTAGAGCTTTGCCCCTGGTGCTGTAAAATCAGCAACCATGTGTGGAATTGTTGGATATATTGGTCACGCTGGTGGTGACCGTGATTACTTCGCCCTCGACGTAGTTCTGGAAGGGCTGCGCCGTTTGGAATACCGCGGCTATGACTCCGCTGGCGTAGCGATGTACGCAGATGGAGAAATCAGCTGGCGCAAGAAGGCCGGAAAGGTCGCTGCGCTGGATTCTGAGATTGCAGCCCGCCCGTTGCCTGACTCCGTGTTGGGCATTGGCCATACCCGCTGGGCCACCCATGGTGGACCCACCGACCTGAATGCGCACCCGCACGTGGTCGATGGCGGCAAGCTGGCCGTGGTGCACAACGGCATCATCGAGAACTTTGCCGAGCTCAAGTCCGAGCTTTTGAATAAAGGCTATAACTTCGTCTCTGAGACCGATACCGAAGTTGCCGCTACGTTGTTGGGCGATGTCTTCCACAACGAGGCCGCTGGTGACCTGACCAAGGCGATGCAGCTGACCTGCGCACGCCTGGAGGGCGCATTTACCCTGCTGGCCATCCACGCCGAGCAGGCCGATCGCATCGTTGCCGCCCGCCGCGACTCCCCGCTAGTAATCGGCTTGGGCGAGGGCGAGAACTTCCTCGGCTCCGATGTATCCGGCTTTATCGATTACACCAAGTCCGCCGTGGAGATGGACAACGACCAGGTAGTCACCATCACCGCCGATGAGGTGGAAATCACCGACTATGAGGGCAACCCTGCACAGGGCAAGCCTTTTGAGATCAAGTGGGATGCCGCCGCCGCGGAAAAGGGCGGCTTTGATTCCTTCATGGAAAAGGAAATCCACGATCAGCCCGCTGCTGTGCGCGATACCCTGCTGGGTCGCTTCGATGAGCAAGGCCAGCTAACCCTCGACGATCTGCGTATCGATGAGACCGTGCTGAAATCCATCGACAAGATCATCGTTATTGCCTGTGGTACCGCAGCTTACGCTGGCCACGTGGCACGCTACGCCATCGAGCACTGGTGCCGCATTCCTACCGAGGTTGAGCTCGCCCACGAGTTCCGCTACCGCGATCCGATTGTGAACGAGAAGACCCTCGTTGTTGCGCTATCCCAGTCCGGCGAGACCATGGATACCTTGATGGCCGTGCGCCACGCCCGCCAGCAGGGCGCCAAGGTTATTGCTATCTGCAATACCCAGGGCTCGTCCATCCCGCGCGAATCTGATGCCGCGCTCTATACGCACGCCGGTCCGGAAATCGCCGTGGCCTCCACCAAGGCCTTCTTGGCGCAGATTACCGCCACCTACCTGCTTGGTCTCTACCTGGCCCAGCTGCGCGGCAATATGTTTGCCGATGAGATCCAGAGCGTTCTTGCGGAACTGCGCCATATGCCGGACAAGGTGCAGAACGTCATTGACGAGGAAGACCAAGTAGCCAACCTGGCCAACTCCATGAAGGACGCGGAATCCGTGCTCTTCTTGGGCCGCCACGTCGGCTTCCCCGTGGCTCTCGAGGGCGCACTAAAGCTAAAGGAAATTGCCTACCTGCACGCCGAGGGCTTTGCTGCCGGCGAGCTCAAGCACGGCCCAATTGCGCTTATTGAAGAAGGCCAGCCGGTCTTCGTTATCGTGCCATCCCCACGTGGCCGCGACTCCTTGCACTCCAAGGTTGTCTCCAATATCCAAGAGATCCGCGCCCGTGGTGCCATTACCATCGTGATCGCGGAAGAAGGCGATACCGCCGTGGAGGATTACGCTAACCACGTCATCCGCATCCCTAAGGCGCCAACCCTCATGCAGCCGCTGCTGGCTACCGTGCCGCTGCAGATCTTCGCCGCTCACGTAGCCAAGTCCAAGGGCTACGATGTGGACCAGCCGCGCAACTTGGCTAAGTCTGTAACCGTGGAGTAATCCACCCCAAGCGTCCGCCGTTAGGCCCCCTTACCTGCTGCGTTTCATGCGTGGTAGGAAAGGGGGCTTTGGCATTTCTTTGCAGCTTGAAGCTGTTATGCTTTTGAGAGCAATTGTTGTCGGTGAAAGGAGTAGGCAGTGCTCATCCGTCGTGTTTTCGCCTAAAACACCAAAGGAAGAACGGATTTAAGCATGCCTATTTTATTGAACGACCTTTCTCTAGTATGGCCCGATGGCACAACCTGCTTCAGTGGCCTAAACGGTGCCTTTTCTGGCCCTTTAACTGCACTAATTGGGGATAATGGTGCAGGGAAGACAACTCTATTAGACGTCATCCTTGGAAATATCTTGCCTACGGCCGGAACGGTGGAAAAGCCGGAATCGGTAGCTTACCTGCCACAAGACCTTGCTTGGAATAGAGATGACGTAGTAGCAGACATCTTCGGTGTAACCCAGGTGCTCGCGGCGATTTCCGCAGTCGAAGCTGGTGAGTATGACCCTGAACTCTATGAGTTAATTGGGGAGCAATGGGACGTCGGTGAGTGCATTACCGCTGCCCTTTCTGCCGCTGGATTGGATATCCCGTTGGACCGCCCTATCGAAAGCCTCTCTGGAGGGGAAGCGGTCCGCGTCGCTTTGGTGGCGGTGTTCTTGTCTGAGCCAGATTTCATTATCCTCGATGAACCGACCAATAACCTCGACGAAACTGCAAAGAAGCATCTGAAAGATATGTTGGTAAGTGCCGCGGCGCCGGTATTAGTGGTAAGCCATGACAAAGATCTGTTGGATGTAGTTTCCGAGGTAGCGGAATTAAGGGATGGGAACCTACGCTTCTTCCAAGGCAACTATTCCGACTACCTTGCCACGATTAATGCAGAACAGGAAGTAGCCCAAAAAGCAGTATCTACCGCCAAGGCGACTTATAAGCAGCAACTCCGCGAACGACAAGCAATGCAAACACGGATTGCGCGTGATGCGCGCCGTGGAAAGAAGTTCGCGGAGTCGAAGCGCAAACCAGGTATGACGATGAAGCTTGATAAGCAGCGATCCGAAAAGACGGCATCGCACAGAGCGCAGCTGCATTCAGGCGCAGTTGAAGCGGCTCAACACTCTTTAGCTCGAGCTGAGCGAAACATGCGAGATGATGATTCGGTGTATATCGAGCTGCCACAAACTGAGCTCCCGGAAGGAAAGCGGGTTATTTCGATTCCCGGGCTGACGATTGTCGGCCCAGAACGCGTGCGCTTGTCAGGACCAAATGGAAGTGGCAAGACCACGCTTTTAAACCGAATTCATTCCGGTGAAGTGGGCTACGTGATCGACAACTCGGGGTACTTACGTCAACGAATTGAATTAGATCCTTCTCTAAGCGTATGGGACGTGGTTTCTAACGCGAATCCGAGAGAGGATCCACAGTTTATCCGTGATCAGCTTGCTCAGTTGTTGTTTCAATCTGACTCGGTTCATGCGTTGACAAGGACCCTTTCGGGAGGCGAAAGGTTTAGGGCGGAATTCGCCAGAGTGCTTTTGGCGGATCCGGCGCCGCAATTGCTAATGCTCGATGAGCCGACCAACAACATTGATATTTCAACTGTTGATTGGCTGGTCTCGGTATTGAAAAAATATCGGGGCGCATTGCTGGTGGTGAGCCATGATGAAGATTTCTGCTCGCGGATAAAACTCACGAGGCAAGTTTCCATAGAGGACATTGGATGAGCTGACTCCTAGGTCGAGCTATCGCGGGTGAATGCGCCCCTACCCGCCCGAATTCAGCAAAAGGGTGAGCAGTGGCACAATGGTGGACATGCTGAAAACCACCATTGATCTCTCCGCCATCGCGCACAACGTCCGCCTCATCAAGGAAAAGGTAGGGCCTGAGGTCAAGCTCATGTGCGTGGTTAAGGCCGATGCCTATGGCCACGGCGCGGCTAAGGTTGTACCGGTGATGGCGCGCGCGGGCGCGGATTGCTTTGGCGTGGCCACCTTGCGGGAGGCCGTGGAGCTGCGCCGCGCGGGCGTGGATTCACCCATCGTGGCGTGGATCTGGCAGACGGAAGAAATCCTCGAAGAAGCGCTTGCCTGCGGCATTGAGGTGGCGGTCAACTCACTCGAGCAGGCGCATCAATTGGTCAAGTCCGAAATTCCCGCGGAGATTTACGTCAAGGTGGAAACCGGTATGCATCGCGCCGGCGTGGATGAGGACGATTGGGTAGAGACCTTTAAGGTGCTGCGCGATGCCCCACACATCAAGGTGCTCGGCCTCATGTCCCACTTTGCGTGTGCCGATGAGCCGGATAATCCGCACAATGACGCCCAGGAAGAGGTGTTCCGCACGGCCCTGCGTCTCGCGCGCGAGATTGGGCTGGAGTGCCCAGTCAATCACCTCGCCAATTCGCCGGCCGCGCTGACGCGTCCTTCTTCTTATTTTGAGCAGGTACGTGTAGGCGCCGCCTGCTATGGTTTGGAGCCTATTGACGGCCGCGAGCATGGTCTGCGCCCAGCCATGACTTGGTCCGGGCAGATCTTCAACGTAAAGCCCATTCAACCAGGGGAAGGTACCTGCTATGGACTGACCTGGAAGGCGGATAAGCCGGGATTTTTAGCCACCGTGGATTGCGGCTACGCAGATGGCTTGCCGCGTGGTTATCAAGGCGATCTGCACGTGGGCATTGGCGGGCACCTGTATCCACAGGTAGGCCGAATCTGTATGGATCAGATTGTGGTGGACTTGGGCGATAACCCGCATGGCGTGGACACGGGTCAAGATGCCGTGATTTTTGGCAACGGGGGAGTATCGGCTACGGATCTCGCCGCGGCAGCAGGCACCATTAACTACGAGGTTGTCTGCCTGCCCGATGGCCGCACCGAACGCGAATACATAGGAGAAGAAGATGCGCAGTAGCTTTCCGGAATCTGGCAGTCGCGACCTATCCACGGTGGAAGAAACCTATGCCTTCGGCGCAGAGCTGGGTGCGGCCCTTGAAGCTGGCGATGTGGTGATCCTGGACGGGCCGTTGGGGGCTGGAAAAACGACGCTGACGCAGGGCGTCGCCAAGGGCATGCAGGTCAAGGGGCGGGTAACCTCGCCGACTTTCGTCATTGCCCGCGTGCACCGCTCAACCGTAGGTGGTCCGGACCTCGTTCATGTTGATGCTTACCGCCTGCTCGATGAAGGCGGTGCTAATTCCGGGGATCCGCTAGGGGAGCTCGATGCCTTGGACTTGGACACGGAGCTAGAAGACGCCGTGGTTATTGCCGAATGGGGCGGGGGACTAGTAGAGCAGATTGCGGAGCGCTATCTGTTTATCAGCATCGACCGCGAGCCGGCGGAATACGCGGATGCAGACCAGGATGTTCGCCGCTTTACGTGGTCGTGGCGGGGCGGCCTATAGCACACATGTCCGCCTAAAGTGTGGATAAGTGATGAATATCCTAGACGGAGAACTTGCCGCGGGTATAACCAGTACGTAATTCTATTGGGGTGTTGAATTTTCTCGCCTCTAGTCCTTTGCTATCTCTCTTCGTCATCATGGCGGTGGGTCTAGCGATTGGCAAGATCAAGATCTTCGGCATCTCCCTCGGTGCCGCGGCTGCGATGTTCGTAGCTTTGGGTCTATCTACCGCTAATCCTGATATCCAAATCCCGCCTTTGGTCTATCAATTTGGTTTAGCGATTTTCGTTTATGCCATTGGCCTAAGCTTCGGGCCCTCCTTCGTCCGCGAGTTCAAGACCCGCGGCTGGAAGCTCACCGTATTTATGTTGGGCATGCTGGTTATCTTGGTCGCGGTAGGCTATGGCCTCATCCGTGCCTTTGGCCTGAGCGCGCCAGAAGCCACCGGCATGTTTGCCGGTTCGCTCTCCTCCACGCCAGGTATGGCCGCCGTGGTAGAAATGGTGGGCGATTCCACCCCGGTTGTCGGATACTCCTTGGCCTACCCGGGTGCGGTTATCGGCGCGATTCTCGTCGCCGCCATCGGCGCTAAGGTGCTCAAGGTCAACCATGAAGAAGACGCCCGCGCAGAGGGCATGATTCCCGCTGAGCTCGTGGCCAAGGGCGTGCGCTTGACCAAGAACTTTAATGACACCGCGGGTCATATCTACCGCGTTACCGGCCAGACTGTCGTTGCTACTCGTATCATTTCTGACGAAGATCGCCACCGCCTCGCCGTCCCAGAAATGCCGCTATGCGAGGGCGAAGCATACCTCCTCAATGGCTCCGAAGAGGCCGTCGATAAGGCCATTGAGATTTTGGGTGAAGAATACCCGGTGGAGCTGACCGAGGAAGCCGGTCTAAAGTACGCCCGCGTTACCGTGTCTAACCCGGACATTGCGGGCAAATCGGTCCGCGAGATCAAGGCCCTAGACCACGGCTTTATCATCGCTCGTATTCGTAAGGGCGATAAGGACCTCGTTCCGCATCCAGATACGGTGCTTAACTATTCGGATCGTGTTCGCGTAGTAACCAGCCCGAGCCGCTTGTCTTATGTGCGCAAGTACCTCGGTGACTCTGAAGCTGCTTTGGGTAACGCGGACCTGCTGTCCATGGCTATCGGCCTGACGCTGGGCATGTTGCTTGGCCTCATTCCGATTCCGATGCCAGGCGGTTCCACCCTGCAGCTGGGCTTCGGTGGCGGCCCCGTGGTTGTCGGCCTGCTATTGGGCTACCTCAACCGCACCGGCCGGCTGAACTGGCAGATGCCATTCCAGACGCGTGAGACCTTGTCCAATATGGGCCTTACCCTGTTTCTCGCCGGCGTGGGCACCTCGGCCGGGGCTTCCTTCCGCGATGCCCTAACGGATCCGTCCTCGCTGACCATCATGGGCGTGGGTCTCGTTATTACCTTGACCTCCGCCATTCTCATCGGCGTTATTGGCATGCTGGTGCTGAAGCTGAAGTGGGACGAAGCCATGGGCTGTGCAGCTGGTATGACCACCAACCCGGCAGTCTTTGCCTATATTCGTGACCAAACCGGCACTGAGCTGGCCGGTCGTGGCTGGGCTACGGTGTATCCCACCACGATTATCGGCAAGATTATTGCCTCGCAGGTATTGCTCCTGCTGTTGCTATAGCGCCAATACTCCGCGTTAATTACTCACCCGCAGGGTCGCCCGCCTACACTGGCAGGCATAACCCTGTGGGTTTTGTGTTGCGGTTAACCAGGTAGCATCGGTTGCCAGAATTACCGCCGCCCGCCTGAAAGTTTAAATTCTTCAAGGAGCTTTACTCACCCCATGACAAAATTCGCTCGCAACCTCACCGCCGCCATCATCGCCATCTTTATCGTTGTCATGATGGTCCTCCTTGCTTCTTCTACGCTGCGCGAGGAAGACCACTTGGAGGGAAACCTCACCTCCACGCTGTCCAAGGCACCGAATAACTTGGAGGTTATGACCGTTATGCCTACCGATGTCTATGGCGAGGAGTACCCCGCCATTGGCTTCATCTGCCCGGGCATGCAGGAAGATAAGGTCGAAGAGGCACAGATCGATACCAAGGACATCACCTTTGAAGATGGCAAGGTCCCTGAAGGCAAGAGCTACGCGGTTGCCATCTCCCAGAGCACTGAGCCTTTCATCGAAGAGCTGGATCCGGAGAAGGTTGAGGTGTGCGAGATGATTGACATGCAGGTCAAGGCCATGGAGCAGCAGGGGCAGAGCCTCGATGGCGGCGTGCCCATGGTTCAGGGCACCCAGCCGCTGGGCTTCCAGCGCGAGGATGGCACGTGGAAGATGGTCGCCTAATGCGCGTCCTCGCGATCGACACGGCTACCACCGCGCTGGTGGCCGGGGTAGTGGATACCGCCGTTGGGCAGACTACCCAGCGCGTGCTCGAAGATACTCGTGCGCACAATGAGCTGCTTATCCCTACCATCGCCGATGTCCTCGCGGAGGCAGGAATGGAGTATTCCGATCTCGATGCGGTAGTCACCGGCATAGGTCCAGGCCCGTTTACCGGCCTGCGCGTGGGTATGGCGACTGCCTCCGCGCTTGCCGACGCCCTCTCCATTCCCCTCCACGGCGTATGTACCCACGATGCAATCGCTCATGCTGCCGGCCTCCACGCCAACCCTGCAGACGCGGGCAGTGAGGCCACCGCCTTCGTGGCTACCGATGCACGCCGCAAAGAGATCTATTGGGCGACCTACCGCGCCACCGACTCCGGTGTGCAGCGCATTTGTGGCCCCGAGGTAAATAAACCGGCAGAAATTGAGGTGGAACTCACCTCCACCGCTGAGGTCATCATCCCCGAGCGTCTGGCCACACAGCTACCAGAGAAGCTGACCATGCTGCCGCACCGTGCCGCCCATCCCACCGCAGCAGCCCTAGTTGCTGTAGCTGACCTCAATGCAGAACCGGCCCCCGTCGCTCCGCTGTACCTACGCCGCCCGGATGCGGTCCCGCCAAAGCAGCAGCAGCTGTCGGCCGCCATCCCCAAGGTTGAACTGTGAAGCTGCGCGAGTTGACCCCGGCCGATGCGCCTCGGTGCGCGGAGTTAGAAGAAGTCCTTTTCCCCGGCGAGACCCCATGGTCTAGCGGAGTCTTCCAGGAAGAAATGGCCCAGCCCTTCAACTTTTATTTCGGGGTAGAAGGCGCGCTTGAGCCGCAGGAACCCGCGATGCTATTCGGCTATGCGGGCATCGGCATGATGGGCCCGGCCGCGGACCCGGAATTTGAAATCCATACCATCGGTGTTGACCCCGCTGCGCAGCGCCGCGGCATTGCGCGGATGATGATGGATAATATCTGCCATATCGCAGATCTTAAGGATGCCCCGGTCTTCCTCGAAGTTCGCGTGGGCAATGATCCAGCCATTGGCCTGTATGAGCGCTTTGGCTTTGCCAAGCAGGGGATCCGCAAGAACTATTACCAACCTTCCGGGGCGGATGCGCACGTGATGGTGCGCCCGCGCCAGTCCGAGCGCCCTGAAGATTAAGGAGCAGTCATGAAGATCATGGGCATCGAGTCCTCCTGCGATGAAACCGGCGTGGGCATCGTCGAGCTTCGCGAGGACGGCCACATGGAAATCATCGCCAATGCTGTCGCTTCCTCCATGGAGCAGCACGCGCGTTTCGGCGGCGTAGTCCCGGAAATCGCCTCCCGCGCCCACCTTGAGGCCATGCCGCAGGTGATGCAGGCTGCGCTAGATGAGGCGGGCATAGCTAAGCCGGATGCCATCGCCGCTACCGTAGGGCCCGGCCTAGCTGGAGCACTGCTGGTGGGTGCCTCGGCTGCCAAGGCCTATGCTGCGGCCTGGGGCGTGCCTTTCTACGGCGTTAACCACCTTGGCGGCCACGTTGCCGTGGCCAACTTGGAAGGCGAAGAGCTGCCGCACTCGGTGGCCCTTCTGGTCTCGGGTGGGCATACGCAGTTGTTGGAGGTAGAGGCCGTCGGCAAGCCCATGCGCGAGCTGGGCTCTACGCTTGACGACGCCGCCGGTGAAGCCTACGACAAGGTCTCCCGTCTCCTTGGTTTGGGCTACCCCGGTGGCCCGGTGATTGATAAGCTCGCCGCCCGCGGCGAAGCCACCATCGATTTTCCGCGCGGCATGTCCCGCGCCGAGGATTTGCGCGGCCCGCACCGCCATGACTTCTCCTTCTCCGGGCTTAAGACCTCCGTGGCCCGCTACGTGGAGCGTGCCGAAAAAGCGGGGGAGACCATCAGCGTGGAAAATGTCTGTGCCAGCTTCCAAGAAGCCGTGGCCGATGTCCTGACCGCTAAGGCCGTGCGTGCCTGCGAGGATACCGGTGCCCGCGTGTTGCTGCTGGGAGGCGGGGTGGCCGCTAATTCCCGCCTGCGCGAGCTGGCCGCCGAGCGCTGCGCCGCCGCTGGGGTAGAGCTGCGAGTGCCGCGCTTTTCGCTGTGCACCGATAACGGGGTGATGATCGCGGCCATCGGCGCGCAACTCATCCATGAAGGTGCCCAGCCTTCTGGTCTCGACGTAGGCACCGATACCCAGATGGACGTGGAAGAGCCGCAGTTAACCTAAAGTTCTTCTCGCTCGCGCTGCAGGCGGGGCGCGGGGCCGGTACTCTAAAGGCGTTCATGCCCTCTTGGCTTTCTGAAGGAGCTTTCTCTCATGACCGTCGGTTTTCTTGTCAACCCTGATCTCACCCGCCGCAAGCTGGAGTTCGAGCTGGAGCATGCCAACCAGTTCTTGGGCGGCACCACCGAGGACCGCGTCTCCGTTGTATTCCAAGAAGATGGCACCACCTATGCGGCGCTCTACAACCCTGAAGCCAAGGCCGAAGGAGCCGAGCCTAACCCGGTAGCCTCTCTAGCACGCAACGCGGCCGCCACCGGCAACGCCGCCTTCCTGCAGGACCCCATCCGCTCCATCTGCGGCCCGGTCATTTTCGTCGATGCCGAGGGCGAAGATATCACCATCGATGCCGTCATCGAGTCCGTGGAACAGGGCATTCGCGCCGTCAAGAACTACTGCGAAGACAACCCGGAGGAATACACCCTCTGGCGCGCGGCCGTTATCAATTCCGATAAGAGCCTCTAAACCCCGCCTCTCACAGGAAGGGTTCAAGCGCTTTTTGCACGCCCGTAGTACGGTGTTCACATTCTTATGGTGTTCTAGGGAGCCGTACCGCTTCTTCTAAGACTCAAAAGGTGAAAACTGTATGCTCCGTTCATCGCGCTTCGTCGCCTCCTTCGTTACCGCCCTCGCCTTGGGTGGCGCCACCGCCCTCGTGCCCGCCACCCCAGCGCTGGCCGCTGATTCTCCTATCTACCGCACCATTCTGCAGCCGGGCGCGGATGAATCCCAGGTCATGGTCACTTGGCGCACGAAGTCCAAGGCAGACGAGGTCCTCGAGGTCACCGGCCCAGAAGGCACCAAGACCTTCCGCGCCGACGAGCGCGATTACGGCGCCCTGCTGTACAAGTCCCAGTTCGCCACCGCTACCGACCTGCAGCCGGATACCGAGTACTCCTACCGCGTAGGCTCCGAAGAAGGCGGCTGGTCCGAGCCAGAGACTTTTAACACTGGCTCCAATGGCGATGACTGGTCCTTCCTTACCGTCGCAGACCCGCAGATCGGCGTAGATCTCAAGGTGGATGACCAAGCCGAACAGTGGCGCAAGACCATCGGCCACGCGGCTTCCCATGTGCCGAATGCCAGCATGATCTGGTCCCTGGGTGACCAAGTTGAGGGGTGGGGCGCGCAGGTACCGCAGTACGATGCATACTTCTCCGCTCCGGAGATTCGCCACATCCCTACCAATACGGTCCCGGGCAACCACGAGACCTATAACCTCACCATGAAGCATCATGATGAGCACTTCTCCAACCCGCACCAGGCGGACGATATCCGCGACCACTACTTCGAGCGCAATAACGTGCTCTTCATCGGCTTGGATTCCAATGCTTCTTCCGACGCCGATATCGCCCGTCACGAGCAGTTCCTGCGCGAGGCTATCGAATCCCGCGGCGCGGATAATGACTGGATCGTCGTCGGCATGCACCACGGCCCGTACTCCCAGGGCACGCATTATTCTGATAGGGACGTCGCCAACCTGCGCGAGAAGCTCACCCCGGTGCTTTCTGAGCTCAATGTCGATGCCGTGCTTTCCGGCCACGACCACATCTACACCCGCAGCCACCTGATGAAGAACAATAAGCCGGTCCTGCCGGAAAAGAAGCCGCAGCGCGGCGACGTCCTCGAGCCCAAGGATGGCGAGGCGCTGTACCTGACCACCACCACCGCGGGTGGCGGCAAGTATTACGACTTCACCGATGTCAATAATAAAAAGCACAAGGGCGCGCGAATGGAGACCATCGATCCAAAGCTTGCTCACGAGTCCACCGCAATGTGGCGCCAGGACTACACCGAGGACTATATGCGCGTGGATGTCTCCGATGACAAGCTCACCTTCACCACCTTCAACGAAGCCGATAACACGCTGGTGGACAAGGTTTCGCTCAAGAAGAAGGACCGCGGCGCTACGCCTGCCGACGACGCCACCGACCCCGCCGACTCCACCGAGCCGGACGCCCCAGAGGCGCCCAAGGATCCAGAAGGCAGCAGCTCCCTGAGTTCCAGCGATATTTTCGGTGGGCTCAGCTCGAAGAAGTAACTAGCATCGTGCCCGGGTGTGGCTAGCGCTCGGTGTGGCGCAGCCACGCCAATACGGCCTTTACCCGCCGGTTGGAGTCCTCGGGCAGAAACCCGAGCTTTAAAAACACATTGGAGACATGTTTGCTTACCGCTCCGGCGGTGAGCACGAGCGTGTCTTCAATTTCTTTATTGCTCAATCCTTGGGCCATAAGTCCCAGTACCTCTCGCTCGCGGGCGGTGAGCTGGGTCAGGCCACTGCGCTTTGCAGAGAGCAGCGCAGTGACCACCTCGGGGTCCACCACGGTGCCGCCGTGCGCGACCTCGTCTAGCGTGTGCACGAATTCTTCCACATCAGAAACGCGTTCCTTGAGCAGGTATCCGAATCCGCCGTGCTCCAAGAGTCGGTCAAGGTAGCTTGCCGCTACGTATTGGCTCAGCACTACCACTGGCTGGGTGGGGTTGGCCGCTCGCAGGTCATGCACGGCGCGCAGGCCGTCGTCGGTCATGGTCGGTGGCATGCGCACATCGCTGATAATAAGGTCAAAATCTTCTTGCCCAGCAACGGCGCGTAGTTCTTCGGCATCCGTGGCCGCCGTAACGCTATGCCCCAGAGCGCTGAGTAGCTGCTCGAGCCCCGCGCGCAATAGCGCGGAATCTTCCGCCAGTAGTAGTTTCATTCCGCCTCCTTCAGCGGTAATTCGACCCGCAGCCGGCCGCCGCGTTCGCCGGCGGCAGCGTCATGAGCCGCGGCAAAGTTTACCGTGCCGCCCAGTGCGGCGGCGCGCTCGCGCAGCCCGGCGAGGCCGGTGCCCGTCCGAGCTTCTGCGTCCGAGATGGCCGTCTCAGCTGGCTCCTTGGCCGTGGGGCCCGTGCCGTTGTCAACGATGTCGAGGCGCAGCGTCTGCCCGAAAGCAACCGTTACCATCGCCTCAGTGGCCGCGCCATGTTTGGACCCATTGGTAAGCGCCTCGGCCACCGCATGGTAAGCCAGCAGGGCAGTGGTCTCATCCACCGAGCGCTCGACGCCTTCCACATGTAGTTCGGTCTCCAGCCCGGAGTGGGCGAGTAATTCGTCGAGGGCGGGGATTAATCCGGCGTCGAAAAGCACCTGCGGGGCAATGCCACGCACCGTCGCGCGCAGGGAGGCCAAGGCCAATGAGGCATTATGTTCCGCATCGGCCAAGGTCGGTTGCGCCTCAGGAGGGGCTTGCAATTTTGCGGCAGCCAAGTTGAGCTTGAGTGCGGTGAGGTACTGCTGTGGACCATCGTGCAGTTCGCGCTCGATGCGGCGGCGCTCGCCAGAGAAGGCATCGATAAGCGTCGCGCGCGAGGCCGCCAATTCCTCGACCGAGGGGCTCAATGCCAGCCGAGTCAGCGAGGTCGATGCCAAGACCAAGAGGCGGTTGAGCCCCACTAATAAAGCCACCAGCAGCGAAGCGGTCAGCCAACAGGTTAAGAAAATCAGCGGCCGGTTGGAGGTAGACCACTCGCCAAAGGAGAATTCGGTCTTTGGCACGAATGGCGCAATTACCAGCACACCCGCTGTAAAGCCCAAGGCCGTCCACGCGGCAAAGCATGCAGCCGAAATCAAAAGTTGCAAGATAAGGTGATAAAACTGCTGCCAATCAAACCACCGGCCCGCACGCCGGGGTGGGATCTCTACGCCCATCCACTGCGCACCTAACCGGCCGACAAATTCCGCGGCGCGTCCCACCAGCGGAATCCACGGCAGCATCAGCACCGAAACCACCAACGCCGGGATAAATAGCGCGCCGAGGACGAGACTCCACGCGCAGGCTTTGAGGGTTCGCATAACCCATGAGCCTAGCCGCCTTACCCAGGGTGGGGCAGTAGAGCTAGCTCTACCATTTTCCGGGCAGCCCGCCCCATGTCTTTCTTTTGCATGGCCGAGTGGAATCAAAGGCATGTTAAAAGCAGACAACCTCAGCAAGCGCTACGGTCGGCGCACTGTGCTCAATCGCGTCAATGTGGCCATCGCCCCGGGCGAATTCGTCGCCATCATGGGGCCCTCCGGAAGCGGCAAAACCACGCTCCTGAACCTGCTATCCGGGCTAGATAAGCCCACCTCCGGCCGAGTCAACGCGCCGGGGCGCAAGCAGCGTGCATTTGTATTCCAAGACTATAATCTCCTGGAATCCCTCAACGCGCAGCGCAATGCCACCTTGACCGCGCGCTTTTCCGGCCGGCGCCCTACACGCGGCCAGGTGGCAGAGGTCTTTGATTCGCTTGGCCTTGCTGGTTTAGAGCGCCGCCTACCCGCACAGCTTTCTGGCGGGCAGCAGCAACGCGTGGCCGTCGCCCGGGCACTGCTGGCTCAGGCGCCCTATATCTTCGCTGACGAGCCTACGGGCGCGCTTGACGACGCCACCGCATCCACCGTCCTTTCCCACCTGCGCGCCGCCGCCCGCGATAGCGCCAGTGTGGTCATGGTGACTCACTCTCACCTCGCCGCGGAAGCGGCCGACCGGATCATTTCCTTAGAGGAGGTGGCCCATGCTGGTGTGGCTTAAGGACTTGCAGTCCAATTGGCTATCGTGGCTGGCCGTGGCGCTGACCCTGGTGGTGTCTTCCACCTCGTGCACCCTGGCGCTGGCCATGCTGGTGGCTTCCTCCGGGGCCGAAGAAGACCCCGCCGGCCCGCTGGGTGGCACGGTGTTGGGCATGGCCCTGTGCGTGGTGGTATTGGTGACGCTATCGCAGATGCGCCTTATCATTGCCGAGCGCGAGCCTATCTACCGCTCTTGGCGCATGGTGGGCATGCCCGGGGGGATGATCCTCGCTTTCATCCTGGGCCAAGTCGCAGTGGTCAGCGCGGCCGCCGGGCTCCTCGGCGTGCTGCCGGCCCGCCCTCTGCTTGCCCCGTGCGTGCGCGCCCTGCGCAGCGACGGTATCCCCATGCCGGACATTGCCATAACCGGCCAGGTCGTTGTCATTGCGGTAGCCGTCTGCATGTCCGCGGCCCTGGTCGGCGCGCTCCCTCCACTGCGCCGAGTCTTCCGGCCGCACACAACCGCACACCCGGCGTGGCTCATGGTGAAATTCGTGCTTGCGGCCGCGGCTATCGGCGGTACAGCCTACGGGGGCCTGCAGATTGATGACCCTGGAGACCTGCTCTCGGCCGAGATGGGCTTAGTCATCCTCGTCGCGCTCTTTTTGCCCTGGCTTATGCCTGTCCTGGATCAATGGACCCGCGCGGCCGGCATCGCTGGGGCTAATGTGCGCGTGCGCCGGTGCTTTTCCACCCCGCACATCGTGCCATGGGTGCTCGTCGGCGGCTTTATCGTCGCCGTCGGCTCGGGCCTGCGCTTTGCAAGCGACGCAGGCGCCGGTGGAACCTTGTCCTCCTGGCAAGTCTTCGTCGCCCTTTTAGGGCCTGTCTTTGCTCCCAGCATCGTGGGCGCTGTGCTTACCTCGCTGCTGATGCACGGGCGCATCGCGGCCGATATCCGCGGCCTTACCCTGGCCGGCGCCACCCCCTCGGCCTGGACACGCGTGCAAGTGGGAGAAGCAGCTTGCCTCACCCTGACCGCGGCCGGCGTGGTCTGGGCGCTGTGCTTGGCGACGCTTCTCCCTCTCCACCACCTTCTTACCCCACAGGCTCCCCTCGGCCGGACGCTGATAGAGGAGTTGTGGTGGCCGTCCTTCGCCGTAATCTTTGGTGCCATGTTTATCGCACTGGGCGTCGTCAAGCTGACGCTTGCCGGATTCGTGCGCGCCGGGCAACGGGAGCGCTGAGGGGATCGCTGAGGGCGTAAAAATGTGGGCCGAGCCATTGTTGAGGGTTAGCAGTCACGAGGGTAGAGTGCTAATCAGGTTGTTTGACCCACAGTTGTTCACCCGCGACGACGGCTGTGCTGGACATCCACAACCGGCACGCGCGCGCCATACCGGTGCGCATACGAACACTACGGAGGAAACATCATGGCAAACATCAAGCCTCTCGAGGACCGCGTCCTCGTACAGATCGTAGAAGCTGAAACCACCACCGCTTCCGGCCTGGTCATCCCAGATTCTGCCAAGGAAAAGCCACAGGAAGCTACCGTCGTTGCAGTAGGCCCAGGCCGCACCAACGACAAGGGTGAGGCCACCCCGGTAGGCGTCAACGAAGGCGATACCGTGGTCTTTTCCAAGTACGGCGGCACCGAGCTGAAGTACAACGGCGAGGAATACCTGCTGCTGTCCTCCCGTGACCTGCTCGCCGTCATCGAGAAGTAGGCCCAAATATGGCAAAGCTTATTGCATTCGACCAAGAAGCCCGCGAGGGAATCCAGCGCGGCGTCGATACGCTGGCTGATGCCGTCAAGGTCACCCTCGGCCCGCGCGGCCGCAACGTCGTGCTGTCCAAGGCTTTCGGTGGCCCCACCGTCACCAATGACGGCGTGACCATCGCCCGCGATATCGACGTTGAGGAGCCCTTCGAGAACCTCGGCGCGCAGCTGGTCAAGTCCGTTGCGGTCAAGACCAATGACACCGCTGGTGACGGCACCACCACCGCTACCTTGCTGGCCCAGGCGCTCATCTTCGAAGGCCTGCGCAACGTAGCGGCCGGTGCCAACCCGGTCGAGCTCAACCGCGGCATCGCGGTGGCGGCCGAAAAGGCCGTCGAGGAGCTCAAGGCTCGGGCCACCGCGGTCAACTCCTCTTCCGAAATCGCGCAGGTAGCTACCGTCTCCTCCCGCGACCCGGAGGTCGGCGAGATGGTTGCTGGAGCAATGGACAAGGTGGGCAAGGACGGCGTTGTCACCGTCGAGGAATCCCAAACTATCGATTCCGCCGTCGATGTCACCGAGGGTATTTCCTTTGACAAGGGCTACCTTTCCCCGTACTTCGCTACGGAGGAAGAGACCTACCACGCCGTGCTGGACGACGCCGCAGTATTGCTTGTCCGCAACAAGATCTCCTCCCTGCCAGACTTCCTGCCACTGCTGGAAAAGATCGCCGAGACCAACCGCCCGACCCTCATCATTGCGGAAGACGTCGAGGGCGAGCCGCTGCAGGCGCTCGTCGTCAACTCCATCCGCAAGGTGCTCAAGGTCGCTGCCGTTAAGGCCCCGTACTTTGGCGAGCGCCGCAAGGGATTCATGGATGACTTGGCTGTCGTTACCGGCGCCACCGTCATCGACCCAGAGGTGGGTGTCAACCTCAACGAGGCTGGCCTCGACGTGCTGGGTTCTGCCCGCCGCGTGACCATCACCAAGGATGACACCGTCATCGTCGATGGTGGCGGCACCGCTGAGGCAGTAGAGGAACGCCGCGAGCAGATCCGTCGCGAGATCGAGCGCACCGATTCCACCTGGGATAAGGAAAAGCTCGAGGAGCGCCTGGCTAAGCTCTCCGGCGGCGTGGCCGTTATCCGCGTCGGCGCCGCTACCGAGACCGAGGTAAACGAGCGCAAGCTGCGTGTTGAAGACGCCATCAACGCGGCCCGCGCGGCCGTAGAAGAGGGCGTCATCGCCGGCGGCGGTTCGGTGCTGGTCCAGATTTCTAAGGAACTCGAGTCCTTTGCCGAGGGCTTCGAGGGTGAGGCTAAGGTCGGCGTTCTCGCCGTCGCCCGCGCGCTGACCCGCCCGGCGTTCTGGATCGCCGAAAACGCTGGCCTCGACGGCGCCGTCGTCGTTTCCCGCGTTGCCGAGATGCCCAACGGTGAGGGCTTCAATGCCAATACCCTGGAGTACGGCAACCTCATCGATAACGGCATTATCGATCCGGTTAAGGTCACTCACTCCGCCGTGGTCAACGCCACCTCCGTGGCCCGCATGGTTCTTACTACTGAGGCCTCCGTGGTGGAAAAGCCACAGGAAGAGCAGCCTGCTGACGCCGGTCACGGCCACCAGCACTAAACCTTCCCAACATCGCCCGCCCCGCTTTCCGCGCGGCGGGTTTTGTTGTGCCTAGACTAGGGCCGTGGAATACATCAAGGTCGCCGCTGATACCGACCCCATTCGCAAGGCCTTCGCCAAGGCCAATGGCGTCAAACCCGCACTCTTTTCCGCGCATTCCGAGGGTGCCTGCCCCAAGCGCAGCGGTGCGGGTGTGGTCTACGTGGAGCAGAGCGTGATGAGCGGGTGGACTCCGGCCACACCGTCATCTGCATCGATCACAACTTGGCCGTACTCGCGCATGCGGATCACGTCATCGACTTGGGCCCTGGCGCCGGTTCAGCCGGTGGCCAGCTGGTCTATGGTAGCTCACCAGTTGACTTGGCACAGCAGCGTGATTCGGTGACAGGGCGCTTTCTTGCCGACGCCCTCGTCTCCCCCTAGTTTCCCGTCCTAAGCGTTGACAGGTGCAGTGGCGCGGCGGCGCTGGCGAAGCTCTACGACGCGTTCGGATTCGCTCATTCCGCCCCATACACCATAGGGCTCGGCGGATTGCAAGGCATGCTCGCGGCACAAATCAATGACCGGGCAAGAATTGCAGATGGCTTTGGCGCGATTCTCGCGCTGGGCGCGGGCGCGGCCGCGCTCGCCATCCGGGTGATAAAACACATCTGAGTTTTCTCCGCGGCAGGCGCCTTGTAGCTGCCAATCCCACAAGTCAGCGGTGGGACCGGGAAGCAAATGAGGCTGAGACACGTTACTAAGCTCCTTTGTAAGGGCGAGAATTCTTGTGTGGCTTCCGCAGTGTCGCGGAACGCAACCTCACGTAGTGTTTCGCGCGTGGGTAAACGGTGGGTTACCGATTTTTGACTTTTAAGTATTGTTCTCGCAATTCCTCTTCCTACACCACGGTTTACCAGCGCAAACGTCGAAGGTTAACGGTTTGTGAATTTTCTATCTCTCAGCTTGCGTAGGTAATGGGGCTGCGCGTTGCCTTTGCATAAACTTCCCGTGTGCCAATATGGTTAGTTACCGGTCGAAAACATCTCAGAGG
Organism: Corynebacterium sp. p3-SID1241; assembly: GCA_025144025.1. Taxonomy (GTDB): domain Bacteria; phylum Actinomycetota; class Actinomycetes; order Mycobacteriales; family Mycobacteriaceae; genus Corynebacterium. The sequence continues at coordinate 196,070 of JALXWS010000001.1, read as the reverse complement.
GTGCATACGTGAGCGATAGGGAACAGGAGCTAGCGGATCTCGTCCCGCATGCCGTCGACGGCAGTCGGCGGGCGCTGCAAAAAGTCCTGCGGATCATTCACCCGCAGGTGCTGCGTTACTGCCGCGCCCGCATTGGCGGCGGACGCCAGCCCACCGCGGAAGACGTGGCCCAAGAGATTTGCCTTGCAGTTGCCACCTCTATTGGTTCCTATGAAGACAAGGGTCGCCCGTTTATGGCCTACGTCTATGGCATCGCCTTTAATAAGGTCACTGATGCTCACCGCGCCATGGGCCGCGATAAGTCCACACCTACCGAGGAAATCCCGGAAGATTCCGCGCGAGAAGCCACCCCCGAAGAATGGGCGTTGCAGGCCGACGGTAGTAACAGAATGCGCGCCTTGCTCGATACGTTAAGTGACAAGGCGAAAAACATCGTTATTCTGCGTGTGTTCAATGGTTTGTCGGCAGAAGAGACCGCGGAAATTGTGGGTTCCACCCCAGGTGCGGTTCGTGTCGCACAGCACCGAGCACTCGCTCAATTGCGAAAGGCTCTCCAAGCCGCACAGGAAACTGCGCACTAAGGGTCTACTTGCCCTACTCACAGCGGATATCTCATAACAGAAAGGAAGGGGGAGAGACACCATCATGGCACCGAAGCACCACGGCGATAATGACGGCCTCGCGGATCAGCTCCAGCCCTTGGTAGATGATGATGCATTCCTCACCGAGCTTTCGAAGGGAACCGACCCTTCCGATGGCCAGGATGACCTGGCGGAGCTGCTGCTGGAGTTAAAGGGGGACGTCGACAAGCAGATGCCCCCAGCACCGCTGGTAGAAGGCGCCGACGCTGAGCCTGAGGTCATTGACTTAGGCCAAGCCCGCAAAAGTCGCCGCGGCGGCCCCATTGTGCATGGGCTCATCGGCGCTGCCGCCGCAACCCTAGTCATCGCTGGAGCCGGTGGTGCGATGTTGCACGCTGGAACCTTTGATAACGGCGATAAGACCCGCAACGTTGAACTGGCCGGCACGCTGGAAGAGATGGAATCTCGCGCGGCCGAAGGCGATATTGAAGGCGCTCGCGAATTGATGAAGGACGCCCGCGCCAAGTTGGACGAGGCCGAAGGCAAGGAAGAAAAGGCCATCGCCGCCAACCGCGAGGCGGAACAAAAGCGCTCTGCGCAACCGAAGCCCACCCCGCACACCGTGACGGAGACTGCCACCGAAACCGTGGCGGAAGAAGCTTCGCAACCGGAGCAGCAGCCGGAGCAGGTCACCGTGACCGAAACTCAGTACGCCACCGAAACCGTGGTGGTCACGGAACAGGGGCAGCCAAACCCGCAGCCCAATCCCAACCTTGAGGATGAGCCGACGACCACCATCGAGTTGGGCCAGCAGCAGTAGAAGCTAGCGGCCCTCTAGGCCATCCAAGTAACCCAAGGCGTAGTCCCAAGGCACGTAGCGGGAGGGATCTGGCTCGGCGCCCGGCTCATGCACCGGCGCTAGCTCGCCTTCAAGGGTGGCGCGCATATTGGCGGCCATAATATCCCACTCATAGAAGTGGTTTTCCTGGCAATCCTCGCACAGGAAGAAGATGCCATCGATGCCGCGTGGGCCGAGGATGGACGCGAATTTCTGCACCAGCGCGAGGTCGTGGATGATGGCGATCCGGTCGTCGTCGGTAAGCGGCATGACCTGCTCATCCTCCTCCAAGAAGGAGGCTGGGTCATTCGGATCGTCGGCGAAAGGATCGCGGGGCATATTGGCGAAGAAGTTCACGCCTGCGAGCCTATTGAACTTGCTCGCCCGAGGCAATTTACCCCTGCCCAAATGGTGTCTTCGGCCGGCAACGCACTACAGTTGGGTTAGCCGCTAAACCTGTTAAGGAGAGACCTCGATGAGCGAGAATCGTATTCATACTGGTGGAGATGACCCGAACAAGGTAGCCCTGCGCGGCCTGACCTTTGACGATGTGCTCCTTTTGCCCGCCGAATCCAATATCGTGCCCTCCGAGGTCGATACCGGCGCGCAATTTACCCGCAATATCCGCCTCGGTGTTCCGCTTGCCTCGGCCGCCATGGATACCGTGACCGAGGCCCGCATGGCCATTGCCATGGCTCGCCAGGGTGGTATCGGCGTGCTGCACCGCAACCTGTCCACCGAGGACCAGGCCGAGCAGGTAGAGATTGTGAAGCGCTCCGAGTCCGGCATGGTCACCGACCCCATCACTGCCCGCCCGGATATGACCATCGGGGAAGTAGACGCGTTGTGCGCCCGCTTCCGCATCTCTGGCCTGCCGGTGGTAAACGAGGATGGCGCCCTGGTGGGCATTTGCACCAACCGCGATATGCGCTTCGAGCCTGATTTTGACCGCAAGGTCAGCGAAGTCATGACGGCCATGCCGCTCGTCGTTGCGCGCGAGGGCGTATCCAAAAAGGAAGCCCTCGAACTTCTCTCGGCCAATAAGGTGGAAAAGCTGCCCATCGTCGATGCGAACAATAAGCTCACCGGTCTGATTACCGTCAAGGACTTTGTCAAGACCGAGCAGTATCCCAACGCGTCCAAGGACTCGGCCGGCCGCCTGTTGGTTGCGGCCGGCATCGGTACCGGGGAAGAGTCCTACCAGCGCGCCGCCGCGCTTGTCGACGCCGGCGTGGACGCCCTCGTCGTCGACTCCGCCCACGCCCACAATAACCGCGTGCTGGAAATGGTCTCCCGCGTGCAGAAGGATTTCGGTTCCAAGGTCGATGTCATCGGCGGTAACCTTGCCACCCGCGAGGCCGCCCAGGCGATGATCGATGCCGGCGCCGACGCCATCAAGGTCGGCATCGGCCCGGGCTCCATTTGCACCACCCGCGTCGTCGCCGGCGTGGGCGCGCCGCAAATTACCGCCCTGATGGAAGCTGCCGCAGTAGCTGGCCCGGCCGGTGTGCCGATTATCGGCGATGGTGGCATGCAGTACTCCGGCGACGTCGCCAAGGCTTTGGCGGCCGGTGCCGATACTGTCATGCTGGGTTCCATGTTTGCCGGCACCACCGAAGCCCCCGGCGACATCGTGGTCTACCAGGGCAAGCAGTACAAGCGCTACCGCGGCATGGGCTCCATGGGCGCCATGCAGGGCCGCGGACTTTCCGGCGAGAAGCGCTCCTACTCCAAGGACCGCTACTTCCAGGCCGATGTCCGCAGCGAAGACAAGCTGGTTCCGGAAGGCGTCGAGGGTCGCGTGCCCTTCCGTGGCGATATCGATGCCATCGTGCACCAAATTATCGGCGGCCTGCGCGCTTCCATGGGCTATACCGGCTCCGCCACCCTGGCCGAGCTAAAGACCAAGCGCTTCGTCCAAATTACCGCCGCGGGCCTGAAGGAATCCCACCCGCACCACCTGCAGCAAATCGCAGAAGCACCAAACTACCGCTAGGAATATCATGCGTGAATACGCCGAAATTGGCATCGGCCGCGAGGCCCGCCGCACCTTCGATCTAGAGCAACTATCCATCGTGCCGCAGCGTCGTACTCGTTCCTCCAAGGACGTGGATACCACCTGGAACATCGACGCCTATGCCTTCGACATTCCCTTCGTGTCCCACCCCACTGATGCGCTCGCCACCCCCGAGTTCATCATCGAGATGGGCAAGCAAGGCGGCCTCGGTGTCATCAATGCCGAGGGCCTGTGGGGCCGCCACAAGGACCTCGAGGGAGCTTTAGCCCGCATTTACTCGCAGCCGGGTGATAGCTCCATCATTCAGGAACTACACGCTGCCCCGCTTGACGACGCCCTCCTTACCGAACGCATCTCCCAAGTCCGCGACTCCGGCGTCACCGTAGCTGTGCGTGTCTCGCCGCAGCACGCCCGCGAGATGGCTCCGAAGGTCATCGCGGCCGGCGCCGAGTTGCTGATTATTCAGGGCACCTTGGTTTCGGCCGAGCACGTGGCTACCGGCGGTGAGCCATTGAACCTCAAGGAGTTTATCGGCTCGCTGGATGTTCCCGTCATCGCCGGCGGAGTCACCGACTACACCACCGCGCTACACCTGATGCGCACCGGTGCGGCCGGCGTCATTGTAGGCGCGGGCGTGACCACCAACGCCGAAACCGTCGGCATCGACTCGGCCATGGGCACTGCGATTGCCGACGCCGCCGCAGCCCGCCGCGACTACCTCGATGAGACCGGCGGCCGCTACGTGCACATCATCGCCGATACCGAGTTTGAAAACTCCGGCAATATCGCCAAGGCTTTTGCGTGCGGCGCCGACGGCGTTGTCCTAGGGCCGCTGCTTGCTCAGGCCCGCGAGGCCGGTGGTAAAGGCTGGTACTGGCCCGCCACGGCCGGACACCCGCGCTTCCCGCGAGGCTTCGTTCAGTTCTCCGGTGCCGATACCGACCTGGACGTGGATTTTCTCACCACCGGCACCCCGGCCGAAGCTGCAGAAGATTCCGCGGCCCCCTCGCTTGAAACCGTGTTGCACGGTCCCTCTAGCGAGCCCTTCGGCCGCACCAATCTCGTCGGTGCGCTGCGCCGCTCTATGGCCAAGTGCGGATATACCGACCTGAAGTCCTTCCAAAAGGTCAAACTCGCTGTTCGCTACTAATTCCGATCGAATCCCTCAACGCGGCTGTGCCTTTTGGTACAGCCTCGTGTTGTGCTTCGGCTTCTTTTCCGCATTCCGCTGATTAGCTGATGAACACCTGCAGACTAGGAGAGTGGTTGGGAGACTAGCTGCCAACCACCTTCGCGCCTCCATGTGGTCTGCTTTGTCATCGGCCGCCAGTGCCCTGCATTTTGTACCGGGCACACGCGTGCTCTCGTGGGATTGAGCTCTACTACTTTTTTCTCCGCGGCCGCACGCAGCACCACCGAATTATGCGCCACATCTGAGTGTCCCACGCGCTCTGCCTGCCGCGGACCACACAGTGGGACCCACTCATCCCACTGGTCTCCAAAGATCTCTGCGGCCGAGAGCGTTACTTGCTGTGGGCCTTGTTCGTCCAGCGCAGACGTCACCGCGGCCGTGGTTGGTGTGGTATCGCAACCGCACATTAAGAGCCCCGAGGCGAGCACAACAGTCAAGCGCTTCATAGGTCATTAGTCTAGTGGGTTAGACTATGGGACGTGACTAAGCCAAATACTACCCCGCGCCCCGTCCTCGTTGTGGACTTTGGCGCTCAGTACGCGCAGCTTATTGCCCGCCGCGTGCGCGAGGCCAAGATTTACTCCGAGGTTGTCCCCAACTCCGCTTCTGTAGAGGAAATTAAAGCAAAGGACCCAGCCGCTCTCATTTTGTCGGGCGGACCATCTTCCGTATATGCCGATGGCGCCCCGGCCCTTAAGCCGGAGCTACTTGAGCTCGGCATTCCGGTTTTCGGCATTTGCTACGGCTTCCAGGCCATGAACCATGCGCTTGGTGGCACTGTCTCTTCCACCGGCGAGCGTGAGTACGGCCGCACCGATATAGACGTTAAGGGCGGTGTGCTTCACGCTGGCCTAGAGTCCACCCACAAGGTGTGGATGTCTCACGGTGATGCCGTTTCTTCTGCACCTGAAGGCTTTGAGGTTACTGCCACCTCGGCCGGTGCTCCCGTTGCCGCTATGGAGTGCCCAGCCAAGCAGATGGCCGGCGTGCAGTACCACCCTGAGGTGCTCCACTCGCCGTACGGCCAGGAGGTGCTTACCCGTTTCCTTACCGAGATTGCTGGCCTAGAGCAGAATTGGACGGCCGATAATATCGCCGAGCAGCTCATCGCGGATGTCCGCGCGCAGGTGGGCGAGGAAGGCCGCGCTATTTGCGGCCTGTCCGGCGGTGTGGACTCCGCTGTGGCGGCCGCGCTGGTGCAGCGTGCCATTGGCGATCGCCTCACCTGTGTCTTTGTTGACCACGGCCTGCTGCGTGCCGGCGAGCGTGAGCAGGTAGAAAAGGACTTCGTTGCCTCCACCGGCGCGAAGCTGGTGACTGCAGATGAGCGTGCCGCCTTCCTGGATAAGCTGGCGGGAGTTAGCGACCCGGAAGCCAAGCGCAAGGCCATCGGTGCGGAGTTTATCCGTTCCTTTGAGCGCGCGGTTGCAGGCGTGCTTGACGACGCCCCGGCAGGTTCCACCATCGACTACCTCGTCCAGGGAACGCTGTACCCGGACGTCGTCGAGTCTGGCGGCGGTGATGGCACGGCGAATATTAAGTCTCACCATAATGTTGGCGGTTTGCCAGATGATGTGGAGTTCGAACTGGTCGAGCCGTTGCGCCTGCTGTTTAAGGACGAGGTGCGTGCCGTCGGCCGCGAGCTGGGCTTGCCAGAAGAGATCGTTAGCCGTCAGCCATTCCCTGGCCCAGGATTGGGTATCCGCATTATCGGTGAAGTAACCGAAGAGCGCTTGGAAACCCTGCGCGAGGCAGACCTCATTGCCCGCACAGAGCTGACCAATGCCGGCCTAGATGATCAGATTTGGCAGTGCCCGGTAGTACTGTTGGCCGATGTCCGCTCCGTTGGCGTGCAGGGCGATGGCCGCACCTACGGCCATCCGATCGTGCTGCGCCCGGTGTCCTCGGAAGACGCCATGACCGCGGACTGGACCCGCCTGCCGTACGAGGTGCTAGAGAAGATTTCTACCCGCATCACCAACGAGGTAAAGGACGTCAACCGCGTGGTCTTGGACTGCACCTCCAAGCCACCGGGAACCATCGAGTGGGAGTAAAACGGCATGCGTAGAAGGCGCTCAGGCTATTGCTGGGCGCCTTTTCGCTCGTTTTAGTGGCGGCGCTTACTCGCGCGGGGTAAACGGTGGCCGCCACACAATGTGTCCGCCCACCCGCTCGAGGCGGCCGCGCCGAGGTGGGGCGTGGGGGTCATCGTCGTTGACGCCATTATGGTAAGCGCAGCACATGACCAGGTTTTTCATATTCGTCTCCCCGCCGTTGCTCCACGCTTTAAGGTGGTGGACTTGGGAGAGGTCGGCCGGCTGGTTACAGCCCGGCCAGGCGCAGCGTGGATTTTCTGCAGCGGCCATAATGCGCTGCTTGTCATTGGCCACGCGTGCGGTCCGGTACAAGTTGACTGGGCCTTCTTCGGGGTGCACGAGCGTGACGTAGCCGGTTTCTTTGTCGCCAGAAAAGTCGACGTCGTTGAGCACGCGGCGCAGATATTCGGTGCCGGTGATGGTGGCGCCGTTGGTCAGTTCGAGTTCGATATCATCGCCGCGGCCGTCGCGGATGCGGATGAATTTGTCCAGCGGCACGATGGCATTGGTCACCACTTCTGCCCGGGCGGCCGCTGCTTGGTCAAAGAAGATCTTTTCTACCGCCTCGAGCGATTGCTTTCCGGTCGCGGCCAGCGCGGCGTTAAGATCCGCGATGAAACTAGAGGTTCCGGTGATGGCCAGCGTCCAGTAGTCATTGGGGCGTCGGTAAGTGCGCACGCCTGGGGTTACGGTGTTGTCTTTCAGCTCGCGCAGGCGCCGTCGGGCGTGTTTAAGGATATGGCTCATCGAGCCGGTCATCGCGCAACATTCCGCGCGCAGTTGCCAGGCCTGCTTCTTGCTGGGCGCGCGGTTAACAATGCGCTCTAGGGCGGTAAGCGTGGCAATAGAATGGGTGTTGCGGCGGGCGTCGGCAATAGCGCGGCGCTGCAGGCGCGTAAATTTGGTGCGGCCGAAGTAGCTTTCGCACAAAAGCAGTAGGTCGGCGGCGATGGCATCGGGCGCGCCGCGGTCCATAAGCTCGGACCCAGACATGCCCTGGCACCCGGCGATGATGTCCATGCCGGGGCCCAAGGCGGTGAGGTAAGTCTCGAGTGCGTTCATGCCTGCAACGCTACGGCGCGCACCTACACCGGTGCACGGCCGGCGCAACCGCTACAGCGGATTCTGTGGATAACCCGCCCCACACCCGGCACTAGGGCCGGAAAAGCTGTGGATAACCCCGAAAAGTGTCGTATAGATTAGGCAAACGCGAGCCGGCGCGTGCCATCCACGTGGGGGAAGACGAAAAAGCTAAATCCAAAGACCACTAGCCACACTAGGCCGGCGCCCCATGTGGGCAGGACCACGATGGGCGCGAGCATCACCATAAGCCACAAGATCATAAGCGGTACGAGCTGTGCGATGGTGGGAACCAGAGTGACGTTGCGCTTGTCGGCATAAGCGCGCATCGCGCCGCGGTAGGGGTGGGCAAAGACGAGGACGAAGGCTGCCACAAGGCATACGAGCGCCCCAACCAGTACGGCAAAGATATGCGCGCGGCTTGCCAAGAGTGCCACGGCCGCACCGATGAGGATGGACGAGCCCAAGCGCACCCATGCCGGAGTGGGGATGGGGGTGGTGTGCTCGCGCATGGCACCGTAGGCAGCGTTGAGGTTCATGCCGCTAAGGCTATCATTCGAACATACACTTGCATGTGTCCGGGTGAGGGTTCATACTATCCGGGTGAGTCAAACGAGCGTTCGTCTAGACAAAGCGGTGGCCGGGCTAAGCGGGTCGGACCGTGTGGCGATGCTGCGTGCTCGCATGCGCGCTATGGAGCGTGGCTCAGAAGAAGAGCTGGTAGACACCCTTCCTGGCCTGGCGCGTCTGCTTCCTGCAGGTGGCCTGGTGCGCCGGCAGGTGGTGCACTGCGCGAACTGTCCAGCGCTTGTGGTGGAGCTTATCTGCCACCTCACGGCCCGCGGTGGGCATGTAGGCGTAGTGGGGTGGCCAGATCTTCTACTCGCACAAGTGGCCGAGGAAGGTGTTATCGAACGCGTGGTAACCGTCCCAGATCCGGGCGTGGATTCCTGGATGGTGACAGGAGTATTGGCAGAAGGGCTAGATCTCGTCATCCACCATGGGCCGCCCGGTGAGGTGAGCCCAACCAAGGCTCGGCCGGTGCTGGCGAAGGTGCGCGGCGGGCGTGCGGCGGTGCTGACGGTGGGCACTCGGCTGCCGGGCACGGCGGTGGGGATAGGGGCAAGGGTGAGTGCCTATCGGGGCGTCGGCAAGGGCAGTGGGCGCATCCGTGGTGTGGACATGGACGTGGAGGTTACCTCGAAACAAGCGACCTCGCACGGGGTGCTCACGGTGGGCCAGCGGCGCCGGTTGGAGGCCGTATGAGGGTAGCGGCCGTGTGGTTTCCGGATTGGCCCATCCAGGCCGTCGGCAAGCAGGGCCCTATGGTCATTGCGCGCAATCACGCGGTGGCGGTATGCGATAGGGCGGCGCGCCGGGCGGGTATTCGACGTGGAATGCGCCTGCGTCAGGCCCAAGCGCTGTGCCCCGAGGCGGCGGTGGTGGAGGCTAACCCGGACCGGGATGGCGCGGCCTTTGCGGAGGTGGCAGCCGGTTTGGATGCGGTGGCTTCCTCGGTGGAGGTGCTGCGCCCTGGTTTGGCCATTGTGGACGCGGGCGCGGCGCTGCGCTACCACGGGGAGAAAGCATTAGAGATGCTTGTCGACGCCTCTTCGTACGCCGGCTTCGATTCCACCCTCGGCGTCGCCGATGAGATTGCTACGGCCATTATCGCGGCCCGGCACCGTAGCATGGGTGCGGTGGTGCCAGAGGGCGGATCGCGGGAGTTTTTGGCCACCCAGCCCATAGGAGTGCTCGCCGCCGATGAGGCATTGGGCTTTGATGCTGGGTTTGTTGCGCAGCTGGATAAGCTGGGTGTGCGGCGCCTGGGTGACTTAGCGGCGCTGCCGTTTAAGCAGGTAGCCACCCGGTTTGGCGAGCCTGGCCGGCGCGCACATGAGCTGGCCCAGGCCCGTGCGGATAGGCGCGTAGCTCCAGAAATGGCGCGCCCAGACCTGGCCGTGGAAATGGAAGAGCGCATCGAGCGCGTGGACGCGGCGGCCTTCGCGGCCCGCCAACTCGCGGCTCGGCTGCATGCCTGCTTGGAGGAAGCCGGCAAGGTGTGCTTGCGGCTGCGCGTGGTGGCGGAGTTTGACACCGGCGAGGAGCTGGCGCGGGTATGGCGCACGCAGGAGGCGCTGACGGAGCAAGCTACCGCAGACCGCGTGCGCTGGCAGCTCGATGGTTGGCTCACGCGCGCTACTGGTGAGGGCGCGGCCATTCGCCGCCTAGCGTTGGAGCCGGTGGAGGTTGCCGCCCCAGCCGCCGCTGGCCTCTGGGGCGGGGAGGGTTCGCAGGAACAGGTCAAGCGCGTGATCGCCCGCGTGCAATCACAGCTGGGGATTGACCGCGTGCTGCAGCCGCGGGCAGTGGGTGGCCGTGGGGTGGCCGAGCGTATCGAGTACGTGCCCTATGGTGAGCAGCGTGACGCACCGCCGCAGGGCGAGTGGCCTGGCCGCATTCCCGCGCCCCTGCCTGCACGGCTGGGCGGTGGTCCGAATCATCCGGCCGCAAGCATTCGGCTTATCGACGCCGCCGGGCGCCCCGTCTTCGTTACCGCCGAAGCCCTCCTGTCCGGGGTGCCGGTGGCCTTGAGCTGGGGTGCGCATCGTTTCCGCGTGCTGGGGTGGGCAGGACCGTGGCCGGTGGATACGCAGTGGTGGACCGATAGCCCGCAGCATGTGGCGCGCCTGCAGGCGGTGGGGCAAGCCGAGCACGAAGAGCATCAGCGGGCCTGGCTCTTGGTATGGTCCGGCGGCCGCTGGCGGGTTGAGGCGACCTATTAATCGCGAATATCGACCACGAGGCGGGTGGGGTTATCGAGCACCTGCACGGAGTAAGGCTTGCGGGCGTTCATGCCGATGACGAACTGGCGGCGACCTTCAAAGGTGCCGCCGTTGACCACTTGGGTGACAATTCCCTCCGTGGGCGCATCTACTACGCCGATGCGGGGGTCGTCTTTGCCGGCTTCGAAGGGGTAGACCACGCCGTCAATATTGACATTGAGCGCGGTATCGCCGGAGTGGTCAATAGTCTTGCCAGAACCCTGCTGCGTAGGCGTGTCAGCGTAGTCCACGAACCATCCGGGCGTGCCACCGCCGTCGAGTTCAAAGACGACGCGCTCGAAGCCTTCGTGCTGGCCGATGCGCACATCGGTCACCGTTAGTTCGGACGGCGCCTTTGGGCGCAGGGTTTTCATCTCCATATTGGCCTGGCCCAACGGGTTGATTTGGGAGTTTTCTGCGGATGCGGCCATGGTGGTGCGGTCCGTCTCTTGGGCGGCGCAACCGCTGAGGAAAGCTGCGACGAGAAGCGTTGCGGCGAGACGGACTTTCAACATGTCCCCTAGGTTATATTTTCGGCCGTGAAGTGTATAGCTGAGGGGGTGCTTCGTGGCTGAATTGTTGCCAAGGGTGTGAGCTGAAATGCAGAAAGGTTAGGCTTAGGTATATGACCGAGTTCTGTTCAGATATCCAGGTAGAGCCGCTGCCGGGCACGGCGAAGAAGGAATCCGTCTATGTGCTTTTTGAGTGGCCGGGCGGATGGTCGCGCGACGTGCTGGACGGCGATACCTTTGGGCCGGACCTTACGGCGCAGCTCAAGGCCAAATTGAAGGGAGCGGCGGGGCTGCAGCTTATTCGCCGGCCGGGCCGCGATGGCCGACAAGTAGGCAAGATGCACCGCTGCTACCTGGTGTGGGCCGAACAGGGAGTTATGGAGCTCGTGCTATTGACAGGGCCGGAGAAGATCCTTGATTTAGATCTGACCGGTCCTGGCCGCAATGGGGGCGGTGCGCTGGAGAGACCGCTGGTGCTGGTGTGCACGCATGCGAAGCGCGATACTTGTTGCGCGGTCAAAGGTCGGCCGCTGGCGGCAGAGCTGGTGGCGGATTACCCGGATTTGGTGTGGGAGACCTCGCACACCAAGGGCCACCGGTTCGCACCATCGGTCATGCTCATGCCGTGGGGCTATTCCTTTGGCCGTATGAATAAAGAAGTCGCCGCGCAGATGATTGCGGCGGCGGCGAAGGGGAAGTATTTCTACCCGGCGAATCGCGGGCGCGGGATTTTCGGCCCGCGCGGCCAGGTGGCGGAGTTGGCAGTGGCCCGCTCGCTTATCGACGTCGGCGAGGACCTCGCTTACGGCCAGCTCATCGCCGCAGATGACGGCGTGGTCAGCCACGCTAACGGCCGGCGCTGGCGCGTGGCGCTCGAGGAGCGCGAGGTAGAAGGCGTGGTCTCTTCGTGCGGCGATGCGCCGAAGAAAGGCCAAGCCATCGTAGCGACCGGCGTGGAGCCGGTCGCGGAGTAGGCCGCGCGGGGCGGGGGCGGCGTCGGCAAGCGGGGGCTAGCGGCGCATGACCTTGGAGGATAGCCAGTTGCCGAAGAACTGCGCGGCCTGCACCAGCACGATGATGATGAGCGTAGCCACGACAGTGACTTCCCACTCGAAGGCGCGGTAGCCGTAGACGATAGCAAAGTCGCCCAAGCCGCCGCCGCCGACGTAGCCGGCCATAGCCGACATGTCCACGATGGCGATGAATAGGAAGGTGTAGCCCAGAATCAGCGGGCCGAGGGCCTCCGGAACGATCACGGAGGTGATGATCTTCCACGGCGAGGCGCCCATGGAGCGAGCGGCTTCGATAACACCGGGGTCGATGGCCACGAGGTTTTGCTCCACCACGCGGGCCACGGAGAAGGTTGCGGCGATCACCATGACGAAGGTGGCTGGGCCGCGGCCGATGGAACCGCCCATTACAGCGACGGTCAACGGCTGGGCAAAGGCCAGCAAAATGATGAACGGGATGGGGCGGACGAAGTTCACCAGCAGGTTAACAATGACGTAGACAAACCTGTTTTGCAGGATGCCGCCCGTGCGGGTGGTGTAGAGCAGCATGCCCAGACCAAGGCCGAGGATGCCGGAAATGATCAGGGTGGTCGAGACCATGATGAGGGTGTCGACGATGGCATCGGCGAGCGAGGGGCCAAGGCGGTCCCAGTCGGCTTGGGCGAGGTTGGTGACGGTCATCGTGCAATCTCCTCAATCTGGGTGGTGGTAGAAAGCGTGCGGTAGAACTCCTCGATGGCGTTATTATCGCCGCTAAGCCGCACGGTCAGCTTGCCGAAGGAATGTTGCTGCAGCGTGGTGATGCCGCCGTGGACGACGGCGATGGATACGCCGGCCTCCTTGAGGCGAGCGGCAGCGGTAAAGAAGCCGGATTCTTCGGTGAGGTTGATGGTAAACAGACGGCCTTCGTGCGCGAGCAGGTCATCGGTTTCTACGACGTCGGGCTCGTTGCGCAGCGAGGTAGCCACGAACTTGGCGGCCACGGAGGTCTGCGGGTTGGAGAAGACCTCGTAGACACTGCCTTGTTCCACTACGCGGCCGTTTTCCATCACGGCGACCTTATCGGCGATGGAGCGAACGACTTCCATCTCGTGGGTAATAACCACAATGGTGATGCCGAATTCCTTGTTTACCCGGCGCAGCAGGTCGAGGACTTCCTGCGTGGTGGTGGGGTCGAGGGCGGAAGTGGCTTCGTCGGCAAGCAGCAGCGAAGGGTTGGTGGCCAGCGCACGGGCAATGCCAACGCGCTGCTTCTGGCCGCCGGAAAGCTGCTCCGGGTAGCTCTTGCCCTTGTCTCCCAGGCCGACGAATTCCAGTAGCTCCTGCACGCGCTGGGTGCGCTCCTGCTTGCCGACGCCCTGCAGCTGCAGCGGGTATTCAATATTGCCCGCCGCGGTGCGTGAGTTCATCAGGTTGAACTGCTGGAAGATCATGCCAATATTGCGGCGAATGCCGCGCAGCTTCTTCTCGGACATGCCGACGATATTGGTGTCATCAAGCAGTAGCTCGCCCGCGGACGGGGTGTCCAAACCGTTGATCATGCGCACGAGGGTGGACTTGCCGGCGCCGGAATAGCCAATGATGCCGACGATTTCGCCGGGCTCGATGGTCATGGAGACATTGTCGAGGGCCTTGACTCGTGCCTTTTTCTGTTTAAAGACCTTGGTGATCTCGCGGAACTCGATGCGGGTGCCGCGTTGAGTGGAATCTGCCACGTGTTTGCGTCCTTAGCTAGGAAAGTGCCAAACCCCGCCGGGGGCTCCGGCGGGGTAAAGCAAGGGTGATTAGTCCAGATCTGCTTCGAGCTTATCTAGGATCTTCTGCAGATCCTCCTGGCTGCGCTCCACCTGGACGGAGGTGCCGGCGGAGTCTTCGTCGACGCCCTTTTGAACGGCGTCGGTGTGCCATAGCTCGGCGAGCTTCTTGATGTCTTCGTTGTCTGCGTCTTCCTCGCGGACGGCAAAGACGTTGATGTACGGTTCTGCTTCTTCAGAATTTGGATCGTCTTGGAAGATGGCGGTCTTCGGATCGATGCCGGCGCGCTCCAGGAAGGAGTTATTGATGATGGCTGGGGTGCCCTCGCCGTGCGCGGACGTGGTCTGTGCAGCGTCTACCGGGGTGACCTTGACCTTGGACTTCTTTTCATCAATATCCAGCGGGGTGGGCTCCAAGTTGTCCTTATCCTTCAGGGTAAGAAGGCCGGCCTGGACTAGCACGTTAATGGCGCGGGCCTGGTTGGTGGAGTCATTCGGGATGGCGACTTCCTCGCCCTCGATGCCGTCGAGGGAGTCGTGGTCCTTCCAAAACAGTGCCAGCGGCACGATTTCGGTGGCCACGATAGGCACCAGGTTGGTGTCATTGCCGTGGTTGTACTCCGCTAGGAACTTCAGGTGCTGGAAGTTATTGGTATCCAACTCGCCCTGGTCCAGGGCCTGGTTTGGGGTGTTGTAATCTGCGAAAGGCTGGATTTCAATGTCATAGCCAGCGTTCTTCGCTTCCTGCTCGAACGCTACCCACGCCTTCTTGGCGTCGTCGGTGGTGCCCACCTTGATGGACTTGGAATCATCGGAGGAGCAGGCCACCAAGCTGGTGGCAGCGATGGTTACAGCGGCAGCGGCAGCCACTACGCGACGGATCTGCATGGGGTTCCCCTTCTTGTAGGAGTGGAAATAAATTGACTGTCTAGCAACTTAGCAATCGGCGAACCGCTTTGTCTATTGTCGGCATCACGTCTTACGGGCTTGTATAGAACAATATTTCGATATTACGCTGTGTGGGGTGGAATTTAATGGTGGAAAAGCACTGTCGTGGTCGCGGGTGGAGCGCATTCTCTCTGGCCGCGAATCTGCCGCACCCGTGCCGGTTAATCACCTTCATGGGCCAGCGGATTCTGCTCAGCGCGGCCATTCCGCTGTCCCCTTTGCGGAGCTGCACGCGGTAAGTTCGTATAGCTTCCTCGACGGCGCCGCCGAGCCGGAGGAGCTGGTGGCTCGGGCCGTGGAGCTAGGGCTCGAAGGGTTGGCTATCGTGGATCGCGATGGCTGTTACGGTTTGATGAAATTTGCCGAATCCGCTGCTAGAACAGGGCTTCCGGCCATATATGGAGCGGAGTTATCCCTTGTGGAGGCTCCGGTGACCGTGCTGGCGCGCACGCCGGAGGGTTATCGCCGCCTATCGCGACTCATTGCCCGCGCCCGGATGGAGGCGGGGGAGAAGGGGCAAGTGGCTTACCCGCCCTTGGATGAGGTGGCGCGCGAACTAGAAGATGAATGCTTCTTCCTAGTAGGGCCGGAAGCATTGGTGGCAATCGATAACTTGCTCGAAAGAATAAAAATAGACAGCATAGTTCTCGAATATTCGTGCAGCATGTCCCCCGAAGATGCGGATCGGTACCATTTTCTTGATAGGTACAATAACCTGCGGGCTATCGCAACCGCACGGCCTGCGGCCGCGACCCGCGACCAAGCTCGGCTCGCCGCCGCCAAGCGCGCCTTAGCCCGCCGCGAATCCCTCGCTGCCGCCGCCCCGCATGCCCACCCCATGGGGGCCGGCTGGCTGCGGTCCGGCGAGCAAATGGCTCAGCTCTTACCCGATCGGCCGGAGCTTATTGCCGAAACCGTGCGCCTAGCTCGCGAATGCTCCTTTACCTGGGACGCACTCGCACCCAACCTGCCGCATTTCCCGGTGCCGGAGGGGCATACCGAAATGAGCTGGCTGGAGTACGAGGTCTGGCGCCGCGCCAAGGAGCGCTATGCTTCGCGCCCGGTCGAGATCAGGCAGGCGGCGCGCAAGCAGATTCGGCATGAGTTGGGCGTCATCAAACAGCTGGGCTTCCCCGGCTACTTCCTGATCGTGTGCGACCTGGTGGATTTTTGCCGCCGCGAGAATATCCTGTGCCAAGGCCGCGGCTCGGCCGCCAACTCTGCGGTGTGCTTCGCGCTGGGCATTACCAATGCCGAGCCCATCTCTGCGCAGCTGCTTTTCGAGCGTTTTCTCTCCCCGGACCGTGATGGGCCGCCCGATATTGATATCGACATCGAGTCCGGCCGCCGCGAAGAAGTTATCCAGTACGCGTATCGCACCCACGGCCGGGAACGCGCGGCGCAAGTGGCTAATGTCATTACCTATCGCCGCAAGGGGGCGATCCGCGATGCCGCGCGTGCGCTGGGCTACCCGCAGGGCTCGGCCGATGCGTGGTCGAAAGGTACCTCCGAGCCGCCTGCCGACGTCTCCTCTTTGGCCGAGCAATTCCTCGGCCAGCCCCGCCACCTAGGAATTCATTCCGGCGGCATGGTGCTGTGCGATCGGCCCATTGCGGACGTCGTGCCCATGGAATGGGCGCGCATGGAAAATCGTTCCGTGCTGCAGTGGGATAAGGACGATTGTGCGGCCGCTGGCCTGGTGAAATTCGACCTTTTGGGCCTCGGCATGTTGGAGGCGCTGCACCACATGATTGATGCCGTGCGCGCCACCACCGGCCGTGAGGTGCACCTGTGGGAGCTCGATCTAGCCGAGCCGGAGGTCTATGACATGCTCTGCCGTGCCGATGCGGTGGGTGTCTTCCAGGTGGAATCCCGCGCGCAGCTAGCCACGCTGCCGCGCCTGAAACCGCGCCGCTTCTTTGACCTGGTGGTCGAGGTCGCGCTCATTCGACCTGGCCCCATCCAAGGCGGATCCGTGCACCCCTACCTGCGCCGCCGCGATGGTTTAGAGGAGGTGACCTATGACCACCCGGTGCTGGAAAAGTCCCTGGGTAAGACGCTGGGCATCCCGCTCTTCCAGGAGCAGTTGATGCAGATCGCGGTCGACGCCGCCGGCTTCACCGGTGCCGAGGCTGATGATCTGCGCCGCGCCATGGGGTCGAAGCGCTCCCCGGAAAAGATGGCCGCGCTGCGCAGTCGTTTTTATGCCGGTCTGCGCGAGACCAATGGTATCGAGGGTGAGGTAGCGGATAAGCTGTGGACCAAAATTGTGGCCTTTGCAGCCTATGGCTTCCCGGAATCGCACTCGCAGTCCTTTGCCTCGTTAGTGTATTTTTCCGCGTGGTTTAAATACCACTACCCGGCGGAGTTTTGCGTGGGCCTGCTGCGCGCGCAGCCGATGGGCTTTTATTCCCCGCAGTCGCTCATCCAAGATGCCCGGCGCCACGGCGTGCGAGTGCTGCCGGTAAGCATTAATGACTCCGGCGCCCAGGCCCGCGCGACGGGCTCGGCCGAGATTCGCTTGGGCCTTAACCTCATCAAGGGGTTGGGGGAGTCCGCCGCCGAGCGTGTAGAGGCGACCGCGCCTTTTACTAGCGTGTCTGATCTTTCGCGCCGGGCGGATCTCAGCGTGGAGCAGGTGGAAGCGTTGGCCACTGCCGGGGCGTTGGAGTGCCTTGGGCTGGACCGTCGCCAGGCGTTGTGGCAGGCCGGCGTTGCTGCCACCGAGCGCGAGGGCATGTTGCCCGGCACGTCCGCCCTGGCCTCGCCGCACCTGCCCGGCATGTCTGCCTTCGAGCTTATGGCTACCGACGTCGCCGCCACCGGCGTAACGCATAACCAGCAGCCGATGGAGCTGGTGCGTGCCTCGCTTGCCGACGTCCTCCCTGCCTCCCAACTTCCCCATATCCCCGATGGCACCCGCGTGCGCATCGCCGGCATTATTACTCACCGCCAGCGCCCGCGCACCGCGTCTGGCCTGACCTTTTTGGGCGTGGAAGATGAAACCGGCCTGATGAACGTGATGGTCTCACCCGGATTGTGGTCGCGGCATAAAGTTCTGGCCCGCACCGCCCGCGCAATGATGATCCGCGGTATCGTGCAAAATGCCGCCGGCGCGGTCAGTGTGGTCGCGGACAAGCTAGAGCCGCTGGACTTTGGCGAATTCCTCTCCCGCGGTTCCCGCGACTTCCGCTAGTTGCCGCCGCTGCGCAGTTCGTCCGCGTTGAGCTTATTGGCCAATTCCTTGGCTATCGCAAACGGAATCCACAGCAGTTGGATATAGATGAGCTTGGCAAAGAAGAGGGCGATATTAGCCCCAGAGGTCGCTTCCTCCGCTGTGACCTGCTCCGTACCGAAGGCTTGCAGGCCAAATGCGGTGGCACCAGCGACAAGGAAGAGCACTATTGCTGTAATTAAAGCGGTCTTGAGCCCCTTCTCGCGGGCGTCGGTATGCAGGCGCAGCTCGTACTCATCCATCTCCGTGGTGGGCACATCGAGGTGACGTATGGATTGGCGCAGCCACGTGGTGCAGATAGTCGCCGCAATGCCGGCAATTGGCCATAGCAAGTTAGACAAGCCGAGCGCGAAGAAGTGTAGGGCCGCCGCCATGATGGCCAGGCCGAGGAAAATGTCGCCGGCCAGGACAAGGCGCTTGCGGCGAGAAACAGAGGCAGGAATTGCGTTAGCCATTAGGAATTCTTCCTATAGATTTCAGTGGACATAGGGGCAAATTCCTGGCGGGAAAAGATAGCCTCCACGGGGAGGTCAAAGACCTCGCAGACGCGGAAGGCTAAGTCCAGGCTGGGGGAGTGGTCGCCGCGCTCAAGTGCACCGACGGTCTGGGGGTTAACATCGATGGCCTCAGCCAGTTGTGCGCGCGACATGTCCCGCTCGGCGCGCAGCACACGTACCCGGTTATAAATGGGTGCGGAGGGCTTCTTCTTTGGGGACATAAGTCAAAGTATTGCATAAACCCAACACCCTGGCAAGGGTTGTTACTCGACGCCGAAGATATCTCCGGGCTGGCAGTCCAGCGCCGCACACAGTGCTGCCAGGGTGCTAAAGCGTACGGCCTTGGCGCGATTATTCTTCAGGACGGAGAGGTTAACTGGGGTGATGCCTATTTCTTTAGCGAGTGCTGCGCCGGTAATATCGCGCTCTTGCATAATCCGGTCGAGGTGGCAGACTACTTGGGGTTCTTGTGTCTCAGACAAGGCCGTCGACCTCCTCTTCTAGCTTGCAGCCGCGCTTGATGGCGGCCGAGAAGAGTTGCAGGGTGCAGACAAAGAGGTAAAGTAGCGCGAGCTCGCCAAATGACGTTCCGCTCTGGCTGAACCACCAGTCGATCCCTAGCTGTGAGGAAGCCCAGTTGTTGCCCATTCCTTCGAGTGGGAAGCGTCCAATAAACCAGACGAGAATCCCTATGGTCATTCCATTGAGGAAGCGAATATTTTTCGTATTAAAGACCTGTCCGCGAAGCATTGGCTTGACCAAACGGTAGGCAAAGAACGCGATGATCAAGATTGCTGCAATCTTGGCGACGAGCGCCGCAGTGAGCATCCAGAACGGCCCGCCGTCGAGGTTGTGTTTGCTTAGGCCTTCTGGGACGGCCGCACTCAGTGCGGTGGAAAATTCTCCGGTGGCAAGCTCACGCAGGTAGGTGGGGCCGAGGAGGATAATGGTAACGAGGGTGATTCCAGCCGCTGCGTTAATTTCGCGGCGCTCGGCCTTGGAGGTGGGTTGTGGGGTGGTCATGACAATCCTTTCCGCCGATTTCTTATCGACTTTCGATGTTGTCGTAATTCGATAATATCGATTAACGATAAGTGGCGCAAGGGGATGGCCCGATTGATACTGTCAATAGCTATGAGCGAAGAAATGAATCCCGTCTCGCCGCGTCTGGTCACCTCGCGCTATATCCACCACCTGAGCTGGATGGCCCTCCTTGCCGCGGCAGCCGCTGCGGCAGGCTTTTGGTGGACCCCGTGGTTCTATTGGGCGGCCGGACTGTTCGTCGCCCTTTTCTTCTGGCTGCTCTGGCTCATCCCAGCCCAAGTGCGCAACATGGGCTGGCTCGAAACCGACGACGAGCTACTTATCACCCGCGGCAAGCTCTGGTACACCTTCACCGTCGTGCCCTATGGCCGCATCCAATTCGTCGATGTCACCTCCGGGCCCATCGACCGCGCGCTCGGGCTGAAAAAGTTGCAGCTCCACACGGCCTCGGCCAGCACGGACGCCACCATCAAGGGCCTAGAAGCCCCGCTTGCCGACACCCTCCGCACCCGCCTTGCCCACCAAGCCCGCGAACGGATGAGCGGCCTATGAGCCCCCAGCCGAACTTCCGTCGCGTCCACCGCCTCACCCCGCTGCTGCGTCTGTGGTCGGTCATTCTGGCCCTCATCGCAGCCTTCGCTCTCAACCTGAATATGGAGGCCCTGCGCGATATCTTTGCCTTTATTACCGGCGAACACCGCGGCGAGGCCTTGCGTGATACCGCCCTTGCCCTCGCCGGTTTCATCGCGGTCTGCGCGGTGGTGTGGCTCGCCTCCGGCCTATGGTGGCGCCGCATGGGTTATCAGCTCGGCGCGGAAGAGCTTTCCCTGCGCCGCGGCCTCTTATCTGTCCAACTGCGCACCGCGCGCTATGACCGCACCCAGGCCGTTGACGTCGTGGAACCCGTCATCGCCCGTCTCTTTCGTCTCGCGGCCGTGCGGGTGGAAACTGCTGGCGGCCAATCTTCTGTCATCGAAATCGCCTACCTCAAAAAGTCCGACGCCGAGGCCCTGCGCGATGACATCCTCGCCCGCGTTCACGGCGCACCCACACCGGCCGCCACCGACACTGACATCGACGCAACCGCCGCCGACGCGACCGGCGCCCAAACACCCGCCGCGCCGGCCGAAGAACCGGCCCTCGTGCCTGAAATCCCCATCGCGCGCTCCCTTTTGGCGGCCGCGTTGCGCACCTCCACGCTTTTCCTCGTCGGTTTCCTCATCCTCGTGGTGGTTACGCGGTTGCCGCTGTCGACCGTGCTGCCCATTCTCGTCGGCGCGCTCCCCAACGCCTGGAACGTGCTTGATTCTTCCTGGCGTTATACCGCCCGCACCGACGGCGAGGTACTCAATATCACCTACGGCCTGGCCGATCGCCGCCGCCAAAGCATCCGTCTCGACCGCATCCACGCCGTACAAATTACCCAGCCCTTCCTCTGGCGGCCGTTGGGCTGGTACGAGGTGAGGGTTTCGGTGGCGGGATATGGGGCGTCGGCAAGCGGCAAGGCTTCTGGCTCCACTCGAATCCTACCGGTGGGCACCCTCGCCCAAGCCCAGCAATTCCTACCGGCCGACGCCGCGCCCACCTACGCCTCGCCGGCTCGCGCCAAGTGGGTCTCCCCGCTGGACTACCGCCAACAGACCGTTGCGCTTACCGGCGACTACGTCATCGTGCGCAACGGCCGGCTCAACCGCCGCGTCAAGGCCATCCACACCTCCCATATCCAGGAGCTAACCTACCGCCGCGGGCCGATTTCCCAAGCGCTCGGCCTAGCCACAGTCGACCTCGATCTAGTCCAGGGACCTGTGCGCATGGCCGCGCGCAACCTCACGCTTGCCGACGCCACCGCACTCCTTACCCAGCTACGCTCCCGCCAGCTGCCGGATTTTAAACCGCCCCGTTAAAGCCCAGCTGGCGCCAAGCCTCGAATACGGCCGTCGACGCCGAATTCGACAGGTTCATCGAGCGCCTAGCCGGCACCATCGGAATGCGCACGCGATCCGTTATGCGCGGATGGTTAATATGCTCCTCCGGCAGGCCGGTGGGCTCTGTGCCGAAGAGCAGAACATCGCCCTCCTGGTATTCGACATCCGTAAACCACTTATCCGTATGCGTGGTAAACGCGAATACGCGCGCCCCCGGCAGCGCATCCATGCAAGCCTGAAAATCCTTGTGAATCTGCACATCGGCCAGATCGTGATAATCCAGCCCGGCGCGCTTTAAGTGCTTATCGTCGAAATTGAAACCCAGCGGCTCAATTAGGTGCAGGCTCGCGCCCGTCACCGCGGCCGTGCGGATGGCGTTGCCCGTATTAGTAGGAATGACCGGGTTATCAAAGACAATGTGCAGCTGGCTCATGCCTTCAGTCTAGGATGGTGGCTATGAGCGCTACCAAACTAGATGGCACACTGTACCGCGACGAGATTTTTGCTGATCTTACCCAGCGCGTGGCCGCGCTGAAAGAAAAAGGGATTACCCCCGGCCTCGCCACCGTTCTTGTGGGCGAGGACCCCGGCTCTCAGTCCTATGTGAAGATGAAGCACCGCGACTGTGAAAAGCTCGGCATCAACTCCATCCGCAAGGACCTGCCGGCCGATATCACGCAAGAAGAACTCGAGGCTGTCATCGATGAGCTCAACGCCGATGATGCCTGCACCGGCTACATCGTCCAGCTGCCGCTGCCGAAGCATCTAGACGAAAACGCCATCCTCGAGCGCATCGACCCCGAAAAGGACGCCGATGGCCTGCACCCGGTTAACCTGGGCAAGCTCGTGCTCAACGAGGATGCACCCCTGCCGTGCACCCCGAACGGCTGCCTGCACCTTTTGCGACGCTTCGGCGTTGAGCTCAACGGCACCAAGACCGTGGTCATCGGCCGCGGCGTTACCGTGGGCCGCCCTATTGGCCTGATGCTTACCCGCCGTAGCGAGAACTCCACCGTCACCCTGTGCCACACCGGAACCAAAGACCTGGCCGCCGAGACCCGCGAGGCCGATATCGTCATCGCCGCCGCCGGCCAGCCCCACATGCTTACTGCGGACATGATTAAGGAAGGAGCCGCGCTTCTCGACGTCGGAGTCTCCCGCGTCGACGGCAAGCTCACCGGCGACATCCACCCAGACTGCTGGGACAAGGCCGGATTCGTCTCGCCGAACCCAGGCGGCGTCGGCCCGCTGACTCGTGCCTTCTTGGTGCGCAATATCGTCGAGCGCGCGGAAAAGTTGGCGTGAATCTAGACAACCCGCACGACGCCGAGCTCGCGCCCTCCCCGCTACCGCCCGCCGCGCAGTGGGCAGCCATCGGCATCTTCGTGGCCGGTGTGGTCGTCTCCGGCGGTTACGCGGTCTTCGAGTACTGGCGTCGGGCCACGTTCCTCCTCGGCCTAGCCTTGCTGTGGCTCACCGTGGTCCGACTAACGTGTGACTCCAGCCGCGTCGGCGTGCTGGCCGTACGCTCGCGCCGCTTTGACGCCTGCTTTACCGGCTTAGTCGGCGCCGTGATGGCTTTTCTGGCCTTTTCCGTGGATTCGCTCGGGAGCTAGTTATCCACAGCTTTTTGTAGAGCCATCACCCAACTCGGCCCTAAATGGTGTAGTTCGGGCGGTTATCCACAGGCTCCGGGCCGCCACCGCGTGCCAATATGCGCGGCCGGTTTAGGCTCGGTGCCATGATTTCGAACTACCTGGCAGCCGTGAACTCCCCGATGGTGCTCATCGAGGAGTGCGTTGGGCTGTCGGTAGAAGAGCTCGTCGATAAGGGCTTTAGTGATCGCGAAGCCGCCGAGTTTGCCCGCCTGGCCGATACTTACTTCGGCCGCACTTCCTTTGGCGCCAAACAGCGTGCTGCCCGCCGCACTTCGCTGCCGCTCGACGCGTTGAAGATTATCGAGCACTTCGCGCAGAAGATGAAAACCCAGCGGGCGGCCTGGGCACTGCGCGAGGAACTATGCTCCCTGCGCCTTTCCACCAGCGAGATTGAAAAGCGCGCCCGCCGCCTAGTGCGCGAGGAGCGTACCACCAAGCGCTCCGAAGGCGTCCGCCTGACCCGCCGCCGCGATGACCTGTGGACCCTGACAATTACCGCCGAGTCCGAGTTAGTAGCAGAGATTAATAACCACGTCTCCACCGTCGCCGATGCCCGTCGCGTCTTCGCCGAGGGCGCCTCTACCTCCACAATCACCACCAATGTGGTGCTTAGCCTGAATGAAATGGTGAAGGTCATCCATGGCGAGGACGTCACCTTGCAGCTGACCAATGGCGCCCAGATAACTGGTGCGGATCTTGTCCGCCGCGCGCTTTCCGACGTCGGCCTTATCACCCTCATCCACCCCGTCACCGGCCCCGTCAACCTTTATCAATCGCGGCGCCTGGCTACATGGAAGCAACGCCAAATGGCGATGGCCGAAAACCCCGTGTGCCCGTGGCCCGACTGCCACACGCCGGCGGATGAATGCCAGGTCCACCATCTCACCCCGTGGCTGCTGGGCGGCGATACGAATCCCGAGAACCTCACCATGGCCTGCAAGTATCACAACGGGGTCAATGATGATGACCCTAATGCGCCGCCACGCCGCGGCCGGCTTGAGCGCCGCCCCGGCGAAGGCATCGTCTGGCGCCCGCCTTGGGCCAAGCCGCCCGAAAACCGCTGAGTTTCGCCCTGTAAAGCCATAGCCCCAGCGCAGCGTGCCGCTCCGCTTATCGATAGTGCGCGCTGCGCGGCCTTGGCGATCCTTGCTGCCGCGAGCTTTTTAAATCGAGTACTCGGTGGGATCGCCCGCCGCTGCATTAATGCGCGGGTCTGGCTGGGAAAGTCTAAGGAAGTTGCGCAGTATGCGATCCATTTGGCGTGACTCGGTAAGGAAGGCGTCGTGGCCTACCGGGGAGACAACCTTTGCCATCGCCAGCAGGTTGCCAAGGTTGCGCGAGATGTGTTCTTGCTGGTGATACGGGTACAAGATATCCGTGTCCACGCCGACAACCATGGTCGGCACCTCGGACGAGCCTAGTGCGCGGTTGAGGCCGCCGCGGCCACGGCCGATATCGTGGCGGTTGAGCGCCTCGGTGAGGGTGACATAGGAACCGGCATCGAAGCGGTCAGCCAGCTTGGTGCCCTGGTAGTCCAGGTAGGAGTTGACGGCAAAGCGCTCATCGCGGCGGCGGTAAGGCCCGAGCGGGTTCTCGCCGGTCTGTGCCTGAACGCCGAAGCGCTCGTCAATCTCCTGTTCGCCGCGGTAGGTCAGGTGCGCAATGCGGCGCGCGGCCGCCAGCCCCTCGCGCGGGCGCTGGGCGGATGCGTAATAGTCCCCGCCGTGCCAGAAGGAATCTTGCTCGATGGCCGCGATCTGCGCCGACTGGATGCCAATCTGCCAGGCGGAGGCGCGGGCCGATACGGCGATGACGCAGGCCGCGTCGAGGAAATCGGGGTGCATCAGTGTCCACTCCAGCGTGCGCGCGCCACCCATTGAGCCGCCGATGATGGCATGCACGTGGGTGATGCCAAGCTCGTGCAATGCGGCCCGCTCGGCCGCAACGAGGTCGCGCACGGAAAGCGCGGGAAAACGCGAACCCCAGGCGCGGCCGTCGTCGGGGTGTGGGGAGGCCGGGCCAGTAGAACCTGCGCAGCCGCCCAGTGCATTGGTAGCGATAATGCACCACTTCGTCGTATCCAGCGCCTTGCCGGGGCCTACTAGGTCGGCCCACCACTCGGCCACATTCGAGTCACCGGTAAGCGCGTGTTCGATCAGGATGACGTTATTGGCCCCATGGGGATCGCCGAGGAGGTGGCCGAAGCGGTGGTAGGCAATGTGGGCGTCGGCAAGCGTGGCGCCGGCTTCGGTGTGAAAATCGCCGATGCTAACTAGCTTCATACCAGCGCGTTAAAGCCCAGCTCGAGGTCCGCGATGATGTCATCGATGTGCTCGATGCCCACGGACAGGCGGATAGTGGATTGAGTAATGCCGGCCGCTGCCAGCGCAGGTTCATCGGATTGCGAGTGCGTGGTGGTAGCCGGATGTACGGCCAGGGAGCGGGTATCGCCGATATTGGCGAGGTTGGAGTGGAGCTTGAGGGCGTCGATAAACGCCCAGGCTTCTTCGCGGCCGCCGTCGATGTCGAAGGAGAGGACGGAGCCGGTGTAGGCGTAGCCGAGCTTTTCCTTGGTGGCCTTATACGGCGAGGAGTCCAGGCCGGCGTAATTGACCTTGGTGACCTTGGCGTGGCCTTCCAGGAACTCGGCGACGGCTTGGGCGTTGGCATTGTGCTTTTCGACGCGCAGCCCCACCGTCTCAATTCCATTCAACGTTAGCCAGGCGTTGAATGGGGAGATGGCGGCGCCGGTATCGCGCAGCAGGCCGGCGCGGGCCTTGAGCGCGAAGGCTGGGGCGCCGAGATCGGCGTATTTCAGGCCGTGGTAGGCCTCATCTGGAGTGACGAAGTAGGGGAAGACGGGCTCGCCGTTGCGGGTGACGGTCCAGTCGAAGGAGCCGCCGTCGATAATCGCGCCGCCGATGGCTGAGCCATTGCCGGTGTAGAACTTGGTGGTGGAGACCACGACGATATCCGCGCCGAGGTCCAGTGGCCGGGCGAGGGCGGCGGTGGCGGTGGTGTTATCCACGATGAGTGGGACCTGGTTATTGTGGGCGACCTCGGCGATGGCTGGGATATCGAGCACATCGGCCACGGGGTTGCCGAAGGTCTCGCCATAGAAGGCCTTGGTATTCGGCTGTACGGCATCTTGCCAGGAAGCCGGATCGTCCGGGTCCTCGACGAGGGTGACATCGATGCCCAGGCGCTTGAGTGTGACGGTAAAGAGGGTCGACGTGCCGCCGTAGAGGCGCGGGGACGTCACGATGTGGTCGCCGGCCGAGGCGAGGTTCAAAATGGCCGCGGTTTCGGCGGCCTGGCCGGAAGCGAAGGCAACGGCCGCGACGCCGCCCTCGAGGGAAGCGAGGCGTTCTTCCAGCGCGTCCTGGGTGGGGTTGGTCAGGCGGGTGTAGATGGGGCCGGCGTCGGAAAGGTTGAAGCGGTTGGCCGCGTGCTCGGCATCGTTAAAAACGTAGGAGGTGGTCTGGTAAATCGGCACATTGCGGGCGTTGTGGTGCCCGTCGAGGTTTTGGCCTGCGTGTACAGAGCGGGTAGCGAAGGACCAGTTGGAATTGGAGTTATCGTATTTCGTCGTCATGCTTGGCAAGACTAGACCAAGCGGTATGTATGGCGAATGGTTTTATGGAAACCCGCTGGCAGCCGCGAGAATAAAAATAGACCAAGCGGTCGGTGTGGCGCTTGGTCTGTGGGGTGTCTTTCTTAGCGGCGGCGGTCGTGCTCCTCGAGCTGATTAGCAATGCGGCTAGTATTCGCGCGGGTGTCATTGCTATTGCGCACGAGCTTGACCGCGAGGGCGATAATTCCAGCGAGGATAAGGACGAAAACGAGGATGAGAAGGAGCTCAATCGGACCTACGGACATCTATTACCTTTCGTTTATGATCGTTGGAATTACGGTATCACTCCCGTAAGGCGGCCGCGACTGCAGAAAGGCTTTCGCCTAGCTCGGCATCGCTGAGGTGGCCGAAGCCGAGGACGACGCCGTCTTCGGCGTCGGCGCCGCCCCAATAATCGCGCAGTGGGGTGAGTTTGATGCCGCGGGCGGCGGCGCGGGGAACAACGGCCGGATCGCACAGCAATACCGCGTGAAGGCCACCGTGGATGGGGAGGAGTTGCGCGCCATCGATGGTGCCGAGCGTTTCGGCCACTAGGTTGCGGCGGCGTTTATAGGTGCGGCGCATGCGGCCGGTGTGGCGTCGTAAAGCGCCGCTGGCAAGGTAGTGGGCGAGCGCAGCCTGGGGGATGGCGCCGACGGGTTGGCCGAAGACCTCGCGCACGCGGTCCACGGCCGGGCGCAGGCGCGGTGGGACGACGAGGTAGCCGCAGGCAATCGACGGGGAGATGACCGAGGAGAAGGTGCCCAGCAGCACGGTGTGTTCCGGGGCGAGTGCGGCTAGGGCGGGCAGCGGCTGGCCGACGTAGCGCAGTTCGGAATCAAAGTCATCCTCGATGAGGAGGGCGTCGTGTGCGCGGGCCCATTCGACGAGTTCGGCGCGCCGGGCTGCGGGCAGCGAGCCGCCGTAGGGGTATTGGTGGCTGGGGGTGACGATGAGGGCGTCGAGATCGGCCGTGGGGACGGTGACGCCATCGGGGTCGGTGGGGGTTTCCACCAACGTATGGCCGAGGGTATGAGGCACGCGGCGCAGGCTGGGGTAGCCGGGGGATTCCACGCCCACGCGCAGTCGGCGGCCGAGGGCGCGCAGGAGCACGGAGAGGCCGTCGCGGGCGCCGGCCGTGATGAGGATGTAGGCCGGGTCCACGGTGAGCCCGCGCATGTGGCGCAGGTGTGCTGCGACCTCGTGGGGCAGATCGCCGGAGGGGTCGACGGCCGCTGCACGCCACGCGGCCCTCCATTCAGGGGTGAGGATGCCGGCGGTGTCGGGCAGGCCGGGGGTCAGTGACACTAGTTCGGGCTCGGCGGCCGGTGCGGGGGTCGGCTCCGGCCGGGGGGCACGTGCGTGGGGGAGGCGCGGGTTGATGACGGTGCCGGAGCCAACCTCTGCGGTGAGGTAGCCCTCGGCTGTGAGTTGGTCGTAGGCGGTGACCACGCTGCCTCGAGAAACGCTGAGCTGCGAAGCCAAGTTGCGGGTCGAGGGAACGCGCTCGCCGGGCAGGAGGACTCCGGCGGCGACCTGGGCGCGCAGGGCCGCGGCGATTTGCACGGGTAGCGGCCGCGTATCAGAGGGATCGAGGCGAAGAGGCACGGGCCCATCATAAGTGGTCTAATCCAACACGCTAAAAATGGCTCTTGTCTTGTACCAATTGTGTGGGCCACTATGGCACCTATGTCTGAACAGGTAAATGAACAAGGACGCGCTACCACGCGCGTGAAGCGAGGACTAGCGGATATGTTGAAGGGCGGCGTCATCATGGACGTCGTCACGCCAGAGCAGGCGCGTATTGCGGAGGACGCGGGCGCATCGGCCGTGATGGCGTTAGAGCGCGTGCCGGCCGATATCCGTGCGCAGGGCGGTGTGGCCCGCATGTCTGACCCGGAGCTTATCGAGGGCATCGTCGAGGCCGTCGACATCCCCGTCATGGCCAAGGCCCGTATCGGCCACTTTGTAGAGGCGCAGATTTTAGGCGAGCTGGGCGTAGACTTCATCGACGAGTCCGAGGTGCTCAGCCCGGCCGATTACGTCAACCACATCAATAAGTGGGACTTCGACGTGCCGTTCGTGTGCGGCGCCACCAACCTGGGTGAGGCGCTGCGCCGCATCACCGAGGGAGCGGCCATGATTCGCTCCAAGGGCGAGGCCGGCACCGGCGATGTCTCCGAGGCAGTGAAGCACTTGCGCACGATTAAGGCCGAGATTGCGCGCCTGCGCCACCTGGACCGAGACGAGCTTTATGTTGCGGCCAAGGAGCTGCAGGCACCGTATGACCTGGTCGCCGAGGTTGCGGAGACCGGCAAGCTCCCGGTTGTGCTCTTTGTTGCCGGTGGCGTGGCCACGCCTGCCGACGCCGCCCTTGTCCGCCAGATGGGCGCCGAAGGCGTCTTTGTTGGCTCCGGTATCTTCAAGTCCGGCAACCCGGCGGCGCGTGCGGAAGCCATCGTGAAGGCCGCCACGCTTTACGACGACCCCGCCGAACTCGCCAAGCTTTCCCGCGGCCTAGGCGAGGCCATGGTAGGCATCAACGTCAACGACGTGCCCGCACCGCACCGCCTGGCCGAGCGCGGATGGTAAAAACGATCGGTGTCCTGGCGCTGCAGGGCGGCGTCGAGGAGCACCTGCGCATTCTCGATGGGCTCGGTGTGGCTACGCGCCGGGTGCGGGTGCCGCGGGACCTAGAAGGACTCGACGGGCTGGTGATTCCGGGCGGCGAGTCGAGTGTCATCGACAAGCTGGCGCGCAGCTTCGGGCTGGCCCACCCGTTGCGCGACGCCGCAGCTGCAGGCCTGCCGGTGCTCGCGACCTGCGCGGGACTCATCTACTGCGCCCGCGAGCTCGATAACCCCGCGCCGGGGCAACAAACCCTAGGGCTAGTGGACGTGACCGTGCGCCGCAATGCCTTTGGCAACCAGCGCTTTTCCGAGGAACGTACCGTGCCCGTCGCGATGGGGGAGGACACGCTCGACATTGAGGCGAGCTTTATCCGTGCGCCCATCGTGACCCGCGTTGGCGACGGCGTCGAGAACATCGCGACGGTGCCGGGCGAGAACGGCGACGCGGTGGTCGGCGTGCGCCAAGGCCGAGTGACGGCGCTGAGCTTTCACCCAGAAGAAAACGGCGACGCCCGCGTGCACGCCGCCTGGCTCGACAGCTTCTAAGCACGCAGACACACCAAAGCCGCCCCGCAGCGTTCATTGCTTCGCTGCGGGGCGGCTTTTACCTGGGAAGAATTACTTCTTCAGGCCGTCGATGATCTTGTTGAACTGAGCAACTGGGCGCATGACAGCAGAGGTCTTCTCGTCATTCGGCCAGTAGTAGCCGCCGAGGTCGGCGGGGCTGCCCTGGGCGTCGACAAGCGCCTGAGCAATCTCGTCTGCCTGGGAGGACAGCTGGGAAGCCACGTCCTTGAACGCAGCGGCGAGATCGGCATCATCGCTCTGGTTAGCCAGCTCCTCGGCCCAGAAGGTGGCCAGGAAGAAGTGGGAACCGCGGTTGTCGATTTCGCCAGCCTTGCGGGACGGGGACTTGCCCTCATTGAGCAGACGCTCGGTGGCCTTGTCCAAGGTGGCGGCCAGGACGCCGGCCTTCTCGTTGCCGTTGGTCTGCTTCTCGTGACGGAAGGACTCAGCCAGGGCCAGGAACTCACCAAGGGAATCCCAGCGCAGGTGGTTTTCTTCCTCCACCTGCTGGACGTGCTTCGGGGCGGAGCCGCCCGCACCGGTTTCGAAGAGGCCGCCGCCAGCCATGAGCGGAACCACAGACAGCATCTTGGCGGAGGTACCCAGCTCGAGGATGGGGAAGAGGTCCGTGTTGTAGTCACGCAGCACGTTGCCGGTAACGGAGATGGTGTCTTCGCCGCGGCGGATGCGCTCGATGGAGGTCTTGGTAGCGGTGACCGGATCCTCAATGGAGATATCCAGGCCCTCGGTGTCGTGGTCCTGCAGGTACTTCTCCACCAAGGACTTGATATTGCGGTCGTGGCCGCGCTCCGGGTCGAGCCAGAAGATGGTCTTCATGCCGGACAGGCGAGCGCGGTTGACGGCGAGTTTGACCCAGTCCTGGATCGGGGCGTCCTTGGTCTGGCAGGCGCGCCAGATATCGCCTTCTTCCACGTCGTGGGAGATGAGGACCTCGCCCTTGGAGTTGCGGACCTCAACGGTGCCCGCGGCCGGGATTTTGAAGGTCTTATTGTGGGAGCCGTACTCTTCGGCCTTCTGCGCCATGAGGCCGACGTTCGGCACGGTACCCATGGTGGTCGGGTCGAAGGCGCCGTTTTCCTTGCAGTCCTCGATAACGGCCTGGTAGACGCCGGCGTAGGAGGAATCCGGGATAACGGCGAGGGTGTCCTGCTCCTCATCGTTCTTATTCCACATGTGGCCGGAGGTACGGATCATGGCAGGCATGGAGGCGTCAATAATGACGTCGGAAGGCACGTGCAGGTTGGTGATGCCCTTGTGGGAGTTGACCATGGCGAGGTCGGGGCCGTCGGAAAGCGCAGCATCGAAAGCAGCCTTGATTTCCTCGCCCTTATCCAGGTTCTTTAGGCCCTCGTAGATAGCGCCCAAGCCGTTCTCGCCGTTGAGGCCGGCAGCCAGCAGCTCCTCGCCGTACTTGTCATAAACATCGGAGAAGAAGGCACGGACGACGTGGCCAAAGAGGATGGGGTCAGAGACCTTCATCATGGTGGCCTTCAGGTGGGTGGAAAAGAGCACGCCCTCTTCCTTGGCGCGCTTGACCTGTGCGATGAGGAACTCATCCAGGGCCTTGGCGGACATAAAGGTGCCATCGATGACCTCACCCTTGAGAACCGGCAGCTCCGGCAGCAGGGTCTGCTCGCCATCGGCGGTCTTGAGGACGATGGACAGGGTGTCCTCGTTGTCCAGAATGACGGACTTCTCATTGTGGCGGAAGTCGTTGTCCGCCATGGTGGCAACGTTGGTCTTGGAGTCCTTGGACCACTCGCCCATACGGTGCGGGTGCTTCTTCACAAAGTTCTTCACGGCCTCCGGTGCGCGGCGGTCGGAGTTGCCCTCACGCAGCACAGGGTTAACAGCGGAACCCTTAACGGAATCGTAGCGGGCGGCGATGTCCTTTTCTTCCTCGGTGGAAGGATTATCCGGGTAATCAGGCAGGTCGTAGCCGGCAGCCTGCAGCTCGGCGATGGCCTTTTTCAGCTGCACCAGGGAAGCGGAAATATTCGGCAGCTTGATGATATTTGCTTCCGGGGTCTTGGCCATCTTGCCCAGCTCCGCTAGGGCGTCTTCGACCTTCTGCTCCTCGGTCAGGCGCTCCGGGAACTGCGCGGCGATGCGGGCGGCCAGTGAGATATCGCGGGTTTCCACGTCGATGCCCGCGGTGGAAGCGAAGGCCTCCACGATGGGCTTGAGGGAGTAGGTCGCCAGCAGCGGCGCCTCATCGGTACGGGTCCACGTAATCTTTGCCATGATTCTCCTATATAACGTTGGAAAATTGTTCAAGTGCCCAGATTACCGATTTTGTGGGAAGCATGTGGGCCAGTTTGCTGATAGTGATCCCCCATTTGCCGCCCCTTGAAAAGGGCTGCGTGGCTATCATCACCCATGCGCAGGTGGGGTGGAGATATTCACGACCACCCGCTGCAGGCATGCTACCGGAGGACACGGGGTGTACCCTCACTCTCCATGAAAATCATCGATGAGCTAAGCCCGCGCAGCGCACACGAACACCGCATTCGCCGCCGTCCGCTGCCGTTGCAAACGGAGATTACCGCCCGCCGCCGCGCCATCGTCATGGTCGCCATGGCCCTGGGCGCGTTTGCCATCGGCACGACGGAGTTTGTGTCTATGGGTCTCCTGCCGCTTATTGCAGATGGTTTTGGCATTTCGGAAGAAAATGCCTCGACGCTTATCACTATCTATGCGATGGGCGTGGTGGTCGGCGCCCCGCTGATTGCGGCCTTTACCGGCAAGCTGCCGCGCCGCCGCCTGATCTTGCTGCTCATCGGCTTCCTCGTGGTGGGCAACCTCCTCTCGGTCTTGGCACCGAATTACGCCATCCTCATGATTGCGCGCTTTATCGCCGGCATGCCCCACGGCGCTTATTTCTCCGTAGCAAACCTTTCTGCCGCATCCATGGCGCCCCCAGGCGGCCGCGGCAAGGCCATGGCTTATGTGGGCATGGGCCTGGCCATCGCCACGGTCATTGGTGTGCCGGCTGCGCAGGCGCTCGGCTCCGCGCTGGGCTGGCAGGCTGCCTACCTAGTGGTCGTGGCCTTGGGCGTCATTACCGCTATTGCGTTGTTCTTCCTGATGCCGCACATGACGGAGATGAAGCAGACCGATATCCGCACGGAGTTTGGGGCGTTCAAAAATAGCCAGGTGTGGTTCACCGTCATCATGGGCGTGGTCGGCTTTGGCGGCATGTTCTCCGTCTATACCTATATTTCGTGGACCATGACCGAGGTCGCCGGCATGGACCAGAGCCTCATCTGGGTGGTGCTCATGGCCTATGGCATCGGCATGACCATCGGCAACGCCTTCGGCGGCTGGCTTGCTGACCGCAACCTGGAGTTTGGCATCATCTTTGCCTTGGCCTGCCTCATCGTTATCCTGACGGCCTTTTATTTCCTCTCCGGCCATGCCATCCCCGCTACCTTGTGCTTTGGCTGCGTGGCGTTTATGGGCTCCACCTTGGTTCCTTCGCTGCAGCTGCGTTTGGTGCATGTGGCTGGCGACGCCCAGACTTTGGCCGCAGCTCTCAACCAGTCCGCGCTCAACATTGCGAATGCGGCGGGTGCGACCATCGGCGGTGCCGTTGTGGGTGCTGGACTGGGCTACTCCGCTCCGGCGCTGGCGGGTGCCGGCCTGGCGGCTGCGGGTTGCCTGGTGTGGGCTGCGACGATGTGGGATAAAAAGCGCCTTGCTCGCCGCGCCTAGGCGGACCGATATGCTGTTGGCATGACCCTTACCATCGCGAGCGTAAACGTCAATGGAATCCGCGCTGCGTGCAAGCGGCGCAATGAAAATAACCCTGGAATGAATGCCTGGTTAGCGGAGACTTCGGCCGATATCGTGCTCATGCAAGAAGTGCGCGCTACCCCGGAGCAAGCCGAAAAGGCCCTAGCCCCAGCATTGGAGATGGGCTGGCATTTGGCTCTTGCCGACGCCGCCGCAAAGGGCCGTGCCGGCGTCGGCATCTTGTCCCGCACCCCGCTTGCCGATGTCGAAGTAGGCTTCGGCTCCTTTAGCGATGCGGGCCGCTGGATTGCCGCCACCACCCGCGATATTCGCGTTGCCTCTCTGTACCTGCCCTCTGGCGATACCGGTTCGCCGAAGCTAGATGAAAAGTACCGCTTCTTGGACGAGTTTCAGGACATTCTGGCCGATAACGCCGCGCGGACGAACCCCGATGGCAGCCCGGCCGACATGGTCATCGGCGGCGACTGGAATATCTGCCACCGCGCCCAGGACCTGAAAAATAATAAGGCCAACGAAAAGAAGGCCGGCCACCTGCCGGAGGAGCGCGCCTTTATGGATCACGTCTTTGGCGCGTTCCCAGATGATGAGCCGCAGGAGAAGAAGAACCTGGGCCAGTGGCAGGGCGTTGTCGAGTACACAGGCGGCGAGCCGTGGGCCCCAGCTGCAGAACCGCAGTGGTTCGACGTCGCGCGCCGCCTGCACCCGGACGAAGATGGTCCTTATACCTGGTGGACCTACCGCGGCCAAGCGTTTAATAACAACGCCGGGTGGCGCATCGACTACCAGGCGGCCACCCGCCCAATGCTGGAGCGGGCGCAGCGTACCTGGGTGGAAAAGGCTCCTACCGTAGAGCAGCGCTGGTCCGATCATTCCCCGCTGCTGGTGGAGTACAGCTGATGACGCCGCTATTTAGCGTCCTCTATGTAGTCGGTATTACCGCCGAGTCCATGACCGCCGCATTGTCCGCCGGCCGCCAAAAACTCGATCTTTTTGGCGTCACCATGATCGCGTCCATGACGGCGCTGGGCGGTGGCACGGTGCGCGATATGATTCTTGATGACCCTCCATTTACCTGGGTAGAACACCCCATCTACTTGGTAATCGTCATCGTGGCGGCCGTGGTGACGGTGGGCATGTCCTTCCTCATGCACTACTTCCGCCACCTCTTCCTCATCTTGGATGCGCTGGGCCTCGCGGTCTTTTCGGTGCTCGGCACCCAAATCGCGGTCCACTTGGGGCACGGGTTCATTATTGTCTCGGTCTCTGCGGTGATTTCCGGCGTCTTTGGTGGAGTGCTGCGTGACCTGCTTTCGGATCGTATCCCGCTGGTGTTTTCCGGCGAGTATTATGCCGCCATCTCGCTGCTGGCCGCGGCGCTTTTTATGGCGCTCTACCACGGCGGTCTGGCCGAAGAACCGGCCGCTATCATTACCGCCTCCGTGTGCTTTATCGCCCGCTTGGCCGCGATCTACTTCAAGAAGGGATTGCCCGTCTTTGAGTATCGCGATGCCGAGCAGCAGATGGATCCGCGCCTGCGTTTGTCCGCGCGCATCGTGCGCGATGGCGCCCGCAAGGCCAAGCGCAAGGCGGGCGCGGCCACGCGCTATGCCAGCCCCATCACGCGCCCGCTGACCCGGCCGCTGAGCCGTCCACTGGGGCGCACGTTTAAGAACAAGTCACGAGAGTTTTCTAACGCGGCGGAGGGCACCGACTACAGCGATATTTCGAGCAATCGCATCGCGCGTCGCCCGAAGCGGCAGTCGATTACCCGGCCGAGTGGCCGGCACTCGCCAGGAGCGAGGGGAGTAGACGTGGAGCAGCAGTGGAGCTTTAATAAGGGGGACGTCGGCAAGCGTAAAGCCCCCAAGCACAAGCAGTAGTGCTAGTATAAGTAGGTCAAAAAATTCAGTTATCTGCAACGGAGAAAGTTCATGGCTCGCGCAATTATTTCTTTCGTCCTCGGCGCTGTAATCCTCGGCCTAAGCATCTGGTGGTGGACCGCTGTTGGTCCGTCCTTCGCTTTCCTCGGCCCCATCGTTCTGATGGGCGTGGGCGGCGCGCTGATGGTATCCGGTTGGGCCATCCTGATGGACGTGGTTAGCCCCACCTCCCGCAAGCTCTAAAATCCTGGCGCCGCATCCCTTGCCCTATAGGGGCAGGGGATTTTTGGTCCCTGGGTAAGGCAGTTCCGGGGAAGGATGTGAACCGCGCGGCGAGGCTAGGGGGTAGGATAAGGCACCATGACTGCAGACAATTCCACCGTTTCCCGCGTCCTGTCCGGTATCCAACCCACCGCTGATTCCTATCACCTGGGTAATTACTTGGGAGCGCTCAAGCAGTGGATTGACCTGCAGGACAGCTATGATGCCTTCTACTTCATTCCGGACCTGCACGCGATTACCGTTGAGCAAAATCCCGAGGAGCTGCGCAACCGCACCATCGCGGGTGCCGCCCAGCTTATTGCCTTGGGCATCGACCCGGAAAAGTCCACGCTCTTCGTGCAGTCCCACGTGCCCGCCCACGCGGAGCTGACCTGGGTTTTGCAGTGCCTGACCGGCTTTGGTGAGGCCTCCCGCATGACTCAGTTCAAGGATAAGTCCGCTAAGCAGGGCTCGGACCGCACCTCAGTGGGCCTATTTACCTACCCAATCCTTATGGCCGCCGATATTTTGCTCTACTCGCCGGATTATGTGCCGGTGGGAGAGGATCAGCGCCAGCACTTGGAGCTGACCCGCAACTTGGCCGAGCGCTTTAACAATAAGTACGGCGAGACCTTCAAGGTTCCGGAGCCTTTCATCCCCGAGGGCGCGGCAAAGATTTATGACCTGCAGGAGCCGACGTCCAAGATGTCCAAGTCTGGCGCCAACCCCAAGGGTTTGGTCAATCTCTTGGACGCACCGAAGACCTCAGCCAAGCGCATTAAATCCGCCGTGACGGATGACTTGGGTTCGGTAGCTTTTGACCGCGAAAATCAGCCGGGTGTGTCCAACCTATTGGTCATCCAGTCCGCGCTGACTGGGGAGTCCATCGATTCCTTGGTAGAGAAATACGCCGGCCAGGGCTATGGACACCTCAAGGTGGATACCGCAGAGGCGCTGCAGGAATTTACCACCCCGCTTAAGGCACGCTATGAGGAGTTGATGGCGGACCGCGGCGAGCTCGAGCGCATCCTGGCCAAGGGGGCGGAGACTGCACAGGAGATTGCACAGCCGCTTGTCGACGCCGTCTATGAAAAGGTCGGCTTCCTTCCTCGCCTGCGCAAGTAGCAAGGGGGCTGCTTCCCCCGTGCTCCACCCCACAAAGGGACAACAGGGCATTTGCCAGTTACTCTAGGTGGGATAAAAATTTTGTGAGCAAGAAGGGAAGCACGTGCCAACCACCACGCAATCCTCCTCGAAGAAGACGGACCACTATGGCATTGAGCGCGCTAATGCCGATGAACCGGGTGCGGTAGATAAGGTTCGCGAGAAGTCAGGCCTTGTTGACCACCTGATGCGCATGAATGAGCGCTACGGTGCCGAAGGCGGCAACCAG
The DNA here is from genome assembly GCA_025144025.1 of Corynebacterium sp. p3-SID1241. GTDB lineage: Bacteria > Actinomycetota > Actinomycetes > Mycobacteriales > Mycobacteriaceae > Corynebacterium. The sequence continues at coordinate 158,737 of JALXWS010000001.1, read as the reverse complement.
TTTGCCGCCGGCATCACCTATTACTCGGTGCTGTCCATCTTCCCGCTCGCCATGCTGATTGTAGCCACGGTCGCTGCCGTCTTGGCTAACCGCGAGGAATTGCTCAATGATTTGCAGTCCCAGATCACCAGTTCCCTTGATAGCGATATGGGCGATACGGTCAACGAGATCCTCGATACCGCCATTGAGCAGCGCGGCGCCATGTTCGGCATCGGTGGTTTGACCACCCTGTGGTCGGGCCTAGGCTGGATGAATAACCTGCGCATCGGTATCTCGGCAATGTGGGGCATTGATGCCAACGAGGGCGGTTCCTTCCTGAAGAAGAAGCTGTCTGACTTGGTGGGTCTTATCGGCCTAATCGTCGCATTCCTCATTGCTTTTGGCGTGACCGCCGCCGGTTCTTCTGGACTTACCCAGAAGATTTTTGAGTGGGTAGGAATTGAGTCCTTCCCGGGCATGGACTTTGTGATTTTCTTTGTCGGCTTGGCGGTGGGCTTGTTGGCGAACTTCATCGTTATGTGGTGGCTCATCATGATCCTGCCGCGCACCAAGGTGCCGAAGAAGTCTGGCCTTATCGGCGCGGCCATCGGCGCTGTAGCCTTTGAGGTGCTCAAGCAGCTGTCTACAATCATTATGTCTTCTGCTACCGGCAGCCCGGCCGGCGCGGTCTTTGGTCCGGTCATCGTGCTCATGGTGGTCATGTACCTAATTTGGCGCGTGGTGCTGTATATCTCCGCGTGGACCGCCACCACTAAGGAATCCCTGAAGTACACCCACCCGCCAGTCCCAGAACCAGCCGTTATCCGCGTGCGCAATGAGGTCAAGGAGGGCGCGCCTGCTGGTGCAACCTTCGGCGTCGGTGCCGCATTGGGCGCTGCGGCCGTGGGCGCGTGGAGCCTGTTGCGGCGAAAGTAAATCTCCCCCTTAGGGGTGAGGACGCCCCTGCCATTGGGCTTTAAAATAGGACATTATGAACGCCAATGACATCGCACCGAATCTTTATGAGGAGTGGGGACTAGACCGCCGCGACGGCGCACACGAGCTTTTAGTCTTGTTGGAGTCCAAGGATCTGCAGTTCCAGCAGCAAGGCCAAGAGGCCGAGGAGCCGCGGCGCGCGCAATTGCGCATCGCCGCCAGCGTCTTGGGCTCTGCCAGGAAACGGGCGGAATATGATAATGCGTGTGCGGCAGGGCTGCGCCCCACCTGGGGTGATTTAGGGCAGTTGGGTGCAGTAGGCCAGTGGAACCCGCGGCCGCAGCAACCGCAGCAGCAGGTTCAGTTTTCCCAGTTCGGTCAGGCCGCGGGGCCAGGGCCCCAAGTTAAGCAGGAGCCACAATTTGCGCAGACCGCTAGCCCCTATGGGTCACCGTATTCGCGCAATCCCTTCGCCCCTCAGTCCAATCCGTTCCCACCAGCAGCGGCGGCGAACGCGGCTGTCCCCGCGCCGTTGGTACAACAATCAGTGGCTGAAATTAGTCAGCGCGCTGGTCAAGATGCGCGCATCGGCATGGCGATTTTGGACCTATTCTTTTTCTCGCTTATCAGCGGTAGTTTCGGTGGCGCGTTGCTTTCCGGCGGCGTGGATGAGCTTTCGACGTTCATTGGCGGTGGCATCATTATGCTGCTTTACGTCTTGGGCACCGAGTGTTGGCTCGGTGCCAGCCCGGCCAAGCTGCTGATGGGCTACACGGTGCGCGATGTCGATACTAAAGAGCGGCTTAGCCTCACCCAGTCCGCAAAGCGTCAGTGGTGGCGCCTGGTAAATATCGTGCCTGGGCCCGGTACTTTCGCTAGTTGGCTGGGCGCCGGCGTGCATGCCTGCACCATTTCGGAGAAGAATAACCGGCGCGGCACCCACGATGAGTGGGCTAACGCCGAAGTAGTGAAAAAGCACCCACGCAAATAGCCAATAAAGCTACAGCGCCAGCGATGACCCAGCCGAGCCAGCCCTGCACCCCGTCCAAGGAGGAGTTCGCTGATTGCGCCTGGGTATCGGGCGCCGGCGTTGCTGCAGGGGACGCAGGGGAGTCGGCGTCGGAATGGGCGTCGGCAAGCAACTGCCCTACACCATCACCAGGATGCACCTTATAGGCCTCGTGCAGTAGCTTCTGGGCCTGCTCCCACGCGCGCGGGCCGTGCTCCACGGTGGTATCGAGCAGCACCGCTTGCAGACGCCGGCCATGGCGGTCAAGCGCGCCGACGAAGGTATGGTGCGCATCATCGGTAAAACCCGTCTTGCCACCAATACCATCCGGATCATTGAGGAAGAGCCCGTTATCGTTGCCTAATTGGTAACCATCAAGATCACCCCAGCCGGGGAACTCCACGGACTCCGTATCCACAATCCGCGCGAAGGTCGGGTTATGGAAGGCCGCGCGGTAAATGCGGGAAATGTCCTCAGCCGAGGTGGACATTCCCGGGGCATCGAGCCCGGAGTAGCTGGCCGCGTAGGTGGAATTCGTGCCAATCTCGGCTGCCTTCTCATTGACCTTGCGCAACGTAGCCCCATCCCCGCCTAGTTCTTGAGCCAGCGCGTGGGCGGCATCGTTGCCGGAGGCCATGAGCAGGCCCTGCAAAAGCTGCTCCACCGTGTACGTGCCGCCTGGGCCGATGCCCACCGCTGAGCCATCAATCTGTGCCGATTCTTCGCCCACCTCGACTTTCTTGTCCAAGTCCAGTTCGTCGATGACTACGAGCGCCAACAGCGCCTTAATGATAGAGGCCGGCCGGTAGCGGCCGTTAGGGTCCTTCATTGCGATGATCTCGCCGGTATCGATATCGGAGACCATCCACGCTGCGGCCACCACGTCCTTATCCACCTTGAATCCGGCCGGCAAGGTAGTTCCGCAGGCCTCATCGTTATCCACCGGCGGCAGCGGGGTGGGAGAGGCTTGTCCGGGTGCGAGGCGTTCCGAGGTGGTAGTGGCCTTTTCTGGCCGCTCGGCGTGTGGGCACTTATCGGTATCCGGGGCAGCGGTTCGCGTGGTGGTGGGAGTAGTCGGCGTTTCCGCCAGCGCGAGCGCTGGGCCGCTCAGCAAGACGGCAGTGAGAGAACTAGCGAGAATTCTTTTCATGACATGACACATCTTAGGCCCGTGCCTACGATGGGACGCATGCATGACGCGCCTTTAATTAGCCCTGAAAACAAAAACTCCGCTGCCGACGTGGTGGCCAAGCTTCCTAAGGTTTCCCTCTTTGAGACCATCCGTTCCACTGCCGCCACGCCAGAGGAGCTGACCGCGACAATCCGCGAGCGTTATGAAGCCCTGGCCGCTGATGGCGTGGTCTATGCGGAACTACACCTGGATCCGGCAGAGATTGGCCTGGACGCTGCCGCTGTGGTGGAGGCCGCCGCAGCCGCCCGCATCGCTGCCCTTGACTCCCGCATCGTTCTCGCTGGCTCGGCCCCAGAGGAAGCAATGCCTGGCGACGCCCCCGTGGCGGGCTATAGCCTGCCACAAAACCAGGCGAGTGCGGCCGCAGACTTCCGCACAGCTTACCTTCCCACCCAGATCCTGGTGGGAGAAGACTTCGCAGAAGTAGAACGTGCCGCCCAGGCGGGCGTGAATCGCCTCATTCATCCGGTCAATATGATTGATGACTTCAGCGCGAATATCGAGGGCATCGTGCCCGGCCAGGCCTCTGGATACATCCGCGACCGTCACATCCCGCTCGTCTTTACTCCACTTGAGGAAACCGAGGACCTCAATGACCACCCGCTGCCACTGCTGCAGCAACTGGGCTTTACCTGCACCATTTCCTCTGGTGATACCACGCTGACCAAGCAGTTCCTCGCGCTAAGTGAGACCTTCGGGTATGGGCTGGAGGAATTTTTCGATCTCACCGTCAAAGCGGTAGAGAATTCCTTTGCTGACCAGGAACTACGGCAGCATCTGCTAGAAACGGTTATCCTGCCAGCGTACGAGGAATTATCTGATCCGGAGCTTGCCGGCCCGGACACGGAGGAGTCCCTCGCTGATGCGGCAGAAGCCACTGAAGAATAAAAACGATTAGAGGAGATTTAGATGCCTTCTGTACTTTTTGTTGTTACCGCCGCCGAAGAGTGGACGCTGGCTGATGGCACTAAGCGCCCCACCGGCTACTGGGCCGAGGAGCTTATTGCCCCGCACCGCGTCTTCCAGGGCGCGGGCTGGGATATCCACTTCGCTACTCCGGGCGCGAAGGCTCCTGTAGTAGACGAGTACAGCCTGGAGGTTCTGCCAGACAATGTGCGCGAAGCACAGGAAAACTACCTCGCAGAACTGGGCGTAGCGCTGGAAAATCCGATGAACCTGGCTGAGGTCAAGGAGGAAGATTATGACCTCATCTTCTATCCAGGTGGCCACGGCCCAATGGAGGATCTGGCCTATGACCAGGATTCCGCTAAGCTCCTGCAAGCTCGCATGGATTCCGGCCGCGCCCTCGGTTTGGTCTGCCATGCTCCGGCTGCGCTCTTGGCAGTAGATAACGAGAATTGGCCGTTTAAGGGCTACAAGATGACTGCGTTTAGCAATGCCGAGGAAGGCGAAGAGATGGTTTCCGCCGCTAAGTGGGCGCTGGAAACTCGCCTGCGTGAGCTCGGTGCGGACTACCAGGAAACTGACCCGATGTCCCCTAATGTCATCGTGGACCGCAATCTCTACACTGGCCAGAACCCGGCTTCCTCTGAGCCACTGGCCCAGCGCATCCTGCGCGACTTCTAAAAGCACATGCCGCGATTTACTAAGGCCGGGGCAGCCCTAACCGGGATTGCCGCGGCCGCGGGCGCAGTGGCGTATGGTCTAAGCCGTCGATCTTATTTGCGCGAAGTCGCGCCGGAGTTGCGCAGCCCGGCTTTATATCTTCCGATGCATGTGCTTCCCGACGCCACCTTTGCCCGCGCCAGCCGCTTCTTCGCTACCATAGACTTTTCTCGGCCGATGCGGCATGCGGTGGACATTACGGAGTTTTCCGCCTCCTTCGATGGTCACGCTTTTAGCGCCCGCGTACTTACTCCACGCGGCGCTACCGCAGGGGCAGCCGCATCCGGACCGCGCCCCGTGGTGGTGTGGACGCACGGCGGCGGCCATCTCATTGGTGGTCCGGCCATGTATGACCCGCAAAATGCTCGCATGGCGGCCGAGCTGGGGGCCATCGTGGTAGCCCCGCGCTACCACAAGTCCACCCAGGAGCCGTTCCCAGCGGACCACGATGAATGCTATGCCGCGCTGCGCTGGGTGCAAGAGCACGGCGATGCTTTGGGCGGGGATACCTCGCGCATCGCGGTCGCCGGTGATAGCGCCGGCGGCGGCCTCGCCGCGGGTCTGGTGCAGCGTGCCTTTGATGAGGGCCATCCGGTTCGCGCGCTCGGCTTGGTCTATCCCATGCTCGATCACCACACCACAGATAGGACCGGTGCGGTGGGCCAATTCATTTGGACGGCGGGGCCGAACCGTGGCGCGTGGTCCATGTATTTGGGAAATGACCATTTGGATGTCGACGTGCCGCCCTATGCTTCGCCAGCCACGCGCAGTGATCTTTCTGGCCTGCCGCCGACGTGGATCGGGGTTGGTGGCATCGACCTTTTCTGCGATGAATCCGTGGCCTTTGCCCAAGCCCTCGATGCGGCCGGCGTGGATACGACCCTCGACGTGTGGGCCGGCGCCTATCACGGCTTCGACCAGATTAAACCCAAGGCGCCACAATCGCGTGAGCTTATCGACGCCCTCATTGACCACCTTCGCCGCCACCTCTAAAGTCACATACTAAGGGAGGACGAGCGATGAAATACAACACGCACGTGTCGTGGGTCATAGCATTCGTCAGTATGGTTGTGCTCGGCCTGATACTTGGCGGGGTCTTTGGAATAGGAACTCTAGGCCGCTCCATTGTTGGACTCAGTGTGGGCATAGTGTGGCTGCTTTTCGATAAATACATGCGCGACCGGAGCCGACGCCAAGAGCAAGAAGCACGCGGCGACTAGACGCACAAAGCCGCCCCCCCTTCTCCTCCCATCTGCTGTGAGTGGGGAGGAAAGGCGAGGCGGCTGATGCCACGCGCGGCTGGGGCCGTGCGAACCGTGCGGGTTTAGAACTTGGAGAAGCGCTTGATGAGCATATCTTCCAAGCCCTTCCAAGACTCAGCGTGCTCGTTATATGGCTTGGACGGTACGTAGCCGGCGTGCTCGGTGGAGCCGAGCATGTAGCCCAAGTAGTCCTGCAGGCGCGGATTGGCCAGCATATAAGAGTTAATGGAATCGTCGCCGGCCCAGTCGGCGGCATCGGCGCATACCTCGTAGCAGCGCGCCATCTGATCGGAATCGACGGCCTCGGGCCCCTTTTCGATATCGCGCACGATGCCATTGAACGAGTACTGGTTATCCGGGTGGACCTGTACTTCCAATTCACCGGCATTGGCGGCGGCGACAACCTCCTCCCAAGTGGATACGCGGGCTAGATCGTGGTCATCGTTGTCCATGACCCAGCGCACTAGGATCTTCGGAGAATCGAAGGTGAAGATCTCGCCCCATTTGCCCAAGAAAATGGGCTTGCCGTCCAGGTAAGTGCGCAGGGTGTATACGGACTTAGATTGCGCGGTGATCTTGATGGGGTCGATGCCGGCGGCGGCCCACGGAGAATTATCGTAAGGGTCGGCGGCCTCGGCGGCAGCCTTGCGCTTTTCTTCGGCTTTCTTGGCCGCAGCGGCGTTGGCGGCGGCAGCCGAAGAGATGCGCTCCTTGGCATCAGAGACTTTGGCCGTATCAAAGTCATCGCTGGAGACCACGCGGACGTGCTTATCCAAGTCCTCGATGACTGCCTTCCAATTGCCAGCGATGACGTGGCCCACGCCGGACCACTCGCTCATGCCCTGCTCGCCGGAGTAGTGGTCGGCGCCGCGGGAGACATTGCGCAGGATGGAGTGGGAGGCGAAGAAGATGGTGGTGTGCTCTGCACCGGCGATGTCAGCAAGCGCGGAGGCAATCTCCAAATTGCGGGCCACAGTGGAGACGTTTTGGTGGCTCGGGCGACCAGCCAGCGCTTCCGGCATGCCGATGAGGTCATACTCATCGCGCTTGGCTGGGGTAACGCGGTCCGCATCGCGGCCGGCGAACTGGTCCCACTGCGGGTGGTCCAGCAGATCGTGCTTGTTCCCGGATTCCACAAAGCACAGCAGCTCGGCTGGCGAGTTGAAGGCGAGGACGGACTCATCATCACCCAAAAAGGCCTGCCACTCGGAGCCATTTTGGCGCCATTTGGGTGCCCAGAGGGTATAAAAATCGCCCTCGGTCAGCGAGAGCTTTACAGGTAGAATTGCGCGAGTGCTCATGGCGTTTAAGTCTACCCAACGCCCCAAGCAGCGCGCGAGAGTGCACCGGCCTTAGGCCGTGGGGCGCCAAAAGCCTTTGAATTGCATACCCATATTTGTAGTGCGCAGCGGGTTAGTTTGCACCGGATCGCCGGCTTCCACGATTTCCCCGTTGCCAGAATACATCGCTACGTGCCCGTCCCATACCACCAGGTCACCGGGCTGCAATTGATCCGCACTGACCTGCTGACCAACCGCCTGCTGGTCCGCCGTGCGCGGCAAGTCCACTCCGGCCTGTGAATATGCCCATTGGGTAAGGCCCGAGCAATCGAAGCCACCGTTTCCGGTGCCACCCCATACATAGGGCTGGCCCATTTGACTCTTCGCTGCGGCGACGGCTGCCTGGCCAGCGGCCGAACCTTCCTCGGCAGGGGCCTCCTCAGGTTCAGGCGAAGGTGAGGGCGCCTCTTGTACAGCGGCGTCGGTGCCAGCGCCCGCTGCGGATTGTCCTGGAAGGGCAGTGGAATGTTGGGCACCGGTGGGGTGGGCGGGGGAGTCGGCAAGGGCGGAGTGCACCGGACGCTGCGCTACCGGATGCAAGGACTGGGCGGCCGCGCTGAGATCACCCATCAGGCGCTGCACGCGGGCCGTGGCCATGCCTAGGTGCTGGGAGATAAGCGAACGCAGCTTGGCCATAGCGGCAGCACGCGCGGATGGATCCAGCGACAGGAAACCCAGCGCGTTGGGCAGGGCTTGGCGCACCAGCTGCGTGGCGATGCCCACCAGATCCCGGATAGTTTCCGAAACTAAACCGCGGGCCTGGCCGAGGGCTGCAGAGATGGTTGCATTATCTAGATCGATATTTTTCGCCGACTCGAGTAGGCCAGCGGGATTGCCGTGGGCGATGGCCGCCAAGGGCTCGGCGGCGGAAAGGTCCGGTACGTGTGGTAGCTCAACCTCGGGAAGCTGGGTCGGTTGCAGGGTGGCTATTTGTTTGAGCGCGGTATCGAGCATCTATATCGCCGCCCCAAGGTGCTCGCCCAGTGTGGCGTCGGTGTCTTCTGCCTCGCGCGACATCTGAAAACCGGAATGGGCTACGTGCCCCATGTCGCTGCGCAGCACGTTCATGCGCGCACCTACATTATCGAGTGCGGCATGCACGGCCTCATTAAAAGCAGTAAAAGCGGAGTCATCGGGCAAAACGGGGTGGGGCGGATTCTCACCTTGGGACTGCGCGTGCAGGTCGCGGGCGAGGTGACGGGCATAGTGGGTATCGATGGTGAAAGGTCTCATGCCCTATTGGACTGCCCAATGGCCCATTTGGTTCCCAAAAAGTTTAAAGTGGTGGGCATGGACATCCACGTAGTAGACCACCCGCTTGCCGCCTCCCGCCTAACGCTAATGCGCGATGCGCGCAGCGATAACTCCGCTTTTCGCGCCGCTCTGAAAGACTTGGGCACCATGCTCGTGTATGAAGCATCCCGCAACCTTGTCGTGGAGAACTTCGACTGCGCCACCCCGGTGTCTACGGCGCAGGGCACCCGCCTGCAGGACCCGCCCATCATCGTGCCGATCATTCGCGCCGGTCTGGGCATGGTGGATCCTGCCCTGTCCATGATTCCGGATGCGCAGGTCGGCTTTATTGGTATGGCCCGCAATGAAGAGACGCACGAGCCGGTGCCGTACCTGGAAGCTCTTCCGGAAGACCTGACCGGCCGCACCGTCTTTGTAGTGGACCCGATGCTGGCCACTGGTGGTTCTTTGCTGCACGCTTTGCGCCTGCTCGCCGGCCGCGGCGCTACCGATATCACCGCCATTTGTATGGTCTCCGCCCAGCCGGGCGTGGATGCGCTGGCAGAATCCGACTTGCCGGTGCGCTTGGTTACCGCCGCTATTGATCCCTCCCTGAACGAGGATGCTTATATCGTGCCGGGCTTGGGTGATGCTGGCGACCGCCTCTACGGACCGCGCAATATCGACCTTTAGGGTAGTCTTCCCCTTGGAAAGGCGACCGCACTTTCCAGGGGGAGAATATGAGTTTCATTCATCTAATGTGGTCGAGCTACGGCCATGGATTTTCACAACAATTGCGGCGCGTGCGGAAACGTAGGGGGATTTCGCAACAGGCGCTCGCGGAGATTTCGGGGGTTTCCCGCAGCCAAATTTCCAATTTGGAGCGCAATGAAAATGGTGTGCACGCCATGGCCGATCCGCAGCTGTCTACGGTATATAAGCTGGCCTTGGCCCTAGAAATCCCGCCGGCGGTGCTGCTGCCGGCCGGCGGGGACGTGGTGGAAGGGCATTTGACCGATTCCGCGGTGGTCGTCGCCGAGGACGTCGCGCCCTTCCCACAAGGCTATGTGGACCGGCGTCGGTTTGCCGCCACGTGGAACGGCGCCTTGAGCTAGAGCACCCCGCATCACCACCTGAGTTACTGAACCGCATGGTCTAGTTGTAGACTTTTCACCCAGACGTATTTCAACAACAGGGAAGGCATGCGGATGATCTCGGAATTCATCAACGAGTGGTTCAATGCCCACCGTGCGGAGGTCATTGCGTGGCGGCGCCATATTCACCGCCATCCGGAAACCGCGAATCAAGAGGTAGAAACCACCAACTTCCTCGCCTCCATCCTGAAAGACTATGGCTTGGAGTCACAGCGCTTCCCACAGACTGGGCTTATGGTAGACATCGGCCCCGATGCGGAGCTAGGCCGGCTGGCCTTCCGTGCCGATATCGATGCCCTGCCAGTCACCGAGGTCACCGGCCTGGAATATACCTCCGAAGTTCCCGGCAAGATGCATGCTTGCGGCCACGACGTACACACTACCGTGGCACTCGGTCTGGCTTGCGCATTGGCGGATTTCCAGCGCGTCCACGATCTTCCGCTGGGAATTCGCGTCATTTTCCAGCCGGCCGAAGAGGTATGGGTCGGCGGCGCAACCGATGTTATTGAATGGGGCGCGCTGGAGGGCGTGCATTCCATTTTTGCCATCCATGCCGAGCCCAAGTTGCGCGTGGGCCGCATAGGTATCCGAGCCGGGGCGATTACTTCCGCTACCGATGTAGTGGAGCTCAATATCAAAGGCCCAGGCGGGCATACCTCCCGTCCGCACCTTTCCGCTGACGTCATCTATGCCTTGGGCAAGGTCATCACCGAACTGCCCGCGCTGCTGTCGCGCCGGGTTGATCCGCGCACCGGCACCGTTTTGGTCTTTGGCCAGGTGAATTCGGGTTACGCGCCCAATGCCATTCCGGAGACCGGCAGCTTGACCGGTACCATGCGCACGGCCGATATTGGCATCTGGCGCAATATGCAAAACCTCTTTACGGAGTTGGTGGAGCAGATCCTCGCGCCGGTAGGCGTAGAACACGAGTTGACCTATAACCGCGGCGTACCACCGGTGCTTAACGATGACGTCGCAACCGCCCTACTCGCATCCGCTGCCCAATCCATCGATCCGCAGGCCGTTGTGCAAGCCCCGCAATCCTCCGGCGGCGAGGACTTCTCTTGGTACCTAGAAAAGGTCCCCGGTTCCATGGCGCGGCTTGGCTGTTGGTCCGGTGAGGGCGAGCAACATGACCTGCACATGGGCGACCTCATCGTGGACGAGCGGGCCATCGGCGTGGGCATCAAACTCTTTGGCGCCGTGGTTGAGCAGTTCATAGGCGAGAATGCGGAGACAGACTAACGCGCTTTAAGGTCCTACACGTTAGACTCGTAAGCGACTTTTAAAGTGGAGCCGATAAAGGAGCATGTGCGTGTTGAACCAGACCAAGCGAATCGTCATCATCGGCGGCGGCCCGGCCGGCTATGAGGCAGCGTTGGCAGGTGCTAAATATGGTGCAGAAATCACCATTATTGAAGACCAGGGCATGGGCGGCAACAGCGTTATCTTGGACTGTGTTCCTTCCAAGTCCTTCATCGCTGGTGCCAATATTAAAACCGACCTGCGCCGTGCCGAGGATATGGAACTTAACCAGGGCATTGGCCAGGCCCATCTTTCCTTGACCGCACTGAATAAGCGCGTGCAGGATCTGGCAAGCAAGCAGTCCTCCGATATCCGCGCCACCGTGGAATCCCTGGGCGCACGCGTTATCGATGGCCGCGGCTATTTCCCAGAGGACCAGGAAGCCGATGCCTTCGGCGGCCACAAGGTCACCGCCGTATTCAACGAGGACGGCCACGAGGAAACCATTAACGCAGATCTTGTCTTGGTAGCCACCGGCGCCACCCCTCGTATTCTCCCCGGCGCTCAGCCGGATGGCGAGCGCATCCTTACCTGGCAGCAGGTCTACAACCTCACCGAGCTGCCGGAGCACCTCATCGTCGTCGGTTCCGGCGTGACCGGCGCCGAGTTCGTCTCCGCCTTTGCAGAGCTGGGCGTCAAGGTCACCATGGTTGCCTCCCGTGACCGCATTTTGCCGCATGACGACGCCGACGCTGCTGACGTCCTTGAGACCGTCCTAGGTGAGCGCGGCGTTGAGCTGGAAAAGAACTGCCGTGTGGAAACCGTCAACCGCACCGAGGACGGCAACGTCTTGGTTACGACGCAGGATGGCCGCGAAATCACCGGCTCTCACGTCATCATGTCCATCGGCTCCATCCCGAATACCCAAGACCTCAAGCTGGAGAACGTGGGCGTAGAAACCGCCAAGTCTGGCCACATTCAGGTTGACCGCGTCTCCCGCACCAATATCGCCGGCATCTACGCCGCTGGCGACTGCTCTGACCTTTTCCCGCTGGCTTCCGTCGCCGCAATGCAGGGCCGGGTGGCTATGTACCACGCACTGGGTGAGGGTGTGTCCCCTCTGCGCCTGAAGACCGTAGCCAACGCCGTCTTTACCCGCCCGGAAATCGCAGCCGTTGGCTTCACGCAGGCGGAAATCGAGGCCGGTGAGGTCGCCGCCCGCACCATCACCATGCCGCTAAAGACCAACCCACGCGCCAAGATGCGGTCCCTACAGCACGGCTTTGTCAAGCTCTTTTGCCGTGCCACCTCCGGCCGCGTTATCGGCGGCGTCATCGTCGCGCCGACCGCCTCCGAGCTCATCCTGCCCATCGCCATGGCCGTAACCAACCAGCTCACCGTAAATCAGCTGGCCGATTCCTTCGCCGTGTACCCGTCCCTGTCCGGCACCATTACCGAGGCCGCCCGACGCCTCGTTGCCCACGACGATCTGGAGTAAAGCTTCCGTCGCGTTTTGAGGACGCCTTTCCCAAATGACATTAACCTCCCTAGCTCTGAGAACCTTGAGGCATTCTTGGGCTAAGGAGGTTTTATTATTGGCACTGACTGCCCATTGCGCTTCGCCGAAAGGTTTTGTGCCGCAGCAAGCTCGATGCGGACATTCATCCCAGTTGTGTTGCTGTAACGCGTTCTGTTGGCAATAGCGAGGTGTTATGGTTAGGTCATGACAGGCAAGCCTAGCGCGTCCGAGGGCATCGGTATTGCAGAGCTAGATCTTTCAAAGATCGAAGAATATTTGACTCCGCGTCTTGATAGTTTCACTGCTTCGGACAACCGTTACTTTCACGAAGGAACCTGGAAAGAACCCAAATTCACGGTTGTTGCTATTGCTCGCCATGAACTAGCCATCGATATTGTCATAGCCGTTGAGGTTGATTTCGAGGCTGGGTTGGCTTTTGCTGGGTATGAAGTAGTGGGGGCTGGTATGCGATACGGCGAAAACTTGAGTGAGTTTGTCCTGTATAACGCAGTCGCTTCGCATCTTTGGGGAGACCAGCTGGCCGGGGATTACCCAATCGGACAAATTGATTTCACGACTCCCGATAAAATCACCTGGCCGACGCACGAAGAACATGAGATTTACCTGCACACCTTGGAAGACCTACGTGAGTACAGCCAAGGCAGACTTGGAAGTGACGACTTTTGGCTGAACTCAGATTTCATCGAATTACTCAATCGCGGATGAATCTTCTTAGGCATCGCGTTTGATAGAAGTGCGAGGTAGTAAAACTCGCACCGGCCGAGTTTTGCTCTAAGGCTGGATGCGTCGCGCTATGAAGTGGATGCTAGCCGAGCAAATGATGATGCTTAAGCCCGTGAAGAAAAATAGGCCAGGCCAGGGTGCATCGATTTCTGCAGCTCCAAATGATTCCACGAGCGTGATGAGAATGCCATCCGCTAGGAGTAGGCCAATGATGATGCCGGCGATAAGTAGGAGTCGAACAAACAGAGAGCTTTGGTTTGCGCTACTGACCACCACACCGATGAGTGCGCCGACGTATCCGGTAATGAGGTGGCCACCGGCGAAGCTACCGAAGGTTGCCGCATAGCAGAATGGAAGGCTGGCTTCGACTGTGCCTGGGGTGATTGCCCATGAAGAATTCGCGTACGCACCGGATTGCAGTGCGATGTAGTAAGCGGTCCAAGCGACGGCACCAAAAATGAGCGCGGCTAGCCACAGAGTCGCGTGCATGCTGGTAAGCCACTGCCGGGGTTGCATCCCTAGGCCGCACAAAGAACGGTATTCGGTTGCAGCGAAGGCGCAGTAGAGTCCCCACATAAAGACTGCGAATACTCCCCAGCCGGTCGGATTGGCACCGAGGGTAGAAGGATCACGGGGGAAGGCATACGGGAGAACCCACAGCAACACGACGATGATGCTTATGACGATGAGCGCCTTGGTGGCGTTGAGATTAAAGGTCTTCAGCAGGGACATTTTAGGACTCCTCTTGTGGGGTGCGGGCGGATTCATGAGCTTGGGAAACAAGGGAATCAATGAGTTGGCCGTCGTCGAGGTAGGAGACGGTGACGTGGGCAGCGGCTGCGGTATCGGCCGGGAACGGGGCCGGGCACCAGGCGTGCACCTTGGAGGTGGAGCCAAGGGAGGAATGGTGGAGGGGGAGGGCGTCGGCAAGCGCGAGGGCTTGCTCGACGTCTTTGGTGCTGCCTGTGAGCACGGGGTAGTGCGGCCGTTGGGATTCAAGATCTGTGGGCTTATTGACTGTGCCATTGTGCACGGTAATGACCTGGTCCACTAAACCTACGAGGTCTTCCGCTCGGTGGGAAGAAAGTACGAGCAGCCAATCCGGGGTGGCCGCGGCATGGGCGATGATGAGCTCACGCAGGCGCGTGCGCGTCGGTGCGTCCAGGCCATTGAAAGGCTCATCGAGGAGGGCAACCGGAGTGCGCGCTGCCAGGGCAGTGGCGCAGGCAACTAGCTGGCGCTGGCCGGTGCTTAAAGAACGGTTCTTGCTGCGCTTATCGACGCCCAAACTATCCAAAAGCTCCTCCGCATACCCCACGTCGAATCTATCGCAGACGTGCTCTGCGGCCCGCAGGTGTTGGGCCACAGTAGAACCGGAAAGCAAGATATCGGCGCCGGTGCGCGCGATCGCCACCGACGAGGCGTCGATGTTGCCTTTGATGGGCAGGAACCCCGCTACCGCGCGCAAGAGCGTGGTCTTGCCGGCGCCATTGGGGCCGATTAACCCGTACATGCCGGAGTTGAGATCGAGGTGCGGCACGTGCAGGCGGTGCTTGCAGGTAACGTTTTGCAATTTAAGGTGCGTCATGATGGTCTCCTTCGGCTTCGATGAGGGCAGCGATGTCGCTGGCGCTTAATCCCAATGCGGCCCCTTCTTTCAGGAGGGGAACGATGAAGTCTTCCCTGAGTGATTCTTCGCGCTGATGTCGAACCTTCTCGCGCGCGCCTTCGCGTACAAACATGCCCAAGCCGCGGCGCTTTTCCAGCAGCCCTTCCTCGAAGAGGACGGTGAGCGCTTTGGCAGAGGTAGTCGGGTTGACGGAGTGAAACGCGGAAAGCTCGTTGGTGCTGGGGGCGCGTTTGCCCTCCGGCAGCTCGCCGTTGATGATCATGTCCCTGATTCCTCCTGCCAGTTGCTGATAAATAGGCCGGGTGTCACTCATACTGCAGCCCCTCTTATTCGTGGCATATGATTCCCTTTCTGGTGTATGGGTTTACCACCTATGTGGGTAACCATATAACGAAAGGTGCCCGCGGTCAACGGTAAATGTGACCGTGGGCTGAGTAGGGTGGTAATTAGCGCTGGCTAAGGCGTTTTTGTTGAGTGAGTGCTCCGATGACAGTGCCAAGTAGAACTGCGATTATGGTTAATCCCATTGCTGTCCAATCGATTGCGAATAGAAAGCCGTCGCCAAGCAAAAAGCTAAATGCTGCTAAAGGAGCGAGGCCGCTAAAGGTTCCGATTACTAGGGAGCCAAAACAGATAAAGCTTATGGCCCACGAAAGAGATTTGAAGCTCCAATCACGGCTAAGCCCCAGGTGGAAAAAGGCTGTATGCAACGCTTTCATACTGCTATTCAATCCGCGGGAAACCACCAAGGCTATGGCAATCGCGGAAAGTAGAGCAGCCGTAAAGCTGATGTAGAACGATATGGGGGTCTCGGTTTCGTAACCTTTGGAAAGCTGGATGTCTTCGGGCGGTATACCAAGTTCATTTGCGACCTTTGGCACATGGCCTGCCTTTTGGGTGGATAAACCGTCGAATACCCAGAGGGGTGAATTAGTAGGAAGCTCAAGCTGTTGTGCAGTATCTTCTAAAATAACACCTCCAACTTGCTTCTCCCAGTAGTTCCCAAAAGAACTTTCTTGGGCGTCGAGGGTGTGCGACTTGCCATTTGAATCAGTGATCTGTGTGTGGGAGGCGTCGACAAGCTTTTTGTCGCGTACAAGAACGCCGCCGCGTTCAAGAGTTTGTCTTTCGTTAGAAGTAAGTTTCTCGTCGGTAAGTCTTTCCCAACTATCGGAATCGTGAACGGATATAACGCCAAAAGCTCCTGAGACATTGGGGTCCATCGGTAGTCCTGCGGAAAGTTGCTGCACGGAAATTGGCTCGGGCAGGTCACCTTGGGTTATTAAAGAATTCTGTGCAGTTCCCCTGACGGAGTCCGCCTCAGCTGGCAGAGTTAAGATTGCCTGGTCAGGTGGGACAATTGGTGCATAGGATTCAGCTTCCGAAGCGGTCATGCTAGCGGCCAGACTGCTGCTAAAAATGGCTATCCCAACCGTGCTGGATAATAAGCCCAGCCCAATAAGTGGAAGAATGCGGTGTGAACTCAAAAACCGCCGAGCAAGACGACTCGGTGACGTGGGTGCATTGCTTTTAATCGAAATAGTCAAAAGGAGCGCCACCGCAAAAGCGAGCGCCAACGTGGGGATCGGGGCTAGGGTTGTGAAAATTTCCGGACCGACCACCCCTGCGAAAAGTACGGTTACTAGTGTTATGCCGCACAAAGTGGGGATCGCTCCAGCTGATGCTCTTTTCCATTTCAAGGAAAGCTCATGTTCAGCAGTGTGAGTTTTATGAAATTGTACTGGTAGCGCAGTTGTCAGCGCGCTAAAAATTGGCGGAAGTACGGCAGACACGAGCAGCAATCCGTACCACTTCCAGGGGAGTGCGACATCTCGTCCGGGTACGGATCCCAGATTTGCTAGTTGGTCCCTAAAGAGGTGGGGAATGAGTGCGCCGGTGATAATTGCGCAGGTTGAAATGGATAGAACTAGGAAAAGAAGACGGAGGTGAAAGATACTCCACAACTTCTTTCTGGCAATTCCGAGTTGATGTAGTGAAGCAGCTGGAGTTTTGAGTGCGCGGCGTTGAGTAGTCGTTAAGAAAGCGGAGAAGAACAGCGGCAAGACAAACGCAAACGCACCGAAGAAAAACGAGTATTCATCAAGGAGGCTTTTGGGAGGTTGTTCTTCCAGCGATTGCTTAGAGAGGTATGACAGTTTCACTGCCTCTTTGGCACTGAGCTCGGCATTGTCACTGTGCGCAATGCGATTCATTGTCCTTTCCAACTCGCTCGGGTTCGAGGACTGGTTATCCAAAAGCATTGGGCGTGCACCAACGCTTGATGGAGATACAGGTGTAGTAGTGAGATCCCAGGTACCTGGGGCCGCATAAACAGCGCTTGCCTTCGGCATAAACTCATTTGTGACGGTGCCGACCACGTTTACCTTGAGGTTGCTGCTAAAGGCACTGACCTCTGTTTCCTCGGAAATGCCGCTAGGCGTGGTTGCAACTATTTCCCCGGGTGAAGTGGGCCACCGACCTGATTTCAAGGTCAAGCCGTAGCTGGAACCGTGGCTTGCCCAATCACCCTCTGCGTATGTCATTCTGTGACTGGGATCAGCGTCGGTGTAGAAATCCTGCGATATAAGCTCACGGGAGAATCGTTCGGGGTCTCCCGGTGAGGATAGGCAATCGTCGATATTGTCGCCTAGAGCAAGTGAACAGGGCGCGTCTGCTCTCTGTTGGTTATCGCCTAGATTGGATGCGACGTGTTGTTCGACGGACATCGTCATAAGCATTGAGCTTGTAGCCACAGCAGCGAGGAGAAGAATACTAAGAGCTGCTAGTGCGTACATAAGGCGCACTTTGGGTTGCTGCTTGGTGATTTTAGACAGAAGTTGACTAACCAAGTGACTTCTCCGCTTCTTGGGCGTTTTGCAAAAGGCCGTCGATCAGGGTGAAAGATCGAGTGCAATACTCCAGCACGATCGGATCATGGGAAGCGGTAATGATGGTCGTTCCTTCGCTAGCGAGTTTTTGGAACAAGGCGAATACGCTTCGCGAGTTTTGTTCATCCAGGGCAGCAGAAGGCTCGTCTGCTAATAGGACGGACCGTTTCCCGCTCAATGCACGGGCAATACCGACCCGTTGGCATTGCCCGCGGGACAATTCGTCGGGGTATCGAGTTTCAAGCCCCTCGAGCCCTACTTGTTTTAGGAGGGATTCGGCCTCCGTTCGAGATTCTGTAGCCTCGTATCCTGCCGCTGAGAGGACGAGCTGCACATTTTCTGCCGCGGTCAGCTCGGGAATGATGAGATCGGATTGGTGGACAACGCCAACAACCTCCCTACGTAGTCGAAGCAAGTCCTTTTCGGACGCGGTGTCTACCTTGATTCCGTTAACCGTGATGGAACCCGAATCGACGGATGTAAGTCCGGACAGGGTATCTAAAAAGGTTGTTTTTCCTGAACCGCTTTTTCCGGAGATAGCAATGAATTCTCCTGCTACTGCTTCTAAAGAAACTCCTTTAAGTGCGTGAGTAGCTTTAGGGCCGGAGCCGAGCGTTTTATGAACTTGGTGAATGAGAATATGGGTCATTTAATTCTGAAATATTGAAACTGGGAAGAAGGGTGATTTTCTTCCTTCTTCCCAGCTAATGATTGATTACTTAGCAGCCCCGATTAGTGCGCCACGAGGTTAGGGTGTCGTTGTTCCACCAGCCCACATAATTGTTATTGGAAAATGGGGTCATGGTGTGGCACTTGCCTCCGCCATTGGCGTGCTGATACCAAGCAGCATGGCCTCCGGTGTTATTAATCCAAGACGACATCTTGTCATTAGCGTTGCGCGAAACATTCATGATTCCGATTCCTGGGCCACGGGATCCCAGGAACCCTCCGAAGTTTGCTTCATTGAAAATGCATACAAGGCCTCCGCCGCATTCACTTGCGGAGGCGGCGGCTGTGGGCACAGCGATACCGCTTAGTGCTGCGATAATAGCGCTAGCTGTAGCGAGTTTTTTACTCTCATTTTCTCTCCTTGTTAGAGACTGGTGGAATGTGCGCTGAGTGCGCACTAAGAAAGTAACACCCTGAATATAAATCAGTCTTAATTAAAGGGAAACTTTTATGGACGGGAGATGAACACTTTGTAAATCTAAGAGGGGGATCCACTGCATTTTTGTTGAAGAGAAGATTTGCAAGGTTTACAGGGGTCGTAAGTCTGTTGTTACTGGTCGGGTTGCAGAAATCCCTCGGGTGTCGCTCCGGTGCTGGTCGGTGTGGCGAATTTGGCGTAGAAAAGGGCAGACATTTGAGGGGTAGCCCTCTAAACTGAGATGCGGATCACCCAACAGGAGGCGTTGCACTGCGGCGTCTTCCGAGCTGAAAGGAACACAGAAGTGGCTAATCCCGCGCTTCCATCGTTCAAAAAGATTCTGGTAGCTAACCGTGGCGAAATCGCCGTGCGTGCATTCCGTGCTGCCTTTGAAACTGGGGCAAAGACCGTCGCGGTCTATCCCCGCGAAGATCGCAATTCTTTTCACCGCGCTTTTGCGGATGAAGCTGTGCGCATCGGCACTGAAGGTCAACCGGTTAAGGCTTATCTGAGCATCGATGAGGTCATTCGCGCAGCAAAGAAGTCCGGTGCAGATGCTATTTATCCTGGTTATGGCTTTTTGTCTGAGCGCGCGGATCTCGCTAGGGCCTGTGAAGACAATGGCATCAAGTTCATTGGCCCTACCCCTAGCACCCTTGACCTGACCGGCGATAAGGCTGCCGCGGTGAACGCCGCAAAGGAGGCCGGGCTGCCGACGTTGAAGGACTCGGAGCCATCGACGGACGTCGATAAGCTGGTGGAATACTCCAAGGACTTCAACTTCCCTGTATTCGTTAAGGCTGTCGCCGGTGGTGGCGGACGCGGCATGCGCTTCGTCGAATCCGAAGATCAATTGCGCGAGAAGGCTGCCGAGGCCTCCCGTGAAGCAGAGGCAGCCTTCGGCGATGGCAGTGTGTATCTTGAGACTGCGGTCATTAAGCCACAACACATTGAGGTCCAGATTCTGGGCGATAGCCAGGGCAACGTCATTCACCTCTTTGAGCGTGATTGCTCCGTTCAGCGCCGTCACCAGAAGGTAGTGGAAATAGCCCCAGCGCCGACGCTAGACCCAGAGCTGCGTGACCGCATCTGTGCTGACGCAGTGAAGTTCTGTGAACACATCAGCTACGAGGGTGCGGGTACCGTGGAATTCCTCGTCGATGAGCGCGGAAATCACGTCTTTATTGAGATGAACCCGCGTGTGCAGGTGGAGCACACCGTGACTGAGGAAATCACCGGCGTGGACATCGTCAAGGCCCAAATGAATATCGCGGCCGGTGCCTCGCTGGAAGATATTCACCTCGCCCAAGACAAGATTTCCATCACCGGTTCTGCCCTGCAGTGCCGCATCACCACCGAGGACCCGAATAACGGTTTCCGCCCGGATACCGGCACGCTGACCGCGTATCGTTCGCCGGGCGGCGCCGGCGTGCGCCTGGACGGTGCAACAGCAGTAGGCGCAGAAGTTTCGCCGAACTTCGACTCCCTGCTGGTCAAGATGACCTGCCGCGGCGTCAACTTCGAGCAGGCCGTGCAGCGCGCCCAGCGTGCGCTCAACGAGTTCCATGTCTCCGGTGTGGCCACCAATATTGGCTTCCTGCGCGCCCTGCTGCGCGAGCCGGACTTCACCCAGACCCGCGTGGACACCGGATTCATCAACGCGCACCCGCACTTGCTCAAGGCACCGCCCGCAGTCGATGAGTCTGGTCGAATCCTCGAATACATCGCGGAGACCACAGTTAATAAGCCCAACGGTAAGCGCCCGACGGCTCTGCGCCCATTTGATAAGCTCCCCGAGCTAGACCTTTCCGAGCCGCTACCGCGCGGTTCCCGCGATGATTTGCTCGAGTTTGGACCACAGAAGTGGGCAGAAAAGATTCGCCAGCAGGATGCGCTGATGGTTACGGATACCACCTTCCGTGACGCCCACCAGTCCCTGTTGGCCACCCGCGTTCGTGGCACTGCTTTGGTTTCTGCGGCCGAGGCCGTAGCGCGCATGACTCCGAACCTCTTCTCCGTTGAGGCTTGGGGCGGTGCGACTTATGACGTCGCCATGCGCTTCCTCCACGAGGATCCGTGGGTCCGCTTGGACTTGCTGCGTGAGGCCATGCCGAACCAGAACATCCAGATGCTCCTGCGCGGCCGCAATACCGTGGGCTATACCCCGTACCCAGATTCGGTCTGCCGTGGCTTTGTCCAGGAAGCAGCCAAGTCCGGCGTGGACGTCTTCCGTATCTTTGATGCTCTTAACGACGTCTCCCAGATGCGCCCCGCCATCGATGCCGTACTCGAGACCAGTACCACCGTTGCTGAGGTGGCCATGGCGTACTCCGGTGACCTTGCCTCGCCGAAGGAGAACTTGTACACGCTGGATTACTACCTCAAGCTGGCCGAACAGATTGTGGAATCTGGCGCCCATATCCTCGCCATCAAGGATATGGCGGGTCTGCTTCGCCCTGAGGCTGCTTCCAAGCTGGTCATGGCGCTACGCAAGGAATTCGATCTGCCGGTGCACGTGCACACGCACGATACCGCCGGTGGACAGATGGCTACCTACTATGCGGCCGCCCTGTCTGGCGCAGACATTGTCGATGGCGCCTCCGCACCATTAGCCGGTACTACTTCGCAGCCATCGCTGTCGGCTCTTATTGCGGCTTTCTCCCAGTCCAAGCGCGATACCGGCATCGACCTGCAGGCCGTATCGGATCTCGAGCCCTACTGGGAGGCCGTGCGCCAGCTCTATGCCCCGTTTGAGAACGGTATCCCTGGCCCGACCGGTCGCGTTTACAAGCACGAAATTCCAGGCGGTCAGCTGTCCAACCTGCGTGCCCAAGCTGTCGCCCTTGGCTTGGCAGACCGCTTCGAGATCATTGAGGACACCTATGCTGCGGTCAACGAGATGCTCGGCCGCCCAACCAAGGTCACCCCGTCCTCCAAGGTTGTAGGCGATCTCGCCCTTCACCTTGTGGGTGCGGGCGTAGACCCTGATGACTTCGCTGCCAACCCGACCAAGTTCGATATTCCGGATTCGGTCAACCAGTTCCTCCGCGGCCAGCTCGGTACTCCTCCGGGCGGTTGGCCGGAGCTGCGCGATAAGGTGCTCGACGGTCGCGAGGAGACCGGTGCCCAAATCAGCGAAGTTCCTGCTGAGGAGCAGCCGCACCTCGAGTCCGATAATTCGGATGAACGCCGCGCTAGCTTGAACCGCCTGCTTTTCCCGAAGCAATTCGAGGAGTTCAATGAGTTCCGCCGCAAGTACGGCAACACCGAGGCGCTGACGGATACCACCTTCTTCTACGGTCTGACCGAAGGCGAAGAGAAGGTTGTCCACTACTTCCCTGAAGGCTCCACCGACCGTGCTGACCTCAAGCAGGTAGTGGTACGCCTCGATGCCGTGGGCGAGCCGGACGAAAAGGGTATGCGCAACGTGGTTCTTAACGTCAACGGCCAGATTCGTCCGATGAAGGTCCGCGATGAGAACGCCGAGTCCACCGTCGCCACCGTAGAAAAGGCTGACCCCTCCAACGAGGGCCACGTCGCCGCACCATTTGCTGGTGTGGTCAACCCGACCGCCAAGCCTGGCGATAAGGTAAAGGCCGGCGACCAAATCGCCGTCATCGAGGCGATGAAGATGGAAGCGTCCATCTCCGCCACCAAGGATGGCGTGGTCGAGCGCGTGGCCATCGGCCAGGCCACCAAGGTTGAAGGCGGCGACCTCATTGCCGTAATCAACTAATCAGCACACTCAAACGCCCCGCTTCCCTCGAGCAATCTCCAGGGTGCGGGGCGTTGTGGTGTCTAGCTGTGGTGAAAATCAACGATTTCGTCCATCCAAATGACCAAAACCGTCGACGAAATCGTTGCTCTAGATGGACGAAATCGTTGATTCGCGATGATGGCGGAGGCTTGCCTTAACCAAGGATGACGGGCAATGCTAACGAGCCGACCAAGATGAGTATCACGAGGCCGAAAAAGACTTTGGCCTGCCACCGGGCAAAGTTAAACGACATTCCCGTACCGAAGCGCTTGTCCACCAGTACCGCCGGATCATCCGGGTTGTAATACATGACGCCCCACTTATAGAGATGGTCATTGTCCGGTGATTCTTTTTCTTGATCAGCGAAGTGAATGCCGCGCAATTGCTCGGATAACCGGGATTGCTTGTAGAGAATAAATACAACTAGGCCGATGCTGCCACCAATGGCGAGAATCAACATTGTGATGATCGCGGCGCTGTGGAAGCGTTGATAGTGCGGGATAGGGCTGGTTACCTGCATGAAGGCCATCCCGGCGCTGATGAGCAGAGTAAGTACTCCCATTCCGGTGTTAGTTAGGGCGAGGTTTGCTTCGTTGCGCACACGAGCTTTAATGTTGCGCTCAGAGCGTGGGGATACCTCACTATGTGCGATAAAAGAGCAGATAATGGCAAATAGGCCCAGCAATGCTAAAGCGACGAATGAGGAGAAAAACACGCTCCCGATTGATTTGTCGCTCCAATTGTCTGCCTCCATGGATTCATTCCAGTGCACGGGAACGGGGTCAGGAATGGCGGACCAGTGGGAAGCGACGATGATGGCACCGGCCGCGATGCACAACAAGGAAGCGAGCATGGTTACCCACGGAAAGGTCGGTGTAGGGATACCGCGGAATTCGGGTGAATCAAGAGCTTTGGTCGAAATACGGGCAGCGATGCTGGTCTCCACCTCATCGAACCAGCCGCCCGCCTTTTTAGTGGCGATGATGCGGCGACGCTGGGAGATGTAGGCCCACATGCCACCGATTGTCACAACGAGGGAAGGTACGGCGGCTAAGAGCGGCAGTTTCCAGAAAAAGAGTGAAAGGACCGTTGCCGCGATGCCGCAGGTCCACGTGCGTACCTTGAATCCGGCGAGGGCGGAGGCAACTGCAGGATCGGAAAGGTAGTCCTTGGGCACGCGCACACCGAGCGGTGTGCTGGGCGAGGCCAGGGAAGGTGTTTGGGCCATAATCCAGGTGATAACAAGGGTCGTGGTGGCCATTATAAGTGTGAAAATCATGACGATACTTCCAGGTCATTGAGAGTGGAGCTGAGTCGAGCGTGTAGCTCATCTGGGCTAAAACCCTGTGCGCGGGCGAGTGCGACTACGCGGCTTAATTGCTCTTCCAGTTGTTTTTCTTGCGCGGCGGTGCGAGCGCCAGGCCTGACGATGGAGCCGGAGCGGCCGGCGGTTTCTACGAGGCCATCGGAAGCCAAGAGGTCGTACGCCTTCTTCACAGTGGCCGGGTTAATGCCTATATCTTTGGCGACGCGGCGGACGGGATCTAGCTTGTCGCCATCAGAAAGCTGGCCGCGAGCGATGGCCACAACGATTTCATCGTGAATCTGTTGAAATACGGGCACGTCAGATTCGGGGTTGAGGGTAATGAACATCTGTCACCTCCAATCTCTTCTCTGTATTACTCACAGTAACACAATCTGTATTATTTTAGGTAATACAAAAAGAGGCCAAAAAGAATCCCAGGTATGTGTGACTTAAAGCAGTGACATACCTGGGGTGTTGAGGTGAGGAGGCTAGAGGAAAAGGACCATGACAATTGCGGCAATACCGTAGCCACCGCGCATGAAGTAGCCGAAGACCTCGGGAGAGAAGGAGGCGCCGAAGCCACCGGTATCGATGATATTCATGGTGGTCACGCGCGCGGGGCGGGAGCGCTTAAAGGCGGCGTAGGTAAGGCCCACACAACACGCTGCGAGCGTGAATAGAGACAGCTTCCACACGACGGCGATGAAGGTGGTGCCAAGAACAGCGGCACCTGCGGAAGCGGCCAAAGGCAGCCCCCAGTCGGGCCAGGCGCCATCGATGATGCGGCCGAAGGAGGCGGCGCGGCCGGTAGCGGCGCCGACAATGGTCCATGCGGCAGCGAATCCAATGAGCGCAAGGCTGCCGAGCTGTGGTGCTAGCGCTAGGGTCAGTCCCATGACGGCGACCGCCCCGAGGGGAATGTACCACCGGCGATATAGGCGCCGAGCAAAGAGGAGACTGAGCGAAGCCGTGGCATGCGAGCGCGGGCGCAGGCGAGCGGATTGGGAGGCGATGGCATCGGCAGAGACCTCAGAATCCAGTAGCCCAAAGGAGGACGAGCCGATGGCACGGGTACGGCCCGCGCGAAGGAGCGAGGCGAGTTCGAAGGATCGCCAGCCAAGGGCAAGCCGCAGCAGGGGTAGGGTTATCGCCGCATAGAACGGAAGGTGCAGTGACGTGCACAGGGCAAGACCTAGAAGGCTCACGCCGGCGAGCTGGGCAATAGACAGCTTATCGATGCCTCCCATGCGCCCCCGTGGCCTATCCGCATAGACCCAACGCCCGAGCGAAAGGCTGCGCAGCGGGTAGAGCGCCTCGAGGAGAACCATGAGAGCGAGCGAGCCGATTCCGGCGCCAATGATTGCGGTTGCGGGCAGAGCAGCGGCCGTGCGCTGCGCTAGCGAAGGTAGAAGCTCTGCGGCATTGTGCCAAGCGTAGACACTGACGCTCGCGATAAGTGCCGCGATGAAGGCGTAATAGATGGCTGAGTAGGCTGTGGAGAGAAGTTTCATGAAATATCCACCACTTCGTCGCAGGCATCGAAGATAGCCGGAGAATGGGAAGCGAGTACCACACAGCGGCCATTGGCTGCCAGGTGGCGTAGCTCCTCGGCCAAGAAGGCGGTCCAGGTGTGGTCGAGGTGGCGCTCGGGTTCGTCGATAAGCAGGGCTTTGGCCGGCTGATAAAGCTGGGCCGCGAGGTAGACGCGCTGGCGCTGGCCAGAAGAAAGGCTGCTGACAGCGGAGTTCCGGATGGCGTCGTCGATGCCCCAGAGCTCATGGACCTCGGCAAAGTTTACGCCGGAGCGGCGGGATAGCACCCTAAAGTGCTCACCCACGGTGAGATCGGGGAGGAAGACTGGGTCCCCGACAGAGACAACGGAACCAGCTGCCGCAGCGCTACCGGGCGCGGCGCCGTCGATGGAAACGGTGCCCTCCAGCGGGGAAAGCTCGCCGCCTAAAGTTTGCAGCAGTGTAGATTTGCCGGCACCGTTGGGGCCTTTCAGGCCGTATACGCGACCGACATCAAAGCTGCGATTGAGGTGCCCCAAGGCGGCGGAATGTCCGTAGTCTGCATCTATTGTCAACATCGTTGCCAGGTTAGCAGACAGGCGGCTGGCCCAAGGGGGGGCTAAAAGCCGCGGAAGAATTTGCTCGGGGCAAGCTCCTCGAAACCAGGTAGGGGCGTGGCCGAAGAGATACCGGGAGCGGTCTGCTCGGCCGCGAGGTCGATGGCGTTGCTGATGAGTAGGGTGCGGGCGGCTGGATCGTCGGTGGCGACGACGAGCTCGGGGATGTCCTCGGGGTCGAAGGGGGTGAGCCAGGCGGCGTCGTCAAGCGGGTGGGCCGAGGGATCCCCAAGGAAAGCTGGGCCTTTGTCAGCGGCGGGGTAGTAGCGCAGGAGCGCAGCGCCGCGGGGAGCAACGGTGGGATCCTCGTTCGCGGACATGGGCAAGGCGAGAACACCGCCGTCCACGATGGGGGACCATTCAGAGATATAAGAAGGGAAGAGGCCCGCGAGATAGTCGCGATCCTCTTCCTTGGCCAAGCGCACGCCGAGGGAAGAAGCAGTCATTCTTCCAAGGCTAGCGGTGCGTGCTATTTGATTTCCAGTAGCACGCTTCCCTTGGTGGTAGAAGCGCCTGCTTCTACCGCTAGACCGGTAACGGTGCCGGCCTTATGGGCCTTGACAGGGTTTTCCATCTTCATGGCCTCGAGCACGAGGAGGACCTCGCCTTCGGCGACTTCTTGGCTCTCTTCCACGTTGACCTTGATGACCGTGCCCTGCATGGGAGAGGTTACGGCATCGCCGGAAACGGCGGCCTTGGCACCGGAGCCCTTGCGCTTTTTCTTTTTCCGTGGGGCGCCGTTGATGCCGAAGGACGCGGGAAGGGCTACCTCAATGCGGCGGCCGTCGATCTCCACGGTGTGTACCTGGGAAGGCTCTGCCTCGGCAGCCTCGGCATCGGTGGAGTCATCGTGGGCGGGAAGCTGGTTATCCCATTCTTCTTCGATCCACTTGGTGTAGACACCGAAGTTGCCGTCTTCTGCGGTAAAAGCTGGGTCAGCAACGACAGCCTGGTCGAACGGGATAACGGTGGGCAGGCCCTCCACCGTGTACTCGGACAGGGCGCGGGCGGAGCGGCGCAGCGCGGTCTCGCGGTCTGGGCCCCAGACAATGAGTTTGGCCAGCATGGAATCGAACTGGCCGCCAATGACCGAGCCCTGGACGACGCCGGAATCCACACGCACGCCCGGACCGGCAGGCTCGGAGTACTTCACGATGGTGCCGGGAGCCGGCATGAAGTTTGCGGCGGCATCCTCACCGTTGATGCGGAACTCGAAGGCGTGGCCGCGCGGGGTGGGGTCTTCCTTTAAAGAGAGCTCGTGGCCCTCAGCAATGAGGAACTGTTCGCGCACGAGGTCGAGGCCGGTGGTTTCCTCGGAGACTGGATGCTCCACCTGCAGGCGGGTGTTTACCTCTAGGAAGGAAATCAGGCCATCGGCTCCTACCAGGTATTCCACGGTGCCGGCGCCGTAGTAGCCGGCCTCGCGGCAGATGCGCTTGGCGGACTCGTGGATGGAGGCGCGTTGCTCATCGGTGAGGAAGGGAGCCGGGGCCTCCTCCACCAGCTTTTGGAAGCGGCGCTGCAGGGAGCAATCGCGCGTGCCGACGACGACTACGTTGCCGTGCTTATCCGCCAGCACCTGGGCCTCTACGTGGCGGGCGCGGTCTAGATAGCGCTCCACAAAGCACTCGCCGCGGCCGAAGGCGGAGGTTGCCTCGCGGGTAGCGGATTCAAAGAGCTCTGGGATTTCTTCTGCAGTATAAGCCACCTTCATACCGCGACCGCCGCCACCAAAGGCCGCCTTGATGGCTACGGGTAGGCCGTATTCCATGGCGAAGGACTGCACCTCATCGGCGCCGGCTACCGGATCCTTAGTGCCCGGGGCCATAGGGGCTTCAGCGCGCTCGGCGATGTGCCGCGCGGTGACCTTATCGCCCAAATTGCGGATGGACTCGGGGGAGGGGCCAATCCAGGTCAGGCCGGCGTCAATGACGGCCTGAGCAAAATCGGCGTTTTCAGACAAAAAGCCGTAGCCCGGGTGGATGGCATCCGCGCCGGATTTTTCTGCGGCATCTAGGATCTTGTCAAAGACGAGGTAGGACTCGGCAGAAGTGGTGCCGCCGAGAGCAAAGGCTTCGTCGGCAAGCGAGGCAAAGGGCGCCTGGGCATCTGGCTCGGCGTAGACGGCGACGGAGGCAATGCCAGCGTCGCGGGCCGCGCGAATTACGCGAACGGCGATCTCACCGCGGTTCGCCACGAGAACCTTAGAGATCTTTTTGGTTTCTACTGCCACGGCAGCAACCTCCTGAACACACTAGGTTAAATACGCAATCTATTCTTGCACACAAAAGCATGAGTTAATCTTCACGCACGTGAGTGGGGATGTTCTTGGGCAAAAATAAACCCACATCCCTGCCGGATATGGGTTTATGTGGCGAAACCGAAAAAGTTAACGCTCAATCGGCATTTTCACCATATTGCCCCACTCAGACCACGAACCATCGTAGACCTGCGTCTTTGTGAATCCCAAAAGATGCGTCAACACAAACCACGTATGCGCGGCCTGCGCGCCCACGTGGGAATAGAGGATAGTTGTGGATTCAGGCTCCAACATTCCGTAGTTGACCTTAAGCTCCTCGGCTGAGCGGAAGCAGGAATTGGGATAATTAGAACGGTCCCACTCGAGGTTGATGGCGCCGGGAATATGGCCGTGGCGCATGGTGGTGCCGTACGCGGAATCGCCATTGGGGTCGTGCTCAGTGGCCTCGCCGGCAAACTCTTCAGGGGAACGGGTATCTACAAGAGTGCCGTCGGTATCGCGAATCTGGTTAACGAAGGAACGCAGCACGGAGTCATCGCGGGTTACCTCCGGGTAATCGGAGACAGGGAAGTCTGGAACCCTAAAGGATGTATCGCGCTCTTCCGCCATCCATGCATCGCGGCCACCATCGAGTAAGCGAACATCCTTGTGTCCAAAGAGGGTAAATACCCACAGGGCGTAGGCGGCCCACCAATTGGACTTATCGCCATAAAGAACAATCGTATCGTCGGCATTAATGCCTTTGTCGCGCATCAGGGCAGTGAACTCTTCCCCATCGATGAAATCGCGCGTGAGCGGGCTGAGCAATTCCGTGCGGAAATTTATACGGGTGGCGGTGGGGATATGGCCAATGTCATAGAGGAGCGAGTCTTCATCGACCTCAATGAC
Organism: Corynebacterium sp. p3-SID1241; assembly: GCA_025144025.1. Classification (GTDB taxonomy): domain Bacteria; phylum Actinomycetota; class Actinomycetes; order Mycobacteriales; family Mycobacteriaceae; genus Corynebacterium. The sequence goes on along the minus strand of JALXWS010000001.1, from coordinate 129,494 downwards.
GCGCAGGCCCTTAATGCCTAGGCGTGCGGACAACCACGGTGCGGACACGAGGCGCTCGGGGTGTGCGTATTCCTGAAATGGGGGATAGGGATCAACGTCAACCACTGTCCGCCTGCCTTTCCTATAGGGGGAAATAATTCGCTCCCACCACTTTAACCCGATTTTTCCCGTGATGATCACTCGGGGATCATTTCTGTGGTGTGACATACAAATTCCGGCCGGTGAAGAATGCTGCTGGCCGACGGGGCTAAACAGAGGGGGCAGTTGGGCGCGCGTGGGAGGAAAAGCTGGGATAAAATCCGGATATGGTGCGACAACGTGCTATGAACACCACCTAAGAAGGGAATTGCTAGTGCGCAAGGCGATTGTTGTATTTGAGGTAGAAGGCGGCTCTGATAAGGGCGCAGATGGTCACCGCAAGGACACCATGCCGATTGTCAACGCGATCAAGGAACAAGGCTGGGGTTCTGAGGTCATCTACTTTCACCCAGATAAGGCTGAGGAAATCTACGCCCACGTTTCTGAAAACTTTGATGCCTATATCTCTCGCGTGAACCCCGGCAATATCCCCGGCGGTGAGAAGGGCTATTTCGAATTGCTCACCAAGTTGGCAGACGCTGGTCTGGTTGGCATGTCCAGCCCGGCGGACATGATGGCCTATGGCGCTAAGGATGCTCTGGTCAAGCTCAATGACACCCCGCTGGTCCCGGACGATACCGCCGCATACTACGAGGTGGAGGAGCTACACGATACCTTCCCTACCTCGTTGTCCTATGGCGAGCGCGTCCTCAAGCAAAACCGCGGCTCCACGGGTGAGGGAATTTGGCGTGTACGCCTTGCGGACGAGGACTTGGCACAGTCCGTTGAGCCAGGCACCGCCCTCCCGCTCGATACAGCCCTGAAGTGCACCGAGGCCGTAGATAACCAGACCCACGATTATAAGCTGGGTGACTTCATGGACTTCTGCGATCAGTACGTCGTGGGCGATAATGGCATGCTTGTGGATATGCGCTTCATGCCGCGCATTGTGGAGGGCGAAATCCGCATCCTTCTCGTGGGCGATGAGCCAGTATTCATCGTGCACAAGAAGCCAGCGGAAGGCGGCGATAACTTCTCCGCCACGCTCTTCTCTGGTGCCAAGTACACCTACGATAAGCCGGAATCGTGGCCGGAGTTGCTGGAAATGTTTAAGAAGGCCCGTCCGGTTATTGCAGAAAAGCTCGGCGATACCAAGGACGTTCCGCTGATTTGGACTGCGGACTTCATGCTTGACGACGCCGCGGATGGCACCGACACCTACGTTCTCGGCGAAATCAACTGCTCCTGCGTTGGCTTCACTTCCGAACTAGACATGGGCATCCAAGAAAAGGTTGCCGCCGAGGCAATTCGCCGCGTTCAGGACGCGAACGCCTAAAGCTCGCTGTATCCTGCCAGATAGCCCCACGGGTGACCGTGGGGCATTTCCTACGATCCCCTAAAACCATTTTTAAGGACCAGATTATGGCTGATAATGACTTCAACTCCGACGGTTTCTCGAAGGATTTCTCGCCGCGCGATTTTTCCGAAGCTCCGCGTCATCGCGCCCAGGATGCTGCGAAAAACGCTGAGGGTACCAACACCGCAGAGGTGAATGAGACCAAGGAGTTTGGCTCTTTCGATGTAAATGAAACGAAGTCATTTGGTCACACTGTTCAGTCTGGTGATTCTGGAAACCCGCGGGATCTTTCTTCTCAGAAGCTAGCCGAGGGGGATAGTTCGGCTGCTACTGCGGCATCTTCAAGTACCGGCAACTCCGATTTCTGGGCCACGCAGTCTTCCACTGCAGGCCAGGGTGCTGCCTCCCGTGCACACAACCCATTCACGGATTCGGTATCAACGGACGCTGCTGCGAACGGAAACCAATTCGGTTCCGCCCAGACCACGAACGGGCAACCGGCTTTTGGTGGCTACGCTCAACAGCAGAGCACGAGCCAAGGATTCGGAGAGTTTCCTCCGGCTAGCGATGCTCCTGCCTCGTCTGGCCAGGATCTCGGTAATAAGAGCAGTCGGATGAACGGTGCTCTCAAGAGTTTGGGCCAAAAAGACGGACTCTTGGGCGGACTTTTTGAATTCGAGTTCAAGCACTTCCTGACCATCTCCCACGTGAAGGAAATCTATAAGGTCGCCATGATTCTTGGTGGAATCATGTGGATTCTTCACCTTCTCGGCGCCTTCTTATTCGCTACCGCCATGGGCATTTATGGCATCAGTGAAGACTCCGTGTCCGCCATCTTCGGAAGCATCTTTGCTTTCATCTTCCTAGCGGTCCTGAGCACCATCATCTACTACGCCTTTATGGTGGCTATCAGGCTGTTCCTAGAAGCCATGGTGGCAAACGTGCGGATAGCCCAAAACACCGGCGATATTCTCGACAAAATGGACTAATCTTTTGCGATGAGGGGCTCGCTGAACAAGGCGAGTAGCAATGCGAGAAATGAGGAACGCCCCAGCAGATTGTGCTGGGGCGTTTGGCGTACAGCCCTAGGCCTTTTGTGGGCTGGTTAAAGGCTAATCGTAGGTACCCAGCTGGTAGCTGTGATTATTGACCCACATCTTGTTGAATTCCTCGACTTCACCAGAAACTGGTTCAATGGTGTCACCTTGTGCCTGCAAGCGCACGGTGTGATGCGCGGTAATGCCCTCCGCGGTCGAGCGGCTGCGCTCTCCCCAGGTGAAATCGACTTGGTTGTCGGAGACTGGGGTGACGCTTTCTACCTTGTCGAAGACGGACATGTCCTTGGCCGGGGCGCCGTTGACATAGAGGGCTAGCCCATCAGCAATCGAGGCGCCGGTGCCTGCCGGGCCTTCCATATCGCCTATTGAGCCGCGGAAAATGATCCAGCTGATCGTGGCGCAGGGGTCGTAGGAGTTGTCGATATCGGCGATCCAGTAGTTGAAATCGCTGCCATCGTCAGCGGGCATGCGTCCAGGTGCGGTGCCAGAGGCATAGACCTTGCGCGGATCGTTGGGCAGTTCCGTGCATTCGCGGTCTTTGCCCTTTTCCTGTTGCTGCGTGGTCGTCTCATCGGCCTCGTCGGTGGACTCCGCCGGGGATGGTGCTGCGGCGGAAGCCGCATCGTCCTCTCCGGACGCTTCAGTCTCGGCCGGCGCTTGGCTGGAAAAGACCGGCTGTTCGGAGGAAGAAGAATCCTCTTGGGAACTGCAGGCGCTAAGCGCTAGTGGCAGGCAAGTGGCAAGCAGAAGGGCGGCGGTGGATCGGTGCAAGCGGAGAGATGCTACTGCAGGCATGGAAGGACTCCAGGACTAGTCGAGGAGGGTGGCGACGGACTCCGGGTCGGCGTCGGAAAGCATTTGGCGAATGCGGTCGTACTCGTCGTCCTCGCCGATGGCCTTGGCGGCGTGGCCGAGGGCGGCGATGGCGCGCAGGACCCCCTGGTTCGGCTCATGGGAGAAGGGGACTGGGCCCCAACCCTTCCAGCCATTGCCGCGCAGGCGATCCAGGCTGCGGTGGTAGCCCGTGCGCGCGTAGGCGTAGGCGGTGATGAAAGCAGAAGGCTCGGAGCCTTCCTGCTGCTTGAGCTCCTGCTCCGCCAGCAGTGCCCACAGCAGCGGGGAATCGGGGTGGGCAACGATGCCGGCGGCGAGATCCGAAGTGGAATCCGCGCCGGGATCGGCCGGCAATTCAATGGGTTTTGGGGCAAGCATGTCTTTCATTTCCATGCCACCCCACTGTAGCGGCGTCGGCGCGCAGCTACCAGAAATCGGAGACGTTAAGGTCAAAAGAATACAGCGCGCGGCGCACTACCGGCAGGGAAAGCCCAATAACGGAGGAAGGATCGCCTTCAATGCGGTCAATGAACCAGCCGCCCATGGCTTCTAAGGTGAAGGCGCCGGCGCAGTGGAGTGGCTCCCCGGAGCGGGCATAAGCTGCGATATCAGCCTCACTGGCATGGGCGAAGTGCACCGTGGTGGTGGATGTTTCCACGTGGCGTTTATCGCCAAAGATGAGGCAGTGGCCGGTAAGCAGTTCGGCCGTGCGGCCGGCTTGCTGGTGCCAGCGCTCGATGGTGGCTTCCTCGGTGTGCGGCTTGCCCTGCAGCTCGCCGTCGAGAAGCAGCATGGAATCGCCACCGATGACGGGCTCGGTGGGGTAGCGCTTGGCCACCTTTTCGGCCTTGGCTGTCGCTAGGGCCGCCACGATATCGGCCGGTGGGCGGCCGGCGAGCGAGGCTTCGAGGGAACGCTCGTCGATATCGGCCGGTTCCAAGACAGGTTCTACGCCCGCGCCGCGCAAGATGGACGCACGCGAGGGCGATTGGGAGGCGAGGATGAGCCGCATTAGAAGTACCGCACTGTATGGAAAGCGGAGGGATTATAAATGCGCTGCGACCCAAAGCGCTCGAAGCGCTCAGCCGGGTTGCCCCATTCATTGCGCTCGCCGGTAGCACCCGAGTGCTTTGCACTCATCTGCGCCAACACCGTGCGCAGGGCCGCGAGCTCGTCTTCAGTGGGATTGCCCTTTATTACCTTGATTTCAGGTGCAGACATGTGCCCTCCTAAACGGTTCCGTGCTTCTTCGGTACCTGGGCTACGGCCTTGCGCTCTAGCAGACGCAGGCCCTCTACCAGGTAGTGGCGGGTTGCCGTTGGCTCGATGACATTATCGGCCAGCCCGCGCTCCGCTGCGGCATATGGGTGCAAGAAGAGCTCGTCCATCTCCTCTTCCTTGTCCTCCGAGCCATAAATCGCCAGGGAAGCTTGGGAGGCCTGGGTGACGGCAATTTCCGCGGTGGGCCATGCGTAGACCAAATCCGCGCCGAGGTCTTTGGCACCCATAAATACGTAGGCCGGGCCAATGGCCTTGCGGGTGATCACAGTGAGCTTGCCGACGCTCGCTTCAGCCTGCGCATAGGCAAACTTCGACGCCCGCCGCAGCAGGCCGGCCTTTTCTTCTTCCGGGGTAGGCACAAAGCCTGGGGAATCCACGAATTCCACGATGGGAGTGTTGAAGGCATCGCAGGTGCGCACGAAGCGCGCGGCTTTTTCTGCGGCGGCGGAATCTAGGGCGCCAGCCAGCGCTAGCGGCTGGTTGGCAACGATGCCGACGGCGCGGCCGTCGATGTAGGCAAAGCCGGTAAGGATGTTTTGTGCGGCCTCGGCGGATAATTCGAAGAAGGAGCCTTCATCGACGACAGCCTTGATGACATCACTCATGTCATAGGCCTGCGCGGCAGCATCCGGGATAACGCTATCTAAATCAAAGTCTGTAACCGTGCCGGCCTCAACACGCGGAGCTTCGGCGCGGTTATTGGCTGGAAGGTAAGCCAAAACGTCGCGCACGAGGGACAAGGCCTGCTTGTCGTCGCTGGCCACTAGGTGAGCAGTACCAGACTCCGCGTGAGCTGCGGCGCCGCCGAAGGTCTCTGGCTCGGCGCCGGCCACGTGGCTGGCGGCCTGATGGAGGGCGGTGCCTTGGGTGACTACGAGGACATCGGCAAACGTCGGCGCGAAAGCCGCAATGCCGCTGGTATTGCCTGCGACTATAGAAATCTGCGGGATGAGGCCGGAGGCCTGGGAGACGTGTGCCATAAGGCGGGCATATCCGGCCATGGTGACAATGCCTTCTTGTACACGCGGGCCGGTGGACTCATAGATGCCGATAATGGGCACGCCGGTCTTGATGGCGAGGTCATAAATCTTGGTGAGCTTTTCGGCATAAACCTCACCCATCGTGCCATCGAAGATCTCTCCGTCTTGGCTAAAGACACATACACGGCGGCCATCGATAGTGCCGTAGCCGGTAACCACGCCATCGGTATACGGGCGGTCATGTTCGCGGCCGAAGTCGGTGGAGCGGTGGCGGGCCAGTGCGTCCGTTTCCACGAAGGAGCCCTCATCGAGTAGCTGCGTCACGCGGGTGCGGGCGGCCGGCTCGCCTTCTCCCAGCGGCGCGCGGGACTCGGCAAGCTTGGCGTCCAGGTCCTCGATCTTGCCGGCGGTGGTTTTCAGGTCAGTCATAGGCCCCCACACTACTAGCGCGGCCCGGTCAATGCGGAATGGGACGCTGGAGGGGTGCAGTGTGGAAATCGATTGTGCGGTAAATGCCACCAAAACGTGGGGTGGGCAGTAAACTTGGGAATTCCTTGAGTAGCGCCAGAATGAGAGGCCCTAATATGGGGGTGGTTCATCCTGTAAACATTTAGCGACGCTGGGCAGGTGAGCGACCATTATCGCACCTCAGAAGAGGTAAAAACATTAAAAATATTTTCATTCAACTATTGATGTGAGTCTTGTAATCCCTTATTATTACCTGAGTCTTCATGAATGTTTCCCCTGATTTTTAACGATCTATTAAGGACGGTCTTCTGGTGATTAAAAAGGGACTGCGTTTGCTCGCGCCGCTCGCCGCAGCGGCTCTCTTTACGCCAGTGGCACATGCGGGAGATATTCCCCCGATGCCGCAGGCATATCCCATTTCCAACCTCTACAAGAGCTGCAGTGCTGCCGGTGATAATGCTGAGCGTGAATGGCGCTTTGCGGAAACCGGTCGCCGCTACATGAGCGACGGCACCCTGCAGTTCAAAAACACCACCAACCAAGAAGTGCCCTATACCGCCGAGGTAGAAACTGGTACCAATCACGAGATTGATGCCAATTCCAAGGCCAAGCTGCCTTCTGGTTGGGACACCACCGCCAAGTCCGATATCGGTCTGAAGATGACCAACGGCTGGCGCGATAAAGAAACCTTCGGCCCAGTGAAGCTGAAGCCGGGTGAGTCCTTCCGCGTCGAGTACGGCGTCATCGAAAAGGACTTCATCTCTATGTTTGTAGGCTGCAATGATGACCGCCTAGAAAACATCCCAGGCGCTAATGTCATCCGCGGTAAGGGCCCGGCCGAGCGCTACGCCTTTGCTTATATCATCAAGGCGGATGGCTCAGTATCTGATCTAGCCATGGAAATTCCTTCCCGCTCTCCGGGTGCAAATTCCAAGCCGATTGAGGGTAACTACACCTCCGTATCCGGCCCGAGCCTAGAGAAGATTGCCGATCCGAAGAAGGATGAGATCATGCAGCCGGCCGCGGATCTGCAGCGCGATCCATCCTGGCCAAAGGAAGGCGATAAGTGTGAAGCTGGCGATACCTCCTGGTACCCGCTGGACATCACCGCTGTAAAGCCGACCTACCGCAAGGCTGGTTACTCCACCGACTTCCTCAACTGGTCTAAGGGCGATTACGAATTCGCCCCAGTGACTGACTTTGTCGTTGGCGCCGAGCACGCCCCGTACACCAACTGGCAAGGCAACCGCGGCGATATTCCGAAGGGCTGGCTGGAGTCCGTCGGTGCCGTAAAGCGCGCCTACATGCCGGTCGGCACCGAGCTCAAGCACGTAGATCTCAAGCCGGGCGAGCGCGTGCGTGTGGAATATGGCACCACCATGACCCGCATTAACTACCGCGAGGTTCACTGCGGCAAGAGCGGAAACTACGACCTTACCTCTAACTACAAGCAGACCTCCGCCCCGAGTGGGTTCTGGGCAGAGGCCAAGATCACCGACAAAGCCGGCAATACCCGCACCGAGGACGTCACTCCGGACGAATTCCGCGACCTGCCGGTTCCGACCCAGACCATCTACTAAACCCCACCACACCTGCACAAGGAGAAAGTTCCATGTTCAAGTCCAAGATTGCTTCTACCACCGCGGCTCTCGCCGTTGCTTCCGGTCTCGTCTTCGCTCCGGCCGCTAACGCCCTGCCACAGCGCGACCTCGGTCCGGCTAACCCGACCACCATTGGTGAGCGTTGCTCCAACCCGGGTGACACCGGCCAGACCGTTGACATCAAGCGCACCTATTTTGATGGCTCCGCCGGTTCCTGGACCGTGTCCAACTACAACGATGAGCCATTGCCCGTTACCCGTTCCATCACCGAGACCAAGACCAAGACCTGGAACGTTTCCGCTGGCATCGACTTCAAGCTGATGGATCTCATCAACTTCACCTTCTCCTCCAGCTACACCGATAGCCAGTCTTACGAGGTGGGCGAGCAGGTTGGCCCGTACAACATTGCTCCGGGCAAGACCGCCGTCCTGCGCGCCGGCTGGGTTGTATCTGACTTCGAGGGCCAGAAGACCGTGTGCGGCTCCGACCACAAGTGGCAGGCCAACGGCGGCACTTTCACCGCCACCCTGCCTAAGGAGCGCCACATCGAGGTCTCCACCCGCGATAACAACGATTGGGGCTAAACGTGAGCAAGACGTCCATCGCTAGTGCCCTCGCAGCGCTGAGCCTGGTGGCCGCTCCTGTTGCCCACGCCGCTGATTTCGGTGGGGACTTTGAGCTGCCCCAGCGCTGGAACGACGATTATAAGCCGGGCACGCATTGCTCGACGCCGGGTGAAAACGGCACCTACGTCACTGCAAAGCGACGCTGGTTCAAGCAGACCGACGCCACCAGCGTGGCCAATCGTAATGCTGAGGAAGTGCCGGTCAAGCACACCGTCACCCAGGCTCGCACCCAGACCATCGAGGTCTCCGGATCTGTTGAGGGCACCGGCGATCTGGCCAAGGTGCTGACCAAGACCTATGGCTTCAACTACGTCAGCGAGCAGCACTGGAAGCTAAACCAGGTGGTTGGTCCGTACACCCTGCCAGCGAATTCGCAGGGCAAACTGGTGTGGGGCTTTACCATGCTCGACACTGATGGTCAGGACGTGCGCTGCAACTCTGACCAGCAGTGGGAAGCCCAAGGCGAGCCATACTCGGCTTCTGTGCCAGAAGCGCGCTACTCCGAGCTGCGCCTCGAAGACGCGCCTGAGTGGAACTAGGCCACCACAACTATTAAGCGCCCTCTCGGTCCATAAGGACCGACGGGGCGCTTTTCTCTGTGGGTTGCGTAGTGCGCCGGTAGGAGAGGGGGCTGCAGCTGCGCGCTAAGGCTTAGGCCGGCAGCCAGGCGTAGCCGTACGGTCCGAGCTCTACCGGGCCCAGGTCGATGGAGCGATCGCTGAAGTTGTGCAAGCACAGCAGATCGCCGCGCTGGTAGCCAAGAACGGCTTCCTCACCCGTCTCTACCGGCTCGCACGGAGCGGTGCCGAGATCCGGATGGGCGTGGCGCTCGGCAATCATGGAACGGACAGTGTTGAGCAACGAAGTTGCGTCATCAAGCTGGGCGGCCACGGAGGTACCTCCCACAATCGGAAGGCGGGAAGGTGCGTTGGTGCTGAAACCAGAGTGCTCGGAATCGTCCCACTGCATTGGGGTGCGCACCGCATAGCGGTCCGGGAGCGTGGTGTCATCGAGCATGCCAATCTCATCGCCGTAGTAGATAAACGGTGCGCCCGGCAGGGTCATCAGCAGCGAGAACATGAGCTCCACCTTGCGGCGATCGCCGTTCATCAGCGGCATCAGCCGGCGGGCAATGCCCACATGGGCGCGCATTTCATCATCGGGGAGGAAAGCTTCATACATCAGCTCGCGCACATTATCGTCCACCATCTCCAGAGTGAGCTCATCGTGGTTGCGCAGGAAGGTACCCCATTGGCAGCCTTCCGGAAGCTGGGGTAGTTCGTCGAGGATGGAGTAGACCGGGGTGGCGTCGGCAAGCGCCAGTGCTTGGTACAACCGCGGCATAACCGGGAAGTTGAAGACCATGTGGAAGCGCTCGCCCTTGCCGTAGAACTGCATGGTCTGGGCCGGAGGCTGATTGGCCTCGGCGATGAGCACCGCATCCGGGTAGTGGGTGTCCATGAAGGAGCGAATCTTTTCCACAAACTCAATTGTTTCCGGCAGGGACTCGCCGCCTATACCATCGCGTTCAAATAGGTACGCAATGGCATCAAGGCGCAGGCCATCCAACCCCTTGTCCATCCAGAAGGACAAGATCTTGAATACTTCCTCCTGCACGGCCGGGTTATCGTAGTTCAAATCCGGCTGGTGGGAGTAGAAGCGGTGGAAGTAGTACTGGCCGCGCTGGTCATCCCAGGTCCAATTGGAGGTTTCCACGTCGGTGAAAATGACACGGATTTCGGGGTAGCGCTCCGGGTCATCGCCCCAAACATAGAAATCGCCATAGGGGCCGGTGGGATCGGTGCGGGAGGCCTGGAACCACGGGTGGTCGGAGCTGGTGTGATTGAGCGCCAAGTCCGTCATAATGCGCATGCCGCGGCGGTGCAGTTGCGCAATGAGCTCTTCAAAGTCTTCCATCGTGCCGTAATCCGGATGGATGGAGTAGTAGTCTGCGATATCGTAGCCATCATCGCGCAAGGGGCTGGCATAAAACGGTGAGAGCCACAGGCAGTCCACGCCGAGCCACTGGAGGTAATCCAGCTTATCGATGACCCCGCGCAGCGTGCCTACCTCTTTATCGCCATCGGCCTTAAACGAGCCGACGAGGGCCTGGTAGAAGACGGCATTGTGGTACCAGCTCATGAAAGGTCCTTTCTTTTAGCCCGCCAGGTTAGGTAGGTAAGAAAGCACAGTACTCCGGCCACGAGACCGGGCCAGATGGCGGGGGAGTCTTGAAAGAGGTTGATGATGGCCTGGATAACCGCGAGGACGCTAAAGAAACCAAGGAAGCCCAGCGCGGTATCCCACAGCATGGCCCGGCGCATTAGGCCTTGACACCACCTGCGGTCAGGCCGGCGACGATGCGGTGCTGGAAGATGAGCACCATGATGACCAACGGGATAGTCACCAATGCGCCGGCGGCCATGGTGGCGGCATAGGGGTACTCGAAAGCGGACGGGCCGGAAAATCGTGCGATGGCTACGGTCACCGGTTCGGTATCAGTGGTGGACAGCTGCTTGGCCAGCATGAACTCATTCCACGTGGTGATAAAGGCGATAATCGCGGTGGTAAATAGCGCCGGCGCCGCCAGAGGGAGGAGGATGAGGCGGAAAGCCTGGGAGCGCGAGGCACCATCCACCCGGGCTGCTTCTTCTAGTTCCCAAGGCAGCTGGCGGAAGAAGCTCAGCAGAGTATAGACCGTCAGCGGAAGCGCAAAGGAAATATTGGGGATGATCATTGCGCGGTAGGTGCCAATCCATTCCAGGTTGCCAAAGAGCTGGAACAGTGGCGTGACCAAGGCAATGGCCGGGAACATGGAGGCGGCCAGGATAATGCCGGTCACGATTCCTTTCCCCGGGAAGTCATAGCGGGAGAGTGCATAGGCGGTAAAGACGCCGATGAGCACGGCCACAGCGGTGGTAACCAGGGAGATAAGTAGCGAGTTTCCCAGCGCGGCCAGGAAGTCATTTCCCTTGTCGGTAGCCAAGGCATCGCGGAAATTATCCAGCGTGACGCGGGTGGGCCACGGGGTGGTATCGAAGGTGAATCGCTGATCCCGCAGCGCCGTCACCAGCATCCAGTAAAAGGGCGCCAGGCCCCAGAACATGATGAAGACGATGCCGGCGTAGTGTCCGAATTTACGCATTATTTAGCTGCCTTCCTGCCGGAGACATCCGCGCCAAGGAAGCGGATGAGGATAAAGGCGACGACGAAGATAAGAAGGAAAATAAGGGTGGAAAGCGCGGAGGCGGAATTGAAGTTGCCCTGGCGCATATCCTCTACCACCAGCTGGGAGATGGTCGCCGTGGGGGAGTTGGAGGAGCTAGAAATCATGATGACCGGTAGGTCATACATGCGCAGCGCATCCAGGGTACGGAAGAGCACGGCTACCATGAGCGCCGGGCGCACTAGCGGGAGGGTGATACGGAAGAAAGTCTGGATACGGTTGGCACCATCCACGCGGGCCGCATCGTAGACATCCTTGGGGATCATTTGCAGGCCGGCCAGGATGAGCAGCGCCATGAATGGTGCTGTCTTCCATACGTCCGCGATGATGACGGCCAGGCGGGCGTAGAACGGGTCCGTGGTCCACGCGATCTGTGCACCGAGCAACGAGTTGACGATGCCATCTGGGGCAAACATGAACTGCCACAGCTTAGCCGTGACGGCCGTTGGAATAGCCCAAGGAATGAGCACCGCTGCACGGACTAGGCCGCGTCCGCGGTAGTCACCATTCATGATGAGCGCCATCAGCATACCCAGGATGGTCTCTAGGAGCACGGTAACGATGGTGAAAAAGAGCGTAATCTTGACCGCTGGCCAAAAGTCCGTGGCAATAACGCCCGGCGGGCAGGTAGAAATCTGACCAGCGCCGGAAACACACCGGTTATTAATCCAGTACAGGTAATTTTCCAGCCCGGCAAAGCCGCCCTCCTCAAATAGGCCCGTTTGCGGGTTGAGCTGCCTATTGCCTTGGAAGGACAGGACAATGGCGCGGATGATGGGGTAGCCGATGATGACGGCGAGCACGATGAGCGCCGGAGCAATCAGCCCGGCCACGCGCCCATAATTCTTGCGCTGGGGCTTCGGCGCGCTTGCCGACGCCCCCTTCGGCGCCCCCTTGGACGCAGTCGGCGAAGCTATAGCCACGCTGGACCGCCTTTCTGTTCAAGAAATGCTAAGTATTGGCTAGATTCTATCCCCATTAGGGGAGTGAAAACCACAAAGGGTGAGGCAGCGGGGTGTCCGCCTACCTCACCCGGATTGGGCGTTTAGCCCTGGGAAGCCGATTCGATGGCCGCCTTCATATCGGCGGTGGCATCATCCACCGACTTGCCATCCGTCAATGCAGCGTAGGCATTGTCTTGGATGGCCTTGGAAATCGCCGAGTAGAACGGGGAAACCGGGCGCGGTGCCGCGTTCTCCAGAGATTCCTTCAGCGCCGGCAGGTACGGGAATTCCTGCTGCAGCTGCGGGTCATCGTAGATGGAAGCCAAGACCGGTGGGAAGGACTGCTCCGCGAAGGACTTCTGGTTGTCCTCGTTGATGATGAACTTCATGAAGTCGAGCGCAGTGCCCTTATTCTTGGAATTGATATTGATGCCGTTGTTATAGCCACCCAGGGTGGAAACGCCTACGCCATCCTTGCCCAGTGGGGCTTGGACCTCGACGTCGACGCCGGCATCGACCGCATTGGAGTACATATATGGCCAGTTCATGGCGAAGGCGGTCTTGCCCTCAGTAAAGGCCATATTGGTTTCTTCCTCGGTAGCGGCGGTGGAGTCCTTGGAAATGGTCTCTTCCTTGTACGCGTCCACCATGGCCTGCAGGCCATCCTTGGCCTCCTTGGAATCCACCGTGACGTTGCCGTCCTTATCCAAGACAGAACCACCCCAACCTTCCATAAAGTCAGCGGTGTTGAGGGCCAAGCCCTCGTACTGCTTGAGCTGGGTGGTCAGGCAGTCCTTGCCCTTGTCCAGTGCCTCGCACGCGGACTTAAGATCTGCAAACTTCTCTGGTGCCTTATCTGCGAGCTCGGTATTGCGGAAAAGTAGCTGTCCGTTAGTGTTTTGCGGCAGGGCGTAGAGCACATCGTTATAGGTGGCAGACTCCACGGTCGCCGGCAAAAGATCATCCGTATTGGTTTCAAAGTCACCATTGAGCGGCTGGAGCCACTGGTTGGCGGCGAACTCCGCGGTCCACACCACGTCGAGGGCCATGACATCGTAGTCATCGCTGCCCGCCTGCAGGGACTGCACTAGGGTTTCGCGCTGGGCGTCGGCCTCACCGGCCAGCTCCTTGAGGGTGACCTTCTCGTCTGGGTGCTGCTCGTTCCACTTCTCGATGATGGGGGTCACCTTGTCCGTGTCATTTTTGCCCATGGCAAAGGTGATGGGGCCGCGCGCATCCGCGCCGCCCTCGGAGGAACCGCCCGCAGCGGAATCGGAGGAGGAGGAAGAAGAGCAGCCGGCCAGTGCCAAAACTGCGGTTGTCGCAACGGTGGTGCGAAGCAGGAATTTCTTCATGGAATTCACCTTTCGGAAAACTTTCGGTTCTTTAAACCTAAAATACGGAAACCAAAAGGTGGATAATTTTGGCCTATTTAACTCTAAATGGGGGTAGAAAAGGGGCTGTGGGTGGCGGGGGACGCGTACCTGTGTCCCCGAGCCCAGTTTTCTCCGCGGCTTAGCCTCCGCTGGAACTAGTTCTGCGCGATGCGGCGGCCCGTTTCTGGATCGAAGCGGTGCGCCTCGCGTGGGTTGAAGGTCAGCACGACCTCCTCGCCGCGCTGTGGTGGGGTGCCTTCGGCGCGGGCGACTAGGCGATTCTCGCCCACAGTGACGTAAACATAGGACTCGGCTCCCAGCTCTTCCACAATGTCCACCACGCCTTGGAAGCCCACCGGGCCTTTGTTGATAAACATCTTTTCTGGGCGCACGCCTACGCGGGAACCGTTGTAGTCAAAGATATTCATGGCTGGTGAGCCGATGAAGCCGGCGACGAATTCATTTGCGGGGGCGTCGTAAAGCTCGCGCGGCGGGGCTACCTGCTGCAGCTCGCCGTCCTTGAGCACCGCCACGCGGTCGCCCATGGTCATAGCCTCCACCTGGTCGTGGGTGACATACACCGTCGTCGTACCCAGGCGCTGCTGCAGGCTGGCCAACTCCGCGCGGGTTTGCACGCGCAGCTTGGCATCCAAGTTAGATAGCGGCTCATCCATGAGGAAGGCCTTCGGCTCGCGCACAATAGCTCGGCCCATGGCCACGCGCTGGCGCTGGCCGCCGGAAAGGTCTTTGGGTTTGCGCTTGAGGTACTCGGTCAGGCCGAGCGTTTCCGCCGCCTCGTGCACTTTGGCTTTGATCTCGGACTTGGGAAGCTTTGCCAGCTTCAGGGCAAAGCCCATGTTTTCCTCCACCGTCAGGTGCGGGTAGAGGGCATAGTTCTGGAAGACCATGGCGATATCGCGATCACCTGGTTCCAGGTTGGTCACGTCCTTGCCATCGATGGTGATGCGGCCGCTGGATGTAGGTTCCAAGCCTGCCAGTGCGCGTAGCGTTGTGGACTTGCCGCAGCCCGATGGGCCAACGAGGACTAAGAATTCGCCGTCTGCGATATCGAGGTCCAAGTCTTTTACCGTGGGCGCGCTCGCGCCGGGGTAGGTGATGTTGACCTTTTCAAAAGTGACCTTTGCCATGCGCAACACACTAGCACCATTGATGGCCGGTAACCTTAAGGCTTATGACTGCACTTGATTTGGAACGCATTCGCACCGCACTAGCGGACGATTTCACCACCATCGATTTCGTGGAAAAGACCGGCTCCACCAATACCGATTTGATGCAGGCCACCAACGTTGCGGATGGCACCGTGCTGCTTGCCGACGAACAACTTTCCGGCAAGGGCCGCCTCGGCCGCTCCTGGACCGCACCGGCCGGCTCCCAGGTCATTTTTTCTGTGCTTTTGCTGCCGGATTCCCTCGAGCACTTGGGAACCCTTCCGCTAGCCGCAGGCTTGGCAGTGACCGATTCCATCGAGGGAACCGTGCTGAAGTGGCCGAATGATGTGCATATCGACGGCAATAAGCTGTGCGGCATCCTCGCTGAAGCCGGTCCTGTGGGCCAGGCTTTCAAGGCTGCGCCAAAGACCGAGCTCACCAAGGTGGAGGTAGGCAAGGCCGAAGTCAACAAGGCCGAGGTTAATAAGGCCGAAGTAAATAAGGCTGAGGTCAATAAAGCAGAACTTAATAAGGCAGTAGGTGGCGCCGCACCGTCTGCGCGCGTCGTCGTAGGCATGGGCATCAATGTCACCTTGACCCGCGAGGATCTGCCGATTGAAAAGGCTACCTCGCTCGCACTCGAGGGCCGTGATACTGACCGCACTGAGCTGGCAATTAGCGTGCTCAAGAACCTGCGCCGCCGCATCGCGCAGTGGGAGAACCAAGATCCGCAGCTCCTGCGCGACTACCGTGCGGTGTGCTCCTCGCTCGGCCAAGAGGTGCGCCTAGAAACCCCGTCCGGCGATGTCACTGGGCACGTCGATGAAATCGGCGAAGACGGCCGCATCATGGTCGCCGGCGAGTACTACTCCGCGGGTGATGTCACGCACCTGCGTCCGCAGCAGTAAACCACCACAGTAGACACGCAAGGTAGCATCCATAGCTATGGGACTAATGAAGATGAGCCAAGGTGAGGTCAAGCGCGCGGATGTCTCCGCGCCGTTTCGCGCGCTGATTTTCCCCTTCCTCGAGCTCATCCTCATTACCGGCCTGCTGTGGATTGCCATTGGTTGGTGCGATGTCCAAGCAGTAGACCCGATGCTGCGCAACGGTCTCGTTGCGGTGTGGGCGCTGCTGGGAATCTGGCGCTTTCTCATTCCTCTTTATAAGGCTCGCCGGAAGCGTTTCATCGTGACTAATAGGCGCGTCATCGCGCGCGAGGGCCGTAATATCGATTCGATTCCGCTGCAGGATATTCGCGGTGCCCGCAAGCGCCGGGGCGGGGTGTCCCTTGCCATTCACGGCTGGGATCGAGCCATGTATTTTCCTAACGTGGCAAAGCCCAAGCGCGTGGCTGAGATTATTAATGATCGCCCTTGGTTTTAACCTCGGTGGTGTGCAGCTGGCTATCCAAATCCTCGGGGGAGAGGTTGGCCCGGCTAAATTCCTGCGTCAGCGGCAGGCGCAGTTCTAGGTCGGAGGCGGGGCAAAGTTCAATCGTCGCCTTATCCACTACGTAGTCCAGCACGTGGCCGCCGGAGGTACGGGCGGCGTCGATAAAGTGCACGTGACAGCCTGGCACCGAAATTCCTTTTTCATATACGGGGGTGCGGAAGCCACCGATGACGCCTTCGACGTCGGTAAAGTGCAGCTCCTTATCGCCACCCACGGCCTCGGACATCGGCGGGTAGGGCTTTTCCTGCTTGACCACCGTGCGGGTGGTGACCTTCTTAAAAGTGCCCACGATGCGCACCGCATACATGTAGTTGGC
The DNA here is from genome assembly GCA_025144025.1 of Corynebacterium sp. p3-SID1241. GTDB lineage: Bacteria > Actinomycetota > Actinomycetes > Mycobacteriales > Mycobacteriaceae > Corynebacterium. Next base: position 112,725 of record JALXWS010000001.1, on the reverse strand, counting down.
GGAAGGCTCGAGCTTATCGATGAACTCGGAGAGCTGATCGCGGCGCAGGCCCGCGGGGGCGTCGGCAGTAATGCGCGGGACAAAATTGGTGGCTACCGCAAACGGGGTGCGCTGATCCAAATCTGCAATCCGCGCGGAGCCATCGCCCCGCAGTTGGTAGCAGATGCCATCCAAGATAATCATTTCACCGTCGAGGCCATCAAAGGTTCCGAGACCAAAATTTCCCTTACCGAGCAGCTCCGAAATGGTCATCTCGCCGTCATAAATGCCGTCCAGCAAAGCGGTCATGAGCGAATTTTGGAAGATGGTATGACGAGTGAACATAGTATCCAGGCTAGTATTGGGGGACGTGAGTGACTTAAAGCCTATTGTAACTGTTTGTGGCGACGGCCAGCTGGCCCGCATGATGCAGCCGGCCGCCGCGGAACTCGATATTCACCTGCGGATTCTGGCCAGCAAGCCGGATTCTTCCGCGCCGCAGGTTACCCCTGACGTTGTGCTGGGGGACTACACCTCCCTGGAGGAGTTGCGCGGCGCGGCTGAGGGAGCGGACGCCATTACTTTCGAGCATGAGCATGTGCCCAATAAGCACTCCGCTACGCTTATCGACGCCGGATTTAACGTCCAGCCCCAGCCCACCGCCCTCATCTACGCGCAGGACAAGCTGAAGATGCGCGAAAAGCTCGCCGCGCTGGGCGCTCCCGTGCCGCGCTTTGCCGCCATTGACTCGGTGGCCGATGCCCGCGCCTTTTTCGACGCCGTCGATGGCCGCGTGTGCCTTAAGGCCCGCCGTGGGGGATACGACGGCAAGGGCGTGTGGTTCCCTACGGCCGAAAATTGCTATGAGCTGGTCTCCGAACTGCTAGATGCTGGAACTCCACTGATGGCAGAGGAAAAGGTAGAACTTACCCGCGAGCTTTCCATCCTCGTTGCCCGTCGCCCTTCCGGCGAGGCTAAGGTATGGCCGATTACCCAATCCCGCCAGGAAAACGGCATCTGCGCCGAGGCCATCGCGCCCGCTCCCGGCCTCGCACCGGAACTTGCGCAGCGCGCTAGCGAGCTGGGGCTATCCATCGCCGAATCCCTCGGCGTGACCGGCGTGCTCGCCGTCGAGCTCTTTGCGTTCGACGGCCCTGAGGGCGAGGATATCTCCGTCAACGAACTGGCCATGCGCCCGCATAACACCGGCCACTGGACCCAGGACGGTTGCGTTACCTCCCAGTTTGAGCAGCACCTGCGCGCGGTGCTCGACCTCCCGTTGGGTGCAGTCGACACGCTTGCACCCGTGACCGTGATGGCCAATGTCCTAGGTGCCGACGAGGACCCTGAAATGTCCATGCCCGATCGCGTCCGCGAGGTCATGCAGCGCTACCCGCAAGCCAAGATTCACCTCTACGGCAAGGACCACCGCCCTGGCCGCAAGATTGGCCACGTCAACGTCACCGGTGGCTCCACCGATGAAACCCTTTCCATTGCCCGCCAGGCCGCGCACTTCCTCGTGCACGCCACATGGGCTTAATTTCCTGCTTTAAGAAAGGACACTATGCAACCGCACGTAGGCATCATCATGGGCTCCGATTCCGATTGGCCCACCGTTGAACCTGCCGCTCGGGTCCTCGCGGACTTCGGCATCCCCTTCGAGGTCGGCGTGGTCAGCGCCCACCGCACCCCAGAAAAGATGCTCGCATATGCGAAAGAAGCCCATACTCGCGGCCTGAGAGCGATTATCGCCTGTGCCGGTGGCGCCGCTCACTTGCCCGGTATGGTTGCAGCAGCCACGCCGCTGCCGGTTATCGGTATCCCTCGCGCATTGAAAGATCTCGATGGTCTCGATTCCCTCCTATCCATCGTGCAGATGCCTAGCGGCGTGCCGGTTGCCACCGTCTCCATCGGTGGTGCGAAGAACGCCGGCCTGCTCGCCGCCCGTATCCTCGGCGCTGGCGATCCCGCCATCCAAGACAAGATGGTGGACTACCAAAAGCGCATGGCCGAGGAAGTTGAGCAGAAGGACAAGAACCTGCGCGACAAGCTGCTCGGAGAGTAGCTCTCCGGAACAGGGGTGAATGAGGCAAGCACGTTTTAGCCACAACCGCGGAGGTTTTCGGCATGACGTGCTTGTTGTGTACTGGTGCATCCAGCGGGGTGGAGGAGAGAGCGCCTTAAACTTTCGGGCGGGGGAATTGCTTCAAATGGGGTAGGGCGCGGAAGAAGTTCTGGTCTTCCGCGCTGTAGCGTCGACGAATGCTAAAAGGGCACGCCGGAGCGCAAGATGACATTGGCAAACGGCGTGGTGGACCCGGTGCGCACGACGAAGGAGGCGCGGGCGACCTCGCGCTTGAGGTCATCGTGGGAGACCTCGGTAAGCGGTACCGCGGGAAGCAGGGAGCGCACTTCGGGCGGGGTGGTATCGGCGATGGTCCCGGCTTCGACCACGACCTCCTCAAGGAGGGCGGCCAGGGTATCGGCAAAGGTGGGGATGCCGAAGGTAAGCGTGAGGTCGATGACGGGAACATCGTGGGGGATGGGAAGGCCGCAATCAGCGATGACAAAGGTATCGGTGTGCCCGAGGCGTGCGACGGCGCTGGTGAGCGCGGGATTGAGCAGGCCGGATTTACGCATCGGTGACCTCCGGCAGGGCGGATTCGGTGGTGGGGTAGGACGGTTGCGCGCCGTTGCCGGTGGCGGCGAAGGCGCCGACGCGGGCGGCGAAAGTGGCGGCATCGACAAGCGAGGCACCGGTGAGGAGCTGGGCGCAGAAGGCACCTGCGAAGGCATCGCCGGCGCCGGTGGTATCCACGGCGGTCACGCGCGGGGTGGGGATATCCGTGCCGCCCTCCGAGGTGGCTACGTAGGCGCCGTGGGCGCCGAGGGTCAGCACGACGGACCGGAAGCCGGCCTCTACTAGGCGGTGGGCGAGCTCGCGCGGGGCGCCTTCAGATGGCAGCCCGAGCTGGTCCAAGATGAGCCCGGCCTCGTGTTCATTGGCTAGTAGGGGATTGGCCTGCAGAAGCGAGTCGCGGTCGACCTTGACCACGGGCGCGAGGTTGACCACCACGCGACCTTGCGCAGCGTCGACTGCCGCCTGGAAACCGGAGGCGGGTATTTCGCCCTGCAGGAGGACCACGTCGGCATCGGCGATAGTAGAGGCGCGGGAGGAGACAAAGGGGGCGTCGACAAGCGCGTTGGCGCCGGGGGAGATGACGATGGTGTTCTCGCCATCGGCCGAGACGGTGATGACGGCGAGGCCGGTGTTGGTATCGGCCTGTTCCACGGCGGCCAGATCGATGCCGGAGGTGCGCATATAGTGCATGGCAGGCTCGGCATAGGGATCGGAGCCGACCGCGCCCACGAAGGCCACAGTGGCGCCCAGCTGTGCGGCCGCAACTGCCTGATTAGCGCCTTTGCCCCCGGCCAAGATGTCGCCGCCAGAGCCCAGTAGGGTCTCGCCGGGCTGTGGGTGGCGCTCGGCGTGCACGATGAGATCGGCATTGATGGAACCGACGACGGTTAGCTTGCTCATTGGAAATCCTCCACATTGTCGCGGGTGACGGTGATGACCTCGACGGGGACGTTCTTCTCCGCTGCGCCACCGTGCAGGATCGCTGCGGCTTGTTCGATGGCGCGGGCACCGAGCTCTGCGGGCTGTTGGGCGATGGTAGCTTCTAGCTTGCCATCTTTGACCGCCTTGAGGCCATCGAAGGTGCCATCAAAAGCCACCACCTTGACCTCAGAGCCGGCCCGCGCCCCCAAAGCCTCGACCGCGCCGAGCGCCATTTCATCGTTCTCCGCAAAGATGGCCTTAATATCAGGGTTGGCCTGCAGCAGGTTGGTGGCGACGTTGAGGCCTTCCGTGCGGTCGAAATTCGCCGATTGTTTGCCGACGACCCGAATGTCCCCATACTTCGCAATCTGCTCTTCAAAGCCCTTACCGCGCTCGCGCGAGGCGGAGGTACCAGCGGTGCCCTGCAGGATGAGAATATCTCCCTTTTTCTCGATGGACTTGGCGAGCGTATCCGCGGCTTGTGCGCCGCCGGCCACGTTATCGGAGGCCACCATGGAGTCCAGATCTACGCCGTTCACGTCGCGGTCCACGCCAATGACGGGGACGTCGTCAGTTTTGATGCCACGCACCGCTGGCGCTACGGCATCGGAATCGGTGGGGTTGACCACGACGACCTTGGCGCCCATGGAATTGGCATTGCCCAGCTGGTTCACCTGTTGGGCGGGGTCATCGGAGGCGTCCTGGATATCCAGCGGAACGCCGAGTTCCTTGGCCTTATCCTGCGCGCCGTGGCGCAGTTCGACGAAGAAGGGGTTGGTCTGCGTGGACAGCGCTAGCGTGATGCGGTTGCGGTCTTCTTCCGAGCGATTGCACGAGGCAAGGCCTAGCGCGAGGGCGGGTACGAGGAGGGTGGCGATGAGCTTTTTCATGGTGGGTGCTCCCTAGTTGGCCGTCTTATTGCGAATGACGTCGAAGCCGACGGCCAGCGCGATGACCAGGCCGATGACGATCTGCTGCCAGAAGGAGGAGACGTTGAGCAGGTTCAAGCCATTGCGGATGACCGCTAGCAAGATAGCGCCGACCAGAGTGCCAGTAGCCTTGCCCTGCCCGCCGGAGAGCGAGGCGCCACCGATGACGACGGCCGCAATAGCATCGAGCTCATAGCCGGTGCCGGCCTGCGGCTGTGCGGATTCGAGGCGGCCGGCCATAACCATGCCGGCCCAGGCGGCGAAGAAGCCGGAGAGTGCGAAGACGGCGATTTGAATGCGCTTGACCGGCAGGCCCGAGAGGCGGGCGGCCTCCAGGTTGCCGCCGATAGCGTACATGGAACGGCCAAGTACCGTGCGCTCTAGGATGAACCAGCAGATGAGCCCGGCGATAACCATCATGATGATCGGCACTGGGAAGCCGGCGATATCGCCGCCAAAGGCGTTGACGGACGGGGCGGTTTCAATCGGCGAGCCCTGGGAGATGACCAGGGTGAGGCCGCGGGCGATGGACATCATGGCCAGCGTCGCGATGAAAGACGGGATCTTGCCCCACGCGGTGGCCATGCCGCAGATGGCTCCGGCCAGCGCGCCCACGAAAAGGCCGAGGAGCAGCGTAAGCCAGCCAGGCAGTCCCGCAGTGGAGAACATATAGGCAGAGACCATGGCGCCGAGCGCGGCGACCGAGCCCACCGAGAGGTCGATACCGGCGGTGACGATGACAAAGGTCATGCCGAAGGCCAAGATGGCCACCGTGGCGGCCTGGATGCCGATATTGAGCAGGTTCGCCACGGTAAGGAAGTATGGCGTAGCGATAAACAGCGCGATGCACAGGGCAATGAGGCCGACGAGTGCGCCATTATTCATGGCCCAGTTAATTACTCGATTCTTGGTCATGCTTCATCCTTGGGGTTGGTGCCGGCAGGCGCGGCAGCAAAGGCAGAGGTAGCGGAGGTCACATTGGATACCGCGAAGGCCATGACCTCATCTTGGGTGGAGTCTTTGGGTAGCTGACCGGCGAGTTGTCCGCCGGACATGACGAGGATGCGGTCGGACATACCGAGCACCTCGGGCAGATCAGACGAGGCCATGAGCACGGCGCCGCCGGCAGCGGTGACTTCATTGATGATGTTGTAAATCTCCACCTTGGCGCCGACGTCGACGCCGCGGGTGGGCTCATCGAGGAGGAGGACCTTGGAACCGGCCAGTACCCAGCGGCCAAAGACCGCCTTTTGTTGGTTGCCGCCGGACAGGTTGCGGATGGGCTGGAAGAGATCGGCCATGCGGATGCGTAGCTTCTCAGCCACCTCACCGGCGCGGCGGCGCTGGCCGCTGCGGTCTGCAAGCCCAGCCTTGGCGGTAGGGTAGAGGGTGGCAAACCCCAAGTTATCGCCCACAGAAGCGTCAAGAACTAGCGCTTGGGACTTGCGGTCTTCGGGGATATGGCCCACGCCGGCACGGATGGCGGCACGGATATCGCCGCCGCGCAGCTGCGTGCCGCCGACGCGGATGGAGCCGGAATCGTAAGGATCGGCGCCCGCAATTGCGCGGATGATTTCGGTGCGGCCAGCTCCCACGAGCCCGGCGAGGCCGACGACTTCGCCGGCGTGGACGGTGAAGGTGACGTCGTGAAAGGCGCCTGCGGAAGTCAGCTCGGAGACCTCCAGCAGGGCTTCGCCGTGCTCGGGTGGGACCTCGCGCGGGTATTGATTTTCAATCTCGCGGCCGACCATGAGCCGCACCAGCTCGTCTTCGTCGGTATCGGCCGGGACCTCGGCGATGAAGGAGCCATCTCGTAGAACGCTGATAGTCTCGGCAATGCGCGCCAGCTCCTCCAAGTGGTGGCTGATAAAAACCATGGCCACACCCTTGGCCTTAAGTTCCTCCAGCACGGAGAAGAGCGCATCGACTTCCTTGCCAGTAAGCGCGGCTGTGGGCTCATCCAAGATAAGAATGCGAGCGTTCATAGAGAGAGCCTTGGCGATTTCAACCAGCTGCTGCTTGGCCACGCCTAGCTCACCCACTGGCATATCAAGGTCCACATCTAAGCCGATAAGGTGCAGCGCCGCTTGTGCCTGCGCCTTGAGGTGCTTGCGGTTTACCATCCCATAGCGGCGCGGGGTGCGGCCGAGCATGATATTTTCCGCTACCGACATCGTGGGAACGAGGTTTAATTCTTGGTGGATGGTAGCGACGCCGAGCGCTTCAGAGGTTTTAGTATCCGGGATCTTCACCTCCTGGCCATCTACAATGATGCGGCCGGAATCCGGCTCGTGTACACCGGCAATCATCTTGATGAGCGTAGATTTTCCGGCACCGTTTTCACCCAATAGGGCTTGGACCTGCCCGCGGCGCACGGTGAGGTCAACGCCTTTAATAACTTCTACCGGGCCAAAGGATTTGGTGACGTTGTCCAGCCGCAATACGCATTCGCTCATGGCGTGGCCCCATGGAGTTGGTGGGCGGTGGACATGCGCGGGATATAGCGGGTTTCTATTACCTCGCCTTCCGGTGGGCGCTTATCGTTGATGGCCGCGATGAGCTTGGCCGTGGCGGTTTCGCCCATCCGAGCGACGTCTTGGTCCACCACCGAAATGGGGGAGGGCTGGAAGCGCAGGTAAATAAAATCATCGAAGCCAACGAGCGCGATTTCTTCCCCAATGCGTTTGCCGGCATTATGGCAGGCCTCGAGCGCGCCGGCCGTCATCATGGAATCGCCTGCGATAATAGCGGTGACACCTTTCTTTAGCAGCGCAATGGCCCCCTTATAGCCCTCGCGGTGGCGGTAGCTGCCGTGGTGAATGTGGGTGGGCATCCCGTGGGAGACGGCTTCGAATGCTTCAAGGCGCTGCCGGCCGGTGGACGTCTCCTGCGGACCGGAGAGGTAGCCGATGTGCGTGTGGCCCTTTTCTTTGAGCTGCTCTACGGCTTGGTTTATTCCCACGCAAGGATCAGACAGCACCGCAGGAAGCTCGCCCAAGGTGCGATCGATGAGTACGAGTGGTCGGTAGCTGCGTGCTTGCTCGAGCGCTTCCTCGGCTCCTTCAAGCGGTACGGCGATAATGCCGTCGACTTGGCGTTCCAACAGCGCGTTGAGACACTTGACCAGACGTTGCGGATCTTCCCCGCAGCTGGTGATCATCGTAGCTAGGCCTTGTTTTTCGGCGGCTTCTTCAATGGCTGCGGCCATCGCGGCGAAGTAGGCGTTGTCTAGGCTGGGAATGACTAGGCCGATGGCGTTCGAGCGGGAGTTGCGCAACGCTCGGGCTTGGGCATTCGGCCTATAATTGAGCTTGATGGCAATGTCCTTGACGCGTTGGCGCGTGGATTCAGAGATGGCTGGGTTGCCCGAGAGCGAGCGGGACGCAGTCGAAATGGATACTCCAGCAGCGGCGGCCACGTCCTTGAGGGTGATTCCGGCCATGCTGACCTCCTTGGTGGTTAAGGTGTACGGGCCAGCGTCTGGCCCTTTTTGAGTGCAAACGATTGCACATTTGAGTTAAACGTACGGCTTTTTCTGTCTTCCTGTCAAGGGCGGGCAAGTCTAAGCTGGTATCCATGTTTGACCCGCTCCTCGTTCTGGGCTCCCGTGTAACTCGTGGGTATCCCGGCGCCATGCTGCGCTCGCGCCTAGACAGGGCGCTGGATCTTTATTGTGGTCAGCAAATTATTGTCTCCGGCCGCGGTGAGGCGGGACCAATGGCTACGTACCTTATTGAACGGGGCGTGCCGGCTGAGCGGGTTGTGGTGGAGCCGGATGCCACGAGTACCAATGAAAACCTAGAAAATGCCCACCATTTAGCCTCAGATGCAGTCTTGCAGGTGGTGACCAATGATTTCCATGTTTTGCGCACTGCACTGTGGGCATGGCATTTAGGCATCGCCGTGCATATACATCCCGCGCGCACCCCGTGGCGGTTGATGCCGCGCAACTATCTGCGTGAGGTGTTGGCTACCCCGCATTCTGCGGCGCGAATAGTGTGGCGGCGGATGCGTAGTTAGCGCTTTAAACCGGTGGGGTGGTCCGCTCTACCTTTATTGCCCAGCCCCGAAAGAGGTTAACTGTGGGTTAACTAGAACGTGATGAGCAGCCGAAACGCTCGGCATTCAAAGGTAATTATGCAAACGATTGACCGCTACTTTGCCGTGCTTTTAGGCTAAATCCAACGAAAGTTATAGCCAGAAAGGTCTTTGTTATGGCCAGTGGAGGAGCGGCTGGTTCTGACGCTGAATACCCCAGCGTCGCCATTTGCCATGGCGGTTATACGGCTGAGCTTGCTCTATTTGGTGGTGCGGTCAAGGCGTTGACCTATCGCGGCGCGCCCTTAGTAGAAAGCTACGAGGGCAAGCCGCCGCTGATGGCCGGCGTGGTGCTGGCGCCGTGGCCGAATCGCACCGAGAATGGCTGGTTCGAATGGCAGGGGACCGGACACCAGTTGGAGATCAACGAGCCGGAGCGCAATAACGCCATTCATGGATTCGCGGTGGATTGGTGGCGCATCAAGGAACGCTCGGCCAACCGGGTGGCTCTCGCCTTTGATATTGAGCCGCGCCAGGGCTGGCCGTGGGCGATTCAGCTAGAGGCCACCTACGCCCTCGATGAGCAGGGATTGCACCACCAGCTGACCGCACGCACCACGGAGCCCGGCGAGGTTCCCTTCGCCTATGGGCTGCACCTCTACCTCTCCCCACAAGGGGCAGGGGCGAAGGAAGCGGTGCTCAGTGCGGACGTCGGCAAGCGCTACCTGCTAAGCGCCCGCAACCTGCCCACGGGAAAGACGGAGCAGGTGCGTATCACTAATCAGCCTATCGCCGAGGTGGACTGGGACGATTGCTTCCACGGCGAAGGCCCACTGACGGCCGTGTATTCGGCCGGTGGAAAGGGCGTGCGCTTGGAGATGGGCGAAGGCCTGAACTGGGTGCAGATGTTTACCCCGGCCGACTTCCCGCGGGCAGGCGGCCCCGGCAAGGCATTAGCCGTGGAGCCCATGAGCGCGCCGCCGAATGCGCTGCGCAGTGGTCAAGACCTCGCGCGCCTGAGCGCTCAGAACCCGCAGACTTTCAGCCTGCGCCTTGCAGCAGAGAATACTTACTAGAAAGGTCAGCCATGGAGACTGCTGAATCCGTATTGAGGCTCGATGCCTCCTGGGTGGACTACTTCTTGGTAGCCATCTACTTCCTCTTCGTTCTAGGCATCGGCTGGGCCGCCAAGGCCCGAGTGTCTAGCTCCATCGACTTCTTCCTCTCCGGCCGGGGACTGCCCGCGTGGGTGACCGGCCTGGCCTTCGTCTCGGCCAACCTGGGCGCGGTGGAAATCATCGGTATGTCCGCCAATGGCGTGGAGTATGGCTTCCAAACCATGCACTACTTCTGGATTGGCGCCATCCCGGCCATGGTCTTTTTGGGCATTGTGATGATGCCGTTCTACTACGGCTCCAAGGTGCGTTCGGTGCCGGAGTTTATGCGCAAGCGTTTTGGCAACGCCGCGCACCTGGTGAACGCGGTGTCTTTCGCCGTGGCCCAGCTGCTTATTGCCGGCGTGAACTTGTACTTGCTGGCCAACATCGTGGAAGCCCTGCTGGGCTGGCAGATGTGGGTATCGCTCTTGGTAGCCGGCCTCATCGTGCTGTCCTATATCACCTTGGGTGGCCTTTCGGCCGCTATCTATAACGAGGTGCTACAATTCTTCGTCATCATCGCCGCCCTCGCCCCGCTGACCATCATTGGCCTGAACCGCGTTGGCGGTTGGAGCGGACTGAAGGACGCGGTGGCCCAGGACTCGCACTTCCACACCTGGCCGGGCACGGACATCTCTGGGTTTGAGAACCCAGTGTGGTCCGTCATCGGCATCGTGCTTGGCCTCGGCTTCGTGCTTTCCTTTGGTTACTGGACCACCAACTTCGTGGAAGTTCAGCGCGCCATGGCCTCGGATTCTAATTCCGCGGCCCGCAGGACCCCGATTATCGGCGCCTTCCCCAAAATGTTCGTGCCCTTCCTCGTCGTCATTCCGGGTATGGTCGCCTCCGTTTCGGTCGCCGATTTGATGGAAGAGCGCGCGGAGCCGAACGACGCCATCCTGCTGCTCATGCGCGACCTTTTGCCTAATGGCCTGCTAGGCGTGGCGATCGCCGGCCTGCTCGCTTCCTTCATGGCCGGCATGGCCGCGAATATCTCGGCCTTTAATACCGTCATCTCCTATGACATCTGGCAGACCTACGTGGTCAAGGACCGCGAGGATGACTACTACCTGAAGTTCGGCCGCGTCGCTACAGTTGTTGCCACCGCTATTGCCATTTTCACCGCGCTGCTTGCGCAGAACTTTGGCAATATCATGGACTACCTGCAAACGCTCTTCGGGTTCTTTAATGCGCCGCTGTTCGCCACCTTCATTCTGGGCATGTTCTGGAAGCGCATGACCCCGCACGCCGGTTGGTCCGGTCTTGTGGCCGGTACTGGTTCCGCCATCGCCTTTTGGTACGTCGCTTCCTTTACGGACATGATCAACTTGCCCGGCCAAGGCACGGCCTTTGTGGCGGCCGGCGTCGCCTTCGTGGTGGATATCCTGGTCTCCATCGTGGTTACCCTGTTCACCCAGCCCAAGCCGGATAGCGAGCTGGTTGGCTTTGTTTCTTCCGTGACCCCCAAGGACCACTTTGAGGACTACACCGAAAAGTCCTTGCCGTGGTACCAGCAGACCGTCCCGCTGGGCATCATTTGCCTGGTGATGGCCGTAGCCCTCAACGTCATCTTTGCCTAAGGAGCACCTCATGTCTGAGAAAAAGCGCGCGGGCGCATTTGACCTGCGCAATGTCATCGCCGCACTCCTCGGCCTCTACGGCCTAATTTTGCTCGGCTGCTATTTCTTCCTCGACCCAGGCATCAACCCCGATACTGGGCAAGCCAAGCACGCCAGCGATAACCTATGGGCAAGCCTTGCTTTGCTGGCCGTAGCCGCCGCCTTTGTGCTGTGGGCGCGCCTGAAGCCCATCACCATCCCAGGAGAAAACTAATGGTTGAGATTACCTCCGCCACGCTTGCCGACGGCCGCGAGATCCTCTACTTCGACGACCAACCCCACCCCGATCGCGTGCTTGCCGACGCCCGCGACATCCCCACCGTAGCCCCCGCTTCCGAAATGCGCCGGGATCCCCTAACGGGGGATTGGGTGGCCTTTGCCGCCCACCGCATGAACCGCACCTTCTTGCCACCGGCCAACGAGAACCCACTTGCGCCCACACGCGAAGGCCAACTGCCCACGGAGATCCCCAGCCCCAGCTATGACGTGGTGGTCTTTGAAAACCGCTTCCCGTCTTTTGCTACCGCTGCAGACATCGAGCACCCAGAGGATAATAATCTGCTCGGCATGGTGCCACGCCTTCCCGCGCGCGCCCGGTGCGAGGTGGTCTGTTTCACCGAGGACCCTGCCCTCTCTTTTAAGGATCTGCCCGAATCCCGAATTCGTACTGTTATCGAGGCCTGGGCCCACCGCACCGCCGCCCTGTCTGAGATTGACGGTGTGCAGCAGGTCTTCCCCTTTGAAAACCGCGGCGAAGAGATTGGCGTGACCCTCCAGCACCCGCACGGCCAGATCTATTCCTATCCATTCCTCTCGCCCCGCCTGCGTTCCATTGTGGATTCCACCCGGGCCTATGACGGCGATCTCTTTCAGGATCTCCTCGATCGTGAGCGCGCTGCCGGCACCCGCATTATTGCTGAGACCGAGCACTTCACCGTCTTTGTTCCCGCCGCCGCCAAATGGCCGCTGGAAGCCATGGTTCTGCCCAACTCTGAGGTGCCTGATTTCGCAGCGCTTACCGACTCCCAACGTGCCGACCTCGCGCCCCTGCTTAAAAAGCTGTACTCCGCGGTGGACCGCTTCTTTGATGGCGTGGAGAAGACTCCGTATATCGCCGGCTGGACCCAGGCACCGGTGGACAAGGCACTGCGCCCCGGCATCCGCATGCACCTGCAGCTTTTCTCCCTCATGCGTTCGCCCGGCCGCATGAAATACCTCGCTGGCTCCGAGTCTTCGCAGGCGGTGTGGATCAATGACACCACCCCGGAGCGCATCGCCGCCCGCTTCAAGGAGATCTGGGATGCTTAAGTGGATTGACACCCGCAGCGATGCGGAGCTAGCAGCCGCAGCCCGCGATCTCTTCGCCGCTGCCTTCCCGGATGCGCCCGAGCCCGCCGGCGTGTGGGCCGCTCCCGGCCGAGTGAACCTCATCGGCGAGCATATCGATTACGCTGGCGGCGCCTCCATTCCCTTTGCGCTGGAGCAAAATACGGCTGTGGCCGTCGCACCCCGCACCGATGGCCTTCTCCGTATTGCCTCCGAGTATGACGGCGCAGTGGCCCACGCCTCCATCCCGCTCGCCGATGTCCGCCCCGGACACCCTTCCGACTGGTCCGGCTACGTTGTCGGCACCATTTGGGCCGCTACTGTCGCGAACGCGTTGACCTGCAGCGGACTTGATATCACCATTGTCTCCGATGTCCCCGGCGGCTCTGGTCTTTCTAGTTCCGCCGCGCTCGAGTGCTCCACCGCCGTGGCTGCGTATGAGCTCTGCCACGGCCGCGCCCCCGATGACGCCGCCCGCGCCCAGCTGGCGCAGGCCTGCATTCGTGCCGAAAACGAGGTTGTCGGCGCTTCTACCGGTGGCTTGGACCAGAATGCCAGCCTCTTTGGCCAACGAGGCAAGGCCCTCTTTTTGGACTTTGCCACCGGTGCGGTTGAGCGCGTTCCCTTCAACATCGATGCCCAGGACATGGTGCTGCTTATCGCGGACACCAATGCCCCGCATACGCTTTCCGACGGCCAATATGCCTCCCGCCGCGGCATCATCGACGCCGTGCAGTCTGCCGCCGGCAGCACCATCCGCGAAATCCCGGATGCTGAGGCATTTGCTGCCACGGTCGACCCCGCCGACGCGGAACTCTACCGCCGTCGCGTGCGCCACGTGGTGGAAGAGACCAATCGCACCTTAGCCGCCGCTACCGCGCTCACCTCATCCGACCCGGCAGAGTTCCGCCGCCTCATGCGCGAAAGCCACATTTCCCTGCGCGACCTGTACGAAGTCACGACCCCCGAGCTTGACTCCGCTTTCACCGCGGCCGGCGAAATTGGCGCCCGCATGACTGGTGGTGGCTTCGGCGGCGCAGTCATCGCGCTCATCCCGCGCTCCGACGTTGAGTCGACCGCACAGGCAATTCATGATGCTGCTGCCTCCCGCGGCTTTCCGGAACCCACCTTTTTGGTGGCCCGCCCGGGAGATGGCGCCCGCCGCCTCGCCTAACTCTGCAGCCCGGCTCGGCTCAGTTGCGCCCCTCCCAGCGCGCCTATTGTCGTTAGGTCCATACTGATCAGGCTGATCTGAAGACCGAGCCGCCTCAGATCGGTCTTAACTCGCTCAATTCGGCCTGATCAGATCAGCCCCAAGGCCCTAAGCGTTCGGATCACAACGCCGAGAGGGCTTTCTGAATTCCCTCGCGCAGAGTCTCGCGAGACTGCTTCATCGGATGCGCAATCGCGCGCAACCCCATGTACGCGATCTGGTCGGCCGCCCGATTCAGCGGATCGCCCGCATGCCCGAGCACACGGCGAATGTCGACCTCGCATTGGCCTTGGATATCGCCCCAAGCTTGCTGGAATCGGGACCGTGCACCCGAAGACACCCCTCGCCACGTGCGCCCCGGCCGCGATGCTTTAGAGCCGCGCTTATGCACAATCTGCTCGACCGCCTCCAAAGCGGCTACGGAATCGGACTCAATAACCGCCTTGCGCGCACCCACCTTGAGCAGGTATTTCAGCGCGAGCGTCAGTGCTTCGAGCTCGAGCTCATCCGTGCTCGCCTTGGTTTCTCGAGTTCGTAACCGGTAGTCGCCGTTGCCCGCAACGAAGCACATCGACCCCTTGAATACGGTATCCGAGGAAGCATCGGTGGCTATGCGAACCACCTCGCCCTCGGGCCACGAGGAGGCGCGCGAGAAGTTCGGCCACCAGTGTGCTTTCGGCGTCTCTGCCTGTGCCGCTTGCTTCTTTTTCGGTGCCTCACCCATCTTGCGCGCCTTCCGTGCGGTAAGGCCGGCTTGTTTTCGGCGCACGGAGCTCGCACTTTTCGAAGCCCTATTTTCTTCCGCAAAGCTTCCCGTCACCGTGAAACCGTCGGCCGTGAGTGCCGCTCGCAACGCATTCTGCCTGCGACCAGTGACAATCCACACCCGTCCGTCGAGTCCCTTGAGTGCGCGTTTGACCTCGCGCACGGCGATATCGACGATATCGCCCTTCTTCGTTTGGCCGCGGCGCACAAAACGCGTCTGCTTAGTATTGACTGCGACGACCCAACCTTCGATGGTGCCGTTGGGAGCGGAATCCCAGCGCTCGTCCCAGAGCGCGACCGCAACGTGGATTGGTGCCGAGACCATATCCGAGGTGATCTTGCGGGTGCCGTAGGTGCGCGATTGCGTACCGGTTAGTTCTGAGAGCTCGATGGGTTCCATTATCTCTAGTAAAGCACGGTTAACCGCGCTGCTGAATTATCCCCCACACCGCCGCTTTGAACTACTTCCCCTTAGGTCGAATGTGATCGAGCCGATTTGAGCACAACCCGCCCTCAATTCAGCCTCAACGCCCTCAATTCGGCCCGATCTCCTTGGACCTAAAGTTCCGACCCCTACTCAAGGTTCTCGGAAGTTCACCTTCCTGAGCCTCATGACGCGTGCCCCGCCCCGCCAGACGCGAAGATGAAACCATGATTACAGATCACTTCATCAACCTTCGTTACGCCGGAGCCGAAAGTCCGCACCATTTAGCCCTCCAGTGCGGTGAGCTCACCCAGATAGCGCCCTGGGTTGCCGTTCCCACGGCCACCTGGAGGCAATGGGTGCGCCATAAACAACAATTCGCCAAAGTAGTCGCTGCCGGGTGGAGCACTCACCGCGCCGTCCTCATCAGTAAATCGGCCGCGCGGCTGTGGGGAATATGGGTAATTTCCAGGAAAGGGGAGGAGGTGGAGCTAGCGGTACCTTCGGGAAGCGTTCCCCCACGCAGGCTCACCGCGAAAGGCTACCGGTACCGCCGGGTAAAGTCCCTCCAGGAATCCACGGTGCCGATAGCTGGTGTGCGCGCTACGAATCCCGCCCGCACCTGCCTCGAAATCGCCCGGCTACACGGCTTCCCAGATGGCCTGGTAGCTACCGATTCTGCGCTCAGGCAACACGACGTCACCACCTATGACTTGCGCGGAGAACTGGCAAAAATGCGGCGCACTAGGGGACAAGCAGCCATGCGTAAGGTTATCGAGCACGCGTATGGCGGATCGGAATCGCCCTATGAGTCTTATCTGCGAGCCCTCATTATTGAGCGTTTTCCGCAGGTGAAAATTGAGCCGCAGAAACCGCTGCTCGGGAAATATCGGGCGGATGTCTGTCTCGATGGCTGGCTGGTGCTCGAGGTCGATGGCGATGCCAAGTATGACGGTACCTATGGCGAGGCACCCGCCCACGTGGTCAAGCAGCAGATAAAGAGGCAGCGAGCGCTAGAAAACCGCGGATACGTGGTGCTGCGCTTTGGTTCCAGCGAGGTGAAAGCGGCGGACGAGGCATTGCGGATAATCTCTAGCCATCTGGGAAAACGCGGCAGGAAAGTTGCCTAGATTACCCCCGCGCCACCCCGTAGTACATAAAAGTTGTTGAACAAAAGGCATAGCAACCTTTAAGATGATGCGCATCACAAACTAATGCGACCTGCATCACGAAAGGTGAAATCTAGTGAGTGCTGAGACATCACACGCCACTCCGGCGCAGGCGGGGGACAAGACCCCGCCCAAAGGCCTCGGCGCCATGGCTGGTGCCATGTTCCTCATGGCCACCTCCGCCATCGGTCCGGGATTTTTGACCCAGACCTCGGTCTTTACCGTGCAGATGGGCGCATCCTTCGCGTTTGCGATTATGCTGTCCATCCTCGTTGACATCGCTATCCAGCTCAATGTGTGGCGAGTTCTCTGCGTGACCGGCATGCGCGCCAATACTTTGGGCAATACCGTGCTCCCTGGCCTGGGCTGGGTGCTTGCCGTATTCGTGTTTATCGGTGGCGCGGTCTTTAATATCGGCAATATCGCCGGTTCTGGCCTGGGTATTAACGCGATGCTGGGCATCGATTCGCGCATCGGCGGCGTCATTGCCGCGTCCATCGCGATCCTCATCTTCCTCTCCAAAAAGGCGGGTATGGCCCTCGACCGCCTCGTCGCGGTCCTGGGTGCGGTCATGATCTTGCTTATGCTCTACGTTGCGGTGGTCAGCCAGCCACCGGTGGGCGAGGCGCTAAAGAATACCGTCGCGCCGGGCGAGATCGACTTCTTCGTCATTACCACCATCATTGGTGGCACCGTGGGTGGTTATATCACCTTTGCCGGCGCGCACCGCCTCATCGATTCCGGCCACACCGGCGTGGAAAACGTCAAGAACATTACCTATACCTCGGTAAGCGGCATCGTGGTCACCGGCATCATGCGTATGCTCCTTTTCTTGGCCGTTCTCGGTGTGGTCGCCACCGGCGTGGCGCTTTCAGACGACAACACCGCGGCCGATGCGTTCTACCATGCCGCCGGCGAGTTTGGCCTGCGTGCCTTCGGCGTGGTCCTCTTTGCGGCCGGTTTGTCCTCGGTTATCGGCGCCGCCTATACTTCGGTATCCTTCGTGACCTCCCAGGACACCTCGACGCGCACCCGCAATATCCTCACCATTATCTTCATTGCGGTGTGTACGGTAGTCTTCGTAGTCATCAACTCCGCGCCACAGAAGTTGCTCATCTTCGCCGGCGCCATCAATGGCCTTATCCTGCCCATCGGTTTCGCCCTCGTGATGTGGGTGGCCTTGCGCCGCCGCGACCTCCTACAGGGCTATAAGTATCCCAAGTGGTTGCTGGTTATCGGCGCCTTGGCGTGGGTACTCACCATCTTCATCGGATTCAAGGCTTTCTCCGGCATCACCGAGCTGTGGGCATAATGCAGACTCCAGAGCAAGTGCGTGAGTATGCGCGCAGCCATGACATGGCCACCACCGCCGGGCATGCCCGCGGTTTCATGCAGGCTAACCTGCTGGCCGTGCCGCAGGAATACGCCTTTGATTTCTTGCTCTTTGCCCAGCGCAATCCCAAGCCATGCCCGATTGTGGGCGTACTGGAAGCTGGTCAGTACACCTCCGAGCTGCTGCCGGGTGGGGACATCCGCACCGATATTCCGGCCTACCGTGTCTTTGAAAACGGCGAGCATACAGCCACGCTTGCCGACGCCACCTCGTACTACACCCCAGACATGGTCAGCTTCCTCATCGGTTGCTCTTTTACCTTTGAGACTGCGCTGCAGGATAACGGCATTGAGGTCGCACACATTGCCCAGCAGTGCAACGCGCCGATGTTTAAAACCACGATTCCCACCACCCCGGCCGGTGTCTTTTCCGGGCCCATGGTGGTCTCCATGCGCCCGATTCCGGCCGCGCAAGTCTCCGATGCGGTGCGGATTACCTCCCGTTACCCATCAGTTCACGGCGCCCCGGTCCACGTGGGTGGCCCGGCGGCCATTGGCATTGAGGACTTGAACCGCCCGGACTTTGGTGATCCGGGCGAAGTGCCGGAGGGCTGCCTTCCGGTCTTTTGGGCCTGCGGAGTGACCCCGCAGGCCATCGTGATGGAATCTAAGCCGCGCTTAGCTATTACGCACGCACCGGGCCAGATGCTCGTGACCAACGCCCGCGATCAAGATTTTCTCATTCCTTAATCGTCCAGCACGGCGAGGATCTTCTCGCAGGTATTCATGAGGCTGTCATGCGAAAGCGTGGCGGCCTCGAGGCGTTTTCCATCTGCGATAAGCGTGGCCAAGGTGATATTGCCTTGAATGTGGTCCGCATGAAGCTGCGGGTACCGCGGGATTGCTAGTAAGAAGGTGAGCCGCATGCGGGCGAGCAGATTATCCATCTGCTCATTCAGGGTGGGGGAGCCTAGCGCGGCCACCAGCGTGCGGTGGAAGCGCTGATTGATGGCGGAGACTTCTTGGTGCTCGCCGCGCGCCGCGTAGTCGAAGGCAGAGGAAGTGAGGGTGACGAGTGAGGGGGCGTCGGCAAAAGCGCCCCAACGCACCGCCGCCGGTTCGATGGCCGCGCGGGCGGCGAAGAGATCACGGATATAGTCTGCATCGGGTGTGGCGAGGAAAACGCCCCGGTTGGGGATGCGTTCGACAATGCGCTCCGCGGCGAGCCTCGTGAAGGACTCACGCAGGGTATTGCGCGAGCAGTTGAAGCGTTCGGCTGCCTTGACCTCGCTGAGGCGCTCGCCGGGCTGAAACTCGCCGGCGGAGATGGCCTCGCGCAACTCGGAGGCGACAGACTGGGAAAGCATGCTCACAACTGTACTAAAAAGTTATGCACCTCACATTGAAATGAGGTGCATAACGACGGGCACGAACGCTAATCGATGGTCGCGATGACCTTGGAGGAATCCAGACGGTCACCTTCTGCGGCCAGGAGCTTGATGGTGCCGCCGCGCGGAGCCTTGATGGCTGATTCCATCTTCATGGCCTCGACGGTGGCGATGGCATCGCCCTCGGCGACGGTATCGCCGTCCGCGACGTTCCAGGCCACGAGGTTGGCCTCGAACGGGGAGGTGACCGCGTTGTCATCGGTAGACTGTGCGCCGGCCGAAGATGGTGCGGTGGACGCGGAGCCACCGGCTGCGCCGGCGCCCGGTGCGGCGAGGAAGTCGACGGGGACGCCGACGTTGACCAGCTTGCCGTCGATTTCCACGGCCACAGTGCGGCGCTGGGTATAGATGGCTTCTACCTTTTCTACCTGGTTAGTAGCGGACGGACGGTAGTTGTGATCAACCCAGTCCGTAAACACGCCGATTTCGGAGGCGCCAGCGGCAGCGGTGTCCTCGGCCGGTGCGGCAGTGCCGATGAGTGCAGGCTCATCCATCATGTCGCGGTGGAACGGCAGTACGGTGCGCACGCCAGTAACGGTGAATTCACGCAGAGCAAAGCGGGCGCGAGCCAGAGCGATCTCGCGGGTTGGGCCCCACACCACGAGCTTGGCAATCAGGGAGTCATAGTACGGCGGAATGATCGAGCCGGAGCGCACCGCGGAATCGACGCGGATGCCCGGGCCCGTGGGCGGCTCGAAGGAGACGATGGTGCCGGGGCACGGGGCGAAGCCATTGAGAATGTCCTCGGCGTTAATACGGAATTCAAAAGCGTGGCCGTGGGACTCCGGATCCGCATCGAAGGACAGCGGCTCGCCGGCCGCGATGCGGAATTGCTCGGCGATGATATCGGTGCCGGTGACTACCTCGGTAACTGGGTGCTCGACCTGGACGCGGGTATTGACCTCGAGGAAGGAAATGGTGCCGTCTTCGGAGACGATGTATTCCACGGTGCCGGCGCCGGTGTAGCCCACCTTGGAACAAATGGAGCGGGCACCTTCGATGATGCCGTTGCGTTGGGCGTCGGAAAGCGCGGGCGCCGGAGCCTCCTCAATGAGCTTTTGGAAGCGGCGCTGGGTGGAGCAATCGCGGGTGCCGAGCACGCGCACATTGCCATGCGTATCGGCCAATACTTGGGCCTCGACATGGCGCGGGTGGGTGAGAAACTTCTCCACATAGCACTCGGCGCGGCCGAAAGCCTCCATGGCCTCGCGGCCGGCAGAATTGAATGCACCCTCAATCTCTTCCATATTGTCCACGACCTTCAGGCCGCGTCCGCCACCGCCATAAGCGGCCTTGATGGCAATGGGCAGACCGTGCTCTTCGGCGAAGGCGCGGGCCTCTTGCCAGTCATCGATGGGATCGGAGGTACCCGGTGCCAGCGGCGCGCCGACCTCCTCGGCCACGCGGCGCGCAGCGATCTTGTCACCGAGCAACTCGATGGACTCCGGGGAAGGGCCAATCCAGATCATGCCGGCCTCGGTAACCGTGCGGGCAAAGTCGGCGTTTTCGGACAAGAAGCCGTAGCCCGGGTGGATGGCATCGGCACCGGCACGCACCGCGATATCAAGCAGCGCGGGCACGTTCATGTAGGTATCGGCCGCGGTATTGCCCGGCAGCGCATAAGCTTCATCCGCTACTTGGGTATGCAGGGCACCAGCGTCTGCTTCGGAGTAAATGGCGATGGACTTAATGCCCAAGTCGCGGGCGACGCGGGCGATACGTACGGCAATCTCGCCGCGGTTAGCAATGAGGACGGTTTTAATCTGCATTCTGTTCTCCAGTGTTCAAGGCTTGGGGTGCTACGAGTTCAAAGTTCACGCGCGCGCCGGGTGGCAGCTGCGCGGCAATATCAATATCTTCTTCCAAGACGGTGGCGATGACCGGGTAGCCGCCGGTCACGGCATGATCGCGCAGGAAGACCACGGGCTTGCCATTAGGTGGGATTTGGATGGAGCCGGCGACCATGCCCTCGGAGGGAAGCTCACCGTCCTTGACGCGTTCAATCGTCTCTTCGCCATCGAGGCGCAGGCCCACGCGGTTGGAATCCGAAGTGACGGTCCATTCGGTATCCAGGAAGGCGGAGACATTATCGCCAAACCAGTCATCGCGCGGTCCGAGCACGCAGCGCAAGGTGGCGCGGGTTTTGCCGTCGGAGCTTTCACGTACGCGCAGTGGGTTAGTCAGCTGGGCGTCGGTCATGCCGGTAGAGCGCGGCAGCACGCCGATGACATCGCCGGTGGTGACCGGGTCCGGGCCAAGGCCAGAAAGGACGTCGGTGGCCGCGGAGCCAAGCTCGGATTCAGCGATAATGCCGCCGCGGATGGCCACGTAATTGCGCATGCCTACCGTTGCAGGATCCACCGTGACGGTTTGCCCAGCCGTGACCAGCACGGGGCGAGCAAGGTGGACCGGCATCTCGCCTAGGCGCACACGCGCGGTCGCGCCGGTAACGCAAATGACGGTATCGGTGAGCGCGTGGAGCTTAATGCCGCCGATATTCTCCAGCACTGTTGCCTCGCGTGGATTGCCCACGGCCACATTGGCGGTCGCGGCGGCGGCGCGGTCGGCAGCACCGGAGGGGGTCACGCCGAGATCGCCCACACCGGGGCGGCCCAAGTCCTGGTAGAGGGTGAGTAGGCCGGCATCGATAACCTCCATGCGCGGCAAGCGGGCAGGGGCGCGTTTCGAGCGGGCAGAGTGATCGACTAGCTCCGGCAGCTTATCCACGCTGCGATAGCGCACGCGGTCGCCCGGCTGTACCAGCGCCGGCGGGTTGGCATTGGAATCCCACATCGGCGTATTGGTGGTGCCCAGCAACTGCCAGCCGCCCGGGGAAACGCGCGGGTACACCGCAGAAAACTCACCCGCGATACCCACAGCACCGGCCGGCACCGCGGTACGGGGATTGGAGCGGCGCGGCACCGCGCGGGCCTGGGAGGGGTCCGACGGCGCACAGTAGGTAAAGCCTGGGGCAAAGCCACCGAACGCTGCTGTCCACTCGGTGGAGGTATGCCAGTTAATGAGCGCTTCGCGCGAAAGCCCCAGCAGGTCTGCGGCCTCGTCCACATCCTCGCCGTCATAGAGCACATCGATTTCTACCGTGCGCGCCTCCGCAGCCGTCGCGGTAGCAGGGGAGAAGTCGTGCAAAAATTCTGCCGCATCGCGCGCCGAATCGGGCGCTTCAAAGGTCAGCAGCAAGGTGGTGGCGGCCGCGATGCAGTCCACCTGATTCTTCAATGGCTTGGCAGAAAGCGCTGCGTGCCAGTCCATGACTTGGTTTAATCCATCCAAGTCAATCAGCAACGCGCGCGTGCCCACAAAGTTGATGTGCATTAGATAAAGCTCCGAATCTCGATGCCTTCTTCCCGCAGGCGCTCCACCACGCCGCGCAGCAGTTTCACCGCGCCGGGCGAATCACCGTGGGTGCATACGGATTGCGCATCTACCTCTAACTTCGTTCCATCTACGGCCGTAATCGAACCGGTCTGTGCTACCTCCAGTACTCGCTGCACCACCTCATCAGCGCTGCCCAGAACCGCATTGGCCTCCTTGCGTGAGACCAGCGTGCCATCGGGGTTGTAATTGCGGTCCGCAAAGGCCTCACGGATGACGTTAAGCCCGCTGTGCTTAGCGACGTCCACCGCAACGCCCCCAGGTAGCAACATTACCGGCAAGTCACCAAAGGCCTTAATGCCCTTGATGACGCCCTCTGCCTGTGCCTTGTCCTTCACAATTGTGTTGTACATCGCACCGTGCGGCTTCACATAGGAAACCTTGGTGCCATTGGCGCGGGCCAAAGCGTCGAGCGCGCCAATTTGGTAAGTCACCTCGTCTGCGAGTTCGTCCGGGTTGTAATCGATAAAGCGGCGGCCGAATCCTGCGGCGTCGTTATAACCCACGTGTGCACCTACGGTAACGCCTGCCTCCGCGGCCGCTTTGAGCGTGCCGGCAATCGAGTGGGGATCGCCTGCGTGGAAGCCGGTAGCCACGTTTGCCGAGGACACCATTTCCAGCATCGCTGCGTCATCCGCGACCGGATTGCCCGCGGTCGTTTCTCCCAAGTCCGCGTTCAAATCAATATGGAGCGAGGACATTCAACACCGTCCTTTAAGATTGTTGAACAATTCGAATGCCCTTAAGTGTAACCCTCGCCACTGCCATTTGTGAAGGCGATTACGTTTTATTTACCCGCGTGTACACCCCCACCTAGGCATGAGAAAACCGCCCCGTCCCGGGTAAGGGGTCCGGGAGGGGGCGGCGTGGCCCGCTAGGGCCCTAGGGCCCGAAGGCCCTAGCTTGTGAAATCTTTAGCGGCCGTAGTTCTGGACAGCGTAGAGCTTGCCTTCAGGGTTGATGGCAACGCTAACGCCGATGGTCTTGGCGCGTGGGTCGAGCATGATCTTGCGGTGACCCGGGGATTCGTACCAAAGCTTGACCAGGAGGGCATCGGAGTAGTCGCTCCACGCCTGCAGTACGTTCTCGCCGCCGGCCGGGATGTTGGAAGGGTAGTAGTTCCAGTGCTGCGGGCGGTGGCTGAGCTTATCGGCGCGAACCAGCTGGTTGGCCCAATCCTGGGCCAGCGCATTGAGTGCACCGTTGGCGCGAACCGGGCGCAGGCCGTGTGCCTGGCGGTAGGCGTTGGTGTGGTTGATGATGCTCTGGGCCCGGTTGGAAGCTGGGGCAACTGGCTTCGCAGCGGCAGCTGGGGCGACGGGCTGGCTGGCGGACGGTATCGGAAGCTTTACACCACCGAATCTACTCAAGGAGCTGGAGGCCTCTGCTGGAGCTGCGCCAACGCTGAGGGCGACGGCTGCTGCAAGTGCAGGAGCGACGAACTTCTTGGCGGAGAAGTGAACTTTGGAGGTAAATATGAGCGGTGCCTTTCTACTGGAACCTAGCAGGAATCTATAGGGCGGGGATCTTGGAGTGTTAACGGCTAACTTCCGTCCCCTTTCACTTAAAAGTTAATCAGTTCCGACCGGGTAAAATCCAGCTGACCAGCAAATATTAGGATTCATGAAGTTGATGTCGCGTAAAACTAATTTCCTCTTAGTTATTTCTCGATTTGAGCTAGGAAACCCCTAAATTCCCTCAGCGATGCCGCTCAGTTCCCCGCCCCCACGGGGGTAGATTTCAACCAATATCTCAGGTTCCCAGGGAAATGAGATTGTTTTAAGGTATGTGGCCCTTGTTTTAAGTTCGTTGCTGGCAAAACCGGTGCGATTCTTGGCAAACCCTATAAGGAACCTTGTGGTTTTCTGTCCGCCTAAGGAACGTAAGAGAGCGCCATGACGGGGCCTAGTCTCGCTTGTACCTGCCGCGCTACCGCTGCCCCTCCGCGACACCGCCCCATCCGCCCCATTCCTGCGCGGTGTGGGCATAAGAAAAGCGCCCAGCGGGACAATTGCTGAGCGCTTTCAGGTACAAGACAATTTAGGCCGGGGTGGTTGCGGCCGCCTTGTCAGTCGATGGTGCAGGGGAGAGCACCTTTGAAATGATGTCGGCGGCTTCCTTGCGCGTCTTCGCACCGTGGAGCTGTGCGCGGAAGTCCTCTTTCATGATGCTGCGGGCCAGCTTGGATAGCAGCTTGAGGTGCTGCTTTCCGGCGTTATCCGGAACGGCAATAAGGAAGGCCAAGGTGGTCGGGTCATCACCCTCGGCCCACGTGACGCCGTGCGGAAGGCGCGCGAAGGCGAGAGTTGGTACCTTCACCCCGGCAGACCGAGCGTGCGGAATGGCCACGCCGTGACCCACACCAGTGGAACGGGTAGATTCGCGCTTCAATGCGGCGCTCGCGACTGCTTCCGCATCAGACATGCGCGCAGAGGTGAGCTTCACCATAGAGCGAATGACCTCTTCGCTAGAAGAACCCAGGTCTTTATCGAGGCTAATCGTATCGACAGCAACAAGCGGCTTATCCTTGCGCTGCGTCAATCCCACTAGCAGGAGAATAAGGCCAGCACAGACTGCGACACCGGCAAGCATGGCAATAAAGAATCCTGCGACATTGTCTACTGCGCCGAGCACCGCGACGATCGGGCCGCCGTGCATGACGTGGTCTCGTGCACCAAAAAGACCGGCGAGCGCACCGGCTACGGCACCACCGGCAACATTGGCGGGGATGACCTGTAGCGGGCGTGCGGCCGCGAGCGGAATGGCGCCCTCGGTGATGCCGAAGAATCCCATGAATAACGCGGCGATGCCCGCATCATTTTCGGCCTTGGTAAACCAGCGGCGGCGCAGGAGCGTAGCTACACCAACGGCGAGAGGCGGTACGGCAATCGCGCATGCTGCCATGCCCATGGGTGCCGCATTGCCGGCCGCGATCATGCCGCCGCCGAAGAGGAAGGCCGTTTTATTGAAAGGACCACCCATATCGAAGGCGATCATGGCGCCCAGGATAAGGCCCAGCACGATGACGGAGGAGCCCTGCATTCCAGCGAGATATTTGGTCATTGCCTCGAACGCGGCCGAGACCGGTGCGCCAATGAGCAAGATGAAGACGAGCCCCACGATGAGCGTGGTGAAAATCGGGATGACGATGATGGGCCAAATCGGTGCGATGAACTTGTGCACCGGAATCTTCTTAATGGCAAGAGCCACATAACCGGACAAAATACCGGTGACAATGCCGCCCAAGAATCCGGCACCTGCCTCAGAACCGTAAAGTGAGCCGGTGGTAGCGATGAGGCCAGTAATAAGGCCAGGGGCAAGGCCCGGCCGGTCCGCGATGCCCACCGCAATATAGCCAGAGAGCACCGGGACCATCAGCGAAAACGCCAGCGCGCCAAGCTCATTGACCGTATTCCAGAAGCTATCTTCCGGAATCGCCATGCCCTCAGGCGTTGGGGTACCACCGATAGAGAGGGCGACCGCGATTAGCAGACCACCGGTTACCACGAATGGGATCATGTGCGAGACGCCGTTCATCAGCGCCTTATACATGGTTTGACCAACGCTGTTTTTACGCGGTGCCTCTTCTTCCGTTTGCTCGGAAGTGCACTCCCAGCGCGAGGCGCTCAAGGATCTGCTGAGCAGTTCCTTCGGGTGTTTGATGGCCTCGTCCACACCGGTGGCCTCGAGGCGTTTGCCATGGAAGCGGTCTTTGGAAATTACAGTATCGGCACCGATGACAATGGCATCAGCCTCTTCTATATCTTGCTTGCTAAAGGTTCCTTCGACGCCGATGGAACCGTGAGTTTCAATCTTGATACGGTAGCCCAATTCTTGGGCTGCGGCCTCGAGGTTTTCGGCCGCCATGTAGGTATGCGCGATGCCCGTCGGACACGCCGTGATGGCGAGGATGAGGGGCGATGATTCTGAAGTGCTCATGACTCTCATTAAACGGCAAACGTTTGCGCTGGCACAAGAGGCAGTGATCCACTTCTTGGACTGTACGCTGGAAGCACTCCACTACAGAAAGGGAACGCTCGCCTGTGAGTAAAGCATCGCCGGATAATATTTTGCTCTACCTGCCGCAAAAGCAGGAAGACCAAGTACGCGAAATCTTTGCCGGCCTTGCCGAGCGCGGCTTTCCCGTCCAGCATCAACGCCCGCACATCACGATCACTTTCTCCCCGGAAATGCGGCCAGAGGTTGTGGACTTGGCCGCGCAGTTGCTGCCGCCTGTTATTCCGGCGGATTTCCGGCGAGTAGGCAACGTCATTTTTGGTACCAAGCGCAAGCAGACCGTGGCCTGGCTCCTGGAAACCACTGATGAGCTAGAAATTGCTGCGAGAAAAATCAGTGCCGCCAACCCAGACGGGCGGGGGCCGCGCTGGACCCCGCACCTGACCATGGGCTTGCGCCTACCGCGCGAGGAAATCGCCGGCTATATCCAAGCGATGGACGAGCTCACCTCAGCGCACTTTAAGGAGCTTACTGCCATTGAAGCCGCCTACTGGCGGCCGCGTACCCAAGAAAAGACCGTACTAGCAGGGAACTAAGTCCGCACTGAGCTTAGAGCAAGGCCTGCAGCGCGCGGGTAACGCGCAGGACGGTCAGGTCTTCGCCCGGCTTGCCGACGACCTGCACAGCATCACCCACCCCTTCTTCTTCGTCGCCGCGCAGCGGCACGGTGATAGCTGGCCATCCGAGCACATTGAAGGGCTCGGTCCACCGTCGCAGGCTCGCAGCCGATTCCCCGGCATTGTCTGGGGTGATATCGGACCACTTGAGGGGGCCGGAATCGAGGGTAGGGGTGAGGATAATGGAGGCGTCGCCAAGCAGTGCAAGTGCTTCCTCGCGCAGCTTCTCTACGCCCTGTG
This sequence comes from Corynebacterium sp. p3-SID1241, assembly GCA_025144025.1. Classification (GTDB taxonomy): domain Bacteria; phylum Actinomycetota; class Actinomycetes; order Mycobacteriales; family Mycobacteriaceae; genus Corynebacterium. Next base: position 85,497 of record JALXWS010000001.1, on the reverse strand, counting down.
CCGCCGCGTCATAATCTTCCTGGCTGATATCTTCTCCACCCAGAACGCGCTGCAAGATAACGTCTTGGTACTTATCGCGCTGATCTAGCAGCGGCCGGTGAACGTCATAGACTTCCTTCAGGCGCATCGGCTCATATAGCTTGGCCGTAGCGGCGATGGTTTCTTCCAAATCTACGCCCTCGCTGAGTTCAAAGTCCGAGGTTTCCAGCTTCGCCAAGAGAACAGCAAAGCGTTCGCCTTTGGCCTTAAGCGCGGTGACATCAATAGATGAAATGTCCTGTGCCGCGGCCGGTTCCTCATCCGCGGTGGCGATAAAAGCCTGCTCAATCAGGTCAATTGAGCTGGCAAAGAATCCAACGCAATCAAAGCTCGGGGCGAAGGGAAAGACGCCTTCGACTGGAATGAGTCCAAAGGTGGGTTTAAACCCCAACACTCCTTGGCACGCGGCAGGTACGCGCACTGACCCAGCGCTATCAGAACCAACCGTCAGGTCGAGCGCGCCGCAGGCCACCAAAGCAGCGGAGCCAGAGCTTGATCCGCCGCCGCACACCTCGGGATCGCGCGGATTGATAACGCATCCATACGCAGAGGCATCGCCCAAAATGCCATAGGAAAACTCCTGAAGGTTCGCCTTCGCCACCGGCAACGCACCCTTCGCCGCTAAACGCTGTACCACCGGTGCGTCCTTGACCGGGGTGCGGCCGACATTTACCTTGGTGCCGCAGGTGGTAGCCACGCACGCTACATCCACGATGTCCTTGAACGCCACCGGTTGTCCCATGAGCGTGGGCGATTCATCCACCGCGTGCTCATCAAAGGGGATGACGCTAATCACCGCATTAAAATCCCGCTGGGCTCGGTGCAGGCGATCAGAAACTGTAGACATAAGGGAGCTAGGTCCTTTCAGCATCGAAGACTAGTGATGCTAGTGAGGTAGATAGAAGATGCAGATGTTACTACCGTACATCGGAAACTAGTGAACAATTTTCCAAGTTTAGGCACAACACCGCCCGAGTGGTGTTACTTAGCAAAAATCCCCAGTGCATCCCACGCCAGCCAGCCGCCTTCGCGGAGGGTGAAGACCAGCTGGTTCTCTCCTTCCTTCAGGGCATCTTCGGCGAGATCAACCTCGATTGCTGCGGGGCGCAGCGGGGTCGGGTCCCCGCTGGCATCGCCTTGGCGCGAACCTTGCGTTGCGCCCTGTGGGAGCTCGATTTGCTTATGAAAGTCATTAATCGTGACGTCGAGCATGCCGCCGAGCTTGGTGGTATCAATGAGCCACAATGCCAGCGCCGCTTTTGAGGCAGGCTTATCCAATTTCACCGTCCACTTCAGGGTGTAGGACGTGCTGCCCGCCCACTTATCGCCGGGGCCGGGGAGGAGATAGGGGACGTCGGCAGGCGTAGCATCCGGTCCAACGGTGATCCTCTGGTCTGGGTGCGCGGTGACGATCTTCTTATAGTCCTTTGGGGAGTACTGAAACTCTGTGCCTTTTCGGTCAAAGGAACCAATCGTGGCTAGCGCCGTGCCCGCAGTCACCGAAGGCAGGGAGGTAGACGTTGCCTTGCCGGAAGGAGAGGACTCGGTACCGGAAGCATCTACTACCTTGATGTAGTAGGACCACTTTTCACCGGCAATATCGCGCCGTGAGTGGTGGAAGAAAGGGAAGATGGTCTTGCCCAGCAGCACGTCTACACCATTGGGATCGGTGCCGATGACGCGGTAGTGATCCAAAACAACGTCCCAGGAGGCGGGCTCCCAGGTGATGTAGTTTTCCATGAGCTGTGGCTCTGCCTGAATGCCGGTTACGGCCGGTGGAGCAGCAACCGCACTAGGAGCTGGGGTAGAGGAATCCTGGTCAGAAGAGTTCTTGCGGGAAGAACCGGGGCGAGAGGAAGAAGAGGAAAGCGAGCTAAAAAGTCCCATGATGAATTGTCCTTTCGGGGTTTAGAGGGAGCGCAGCGTGTGCTCGCCGGCATTGGTGCGGAAGGAGAAAGCAGTCTCACGCGGGGCGGTATCATCGCGCTCGATCCAGGGCACGACGACGAATTCGGAATCGAGGTGCTCGCGGGAAGCGCGCACCTTGATGTAGCCACGGCGCTTATCCATGGCCTTCACATATGGCTTTTCCAGCCATTCGGTGCTCTTGGAACCGGCGTAGCCATCGCCATCGGAAGCAATGGAGGTAGCGACCAATTCCACGCCTACGGGCTGGCCGGATTCGGATTGGATCTCGGCAGCGCAGTGTTGGTGAATATCGCCGGTGAAGACAACGGGATCGCTGACCTTGGATAAGGATTCGATAAGCCGGCGACGTGCTGCAGGGAAACCATCCCACTGGTCAGTGCTATCGGCGATCGGAACGACGACCACGCTATTGACCACCACGTTCCACTGTGCCGGGGAAGTGGCGAGCTTATCATTGAGCCACTGCTCCTGCTCCGCGCCCAAGATGCTGGCGTCTTCTGCAGATTCTTCGCGGTATTGGCGGGTATCGACCAGATTAAAACGCATTAGCGTGCCCACATCGAAGGAATCATAGATGCGGTTATTGGGGCCATCGGGAAGCGCGGGCGGGGCCACCGGAAGATTCTCATAAAATGCACGGTAGGCAGCTGCGCGCTGGTAGAGGAAGTGTTCGGCCTTGGTACCAACCTCGGACCAATTACCGGCGTAGTTATTTTCTACTTCGTGGTCATCCCACACAATCGCCATCGCGGCGCGCGCATGCGCGGCCTGCAAGTGCTCATCGGACTTAAAGAGCGAGTAGCGCAGTCGATACTGCTCCAGAGTCTCCACCTTTGCCTTGAAAACATCGGGCACGCTTGCGCCCTGGCGCCACAAATTATCGCCTTCCACGATGCCGTATTCGTAGATGTAGTCACCCACGAAAATCGTCATATCCAGGTCCGGTTCCTGCGCAATATGCTTCCACGGGGTGAAATAGCCGTGGTACCACGCCTGACACGAAGCTACGGTGAAGGTGAAATCATCCACCTTCGCGCCGGGCGCGGGCAGAGTTTTAAACCGACCTGCTGGGCTCACCTTGCCATCCACGCGGAAGCGATAAAAATACTCAGTTGCAGGCTCCAGCCCAGTCACCTGCGGGTGCACCGAGTGCGCCAGCTCGCGTTGGGCTAGGGCCTCGCCTTGCTTGACGACGTCTCCAAACCCCTCATCCTTCGCAACTTCCCAACCCACGCGAACATCGCCGCCGGTCATTCCACCATGACCATCCTCGGCCAGCGGTTCTGGGGCCAAGCGGGTCCACAAGATCATCGAATCGTGCCGCGGCGTGCCCGCAGCTACACCTAGGCCAAAAAGCTCCGAATCCTGCGGCAGTTCACCGCCTTGCGAGGATCCCCATGAACTCAGGCTCGACTGCGCACTCGCCTTCGCCGGCGCATTAATACCCGCAGCCACCGCTGCGGCCGAAACGCCTGCAATCTGCAGGAAGTTACGACGATTAAAAGAAGAACGACTATTTGAATCAGACATACAAAGCTCCACAAGAGGTTTAAAAGGAACTTTTTCAGCCTAAGTAGTCGGGGTGAATCGCTGGTTAAATCTAAAAGAAATATGGAGAAAGGGAGCATGCACTAAATTGGTAGCCATGACTTCCACCACCTCCGAGCCAGCAAAGCTCCAGCCCAGCTCCTATATTCCATTGATGTTTGCACTGCTTACGGCGGTGTTCGCTTTCCAGCTCAATGCGTCGATGCTCTCGCCTGCCTTGGCGACGATGGAAGATGAGCTGGGCGCCACCACCGCACAGATCGGCCTGACGCAAACGGCATTCTTTACGGCCGCGGCACTATTCTCACTATTCCTGCCGCGCTGGGGTGACCTCATCGGACGCAGAAAGGTCCTCGTCGGCATGATGGGCGTTGCTGCGCTGGGCTGCGTGGCTTCCGCCGTCGCACCGAACGTCGCCGTGCTGCTTATCGGCCGCATCATTCAGGGCGTGGCAGGACCTACGGTTCCGCTGTGCCTTATCATGCTGCGTCAGCAAGTGCTTAATGAACAGCAGTATGCCTTGCTGCTGGGAATTGTCACTTCCGTCAATGGTGGCATCGCTGGCGTGGATGCCCTGGCCGGCGGTTGGTTGGCAGGAAACTTTGGCTACCGCTCGGTCTTTTGGACCATGGCAGTACTGTGCGCCATCGCAGTAGTAGCGGTGCAGGTATTTACCAAGGAGTCCACGGCCACCGAAACCCCGCGCATGGATTGGGCAGGAGTTCTACCTCTGGCAGTGGCGCTGGGTTGCGTTCTCACTGCGTTCAACGAAGCCGGCAAGCTTGCCGAGGCCAATTGGTTCCTCGTCATCATCCTTCTCCTCATCGGTGCCGCCGGCTTCTGGGCCTTCTGGAATGTGGAGAAGAAGGTCGCCGATCCGCTCGTACCGGTGGCCTACCTCAAACAACGCCGCACGTGGGCGTTGCTTTCTACCACGCTGCTCACCATGACCGGTGTCTTCGCCGTGATGAATGGTCTTATCCCTAATCTTGGCCAGGATGCAGATGCCGGCGCCGGAATTTCTGCCAGCACCATTTCTTGGGTCACGCTAACCCCATACGCCCTGGCCGGGCTGGTCTTCGGCCCGATTGCCGGCTGGATGGCCTCCAAGTTGGGCTATAGGTACGTCCTGCAAACCGGCCTCGTAGGAACCGTCGCTGGCCTGATTATCTCTATTTTCATGGTGGGCGTTCCGAACGCGTGGACCCTGCTTTTCGTCTCCATCTTCTTGGGCGTGACCTACGCCGGCATTGCCAATATCATGCTCAATGGCTTAGGAATTGTGCTCTCGCCGGCCGATAACCAGGGCTATCTTCCCGGCATGAACGCCGGCGCTTTCAACCTAGGCGCGGGCTTGTCCTTCGCGGTGCTCTTCGCAGTTTCTGGCTCCTTCGAGCATGGCTATCGCGCGGGCATGATCGCCGGTTTCATCATCCTGCTTGCGGCCCTAGCTTTGTCCTTCCTCATTCCGCGCCCGGAGTCTATCGATGACACCGTGGCGGCCGTCAACGCCCGAAAGTAGGCTCGTGACATGACGCGAAAAATTATTCTGGACTGCGACCCCGGCCACGATGATGCGGTGGCCCTGCTCCTAGCCATGGGCAACCCCAACATCGACCTGCTGGGCATTACCACCGTGGGCGGCAACCAGACTTTGGACAAGGTCTCCCACAATGCCCGGGTGGTCAAGGACATCGCTGGTCACCCTGAGATTCCGGTTTATGCCGGCTGCGATCGCCCACTCGTGCGCCCCGTTGAGGTCGCCGAGGCTATCCACGGCTCCACCGGCATGGACGGGGAAGGCGTCAAGCTTCCGCAACCAAGCACCGCGCTTGCCGACGCCCACGCCATCGACTTCATCATCGACACCATCATGTCCCACGAGCCCGGCACCATCACCCTGGTGCCCACCGGCCCGCTTACCAATATCGCGATGGCCGCGCGCAAGGAGCCGCGCATCGTCGAGCGCGTCAAGGAAGTAGTCCTCATGGGCGGCGGCTACCACGAGGGCAATTGGTCCCCAGTCGCCGAATTCAATATCAAGATCGATCCCGAGGCCGCCCACATCGTCTTTGAAGAGCCCTGGCCCGTCACGATGGTGGGCCTCGATCTCACCCACCAAGCGCTTGCCACCCTGGAGGTCGAAGCCGAAATCAAGGCTCTGGGTACCCCAGTCTCAGAGTTCGTCGTCGGTCTCTTCGGTTTCTTCCGCAAGGCCTACCAGGCCAACCAGGGCTTTGATAACCCACCGGTCCACGACCCGTGCACCATCGCTTATCTCATCGATCCGGACATCGTCCAGACCCGCAAGGCACCGGTCCACGTCGAGCTTGCCGGTGCCCTTACCACCGGCATGACCGTCACCGATCTCCGCGAGCCTGCCGACGCCTCCTGTCACACCCAAGTCGCCACCACCCTCGACCACGCTGGCTTCTGGCGCCTGGTTACCGACGCCCTTAAAAACCTCGGCTAGGCCACGGTCGCTTCGCCTCGCTTCAGCTGCACGTCCGCCGCGCGGGAACCCAACTTTCAGCCACGTTATGGCTCCTGAACCACCAGTTTGGGGCCGCAACGTGGCTGCTTACTCGAGGCAGAAGCTCCTAACGGATGGCTTATGCGAAGTCATGTAGTCGGTGAACCAAATCAGCGACTGAACCATCCTTAATTTTCTGGTGGAAGTAGCTTCCGCCGAGCATATGGGACACCTTGATGTGCTGAGTCAGAACAGCTAGGACTTGGGCATCGCTCATCTCAGACGGCTCGGTGGTGGAAATAAAACTGTCGAACTCTTTGCCATCAAATACTTCTTCAGGATTCGTGATGCTGAATTCTTCAAAGTCCTTGACGAATTCATCGCGGAGCGACTCCGTAATTTCGGGTGAATCCGTCAGCTCTTTAGCTTCAACAAGTTGATCATAGAACTTGGTTAGCTCTGCGTATTTGCCAGCAGTGTTGCCGTTGGTTTGGTCATCTAGGCCTTCCGATTGGCCCGTCTTGGAAGCAGGGAAGGTAAAAACCAGGTCTTCAGTATTTAGGTCGAGGTGCTCGAAAAGACTGCGAAGGAACCAGATCTTAGCGGAGGTGTTGTTTCCCAATTGAACATAGAGGCTTTCCTCGATTTTTCGATAGGAACGGGTGTGCTCAGCCGCAGGCTTTTCAAAGCGCAAGAACTTCGAGGATTTCGCGAAGGAGAAAATTTCGGTGCGATATTCATGGAGAAGATAGCTTAGTACTGCTTCGACCATGTCGGCCCAGGTCTTGGTGGTCTTTTTAAAATCGCCATACTCGAACCCGTTTATTTTTCGGCCACTGAAGTCTTCGTCATCGCCCATCGGTTCCTTAGGTAGAACTACTTCTGGCGGAGCAAAGTCAGTGGTTTTGGCAGCCCAAAAATCGAGTGCTTGGTTGGTAAGAATTGCGTTTCTCTCCTCAAGCTGGTTTAAGGTCCAGTGGTCGGACTTCTTGAGGAGATCATTGAGGCGATACGGCGAACTGTCGAAACCATTCTCCATGGACTTCTTGGTCTTGAATGGAGAATTCGAATAAGAGGAGTTGTAGCCTGTGACTGTTAGGTTGCCAATTCGGTTTATCCACGATTCGTGTATTTCCTCGGCGTTGTCACCGAGTTCTTGGCGCCAAGATTCAGTAAGCGTCTGAGGCATGATGTGCTCGATGGAAATCATGTTTTCGGCCAAAGCTGTGGAGACATCTCGAATATCCCTTGAGTTGCCGTTTTCTAGACAATTGAAGAGATACTGACGCCAGTATGCTCGAATATTGTAGAAATCTTTTGTAGCGAACGACTCTCTGAATTCGGCGTCGGTTGGGAAACGGCCGCTGCCCGACCGCCTGTTGAGTTGATAGATGACGATCGGGGCGAAAGGAGCACCGTCAGTATGAAGCTTTCTGACCTCTGAGTACATTGTCGCGAAGATCTTGTTGAGCGAATTTGTGGCGATGCCAGTGACAAATCGGCGGACAATGTAGGACTCGATTGTGAGCAATACTTCGAGGAAATCTTCGGGTGTGGTTTTGTGTTCATGGACGTCACGTAGAAGTGGCATGAGGAATGGAAGTACGACCGCACCCATAAATTCGTTCATGCGCTTAAGCTGCGTGTCCACTTCAGGATAGCCGGTATCGGCCTCGCGAATTTCTCGGAAGTACTTGGAGTAGGCAAAAGGTCATCCAGTAGTTCTGGCATTTTCGCTTTGCGCTTGGAGGCGAATCCTTTAAAGGCCTCGTAGACGTCTTGTTCGCGTGGGGTTTTAGTTGTGTAAGTAGTGAGGTACCAGCGAATGAATGAGTCAGTCTGAAAGCGGCAGTTAGCTTCGATTGGGTTCCAACGCTCGTTGTACAACTCCTCCTGTTTTGTTGTGTCCAAACCCATGAGTACGTAGTTACGGATTTTGTCTGATTCCTTAAGCTCCAAGCCGGTGGAGTTTAGGCTTTCAAAGATCCGCTGTGGTTCGTCGTATTCCTCTAGATCCAAATGCATCACTTCGAGGCGGCAGATCGCCGTCCAAATTTGGTCAGCGTTCAAACGGGTTGAGCGTAGTTTTTCTCGGAAGAAGCGGTAATTAGATGTGACATTTGATGAATTGACGAATTCATCTTCGGGGCCAAATAGTTTCCGGTAGGCCCTGTCATCATCTTTGACAGGTTTAAGTTTGAAACGTGGATTCTCCTTGTTCTGGCCGATTCGAAGGTAGTCCGAAATGATTTTCTCGGCCAGGGCGGGATCTTCACTATGTATTTCGTCCTTTTCGAGGGCATGGGCGAATGCAAGCATGAGGATGCTGACGGTTGTAAGTCTTTGCTGACCATCAATGACAACCCAATTCCAAGAGTCTTGGTTCTTGCCTACCACTGCGCCAAAAAAGTGCTTCTTTCGGTCGTGGCGGATTATTTCCTCAAGATCTTCAAACAGCTGGGAACACTGTTTGTGTTGCCAGTCATAATTCCGCTGGTATACGGGAATTAAGAGGCAGCGGTTATTGCCATCGTAGAGCGTATAGATTTCACGGATGCTGCCGCGCATAGGGGACCTTTCGAGAGAAGGGAAAGAGGAGGATAAGATCATATTAAATGACACAATTCGTGTCGACCAGAGCAGGGGTGAGAACGGAAAATAGGTCAGTGATGGGGGTCGGTCTAAACTTGAAAGGAACACAATCAACCCAAGGAGCCACCATGAACCAGACCAGTTTCCGCCACGTTGTTGTCATGGGAGTATCCGGCTCGGGAAAGACAACGGTGGGGGAGGCGCTGTCGCAGTTGGTAGGTCTGGAGTATCGCGATGGCGATGATATGCATCCGCAGGCCAATATCGACAAGATGGCTGCAGGTACACCGCTCAATGATGCGGACCGGGAACCATGGTTGAAGCAGATTGGTCAGTGGCTGGCAGATAGGCCAGAAGGTGCGATGGTGGGCTGCAGTGCGCTGAAGGGCAAGTACCGGGATTTGATTCGCGAGTACTGCCCAGCTGTGGTGTTCGTTCACGTACACGGCGACTTTGATGTGCTGCATGAGCGGATGCAGCACCGGCCGGGACACTTTATGCCAGCATCGCTCTTGCAGTCGCAGTTCGATACCTTGGAGCCGCTGGAAGATGACGAAACTGGCCGCGTCTTTGATGTGACGCGGCCAGTCGAGGAGATTGCCCAAAAGGCTGCTGCTTGGATTAAGATTGGGGCCTAAAAGAGCGCTGCTACTGCGTAGAGCACCAAGACTAGGGCAAAGCCGATGACGGAAATCAGAATTTGGTTGACCGTCCAGGTCTTCAGTGTGGTGACCGTATCCATGCCCATCAGGCGGCCGACGAGCCAGAAGCCGGAGTCGTTGACGTGGGAGCCGAAGACAGAACCGGCGGCGGTCGCAACCACGATGAGTGCGAGCTGGAGCTCGTTGAAGCCGCCGGCTTCCACGGCCGGGACCATGAGGGCAGCGGCCGTTGTTAGTGCCACGGTGGCGGATCCTTGGGCTAAGCGCAGGGCCACGGCGATGAGGTAGCAGGCCAGGATAACGGGGATGCCGAGTCCGGAGAGGGAATCGGCCAGGGCGTCGCCAATGCCAGAAGTGCGCAGTACTCCGCCGAACATGCCGCCGGCACCGGTGATGAGCACAACGGAACAGATGGGCCCGAGCGAGGAATCGACAAGCTTTTCCAGCGCGGTCTTTTCTACGCCACGGCGCAGGCCGAGGACCACGAGCGCGATGAGGAGGGTAATTAGCAGGGCAATAGGGGTCTGGCCCAGCATGACAAAGAACCGTACCCACGCGGCGTCGGCGTCAATGGTGCCATAGGAGGCCAAAGCATTGAGTCCGGTGTTGAAGAAGATGAGCACCATGGGGATAAGCAGGATGGAGATCACCGTGGCGGCAGAGGCGGGCTTATGGGGTTGTTCGTCATCCGCGAGGAGGGGACCGGCGATGGCATCAGTTACTTTGATGGGGAATTTTTTGCCGGAGAGCAAGCCAAAGCGATAGCCGGAGATATACCAGGTGGGTAGGGCGAGCAGTAGACCGACCAGGAGGACGAGGCCAAGGTCGGCGCCGTAGAATTCGCTCGCTGCGACGGGACCCGGGTGCGGCGGCAGGTAGACGTGCATGACAGAAAACGCGCCGGCTGCCGGCAATCCATAGGCAAGGACGGGACCGTCCAAGCGGCGAGCGACGGCGAAGATGACCGGCAGCATCACAATCAGGCCGGCATCGAAGAAAATGGGAAAGCCCATAATCAGCGAGGCTAGGCCGAGCGCTAGGGGTGCTTTGGGTTCGCCGAAGCGGCGGACCATGGCGTCGGCAAGCGATTTAGCGCCACCTGAAGCTTCCACCAACCGGCCGATCATGGCGCCCAAGCCTACGAGCAGTGCCACCGAGCCTAGGGTGGAGCTAAAGCTTTCGGTCATGGTGGGCACGATTCCCTCGAGGGGAATGCCGGCAGCTAGCGCCGTGAGCGCCGAGACCACCAATAGCGTGAGGAAGGCGTGAAGCTTAAAGTAGATGACCAACACCAAGATTACGGCGATGGCGGCCACCGCAATGCCCAGCAGCGGGCCGGTGGATAGTGTTGGTTCCCACGTTTCCATAGAGAATTCCTTTTCCTTTGCAAACCTTTGAATAAAGGAAACGTTAGCAGTAGGCCTCTGTGCCGCCTAAAGCAATCGGTTAAATGCGACCTATCCAACACATTGCCGGGTGAAGGCAGAAAAAATCCCCTAGGCACGGTACTGGGCCTAGGGGAGAGGAGGCGATAGGCGTTTAGTCGAACTGTCCCTGGATAATGGCAGCCGCATCCAGCGCGGTCACGTGGTAGGAGATGGGATTCTGGTTAGCACCGGCCATGAGCGCGCCGGCGCAAGAGTGACCTGCACCCATCATGTGGCCCAGCTCGTGGGCGATGGTGCCCTGAACTGCCTCTGGGTACTGGGCATTAGGAATCTTGATGAAGACCATCTTGTGATCTGGGTAGGCAGAGCCCTGCACGTAGCCGTTTGGGTCGGGCTTGAAGATGATGGCGATGGTGTCATCGTCTGCCTCGGAAGGCTTAACTTCCTTTAGCGAAGCCTTGCCGTCTAGTGCCTCGTTTCACTCCGCGACCGCGGCGTCGAGCTGCTTGCGGTAAGGGAAGTTATCTGCCACCTTGTACTCCAGCACGCCATCTTTGAAGTACGGCTTTACGGAATCCTCGTCATGGAGGATGGAAGGATCCGGAACAGGCTTGCCATCGTTAGCCAGCTTGGTGATGGTCTTGCAGGTGCCCGGATCAATAAGGGAGCGAACTGGGTCGCTCTTGGCGCTGGCGGCCGGTGTGGTGACAGCGCCGAGGATTGCGGCGGTAGCCACAACGGTGGCAGATAGCTTTTTGAAGGAAGGCATGGGCAGTTAGTTACCTTTCAATTGATTTTAAGGTTCGCTGAGTGCGATATTCCCAGCAATATCCGTGGTAAACGGGACTACATGGGCGTCTAACGCGCGCGAGCATATATCAGTTTCTTATTGTCTGCAAAGGGAAAAATAAGAAACTGAAGAACTTACTGCCTTTTGACTGCCTTCTAGTTCAATCGCTCCCCAGTGGTGGTGCTAAACAAATGCACGCGGTCCGGGTCGGGGGAAACGTAGAAAGTATCGCCCACCGCATAGCGGCCGCGGGCATCGACCAAAATGCCGGTCTGGCCACCCATCCGGGTCGAGGACTTGAGCACGCCGTCGGCGGAGCTGTTGCCGGCGGCGTCGTCAAGCTCGCCATAGACATAGGTCTGGTTGCCCAGCTCCTCGACGTGCGCGACGGTGAACTTTGCCCCGCCATTGCCGGTATCGCTTAGCTGCCAGTCTTCCGGGCGGATGCCCACGGTAACGGTCTCAACGCCCTCAAAGTTGTAGTTAGCCAGATTGATGTGGGTAGAGCCGATGGTGAGCTCAGAGGAGTTATGGGTGAGGTCGTAGATATTCATCGCCGGGGAGCCAATGAATCCGGCGACGAAGACGTTCTGCGGGCGGTCATAAATGGTGCGGGTGGTATCCACCTGCTGTAGGACGCCGGCGTTGAGAACGGCGACGCGGTCACCCATGGTCATTGCCTCAGTTTGGTCGTGGGTGACATATACGGTGGTGGTACCAAGGCGGCGCTGCAGGTTGGAGATCTGCGCGCGGGTGGAAACGCGCAGCTTGGCATCCAGGTTGGACAGCGGCTCATCCATACAGAATACGGCCGGTTCGCGGACGATGGCGCGGCCCATGGCCACGCGCTGGCGCTGGCCACCGGAAAGATTAGCCGGCTTGCGGTCCAACAGGTCTTCCATCTGCAGGATCTTCGCGGCCTCGTGCACGCGGGATTTAATCTCGTTCTTCGGGATCTTGCGGTTTTCCAGCGCGAAGGACATATTCTGCGCCACGGACATATTGGGATAGAGGGCATAGTTCTGAAAGACCATGGCCACGTCGCGGTCCGATGGGCTGACCCCGGTGACGTCCTTACCACCGATGCGGATGGAGCCGCGGTCGGTGGGCTCAAGACCTGCCAGCATGCGCAGGCTGGTGGACTTGCCGCATCCGGATGGGCCAACGAGGACCAAGAATTCGCCATCGGCAATATCCAGGTCGAGGCGGTCAACGGCGGGGCGTTCCGCGTCCTTTGAGTAGATGCGGCTTGCGCCATCGAAGGTGACAGTAGCCATGGTTACCTTTCAGAATCTAGTGTGGGGGGGAGGTCGGCTGCGAGAGCCTACTTATTGATGACAGTCTTGACCTGGTTGTCGTAAATAGACTGCAGAGTCTTTTGCAGATCGGTAAGCACCTTGGTGACGTCATCGCGGTTGGTCACGATCTTTTCAAAAGCACCGCCGATTTCCTGGTCCGCGCCGGGGAGGAATACGCGGGCATTATCCTGCGGCCGGGTTTCTGGAAGCTGCTTGATAGCCGTTTCGAAGTTCGGGTTGTCCTTCATGAACTTCTTCTGGTCCTCGTTGTCCACCGCGGTGGAGCGCACCGGCATGTAGCCCACGTTCTGGGACCAGTAACAGGTGTTTTCCTCATTGGTGATGAAGTCAATGAGCTTGATAGCAGCCAGCTGGCGGTTCTTGCTGATGCCAGCTGGGATGGCCAGGCCGGCACCACCGGTGGGGCAGGCGCCTTCGCCAGTCGGGTTTGGCAGGAAGGCGGTGCCGAGCTCGAACTTGGCGGTATCGGTAAGACCTGCCAGGTCACCGGTGGACAGAACAGTGGCGGCAGCGCGACCGGTGCCGAACTCCATGGCCATATCGTTGCCCACGTAGGAGTAGCCCTTCTTTTCATCGGTGATGTTCTTGAGCCACTCGACGGCCTTGATCGTCTTGTCATCGGTGAACTTCAGGTCCCACTCATCGGAATAAGCGCCGCCCTTGGACCATAGTGGGCCTTGGAAGATCCACCCCAGGTAGTCCACGGCATCACCCCAACCAAAAGGCTTCATCTTGGAATCCGCCTCGGCCAGCTTCTTGGACCACTCATCCATCTCATCCCAGGACTTGGGGCCACGGTCCGGCAGTCCAGCCTTCTTCCACGCGTCCTTGTTGTAGTAGAACAGCGGCGTGGAGCGGGCGAAGGGGAGAGCGAAGTGGCCGCCATCGTAGTTGTAGTCCTCGTAGAGCGGCTGCACATAGGTAGACAGGTCGATGCCTGCTTCCTTCGCAAGGTCATCCACGTTGGCGATCTGGCCATTGATGGCAAAGTTGTACCACCAGACGTCGGAAAGCACCACGATGTCCGGTAGATCTTGGCCGGTGAGCGCGGCGTTGAACTTCTGTGCCGCCTCTTCGTAGTTCTTGCCGGCATCAACGAGATTGACCTTGATGTCCGGGTTCTCCTTTTCAAAGCGGGAGATGATTTCTTTTTCAATGTCCTTAGAGGTGCCCGGATGGTTGGACCACCAGGTCAGCTCAGTGACTTCACCGTCGCCGCCCTTGTCGTTGCCACCCTGTGAATTGGTGGATGAGGTGCCGGCACAAGCAGCGAGTGCGGTGGCAGAAGCGGCCGTGGAAGCTAAGGCGAGGAATTTGCGACGTAGCATGTAGTTCTCCTTAAAAAGGGTGGTTAAGGGGTGGAAAGTAAAGCAAGCGGAAACGGCGAGCGTGGGTGGGGAAGAAGCCTTCTAGCCCTTCACGGCGCCAGTGGTAAGGCCTTGAATCATGTACTTTTGCAAGGCTAGGAAGATGATGACCATTGGGATGATGGTGAGAATGGTGGCGGCCATTACCGGCCCCCAGTTGGTCACGCCATCGTTGTTTTGCAGCATGGTCAGACCCACCTGCAGCGGGGCAACGTCGTCTGTATCCGCCATGAGGAAGGGCCACAGGTAGGTATTCCATTCATTGACCATGGTGATGACGGAAAATGCGGTTAGCGTGGGCCATGAGACCGGTAGTAACACCTTGGTGAGCAGGCGGATGGGGCCGGCGCCGTCCATGCGGGCGGCTTCCACCAGCTCATAGGGCAGGGACAAAAAGTGGTTGCGCATCAAGAAGGTACCGAAAGCCACGCCGGCTAGCGGCACGATGATGCCCACAAACGTATTTCGCCAGCCCAAGGAATTGACTAGGGCGTAGTTGGAGATGACGGTGATTTCGCTCGGCACCATGAGTGAGGAAATAACCAACAGGAATACCAGGTGGCGGCCGGGGAAGCGCAGGATGGCCAGCGCATAGGCGGAGATGACACCCAGCACAATCTTGATGATGGAAAGCACCGCGGTTATCAGTACTGAGTTGCGCAGGTATGTCCAGAAAGGCACGCGCGTGGTGGCATCAGAGTAATTTCCGGTCTCCCACACTGGTGGTAGCCAGTTGACTGGATCTGTATAAATATCGCCCTTGGCTTTGAAAGACGTCATGAGGATCCAAAAGAGCGGTAGGCCAATAAGTAGTAGCACTGCGAGGATGCCTAGATAGCCACCAATAAGCTTGGCGCGGCGGGTGGTGGGGGATTCATCCGTGACCATGTGAAGGGTAGAAGTAGCCATGTGGATTAACCTCGCTTATCCATGATGCGGACTTGGATCAGGGTGATGATGAGCAAAATCAGGAACAAGATGGTGGCGGCAGTTGCACCATAGCCGGCACGGAAGTTCACAAAGGTCTCGTTATAGATCTGGAAGACCAAAGTTTGCGTGCCGTTTCCTTGCGGGCCGCCACGGGTCATGACGTTGATGATGTCGAAGACCTGCACGGAATTGAGCAGGACCGTAATGGACAGGAAAAAGGTGGTATTGCGCAGCTGCGGCATGGTCACACGCCAGAATTTGCGCCAGCGTCCGGTGCCGTCGATAGCGGCGGCTTCATCCAGTTCCTTGTCTAGGCCTTGGAGCGCGGCTAGATAAATGACAAAGGTATATCCAAGGTTTTTCCACACGAAGGTGAACGTCACCATGAACATCGCCCAGCCTGGCACGGCATAGAAATTCGGGGAGTCGATGCCGAACCAGCCCAGCATGTCCTGGATGAGGCCAAAGTTCGGGTCAAAGACGAATTGGAAGGCGATACCAATGGCCGCGCCAGAGATGGCATAGGGCGCGAAGACCACCGAGCGTGCAAAGTTGCGGCCCTTAATGTTCTGGTTGAGCAGCAATGCCAGTGCTAGACCAATGACCATGGAGCCAATGACCGCAAAGAATGTAAATACCACAGTGTTGAGCACGATGGTCTTCGTATCCTCGCGGCTAAACCACTCCACATAATTGTCCAAGCCTACAAAGGTGGAGGTAGGGCTGGAAATATTCCAATTGAAAAAGGATAGCCGGATATTATCCAGCAGTGGCCGGTAAGTAAATACAGCCAGCAGGATCAGGTTCGGCGCTAAAAGCGCTGCGGCCAGCAGCCATTCCTTGTGGCGATTGCGCGCTGCTTTGCGCACCAGCGCCGCAGAATCACTGGGGTTTTCCGTGTGGGCGGGACGGGTGATAGTAGTGCCTGAGTTGCCGCCACTGAGAGAGTCTTCCTGAAAGGTCACTCGGTCAATCTAGGGTGGACGGGTGAAGCCCAGATACATGAAAAACAAACAATCAGTGAATTATTAATGTCCAATGGGTTAAAAGTGGATGCGTCATCAATTTTTTAAAAGAACTCCAGCTCAGCGGGCCGTGGTGCCTGTCTCTTTGCCATAAAACTATGGCTGGAATTACAAAAATGCCTTGCTTGCCGACGCCCACCTTCCTCCCACCCTTCTACACTGGCAGCCATATTCCACCGCGATTCCACAAGGAGGAAGCAATGTCTGTCCGCACTGTCTGCAGCAACTATGACTCCGTCAAAGTTTGGCAAGAGCCACTTTATAAGGACCTGCATCAGCACCCGGAGCTATCAATGCAGGAGGAGCGCACGCTCGGCATCATCAAGGGCAAGCTTGCTGACCTCGGGTTTGAACAAGTGGATGTAGGCGGTGGCGTGGTTGGCATCTTAGAAAATGGTGCCGGGCCAACTGTCATGCTGCGCGCGGATTTTGATGGCCTACCAGTCAAGGAGGACACTGGCCTGGATTATGCCTCCACCGATACCGCCCTTGACTCGGATGGAAACCCCATATCCGTCATGCACGCCTGCGGTCACGATTCGCACGTGGCCAGCCTACTGGGCATGGGTGCGCTCATGGCGCAGGCCACCGACCAGTGGTCCGGCACTCTGCAACTAATTTTCCAACCGGGCGAGGAAATCGCCGCCGGTGCCCAGTCCATGGTGGATGACGGTCTGGTAGATAAGGTAGCAACTCCCGATGTTGTCCTAGGCCAACATGTTTTTGCTAGCCAATTTCCTGCTGGCACCGTTGCTCTTGCCGCAGGACCCTTCATGTCCACCGCGGTAAGTCTGGATGTCAAGGTTTATGGCCAAGGCTCGCACGGCTCCATGCCACACCTCAGCGTCGATCCAGTGGTGCTGGCCAGCTCCATTGTGATGCGCCTTCAGACAGTAATTTCCCGCGAACTAAGCCCTTCCGAGTTTGGCGTGTTGACCGTGGGTGCTATCAATGCCGGTTCGAAGGCAAATATCATTCCCTTTGAGGCTAACCTGAAGATCAACGTGCGTGCCTATAGCGAGCAAGTACGCGACAAAATCTCCGGCGCCATCGAGCGCATCGTCAACGCTGAGTGCCAGGCTGCCGGTAGCCCTCAGCCTGCTGAATTTAACTATCACGATGCCTACTCGCTTACCAGCAATGATGACGAGACCACGGCGCGGCTCCAGAAGGCCTTCACATCCTACTTCGGCGCCGACCGCGTTCTCACCGCAGAACCCCTCACAGCCAGTGAGGATTTCTCCACCATTGCGCGTGCCTTTGGGGTTCCCTATTGCTTCTGGGTATTTTCCGGCCGCGAAGAAGGAAAAGATGTTCCCAACCACAGCCCGCACTTCGCCCCACTGCTCCAACCCACATTGCGCACTGGCACCGAAGCACTTGCTGCCGCTGCATTGAGCTATCTGGGCAACGACTAAGCGGGAAACTGTACATGGACGCACTGCTTTTAAAAGGTGTGTGGCCATTGCTGCTGGCATCCGGGCTGTGGGGGAGTAGTTCATAGCCGCCAGATCCGGTGAGTTTTTTCTATGCAAGGCTTTCCTGCGTCTACCGTTTCTTAGTGCATTTAACCGGCAGGCCCCTAAAACAGCTCCAACGCCCGGGCCTCACTTGGGGCCGCAGGGCGCTGGAACTGGTTCTCTCTATCTCTCTTGCGTTCTCTCAAACGCATGAACTTAAGATAACTTTCTAGCCTGCTACAGGCCTGCGTTTTACCTGTGAGTATCGTGGTAATGGGGTGGAAATCGCCATATAGACGCGCAAACCCGCCCACGGTGTAAAGGGCGGCGACCTCTAGGCCGATGAAGAACTATTCATAGGGGTGCGGTTCTGCGTAGGATTCTAGGTAAAACTAAAAGTGTGTTCTCGGGCTTCGGTTGGGGTCGAGAAGCCTTTAAATAGGCGCTAAAACCGTGTCAGAGGAGGAGATGTGTCGCAACAATTTGATCCAGAATTGCACCGGCAAATGGGTGTGGAAGCGGATGTTGTCTTGCGGGTGGGAATGCTCCTAATGGGTGCCGGCACTTCTGGCTACCGTGTTTTAAGGGGGATGAAACGCAGTGCGCGTGCTTTGGGGTTTGACCACTTAGATGCCACAGTGGGTTTGACGCAGATTACTTGTACGTTCCACCGCGGGGAATATTTCAGGACAGTGATTGCCCGGCAACATTCTCCTGCGGTTGATGCTTCGCGGATAGAAGCCTTAGAAGACCTGACCCATAATCGTCTTTATGCAGGGATTACTGCCCAAGAGCTGGCGGCAATGTTGGATGTTATTGAGTTTGGAGTCAAAAAGCGCTGGAGTGGTTTAGTTCTTTCTTTTGCCGCCGCGATCGCGTGCGCGGCGTTTGCGTATCTTAATTTTTTCCCGCTAGAAGCGGTGGGGTTGGTGGCTCTAGCGGCGTTTGCAGGTCAGTTTGTGCGGTACACGGTTCTCCACCGGCACGTCCATCAAATCGGGGGAGTAATTGCTGGCGGGGCAACGGCAAGTATCGTTTTCTTCCTTTTAACGGCATTTTTTGGTGCGATAGGCTCAGTGGATCCGAGTGAATTGTCCTCGGGCGTGGTAGCAGCGGTTTTATTCTTGATCCCCGGATTTCCTCTTTTCTCTGCTTTGATCGACATTGCGCGTTTTGATTTGGACGCAGGAATAGTCAGGTTAGGGTACGCCTTCACTGTTATATTTACAGCGACTTTCACGGTCTCGATGGTTAGCTGGCTGACACAACTTACCCCTGACCCGCCCGCCCCTGCACAGGATATGAGGTGGTTTTTGTTGGCGCCGGTCGCAAGTTTTCTGGGAATTGCTGGCTTTGCCTTTCTTTTCAACTCTTCCCGCCGCATGGTTTTGGTCGCAGCGTGTGTCGGAACGGTGGCAAACGAGCTCCGTTTGATCCTCATTCACGCTGGTACAACTATTTTCTTTGCGGCATTCGTGGGAGGGCTATTGATTGGGCTGCTAGGTGCGGTTGCTTCTAAAAAGGCGCGCCTTCCTCGTATTACAACGACCGTTCCGGCTGCAGTAATCATGATTCCGGGGGTGACAATGTTCCGAGCAGTGTTTTATTTGAATGACGGTCAAATGGATCAAGCTTTGGCAAACGTTGCGACAGGAATGATGGTGGTTGGCTCCATTGGTGCCGGATTGGTGTTTTCTCGCCTGCTAACTGATAAGGATTGGGCATTGGGCCGACTTATTGATTTTGATAAAAAGATTCCGCAGAAGCCCTCTACAGCATGAAGTTAGGGTCTTAACTGGGAAAACGCCTGTGGCCCCCACTTCCTTTCGGAACTGGGGGCCACAGGCGTCTCTCTCACTGTTTCCATATATCGGCATGTGCCGCCCTGTGGAAACTGCAGGGGGTTCTCTCTATCTCTCTCGTATGCGCTCTCTCAAACGCACGATCTCAGTATGGGGCACTGTGCTGTAGTGTCCATGAGGCTCGGCTGTTGGGTGGCTGTTAATGGCTGGGAGGGGATGGATAAGGCGCTGACAAGCGTAACAATTGTGGGGGAGTGCAATATTAGCGCATAAAAGTGACGTACACCATAAGTTGATTCTGTAGGGTTGAGGGCATGCGCGCAGCGGGCCTGCGCCGTTTTCAACTGCTTGTATAGCTACAGAATTGAGGTGAGGAGCATGTCTCCTCTCACTTCCCAACCCCCAGCCAATGATGCCGTGCCGGCACAGGTGGAAGATACAGAAGAAACAAAACGCCAGCATCGCTCGGCCATAAAGGCAGCGTTTATAGGCACCTTCATTGAGTGGTTCGATTACGCAGCCTATATCTATATGTCCGCGATTATCTCCCGAGTCTTTTTCCCGGAGATGGAAGGCCGCCGTGCCCTGATTATGACGTTTGCGCTCTTTGCGCTGTCATTCTTGGTGCGACCTTTGGGTGGCATCGTATGGGGTCACTTCGGTGATAAACACGGACGCATCCAGACCCTAACGGTCTCCATTGTGATGATGTCCCTGGCTACCGCGTGCATCGGTTTCCTTCCTGGCTATGCCACCATAGGCTTCGCCGCGTCCATTTTGCTGTTGCTGTGCCGCATGGTGCAGGGCTTTTCGGCAGCCGGTGAGTATGCAGGCGCGGCCACGCACTTGGCTGAGATCGCTCCGGCCGGCAAGCGCGGCATATATTCCGCGGTGGTGCCGTCCGCTACGGCTTCCGGCTTGTTGCTGGGCTCACTCATTGCGGCGCTGCTGACGGGCGTGCTCGACGATGCTGCCTTGGATTCCTGGGGCTGGCGCGTGCCTTTCTTGATTGCGCTGCCTTTGGGTATGTACGGTCTGTGGATTCGCCGTCATACGGAGGAGTCCTCCCACTTTGAGGATCAGGATGAACCGGAAGAATCTCCGCTGCGTGAGGTGCTCAAGTATCCCAAGGCCTTGGCCATTTCCTTTGCTGGTGCGGTGCTCAACGCCATTGGCTTCTACGTCATTTTGACCTACCTGCCCACCTACCTCTCAGAAGAGTTGGGTATGGCCGCAACCCCGGCGTTTATAGCATCTTCTGTTGCCTCCGCATTCTATGTGGGCTTTGCCTTGCTTACCGGCATGCTTTCGGACCGCCTGGGCCGCCGCACGACCATGCTGTGCGCGGCCGCTTTTATGGGCGTGACTATCATTCCGGCCTTTATGCTTCTCGACGGCGCCGGAATCCTCCTCGTCATTATCATTCAGGTCTGCTTGGGCGGCGTGCTGGCGCTCAACGACGGCGTCCTGCCCTCCTTCCTTTCCGAGCAGTTCCCCACGCACGTGCGTCTATCCGGTTTCGCGCTGACATTTAATACGGCCAATGCTGTCTTTGGCGGTACTGCTCCGATGATCGCCACCTGGCTTATTGATGTCACTGGTCTGCAGCTTGCCCCTGCTTTCTATTTGGTGGCTGCGGCGCTGGCGACTGGAACCGCGGTGCTATTCGCGTCGAAAAAGAATAAGCTGCACCAGTAGCGTTTCGCTATAAAAGGATAAAACGCCTGCGGCCCTCGGAACCGGAAGGAACCGAGGGCCGCAGGCGTCTCTCTCTACAAGGTGTTTCCATGTATCGGCCTAAGCCGCCCTCTGGAAACTGAGGGGTTCTCTCTATCTCTCTCGTATGCGCTCTCTCAAACGCATGATTTAAGTATGGGGCACGGGGCTGCTACCACAATCGATTGTGCCTGATAGGTCCCTGCTAGTTGCTGAAATTTTACTGCTAGCCCATTTGTGGCTTAGTAGTCATAACTTTCGGCAGTATTTGCATCCGCGCCAATGCGTTGCAAGTGTGTGCGGCGCCTTTTCCTGTTCTGACATGTTGTCTCCCACCTTGTCAGACAGGAAAAGTCCTTGTCGAACCACCTTTTTGTGGGATTATTGGAACATTCCCCAGATGGTGGCAAAGAGCACGATAAAGCCCATGACCGCCACGAAATAGTTGGTCTTTTTGCCGCGGAAGCGGGCTAGGGCGTCCACTCTGTAAATGACCCAGATGGGAAGCAGGTAGGTCATGAAGGCGAAGAAGACGCCGCCCACGACAGAAATCATGTCCAGGATGGAGGGGTTGAAAATTCCTACCAGTGACGTGGCGATGAAGATGAAGAGGTAGGTCCATAGGTCGAGCGTGCGGGCAGACATCTTCTTTGTGGCTTTCGGTGCAGCTAGGTTGAAGAGGTACTGGCTGCCTTCGATGGTGCCAAGGGCATGGCCGAAATAGGAAGAAGCCACCGCACAAATAACCACGATGGGTGCCATGTAGGCCATAAATGGGGTTCCGGTTTCGTTGGCGAAGTAGGAAAGTACCGGCAGGTTCTTGTCATTTGCCTCCTGCATGCCGTCTGCGCCCATGGCTAGTGCGCAGGACCAGACAAAGAACATAGTGAAGACCGTCAACAAGATGGCGGAATTGCGGATAACCTTATCGGACTGTGCGTGGTGGTCCGCGCCGTATTCCTTTTCCATGCCCAGCGAGAATTGGGAAATCGCAGCAACGAAGGAGAAGGAGAACACCAAGACGGGAAGGATAAGGATAATGGCCTTGATAACCCCGCCAGCGGTGTGATCGCCGGCCTCCATGAAGGAGCCGAGGTCCCATTGCGGAATGAGGTAGAGCGATACTGCTGCCAGCGCCACGATGAGCGGATAAACCACGAACTGGGCAATCTTCAACATGATGGCATTGCCAAAGGCAAGTGCCAGCGTCATCAGTCCTACGCACAGCGGTGCCAAGACATAGCGAGAAATTTCCGGCCCACCTAGCTGGTTGACGATGAAACTATCGACCGTATTAGTGATCGATACGCCGTAAATGAGCACCACCGGGAAGATGGTGAACCAGTAGATAATCGCGAGGATAATGCCGTTGCCCCGACCAAAGAAGTGTGTGAGTACTGCAAGGACGTCTTCGCCATGCAGCGGCGAATAGCTAATGATCCAGGAGAAAGCACGGTGGGCCAGGTAGGTCATCGGGAAGATGAGCAGGGTGGCTACCAGTAGCGGGACGAAGCCGAAGCTGCCGGCGGAAATTGGCAAGAAGAGGATACCTGCGCCCACGGCAGTGCCGAAGAGCGTGATGGTCCACTGGCTATTGACGGCCTTATTGGTAGTCACCTGGCTGCCGCTTGGGGTGTCTGCGCCGCCGGTAGTGGGTGAACTGGCCGGTGAAGCAGGCGCATTCGTAGTCGTGTGAGACATAGAATTCATCCTTCAGTACGTGTGAATAAGACAACATAAACAATCTATCTGAAAGTTTTGGTGAACGAAAGTAAAAGTGTGATCTAAGTTAAATAAATATTAAAGACCGCCGCACCGAGGGTGGTGCAACGGTCTTTGGGAATCTTGCTAAGGTCTGGTAGCTAGTCCGCGATCAGGTTTTCTTCCCGCAAGAAATCTTGTGCCATGGTGGTGTAGTCCTCACCGTCGACGTCGACGCGGGCCTTGAGTTCCTGCATCTTTTCGTCGTTAAGCAGCTGTGAAACGAACAAGAAGAAGGCCGCCGCACCATCAGTGGTGCAGCGGCCTTCTCTTTGAGACTGGCTAGGAAACTATGTTCCTAGGGAAGAAGTAGGGGTTCTTAGAACAGACCCTCAGCCTTCTTGCCGGTGTCCTTCAAGGTGTGCTCGCGGGAGTCAACGTTCTGGTCGTTGTGCTTGGAGTCATCACCCTTGATGCGGGAGGTCTGGGTTACCTCGATGTTATTGATGAGGCGGCCTTCCTTGGTCTTGCCATCGCCGAAGTCCAGGTTCGCAATGCGAGCCTCTTCGCCAGCGTTAATCGGGTTAGCCAGGGTTACCTCGAAGGAGCGGGTGGAGGTCTTCTCGTTGAAGCCCAGGTCACGGATGTGAGCGCCGTTGGAGGAACGCGGAGTGATGAGGCGGTCAACGCCCTTCGGGCCCTTAGCGGTCTTTACATCAACGCGGAACTGGGTAGCTGGGAACTCGCCGTAGTAGCGCTCGGAGCCAACGTTCTTGGCGCGGACTGCAACGGTGCCTGCGAAACCAGCGTGCTTAGCGCCGGAAACGGTCATGTAAGGCTCGAGGTCGAGCTTGTGCTTGGAGTCCTTCTTGTCCTCCTTGGCATCAACCTCTTCCTGCTTCTTCTTGTCAGCAGCCTCTTCGTTCTTGCCCTCTGCCTCAGAAACCTTCTCGGTTGCTTCCTTGGCGTTGCCCTCGGAGTCCTTGATTACCTCTGCGTCAGCCTCGAGGTTCTTGTCCTCTTCCACAACCTTCGGGTCGTTGACGTCAGTGGTGTTCTGAGCGTCCTTGTTAGGTGCGTAGGAGTCAGACAGCTTATCGTACAGCTTGACGCGAACTTCGTTCTTAACCGGCTGCAGTGCATTCCAAGCGGTCGGGGTGGACCAGGTGCCGTTTGGCTTGCAGTACTGCTGGGTACCGGTCATGTTCAGCACGCGGAAGCCGTAGGTGGCTTCACCGGTGTGGTTTGGCGGAACGTCATAAGGTCCGATGGACTGGCCAGCCTCCCAAGACAGGGAGTAGGAAGCGCTAGCACCAATCTTGGTAGCGATCTCGTGAGAGATGCCTGCGGAGCCTTCAGCATTCTTGCCGGAGCCCTTGCCGCCCAGGTTCATGGACGTGGTCTCGGTGCGGTCACCGTTGACGGAAACGGAGATGGACTGGGACTTGGACAGATCCTGCTGCAGCGGGATGTCCTTCTTGGTCTGGTTGGTGGTGGAAATGGTGCCGGCCGGCAGGAAGCGATCGGAAACCTTGTAGACCACGGTGCGGTGGTCTTCCCATGGGTTACATACCGGGCGAGGGTTCAGCACGTTCGCCTTCATGTGGTCGGAACCGTGGGTGGTGTGGATGATCGGCAGATCCGGGTTCAGCGCCGGGGTCTCCGGGTAGGACTCGGTCTGGGTGGTGGCGCCAGCCAGCGGTGCCGCGAATGCGGTACCGGCGACGATGAGGCCGGCGGTCAAGCCGGTCATGCGACGACGAATCGACATATAGAACTTCTCCTAATGCAGGTGGAAAATGAATGAACTTATGAATGAAATCCAGCAACTCATACTGTTGCGCTAAGAAAATGCTAAAACAGGCTCAGAATTAATTCATCTCTTAGATGTCTATATATTTACGATTTTAGGGACAGGTATTTTTTTATATAGACCAAGCTATTTATTAGAGGTTGGACCCGCTGAGTGGGCAATAGTAGTTAAAGAATGATTGATGAGTGGTTGTCTATACATTGCCTGGTTCGGGGGAGGGGAGGGTGCCCCTATGTGGGGGTGTTTGGCAAGATCGAAAGGGTTTGAGGCTGACGGGTATGGAAGTTGTGGACGCGTCACATTACTTGGTATGCGCTGCATAAATCCGGATGGAAAGCGGTTACAAAATGCTTCACGTGAATGTTACGTGATATAAGTTACGGTCGTATACATGGCAGAGATTGGCGCAGTTCGCAACTGGAGCGCAGGCGAAAGTTCTGTATAGGGGTGGCGGACAGGGCTAGAAGACGGCAGATTCCACTATCAGCATGAGCGCCGCAGAAATAGCTACGATGAGGACAATGCGGTTGAGAAGGTTCCTATCTATAAATTGGTTGAGATGGTTGGCGGCGATGAGTCCAACGATGACCAAGGGCAAGTAGGCCGCTGCTGCGCCCATCTGGGTACTGCTGATTTGGCCACTAAAAGCCAGAATTATAAGAGAAACTAAGGTGCCAAGTACGAATGTGCCTGCTAGGGTGCCGCGGGTGCGGTCCGGATCGAAGCGCTTCATAATGAGCGCCATTGGCGGCCCGCCGATAGAGGTGGAAGTACCGAGAATCCCAGAGGCAACGCCAGCAATGAGTGTATTGAGGGTAGTGGGGCGCGGGCTCCATCCCAAGCTGGATAGCGTCATAGCAAGGAGTACGGCACAACCGATAAAGATGGACAGCCCATCGGGGGAGAGGCTGGCAATCGCCCACGCGCCTACCAAAGAACCGGGGATGCGGGCGAGGGAAGAGATACCCACGACGCGCCAAGACGTCTCACGGAAGGTGCGCGAGAGCGTGTAGCTAGAAATACATAGCGCGAGCAGCAGAATGAGCGTGGGTACGAGTTCGGGGCGGATGAGTGCGATGATTGGCGTGGCAATGGTGCCCAGGCCGAAGCCGATGGTGCCTTGCGTAATGGTGCCGGCGAGGATGAGCACGCCGATAAAGATATAGGACCATGCAGCGGCGGAAATTCCCAGAAACATAACTAGGTTTAAGTGTATCTGGGTCCCAGTGTGCAGCCTAAAACGACTAGAGGCGCGCGGTGGCCTTCTCGTTGGTGGCAATCTCCTCTAGGCGTTCGGCCGGACACATGCCAGCGACTACTACGGCGGAGCCGCCAGCGGCTAGGGGTTCGAGTACGGCGCGGGAGAAGGACTGGTTATCAGACCAGCCGGTAGATAGGAGGCGCTTGGCGGTAGCGGTGGCATCGACAAGCTGGGGCAGTGGGGTGGTTTCACCAAAGTATTGATCGCCGTAGAAGCGCACAGTGGGGCCGAAGTCGATGGCGCCGGTAGGTAGCTCGCCGCCTGATTCCACTATGCCGCGACCAAACGGATCTTCGCTGATAAGCACAATATCGGCTTGGGGTTGGCGCTCATGGGCGGCGGTATAGCGGGAAGGGGAGGTAAAGACGACGTCGGCAAGCGCGGGCGACTCGCCAAAGCAATAGGAAGGGCCTGAGGCGAGCGCGCCCAAGGCCACGACGGCCGCCTGCCACGAAGAGGGAAGGTCGATAGCAATCGTGGAATCGGGCTCCAAGTCGAGCTCCTCTTCCAGCATATTGGCGATTTTGGCTACCCAGTTGTCGAGCGTTTGCGCGGAAAAATCCATGCGCGCGCCGGTGGCTTCGTTATATACGGTAAGCCGCGGGGAGGCGGCATCAGCACGCAAAAGATGGGCGAGTAGTTCCATACCCGCCCATCGTAGGGGAGAAACGCTAGTTCACGCAGCGAGGGCCGTCGCCACCAGCGTCAATCTCCGGGGAGACCTTAGCGGTACCGAAGTCATCACCTGGGGTGCCTACCGGCTGGCGGGACTTTTCCACCTCTGGTTCTTGGGCGCTGGCTTCCTTATCGGACGGGCCTTGGTAGTCATCGGTAGCGACGACGATAAGGGTGTCATCGTCGAGCTGCGGGTTTTCTGCCACCGGCAGGCCACCCAACTTCTTAGCAAGGGCCTTGGCTTCCTTGCTAGTGGGATCTGCGGCGACAACCTGAGATTCACTGTAGATGCCTGGTTGCGCATTAGCGGAGCGTTCTACCGTGTAGCCTTTGCCCTCCAGCCATGAACCGATGCCGGAGGCCAAGCCATCAATATTGCCGGCGTTGAGGACATGAATATTGATATTCGGATCGACGTCCTTATCCTTTTCCGCCTTTTCCTGCTTGTCCTTATCTTGAGCCTTGGACTCGTCAGTTGCTTCATCGTGGGTTTTGGCCAGGTCATCCATAAAGCGGTGGACCTCGGAGGAATCGATGGTGACGATGGATTCGCCATAATCGCCCTGGCCATCGATAGAAGTTACCGGGATAGTGGTGAAGGTGACATTGCCGCCTGCTAGGCCCGCAAGTTGGGTGACAAAGCCCATGATGTCCCAGCCATCATCGATGACCACGGAGCGCTCCACGGCCTTGGCAATCTTGGAAAGCTTGGATGGGTTAGCCAGGGTGTCATTGTCCAGAATCTTATTGACCAGGGAAGCCATGAAGGCCTGCTGGCGCACGATGCGGTCCAGGTCGCCGCGCGGGAGGTTATAACGCTGGCGCACGAAAGCCAAGGCCTTGCCGCCATCGAGAGTCTGCTTGCCCTTACTGAATTTAGCGCCGGACATTTCGTCATCGACATCGGCATTAAGGCAGACGTCGACGCCATCGACGGCGTCAGTAAGCAGGGTAAAGCCCAACAGACCCACCTCCGCGTAATGATCGATGGACACACCAGTCAAGGTGCGCACCATCGCCAGCAATCCTTCGCGCCCGGCTTCGACGCCCTGCTTTTCGATGTCCTTATCCGAGTGCGGCTTCTTTCTGCCCTGTGCCTCAGCTTCTGCGTTGTCCTGCTCGAGCTCTTCCACCTTGGCATTCTTATGGGAGGCGAAGACGGCGTTCATCTTCATATTGCCGTACTCCGGATCCTTGACATAGGTATCGCGCGGAATGGATACGGCGGTTGCGCGGGAACCGTCCTCCGGAACGCGGATGAGCATCATGGTATCGGTATTTTCCTCACCATCAGCTACACCGGCGTGTAGATCTGCCAACTCCTTATCGGAGAGCGGATCGCCCTTAGCGTCGGTGCGCGAATCCTTGCCCACCAGCAAGATATCTACCGCACCATCGAGCGTATCGCCAGAAAGGCCATTACCGCCCAAGGACAGATCCTTGGCCGAGGACATACCATTATCCAGCCGGCCCACGGTGGTATAACCCACGCCAGACACCACCAAGATTAGGGCGGAGATGAACGCCACGATCGTCTTGGTGGCCGTGGAACCTTTTTGCTTTACCGCACTAGCGGTAGAGGGCGCCGGCTGGATGGTGCGCGCCCGGCGAGTGTTCTCAGAAGTCACAAGTGGAGGCTTTCTAGATTGGTGGGGATCTGGAGACAGTTTAGGGCAGAACGGCTAAAAATTAGTGATCCGTGTCCGATTTCGCGTGTTCGGGCAGTGTCCCTGCCGTGTGCTGGCAGCGGCTGTGACTAAGCTCGGGGCCATTGTGACTACACCAAATCAATCCCCGCTGGCCGTGATCACCGTGACCTATAGTCCCGGTGAATACCTCAGTAGTTTTTTAGACTCCTTGACGGGCGCCTGCGCCCACGGCGTACGAGTTGTGCTTGCGGATAATGGCTCTATCGATGGCGTGCCCGAAGCGGCCGCGCGCGAACGTGCCAACGTGGACTTTGTAGGTACCGGCGGCAATATCGGCTACGGTGCCGGAATGAATGCGGGAGCCCGCTTTGCCCGCGAACAGGGCGGCGTGGACGAGGAATTCTTCCTCATTTCTAATCCCGATGTCACCTTTACTCCTGAATCTATTGACCAGCTCATCGAGTGCGCACGCCAGTGGCCCGAAGCTGCGGCCGTGGGCCCTCGCATCGTAGAGCCGGATGGCACCAATTACCCGTCTGCCCGTGCCATACCCACCGTGGCCACTGGCATCGGCCACGCGCTCTTTTCTTCAATTTGGCCTTCTAATCCATGGTCGCGCGCTTACCGCAATGAATCTGATATGACCACGCAGCGCCCGGCCGGCTGGTTATCTGGTTCCTGCCTGCTCGTGCGCTGGGATGCCTTCGAAGCCATCGGCGGATTTGATGAGCGCTACTTCATGTATCTCGAGGACGTGGACTTAGGGGACCGCTTCGCGCGCGCCGGCTACCAAAATATTTTTTGTCCGGAGGCTGTTATTAGCCACGCCAAGGGACATTCCACTCAGGCGCATGCCGGTGCCATGTTGCGCGCCCACCACGCGTCCGCCTACCGCTTTCAGGCGGACCGCCACCCGGCGTGGTGGCAGGCCCCATTGCGAGGTGCGCTGTGGTTGGGCTTGCAGGTGCGTGGGCTTATCGCCTCGGCGTCGGCGTGTTCATAGGCCGCGGCGCGCGTGCCGTTGACCTAGTTTGTGCGCCATACGCTCTACACTGTCCCTCAGAAAATCACAGAATAAAACTGTCTGCATAAAAGGATGACTATGACTGAAGCAGCCACCACCCACGGTGCCAGCACGGATGCAGTGATTCTCGTCGGTGGCCGCGGCACACGCCTGCGCCCACTTACCATTGGCACGCCAAAGCCGATGCTGCCAACGGCGAACTACCCGTTCCTGCAGCACCTGCTTGCTCGTATAAAGGCCGCCGGAATCGAGCACGTGGTCATGTCTACCTCCTATAAGGCTGAGGTCTTTGAGGAGTACTTCGGGGACGGCTCCGATTTGGGCCTAGACATCGAGTCCGTGGTGGAAGAGACTGCGCTGGGCACTGGTGGCGGCATCCGCAATGTCTATGACAAGCTGCGCAATGACACGGTCATGGTCTTCAATGGCGACGTGCTCTCCGGCATGGACTTGGAAGGCATCCTCACCACGCATCATGACAAGGATGCAGATGTAACGATGCACCTGCTCAACGTGGCCGATCCTCGCGCCTTTGGCTGTGTGCCGACCGATTCCAATGGTCGGGTTACCGCCTTCTTGGAAAAGACCGAGGATCCGCCCACAAACCAGATCAACGCCGGCTGCTACGTTTTCAAGCGCTCGGTCATCGAGTCGATTCCGGCCGATCGCGTCGTCTCCGTCGAGCGCGAGACTTTCCCTGGGCTGCTCGCTGATGGCCGCCTCGTTGTAGGCCACGTAGATAACTCGTACTGGCGTGACATGGGCCGCCCAGATGATTTCACTCGTGGCTCGTCCGATCTAGTGCGCGGCATTGCGCCTTCTCCGCTAATTGAAGGCCAGACCGGCGAGTCCTTGGTGGATCCGTCAGCCGGCATTGCCGGTGGTGTGTTGTTACTGTCCGGTACCGCCGTGGGCCGAGGTTCCGAGGTGGGCGCCGGCTCTCGCCTCGAGGGCACCGTAGTTTTTGATGGCGTACGCATCGAGCCAGGTGCCATTATCCACAATTCGATTATCGCCTCTGGTGCACACATTGGTGCCAACGCGGTCATTGAAAACTGTGTCATCGGAGAGGGGGCTCACGTCGGCGCACGCTGCGAGCTTCTCGACGGCATGCGTGTCTTCCCTGGTGTTTCCATTCCGGATGCAGGAGTCCGTTTTAGTTCCGACGCTTAACCTTCCGCGCAGGGGGTGGGGCACCACTCTAAGGCCGGAAGGCTTAGACCGAATTGAGGGAAATGACCTCAATTCGGTCTTTATTTATGGCGAACTGGTGGGCGTGATTTGCTCCTAGCTCCTTGACGGGGCACGAGATCCGCCCGTCCCAGGCGGTGCATGGATTCCTTCGGCGGTGGATTGTGCGTGCGACACGCCGGGGTTTCCTGAAAATTGTTGACAGAAAAACCGGCCACCACTATATGTAGTACCCCCTACCTACACCCCCGGAGGGGATCGGTTGTTAAAGATGTGACGCATGGGGATCGTGTGCTGCGTTTTTGCCGGAAAGCTCGAAGAAGACGCCAATTCGGGTTGACGATATTTAGTGATCCGGTGTGAAATTACATCAGTGAAAGAAACGGCGGCCGACGCAGTTGCTTCCACAACATCCCAGTGGGGCTACCCAAGGGGGAGGTGGTGTACAGTCGGTCGCACTGATGAGAATTACCCAACCTCGGAGAAAGGAAAAGGCGTGGACAAAATGGCTAATAACAACGCCATTCTCCGTGGCGGTGCTGCTGCAGAGATGTCGCTCGATGAACTCTTCGGTGCCGTCGAGCAGGAGTGGCAGGATCAAGCGCTCTGTGCGCAGACGGACCCTGAGGCATTCTTCCCTGAGAAGGGAGGCTCTACCCGTGAGGCCAAGCGCATTTGCCAGGCGTGCGCGGTGCGAGACGAATGCTTGGAGTATGCGCTGGAGCACGATGAACGCTTCGGCATTTGGGGCGGACTGTCGGACCGTGAGCGCCGCCGCCTCAAGCGTGAGATTGGATGATTAAAGTGTTCGGAGGGCCCTTGGCTAGCGCGTAGCGTGCGGCCGGGGGCCTTTCTGCTGCGTTCCTCCTCGCTAGTGAGCTACCAGTTATATCGCGAATCCACTTCTTCAGGGTCCAAGTTGAGGTAGTTGGCCACCAGCGCGGTGATAACGGTGCCGAGGAGTTCAGCTCTCTCTGTCGAGGTAGTGGCGCGCTGTTCGATAGGCATGCGGAAGATGACCAGGCGGGCGCGCGTAGGGTGGCCGGCCGAGTCTACACCGGCAGGAACCACGCGGCCGAGGGGGACTGGACCATCAGCGATGATCTCATCCGGAAGCACGGTCATATCGGGCGAAAGCCGCATGCGGGGGATGGTGTCTACGGCTAGGTCGAGGCCGCGCAGCTGAGGGGCGAAGGCGTTTTGAATGGGGGCGTAGGCCTCGAGGACTGCCATATCGAAGTGCTCGCGCGCGCTGCGGTAGCGCGGGGTCTGCTGGGGTAGGAGAGGTCCGCGCATGCCGTGGCCGTGGCGGTCGCGAGCGGGGCGGATATGCGGGCGAGCAGTGGTCATAACCCCGATTTTAAGGTGACGACGGCTGGGGTTTAGCGGAGCCACGCCGGAGCGAGAACTATCTAAATCTCAACTAAGGGTTTAGACTTGTGTGCTGTGACTGTATCTCGCCATTGCTCCCGCCCAGGCTGCGGCCGTCCCGCCGTGGCGACATTAACCTACGCTTACGCGGACCAGACGGCCGTCGTCGGGCCGCTGGCGGAAGAGGAGAACCCGCACAGCTGGGATCTCTGCGCCACTCACCGCGATCGCATCTCCGCGCCGGTGGGATGGGAGTTGGTACGCGTGGACCGCATCGAGCTGGATGAAGAAGACGATCTAATGGCTCTGGCAGAGGCCGTTAAGGAGGACGGTCGCGTGACTACCGGCCTAGTCGATGACCGCAGCGCCGGCTCGGGTGCGGATCCGATCGATTATTCGGCCACCTTTGATGGCGCGGATCCCGCAAACTCGAATCATCCTGTCTTTCGCACCCGCCGGGTTGCCTATGCCAAAAAAGCTCGTCGCGCACATTTATCGGTGGTACCCGATAAACCAGCGCCGGAAGAACCAGAACAGGACTGACACGGACCTCATGGTGCGGTAGTTTCCCAGTGGGCGGGAGTACTATTGCGGGTTATGCGAACTCGTGAGCATCTTGATGCAGTAATTAAGGCCTATGACGTCCGTGGCGTGGTGGGCGAAGATATCGATGAGAACTTCGTGCGCGATACGGGCGCCGCTTTTGCCGCCATCCTGCGAGAGGAAGGCGAAAATACCGTGGCGGTGGGACACGATATGCGTCCGTCCTCGCCGTCTCTGGCGCGCGCTTTTGCTGAAGGCGTAACCTCACAAGGCCTGAACGTAACTCTATTGGGGCTGACTTCCACCGACGAGCTCTATTACGCCGCTGGTTCCTTAGAGTGTGCGGGCGCAATGTTTACCGCCTCCCATAACCCAGCCAAGTACAACGGTATTAAGCTCTGCCGCGCTGGCGCGGTGCCGGTGGGCCAGGAGACTGGCTTGGAACAGATTAAGCAGATGCTTATCGAAGGAACCCCGGAGTTTACCGGTACCGAAGGCGCGATTGCCGAACAGGAGATTCTCGCTGGCTACGCGGACTTCCTGTGCAAGCTGGTGCCGCTGGAGGATTCCAAGCCGCTGGTTGTGGCCGTTGATGCCGCTAACGGCATGGGTGGCCACACCGTTCCGGCCGTCTTCGATGGCCTGCCTTTCGACGTCCGGGATTTGTACTTCGAGCTCGATGGCACCTTCCCGAACCACGAGGCTAACCCCCTGGATCCGAAGAACCTCGTGGACCTGCAGAAGTTCACCGTGGACCAGAAGGCCGATATCGGATTGGCCTTTGATGGCGATGCGGACCGTTGCTTCGTGGTGGATGAAAAGGGCCAGCCGGTCTCCCCGTCCGCAATCTGTGCTCTGGTTGCAGAGCGCTATCTGGAGAGGTTCCCAGGCGCGACTATCATCCACAACCTGATTACCTCCAAGACCGTGCCGGAGCTCATTAAGGAAAACGGTGGCACCCCGGTGCGTACTCGCGTGGGGCACTCTTTCATTAAGGCACAAATGGCCGAGCATAAGGCTGCCTTCGGGGGCGAGCATTCCGCGCACTATTACTTCCAAGAGTTCTGGAACGCCGATTCCGGCATGCTGGCTGCAATGCACGTTCTTGCCGCGCTGGGCCAGTCAGATAAGCCGCTGAGCGAGCTCATGGCGGAGTACTCCCGCTACGAAGCATCTGGCGAAATCAACTCCACCGTGGAGGACCAGAAGGCCGCTACCCAGGCGGTACTGGATGAGCTGGCCGATAAGATCGAATCCGTCGATGAGCTGGACGGCGTGACCGTCGAGCTCAAGGACACTGAGGCATGGTTCAACGTGCGCGCGTCCAATACGGAACCGCTGCTGCGTCTCAATGTAGAGGCGAAGACGGCCGACGAAGTTCAAGCCATCGTCGACGAAGTCCTCGCCATCATCCGCCGCTAAACCTCGGCGCGCGAGTGGGAGACCATGTCCTCCCACTCCACGAACTTCTTGCGTTCGCGGCCCTCGCGCTCGCCTAGTGCGCGCTCGGCCGCGTCCAAGCGCTGCCAGTCCTGCCACGTCAGGTAGTCGATGCCGCGCTCGGCAAAGACATCGGTGATATCTGCGGTGCTGGAGGGGGAGGGGAGGGCGCCAGAGGCGGCGTCGTCAAGCAGCATGCCAATCGTCTCCGTGGCATCGGACTTGGTATTGCCAATGAGCCCCACCGGTCCGCGCATAATCCATCCAGTGGTGTAAAGGCCAGGCACCACTTCACCGGACTCATCAATGACATGGCCACCGTCATTATTGATGACGTTCTTCTCTTGGTTAAAGGGCACGCCATCGACCGCATCGGAGCGGTAGCCGGTGGCGAAGTAGACCGCTTGTACCGGCCATTCGGTGAATTTTCCGGTGCTGTGCACGCTGCCATCGCCGTTGAGCGCGGTTCGCTCGGTCTTGATGCCGGTAACCTTGCCGTTCTCGCCCAAGATCTCTACCGGCTGCTCAAAGAGGTGGATCTGCAGGGTGTGCGGCGCCTTTTTGGGATCGCGGATGGCGTATTGCTCAAGGACTTGGCATACCAAGTCGGTGGACTTGCTTTCCTGACACGCGGCGAGCGAAGCCTCGTCATAGTCAATGTCTTCCGGTGAGACCACAACGTTGATGGACTCGGAATGATCAAGTTCCTTGAGTTCCTGCGGGGTGAATTTGGCCTGCGCCGGGCCGCGGCGCCCGAAGACACGCACGGTCTCGGCCTGGTTCTTGGCCAAGGACTCGTAGACGTTATCGGGGATTTCGGTCACCTTGAGCTCATCGCCGGTTTTGGCCAAGATGCGGGAGACGTCAAGGCCCACATTGCCCACGCCGATGACTGCAACCTCCTTTGCTGAAAGATCCCAGTGGCGCTCGAAGCGCGGGTTGCCATCGTAGAAGCCTACGAATTCTCCGGCACCGTGCACGCCATTCAAATCTGCACCGGGAATCTCGCGATGGCGGTCGCCTACCGCCCCAGTAGCAAAGACCACGGCGTCGTAATGCTGTTGCAGCTCGTCGACGGTGATATCGCGCCCGATGTGTACGTTGGTCAGCAGGCGAATCTGCTCGGTATCGAGCACGCGGTGGAGGGACTTGATGATTCCCTTAATACGCGGATTATCCGGTGCTACGCCGTAACGGATGAGGCCGAAGGGCGCGGGCATCTGCTCTATGAGGTCAATCTGTACCTCGCCGCCGGTTTTTCACCAAGATATCGGAGGCGTAGATGCCGGCTGGTCCGGCGCCAATGACGGCTACTTTCAAGGGCTGATTCATTCTGTGGGGGTGACTTTCTCTTTCCCGCGGGTCTAGACCGCTAGGTTCATTTCTTGTGAGTAATCTTTCTGGTAATTGAACCGTCTAGTCTAGTGTGTGGCAAGGTCTTGAATTAGATTCTAAAGTTGTCCTGTCTTTAGGCCAGTTCAGGGCGATTTCTCACTTGAAAATAAAAAAGACCGCTTTGTCTGCTCTATTTAGACGGGTAGGTTGTCTTTCAATACTTTGGAAAGGCAGGTTGAGATCTACACCATGACCACCGCGACTAATCCCAAGCGCAAGCACCGCGCCAAAAAGCCCGAAGGCCAATGGAAGATTGACGGCACCGAGCCTCTCAATAATGACGAGGTAATCAAGCAAGAAGATGGCGGGCTCTCTGCCAAGCAGCGCGTCATCGATATCTATTCTAAGCAGGGATTTTCTTCGATCCCCGCGGATGACTTAGCCCCGCGCTTTAAGTGGCTGGGCCTATATACCCAGCGTAATCAGAACTTGGGCGGCGAGATGACCGCCAAGCTTTCGAACGCCGAGCTGCAGGATGAGTACTTCATGATGCGCGTGCGCTTCGACGGCGGCCGCGCCGATCCTGCCAAGCTGCGCGCCGTTGGTGAAATCTCGCGCGATTATGCCCGCTCCACCGCGGACTTCACAGACCGCCAAAATATCCAGCTGCACTGGATTCAAATCGAGGATGTGCCCACCATTTGGGACAAGCTCGAGTCGGTAGGTTTGAGTACGCTCATGGGCTGCGGCGATGTGCCGCGCGTCATCTTGGGCTCGCCAGTCGCAGGTGTGGCAGAGGACGAGATTATCGATGCCACCCCAGCCCTCGAAGAGATCAAAAATAACTACCTGCCGCGCGAGGAATTCCATAACCTACCGCGCAAATTCAAAACCGCCATTTCCGGCAACGCTCGCCAGGACGTTACCCACGAGATTCAAGACGTTGCCTTCGTGGGCGTAAATCACCCTGAGCACGGGCCGGGATTCGACTGCTTCGTCGGTGGCGGCCTATCTACCAACCCGATGCTCTCGCAATCCCTCGGCGCTTGGGTCCCGTTGGAACGCGTACCCGAGGTCTGGGCCGGGGTGGTTGGTATCTTCCGTGACTATGGGTTCCGTCGCAATCGCAATCGTGCCCGCCTGAAGTTCTTGGTAGCCAAGTGGGGCATCGAAAAGTGCCGCCAAGTGCTGGAGGAAGAATACCTGGATAAGCCGCTACTGGATGGCATACCACTAGAGGTCGAGCCTGGCTCCCGTGATCACCTTGGCGTGCACCGCCAGAAAGACGGCAAGTTCTACGTCGGCGTAAAACCCACCGTGGGCCACGCCACCGGCGAGCAGCTCATCGCCATTGCGGACGTGGCCGAGAAATTCGGTATTAGCCGCATTCGCACCACTCCAATGAAGGAGCTACTTTTCCTCGATGTGGTGGAAGAAGACATTCCGGCGCTCTCCCGCGCGCTCGATGAGACCGGCCTATACTCCCAGCCGTCCGAATTCCGCCGTGGCGTCATCTCCTGTACCGGCCTGGAATTTTGCAAGCTCGCTCACGTGACCACCAAGGCCCGCGCCATTGAGCTGGTGGACATCCTGGAGGACACCTTGGGTGATCTAGACGTGCCGATTTCCATCGCGCTCAACGGCTGCCCCAACGCCTGTGCGCGTTCGCAGGTATCGGACATCGGCCTGAAGGGTCAGATCGTCACCGATTCCGAGGGCAACCGCGTCGAAGGCTTCCAGGTCCACCTGGGCGGCGCGCTTGGCCTTTCTCCGGACTGGGGCCGCAAGCTGCGCGGCCATAAGGTCGTGGCCGATGAGGTGCCCGATTACGTCATTCGCCTGGTCAACAACTACAAGGAGCAGCGCGAGGAAGGCGAGCAATTCCGCCACTGGGTCTTGCGTGCTAAGGAGGAGGACTTGCAGTGAATTTTCGCCGCCAGCCGAACCCGAACCGCAACCATCCCAGCTTCTGCCCTTACTGCGCCGGCACCGACCTCTTCCCAGACGAGGAAGATGACTTTGCCTGGAAGTGCCAGGAATGCCTGCGGATTTTCTCCGTGCGGTTCCACGGCCAAGACGATGCCCCGGTAGCCCCTGCACCCGCCGTGTCTTCTAACGAGGCGCTGAAGCGCTCGCTTGCCCGCCGCGGCCATAGTACGGCCCCCAAGGCTTAAGGCTGCCCGATGACTGCGCTTATTACCCTGTCCCACGGCTCGCGCAAACCGGGTGCTGCGGCCGGCATTGAGCGACTTACCCAGGCCACCGGCGTGCGGCCCGCCCGTGCAGCGCACCTGGAATTCAACCGGCCCGACCTCACCACGGCCGCCCTCGAGCTCGCCCAGCTGGGGGAGACTGACGCCATTGTGGTTCCCTTGCTTTTTACCCAGGGCTACCACCAGCGCGTTGACGTCCCACGCGCGCTTGCCGACGCCTCCCAAGCGGCCCACCTTTCCCTTCATCTCACCGCAGGACTTGGCACCGGCGAGGATGTCGCTCGAGTGCTCGCGTCCCGTACCCGGCCGGGCGATTCCCATGTAGTCATCTACTCCGTAGGTTCTTCTGATACCGCGGCCAACGATGCCATCCGAGAGCTCGCCCACCGCACCTTCGCGCTCACCAGCGTGCCCACCACAGTGGAATTCGCTACCCGCGGTGGCCGCGAAGGGATTGTGTCCTTTTGCCGCGAATATTCGGATCCTGCACGTGTTCGGGTAATCCCGCTCTTTGTGACCGAGGGCCTGCTCCTGGATCGCTTGGCGGGCGTTTCCGCTACCGTCGACCGCCCGCTAGGAACTGACTTAGCTGGCCTCGTCGTTGACCGTTTCCGTCAGGCGCGCAATGCCGCGCAGGAGGTATTCGTGCCATGCTAACCCTGATCCTCATCGCGCTGGCAGGTGCGGCGGCCAACCTTGTGGACGGCGGCATTGGCATGGGTTTCGGCGTCACATCTACCACTATGTTGCTGCTAGCAGGCCTTGGGCCCGCCCAAGCCTCGGCCGTCGTACACACCGCCGAGCTTGGCACAACTGCTATCTCCGGATTAAGCCACGCGCGCTTTGGCAATGTGGACTGGAATACCGTCATCCGCCTCGGCGTGCCCGGTGGCATCGCCGCCTTCTTGGGTGCCACGCTGCTTTCCACTATCTCCACCGCCGCAGCCGCTCCCGTAACCGCGCTCATCTTGGTAGGCATCGGCGCCAACCTTATCTGGCGCTTCTCCCAGCCGCGCCGCCGCGGCTCCGCGTATAAGCGCACGCACTCCACACCATTTCTCGCTTGCCTTGGCCTAGTGGGCGGATTTATCGATTCCACCGGTGGCGGTGGCTGGGGACCCGTCTCGACCTCCACCCTCATGGCGATAGGCCGTGAGCAGCCACGTCGCATCGTAGGTACGGTCAATGCCGCCGAGTTCCTTGTAACCTTTGGGGCGACCGCGGGCTTCATCGTCGGGCTCTGGCACGAAATCGTCGCCAATCTCGCCGCAGTCATCGCGCTGCTCATCGGCGGCGCCATTACCGCGCCTATTGCGGCGTGGCTCATCTCCCGCATCAACCCAGTCCTGCTCGGCGGACTTGTGGGCACGGCCATCGTGGGGCTGAATATCAGTAAGGTCATCGGCGGCGCCGAGACGTACTTCGGCTGGTCGGTGCCGCCAGCAGTCACCTCGGTAGCCATCGCCGCCGTGGTCGCGGCTGGACTGGCTGCCACTATTCGAGGCGCGCTGCGCACCAGGCGCGAGCGTGCAGCGGAATTGGAAGCCGAAAATGCCGAGGAAGCAGCCCACGCCGATTTCCACGCACCGGATTTCCCAGATCGCGTTGCCGCCGCTCACCGCGTCCACGGTTCACGCAGCGCCCATGGCTCGCGCAGGACTGGCGTGACCATTGTCCAGGATGAGGCGCCCGAAGGCTCCACCGCGGATCTAACGTAGCCTTTTCACCGCGACTTTCGGCCACGCTATGGGCCGGAAGTCGGTTCTGGTGGGATAGAATGCGGCCAGAAATTGGCTCGCGGGACTTGAGAATTCCCCGCTAGAGCCCTGCCACTTCACCGATGACGTAGACGGCCGGTGAGCTGATTTCCTGCTCGGTCGTCGTCCGCGCCAGCGTATCCAGCGTGCAGTGGTAGGCGCGCTCGGTTGAAAGCGTACCCTCTTGGATGATGGCGCAGGGGGTGGAAGGGGAGAGGGAGGCGTCGATAAGCGCGGTGGCTATGGACGGAGCATTTCTGACTCCCATGATTACCGCTAGCGTGGCGCCAGAGCGGGCGAGCGCTGCCCAGTCCACCAAGGACTTCTCATGGCCGGGCGGGAGGTGACCGGAAACCACCGTGAATCCGTGGACGATGCCGCGCTGAGTTACCGGGATGCCCACGACCGCGGGAACGGAAATGGCGGAGGTCACCCCCGGAATGACCGTGGCGGGAATAGACGCTTCCGCCAGCGCTTGCACCTCTTCAAAGCCGCGCCCAAAGACGAAGGGATCGCCCCCCTTAAGGCGGGCCACCTTGCGGCCGGCACGGGCGTGCTCGATAAGCAGCTCGTTGATCTTTTCCTGCGAGATTGACTTCTTATAGGGGAGCTTGGAGACGTCAATAAGCTCTTTGGAAGAAATATCACACAGCTTATCGAGCTGCGCCGTAGGTCCCAGGTGATCGGCAAGAATAACCTCTGCTTCCTGCAGGGCGCGCATGCCGCGCACGGTAATGAGGTCCCACGCGCCGGGTCCGCCGCCAATCAGGGTTACGGGATGGATCTGTGCGGAATTCATAGGACTTCATCTTAGTGGGCGCCCGACTATGCTTGGGCCACATGGATACCGGTAATTATGATGCCGAAACCGTGCGCTTTTTTGATGTGGCGCACGAAGGCGCCCAAATCCGCCTGCTGGCCGGAGAAGTGGAGCGCTGGGGCGAGGCGCTCGGCGGGCTCAATCCCCGCTCGCTGGTCATTATCCCCACCGATGCGATTGCCCGCCAAGCTGCCCATCTCGGTGTGGGCCTAGCCGAACCCCTGCGCATCCCTCTTGTGGCCACCGAATCGCTGCCACGGTATGTGGGGGCCTTGGACGTAGTCGTTGTAGTAGGCGAGACCGGCGAATGTGATTGGGCCTCCCGTGCCCTTATTGCCGCCAGCCAGCGTGGTGCTACCACCGTGCTCATCGGCCCAGCCCGTGGCCCTCTTGTTGAGGACTGCCCGGACGATACGCTCGTCGCTCCTTGTCTTCCAACGGCCGAAGGCAGCTCACCTGCGCGCAGCATCGCCGCGCTGCATGCACTTTGCTGTCTCCTATACCAAGATTCAGCTGCGGTAAAAGAGACCCTAGAAGAGCTTGCTGCGGCAGTAGACCGCGAGCTCGCGCAGCTTTCCCCTGAGCGCGACGCCACCACCAATTTAGGTCGCCAACTGCGCGAATTTATTGACGGCGCCCGTATCATCCATTCCTGCGTGCTCGATCCGTATTCCTATTCTGAGCGCCGCGAGCACGTGCAGCTCGATGCCCTCGTTGCCCGCATGGCCGCGACTATCTGGGCCGTTCACGGTCTGCCCAGCGCCTATGTGGATCCGGCGGAATTGCGCCGCGCGCTCGACCGTAATTCTGATAGCGGCGCGGCTGGCGATCTCTTCTATGACCCGTTCATTGATGGCGATGGTGCTGCGGGCGCTTTGGTACCCTTGAAGGTGGTTTTCTGGGGGCAGGAAGAAGCGAACCTGCCCAACTCACTTGCAGTCCGCAGTATCGACCCGGAACCGGGCCTAGGGCATCTCGCCCGCTCACTCCAGCTCATCACGCGGAGCTATGCCGCGACCGCCTACGAGATTTCTTAAGGATAAAGCCACATGCAGCTGTTGCACAGCGCCACCCGCAACTATTCCTGGGGTTCACGTACCCTCATTCCGCACCTGCAGGGCCAGCCAGACGCAGATAAGCCCATAGCCGAGCTTTGGTTTGGAGCCCACCCCGGCGACCCATCCACGGTGGATGGCCGCTTGCTCAATGAAGTGATTGCAGAGGATCCGGCGGGACAGCTAGGTAGCCGCGTGTCTGCCGAGTATGGCGAGCGTCTGCCCTTCCTCCTCAAGGTGCTTGCGGCCGAGGAACCGCTGTCCTTGCAAGCCCACCCGTCTAAGTCTCAAGCCGAAGAGGGGTTTGCCCGCGAAAACGCTTCCGGCATTGAGCTCACCGCGTCCAACCGTAACTACAAGGACGACAACCACAAGCCCGAATTAATCGTCGCACTTACGGATTTCTACGCCATGGCTGGCTTCCGCCCCTTGGCGCAGACCCGCGAGCTTTTTGCAGCCCTAGGCTGCCCCGAACTGGACCACTACGTTGCCATGCTTGACGACGATCCCTCGGCCGCCACCGAGTCCGCCAATCTCCGCGTCCTTTTCACCACGTGGATTACCATCCCATCTGCCAAGCGCAAGGAGCTTATTGGCGCCATCATCGCCGCCGGCGAACGCCTCATCTCCGCAGACGCGGATGACTGGAAGTCCCGCGTGATGTCTACCGTGCTGGATCTCAACCAGCGCTACCCTGGCGATATTGGTGTTCTTGGCGCACTGTTGCTCAACCACATAGAACTGTCCCCCGGCGAGGCCGTCTACCTAGACGCCGGACAGCTGCACGCTTATGTTTCCGGCCTCGGCGTGGAGATCATGGCTAACTCCGATAACGTGCTGCGCGGTGGCCTTACCCCCAAGTTTGTTGACGTACCAGAGCTGGTCAAGGTCTTGACCTACGCCGCCGCCGAGGAGCCGCGCGTGCAGCAGCAGGATAAGTCCGCGCAGGACAATGTGCACGAAGCCGCGGCATGGTCTTACCCCGTTCCCATCGATGAGTTCTTGTTGGACCGCGTCGAGCTCACCGGATCTTCTTCCGTGGACCTTGACTACGACGGTCCGTCCATCGCCTTGTGTACCGCAGGCTCCGTTACCCTCACCGATGCCGCGGGCGAGACCGTGACTGCCACCCCAGGCCAGGCGGTTTGGCTGCCTGCCTCCGAGGACTTGGTTACTGCCGCGGCAGAATCCGACTCCGCCGACCTCTTCGTCGCCCGCGCCTAGTCCACGCTCGGCCCGCGCAAGCACGCTTCGCCGCCCTGAGGATTCAGCGAAGCGTGCTTTAGGGCTTTATTGCGGCCGCGTTGTGGCCTCCTCCGCCCATTTCCAGGGGAACATTGTGGCTGCTTCGTTGCTTCTGCGTTCCAGCGCATACAAATAAGCACGTTTTCCCGATTTTTGCCTTCAGAATCGGGGAAACGTGCTTATTATGTTTGGCTAAGCCGCGAGCCGGCTTAGGGCTAGCGTGTAGGAGCTGCTCTGCTTGGGGCCTGCTGGGCCGTGGCCGGTGCCTGCTCGGTGGGCACCAGGTCGGTCGGCTCTTGGTTCTGCTCGGCGGAATGCTGCTCCGCAGCGGCATGGCCGGTGAGCTTTTCTTCCTCTGCCTTTTCGGCCTCGTGTTGTTCAGTGCCAGCTTGTTCCTCGGCCGGGATGGGCTGTCGCTCGTC
Source organism: Corynebacterium sp. p3-SID1241 (assembly GCA_025144025.1). Classification (GTDB taxonomy): domain Bacteria; phylum Actinomycetota; class Actinomycetes; order Mycobacteriales; family Mycobacteriaceae; genus Corynebacterium. The sequence continues at coordinate 42,942 of JALXWS010000001.1, read as the reverse complement.
TGTGTTCTCACCCGCATTATCTTGCTCCGTAGGCTCTTCAGGGGAAGGTTGCGGGATAGACGGGGCAGTGGTGGTCTGTGGAGTGGTACCGCCATTGCCACTGTTGTCGCCCTGGTTGCCCTGTGGGGAACCAGTAGCCTGCGAGCCATTCTGATTGCTCGGGTAATCAGGCGTCAGGCGCTGATCGCCTTGGCCGGTACCTTGACCGCTCTGGGTGTTGTTATTGCCCTGCGAGGCGGTGCCTTGCGGGTAGATATTTTCAGGACGGTAGACCTTAGTGGGCTGAGTAGCTGCCTGTGGACGCATTACCGCATTGGGAGCGAGGTACGGATCATCGTTGTGAGGCTGGTGATGCTTCGAATTTCCGGATGAAGCAGTAGAGCTGGTCGGATGCGTGGAAGGCTTCTCCGAGGCGGGAGTGTCCTTGGAGGAAGTGGTTGTATCTTCAGCTGCGGTGTGGGTCGGGGAGACGGAGGTGGTCGCGGACTGATCCGCGGCGTTGGAATAGTTGGTGCTCGGCGAGCTCATGCGCCAGACAGCGAATCCGACGACGGCTGCGGTAATCAGTCCGGCCACAATGAACACGTATACACGGCGTGAATCTGGCTTCATCGTGGCAGTCCTTTCTGCGAGGCAGGCCATGGCAGGCCCTCGGCGGGAGGGGTGGTGATGCACCCTGTAACAAGTTGGTAACGAGACTATCATGTTTGGGAAACACTGCGACGGCAGCGAGATTCTGTGATAAGTAAACAAAAAGACAGTTCGCGGCCGTAAAGAACAGTGCAAACCTTTTCTTTGCCGGCTTTCCGTGAATGGGAAAGCGTGTATAAATGGCGCTGAAAGGATCGAAGGAGTCAAAAAGTGAGTACTTGGGACGAAGATATTTTCACCACGGATCACAACGTGGATTTTTTGGAAGAGATGGCAAACCTCGACGAAGAAGGGGTAATTCGCGCAGTCGAGGACGCTTGCGAGGTGGCCCACAGTAAGCCAAAGCTCAGTGGGGAAGAGGAACAGAACGCGCAGGCGGCGGCGACCATCGCCGCTATTTGGGCTGGTGCACCATTCAGTGCGGGCGACGTTGTCGAAGATTACCCCTATATTAGGGAACTGGTGGGCTCCGGTAGCGAAACCTTGACGGAAAATGCGCTCGAAGTGCTGGAGAATGTTGAAGAAGAATATGACCTCGAGGCATTTATTGAGGCCCTGTCTTAAGTCACTTCCGTAGCCTGCACGAGAGGCCATGGTGACAAAAGTAAAAGAAGGGAAGATACCCTACACCTATGCTCATAAGCATTGAAGGCATCGATGGTGCCGGCAAGAACACATTGGTCTCCAAAATTAAAGAGGCCATGGATCGGCCCGTGGAGGTTATGGCATTCCCACGTTATGGGGAATCGATCCACGCGCAGCTGGCTCAGAAGGCGCTGTACGGGAAAATGGGGGACCTGACGGATTCGGCCTATGCGATGGCGACGCTATTCGCGTTGGACCGCTTAGGCGCCAAAGATAGGCTCCAACAAGCCAAGCGGGCAGACACGGTGGTGCTACTGGATCGCTATATTGCCTCCAATGCGGCGTATTCGGCGGCGCGACTCGAAGACGATGCGGTCATGGACTGGGTCTATGAACTGGAGTTTGGAACCTTGGGGCTGCCGCAAGCGGACCTGCAGGTGTATTTGGATACGGCGGTAGGGGTGGCGTCGGAAAGAGCAAAGGTGAGAGCCCACGCCGATGCCAGCCGGGAGCGCGACCGATATGAGCGCGACGGCGGACTACAGGAGCGCACTGCTGCGGCTTACCGGCGGCTGGCGGAAAGGAACTGGGGTGGACGCTGGATCGCCACCGCCGATGCGGATACTATTATTTCAGCGATAAAAGACCTTGTAGGAGAATAAAACGTGGCGCCCAAGATTTTGGTAGTCGATGACGATCCGGCTATCTCTGAGATGCTGACCATCGTCCTCGAATCCGAGGGGCTCAAGCCCATCCCAGTCATGGATGGCAACGATGCTGTACCCGCCTTTGAAGAACACGAGCCTGACCTTATCCTGCTTGACCTGATGCTTCCGGGCATGAATGGGGTGGATATTTGCCGTGCCATCCGCCGCGAGTCCTCCGTGCCTATTGTGATGCTCACCGCCAAGACGGATACTGTCGACGTGGTCCTCGGCCTAGAATCCGGTGCGGACGATTACATCACCAAACCTTTTAAGCCTAAAGAGCTTATCGCGCGCATCCGTGCGCGCCTGCGCCGCTCCGATTCTTCGGAATCGGAGATTTTAGAGGTAGCGGATCTCATTATTGACGTGCCGGAGCACACCGTGCACCGCACTGATGGTACCGAGTTGAACTTGACGCCATTGGAATTTGACCTATTGCTGGAAATGGCGCGCCGTCCTGGACAGGTACATACGCGCGAGTCCCTGCTGGAATCCGTATGGGGGTACCGCAACGCTTCAGATACGCGGTTGGTAAACGTGCACGTGCAGCGCCTGCGCGCCAAAATCGAGCACGATCCGGAAGACCCGCAGATTGTGTTGACCGTGCGCGGCGTGGGGTATAAGACCGGCAAAGCCGGTGCCGGGGAGTAAACGACCATCGGCATCATTGAGCGTTTAAGGCGCATTCGAGACGCCTTCATTACAACGTGGCGCACCTCCTTGCAGGCGCGCGTTATTGGCATGATATTGGTGGCCTCCTCGGTGGTCATGACCATCCTGGCCTATGCGTTGGTGTCCGTGCTAACGCAGCGCCTAGTTAGCCAAAAGGAAGACGTGGCCCAGCAGGAATTGGAACGCGCCCGCATCGCTGTGGAGCAGCAGATTGATGCGACCAGTTCCGCTAACTCTGTCCAGGTGCGGATTAATTCCGCCCGTGCTGCATTGGGGCAGCTTTCAGCGCAGCAGGGCGATGCCCAGGCGGTCTATGAACCAATCATCGTGGTAGAAAACCAGGACGGCTCGGTTACTACCTCACCGGAGAATTTCCCCGTGCCGGATCAGCTGCGCGAAATGGTGGACCAAGGCCAGATCGCGCAGCAGTATTTCCCCGCTCCACGCGAAAACGGGGACTATTACAACGCCCTGATTGTTGGCACGCCCACCGATACGGATATCCCTAATACCCAGGTCTACTTGGCGTTGTCCATGGGGTCTGAGGAATCCACCATGGCGTTGATGCGCGGCCTCCTTTCAGCTGCCGGCGTGGTGGTCGTGGTGCTGCTAGTAGGCATTGCGTGGCTGGCCACCCAGCAGGTTATTACTCCCATTCGCTCCGCCTCGCGCATTGCACAGCGTTTGGCGGCCGGGCATCTCAAGGAGCGTATGGCCGTCGATAGCGATGACGAGATGGGTCGCTTGGCCGCTTCCTTTAATAACATGGCCGATAAGCTCTCGTCCCAGATCGCCCAGCTGGAGGAGTACGGCGATTTGCAGCGGCAGTTTACCTCTGACGTCTCCCATGAGCTACGCACTCCTTTGACCACCGTGCGCATGGCCGCGGACATGATCGAGTCCGAAAGCGATAGCCTGCCCCACGGGGCCCAGCGCGCTTCCCGCCTGATGTCTAGCGAGCTAGACCGGTTCGAGGAACTGCTTACAGATCTGCTTGAGATTTCGCGCCACGATGCAGGTGTGGCAGATTTGTCCACCGCGGCCATTGACCTGCGTTCCTGCGTGGAATCAGCCTATGGACAGGTTGAGCATCTAGCCCACGAGCTCGACGTGGACGTCCAATTCAACCTGCCGGATGAGCGCATTGCGGTAGAGGCCGATTCGCGCCGCATTGAGCGCATATTGCGCAACCTTTTGGCAAATGCGATAGACCACTCGGAGGGCAATCCGGTGGCCGTCGACGTCGCGACCACAGACACCGCGGTGGGTGTTACCGTAACTGACCATGGCGTGGGCTTGAAGCCGGGCCAAGAAGAATTGGTATTTAACCGTTTCTGGCGAGCGGACTCCTCCCGCAAGCGCCACTCCGGCGGCACCGGCTTGGGGTTGGCTATCGCCCGCGAGGATGCGGCCCTACACGGCGGCACGTTGGATGCTAATGGCTACGAGGGCTTTGGCTCCCGCTTCCGTCTCATTATTCCCCGCACCCCACATACAGAAATAGGCGAGGCCCCTATTGCTCTAGAGATTCCGGGCGCTCCCGTGGAAAGCACGCAGGAAGACAGCGGCTTGCCGCCAGCCGGCACCAAGGACAGCCGTGGTGAGGACAAGGACGACGCTGGTTCCTCTGCCGCTGCTGCTGGCTCCGCCTCTGCAACGCCTGCGATTTCTTCCGGAATGAGCTCGCCGCACATCGAGAAGAACGAGAAGGGCACAAAAGATGAAACAGAAGGAGATGGCATCCTGTGGCCATCGGAGCGGGAGCTTAACCGTGGTATAGACACACCTGATAGGCGAGCCTATAAGGCACCGGACTTTGAGGGGAGGAGGAAGTGAGCGTGTTTAAGTATAACTACCGCCGGTGGGCGGTTCTAAGCACCGCGGCAGCGGTGCTTTTCGCCGGCGGTTGCTCCACTTTGCCCAATAACACCGGTCCGCAGGTGGTAGGAACTTATCAGAAGCAGGACGATGGACCAGAAGAGGTTATTGCGCCGCAACCCGGCGATGACCCAGACCTGACCTTGCGCGATTTCTACCAAGCCTCGGCCGTGCCTGGCAATGACCACGAAGCAGCCCGTGGATTCCTTACTGATAATGCCCGCGGCGCCTGGGATGCCAGCGGCGAAGTAATGGTTGTCGATAGTTTGGACATCGTCACCGCCCCTGCCAATAAGCAAAGCTCGAAGGATAATGAGCGGGCCTTTACAGTGCGTGGAACCATTATCGGGCGACTTAAATCCGGCGGCGCTTATGTGCCCGAAAATGAGGGTTACGAGGCGGTTATCTATATGAAGATGCAAGACGATAGGTGGCGCATCGATGGCCTGCCGGCCGGCGTGGTCATGGAACGCAATGAGATGCGCAATCACTACACGCCCCAGTCGCTGTATTTTTATAAGCAGACCAATGATGTGCTGGTCCCGGATCGTCGCTGGCTGTATAAGGGCGGTGAACAATCGGAGTCGACGCTTATTACGTTGTTGATGGAGGGGCCATCGGCAAGCATTGCTCCTGCTACCCGTCGCGCGGCGGGGGAAAATGTCACCTACGCCGGCTATGACCGCGAAGCAGGTTACCAATTCGAAGGGCTAGTTGATCTTGATGCCCATGATCGCACGCTATTTGCCGCCCAGTTGGTGTGGACGCTATCTGAGGCCGGTCACGCCGGCCCCTTCAAGATCAAGGCCGATGGCGGTGACCTTGTAGAAGGCATGGACACCCTGAGTGTGGATGACTTCGCGGACTATAATCCGGAGGAAAGCAGCACCTCCTTGTCTAAACTCTATGCCCTCAATGAGGGGAATCTCCTAGAGGTGGATGATGGCGTGGCCGAGCCCGTCAAATCCACGCTGGGCAGCAGCGGCGACGTGCAATCTGTGGATGTGGCCGATAGTGGCCTCGTTGCGGCCGTACGCCGCAAATCAAATAAAGACTTCTCGCTGCAAATAGGTGAGATTGATGGTCAGCTGCAGGACTCGGTGGATGGTCCAACCTTGGCGCGGCCAACCTTTGAGTACAAAGGTCAAGCCGCATGGACCGTGGTGGATGGTGACCGTATCGTGCGCGTCGTGCGCTCCAAGACTACCGGACGAATTTCTGAGTCTGAGGTAGATGCGCGCAGCATCGACGATATTGATGGAGAGATCTCCGTTATCCGCTTGTCTCACAGCGGCGCGCGCGTAGCGATGATCATCGACGGCCACGTTTATATCGCGGCCGTGGCCCAATCCAGCAGTGGGGATAAGCGCATCGTCAACGCCCGCGAGGTAGGACCGGAAGTATCCGGTTCCGCGCTATCGCTGGATTGGAACGCAGATGGCTCGCTCATCGTGGGTACTTCCTCGAGTCAATCGCCGGTATGGCGCATTGAGCAAGATGGTTCTTCGGCGTCGACCATGCCCACAGGAAATATCACCGCCCCAGTGGTAGCAGTGGCTACCTCGCCCACCAAGCTCTTTATTACTGACTCCCATGCGATGTTCGAGCTTCCCTCCACGGTGATGGATGAAACTAACTGGCGCGAGGTCTCCGGACTGCAAGGACGGCGATCTTCACCTATCGTTTCTAATTAGCCGCTGGAAGAAACTGCGCGGCTTAAGGGGAGGCGACAGTGAGCTTGGGGGAGCTTATTTTTCCGCGCGCGTGCGCCGGATGCGGCGCGCCGGGCGAAATTTTATGCCTACAGTGCCGTGAGCACTTGCGCCAACCTCCCTACCTGGTGGCCCGCCCTCGCCTGCTGGGAGCGCCCGTCTATGCCCTTGGCCCGTATTCCGATATTCGGCGCCGCATCATCATCGGTATGAAAGAGAGCGGCAATCGGCCGGTCCGTGAGTTTGTGGGAGCGGTCTTTGCGGCCGGTTTGGCACACTTAAGCGCACGGGGCGATATCCCACGCGAATTCACCCTCGTTCCTGCGCCGACTCGGCCGCGTTCAGCACGGGCGCGCGGTGGCGATCCGGTTGCCATGGCCTGTCATGCTGCGGCGCGGCGGCAGCGCGTGCGCGTCGGTGAGGTCCTCACTATGGGGCAGTATACCGCCGACCAATCCGAGCTTAATGCGCAGGATAGGTGGGCAAACCTGCAAGGGCGCGTCCGCGTGGGCAGGTTTGTGGGCCAGGCGCCTGCCCTGCTTGCCGACGACGTCATTACCACCGGCGCCACCTTGGCCGCGAGCATTTCTGCCCTGCAAGCTGCGGGGGTAGAAGTGTGCGGGGCATTGGTCTTTGCGGATGCCTAGATAAAGGCGGTAGCTACCCTCGAGGTAGGGGAATGCCAGAAGTCTTTACCTGCCAGGTCATAACCAGTGCTATCATGAGGAGTGTCACAGAGAGATAGTTGCTGTGATTGATTCTAGTCCCCACTATTCAAGGGAGGCATCTCAATGTCCCAGCCAACCAAAGCTCAGGTAACGATTACGGGCCGCAACGTCGAGGTTCCGGAACATTTCCAAGAGCGAGTCAATGACAAGCTGGCCAAGATTGAACGCCTTGACCCCACCCTGACCTTCTTCCACGTGGAGCTGCAGCACGAGCCGAATCCGCGCCGTGACTCCGAGGCGGAGCGCATCCAGATCACCGCTACGGGCAAGGGCCATATTGCCCGCGCAGAAGCCAAGGAAGATTCCTTCTACGCTGCACTTGAAACTGCCGTGGGCAAGATGGAGCGTTCTTTGCGCAAGGTGAAGGTGCGCCGCGAGAACGTCAAGAGCGGTCACCGCGCTCAGAAGGGCACCGGCGAAATTGCCGCCGAAATGGTGGCACAGGCTGAAGCGCAGCGCGCTAAGGAGGAGCGCTACGTTGACCCCTATGCTGAGACCGTTGAGGATGTTCGCCCGGGCCAAATTGTACGTTCCAAGGAGCACCCAGCTACCCCAATGAGCGTGGATGATGCCTTGAGCGAGATGGAGCTAGTGGGCCACGATTTCTTCCTCTTTGTCAACGAGGAAAATAATAAGCCTTCCGTTGTCTACCGTCGCCACGCCTTCGACTACGGCATTATCTCCCTCTCGGAGGAAGCTGAAGCTTAAAGAACCCGTCTTAAACTTCAGGAACCCCGCTGCGACCGTGTGGCGGGGTCGTTTTATAGCAGTAGGGAAATAAGGGGATTGTCGGCCGAGGCGTCGGCAAGCAGCGCTAGCGGCCGCGGTGAAGCCGGTTGGCTAGAGCCAGTGGCAGCATTGCTAATGCATTTTGCGCTAGGCGGGAAGTGCTTTGTGAAAGCTAGTGAGTACAATAGCGACGAGTTAACTTTATTGTCGCGACTAGAAGGACTAACTAACCGTGTTTGGACTTTCCAAGCTGCTGCGCGCGGGCGAGGGCCGTACGGTCAAGCGCCTGGGCAAAATGGCAGACGATGTAATTGCCCTTGAGGATAAGTACGCGGAGCTTTCGGACGACGAACTTAAGGCAAAGACCGACGAGTTTAAGACCCGCCTGAAAGACGGCGAAGAGATGAATGACATCTTGCTCGAGGCTTTTGCTACCGTTCGCGAGGCTGCCTGGCGCGTCCTCGATCAGAAGCACTACCGCGTGCAGATCATGGGCGGTGCGGCCTTGCACTTCGGCAACGTTGCCGAGATGCGCACTGGTGAGGGCAAGACGTTGACTTCGCTGCTGCCGGCCTACCTCAACGCTCTTGACGGCAAGGGCGTGCACATCGTGACCGTTAACGACTACCTGGCCAAGCGCGATGCCGAAATGATGGGCCGTGTCCACCGCTGGCTCGGCCTGTCCGTGGGCGTTATCCTATCCGAGATGCGCCCACCAGAGCGCAAAGCTGCCTACGATTGCGACATTACTTACGGCACCAATAACGAGCTGGGCTTTGACTACCTGCGCGATAACATGGTCCGTTCCCTTAATGATGTGGTTCAGCGCGGACACAACTACTGCATCGTGGACGAGGTCGACTCGATTCTTATCGATGAAGCCCGTACCCCGCTCATTATCTCCGGCCCGGTAGATGGTTCCTCCCAGTTCTACGGTGTCTTCGCTCAATTGGCACCGCGCATGCGTGAAGGTATCCACTACGAAGTGGATCACAAGAAGCGGACCATCGGTGTGCTGGAAGAGGGCGTGGAATTCGTTGAGGATCAGCTTGGCATCGATAACCTCTACGCCCCTGAACATTCTCAGTTGGTGTCCTACCTGAACAACGCCCTCAAGGCCAAGGAACTTTTCACCCGGGATAAGGACTATATTGTCCGCAACGGGGAAGTCATGATTGTGGACGGCTTTACCGGCCGCGTGCTGGCCGGCCGCCGCTACAACGAGGGCATGCACCAGGCCATTGAGGCCAAGGAGCAGGTGGAGATTAAAAACGAGAACCAGACGCTGGCTACCGTTACCCTGCAGAACTACTTCCGCCTATATGAAAAGATCTCCGGAATGACCGGTACCGCGGAGACCGAGGCCGCTGAGCTGCACTCCATCTATGACTTGGATGTGGTGTCGATTCCTACCAATAGGCCGAACCAGCGCGCGGATCACTCTGACCGCATCTATAAGACGCAGGAAGCCAAGTTTGCCGCGGTGGTAGACGATATTGCAGAGCACGTCGAATCCAAACAACCGGTGTTGGTTGGTACCACCTCCGTGGAACGCTCCGAGTACCTGTCTCAGCTGCTGTCCAAGCGTGGCATCAAGCACAATGTGCTCAACGCAAAGCACCATGAGGAAGAGGGGCAGATCATCGCTCGTGCCGGCCGCCCTGGCACCGTGACCGTGGCTACCAATATGGCTGGCCGTGGTACCGATATCGTGCTCGGTGGTAACCCTGAGGTCATCCTCGATGAAAAGCTACGCGAGCGCGGCCTAGATCCGTTTGAGGATGAAGAGAAGTACCAAGAGGCCTGGGAAGCTGAAATCGATGCGGAAAGGGAGCGATCCAAGAAGCTGGGCGACCAGGTGCGCGAGGCCGGTGGCCTATACGTGCTGGGTACCGAGCGTCACGAGTCTCGCCGTATTGATAATCAGCTGCGTGGCCGTACCGGCCGCCAGGGCGATCCGGGTGAAACCCGCTTCTACCTATCCATGCGTGATGAGTTGATGGTCCGCTTCGTTGGACAATCCATGGAAAACATGATGAACCGCCTCAATGTCCCAGACGATGTCCCCATCGAAGCCAAGATGGTGTCCAACTCCATCAAGGGTGCTCAGGCACAGGTGGAGAACCAAAACTTTGAAATGCGCAAGAACGTCCTCAAGTATGACGAGGTGCTCAATGAGCAGCGCAAGGTGGTTTATGCTACCCGCCACGACATCCTCGATGCCGGCGATATTCAAGACAATATCCGCGGCATGATTGATGACACCGTTTCTGCGTATGTAGCCGGCGCTACCGCCACCGGCTACGTGGAGGATTGGGATCTGGACGAGCTGTGGAACGCATTGGAGTCCCTGTATGGTCCAACCATTTCCCACGAGGAACTGGTGGAAGGCTCCGAGTATGGTTCCCCGGGTGAGCTTTCGGCCGAGCAACTTCGCGACGCCCTAGTTCAGGATGCCAATAACGAATACGACAAGTTGGAAGAGTCCGTTACCGCAATTGGTGGCGAGCAACAGATGCGCAACACCGAGCGCATGGTTATTCTGCCGATTATTGACCAGAAGTGGCGCGAGCACCTTTATGAGATGGACTACCTCAAGGAGGGCATTGGTCTGCGCGCAATGGCCCAGCGCGATCCGCTGGTGGAGTATCAGAAGGAGGGCGGCGAAATGTTCAATGCCATGAATGATGGCGTGAAGGAAGAGACCGTCCGCCAGCTGTTTATGCTGCGCAAGCAGTTCAAGCAGCAGGAAGAAGAGAAGGCCAGCGAATCTGCTGCTACTGCGACCGGCAACGGTGAAGGCACCGTGGAGGCCTAAGCGTTCGCCTGCTTAGTTGATACCCGCCCCGTACCCGCTTTAGCTTGCGGGAGCGGGGCGGGTTTCTTTTCAGGAAAAATGAGTAGAATATAAGAAACTTGCCCATTCTGCCCATTTCCTGTGAGGAGCTCCACTGACAATGCGCCGCCGCTCTTTGCGTCTCGGTATTACGACGCTTTTGTCTGCCACCTTGCTCGGTGGCGCTACGCCGGCCATTGCCTATGAAATGCAGCGTGACTCTGATTCCTCGTGCCGCATTAACTTGGACTCGGGCGAAAAGCTAGAACAGGACAATGCTGCCGCCGCCATTTTGGCTATTGCTACTCAGCGTAAGAATGCACTGGTAGATGATGGAATCCTCTCGCCGGAAAAGGCGGAGGCCGCCTTTGATTATTACTTTGGCAAGGCGCGGCTCAATACCGCGCGTACCGATGGGAATATCTATTCCACACCGCTTGAGTTCCCATGGGAACCAGAAAAGCGAACCCAATCCCAAGGTGGCAAGCAGTTCACCGAGGCAGCTGTCTTGGACTACCTCGACATGCTGGGGGCGAACTATGTGCAGGCGGTAATCCGCGCCGAGCTGGGCGAGTTCACCAAGGATCTGCCGCAGGTTTCCGCCGGCAAGGCTTCTACGCGCGCCGAGCTACCTACGACTGGTGAGACGGGGGCTACTTTTCCAGATGCGTTCCCAGACTATGCGGCGGCGCTGCGCGATATCCTTACCATTACCAAGCAGGTTAATGCACCCTTTGAGCAATCGGTTATCCCTCACGGCGGTGCGGACGCCACACGCGCAGGCGGAACCTCAGCGGAGAATTCTGGGCTATCCGCCCTTGAAGGCGGTCTGCTGACCACTGGCATCGCGGCTTTGGTCAGCGCGGCCAGCTTTGGGTGGTCCGCCTTGAACTGGTCCGAGATCCTCTCTCAGCTCGGTCAATTCTTTTCCTAAGTACCGCTAAATTATGGTTCCTTGCGCTAGAGCAGGCGGAATGATGTTAAGCCTGTGCGGTCGGCGGCGCCGGTAAAGGCATGTTGCTGCCGGCCAAGGTAAGCGGAACCAAAATATTCGCCGTTCGGGCGCGCATGCAGGCTGGTCAACTGTAAACGCTCAGTAGCACATGGGCTCTCGCGGCGGCGTAGCCACGAGCCAATGTGCAGGCGGATAGCATCTGAATAGCGCGGGGAATTGAGGTGCGCCAACGGGCGATAGCCGGCTGCTACCTCCAGCACGAAGACTACCCAGGCTTGGATGCGGTGCTGGGCGGCGACTTCCGCGGACGTCGGCAAGCGGCCATAGCGCACGCGGTGTGGTGCAATGAAGAGTTTGAGGTGCGAGTAACCAGGAATGGGCTCGTACATGGTGGGGAAGTAGTGCTCCTTGCTTAGGGCAGGAGACGGACGCGTGATAATTGTCTCATGTCTGCCGTGTGGCCGCCATTTCTGAGGGTTTCCTGAAAGCGGTGGGCGCGAATAGACGCCTGGTTCGCTATACTCTCGGGGGTTAAAGAGAATTCGTTTAACAAAGGATTTAAGAACATGCGTGGTCTAATCGTTGACTATGTCGGCGTCCTTGATGGCACCGAAGAAGACAACCGCCGCTGGAAGGCACTGCTGGCCGCTGCAAAGGCCAATGGTGCGGCAACCGCCATTTTGTCCAATGACCCGGGCGGCCCTGGTGCTGAGCACATCCGCGAATGGGAATACCGCGGCAATGTGGATGCTGTGGTGCTCTCCGGGGAAGCCGGAGCGGAAAAGCCAGAGGTCGCAGCCTTCCAAGCGGCAGCGGATGCCCTTGAGTTGCCGCTCAATGATTGTGTCATGGTTGATGATTCCATTCTCAACGTTCGCGCGGCCGTAGAGGCAGGCATGGTCGGCTTCTTGTACACGAGCTTCGACCGCGTGTCCGTTGAAATTCAGGCAGTCTTCGATATTGAAGGTGAGTTTTAGTGGCTAAAGCCCGCGTTTACATCCCTGCTACGTATGCCATGCTGGCGGAGCTGGAAGAAACCGGCTCCCTTTCTGCGCGCTCTGGGTGGGGTTTCATGGTGACCCCAGCGCTGCGGGACTTTTATACCGAGGGCGATGAAGAAGAGATCGCCTACTCGGCGTTTCTAGAAGCCTCGATGGCCTCCATGCGTCTTTTGGCCATTGGCGATGAAGAGAAATTCCCCCACCGCCGCGTGGTTATCTCCGTGGACCTCGAGGACTCCGTCCTCACCCCGCGCCCGGATATGGGTGAGCCAGTAGTAGAACTCCAGCCGGCGCAGTTCAGCAAGGAAGATTTGGCGGCTATCCACGTAGACATCGCGGAATCTGAAGAAACCACCGCGAAAGCCATCGAGGCCATCGATACCGCAGACTTGGGCGATGAGGATGCGGAACTGGCTGTAGGCGATGCACTGGATAAGTTCATGGCCTTTTATCACCCCACCGAGCTGCCTTTCCTCGTAGAATTGTTCTAAAACCTCAAGGAGAAAACATGACTCAGCGCTTCAAGAACCTCGCTGCAGCCACCGTTACCGCAGGCGCAGCCCTCATTGCCGCACCAGCCGCGCTGGCAGATACCATCCCGGCTGCAGATGCTGCTGCCGACGCCGTGCCCACCACCCCGTGGCTGGCGCTGCTAGAGACCTCGTCTCAGGGCACTTGGGGCCAGATTCTCGATGTATTCTTTGGCATCGTGGATGGCATTTTGGGTGTTATGGCCGATACGGGCTTCCACCTTTAATTTTCCCATTCCACGTTGGTGCGCAGGACCTCGAGTAGGCCGCGCACCGCGTCGCGCCGCCGCGCACTGGCGGTATCAGGAGAAATAAGCGCAGGGTCATCGAGGCCGCATTCTGGGTCCGCAGGCGGGCCCATATGCGTACAACCGCGAGGGCAATCTTCGGTGGCGGCTGCAAGATCTTCAAAGACGCCTAGCACATCATCGGCATCCACATGTGCGAGGCCAAAGGAACGAATGCCAGGGGTGTCGATAATCCAGCCGCCGGTGAATGCATCCTCGGCGGGGAGAGGGAGCGCCACCGATTGGGTGGAGGTATGCCTGCCCTTGCCGACGCCCGATACTTCCCCCGTCTCCCTACCCGCATCCGATACCAGTCGGTTGACTAGGGTGGATTTACCCACGCCGGAATGTCCGATGAGCGCGGTGACGTGGCCGTCGATGTGGTGGCGCACCGCCTCAAGTCCGTCTTCGACGCCGGCTTCCACCACCGTGACATCAAGATCGGCGAACTCTGCCGCGAAGGGGGCAGGATCCGTGAGATCGGTTTTGGTCAGGCACAGGATGGGGTGGATATTGCCCACAAACGCAGCAATGAGGGCGCGCTCGACAAACCCGGAGCGCGGTGGAGGATCGGCCACGGCGGTGACGATGAGCATCTGGTCCGCATTCGCCACCACGATGCGCTCATAAGGGTCGGTGTCATCGGCCGTGCGCCGGAGGACGGAGGTGCGCTCTTCGAGTTTCACTATGCGCGCTAGGGTGTCTTTCTTACCGGAGGTATCGCCTACGACGCCGACGCGGTCGCCAACCTCGATGGCGGTGCGGCCTAGCTGGCGGGCGCGCATTGCGGTGACCCGCGGGCCATCGTCTAGCGCGACGCCCCAGCGCCCGCGGTCCTTGGTAACGACCATGCCAAACTTGGCATTCTTGTGCTTGGGGCGTTCTTTAGTGCGCGGCCGCGACCCCTTGCCGGGGCGCACGCGCACATCGGATTCATCAAAGGAACCAAAACGCCTAGCCATTGCTCTCCTGTTGCTCGGGGTCCAACATGGTCTCCCACATGCGGTCGAAGCCAGGCAGCGTCTTTGCGGTGGTAGATATATCCTCTATCTCTATGCCCGGCACCTTCAGGCCGATGATGGCTCCCGCGGTGGCCATGCGGTGGTCCGCGTAGCACGGCCACTCGCCGCCGTGGAGAGGTGCGGGGTCGATGTGCAGGCCGTCGGCAAGCTCGGCGACCTTGCCGCCTAGGGCATTGATATTATCCGCCAACGCCTTGAGACGGTCCGTTTCATGGCCGCGCAGGTGCGCAATGCCGGTGAGCGTAGAGGGGGTTTCTGCCAAGGCACAAAGCGCTGCGACGGTGGGGGTCAGCTCGCCGATATCACCCATATTGCGCGCGATGCCCTGCAGTGCGCCGCCCTTGGTGCCCTTTGCGGTGACAAAGCCCGGCTCTTGGGTGACCATGACGCCCATATCCACCAAAATATGGCGAATAGCGTCGCCCGGCTGAGTGGTATTCGCAGGCCAGCGTTTGACGGTCACACGACCGCCGGTGACGGCAGCGGCGGCAAGGAACGGTGTGGCATTGGACAGGTCCGGTTCGATTGCCCATTCCCGCCCGGCAATCGGGCCAGGATGCACGGTCCAGGTATTCTCGCCGGAATCTACGCGTACGCCGGATTGCCGCAGCATGCCTACGGTCATCTCCACGTGCGGCATGGAGGGCAGGGGACCGCCCTCGTGGGTGACGGAAATGCCCTGTGCAAAGCGCGCACCGGCCAGCAAAAGTCCGGAGAGGAACTGCGAGGAGCCAGAGGCGTCGATAGTGACCTCGCCGCCTTCCGGCACTCCGTGCGAGCGCACGCTAAAAGGCAGACTATCGCCGTCTACCTCTACGCCCAGCTGGCGCAGCGCGTCCAGAGTGGTGGACATGGGGCGGGCGTAGGCCTGCTGGTCGCCGTCGACAAGCACGGCGCCGTCCGCCAAGGCAGCTACCGGTGGGATAAAGCGCATGACCGTGCCGGCCAAGCCGCAATCGACCGTGGCACCCTTAAGCGGGCCTGGGGTGACGTGGATATCCTCGCCATCGTGCTCGAAGCGCGCGCCCATAGACTCCAGCGCCTTTTCCATCAGCTGCGAATCGCGCGAGACGAGCGGCGCGCGCAGGGTAGAAGGGCCATCGGCCAACGCGGCCAGAATGAAGGCGCGGTTGGTAATAGACTTCGAGCCCGGCACGTGCTGGGCCCACGCAATGGGGCCTGCCGCCTGCGGGGCGGACCAAGGTTGAGACATATCGTCCATAATAGAGGGCATGTGCGGAAGATTCGTTCTTTTTACCGAGTCCCTTCTCGATGAAGTGGGCGCGCTGCCCGGAGTCACAGAGGTCCATGCCCCACAAGGCACTCCAGGCCCGCGCTATAATATCGCGCCCACACAGCCGGTGGCCATCGTGCGTGTGCGTGAAAGTCTCGCCCAAATCGACCCTGCGCGGTGGGCACTGCTGCCGCACTGGAAGAAGGACCTTGAGGGGCCGCCGCTGTTTAACGCCCGGGCGGAAACGGTGGCCACCAAACCCTCCTTCCGGCATGCCTTTAAAGGGCAGCGCTGCCTTATCCCCATGAACGGCTACTACGAATGGCACCAGGAAGAAGGCGGCAAGCAGCCCTATTTCGTCCGTGCGGAAGAGGGCCTGTTGTGGGCGGCAGGCCTGTGGGGCACCGGCCTAGACCGCCTGTCTGCCACGATTGTCACCACTGCAGCTACGGAAGAAATGGAGTGGCTGCACCACCGCCTGCCACGCTTCTTGGCGGCCGAAGAAATGCGTACCTGGCTGGAGGGGAGTCCCGAAGAGGCTGCTGAGCTGCTCTTGCCTACGCCCCTGCGTGGCTTCCACACCCACCCCGCCGACAAGGCTGTGGGCAGCGTATCCAACGATTATCCGGAGCTACTCGGCGAGTAGATCGGCAAAGCTGGCAGAGCACAGTTCCGCGAGATCCTCCGCATTGAGTTCGATATCGAGACCGCGGCGCCCGCCGGAGATAAAGACGGTTTCAAAAAGCATGGCGGTTTCCTCAATGACCGTGGGCAGCGGGTTCTTCTGGCCCAGCGGGGAAATGCCGCCGGGAATATATCCGGATGACTTGGACGCGTCATGCGGATCCGCCATGGCGGCCTTAGAAACGCCGTGGGCGGCCGCGGCCTTCTTAAGGCTCAAGTGGTGGGTGGTAGGGATTACGCACACCGCCAACTTCCGCTTGGCCCCTTTGTCTGCCGTTAAATCGATGACCAGGGTTTTGAGCACGCGTTCCGGCTCTACGTCCAAGGCTGCGGCGGCGTGATCTCCGAAGTGATCTGTGCCCGCCTCAAAGGTGTGCACGTGGTGTTTTACACCGGCGTCCTCTACGACCTTGAGCGCTGGGGTAGCTGCATGCGGGGACTTTTTAGACATGACTGGGATTCTAGCCCTACGCGTTAGGATGGAAATTGTGGCTAAAGAAACAAACAGCGAAAAGGAACTGCAGCGCCGCTTTGAATCGGAAGCGCTCCCCTTGGTTGACCAGCTTTATGGCGGAGCCTTGCGCATGACGCGCAATCCCCAAGATGCTGAGGATCTAGTGCAGGAGACCTATCTCAAGGCCTATAAGTCCTTTCATTCCTTTAAACAGGGCACGAATCTTAAGGCATGGCTGTATCGCATTATGACCAATAACTACATCAACTCTTACCGCAAGGCGAAGCGCCGACCCACGGAATCTTCGGCCGATGATTTGAGTGATTTTCAGCTTTATACCACCGCTGGCCACGATTCCACTGGTTTGGAATCCGCCGAGGTGGCTGCGCTTAAGGACATGCCGAATGACACCATTTCGGAGGCAATGAATGACTTGCCCGATGATTATCGGATGGTGGTCTATTACGCGGATGTTGAAGGCCTTGCCTATAAGGAGATTGCAGAAATCATGGATACTCCGCTGGGTACCGTGATGTCTCGTCTACATCGGGGAAGAAAACTGCTCCGGAAAGCGTTGAAAGACGTGGCACGAGAACAAGGCATTGGATTAGAACACCCAGACATGGAGGAGAAGTAATGGAACACGCAACGGAACACAACTGTGGTGCGTGTAGCTCCCCTGAGGTACAGGCACTCCTGTGCGAGCTTCTCGATGAATCCACCACCTATGCCCGCGCACTAGCCATCCGCGAGCACATCTCCCAGTGCGATTTCTGCCAAAAGCGCCTCGAGAGCGAAGAGATCGTCCGCTCATTAGTACGCAACTGCTGCAATGGGCAGGCAAAGGCGCCGCAGGCGCTGCGTCGCCGCATTTCAGTGGAAATCACTCGCATCGAAACGGCGTGGTAGGCACTGTTACTCACCCGCTGTGGTGGGGTCTGGTCTCATGATCTTTCAACTTTTTGTTTGAGTCCATACTGATCGGGCCGAATTGAGGGCGGAAGGGCCGAATTGAGACCCCAATGTGTTCAATTCGGCCCGATCACATTGGACTTAAGGCACGGAGAGGTCAAGCGGGGAGTTAGGAGACGACATCGATTTGCGTCTGACATAGCAAAAGCCCGGTTCTACGGTCGAAGTGACCGAGGGAACCGGGCTTTGAGTAATGCTGTGCGTTATGCGCCAGGACGCTTGCCGTGATTAGCGGACTTCTTGCGGCGATCCTTGCGCTTGCGACCACGCTTGCTCATTGCGCACTCCTTCGTTGAGGGTATCTGAACTTTATTCAACTGTAGCGGCTAAGGGCGCCGAAACGAAAATTGGGGGCCGCTTATTAAGCGGAAACGCGAGCGCGGCCACGGCCACGGTTGCGGCGACGCTTGAGGGCGCGGCGCTCCTCTTCAGACAGGCCGCCCCAGACACCGGCGTCCAGGCCGGATTCCAGCGCCCACTTCAGGCAGGAAGAGGCAACAGGGCAGCGGTTGCAGACCAGCTTGGCCTTAGCGATTTGGGTAAGTGCAGGACCAGAATTGCCTACTGGGAAGAACAGCTCGGGGTCTTCGTCGCGGCAAACAGCTTCGTGGCGCCAATCCATGATTGATATCTCCTAACAAAAATTCGACAGCAGTAAGCACAAGCGCTTTTCACGAAAATGAAAAGCAACCAATGCTAGGGTGGGTGGTTATGTGAACTGGTCTGCGTGCAGTGGGGCCCGGTCTCGAGGTCGGGCCAGCGTCGCCGCCGCCAATGGTTCACATTGTGGTTACTTGAAGTTTCCTTCAAGTTAAGAAGAGGTTTACGTCCTCTTTCTTTTTGCTACCCCAGAATCATGACATGTTTACTCAGGCTCCGCTAGGGGTAGAGGCGAAATTGTGGTCAACCTCACGTGTACAAAACAGATGTGGGGGTCATTTAGCAGAGGATTTGAGTTGAAAGAAGCCTGTGAGAAACGCTCTGAACTGGCGCATTGTTCAAAAATTCTTGAGTGTGCTGACTTAGGTACCGTCAAATCTGACCGGCTAGCCCCTGCCCCCCCCGCGAAACCTGAGTGGCGCACAAGGAAATGGTGCTGGCCGGTTAGTAGACTGTGGGTTTGTGTCTAAGCAGAGGAAAAAGCAGGTAAACAAAAAGCAAAGTGCTGGATCTACGCGCCCCGTGCGTGGGGCGGAGAGGCAGAAGAGTGCGAATGGGCAAGCCTCCGGACAGGGCGCGCCTCAGCCCGTTCTCGTGGCCGCGGGACTTGCTGTGGTGCAGTCCATTGCGGTCATCTGCTTCGGAATCTTCCTAATTGTGCGAGAGCTGACTGGCGCGGAGAATGACTCGATGGTGTCGGATTCGGGCTCTGGAAGCTTCGTGGGGCTAGGTACCGCGCTGTTTATCTTTATCGTCTTCGGCTTCGTCATTGTCGGAGCTTGGGCCATGGTTAAGGGGAAGCGTTGGGGTAGGGGTGCCATTATCTTGGTGGAGCTCATTCTGGCGGCTAGCTCCTTCCAGATGTTTAGCGGTGGTTCACCGCTGCTAGGTGCCGTCACATTGTTAAGCGCCGCACTAGTCATCTTCCTGCTGATGTTCGTACGCTCCTCCACGGAGTGGGCAGCGGCGAGGTTCTAAACACGCTGTACGAAAAAGAAGCCGCGCTTTCCGGTTGGCCCGGGGCGCGGCTCTTTTGTAACGGGGGAGCGCGGTGCTAAGTAGCGCTGAGGCCCACCACTTTATCGCCGCGGCTTTCAACGATGGTATTACCCGCCACGGTGAGGTAGACGGGGCCGTGATAGTCGCCGCGGTCTACCGCAATCGTGCGTTCGGTTTTGCCCGTAGACCAATTCATTACAGCAATGCCCTCTTGGGTAGGCACCAGCATGTGATCGGCAACGGCAATGGGCGTGCCGATGGCATCTTCCACGATTCGATCCACCGCGAGGTCACTTGGGGTGAAAAGGTAGAGCCGGGAACCGTCAAACCAGGTCATATGGTGCGGCAAGTCTGCCGTCGTCGGCGCAAACGGGGAGGCACCGGAGTCTATGGCCGGAGAAGGCTTTGCTGAGGAGGAGTCAAGCTTTTCGCCCTTATTGTTATATGACTCAATCGTGGGGTGGGGCCCTGGGCGGTATACGGCGGCGGCCTTTTGTCCCACGGCAACAAGCCGAGCCCCGTCGTTTGCTATATCCACATCGGCGGCGATATCCGGCTCACGGGGGTCATCTGGGGTCGTGTCTTGGAAACGCAGCCAGGTTGTGTCCGGTTTATCGGGGCAGGATTCAGTCAGAGCTAAGTTTTCGGTACGGGTGAGGGCAGAGCTCAACGTGCAGTCCTCATGCGGTTGTTTTTCCGGCTCCTGCTTTGCTTCTACGGCTCCGTATTCCACTGTGCGCACCATATCGGAGCGCCACAGGTCGATGCGGTCGGTAGAGACGGTTCCTACCCGGTCATTGGAAGAGATAGGAACGACCTTTTCCGAGTTTATTGCGCTGCGAGTGCCATCGTATTCGCCGGTGGCGGCGTTAATGGCCACGGTATCCCCGCAGCCCACACCAGTCTTATAGGAAGCTACGACCTTCCCCCATGCGGTAGACAACGAACATAGCTCGGCGTCCGTGCGCTCATAGCTCCAAGCCTTAGAACCGTCCGGATTAGTAGCGGTGAGCGTGTGATCCGCATGCGTGATGGTCAGGCCGTGCGCCGAAACCGCGCGGTACTGGCCGGGTACTGGTTGGTTGGGAAGGCTGAAAGCCTCGTGGAGGCTTTCGGGGACGTCGGCAAGCACGGGCGCATCCTTTTCTCCAGGAACGGCCGCTTGGCTTAGATGGGCCTGATTGATATTAGCGGTAATTGCTGCTCCTCCAACCGCGATGGCGCAAATCGCGACGATAATACCGGTAGCCTTCCAATCGGCGGGAGTGGAGCGCAAAATGGGAGTCTTAGTCATCGGCGTCCTCCTCGCCGGCGCCGGGATCCGCCGCGGCGCGCGGTAGTGCGGGTAGAGGATTTCTCACGGACCGGAACTTGGCCCACGACCTTGGTCTCAGGCCCAACGGTCTCTTCTACGCCGGTTGGGATATCCAGTGCTTGAGCCAATTCAGGCGAAGTGGAGAACCACTGCGGCGGTTCTGGCTCACCCAGGTCCAACTCATCGTTGATGACCTGCCATTTGGCCAGTTCATCGTAGCCCACCAAGGTGATAGCGGTACCGGTATGGCCGGCGCGCCCCGTGCGGCCAATGCGATGGACAAAGGTCATCGGATCATCCGGAACCTGGTAGTTGATGACGTGGGTGACATCATCCACATCGATGCCGCGGGCGGCAATATCGGTGGCGACCAAAATATCTACCTGGCCGGAGCGGAAAGCGTGAAGTGATTTCTCGCGCGATTTTTGCCCCAGGTCGCCGTGGACGGCTCCCACGTGGAAGCCGCGCCGGGCTAGGTCATCGGCCAACTGGGCGGCCGCGCGCTTGGTACGGGTAAAAATGATGGTGCGCCCGCGGCCAGCGGCTTGGAGGGCATGTGCGACGACGGCAACCTTATCCATGCGGTGGGCTTGGAAGGTGACCTTGCGGGTAGAAGAGTGGGTGAAATCCTGCTCGCCAGACTCGGCGCGGATATGGATGGGTTTTTTCATAAACCGGCGGGCTAACGTCAAAATCGCGCCGGGCATCGTGGCGGAAAAGAGCATGGTCTGGTGTGCATTGCCATCCAAGGCCTGCAGGATAGCCTCCACCGAGGGCAAAAAGCCCAGATCCAGCATCTCGTCAGCCTCATCGAGCACCAAGATGGCCACGCGGTCTAGCTGCAGATTGCCACGCTCGTGAAGATCGATTAATCGCCCAGGCGTACCGATGACAACATCGACGCCCCTGTTGAGCTTTTTGATCTGCTCCTCGTAGGGACGGCCACCGTAGATGGAGGCTAGGCGTACCGGCAGATGGGCGGCGGCTACCTGCAGGTCTTCCGTGACTTGCTGGGCTAATTCCCGGGTGGGAACCACCACGAGGGCGCGCGGGGTGCCATCAAGCTCTTCGATATCGGCATCATCAAAGACGCGATCCAAAAGCGGCACGCCAAAGCCATAGGTCTTGCCCATTCCGGTGCGCGCTTGGCCAATCAAGTCCTGACCGGAAAGCGCGATGGGCAGGGTTAGTTCCTGGATTGCAAAAGTACGCGTGATGCCACGAGTAGTGAGACCATCACAGATTTCGGCAGCGACGCCTAGTTCCGCGAAGCTCGGTGGCTGGGATTTTATGTCAGACACACCTTGATAGTAGCCGGGATGGTTATAGTGGGGCCATTGACAATAAAACTCTAGCTAGAGGAGGAATCTTCATGGATATTAAGTTTGGCTTCGCAGATACCGCGCGCGAGCTGGTTATTAGCGCCGCTGGTGAACAAGCGGAGCTGACGCAGAAGATCAATAGTGCCTTGGCGGATAATTCCACCCTTGAACTCGAAGATGACAAGGGCCGCAAATACCTCGTGCGCACTGATCGTGTGGTCTACGTCGAGGTAGGCATTGCGAAGAAGCAGGCTGTGGGCTTCGCCGGTGCTTAAGGCGGGGCGCAAAGGATCGCTGATTCAGCTTTTTTAATTACAAACGGGTAGCCTAAAGCCCCATGGAAAATAGGGAGACTCGCCACGCTCACCGGAGCCAAGGCCACACGCCGGACCACCAGAATGCGGTGGTCCGGTTTGCGCGTCAATATGGCTGGTGGCGTGTGGTGGCTATCCCCCTCATGATCGCCTTGACCATCTGGTTCATCGTCGATATTGCTACTGCTTCTTCCTCAGAAGAGGAGGCGGCTGAAACTACTGCGGCCGCCCCTTCGAGCCAGGAAATGGTCGGACCTGATCCGGCCGATGCGGCAGCGGTGAAACGAGAAATTGATGAGATGCCGCCCGGCGGTGTGTTTACCAAGGAGGGAAAAGGCACTTTTCACCAAGTAGGCGAGCCCGGTGCTGTGGCCGGTAAGGGCGGCAAGCAGAAAGTGCGCTATTCCATCGAGGTAGAAGACGGCATCAATACCGCGCCGTATGGCGGCGATGAGTCTTTTGCCGCCATGGTAGAAGCTACCCTTTCTGATCCACGCGGCTGGACGGCGCACAAGGACTTCGAGTTTGAGCACGTTGCTTCCGATGCGGAACCGGATACCCGTATTCAGCTGACCTCCTTGGGTACGGCCGCAGAGCGGTGTGGCGAGAAGATCGAAACGGAAACCTCGTGTCACACCACTATTACTGGCGAGTCCACCACGATTATCAATGAAGCTCGTTGGGTGCGCGGAGCTACGCCTTTTGAGGGTGATATGGGCAATTATCGTCAGTACGTCATCAACCATGAGTTGGGGCACGCAATTGGCTACGCCTCCCACCAGCCGTGCGGCGGCCAAGGCAAGCTAGCGCCGATCATGATGCAGCAGACTTTGGATCTCAACAACAAGGAATTGCACGACCGAAAGCCGAGCGAGGTCTATCCTGATGAAGACGTAACCTGTGTGTCCAACCCGTGGCCGTATCCCAACCCGGATAATAAGGATCCCCACCAACCCGAATAGGAGTTAAGGATGCCGCTTCCCCCAGAGTATGTTTTAAGCGCCTTCCATGCGGAAACCGGTGCCGCCGGTACCCGCCGCGTCCAAGGCGATCAATTGGGTCCAGTGTGGGATAACGGCATCAAGGTTGGTGACGTGGTTTATTCCCAAGCCGGCCCCTTTGCTGCATGGTCTGCCAAAGTACGCGAGCGTCTGAGCGTACAGGGCGCGCGGGTTTCCCGGCCTGTGCTGTCTAGCGATGGCCGGCATACGGCCGCGGGCTGGAAGGCTACTCAGTTTATTCCTGGCAAGGTTCGTGGGCGCATTGATGAAACCGCGCAGATGGCCCTGCGGCTTGATGCAGCGATGGCGGAAGTGTCCCTGCCTAACGGGCAGCGTAGCGATGACTTTGCTCGCGCTGAACGCTCCGCTTGGGAAGAAACAGGAGAGGCCTACCGGCCAACTTTGCTTGTCGACGTCCCCCTTATCCCCGCCCACACCGCACTGCTAGCCACCACGGTCTACCACGGGACCAACCCGCCGGGGATCGTGGAATTGGTCCCTAGCGAATCCCCGCGCCCTGCCGGGTGGGGCGCGGCCCTAGTCATAGTGGATGGGCTTATCGCTCAAGCGGTAGATGATGGAATCTGTCAGCGTTTTAGCCACGTGCCTGGTATGCAGGAGCTGCTTCTGCGCGCGGTATCGTACCGGCGCCACATTAATGACCTGCATCCCACCTCTCGCTCAAACACGCGTTCGTATATTGAACGGGTGGAACAGCATCTGGTGTCGCAGGCATCTGCCATACTGGAGCGGTGACATACGATCCCCATTCCGCCGCCCGCGCGGGAGTGGTCCTTCCACCGTCCCCGCAGGTGCGCCTCGTTCCCCGTACTCCGTCCGCCACGGCCCGGAGCTGGTCGGTTGACCTGCCCGAATCCGGCACCTGGAAGGTAACTGGCGCGGCTGGCACCGGTGTATCTAGCTTCCTTATCGATACCGTCATTCATGCCCTGGATAAAGCCCGGGAAACCGGCGCGGATCCCTCAGGCATTCTCGTTATTGCACCCTCGAAGGAATCCGGTGCGCGGCTGCGCCGCGAGCTCTCTGAGCGCCTAGAGGACTATGCCGCGCAGAGCTCTATGGTGCGCTCCGTGCACTCCCTGGCTTTCGCGCTGCTGCGCACTGCCGCAGAAGAGGAACTGCGGCTAATCACCGGTGCGGAACAAGATGCTGTTATCCGTGAGTTGCTTGCCGGGCAAGCAGAAGACGGTCACGGCTCTTGGCCAG
Organism: Corynebacterium sp. p3-SID1241; assembly: GCA_025144025.1. Taxonomy (GTDB): domain Bacteria; phylum Actinomycetota; class Actinomycetes; order Mycobacteriales; family Mycobacteriaceae; genus Corynebacterium. The sequence continues at coordinate 18,467 of JALXWS010000001.1, read as the reverse complement.
CCGAGATGCGCCCCGCACTCGAATACGTGGGCTTTGCCCGGCAGCTGCGCGATTTCCTGCTTCGCTCCATCGAGCGCGGGTTGGGCCCAGATGACCTTGAGCGCCTTGGAAGCGAATACGGACGCCCCATGTGGTCCGCCGCGGGTGAATTCCTGCGCGAGTACGAACGCGTTCAGCTTTTATCTCGCTCCCATTCCTACTCAGCGGCGGAGTTGGTTACCGCGGTTCTCCAGCGCCCTCAGCTGCTGCGCGAGCACCCCTTTCACACCATCATTGTCGATGATGCCCAATTGCTCGACCCTACTGCTGGTGAACTCATCCGCGAGTTGGCTCCTCATGCCCAGCTTGTGGTTGTAGGCGGCGATGCAGATCAATCCGTTTTTGCTTTCCGTGGTGCTAGCTCACGGTTCCTGCGTGAATTCCCCGCTGAACATGAAATAGAACTGACGGAGCCACACCGCACCCTTTTACCCGCATGCATCTCTATCGTGGACTCAGAGGGAAGGCTGCGCGACGTCGTGGCTAATACCGTGCGCCGCCGCCACCTCGAAGATGGCGTGCAGTGGCGCGATATCGCGGTCATCGTACGCTCTACCGGGGATATCGGCCAGATGCGCCGTACCCTTTTGGCTGCCGGGGTCCCCGTACACATTAACCCCACGGACGTCGTCTTGGCCGAGCAGCGCTTGGTCTCTGCCGTGCTGCTTGCGTTGCGCGCACTGGAGGAGGATCTATCCAATTCCGAGCTGGAAGAACTCCTCACCGGCCCCGTGGGCGGTGCTGATCCTGTCACCCTGCGCCGCTTGATTCGTGGTTTACGTCGCTGGGATTCCAACGCCCGGGGCATCGATAGCCTCCGCGGCCTTCTGTATGGCGAGCTTCCGGACTTCAACGGCCAGCTCACCGAGCGGGAGTTTTCCATCTTGGAACGAGTACGTGCGGTGCTTAGGGCCGGCCGAGAAGCACTCGCCTCTGGAGCCTCGGTGGAAGAGATCCTTTGGGCGGTGTGGAGCGCTACCGAATTGGACAATCGTCTGCAGGCTTCGGCGCTGCGCGGTGGCGCGACTGGCTCGCAGGCTGACCGCGATTTGGATGCCATGATGTCGCTTTTTGACGCCGCTGGTGACTACGTCGAACGCCGCCCTGACTCGCCGCTTCGCGCATTCCTGACGCATATCACCGAGCAAGAACTTCCCACTGGCGTGCGCGACCGCCGCACCGCTATGCCGCAGGCGGTAGAAATCCTGACTGCACACGGTGCCGTGGGCTGTGAATGGGATACCGTCATCGTGGCTGGCGCACAGGAAGGAAGCTGGCCTTCGCTAGGGGAGACCGGCTCTATCTTTGGACAAGAAGATCTCATCGATCTTCTCGATCACGATATTGATCCCGATACCCCGGTCAGCCATGTCGCTTCCCGCTTGGCGGAAGAGCGCCGCCTCTTCCACGTCGCTACCACCCGCCACCGAAAGCGCCTGCTCATTGCCGCCGTAGAGAATCCGGAAGGCGATACGGTGGCCGAGCCATCCCGCTTTATCAAAGAATTCGCCGGCCGTGGCGTAGACGTACCCGGGCAAGCAGCGCGTCGGCAAGCCAAGCGGGAACTGCGTCGCTCCCAACTCCCGCGCGAATTGGGCCTCGATGTACCGGAACCCGCGCCCGTTTCTGTACGCGACGGTCTTGAGGTGGATCCACTCGACGTTGCTGTGCTGTCGGTGCCGTCCTTCGTCGCCCAATTGCGCCGCGTAGTCACCAACCTGGAATCCGGCGAGGTTGAACGCAGACAAGCAGCCCGACAGCTTGCGCGGTTAGCGGCAGCCGATATCCCTGGCGCCCACCCGGAACAATGGTGGTCTGCGCGTTCCGTTGCGGCCGAAGTGCCGCTGCATACCACCGGTAGCTTGTCGCCTTCCCGCGTGGAAGCATTGCTCAACTGTCCACTTAAGGCCGTGCTGGGCAATGTGGCTGAGGACCCAAGTACCGAGGAACGACTGCTCCGCGGTACTTTGGCCCACGCCTTTTTTGAAGCCATTGGCCGCGGAATGGATGCGGAAAAGGCCAAGCTCTTAGTAATGGAGGCTTTCGAGCGCATCCAGGACGTACCGCAGTGGCAATTGCGTTTCAAGCTCGATGAGTTTTCCACCCTGTTGGACCGCGCCCGCGAATGGGCGCGCCAATCCGAGGTCAATCAGGAACTTGCTGGCGTGGAAATCCCCGTAGGCGTGCACGTCGGCGGAGGCGTGCGCATCGGCGGCTATATGGACCGTCTCCTTCGCGATGAAGAGGGAAATTACTTGGTGGTGGACCTCAAGACGGGGAGAAGCACCCCGGCTAAGAAGGAAGGCGAGGATCACGTGCAGCTGATGACCTATCAGCTCGCCCTTGCCCATGGCGCATTCGATGGCCACCAGGTCCACGACGGCGAAGGAATGCCGCGCAAGGGAGGCGTGCTGGTTTATCCGGGTGTGACCACCAAAAAGATTGGTGAGATTTGGCAAAGCGATAAATCGCCGGAAGCCCTGGAAGATTTCGCCGCACTTCTGCCCCCGCTGGTGGAGGAGATGCGCGGCCCGCGCATCACTGCGCGCACCAATAAAGACTGCGATAAGTGCCCAATTCGCTCCATCTGCCCCGTGCAGGAAGAAGGAAGGATGACTACCGATGCCTAAGAGCAACTTTTCCCCACAGCAGATCGCTGCAGCCTTGGGCAAGGACTTTCCGCCTACCGAGGAACAAGCCCATGTCATCGAAGGCCCCTTTAGCCCCAAACTCGTGGTTGCTGGCGCTGGTGCCGGCAAGACAGAAACCATGGCCTCGCGCGTGGTGTATCTGGTGGCCAATGGCTATGTGCGCCCGGAGCAGGTTCTCGGCCTGACCTTCACCCGTAAGGCCGCGCAACAGCTGGAGCAGCGCATCCGGCGGCAGCTGATTAAATTGCGCGATTCCGGCCTCATCCCGTCAGGCGGCGAGGTGGCAGAAGCGCTAGAAAACATCGCGCCGAAGGTAGCTACCTATGACTCCTACGCGGGAGAACTCGTCCGTGAATACGGGCTCTTGGTTCCGGTAGAGCCCACCGCACGCATCATCACCGAGGCCGAGCGTTATTCCTTGGCCTATGACGTGGTGCGCAATTACACCGGCCAGCTGGAGGATGATCGCGCCTTAGCGACGATTACCGAGACCCTGCTGAAATTCAGCCAAGATATCGATAATGGGCTCAAGGACACGAGTCACATCGCCGAGCATGCTCGCGATTTTCGGGCGGACATCGATAACCTCGATAGATCCCAAAAGAATGGCCCCGAATACTCAAAGACGTTGCTGGACTATATCCACACACAGGAGCGCCGCGTGCAGTACGTGCCGCTTCTGGAGGCCCTGAAAAAGGAACAATCCGAGCGACAAGTCATCACCTTTGGCGAGCAGATGGCCGTCGCTGCCCGCGTAGCGCGCGACCATCCTGTGGTGGGCAAGCAGCAGTCCCAGCGCTATAAGGTCGTCATGCTAGACGAGTACCAAGACACCTCCTATGCCCAGCGCGTGCTTCTACGAAGCCTGTTCGGAGGGGAGCAAAAGGATCTTTCTGTGACGGCCGTGGGTGATCCAATGCAGGCCATCTACGGGTGGCGTGGTGCGACCTCTGAAAACCTCACTGCCTTCGTGGAGGACTTTCCGGTCGCGCCGGGCACACCCGCTCCGAAGGACCAGTTGACCACCTCTTGGCGCAACCCCTCTGGTGCGCTGGACTTGGCTAACTCAGTGGCGGAGGGCGTATTCGAAGGCGTTGAACGTCCCGTGGACGAGCTTTCTGCCGCCCCGCATAAGGGCGAAGGCGACATCCAGTTGGCGTATTTCGACAGCGAGGTTCGCGAGCGTGAATTCGTTGCCGAGTACCTGAAAGAGCAGTGGGAAAAGCGCGAGGGAGATACTTTCAGCGCGGCGGTTTTGGTTCGTAAAAATAGGCACTCCGCCCCCATCGCTGCGGCGCTAGACAAAGCGGGCGTACCCAATGAAATCATTGGTCTCGGTGGCCTGCTGTGGCAGCCAGAAATCCAGGACCTCGTAGCTATTGCCACCATGCTCGTGCGTCCAGAAGACTTGCCTGCGGCAGTGCGGGTGCTGGCAGGGCCCATCTGTGGTCTGGGGATTAGTGATATTCAAGCGCTTGCTTCCCGCCAACGAAACCTGGCCGGCGCGAGGGAGGAGCGCTTGCGCTGGGAGCCGGGGATGGACGCGGAAGACTACCTGCGTGCGCAGCTGGAAGATGTCACCGCTGAGGAGCCGGATCAGCGCGTCGGCCTTGCCGACGCCCTGGCCGATCTAGGTGAGAGAGACCGCTATACCCCGCAAGGCCTCGCCCGTATGGAAGAGGTTTCTGCCAAACTGCGACACCTGCGCACCTATTCTCTTTCCAAACCGCTGGTGGATATCTTCGCCGATATTGAAGCATTGTTTAATATCCGCACCGAAGTCCTTGCGCGTGGAAGCGCAGGGGGCGCGACACATCTGGATAAATTTGCCGATATCGTCGCGGGCTTCCACGGTGATTCTTTGTATGCGCTCTTGGATTACTTTGCGTTAGCGCTCGAAAAGGAAGATGGCCTAGACCTTGGCGAGGTTCCCTCGGCCACTGACCGCGTGCAGATTATGACCGCGCACAAGGCCAAGGGCTTGGAATGGGAACACGTCTGCGTGGTGCATGCGGATTCGTCTAGCTATAGCGCACAAGCAGAGACCTTCCTGTCCAGGATCGATAAGGTCCCGGGAGACGATGACTATATTGCGGTCCCAGAGGATGCCCAAAAGCGCTCGCATTTCCAAAACGCGTGCGAGGAGTTTAAGAAAGCAGATAGCGCCATCAAGGCGGAAGAATCGGCACGCCTTTTTTATGTGGCGCTGACGCGTACCGAATCTACCCTGACCGTTACCGGCTCGGGCACCAATAACGCCAATGGAAAGAAGAAGAAAGTTCCTTATGAATACCTAGAGCGCCTGAAAGAGCAATTCCCGCAGTACGTGGTGGAGTGGTCCGTCCCCGACGAGCCTTCCGAGGATGATTTTGGGGAGAGCGCACAATTCCCAGCGCTTGAGGCCAGCCCAGAGGCAGTCGCCGGTGCGGACCTAGTCCTTGCAGCAATGGAGGAACTCCCAGATTTGAGCCGGGGTGAAACCTTTGAGTTATGGGAGCAGGAAGCTGGCGCTCTCATTGAGGAGTACAAGGCCCTGCAACAGCCGGTGGTAGACGTTGAGCTACCCAGCGAGCTGACCGCCTCTGACATGGTTGCGCTGCGGGCAGACCCGCTTCAGTTTGCCCGCAGGCAGCGCCGCCCCGTGCCGTTTAAGCCGAATTCCTATGCCAAGCGCGGTACCGCCTTCCACGCGTGGTTGGAGGACCGCTTCGGCAGCCGGGCGCTATTGGGCGAGGAAGAACTTCCGGGAATCGATGAACCGGAGGACTTCGATTTAGAAGAGCTCAAGGAGGCCTTCCTGAGCACGGAGTGGGCGCAGCGTCAACCGGAGTACGTAGAGGCGCCGTTTGAAATCACGATCGGCGATGCCGTGGTGCGTGGACGCATGGACGCTGTTTTCCGTTTGGATGATGGCTCCTGGATGGTGGTGGACTGGAAGACTGGCCGCCCGCCTAAGGGAGAGGCTATGGATGCTGCAAAGATACAGCTAGCCGTTTACGCAGAGGCATGGCGGCGCATCCACGGTGGGCAGAATATTCGTGCTGCTTTCTACTATGTGCATGATGGATATACCTTCGAGCCCGCCCGCCTGCCGGAGGGGGAGGAGCTTAAAAACCTCCTTGAATCGTCAGTTGAGCGCCACAAGAGCTAAGGTATGTGGGCGGTTGCGTAAGCGCGCAATCTTTTGAGCAATCATCCGAGACCAGAAAAGAAGGCTGGGCTAGTGACCAAAAAACGTGCGCAGGCGATGAAGTCACGCTTTACAAGTCGCTTCTTGCCACAGGTTGAGCTGTCCTCACAGCCAGACCACGCGCTCATTGACGTCATTACGGTACCGCGAGACGAAAACTCCAGCCCGTGGCGCCAGCTAGGCAAGCGCGTGCTGTGGGCCTTTGGCATTGTCGTCTTCGTGACCGTCGTGGTCTATTTGGATGGGGGCGGCTATAGCGAAGATATGTCACTGTTGGACTCCGCCTACTATGCGGCGGTGTCGCTGACCACTGTGGGCTATGGCGATATCGTGCCCGTGTCTCCACAGGCCAGGTTCATTAACTTAGTGCTTATTACCCCTGCCCGCCTGATCTTCCTTGTTTTATTGGTCGGCGCGACCTTGTCCGTGTTGACGGATAAGGCCCGCCGTACTTTCCAAATCCAGAACTGGAGAAAGCAATTGCGTAACCACACCGTCGTTATCGGTTATGGCACCAAGGGCGCCGGAGCCGTGGCCGCGCTGCTGGCCGATGATGTTCCGTCCTCCCAGATCGTGGTCATCGATACCAACCGTGCCTCTTTAGCCCACGCCGAGCATCACGGTCTGGTGACTATTTTCGGCTCCGGTACCAAGCAGGATGTGCTTAAGATTGCCGGGGTAGAGCATGCCAGCTCCATTGTGGTTACCCCGTCCACGGACGATACCGCGGTGCTGTGCTGCCTATCGGTGCGCGAGCTTGCCCCCAAGGCCAAGATTGTGGCTTCGGTCCGTGAGTCTGAGAACCGCCACCTCCTGCGTCAATCTGGAGCAGACTCCGTGGTCACCTCCGCTGAGACGGCCGGTCGACTGCTAGGCCTGGCCACCGTCACCCCGACGGTGGTGGAGATGATGGAAGATCTGCTCTCACCCAACGAGGGTTTCTCCGTAGCCGAGCGCGCCGTGCGCGAATTCGAGGTGGGCTCCAACCCACGCCACCTAGCAGATATTGTGTTGGCTGTTTTGCGCAATAACGAGCTGCACCGCGTGGACACCGCGGATGCCTCCGCGCTGAAGCCGGGCGACCGCCTGCTCTACATTAAGCATGAGATGGAACAGCCCATCGAGGTCATGGACGATGATGATGAGGATTAAATGTTCCTCCCAGTAACCCCTCACGGCCAGGTACCGGTTACGGCAGCGGGGGAACCGGTGCTGGTGGAGAATGTTCCCGGGGGCGTCGGCAAGCACGCAGTAGTCGACTTAGGTACCCTGCAGGCGTGCGCGTATCCGGAAGACGGTGCTAGCGAGCTGGGCTGGCTAGAAAGCGCGACGTTCTTTGCGGACCAGCCGGTGATTTTGCAAGCCATTGCGCTGATCCGCAATCGGCGCGAGCAGCGCTTTGATCCGCGCACCGGTCACAAGCTGGACTACCCAGCACCGGGAATCGTGGGGCGCGATCCTTTGGACGAGCGCCGGATGGTTTTCCCACGCCTAGATCCTGCGGTTATCGGGCTTATCCGCCTCGGCAGCACCGACCGGATTTTGCTGGCGCGCAATCGCCGCCGCAATAGTTTCTTTTCTCTGATCGCCGGCTACGTTAAACCGGGCGAGACTGCGGAAGCGGCTTTTGCACGCGAGGCCCTGGAAGAAACCGGGCGCAAGGTGGACGATATTCGCTATTGGGGCTCGCAGGCGTGGCCACCGAGTGGGTCGCTTATGCTGGGCTTTTGTGGGCGCACGGCTGATGTCCACCCTGCCTGCCATACTGATGGGGAATTGGAAGAAATCCGGTGGGTGGAGCGCGCCGAGCTGCCCGAGCTTAAGCTTCCTCGTCCGGGTTCAATTGCACACACGATGATTATGGAGTGGTATCACGGTGACTAAGCCGGATTTGTCCCTGCTGGATGAAGATCAGCTGCGCGCGGCCACGGCGCCGCGCGGGCCCGTGTGCATCTTGGCCGGCGCGGGTACGGGCAAGACCCGCACGATTACCTATCGCATTGCTAACTTGGTCGACCAAGGCTTTGTTAGTCCGCAACGGGTACTGGCGGTGACCTTCACGGCGCGAGCGGCCGGAGAAATGCGCGATCGCCTGCGCACCATGGGCGTGGCCGGCGTGCAGGCGCAGACTTTCCACGCGGCGGCGCGCCGCCAGTTGAAGTATTTCTGGCCGCAGGTAGCAGGAGATCTTCCGTGGCAACTGCTGGATAATAAATTCCCCCTAGTTGCCCGCGCGGTGCGCTCGGTGGGGCTGGATAATTCCAAGGACATGATTCGAGACGTCCTGGCGGAGATCGAGTGGGCTAAGTCCGCGCTGGTCAGTGCCGAAGATTATGAGTCCGTGATCGCCAATACGGACCGCATTGCACCGGCCGATCCGGCAAAGGTGGCAGAGGCCTTCCGCCGCTACGAGCAGTCCAAGGCCACGCCGGACATGATGCACTTGGACTTCGATGACCTCCTCATGCACATCGCAGGTGCCATCGAGAATGTGCCGGCGATTGCTGAGACCTTCCGCGAGCAGTACCGCACCTTTGTCGTCGATGAGTACCAGGATGTTACCCCGCTGCAGCAGCGGGTGCTCAACGCTTGGTTGGGCGAGCGCGATGACCTTACCGTGGTGGGCGATGCTAACCAGACCATCTATTCCTTCAACGGCGCCTCCCCGGACTACCTGCTCAATTTCTCCCGCACGTACCCGGATGGCACCGTGGTCAAGCTGCAGCGCGACTACCGCTCTACGCCGCAGGTAACTGACCTGGCCAACCGGGTCATCGGCAAGGCTACCGGCCGCGCGGCGGGCACGCGCTTGGAGCTGCAAGGCATGCGCGAGCCCGGTCCCGAGCCCACCTTCAAGGCCTATGAGTCCGAAGAGATTGAGGCCCAGGAGGTGGCCGGCCAGGTCCTCACGCTGCTAGACCAGGGCGTGCCGGCCTCCGAGATTGCCATCCTTTACCGCATCAACGCTCAGTCGGAGCAGTTTGAGCAGGCGCTTGCCGACGCCGGAGTGGTCTACCAAGTCCGCGGCGGTGAGGGCTTCTTCCGCCGCCCGGAAATCCTGGAGGCGATCCGCGTGCTCATCGCCGCGACCCGCCGCGAGGACCTGCCGGATGACCCAGTGGCGATTGCCCGTGCCGCCTTTGTCCAGCTGGGACTAAGTGCCACCGAGCCGCAGGGCGCGCAGGCCCGCGAGCGCTGGCAGTCCCTCAACGCACTGGTTGGGCTCATTGAAAAGATTGTGGAATCCACTCCTGACATCGATCTCAACGGGGTCCTGGGGGAGTTGCGCCGGCGCTCTACCGATAAGCAGGCCCCAGCCATGGAAGGCGTGACGCTGGCTACCGTGCACGCCGCCAAGGGCTTGGAATGGGACGCGGTATTCCTCGTGGGGCTGACAGAAAAGCTTATGCCTATCAACCACGCCATCAAGGCCGGAGATGAGCAGGTGGAGGAAGAACGCCGATTGTTCTACGTCGGTATTACCCGCGCCCGTGAACACCTCGCGCTGTCGTGGGCGCTGGCGAAGACTACCGGCTCGCGGGCCTCGCGCGAGCGCACCCGCTTCCTCGATGGCATCGTTCCTGCGGCCGAAGGTGGCTCCGGCGGTGGGGCTCGCTCACGCCGCCCGAAGCGCTGCCGCGTGTGCTCTGGTCCGCTGGGAACACCGGCGGAAAAGGTCATTGGCCGCCATGAAGATTGCGAGGGTGGCGGCGATGAGGAGGTCTTTGCTGCCTTGCGCTCGTGGCGGTCTCAAATTGCACGCGAGGAGAAGGTGCCGGCCTATGTCATCTTTTCCGATGCCACCCTGCAGGCCATTTCGGAGGCTCTGCCGTCCGATGAGGCAGAATTGCTCTCCATCTCCGGCGTAGGACCTAGCAAGCTGGAGCGCTACGGCGCCCAGGTATTAGAGGTCATTCGTTCGGTTCGTAGCTAGCAAGGTTGGTCTTGCCGCCGAAGCACACCGGGCAGCGTGGATGCGCAATCGCCGTGCGTTGCTGGTGGTGGCCGTAGACATCGACCTCCCATTGTTGGCCCGGTCGCGGTTTTGCCGTCGGCGCGCCTGGCGGCAGCGGCCGTCCCGTCAGCCGCCGGATGATCACTTGTGTATGCGCCGTAACAGCATCGAGCACCACGGCTTCTGGCACGCGGCGCACGCGGGTGAGCTGAGTGCTGATGATATTCCACAGCGGGTCCATATCCACGCGAGCAAGGTGGGCGCAAAATGGGCATGGTCCGCGGCCCTGCAGGCGTACAGGACCAATTACTCCGCGGTTGTCCAGAAGAGAAACCGGAAGCCACGTCGTGGCAGTGCCCGCTAGCGCATTCGCGCAATCCAGCGGGCAGTGCAGTTGGTCCACGGCGAGTACCGGATACATGCCGTCTAGATCGTGGATATAGGAAAAGACATTGTCCTCCTCCAACGGGATGCGGACCTGGAAGCCATCCGCCTCAAGGCGCGCGCGGAGCCTCTCCGCCAAGGTGGATCCTCCCATGAGGACAATGGTGTCTGCCTTGGCTTCGGCCTCGTTGTGTGGCCAGAGGATGCCGTAGTCCAGCGCGTCTTCAATGAGGCTCAGCGCCGCCGCCTTCTCAAGCCCTGCAGCACGCAGCCGTTCAGACAAGTCCTCCGGGGACACTGGTTCGCGAGCGGTGTTGAAAGCTGTCGCGACGGCGAGCGCGCTTCCTGTTTCCGCAACCCCAACACGAGTGGCATCCATGCCGAATTGGACCACCGTTTCCTCGCGGCACAACACGGCGCTGCCTGGCGCCAAGACCACTTGGGCGGCAGAAATCCCCACGCTTTTACCCCTTCCCCCGAAGTATGTGGTCTCCATTGCACCACAGGTACAATCACCTGTCATGTCGAGCACGCAGCCCACCGCACCGCAGCCCCCAGAGGTTAGAGTCATACGCTCCGCTAAACGGAAGAAGACCGTACAGGCACGAATGGTCTCCGGGGTGCTCGAGGTGCGCATTCCCGCCTGGATGTCCGCGCGGGATGAGTGCGATGCCGTCGCAGACATGTTGGCGCGGGTGGAGAAGAAACAGGGCAGTGACCGCCGCACGGACGCCCAGCTCGAAGAACGTGCGCGGCGGCTCAACGCGGCGTATTTAGATGGCCGTGCAACCATCGGCTCTATTCGGTGGGTTAGCAATCAAAATACGCGGTGGGGTAGCTGTACTACCTCCACCGCGGATATTCGGCTGAGCGACCGGCTACAACACGTGCCGGACTATGTATTGGATTCGGTGATTATTCACGAGCTTACCCACACTTTCATCCCACGCCATGGGCGGGATTTTTGGCACTGGGCAGACAGGGCGCCCCACGCCGAGCGAGCGAAGGGCTATCTTGAGGCCTATCAGCGCTGGGGCTGTTAGTTTTCGTCGCCCTCGTTGCCCTTATCTTTCTTATCGTCCTTATCTTCGGTTTTCTTGTTCTCATCCGCTGGCTCGTCAGAAGAAGCCTCGTCGTTTTTCAGCATTTCTTCCAACTTGGCAAACTCCTCTTCAAAGCCCTCATCAGGGCCGTCATCCAGCAGGGAGTCAATGAAGGCGGCTGGGTTATCCAAGTGCTCCGCAGTAGGCAGGAAGTCAGGATGATCCCATGCCTTATCGCGCTTCTCTGCGCCCACGGCCACGGTGGCGCGGCGCCATAGCTCTGCGGCCTCAGAGACCTTAGGGGCATTGAGCTCGATGCCAACCACCTTGCTGAAGGCATTCTCGGCGGAACCACCGGTGCTGCGGCGGTGCGCCCATGCTTGGGTCAGCTTAGACGTGGACGGGATGCGCTCGCCAAGTGCCTCGGAAACGACGTGCTCGGCCCAGCCTTCTACCAATGCCAGCAGGGTTTCGAGGCGAGATGCGGCCGCAGTGTTCTTGGACGTAATGCGCGGGGAGAGATCCATGCCCTGCAACTTGCTCATCGCATCCTGGATTGCCTGTGGATCGCCGGACTCGAGGTTGAGTTCACGGGTGACTTCCTCTAAGTGGGAAGTATCAATGACCAGGCCAATGGCATATTCCTCCACGGAGGAGACGATGCGCTCTACCAACCAAGGCACGTGCTTAAACAGTCGCTGGCGGGCAGCCTCGCGTGCGGCAATATAAACCAGCACCTCCTGGCCAGGAACATTAAGCTCGCGGGCGACCTTCTGGATAGTCTGTGGCAACAGTGCCACGGTATTGGCTGGGGCGATGGGCAGGCCGAAATCGGAACCGGTCAGCGCCTGGGAGGCCAAATCACCCAAGGCGTGGCCGAGCTGCATGCCAAAATTCATGCCAGACATCTGGTTCATCATCTTGGTCATGGGGCCCATCATCTCGCGCGCCTCTTCCGGCATTGAGTCCAGCTGGGCATCATTCATGTGCTCTGCCACCGGGGTGACCATGCGCTGCCACGCCGGCATGGTCTCCTCCAACCACTGCTTGGAATCCCAAGCCTTGGCCGTGCCTGAGGCGGTGGGCAAATAGGTGGCGTCATCAAGCCAGAGCTCCGCCAAGCGCACGGATTCTTCTACGGCCTTGGTGTCATCCGCGCTTACCGTCTTGGACTGCGAGATTTGTTGCAGGGCGATGCGCTTAGCCATGTCGTAATTGACCGGGCCGGAGTTTTCCGGCGAGTTCATGGAAGAGCCCATGCCGGACAGCATCTGACCGAACTGGTTCAGCATGTCACCGAGGCCGCCACCATTAGCGCCGCCGAATGCGCCGAACGGGTTCTGGTCACGACGTCCGTCATTATCGTCGTCATCGTTATTGGGGAAAGAAAAACCGAATCCGTTGCTCATGCGTCCTAATCTACCGGCACCAACCGGCTACTTTCCATGATCGCCGCAACGCTGACAGCGAACACTACGGCAAAGGTTGTAGGGTATTGATTCGTGAATTCTCCTGCTAGCCGTCGCGTCCGCACCATCGCGTGGGGTGCCATCCCCGTCGTCCTCACCGGTGCGTTGGTATCGCTCGACCATATCCCGGGCACCGATGTGTCACTAACCGTCCCTTATGCCGCCGAAGGCCCAGGCCCCACGGTGGATACATTAGGCGAGGTGGACGGCACCGAGGTCGTAGACGTTAAGGCTCCAAAAACCTATGACACGGATGGTCATCTCAACATGACCACGGTCTCTGTTCGTACCAATATGACCCTGGCGCAGGCGCTGGGGCGCTGGATGATGACCGATGACACCATCGTGCCTATCGATACCGTTATTCCGCAGAATATGAGCGATAAGGAAGTAGAAGAGTCTAATAAGCAGGCCTTTACCCAGTCCGAGTCTGCCGCGACCGTCGCCGCAATGGATTACCTCCACCTGCCGGTGAAGATCACCATCGCGGAAGTTTTGGATGAGGGCGCGGCGCAGGGCACGCTGAAAAAGGATGATGTCATCACCGCGGTAGAAGGCAAAGATGTCTCTGAGCCGGGTGAGGTCCAAGACATCATTAAGAAAAAGAGCCCCGGCGATAAGGTCACGCTGACCGTCCAGCGTGGCGGCAAGAAGCAAGAAGAAGAAATAGAGCTTGGGGAAAACCCGCACCAGAAGGGGCAGGCAATGCTGGGCATCGCCATGCTCTCGGTCCCGCAAGACGATATTAAGGTCAAATACAACCTGCAGGATATTGGCGGGCCCTCCGCTGGCATGATGTTTACCCTAGCTGTTATCGATAAGCTCAACGAGGAAGACCTCACAGGCGGCAAGTTCGTGGCCGGTACGGGCACAATTCAGGAAGACGGCCAGGTAGGCCCGATTGGCGGTATCCAACATAAAATCGCCGCTGCGCACGAGGCCGGAGCGGAGCTCTTTCTCGCGCCGAAGGACAATTGCTCCGAGGCCGCCGCGAGCGACCACGGCGATATGCCCATCGCGGAAGTTTCCACCTTGGATGAGGCAGTGTCCACAATGAAAGACTTCGCGGACGGCAAGGATATTAAAACCTGCCAGTAGTCGGCCTACTTAGCTAGGCCCAGTTCCTTGATCTTCTCTTCCGGGTCTTCCTGATCGGAGGAGATCATCTGTTGCATGACCATGCCTTCTTTATTGTCCACTACGGTAATGACCGCGGTGGTTCCCAAGGTGGACCAGCCTACGACGCGGTCGCCGTCATCCTCAATGACCTGCGAGCTGCGCAGCTCGGTAAGCACCTGCGTGGTTTGCTTCGCCTTGGAGTGCGAGCGGAAGAACTGGAACTGGCCTACCTCTGGCCCAGAGCAGTTATAGGAATCGTCCCCGCCCGTGGAATCGCAGCGGTCAAAGAGGGCGAACAGCTCCTTGGGCGCTACCGGCGCAAAGATGTCATAGGCCTTGGCCACAGACTTTTCCAACTTTTCGGTTCCGGGCTCCTTGCTTGCCGACGCCCCCTCCGACGCCTCCGAGCTTTCCGCCGCGCTCGATTCAGCGCTGGACTCAACGGTGGAGGAGCTAGAGGCGGTGCTGGTTTCCTCAGCGGTATCCGCAGCAGGGGCGGTGGACTCGGCGCCGGCAGGCGAGGTCTCCACGGGGGCGTCGGCAGGCGCGGCATCGTTCGAGGAACAAGCGGCAGTGCTCACGCCTACACCCAGCAGAAGCGCTGCTGCGGTGGCGCGGGTGGCGGTCAGGCGAGTGAGAGTAATGCGTCGCACGGTAGGAACATGCTCCTTAGTCGCAGGCGAGAAATGTCTTTCCAGTCTAATCTAGTTCATCCGGGTCCTGGCTCAGCCCATAGCGCAAGGCCGCAATGACCCCCGGTGCTACCTGGGGGCCGCCGCGTAGTTGGATGTCATCTTCTGCGAACGGTCCGGCCGCTTCCAGCTCTTCCTCGGTGGGGCGCAGCTGCAGCAAGGTGGTTTCGATGCCTTCCTCTCGCAGCGCCCCGGAATAAAGGCGCGCCGGGCGAGGGGAGGGGTCCTCGCTGGAGGTATCGCGGAACTTAATTTCTTGGGCCAAGATGACGCCGGCAACCTCCCGAGGCCAGGCCAGGCGGGAGACATAATCGGCCAACTGCTCAGAACCGGGCTCAATGTTGTCGGGCACATTATCTTGCACGATGAGGGTAAGCGGCGTGGCATCCTCTTCATCGAGCGCGGCAAGCTGATCGGCTACCAAGTGGGTGGGAACCAGCGCGAAGAGGGTGGGCCGAGCGTCCCAGCCTTCGGCGTGGACGAATTCCACGGCTTCGGTCATCGCGCGATTTAAAGCTGGCTGTGATAATTCGGGGGAACTCATGAACATCCTTATTCGTTATCTGTGTATTACTTCCTTAAGCTGGAAGAAGTCTACAGGTTTTAAATTCGCACTATTTGATTGGAGCTGGCGTTGTCCTTAGGGTCATCCACACCAGCCGCCCCGTTGAAGCGGCCCCCGCGGGTCGCGACAATCATTGCGGCCACCATTGCCGTCCTCTTGTTCTTCGGCCCCATGCTTGTGGGCATGTACACGGATTGGAGGTGGTTCGGTGCGATTGAATACCGGAACGTCTTCACCACCGCGATTATTGCGCGGATAGTCCTCTTTATCATCTTTGGCCTTATTGCCGCCGCAGTGGTGTGGGCCGCTGGCTACTTTGCCTGGCGCGGGCGCCCGGATTCGCTCGACCTTGGGGACCTGAACTCGCCGGTGTATCAGTACCGCAAGTCCATTGAGAAGTCCATGGGCATCTTCTTCAAGGTCATCCCCGCCATCGTGGGCGTCATCGCCGGTTTCATCGGTCAGTCCAATTGGCGCACGGTGCTGCTCTTCCTCAACAGCCAGGAATTCGGCGAACAAGACGCCCAGTTCCACCACGACCTAGGTTTTTATGCCTTCACGTTGCCAGTTCTGAAGATGGTGGTTAGCACCCTATCCATCCTGTTGATTCTGGCCTTCCTCATCGCCCTTTTCGGCCACTACGTGCTCGGCGGCATTCGCATAGGCAATAAGGCCGCCGGCGTGCGCGGCTCCATCTCCCGCCCAGCCCGTCTGCAGCTGGCGGTGACCGCCGGCCTGTGGATGGTAGCCCAGGTCATTGGCTACTGGTTGGAGCGCTATGAGCTGCTTAACACCCAGCATGACCTCTTCACCGGTGGTTCCTATACCGATATCCACGCCTACTTGCCGGCGAAGATCATCTTGATGATCATTGGCGTCTTTGTGGCCGTGGCCCTGTTTATGGCCGTTGTCATCAAGGATCTGCGCATTCCCGGCCTGGCCGTGGTGCTGATGTTGCTGTCCTCGCTGGTTATCGGCCAGGCATGGCCGCTGCTCATGGAACGCTTTTCCGTGCAGCCTAACCGTCAGGCTAAGGAAGAAGAATCTATTGCCCGCAATATTGAGGCCACGCGCTTTGCTTATGGGCTAACAGATGACCACGTCACCTATGAAGACAACTGGGGCGGCGGGGATGAAGTCTCCGATAACAAGGTGGCCTCCGATAACGCCACCATCAATAACCTTCGCCTGCTGGATCCGGAGATCCTTTCTCCCACCTTTACCCAGATGCAGCAGCTGAAGAACTTCTACGGTTTCCCAGAGACGCTATCGATGGACCGCTATGAGATCGATGGCAAGAAGCGTGACTTCGTTGTGGCAGCCCGCGAGCTGGATCCGAATGAGTTGCGGGAGAACCAGTCAGACTGGATTAACCGCCACACTGTCTATACCCACGGCAACGGATTTGTGGCAGCGCAGGCTAATAAGGTCGATGAGGTAGCCCGCGATGCGGGTTCCGCCCGCGGTGGCTTCCCCATTTTCACCGTTTCTGACCTGCAGACCCAGGCCGGCGAGTCAGAAGGCGAAGGCGAAACTCAGGACGCCGAGAAGTCCCTAGGCATCAAGGTAGACCAGCCGCGCATCTACTACGGTCCAGTCATTGCTGGCGCGGCCGATGGCATGGATTATGCGATTACCGGCAAGACCGGCGAGAACCCGGTCGAGTATGACACCGATAGCTCCACGTACACCTATGACGGCAAGGGCGGCGTTGGCATTGGCAATATCTTTGACCGCACCATGTACGCCGCCAAGTACCGCGAGCTGAACTTCCTGCTCTCGGATCGCGTCGGCAGCGAATCGAAGCTGCTGTATGACCGCGATCCCCGCGAGCGCGTGGAAAAGGTTGCTCCGTGGCTGACCACCGATTCTGCCACCTACCCGGCCGTGGTTGATGGCCGCTTGAAGTGGATTGTGGATGGTTATACCACTTTGGAATCCCTGCCTTATTCCCAGCGTGCCTCGCTTTCCGACGCCACCCAGGACACCCTCAATCCCGATGGCACCACCCAGCGCTTGGTCAATGACAAGGTCGGCTATATCCGCAACTCGGTAAAGGCCACCGTTGATGCCTATGACGGCAGCGTGGACCTCTACGAGTTCGACAAGAATGACCCAGTGCTCAAGGCCTGGCAGGGCGTCTTCCCGGACGTCGTTAAGCCTGAGGCGGAGATCTCCGACGAGCTACGCCAGCACTTCCGCTACCCGGAGGATATGTTCAAGGTGCAGCGCGACCTGTTGGCGCGCTACCACGTGGATGACCCGAATGTCTTCTTCAATAACGATGCCTTCTGGTCCGTACCGAATGACCCCACCGCGGAGGAATCCCGCCAGCTCAATCAGCCGCCGTACTACGTGATGGCCGCAGATCCGAAGACCGGCAAGCCGACCTTCCAGCTGACCACGTCCTACCGTGGTCTCAACCGCGAGTTCCTGTCTGCTCACATGGCTGTCTCCTCCGATCCGGAGCATTATGGTGATATCACCGTGCGCGTGCTGCCCACCAATACGCAGACCCAGGGCCCGAAGCAGGCACAGGATGCGATGATGTCGTCCGACCAGGTCGCTCGCGACCGCACTCTGTGGGAGGGCACCAATGACCTGCATAACGGTAACCTGCTGGCCCTGCCGGTAGGTGGCGGCGAAATCCTGTACCTCGAGCCGATCTACTCGCAGCGCAAGGACCAGGCCTCTGCCTTCCCGAAGCTGCTGCGCGTGCTCGTATCCTATAAGGGCCGCGTAGGCTACGCTCCGACTATTGGTGATGCCCTTGAACAAGTTGGCATCGATGCCAAGGCTGCCCAAGACATTGAGGAAGTCGACGGCGATTCCGAGGACAAGGACGGCGCTAAGGACGACAAGAATAAGAAGGATGCCAAGGAGGACAAGCCTTCGGCCCCGGCTTCTGCGCCTTCCTCTTCCGACCAGGCTGGTGCCATCGATGACATCAACAAGGCTTTGAAGGGCCTTGAGGATGCACGCGATGGTTCCTTCGAGGAATACGGACGCGCCCTGGATGATCTCGATAAGGCTGTGGAGTCTTATCAGAAGACGGACAAGTAGTTTCGGTCCTCTAAAAAGTAGTGAATAAGGCACCTGCCCAGCGGATTTGGGTAGGTACCTTTCCGTATGTATAGTTACATGAGTCGCCAGGACAGAGCGAATGCACTTTGCGTTAACGCACTGTTCAAGCGCAGATGATGGAAGTCATCTCGACGCGGGGTGGAGCAGCTCGGTAGCTCGCTGGGCTCATAACCCAGAGGTCGTAGGTTCGAATCCTGCCCCCGCTACCAACTTCCAGGCCCTCATCGCTTTGCCGGTGAGGGTCATTTTTTATTTTTGCTTACTGGGCGGAATCTA